>CALCQO010000001.1 GCA_937894675.1 uncultured Clostridia bacterium
CAGGAAACGGTCTTTACTAACTCACTGGTTGGTACAAAGACTGGGGGCAGACCAGTGAGGTAAGATTAAGTCATGATGTTATGAGGTGACTTTATTATGTCTATGATTGGGAAGCGTCTAACTGTGCTTCGCACAAGCGCAAACCTCTCACAAGCAAAGCTAGCCAAGCGCTTTGGAATACCGCAGTCCAACCTCAACCGCTATGAGCATGAAAAGTCATCAGCACCGTATGATGTGCTGATCAAATATGCTGATTTTTTCGACGTTTCTCTCGATTACATCTTCGGACGGACAGACAACCCGCAAGGCAAGCTTTATGAATGCAAACCAAAACTAAGCCCACTTCAGGAAGACATGCGACAGTTCATTGAAATGTGCTTTGATCCTTCCTCCCCCATGAATGCACGCCTGAAACAGAAACTGTTAACGATGATGGAGGAGGATTTATGAACAGAAAAACTTCAGTCATCTCAGTACAAGATACAGACATCACCATCATCACAGTTGACCAGAAGGACTACATCAGCCTGACCGATATGGCAAAAGCTCGCAGCGATGCCACCAGGGCAGCAGATGTCATCAAAAACTGGCTGCGCAACCGCTCCACCCTCGAGTTCCTTGGCACTTGGGAGATGATGTATAACCCGGATTTCAAAGTGGTCGAATTTGACCACTTTAGACTTGGTGCCGGTTTGCCTACATTTACGCTCAGCGCAAAAGAATGGATAGGAAAAACACAGGCCATTGGCATGTATGTGCAAGCGGGCAGGTATGGCGGCACCTATGCCCATAAGGATATCGCCTTTGAGTTTGGTTCTGCCATCAGCCCAATTTTCAAACTGTATCTTCTGAAAGAGTATCAGCGCTTAAAGGACGAAGAGAACGACCGGCTGAAGCTGGAATGGGATGCCAAGCGGTTTCTGTCCAAAAGCAACTACCTGATTCACACAGACGCAGTGAAGAACTATGTGCTACCACAGGGCAACTACACCAAGAACACGGAGTGGCTTGCCTATGCGGATGAGGCAGACCTGCTGAATGTCGCCCTGTTTAACTGCACAGCCAAAGCCTGGCGTGATGCCAATCCAGAATTGGCAAAGAACAGTAACATCCGTGACTATGCTTCTATTCCAGAGTTGACAGTGTTATCCAACCTGGAAACACACAATGCTGAGCTCATCAAAGAAGGCGAAAGCAAAGCAGTACGCTTTGAAGCATTGCGGAAGATCGCCCAGTATCAACTGCGTGTGCTGCGTGAAGCAGAGAAGATCAACCTGTTGCCGGAAGGGGGTGGAAGCTCAACATGATGAAAGCAGTCATCTATGCTCGCTATTCTTCTGATAGCCAGCGGGAAGAGTCCATTGAAGGACAACTACGGGAATGCCTTGCCTTTGCCGAAAAGAATAACATCACGGTGCTGCGACACTATATCGACCGGGCATACTCTGCCAAGACAGATAACCGCCCTGAGTTCCAGAACATGATTAAGGACAGCAGCAAGAAGCTGTTTGATGTGGTCATCGTCTGGAAGCTTGACCGCTTCGCCCGTAACCGGTATGACAGCGCACGGTACAAGACCATCCTCAAGAAGAATGGGGTCAAAGTGGTATCTGCTACTGAAGTGATTTCCGAAGGTGCAGAAGGTATCATTCTGGAATCTGTGCTGGAAGGCTATGCTGAGTACTACTCAGCAGACCTGTCTGAAAAGGTTATCCGTGGCATGACGGACAATGCCTTGAAATGCAAGTACAACGGTGGCACTCGCCCCTTGGGCTATATCGTGGATGACGAACAGCGCCTGCAAATTGACCCGCTGACAGCGCCCTTCATCCTGGAAGCGTACAAGCGCTATGATGAAGGCCAAACCATGACTGATATCCGTGATTGGCTGAATGAAAGCGGTGTCAGGAACAATCTTGGCCAAACCATGAAATATGGCAGTGTTGGGCATCTGCTGAAAAACAGAAGATACATTGGCGAGTTCAGTTACCGGGATGTGGTAGTGCCTGACGGCATCCCCGCCATCGTGCCCAAAGATTTGTTTGAGCGTGTACAGCAGAAGATAGAGAAAAATAAAAAAGCGCCTGCCCGCCACAAGGCAGATGATGACTACTTGCTGACCACCAAGTTGTTTTGCGGTTATTGCGGCCTGTACATGTGCGGTGAAAGCGGAACCAGCCGCACCATGAAGAAGCACTATTATTACAAATGCGTTGGTGTGAAGAAGCGCAAGACCTGCAAGAAGAAGTCCGCTCGTAAACAATGGTTGGAAGACCTGGTAATGGATGCAACGATGAACATGGTGATGGATGACAAGGTCGTAGAAGCAATCGTTTCCAGGGTGATGGACTTGCAGAATCAGGAGCCAAGGGACTTGCCTTTCTACGAGCAGCAGCTGAAAGAAGCCACAACGGGCATCCTGAACATCCTTAACGCTATCCAGCAAGGCATTTTAACCCCCTCCACCAAACAGCGCCTGGAAGAACTGGAAACCATCAAAGAGGAGATGGAAATAAAGATTGCAAGCGAGAAACTTCAAAAGCCCCGCCTCAGTGCTGAGCAAGTCAAGTTCTGGATACAACGCTACCGAGGATTGGATACCTTAAAGCTGGAACACCGGAAGATGCTCATCGATACCTTCATCAATGCCATCTTCTTGTACGATGACAAGATCATCATCACCTTCAACTACAAGGACAGCGGAAAAACCATTGAATTAGCTGATATATCGGGTTCGGATATAGATTTGGACGGTGCACCAAGCAGAGAATCCTCAGCAATTGCTGAGGATTCTCTTTATTGAGCAGATGTTTCGGTATGATGGTTTTCTGTGCGTGTGACAATGCCATAGAAAAAAAGGAGTAAGTAGTGCCTTAAAGCCCATGATTCCGCTGGACTTACGGGCGCTTTGAATACGTCACAAGCAGTTCTTCCTGCACCTTCCACATACTGAAATCTCGCGCGTTCTGACCAATCTCATAGATGAGCATGCGTTCCGGCCCTTCGTTGCTTTCCACAAGAAGATGATACAGGTAGCGCGGTGCTTGCGAATCCGCTGGTACATCAGAGTAGGCTTGTCCCAAGTCGCTATAGGGAAGCCCTGCGGCCTTGAAAATACTGGCTTGGAAATTACTGTCGGAAACTGGCGCGTTATTGGTGGTTAGGGCTGTACCTGCTTTCCCCTTAGGCTTAATAAATAAGCCGGATGTAATCGGTCCGCGAGGCGCCTGATGATCGTTCGCCCTGGCCCCATGATCGCCCGTAATGATGATGGTTGAGCTTTCATATAGCCCCAGTTCCTTCAACTGATCAAGATACTCAATAGCGATACGGAAACTGCCCTCGGCCTGGCCCATCACGGTACCCTGGTTTGCCGGAATGCGCTGCGCCTGTTCGTCGATCGTGAAGGGGGCGTGCATGCCTTGCAGGTGGATAAAGGAAAAGCTTTTGTCATGCGGGCCGACGGTTAAACGGCGGCTGCGCAGCGTCTCGTAAAACAGGGCGTCATCCGTGATGTACGGGGCGGGATCAGTATCTTTGTTTAACACCTGAGTAAAACGGCCTGTGGAAGTCCAGAAGAATGGCTTGAAGGATATCGGCGCATATCTGTAGGCGGAAAGAAGCAAAAACTCCTTGATGGCCGCATCACCCTGTACACTCAGCTCCGCTATTGCCACATTGTCGGCGAGGCCCACCAAATCGGCGGCGCTGTCGTAGGAGAAACGCGCCTCCGTATACATTTTAACCTCATACCCGTTCTTACGCAGGGTAGGCAGAAAAGTGGAATTTTTATAAGCATCCTGAAAGTACTCGCTGCGCGGGCTGTCGTACATGTGTACCTTCCCGGTCAGCATATAGCATACAGCCGGGAAAGTAGCGGTATACAGCGTTGTGTTGTTTGTGTATCTGGTAAAGCCGTCAAACTTGTCTATCAGCTGTGGCTGGCTGTTCAGCAGCGCATCTACATAGGTATTGTCCATTCGATCCAGAATAATCACAATAATATTGTCTTCAGCAGCGACTTCATAGAGCCCGGCTGTTGACAGGTAATGCTCCGTGTCAGGCTGGTACTTATCTACATCCCCCTTGAGCGCAAGCATGGACACCAGCTGCATCAAAACCAACAACATAGGAACAAAGCGAACGGAGAATGCCCAAACTTTGGGCCAGAAATAGTGGATGAGCAGAGGCAGCAGCGCAATAAAGACCCACACAAGCAGATTGATGATGAAGTCTCTGGCGTGCTGGCTCCAGTCGATAAAATCTCCCGTGAGTTGCCCCAATGCGCTATTGAGGAAATTGCCCTGAATGTAGCCGGCCAGCAGAACACCCAGCAGAATGGAGACCGCGGCATCAAAAAGCTTACCGCGCAGCAACATCATTGGCACGATGAGCAACACAAGAACGATGGCAGCAAGAATCAGAATTCCGGCATAGATGTCTGACAAGCGGAAAGCGAAGACTTCCACATTGAGCGCGTACATTTCGTAGGGGCCAAAGACAATAAAAGTAAAGGTCACACCAAGACTAATGCAAAAGGCAGTAAGCAAACGCTGCACATGTGTTCGGTTATCGTGCCAAAGGTTAGCCCACTTGCTTCTGGGCGTTAGTTGATAGCCTGCAAATTGGGAAGCGTAATTCGAAACTTTGTTTCCCCGGTTCTTCGTCCTGAGACGAATTCTCCACTCTGTCGTCCGAACGCGTGCGTTCAGGAAAAACATCCGTATACGGCCGAGGAAGACGCCGATGGTGATACCCAGGGTGATGACAATGGCCGATACAATTTGGATGACATAGCTTGTTGTGGCCGGATCAATGTAGGCGTGAGCGGATAAAGGCAACATCAGGCAAACGCTGAAAAAGACAAAGATACCCAGAAGAAGTCTTCGGTTCATCATATTTTTTGGCTCGCTTTCCACTATAACGACCGCCAGGTAGCAGACTGTCGCAGCGGCTTTTCTTCAATCAAGGACCAGTTGCCAAAGTCATTGGCATTCCCGTCAATCTCATAAATGAGCAGGCGATTCGGGCCGCCGCCCTCTCCCAGCAACCAGTGGTGAAGGTAGCGGATTGCCTTGGTGTCGGGCGGTACCTGGAAGAATGTAAGTCCCAAACCCTCAGTGGATAATCCTGCCTCCTTGTAGATGGTGGCGCGGAAGTTATCGCTGGATGTAGGCGCCGCATTGCTGGCCAGGGGGGTGCCTGAACTACCCTTGGGTTTTATCAGCAAGCCGCCTGTAATGGCTTGCTGCGGAGGGATGATGTCGCCTTGCCGTTCCCCATGGTCGCCCATGATGATGATGGTGGCATCATCGTACTTGCCCAGAGCCTTCAATTGGTCAAGATACTCATAGACAATGCGGAAACTGCCCTTAAGTTGCCCCATAAAGGTGCCAAGGTTCTCGGGCACTGGCTCCACATACTCATTAATGATGAAGGGGGCGTGCGGTCCGTCCAGATGAATCAGGCTGAAAGTTTTTTCGGATTGTCCGACGGACAGTCTTTCCTGGCGAAGCCGCTCGTAAAACAGACGGTTGTCAGGCGAGAAGGGACCGGGTTCCATGTGCGCATCGACAAGCTGAGAAAACTGGGCAGTGCTTGTCCATACAAAGGGCTTTAGGGCAAGCGGACCATAGCGAAAAGCAGAAAGTTTGAGGAATTGCTTCAGCGCAGACAGGGGACGGTAGCTGACACGCGCGTCGGCAATATTGTCCACAATCCCTTCCAGATCAGAAGCATAGTAATAAGAAGCGCGCGCCTCAGTATACAGATTGATGCGATAACCAGCGTCCCGCAGACCTGGCAGAAAGCTGCTGTTCTGGTACGCGTCCTTCAGGAACTCTGCTGCTGTCTCCTCCCAAAGATACTCCCTGCCGGTAAGAAAATTGGCAACCGCAGGAAAGGTTTGTGAATACAAGGTGGTATTGTTTGTGAATCTTGTAAAGCCATCCAGCTTATCCAGAAAGTGAGGATCATCGGCCATCAGCTCGTCCATATACCTATTATCAAGGCGATCCAGGATAATGACGATTATGTTATCCTCTTTGGCCACCTCATACAAGCCTTCCGTGGACAGCAATCTGGTCGTGCTTGGCTGCTGGTTTAGCGCAAGGCCTGACAAAGAAACCATGGGAATTAACTGAATCACAACCATGATGATGGGCAGGAAGCGCACGAACCCTGTCCACAGTGTTTTCGACAAGGAGTGCAGTAAAAAAGGAACAGCCAGGATTGCTCCCCAGATGACTGTATTGATGACAAAGGCTGTACCTAGCTGATGCCAGCCAATCAGGTCGCCGGTTAGTTGGCCGAGGGATCTGTTGAGAAAATTTCCCTGGATGTAGCCTGCCAGCAGAAAGCCCATCATAAGGGACAGCATTGCATCAAAGACCTTTCCCCGAGTAACTGTCAGAAACGCAGTCATCAGCAGAAAGAGGCCTGCTGCGGCAAGCAGAAGAGAGCCAAAGACACCGATAAACGCAATGGTGAAGGAATCTACATTGAGCGCGTACAGCTCGAAGGGTCCAAAGACAAGAAATGTAAAACTGACCGCAAGACTCATGCCGGCGGCCAAAGCAAGGCGTTGAAGAAAACTGCGCGAATCTCGCTTCCCAAGGGCTTTCCTGCTCTGCTGGGCCGATGGTAATGCTGCAAGGTATTGCTCGTACAATGGCGAGGGCTTTACCTGTTTTTTTGCCATCAGTTTGATGCGCATGCTGGTTAGTTTGACCCTCGCGTTGAGGAGAAACATCCGGATGCGGCCAAAGAACACGCCGATAGTAATGCCTAACGTAATAACGATGGCGGATACAATCTGAATGACATAGGTGGTTGTCGCCGGATCAATATAGGCATGAGCGTTCAGGGGCAGTGCCAGATACACAAGCACCAGAGCGGCGGATGCCAAAGAATGTCTTCGCCGCATCAGTGAGACCTGCTTTCGCCGATGGCCTGCTCTATTTCGCCCATGATGCCAAGCAGTATCTCGCCCTTTGTCGCTTGATGATCGCTTTGCTCAGGAAGGGGCTGACTCAGCACAAACTGGATAGCATCCTCATTCTGGCGGCCTTGCAGATAGGTAATCATACGCGCGTCCAGCGTGTTGAGCATGCTTGCCTCCTGGGGCGCTGCCTGGCTGCCCTGCTCGGCTGCGCTGGCCTTTGCCGCGGCAATCTCAGCCAGCCTTGAGATAATGTACTCCCCGCCTCCTCTTGCCCCATTCCCCACATCGTAGATGTATTCATTCAATACCTGATTGATGCGGTCGGCGTACCATGATTGCTTGTCGAAAAGTTCTTGTATGACGGAGGGCAGCGTATCCAGTTTATCAACATCAATGGACTTGCCGATCATATCCCGCAGAGAAATCTCCAGCGGTACCGCTTCAATCTGCGTATACTCAGGATTCATAACCTTCATGGGGGTGTTGATAAACAGCGATGGTTTCTTGGTAGCATAGGAAAACTCATTGGCAATGGAAGACCAGTCGGTGATAACCAAGTCCGCCGTATAGACAGTCTCATTGGATGAGAAGTCGGTTTGCAGCAGGAAAAGATCTTCTGACTCCCCGGCGAAATCGGCACGTATCTTGCGGATTTTGTCCGGAAAACGTTTTACAAATTCCGGATGGGGCCGGACAATCACGCGGTGCCCCAGGCTGAGCAGAGGCTTGACGGTAGCATCAAGGCAGTACTCCAGGATATTGTCCTTTTGCCAGGAGGGCGCGATAAGGATAACCTTGGGATCATTGTGTATGGAAGGCAGCAGCTTTGCGTTGCTCAGCATCTCATCCAGCAGAGGATAACCGGTTTTTACCAGGCGCTTGGCGGGAAGCTTGTAAAGCGCTTCAAGCTGCCGCACTTCCGTCACATGGTTGGGTCCGTAGCAAAAGATCGTATTGTAATGATCCAGAGCACCCTTCTTCAGGGTCATATGAAAGCTGGTGATAGCATGTTCCAGATACACATATTCGATGTCTTTGCGCACCAGGGAGCGCTTGAGGTGGTACTTGTCCAACTCGGGTGTGGTCATTACAACCATATCGGCATCCATGAGCATCATGAACTGGATAAGGGCAACAGGGCCGATATAGTACTTTTGAATGCGTTCATTCTTATTCTCAAAAATTCGATCGTGGAAATCGCTGGTCACATAGTGCACAGTAATGTCAGAATGATTCAGCACATACTCCACAAAGCCGCCCAGGTACTTGTAAAAGCCGCTGCCTTCGGAGTAAAAAACCAGCTGCTTATCCTTTTGGCTGGCAAAACGCTTCTTGTCCTCCCGTTGCTTTTTTCGTTTGGCTGCATTCAGGGCTCTTTCTTTTCGGCGTTCTTCTTTTGTGGGCTTGGCTTGCTTGCTGGCGGCAATCTGCTCCATATAAGGCTTCGGATCGTATATCAGATTACATAGGTACAGCACCGGAATCGACAACAGATTGCCAACAATCCAGTACAATCCTATGCCGCTGGGCAGAATGTAAGCAAAGAAGGCAGAGAAGGCAACCAGAAACAGGGTCATCCCCCATCGGCCAACCGCTCCCTGAGCCTGCTGAAGAATGTTGTGCTTGTTCTGATACATGGCCAGGGCCAGTGCGCTCAAGCCGGAAAGGATGGGGTACAGGATGGTGATGGAACGAAGGCTGGGCACAACAGCAAGGTTCGTACCCAGGAAAAATGTATCCATCTCCCGTAATACATCAAGGCCGGCAAAGCCCTGAAAGATGTCCGCATTCTGCTGTGCAAGCTCCAGTACCTTCAGCTGGGCACCGCTTCCCATGCTCTCAAGCGTCACACCCAGGTAAGTGGCTGCTTGCTGCAAATACTGGTTGATTAGTTCCGGGCTAAAGTGCTGCAAGTGCTGCAATGGGTTGTAGATAACATTAATAAGGCCGAGAATGATGGGCACCTGCAGAAGGAGCGGCAGGATGCCGCTGATGCTGCTGTAACCTTCCTGCTTATACAGCGCCTTCTGCTCCTCCACAATCAGCACGTTATTGCCAAGGTTGCGCTGGCGAATCTCGTCAATCAGAGGCCGTATCTTAACCATGATTATGGAATTCTTCTGAGAGTACAGGGAAAGTGGAAACATCAGGAGCTTTGCAAAAAAAGTAAACAGGATAATGGAAATGCCATAGTCTCCTGCCAACTTATAGCAGGCGTACATCAGGTAACCCAGGGGAACACCAAACAGCATGTTGATAATACTCATTATCGATTTCCTTTGGTTGAATTTATCGTATTCGCAGTTGTCTGACAATAAACAGGCAAAAGCGATTACCAGTGCGTAACTGTGTAATCACTTTCGAAAGGATATCATAGGCCTTACAATTTGTAAAGCATTTTGCAAAGTAAGAGGGCGCTTTTCAGGTAAGGAACTGCCTATACATCGTAGCTTTTGTCCAGTGCTTTCAGCTCGTTGTATGTATCGATTTCCACCACGTCCTCAGGGGTGCAGACGCGAATCTCAACAGCATATTCGTTGGGAAACACCACAAAGGGCACCTGGTCCCAGAATCGTTCCTTCCCGCCGGGCAGTTCATATGCCTGCTTGATGTGCTCAGCCAGTTTAGCCCCATCCATTTCACTCCAGTAGGAGATACCAACTTCCTGGTAGCAATTGAGGCCGCCAACCTGCTGGCTCTCAATAATACCGTTACGCACAACAAAGCACCAGTCATCTGTTCTCTCCGCCCAAATACCCAGGAAGTTGGAGCGGTATTGGTATTTCTGGATAATCGCGGGATTGGACACCAGCAAATCCGCCTCGAAAACATAGGCGCTGGATAGCAAATAACGGGCGCACATGGCTGAGGAGATATTGTTTGTTTCGTTATAGGCAGGGTTCTCAATAAATCGGATCATGGGATATTTGTAGAGCAACTGATCAAACTGCTCCGCCAGATAGCCGCGAACGATAACGATATCTTTTATGCCCGCAGCCAGCACGGCATCCAACAAGGTATCAATGATTCGTTTGCCATTTACACGCACCAAGGGCTTGGGCGTATTCAGGGTAACTGGAACAAGGCGCGTACCAAAGCCGGCGGCAATGAACACTGCCCGCTTGACCCGGTAAGGCTCCAGGGCATCCATGCCGGCGTGTGTAATGCGCCCTTTGCTTACCAAGCCCATTTCCGTCAGGGAGACTATTGTCCTATTGATGGTGCCCAGGGAACGGTTCATGGCGCTGGCGAGTTCTCGTTGAGACAGCCGTGCCTCAGACTGTTCCAATAGCACCAGCGCATCAAATTGGGTTCTGCTCAGGCCGGCAGCCGCGGTCTCCTGGTTATGTACCATGGTTGTGATACCTCCCCTTGATTGTGTCTGACAAACTCACTGTGTACTCAAGGCAATCCTGAGGCACAATGACCATCTTCATGTGCTTTTCTTGGTTATACCACGCTTGATCAGGTATACAGCAGCCTTCACAGTCATGTTGATAAAAAGAATGATGACGGATACGAAGGCGGCGCTCTCCAGCTGCATTTGGCCTTCAAACTGCGTAATCATAAGCGCGACAGGCTTGATTGATACCGTCGCCAGGAAGGACACCGCGGATATGGTCATCATGGAATTGACGAAGAAATAGGAAAGCATTTCAAGAATGGTGCCTGCTGACTGCGGGAGAAGCACATCCCGGAAAACCTTCAGCCTGCTGATGCCAAGTGTGGCACCTACAGCTTCCAAATTGGGATTCAGCTTCCCGAAAGTATTGTACATCATCAGGTAGGGCGATGAAAAAAAGTGCATCATATTAACCAGTATGAGAATTGCAAAGGTGCCGTAAATCAGCGTCCCTTTGAAGAAGAGGATGTAGGAAAGGCCCAGCACAATGCCCGGCACTGCCAGTGAGGAGATGGAGAGCAAGTGCAGCAGTTTGGAGTCCTTTGAAGGCCTCCGAGCGGTGAGGTATGACAGGAATGTGGCGAGCGCAGTCCCCAGCACAGCAACAAACACGGCGATGAGGAGAGAGTTTCTCAGGTAAGTGCCCACATGCATATCCAACGCTTGTGCAATGTTAGCCAGGGAGAAGCTCATGTCGACAGGATACTTGCCGACAACAGAAATGTAGGCGAACATGCCAATGGGCAGAATGATGGCTATGCCAGTGAATATACTGACAACGACAGCTATGCCGTCGCGTATGCGCGAGGGTTTCAGCTCAAATGGTTTGGTGACAAATGCGGCATTGCCCCGGTCGCGATTCAGAATATCCAATATGCAGGCAACCAGCGCAGGCGCCAGTAAAATCAGTCCAATGAGACTGCCCTTCCCAAAGTCCAGCATGCCAATGACGTCCTGGTACATAACAACGGGCAATGTGCTGTACTTGCCGCCAATCATCAGCGGCACGCCGTAGTCCGTCACAATCATGGCAAAGGTGGCAAAAACAACCGAAATCAAAGGTTTTCTCAGATAGGGCAAGGTGATGGCAGTAAACCTGTTCCACACCGGAATGCCCAGCACCTGGGCAGCTTCATAGGGCGTGCTGTCCTCATAGCGAAGCACGTCGTACAGCATCAGGAAGGCAACCGGAAATGAGTACATAACTGAGCCGGTCACGATGCCCCAGAAGCCGTATATGGTACCGCTTAAGCCCAGCAGGTTGCGGAGAATGCCGTTGCTGCCAAACAAGATAATCATGCCCATGCCGTGTGAAATGGAGGGTATCAGCATGGGCAGCGCAAAGAGCACAGTGAGCAAGCCCCTGTACCGGATTCGGGTCCGGGTGATGCACCAGGCCAACAGGGCCGCCCAGCTGACTGAAATAGCTGTGGCCAAACTTGAGACGGTAATTGACTGGCGCAGGGCTTTGACAAAAGTGCGGGAGGAGAGGATCCTTGCCACATCCACATGCGCAATGTTGGAGAGCATGCTGATCATGGGCAAAACGATGGCGACCGCCCAGAAAAGATAGACGCTTAGTTTAAGCGCGCCATACGCCGCCTTCCTGACGTCAGCTGAGGACTGCTTCCCATTCACTTTAGGGGAGATAACAATCACTGCTTGCCCTCCGCATTTGCGCTGTCCCGCGGATATCCGGGCAAATCAGCGTACTGAATCAGGGAGTCAATCTTTATCTGTAAATTTTTGAGCACAAACTGCCGCACATATTCATCAGCAGGGGCGGCAACAATGTTGTGCGGGGTATCCAGCTGATGGATGACGCCTTCCCCCATCACCATGATTCGATCAGACAAGGCGAATGCCTCTTCCTGATCATGGGTGATGTATATCATGGTGCTGCCGAACTTTTTCTGCAGCGCCTTTAACTCCAAACGCAGAGAGAGTCTGGTATCCACATCCAGGGCAGACATGGGCTCGTCAAAGAGAATAATCTCGGGATGAAGCGCCAGGGTACGGGCAATGGCAACCCGCTGCTGCTGCCCGCCTGAAAGCTTGTGCGGTTTCTTGCCCATGTGCTCCTGGAGTCCGACAATAGTCAGCATTTCCCTCGCTACATCGGCAGCTTGCGCCTTCGTCTCCGGGCGCTGCTTCAGCGCGTACTCCACATTACCAAGCACGGTCATGTTTTCAAACAGGGCGTAATTCTGAAATACGATGCCCATGCCCCGCTGCGCTGGCGGCAAATTCGATATATCTTGCCCATCTTTGAGGATGCGACCCTCATCTGCCTGAGCAAGGCCGATGAGTATGCGCAGGATGGTTGTTTTTCCGCAGCCTGACGGGCCAAGGATGGAGAGAAACTCTCCATCCTTGACCGTAAAGCTGACACCCCTGAGTACTTCGCTTGCGCCAAAGGACTTGCTAAGGTTCTCAATGACCAATTTATCCTTTGACTGCGCGGACTTGTCCTGATTTTCCGTTACATTCATGCTCTGACAGATTGTCCCTTCGGTTTATGCTGAAGTTCTTTGAATTCAATTATTTTGCGTGATGAATCAGTGCTCCCACAGATCCAGCAGACGCAGTTTCTCCTCGGTCGTGTTATTCTCCATATTTGCATAGGGAATATTCTGAGGATAGTTCTCTACCTCAAAAACCTTGTCGGTGTAAATCTGCTCAGGGTAGTACAGTGCCTTATCCTCATCCACCAAGGTAGTGTAGAAGAAATCGAACACTTCCCGCACGGCCGGCTTATTCTGCTTGCCTTCAATCATAGCATAGCCATACAGCGAACTTGGGGAACCCTCTTCGAAATAGAGGATCTTTAGATTGACGCCGTTATTGAGCTGCGTAACTGCCTGCGCAGTCATCCCAAGACCGACGGCAACTTCGCCCTGCACCAGCGCATTCACAGGGCCGGAGCCTGAGGAGGTGAACTGCAGGATGTTCTCAGCCAAACCATCAAAGTACTCGAAGGCAGCTTCTTCGCCCCAGGCATTTACCAGGCTCTTCAAGAACATATAGCCAGTACCGGAAGACTTTGGGTTGGGCATGGATATCAGCCCGTTGTACTGGGCATCCAACAAGTCGGTATAGTTGCTGGGCTCCTTTAGGTTTTTCTCGGCCAGAACATCCAGGTTGACAATGATTGCGCCACCGTTGCGGGTTTCAGGCAGATACTTACCGTTCTTCGACCTGGTATCCTCCATAAAAACGGATTGATCATACTGTGAAACATCAGCAAATATCGGCTCAAGCAGGCTGATGTATCCGTAATCTACATCAAAAGCGATGTCACACTCTGTTTGTGTCCCCTCAGCCTGCAACTTGGCTGCCATGTTACCCGTGGGCATGTAATCTATGACAATCTCATAGTCGGGAAATTGCTCGGCCAGCCGCTTGCTGAAGTACGCATTCCTGTACTCCTCAGCGCCGGAGTATATCACGACACGCTTGCTGTCCTCCTGGGCATTCGCCGGTACAAGGAAACCTAATGAGACGCAGCAAAGAGATGCGATCAAGACCAGAGAAATCAAGCGCCAGCTTATGCGGCGCATTCCATACATCGAAGCCATAACCAAACCCTCCTGTTCATTTTCTGGGAATTATACCAGACATTTGAACAAACATCAATGGTTTCCAATCATAAAAAGGGAAGGAAGCAGCCACAAGTGTTCTGGTGAATGAGATAGCATTTCAAGAAGCAGTATAATCCAAAGTAATGACAAGTATATTGGCAGAGTTCTGCGATGTTATGCGGAAACCCTAAGATCTTTTTACGGGATTGGATCATAATTGTATGGATACCGCTTTATTCCAGGAAATGAGCCGATTTTTAACGGTAATAATTTGAGGCGAAATCCGGGTGTTTGTAAGGCAACAAACGGTGCGGGGGCATCGAGGGTAGAGCACCTGACTTGTAATCAGGGTGGCCCGGTTTCGAGTCCCTGAAGGCGCACCAGGAAAATCGTTGATTGATAGAATCAGCGATTTTTTGCTTTTCACGAACAACGAATCGTTTATGAAAATACTTGCCTATGCCGGTGCTATGATGCGCCTTTTGACACCATCCCCCGCATGTGCTGTTCTGCGCATAGAACCTGAATGGTTGGTGCCGATCGGGAATTGGACCTCAGTACGCCCGAACCGATTTCGGGTTCTTTTTTGTTTGAGGGAAAGGTACATGGCGTGATTTTCAATCGTTCCTTGCTGCCCATTAGAATCATGAGCTGTACTTTGTATAGATTCAGCGCTTCAAAACATCTGCACGCCCGCGGAGGAAATGTTCCATACAAAGAGAATACAAAAACAAGGCAAAAAAGGAGGATTTTGCAAGATTTTTCAAGAAAAATGAGTAGACTGGCTAAACACCGTATGTTAATATTTAGAATAACCTATTGAAAACTGTTCCGTTGCGCCAGCAGGTCTTTGGGACAGAATCCATGTGACACCGGAGGTAGCCGATGAAAACATGCAGCAAAACTCCCATGCTGGTGGTGCTTTTCTTCCTGTTGATATTCTTTGCCCTTGGGGGGCTTGCGTCGCAGCCTGCTGAGATCCCCCCGGGGCACAACAGCGTTGCCATTACCGTACTCAAGGAGGATCCGGCGGACCCCTCCGGCTGGTCGCCTGTCAGCGATATGGTGGTGAAAGTGTTCAGCGCTTCCGAATTTATGAACTATGCGGACGGTGTTACACGAAGCGATGGCACCCTCACCCTGGATGGCTTTCACGATGGATACCACGCCGTCTTCCTTCCCTATGCCGACGAATCAGAGCACCCGGTCTTTGCCACCCACATGCTGGATGTAATCCGTTTCGTAGTCAAGCTGGACCCGGTTACCCGCCATCAGGAGGTTACGCTGCGGCTGCCGCTCAAACAGGAAGGCACCGGCGGCGCGCGCCTGCAGGCGGTGTACTATCCGCATCAGTACAACGAGAATTTGAACATTCCCATCATGGACAGCCTGATGGAGTACAGCGGCCCCAACGTGGCGGGCATTGAGTACATCATCGGCATGGAAGGCGGCTCATGGCTGATGGAGGATGGAACAACCACCACAGATCCCCAGCAGGCCAAGCGCTACATCACCGATGACAGCGGCCAGGTGCTTATCCTTGGGCTGGCGCCGGGGGACTATGTCCTGGGCGAGCTGAATAATCTGCCGGGCAACCTTGTCCAGCGCAATTGGGACGAGGTTTCTTTCACGGTGTATGAAAACACCATTCTTCCTGTCGATTATGATTATGGCGGTTTGCTCTATGTGGCAGACCTGCATTCCACCGGTGTAATGAAGATGGGCGAAGATAACCTTATCGCGGGGGCGCAGTTTGTTGTCTACCGCTTAGGGGAGGATGGAAAGCCTCTTTTCTTGCGCTACGAAACCGGCCTAATACCCGGACAACCTGTGATAGCATCCTACACGCCGTACCAGGAGCAGGCCCACGTCTTCATATCCCGTGTGCCAAATCTCCCCGTTTTGACCATTCAGGATAGTTTTAGTTTTCTGGTACATGGGCAGATGAGCCATACGGACTATTACTTCCGCGAAATCGCTCCGCCGCCGGGGTACCTGCCGCTGGAAGAGGACGTACACGACAGAATCGAAGCTTGGAATCCTGATGATTTCCTGGCGAGCCGCATCATCATTGAAAATAAGCGGGACGAAGCGGCTATTTTGGTGCATAAGGTGCCTGCAAATATTTATGACAGCACTCCGCCTGATTGGCTGAAATCCCTGCCGGGAACGGAGTTTGTACTCGCACGGGCCAACTTTATTGAGAATCAACCTGAACCGGTGTCCATTTCTTTTCTCACTAGCAATAAACAAGGCGAGGTTTTTTGGAATACCCTAAGTGCTGAAGAATATTTTAATGGCTATCCAAAGTACCCGGAAGATCCGGAGTCTACACATGAGGAGTGGTTAGCCTATGAAGCGGCTATTCTCAAGTATCACCGGACACTGGCTAGGGATTTTGTTTTTAAAGTTGACGCTGTTACCGGCAGCTTCGCTATCCCGGACTACGGCTTGCTATCAGGAGGGGAGCGGTTACTAACCCCTGGATCATACGGATTGTTTGAAGTAGCCAACCACCCGGGTTTCAGTGGTGGTTCCTATGAATTTGACCTGTCCGAGGGCTCTTCCTTGCCAACATTAACAGTAGATAACTATTTTGACTACTATGGCTTGTATATTCAAAAGACAGACGCCACAGGGAATGAGACTTTGCCGGGTGCACAGTTCATCATTGAGGGGTCATTAAGAGGCGGCGGGCAGGTGTTCTTTGGCCCAAATGATGAGTTGGTAACACAGAGAGAAGAAGCCAAAGTCTATGAAACAGATGAATATGGCGTAATCCATACAGACTTTTATACATATTGGTTATCGGGCTTAGATCATGATCAACCATTGTTAGTGCATGAAGTCGCGGCACCCGATGGCTTTTTCCTTCCATCAGGCCAACCGCTAACCATCATTGAACAATGGCATCCAAGAGCTTTAAATGATCCCGACCCGCAAGATATTTATCATTCCATGGTGCAAATACGCAACCAAAAGCTCAACCCCATGCCGGTAAATATCCTGGCCAAGAAGCAATTGGTCAATGGCACACTGGCAGAGGGAGCCTATCAGTTTGAACTGCTCAAGGACGGCCAGGTTATCGCCACCGCCAGCAATGACGCGGCGGGCAACATTGTCTTCGAGCAGGTCTGGCTGGTGCCCGACCTGGCGGGTTACAAACTGCAGGTGCGGGAAGTTATCCCCCAGCCGGCAGACCCCGCCATCGCCTACGACCGGGGCATCAAGGAAATCAACGTGCGGTTCTATCAGCAAACCTTCGAGTTTCCCATCAAAGGGCGCTCACCCATGCCGGAAGGCGCCTATTTGATGCTGCTGGATAAGCAACCTCCGGTGTTCGTCAACACCCTGGTGCCGCCAGAGCCCAGCTACGCCACCCTGCGGGTGCCCATCAGCGCGCGCAAGGAACTGCGCAACGGCAGGCTGCAGGAAGGGCAGTTCACCTTTGAGCTGGCGGACGCGGCTGGCAAGGTGATTGCCACCGCCACCAACGCCGCCGACGGCAGCGTTCAGTTCCCTGACCGCACCTTCAGCCGGGTGGTGAGCAACTACCTCTACACCGTGCGGGAGCAAACGGGCACCCAGCCCCGTATGCACTATGACCAAACGGTTTACAAAGTCTGGGTAACGACCACGGCCCAGAACGGCAGGCTGACCGCCAGCGTTGCCTACGAAAAGGACGGCACCCCCTACGATGGGGAGATGGTATTCATCAACCGCCTGGAACTGCCCCCCACTGGCGACGGGCGCGTTCAATACATCATCATACTGCTGAGCTTATCTGCCGCGGCTGGCAGCCTGGCGCTGCTGACGCGCAGGCGCAGGGAAAACGGACGGGGGTAAGGTAATGTAAGCTGCCGCCCGGTTTCAGATTTCCATTAGACCACCATCCTCCATCTTCGATATACTGCAACAGAAGACGCCGCCAGACCATTCTCCGGATTATCAGCCGGACAATAAAGTGGGCGGCGTCTTCGTTTTACTCGGCTTGTTTTCTTGTGTTCGGTATGATTTTTATATACTTGTTGAGGACATTACCATGATCGCGGTATTGCGGGGTTTCCTGCTTTAGCTGCTATGGACTTGGTAATGTCTTTTCTATTCATCAAAAAATGAAGCATGATTCCTTGATTCGTCCATCCATTGCCCCCTTGGGGAAGGGAATCTTGATAAGGACATTTCATCTTCCGCTCATCCGACGTTTATACCGCGTATGCGGATTTCCCAACGCTTTGATGTATAAAAATAGCCCGCTTTCATGGATTGCCCTTTCTGCTGCAACCATGGAATACCGACAAAAACTGATATATTGTATAGCAAAAACGCGCGCGTACCATGTGAATAGTTATGTACAAGCAGCAGCCGCTGACTTATAATACAGCTATCAACAAGCGAGGTATTGTATGAGAGCATCCAGATGGTTCGCGATGGCCTTTTGTTTCATTTTTACCCTGTCGCTGGCTCTTTCCCTGCTGCCAGCGCCGGCGCTGGCCACGGATTTGCAGCCGCCGGAAATCGCCGTGGGCCAGCCCTCCGCGCAGGGTCTGGCGTTGATGGAGGCCGCGGCGGCTTTACCGGAAAACAGCCTGGCTGATCGGGTTCTCGCCCTGCATATTAAGGGGGCGGCGGGGCAAGCTATGGATTTTTCCATCGCCCTGCCCCAGGGGACAGATACCACCCATTCACTGTACGCGCTGACGGTAAAATCAGGGGAAACGGGCGCGCCTGTAGTCGGCGCTAAGGTGGCGAAATATCCTGTTTTTCTTCGTGACGGGCGCATGCACATCAGTCTGACAAGCCTGAAGGATAACGGCAATGGCTGGGATGTCGCGGTGTATGCAAGCACCTTGCCAACCGTCAGCGTCACCGCGCAGAAGACCTGGGCGGGCGCCCAGCAGCCAATCTATCTGGAACTAAACCGCCATTTGGCGGGCGGTTATCCCACCTCTGTGCCCCAGACTGCCAGGGTAGCGATGCCCCAGGCAGACGGGGACCCCTGGCAGCATATCTGGCAGGGGCTGGAGCGCTACAGCAACGGCGATTCCGCCCATCCCTGGATCTACACCGTGAAGGAGTACCGGGATTATGTGGATACCAGCGGTACCCCCGACCCGGCGCAGCAGCAGCAAAACCTGCCGCCTTTCAACTACCAGCTGAACCGAACGCACACGGTGGATGCCCAGGGGAATACCACCGCAATTTTGACCAATACCTACCTGGGGCCGCTGCCGCCCCCGACCGACGGCGACCGCGCCTTGAAACCCTGCCAGGTGGACTGGTTCGCGAAAACCACCTATGAACCCCATGTGGGAAACCACCATGTTACCAAGGTTTCCCCCAACATGCAGGCGGAACCTGGTTCCAACGCCTTCAATCAGCGCAATCCCCTCAGCCAGGGCACGCTGTCCATCGGTTCCTTCCGAGCAGGCAGCGAGGATATTACATACCGCTTTTTGCTGGGCACCACCCAGGATTTGCAGGACGGCGTGCTGACGGTGGATTTGAATCCCCTGATGGATGGCTTGGCAGGCACGGGTTTTACCCTCAGCTATCCCCCATGGGGGGATATGAATGCCTGGCCGCATGGCATTGGCCGGTTTGAAACGAAGGGCTCGTTTTTCGTCGCCTCCACAGAGGCAATGAATACCTATACCATGAACTATGTCACGGGCACCACGGGGCTGTACACCAATTACAAACTCATCATGCCAAGCCCTGACAACCTGATCATCGATGACAACAACGGCGCTTTGAACAACGGCACCTTTACCATGAAAATCCCCTACATGGCGGCCAACACAGCCTATGTGTTCCAACTGGTGCTGCGGTTCATGCCGAATAAACCAGCCCATGAGCTGAGCGCCTTCATGGCCAGCGGCCACCGCTTTACCATCCAGGCGGATTTCAAAGCCGACTACCGCTGCGTAGTGGGGGAAAAGGTCTGGCAGGGGGGCGAACCACTGGCGGACAATGTGCGGCTGCAGCTGTACCAGACAAACCCCGCCGCGCCTGGTACCCAGGTGCCCTACGGCAGCCCCGTAACGGTCAGCGCGGAAAGCATCCTGCTGCCCATGGGCCAGCAGCCTAATGTGACCCTGCCGCCCTGGACGGCGCTATGGACCCATCTGCCCATCAAGCCCCCCGGAGCGGGCAATGATCCCGCCCAGCGCTACCAATACACCGTAAGGGAAGTTGCCCAGCCGGCCGTCTTTTCCCTGGTAAGCACCCAGACCGAGGAAATCCAGAATCCAGACAGCCCCTTTGGCCCCCATATCACCAAATTTACCCTCACCAACGGCGATCCGCTGCCGCCCGAGCCGGCCTTTCAGCCCATTTCCGTAACCCTGTCCGGGCAGAAACAGACAGTGAACCACCCCATGAAGGCGGGGGAGTACCAGTTTGCCATCGCGGACAATCAGGGCAACACCCTCCAGACGGTATCCCACGACGGCTCCGGCGCCTTCTCCTTCGCGCCCAGGACGTTCAGCCGTACGGGTTCCTTCCTGTACACCATTTCCGAGGTGCCCGGCAGCAAACCAGGCATCACCTATGACGGCACCCGGTACACGGCGAAAATCATCGTCACCGCCCAGGGGGAAGCCCTGCATGCCCGGGTGGATCTGCTCAAGGACGGCACCCCCTACGAAGGGGACATCCGCTTTGTGAACACGGCTGTCCTGCCCCCCACGGGGGACGGCTTCCCGGCCCAGTGGCTGGCAGTGCTGCTGCTGGCTGTGCTGGCCCTTGCCGGCGCGCTAAGGACGAAACACCGCGGGGGATTAGCGTAACCAATATTTTTCTTGGCAGGGGAAAACGACCCCTGCTTTTCTATACCGTTTTTCGTTTTCGTTTGCCTCGTCAAGCGATGCCGTTTATCTTGGCCAACGCCAAATTAGAGACTATGAAAACCCCCTCATCCCCCGTATAATAGGGGCAGTTCGTTTGTAGGAGGACGGGATGGTCAATCTGCTGCTGGCAATCATCTATCTGGCGTTTATCAGCCTGGGGCTGCCTGATTCCCTTTTAGGCTCCGCCTGGCCTACCATGTACCCCCAGTTCGGGGTGCCGGTGTCCTACGCGGGCATCGTTTCCATGATTATTTCCGGGGGCACCATTGTGTCCAGCCTGCAAAGCGACCGGATGACCCGCTGGCTGGGCACGGGCAAGGTGACAGCCATCAGCGTGGGCATGACGGCCGCCGCGCTCCTTGGCTTTTCCCTTTCCCGCTCCTTCGGGATGCTGTGCCTGTGGGCCATTCCCTACGGGCTGGGGGCGGGCAGCGTGGACGCCTCCCTGAACAACTATGTCGCCCTGCACTACAAAAGCCGGCATATGAGCTGGCTGCACTGCATGTGGGGCGTGGGCGCCACCCTGGGTCCGTCCATCATGGGCTTTGCCCTGACGGCGGGCAGCGGCTGGCATATGGGCTATCGGTATATCAGCTTTTTGCAGATTGGCTTAACCGCGGTGCTGGTGCTCAGCCTGCCCCTGTGGAAGGGAAGCAGACAAACAGGCGCCGCCCAAGTCCATGGCAAGGCCCTCTCCCTGCGGGAAATCATCGCCATCCCCGGGGCGAAGGAAGTCATGCTGACCTTCTTTAGCTACTGCGCCCTGGAGCAGACCAGCGGGCTATGGGCCAGCAGCTACCTGACGCTGCACAAGGGCATCCCGGCGGACACCGCCGCCGGCTACGCCAGCCTGTTCTATGTGGGCATCACCATCGGCCGGGCCCTCAGCGGCTTTCTCACCATGAAGTTTGACGATGTGCGCATGGTGCGCATGGGGGCGGCGGTTGCCCTGGCGGGCGTTTTCATCATGCTGCTGCCGCTGGCAAACAGTTACACCCTGGCAGGGCTGGTGCTCATCGGCCTGGGCTGCGCCCCGGTGTATCCCTGCCTGATTCACTCCACCCCCGCCCACTTTGGCGCCGACCGTTCCCAGGCCATTATCGGCGTGCAGATGGCCAGCGCCTACGCGGGCACCAGCCTGATGCCCCCGGTGTTCGGCGTGCTGGCGGGCAGCATTACTGTGGCTTTGCTGCCCTGGTTTTTGCTGGCCGTTCTGCTGATGATGATGTACACCCATCAGAAATTGGTGAGCATCAAGGCGGGGTAAGCCGGCTTGGGACAGCAAAAAACGCTTGATAAAAGCCGCCAGGGCATGGCGGCTTTTATCTATGATTGAAATCCCTTATCCGTGTTTAATCGCTACTTTCACCGCTTTGTTGGGGTCGCTGGCGGTTTCAAAGGCCTGGGGCAGCTCGTCCAGGCTGAAGGTATGGGTCACGATGTCCTTCAGGCGGCAGTCGGGGCTGTTGAGGGCTTCAATGGACTGCAGGATGTCCTCGGGCACATAGCCGCGGGAGCCCTTGAGGACCACTTCCTTGGCCAGCAGCCAGAACAGGCTCAGCTCGCTGGGCTTCATGTTGATGGCCACCTCCACAAAGGTGGAATTGGTCTTGGCGTTGTCCATATACTCCTTCAGGATGTGGGGGGCGCCGGCGCAGTCCAGCACCGCGTCCGCGTTCCAGGTGGCCTCGGAGGCATTGCCCGTCAAGGTGCCCCAGGTAGCCTTCACGAAATCAGGCAGGCTCTTCTCCATGGAATTGAAGGGAATGGCGCCCAGCTTTTTGGCGAAGCCCAGTTTGAAATCGTTGATGTCCGATACGATGATGTCGGTTACACCCTTGGAGCGCAGCGCGGCGACGGCGGCCAGGCCGATGGTGCCCGCGCCGTATACCAGCACCTTGTCGCCCTGTTTCACATTGGCCATGTTGACGGCGTGCATGGAGACGCTCAGCGGCTCGGTCAGCATGGCTACCTCGTCCTTCAGGGTGTCGGGCAGGAGATAGACATTCTCGTTGAGCTTGGCGTTTTCCACAAACACATACTGGGAAAAGGCGCCGGTCATATCGGCGATCTCGGTGGTGTTCATGCCGCTTGTCTCGGTGGAACGCCGGGCGGTGGGGTTGATGGTCAGCCGCATGCCCTTGGTGATGCCCTCCACCTGCCCGCCTACCTCGTCCACGATGCCTACGAACTCGTGGCCGAACTCGTTGCCCGGGTAGATGCCCACCGCGTCACCGCCGTGGAGGTAGGCGCCGATGTCCGTGCCGCAGATGCCGGCGTAGGTCACCTGAATCAGCAGGTCCTTGGGGCCGATGGCGGGTTTGTCCCGCTGCTCCACACTTACCTGCTTAATGCCCTGATAGATTCCAGCTTTCATAGATATTCTCCTTTTCCTGGGGTCGAGTAGAATGGATAGAGACTGTATGCTTATAATATGCCCAGAATCTCCGGAATATGTCAAGGGACGGGAATTCAGGAATTATACGGAAAAAGGGCACGCCGAGTGTTTCTTATGATGTAATAATATTGTATACTATCCCTGTCTATGCGGTTTTCGGATTTTTATGCCGCGTTTTGAATGGTAAGGAAAGAAGGGAGGGAGAGCCGTGAAGCGCCTGGGCAAAGCCCACCAGACCCACACCCTCTTGTGGTGGGCGACGGTGCTGGTGTCGGTGATGTTCGGCGGCTTTTTGCTGGCGGTCAGCCTGGGGGCTTTCCACGCCTATGATGTGGAGATGACCCATTTTTCCCCCGTCTTTTTCCTCTTCGTCATGCTGCTGACCATCGCCATGTCCTACCGCCGGGCCAGAAGAAACAGGGGACAGCACTATGTGGGGCCCTTTTTGTGCTCCCTCCTCTTTGGGGTGATTACCCAGTTTTTGTTCTTTCTGGCTTCCCCCCTGATTGCCTGGGAGAGCGACCTGAGTTTCTGGGGGCTGATTAAGATGACGGCTTTCTTTGTCATCCCTTCCCTGGTGGCCTTTCTGATTATCCGCACCCTGGTGAATAAGCGGGAGATTGCCGAGGACAATTCCTGGTTCAACTGGCATTACTACCTGAACTGGGTGGGCCTGATGACCAATGCCCTCACCATCACGGTGTTCTTCCAGATGCTGTTCTCCGAAACCTTCGATCAATCGGTGCTGGGCATCCGCGGCACCATCTGGGCATTCTACAGCCTGGTGGCCCAGGCCATTGCCCGGGTGATCGAGCGGCGCCACACCGCCAAGGTGGAACAGATGGCCCACGAGGCGGGAGAACACGGGCATAGCGCGTAGCCCCGCAAGGAACACAAAACGCTCAGGCAAGATGCCTGAGCGTTTTTCTATTTTTGTCCTGCTGAAAAATCCTGGCGCTATTGAATGGCTTTCTTGAAAAGGCGTTGATACAGGGAGTAAAACCCAAGTACGCAGGCGAGAATAAAGATGGGCAGGGATGTGTACAGGTAGCGGGCCCGGGCTTCAAACAGCATGACATACATCACAAGGCCAATCAGCGTTAGCCGGATAACCATGGTTTGCTTGCTTTGCTGGATTGCGCCTCTCTTCCCTTGGAAGGAGAAGAGAAAGGTGCCCGCCTGGACGGTTAACCACAGCATCTGCGAGAAGGTTAGAAATAGATGGTAAAGGGAACCATCCGGTAGGAAATAGGATTTGAGCAGGGAAGCGAGGGGATTGTTCCTGCTGTAGGAATGGATAAAAAAGCTGCCTTCCTGAGTCCAGGCAAAGGAACCGTTGTTGAAGTTGACCAGCGCTTTTCTAAGGAGGAATAGAGGCGTGCCAAGGCGCCCATAGCTATTGAGCCTATCCTGTATCACCTGCAGGTTGGCGGCGTTCTGCTCGCTTTTTGTTGGGAAGGTTTTTGTGAATAGAACATCATCATGGAAATAGACGCCATCCGTCTGGGGGTTCAGCCCCATTTTCACAAAATGAAGGGGACCGATTTCTCTTTCTTTGTCCAGCGTAATCCCCAGCGCGGGAGAAAGCAGGGCGGCGTAGCCGATCTGCAGCACGACAATCGTGGCGAGGATGGTAGATGTGGAAATCAACACTTTTTTCCAGTTGGTGCTTCTACTGAACAGGGAAATGACTTCAACCAGGATGATGGCGATAAAGGGGATGGCGGAAGTGGGCTTAATCCTGAAGCCAATGTAAAAGCAGACGGCGATGAGCGGCCAGCGCAGCATTTCTTTTCGAAAGAGCCTGATATACAGATAGAAGAGTAAAATTGGGAAAAGAATGCCCGTTGTATCCGAATAGGGAATCAGGAACCAGGGGGACAAGCCCACCACCAGCGCGTAGACCCACCACGCTGCCCAGCTGAGCACGCGGTTTCCCGTCAGCAGATGGACGCTGCGGAAAAGCAGCAGGGAGGTGACGCATGAAATGCTGCTGTTCAAAGCAATCAGCAGCAGCAGAAAGACATAGTAATCAGCGCTTTGCAGCACACCCAGACACAGGGACATGACCTGGGTGAACACCCAGGTCAATAGGAGGTTGTTGGGGTACATCGAGAAATAATCGTTGAAATTCGGCTGCTGATTGGTTGCCTTCATGTAGGCAAAATCCTGGAGGGCACCGGCATCCCAGCCGGTACGGAACATGATGCACAAGGCGATGATCATTTGTATGCCAAACAGCAAACTTACAGCGATGAACAAGGACCATCGGTCGAGATGCTTCCAGGGGGATAATTTCCGGCGATTGGTGAGGAAAAGGGAAATCTTATGTAAAACAAAACAAAAAGCGGCTGCAAAAACCAAGCCCAGGATGAGCAGCCAGAAGTTTGGCAAATCAAAGTTTACCTTCAGGTAATGCCATTTGGAACTAAAGATCAACAGCAAAGCCAGGATGACGCCGAACACAGCGAAAAAGAGGATCTGGACAGCTTTGTCCGCAAACCGGGCAGGGCCTGGCATGGTTTCTTTCCGGGGGTTTGATTCTACCAAGGTATTGTTCTCCATTCTTTACTGCGTCATGTAATGTAAAAAGTTTACCGTGCCCGCGACGCGCAGAAGCGGGACGGATTCATTTGATTCTCCGCAAAGCATTATAGGGAAACCCGATGCCTCTGTCAAAGGGGATGGCAGAGGCCATGGTGTTTGGAATGCTTGTGTCCTCAATCATGCTACGAACACGTTTGGCAAGCGCCTGCCGGGCGAAGAAATGCCCGGGAGAACCAATGATCACTCTCCCGGGCTGTCTTATGTCATGCTTCCAGAGTAAACATCATATCCAATGCCTTGGCAAACCAGCACTTACCCCTTCTTCTTCCCGGCGCCTTTGGCGCGGGATTCGTGGCTGAGCACCCGCTTGCGCATCCGCAGGCTCTTGGGGGTCACTTCCAGCAGCTCGTCATCGTCGATAAACTCCAGGCATTCTTCCAGGGTGGGGTTATGGACGGAGACAAGGCGCAGGCTGTCCTCAGCGCTGGAGGAGTTGCGCACATTGGTGACATGCTTGGTGCGGCAGATGTTCACCACGATGTCCCCCGGGCGGGTGGATTGGCCGCAGATCATGCCGGCGTACACCGGGGTTTGGGCGGTAACGAACAGGGTGCCCCGATCCTGGGCGCCAAAGAGACCGTACTGGGTGGCGTCCCCCGTTTCGTAGCAGACCAGGGCGCCGGCGTTGCGGTGGGGGATATCCCCCTTGGAGGGTTCGTAACTTTCAAACACGGCGCTCATGATGCCCTCGCCCCGGGTGTCCGTCAGAAACTCGCTGCGGTAGCCAAAGAGGCCGCGGGAGGGCACCAGGAACTCCAGCCGCACCCGATCCTGGCCATGCATGGTTTCCAGGGTACCCCGGCGGCGGCCGATTTTCTCAATCACCGCCCCGGCGTAAGCCTGGGGCACGTCCACGTGCAGGCGCTCGATGGGTTCGCAGGTAACGCCGTCAATTTCCTTGTAGATAACCTCCGGCCGGCTCACCTGGAACTCGTACCCCTGGCGGCGCATGTTCTCAATCAGCACGGAGAGGTGCAGCTCGCCCCTTCCGCGCACATCGAACTGGTCGGGGGAATCCCCCTCAATCACCCGCAGGCTGACGTCCGTCTCCAGCTCCCGCATCAGGCGGGCCCGCAGGTGGCGGCTGGTCACATAGGTGCCCTCCCGCCCGGCGAAGGGGCTGTCGTTGACAGAGAAGGTCATGGTAACGGTGGGCTCGCCGATGGCCACAAAGGGCAGGGGCTCCACCGCCTGGGGGTCGCACACCGTGTCGCCGATGGAGATGTCCGCAAGGCCGGAGAGGGCTACGATGTCGCCCATGCCCACCGCCTCGGCGGGCACCCGCTTCAGGCCGTCAAAGGTGCTTAAATCCACCAGCCGCCAGGGCTGGGACACATTGCTGTTTAGGTAGTTGCAGCGCACCACATTGGTGCCCGCGCGGATGGTGCCCCGGGTAACCCGGCCCACGCCGATGCGCCCCACGTACTCGTTGTAGTCGATGGTGGACACCAGTACCTGCACGGGGCCGTCCATCTCCCCCTCAGGGGCGGGGATGTACCTGATGATGCTGTCAAACAGCGGCTGTAAATCCACCCCGGGCACTTCTGTGTCGGTGGTGGCGGTGCCCTGGCGGGCGGACACATACAGGATGGGCCGGGCCAGGGTCTCCGGGTCGGCGTTTAAGTCAATCAGCAGATCCAGCAGCTCGTCCACCACTTCCTCGTTGCGGGCGTCGGGCCTGTCCACTTTGTTGATCACCAGCAGCACCGGCAGCTTTAGTTCCAGCGCCTTGCGCAGCACAAACCGGGTCTGGGGCATGGGGCCCTCGAAGCTGTCCACCAGCAGCAGCACTCCGTCCACCATCTTCAGCACCCGCTCCACCTCGCCGGAAAAGTCGGCGTGGCCGGGGGTGTCCACGATGTTGATCTTCATGTTTTTATAGTGCACGGTGGTGTTTTTGGCCAGGATGGTAATGCCCCGCTCCCGTTCAATGTCACCCGAGTCCATCACCCGCTCGGCCACCTGCTGGTTCTGGCGGAACACGCCGCCCTGGCGCAGCATCTGGTCCACCAGGGTGGTCTTGCCGTGGTCTACATGGGCGATGATGGCAATGTTGCGGATATCTTCACGAATCATACGTTCCATTCCTTCTTCATCTTCTTTTCGGTCAGCGAGCCAACCACCCGAAAGCCCGCCTTGCGGTAGGCGGCGTTGCTGGCGGGGTTGCTCTTGTCGGTATACAGGATAACATGCCGGCCTTGCTGCACGGCGGGGCGGCAGATTTCCGCCACCATCCAGGCGGCGCAGCCGCCATTGCGGCATTCGGGCAGGGTGTACACCTGCTTGATGACCAGCGCGCTGGAGTAGACATCGCTTTCGGCGGTGATGCAGGCGGCGACGCTGCCGTCCTTCTCCAGCACATGGGTGGAGCCTTCCTCCACCCAGGCGGCCACCTGTTTGTGAGCCCTGTCCCTGTCGCGGATTTCCCCGAAGGCTTCCAGATGGAAGGCGTCGGAAAGGGCGTACAGGGTATCCAGATCTTCCATTGTCGCCTTGCGCAGATCCCCGGCCTTGGGCACGGGGCTTACCGCGTCCAGGCGGCAGGCGTTCAGCTGCATTTCAGAGACGGTCATATAGCCGATGGTGGAGAAGGCAATCTCCAGGGCGTCGGCGATGGCGGGCTTGGCGGTAAAGTGGGCGTCCCGGGCGGCAAAATGGATGCGCAGCAGGTCGAACACTGTGTCCAGGCCAAGCTTGCTCAGGTTATCGCTGGTCCACACCCAGCAGGCTAATTTCAGGTTGTTGCGGGCGGCGACAAAGTCCTCCCCGTCGCTGAGCAGCAGAAAAGCGGAGGGGCGGATGGCCCGGTCCAGCACGTTCATCAGGTCGACATCCTTCTGATACATGGGGGTGGAAAACACGGGATGCCCGCTGGAAATTGAATATGGCATGAAAATTCCTTCCTTGTAAACAATGGGTAAAGGGGAGGGCGGCGGCATACAGGCCGCGGCCCGGCAGAATCTGCCTGCTTATCCGCCTAAGCCAGTCATCTTTGCTGAGCCCAGGCGGATACTCCAACCGGTTTTCCCGGCATGAAAAGGCAGGCGGCCTTACCGCGAGGGCGGCCGGTGGCGGCGCTTGCTTAGAAGGAAAAAATGCATTTGTATATCAGTACACAATGGTTGTTAGAATTCCTCATCAAGGGGCGCCAGCTCGCGCAGGACAAGGCCCTTGTTCTTTTCTTCGGCCAGGCGGATGGACCATTCGTTTTCAAACAGCAATACATCCCGGCCGTCCAGGTCGTGGGCGCGGGCGGAAGAGCTGGTGAGCTGCAAATCCCGCACCGGGATGGCGGTTTCCTCCACCCAGCGGATGTGGCGGAAGGGCAGGTTTTCCAGCACCAAGTCCACCCCGTACTCGGATTTTAACCGGTAGGTGAGCACGTCAAACTGCAATACGCCCACCACGCCGCACAGGGTTTCCTCAAAGCCGGTCTCATCCCTGGTAAACACCTGGATGGCGCCTTCCTCGCTCAACTGATCCATGCCCTTTAAGAACTGCTTGCGTTTCATGGAGTCCAAGGGCCGCACCCGGGCAAAGTTTTCCGGGGCGAACACGGGGATGCGGGCAAACAGGAAGTGCCGGCTGCCCTCGCACAGGGTATCCCCCAAGTGGTAGATGCCCGGGTCGAACAGGCCGATGATGTCGCCGGGGAAGGCTTTTTCCACCATCTCCCGCTCGTCAGCCATGAACTGCTGGGGGGCTTTCACCTGGATTTGCTTGTTCTGGGCGGAGTGCCACACGCTTATATCCTTGCGGAAGGTGCCCGACACCACCCGCAGAAAGGCCAGGCGGTCCCGGTGGGCGGGGTTCATGTTGGCCTGGATTTTAAAGATGAAGCCGGAAAAGTCCTCGTCGGTGGGCTCTATCAGCCCCTCGCTGCTTTCCCTGGGGGTGGGGGGCAGGGTGTAGCGCAGAAAGCGCTGCAAAAAGGGCTCCACCCCAAAGTTGGTAATGGCGCTGCCAAAGAACATGGGGGTCAGTTCCCCCCGGCGGATGGCTTCCAGGTCGAAAGGGTCGCCCGCCACGTCCAGCAGCTCGATTTCTTCCCGCAGGCGCTTCAGGTAGTGGCCTTCCAGCATGCCCTCAATGGCGGGGTCGTCCAGGCTGATTTCCGTTTTGCGCGCCTTGGTGCGGCCATGGTCGCCGGAAAAATACAGTTCCACGCTGTTGGTGTCCCGGTGGTACACGCCCTGAAAGTCCCCGTCCACGCCGATGGGCCAGTTGACGGGGCAGCAGCGGATGCCCAGCACCGTCTCCAGTTCTTCCATTAAGGCGAAGGGATCCTTGGCGGCCCGGTCCATCTTGTTGATGAAGGTGAAAATGGGGATGCCCCGCATGGCGCACACCTTAAACAGCTTGATGGTCTGCGCTTCCACGCCCCGGCTGGCGTCCATGAGCATCACGGCGCTGTCCGCCGCCACCAGCACCCGGTAGGTGTCCTCGGAGAAGTCCTGATGGCCGGGGGTGTCCAGGATGTTGATGTGGAAGCCGTCGAAGGAAAACTGCATGGCGCTGCTGGTAACCGAGATGCCGCGCTGCTTTTCAATTTCCATCCAGTCGCTGGTGGCGTGGCGGTCGGATTTGCGCGCCTTCACGCTGCCCGCCTGGCGGATGGCTCCGCCGTAGAGCAGCAGCTTCTCCGTCAGCGTGGTCTTGCCCGCGTCCGGATGGCTGATGATGGCAAATGTGCGCCTCCTGGCCACTTCCCTGTGCAGCTCGCTCATGCCTGTCCTCCTAAAACAAAATGCAGATAATTATAGCTGTTTCCCCCTTGGCATGTCAAGAGTGGGGGAGTTATGGTGCCGTTTTTTACAAAGCCCCGGGCTGCTTGTTGCCTGGCAGCCCGGGGCGCTTGGGGGTGTCATGGGGCAGGGCGGCGCCTGCCGCCGGTGCTATTCCGTCTTGCTTTCCGGCGGCTTGTTTGCCGATTCCCGTTTCTTTTTGTCCATGTGCTTCAGCCACAGGTAGCCGCCGCCCAGGGCCGCCGCCGCCAGCAGCAGCAGCAGAATCATGGTCAGGGTGCTGTCGCCCGTCTGGGGCGGGCTGTAGCGGTTGACGAAGGCGACGGTGCCGTCATAGGGGGTGCCGTCCTTGAGGTACTCTACCCTGGCCTGCAGCTCGCCGCCCGCCTGCGTAATCTCTACCCTCGCGGTATAGCGGGTGCTGTCGTAGCGCACGCCCTGCAGCTTCTCCTCCAGCTCCTGGATGGTGTACAGGAAGGTGCCGGGGCGGGAGAAGCGCCGGGAAGTAAAGTCGATGGAGCCGTCCGCCCGGTTGCGCACCGTCTCCAGCTCGTTGCCCGCGTAGTCGCGCAGGATGAAGGCGAACTCGCCTTCCTTTAGGGCGCGGCCCCGCAGCTGCTTGACGGCGTCCAGGCTGACGCTGATGGCCTTGTAGCCGGGGTCGTCGGTGGGCTTGGGTGTAGGCGGCGTGGTCGGCGTTTCCGTTTTGGCGTTGACAAACTTCAGGAAACTGTCCGCGCTGCCGGTATAGACCTCGCCGTCGCGCACCATGGCGGTGTTGTCCACCAACAGGCGGCCGTTCTCTTCGCGGCTTACCTGCATGGTGATGGTATACAGGGTGCGGTCGTAGGTGATGGTGTTGTCCGTGCCCTTTACTTCCTTGACGAAGAACACATGCTGTCCGGGCTTGGTAATCAATTGCTCGGGGAAGGTAATGCCGCCGCTTTGCAGGTTGGTGCTTTCGGCCAGCATGTCGCCCGTGGCGCTCAGCAGGCGGAAGGTAAACTGGCTTGGGGCCAGGGCCGCGCCGGTCAGCTCCTTGGTGGGGCTCAGCTGCAGGCGGATGGGCTGGAAATCGTTGGTGATGGTGTGGGTTTTCTGGTCGGTGGTTTTGAGGGAAGTCATGATATACCCGTCGGGGATGATGTCTTCCCGCACATCATAGGTATAGGGGACGCCGCTCTGGTCATTGATGGGCAGGCCGAATCAGGAGGCTTTATTCTGGGTGGCCTGGCTTACCTGCTGGGGATTGGTGTAGAGGGGATCCGCCAGGGGAACGCCATTGCGCAGCAGGGTCAGGCTGACGGGCGGGGTTTCGCCGGGGGCGTTGTTCCATACCTTGGTAGCGGTCAAGCCCATCAGGGGGGACACATATTTGTTGGTAACCACAAAGCCGCTCTCCGCGTCGCCCTGGATTTGCTGCTGCGCATAGAAGGGGTCGGTCAGGATTTCTTCCACCGTGTAGGTGTAGGGAACGCCGTCGCCATCGGTGAGCGGCATATCCTTCCAGGAATCCTCCAGCTTGCCGTCCGCGAACACCAGGGTATCTCCCACCTGCTGCGCATCGGCGCCGCCCAGGCTCTGCATCAGCACCATCTGCACGGTGGGCTTGGCGGCGGGGCCGCCGTCCCAGACCTTCTGTACTGGGATATCAATGGTGGGCGGGTCATAGGTATTGGTCAGCAGATAGCCGTCCTGTTCGTTCCCGTTTAATTGGGCGGTGTAGTTGTCCGGGATGTCCACTTCCACCACATCATAGGTGTACGCCGCGCCGTTGGTGCGGGTGCCCAGCAGGTTTGCCCAGGTGTAGGAGGGCTGCAGATGGGTCAGCGTGGCTTCCCGCATGCGCACCACATCTCCGGTGTCTGTTTCGGTGCGCCACAGTTCCACCCGTGCGGGGGGATAGGGCTGGGCGCCGCCCTTCCATTCTTTGGTTACGGTAATGTCCAGCGTGGGAATCACATAGGTGTTGATGATGACATTGTCCCGCACGGTGGAGGTGTAGTTGTTGTAGACTTCATCGCCCACGGGGGTGATGCCGTCCGCCTTCATCTCCCGCACGGAGTAGGTATAGGGGGTGTTCTCATCATCCACAGCGTCCAGCCCCGTCCAGGTATGGGTGGTAACAGGCGGAACCAGGGTGACGAACTCCTCCACGTTTTCCTGGTCAAAGACGGCGCCGTCGCGCAAAAGCTGGATATAGACATCCGGCCGTTCCCGTTTCTCGCCGTTGACAAACTCCTTGGTTACCGAGTAGTCGGTGGTGGGCTTGTTGTAGACATTGGTGATGGTGAACGCTAGGGTGTTGTCCGGCCAGGGGGCGTCCGGGTTATAGGTCTGGCTGGGCACAGGCTCTTTGATGGTATAGTTGGCCAGGGAGCTTTCCACCAGGGTAAAGGTGTAGGGGTTGCCCTGGGCGTCGGTAAAGGGCAGGTTCTCGGAGAAAACCTGGGTCAAGGCGTCCCCATTTTGGATGGTGACGCCGTAGGTGGCGGTGGTGCCATTGCGCCCCAAAGCCAGGTGCACATCGGGCTTGATGAGCGGGCCGCCTTCCCACACCTTGGTCACGATGGCCCGGCCGGTGGGGATCTGATAGCGGTTGTAGGTGGGCACGGTGAGGGTGGCGCGGTCGGCGCTTAATACCTGGGTGCCCGAGGTAAAGATAAAGTTGGCGGGGGTGCCGCTTTCCTCAAGATAGTACCGGTAGGGCCGGGCGGCGCTGTCTGTGAGCGGCTGGTTGTCCCATACCAATTGGTAGGGGTCGGCGTTAGCGAAAAGGGTCTGCACGCCCGCTTCTTCCGGGGTGCCCCCTTCCACCTGGCGCATCAGGGTGAATTCGATATCCTTGACGGGCGCCATCTGGCTGCCAGCAGCATCCAGCCAGGTCTTGCTAACCAGAACACTGGTGTAGGGAACGGTGTAGGTGTTGATCACCTTGCGCTGGATTTCCCCGCTGGTGTGGATGAACTGATCCTCCTGCACCACCTGGTAGTCGCCCGCCTGCTGGGCGGTGCCCTGGGCAACCACCGGGTCATTGCCCACCTGGTACTCGTTGATGGTGTAGGTATAGGGCTTGGTAACGCCGTCCACCACGGTGCCGCCGGGCACCACCCAGCGGTAGGTGGCGGAGGTGGTGGCGTCCACATCGCTGTCGATGATGCCCGCCGTCAGCTGAAAGCCTGTGGCGGCGCCGTCCAGGTACTGGGTAACGCGCATCCACACCGGGGGCTTGGGCTCGGGCCCGTCCACCCATTGCTTGTAAACCCTGAGCACCAGGGAGGAGGGGTCGTAGCGGTTGGTAATCAGCTGGCTGTAGTGCCCCTGTTCGTCCGTCTCCACCGCGCCCAGGGTAACGATGTAGTGGGCGGGCATGTCCCGCTCGACGACGCTGTAGTTGTAGACGCCCTCGTAAAAATCGGTGGCAGGCACCGTCCAGGTATAGGACAGGGTGCCGCTGGGCAGGGCGACAGGGTTGACAAAGCCCGCCGGCGCGTCAGATGCCGTTGGCAGGAAGGGTACGCCGTCGCGCAGCAGCTGCAGGTTGATGTTGGGGGCGGTCTGTCCTTCGGGCAGGTTCTCCCACTTTTTGGTGGCTGTGATGGTGGTCATCGGGCTGCGGTACACATTCCACAGGTTCTGGTTGCCGCTTAATGCGGGCGATAACTGGTAGTTGGCCGCCAGCTTCTGGTCGTTCAGGGTCAGCCCCAGGGCGGTCAATTCCGCTTCGGTCAGGCCCTGCAGGTCGCGCTCCCGCACCAGGTAATGGTAAGGCACCCCGTCCATATTGTTCAGGGGCATGTTCTCAAAGTTCACGGTGTAGTTCACCGCGGCGTTGATCAGCCTGTACACCTGCTGCTGGGTTTCCACGCCGTTTTCCAGCACTGTCTGGGTAACGCTTAGGGCATCCTCCGGGGTCTCCCCCTCCAGATAGCGGTACAGGTCGAACACCATGGTGGGCCGGTTGTCATCCGCGCCGCCCAGGTAATGCTTATAGGCGGGGATGTCGCCCACGGGGGGCACATACTGGTTGGTCAGTTTGAACGTCCAGCCGGTGATGTTGCCATTCTCGTCCTCTAGGATGATGGTTTCCATCTGGGGGATGTAGCGGTCACGGCCGGTGCCTTCGGGCCAGACGGTCCAGGGGGTGTCCACTTCCTCCACCATGAACTCGTACTCCAGCCCTTCAAAGCTGTATTGGTCGTTCATCCCCACATGGATCCAGGCGGGGTTGGTGGTGGCGTCCAGCCGCGCCGGGGTGCCCTTGGCTTCCCAGGGGTTGTTGGCGGGGTCGGGCGGGAAGCGCAAACGGCGGTACAGCTGCATGTAGATGACCGCGTTGTCCGCGTTGGGGCCGTCATACCATATCTTTTCCCCGGTGATAGGAATTACCGGGCTCTGGTAGGTGTTCTTGATGGCAAAGCCGGTCTGCACATCGCCGGAGACGACAGAATTGTAGTGAAGGATGGTTTCCCGCTCCTGCACGGTATAGGTATATAGTTTGCCCAATTCGTCCCGCAGGCGCAGGTTCTCAAACAGGCCTTTCCACTCGTTGGTTTCATCCAGAATCAGGCGGGTGAAAGGGTCGGAAGCGGGGTCAGCGGGGTTGTAATCGGGGTTGGGCACCCGCTCGCCGTCCCGGTACAGGTCCACCGTGACGGGGACATGGCTTTCCGGCGTGCCCCCCTGCCAGATTTTTTCCACCGGCAGGTTGATGCGCAGGCCGATGCTGACGGTGTTGGACTGGGCGTAGTTGACCTTGTCGTAGGACGCGGCGAAGTTGTTATGTGCTTCCCGGCCGTTGGTTACATACTCGGGGTTGAAGGTGATGGTCTTGGCGTTCACCGTGAAATTGAAAGTTTCATGGGGGCCGATGTTGAGGATGTGGATGCGGAAAGCCGTAACCTGGTTCCAGTCGCCAATCTGATCCGCGGTTTTCCACAGCTGGGTGTCCGCCAGGGCGGACTGGGGGTTCACAGGGGGATACTTGTCCGTGCGGTAGTGGATGGTGACATTCTCCGGCTTGTATCCCACCACAATGGGACCTGTCAGCATGGGGCTGAAAGCGCTGTTGCGGTCGGGGTAGGCGCCGTCCACAAAATAGTATTCCTTGTCGCCCAGGTAAGGCAGCAGGTCGTATATCCAGGTTTCGGGCACGGCGGTCATCTGGCCGTTTTTCACCGTCAATTGGTATTGGAAGGGGGAGTCGTAGGGCAGAATCAGCGGGCCGGGGCCCCACTGGTCGGCTGGATCCTGGCGGATATACTTCTGCGCCTGGATTTCCTCGCCCAGCACGGCCACATAGGGGGTTTGGGCGCCCAGGAAGGTTTCCGCCGTGTTGCCGTCCTGATCCATGTCGAACAGGTCGCCGATCATGGTGGTGGAAGCGACAGCCTCGGGCTTGGGCAGCCACTCGTCCGCGGTAAAATAGGCGCGGTTCATGTTGGTGTTCTGCCAGTCAGCCTCCCAGCTGGAAGCGGAGTTGGGGTTGATGAGAAAGAACATCTGCATGGTCTTTTCCGTCGCGTCGCCGGCTTTGAAGTCGGGCAGGTCAATAACCACTGCGGGGCGGCCGGTGTTGTTGTAGTTGGGAACATACTGGTAGGTGGCTTTGCCGCTACCGTCTGCGTTGCCCTCGCGCCAGATTTTGTCCTGGAAATAGATGCTTTGGAAGGTCAGCCCGTCGGGCACAAAATCCACAATGACGGGGTTGGTAAACATGCGGGCTTTGGCGATAGACGCGGTGGACAGGCTGTGTATGAAGGAAATCTGCTCTCCCACCCCCGTGTTGGTGGCCCGGGAGGTTTTGGAGAAGGAGATGGTTTCGTTCAGGGGAATCAGCCGGTCAAAGCTGCTTTGGTCGGCGGACAGCGGGGTAGGTTCCGCCTGCCCGGTGATCATCAGATCGCCGGAGGCGGTGATGGTGTTGTACATATAGTTGGCGGGCGCCAGCGGCGGGCTGACAACCTCCAGGTTGTAGGGGTCCCGGAACCCCAGGGACACAAAGAAGTTGACACTCTGCCCCGGCTGCAGCTGGTAGTCAGGGTCGAGCACGATTTTCAGCTTGTCATAGGTGCGGGGGGTGGCGGGGGCGTTCTCCGCCAGCACGGTGCCGTTTTCTACCGAGGCGGCTACGGCCAGCACGCCGTCATTGGTTGCCTGGTCCAGTATCTGGTCCTTCAAAGTGGCGGTGGAGGTAGCGGTGGGCCAGAGCAATACCTCGGTGCCGCCGGCCGTTACGCCGTAGACCCCCTTGATGGCGCTGGCGGATGCCCCGATGGGGTCGGTTAATTTGTAGAAATAGTAGCGGTCATCAATGCTGTGGTCCAGCAGCACCACATTTTCCATGGGATAGCTGTTCACATTGGTGATGCCGATGCCGAATGTGGCCCGCCGCAGGTGCATGGAGCCGTAGTCCAGCTGCATCTGATGCCTGTCGTTGGAGTTTTTATAGGGCATCCCGTAGGTTTTGGCGATCTGTCCGTCCAGCTTGAAGGTGATGCTGTCGCTGATGGTGCTTGTGGCCAGCGCCTGGTTCTCGGCGCTGAGGGTTTCCAGGTTGTAGGGGTACAGCTTGGCTGATACGTTGTTTGTGATGTTGCCGGTGATGCCTGTATCCGTGTACCCGGTGGTTACATTGTTGGTCAGCGTGGTGGCGGCGTCCGGAAAGCTGAGCACTAGCTTTACCGGGTCGTTGGGCAGGTTGTATTCCGCGCCCCGGCCGGCGGGGTTGTTCCCGGAGTCGTTCACTGTGTAGGTAACGGTATTGCCCGTCTGTGTCCAGCCCGGGTTCTTGTTTGGGTCAAAGGCAGCGACGGCGGTGCCGGCTACCCCGTTGATCAGGGTGGGGTATGTGGGCAGGGTGTCGGTCAGCTCAATTTTGGACAGCTTGCTGGTGCGGGCCAGGCCCGCGCCCCAGTCCTGATAGATGGTAACGCCATCGATTTTGACGGCGGTATCCTCAATGGTGGTGATGTTGTAGAAAAACGCCACATCCGTGGCATCCGCGATGGCGGTGCCCGTGGCGTTCACCGCGCCGCCGTACACGGTGCGGCCATCGCTTTTATAGTTTAGGTTGGCATTGGTGACAATGTACTTAAAAATGGTGGGGTCATCCACTTTGGCGATAAAGGTGGCGTCGGTGGTAAAGGCGGCAACACCGCCCTGGGCGTTGTGCAGCTGAATCAGCGGGGAAATATCATAGTATTCGGGAGTCAGCCGGTCGGTGAAGCTGAGGGAGAAGGGGAAGGAGCCATTGGTGGTGGGGGTGATGTCGTTCATCATCACCTGAATCTGCCGGCTTCCGTCCGCCAGGGTGGTGGGACCGATGATCTGCTTGATCAATTGGGGATAGGGCGCCACCGAAAAGGTGTCTATAAAGGGCACATCCGCCGCGGGGATGGTGATGGTGATATACGAGCCCACCACATTTTGCCCGGTATTATTGATGGTGCCGACAATCGAAACGCGCCCGTTCATGATGTTGGCGGGGTCGGCGTAAAACGGATAGGAGTAGACCAGGGCTAAATCGCCATTGGCGTCCTTTCCTTCCACCGCTACGCTGATTCCATAGTAGGCGGTGGAATGAAGATCCGTATACGTTGTGTGGCTTACCAGTTCCGCGGACTGCGCCAGCCCCAGTATGGGAAGCGCGGCCAAAAGAATACACGCCAGCAATAGCAGGCGTCTGCGAGCACCATCAAAAAACAATGGCATTATACCCTCCTGTAGCGTAAAAAATGCCGGTCCAAGCCCCAACGGCCGACGGCGAAAAAGCGGGCGATGTTGAAAAACCACCAACCCGCACATAATATACCATAGTACGTTCGCTCAAACAAGAATAAATCCTTGAAATAACTAAGAAAAGCAGCAAAAACATTCAGAAAACAAAGTATACGCTGGCGGATAATAAACACATATGCAGAATATGATGAATTAAATAAAAAAACCCCGGGAATGTCGGGGTTGTTCAGCGTTTGATTGATTGCCAATCACCTGTTCGAAACGATTGCTCTAGCCGGGCCTTCAATAAACAGAAGTTACAGTTCATCCTCAATTTCAAACATATTGGAGTGCATGTTGTAGCTGATCTTGGTCAGGGACTGCACAAACAGGTTTTCCGCCTGGGAGAAGGGGGCCTTTTTGTTGTACGCCACCACAAACTGGATGGTGAATTTGGGGTCCTGCAGGGAGAGCAGCTTCAGGTTGTAGTTGCTGACAAAGCGGTCAATCAGGATGCTGGGCAGGGCGGATACCCCATAGTTGAGGTAGCACAGCTTGCGCACCAGACACACGGTATCGCTGTTTACTGTCTTCTGTGGGGTAAACCCGGCGGAGGCGCACAGCTGTTCCAGCTGGCTGCGGATATTAGGCGCCTTGTTAAGGAAGATAAAGGGCTCATCCCGGAAGTGACGGAAATCCACTACCTCGTTTTCCGGGCTGTCCAGGTAATGCTGCTGGATGACCGGGTTGTTTTTGGACGCGATGAAGCGCACTTCCTCCTCAAAGAGGGGGAAATAGTCCAGCTTTTTGGAGGTGATGGGCAGGTTAACTAAAGCGAACCTAAGTTTGTTTTCCAGCAGCCTGTCAATCAGGTTTTCCTCGCTGTCATTCTCAAAGGCAAGGGAAATATTCGGGTAGTTGGTGTTGAAATAGGTAAGGATGGAGGGCAGCAGGGAGGAACTCCAGAAGGAGGAGATGCCAAAATTGACGGTACCATAGGGGTACTGGCTGGTTTCCGCTAGTTCTTCCTCCAAACCATTGGTCATGCCCACCATCTGCTTGGCAAGCTCCACATACTTTAGCCCCGCGCTGGTAAAAATCAGCTTGCTCTCCTTGAACTCAATCAACGGCACGCCCAATGAAGTTTCCAGGGATTTGATGTACTGGCTGAGGCCGGGCTGGGAAATAAACAGCTTTTTGGCCGCTTTGGAAATGCTGCCCTCCTCATAAACTGCAAGGATGTACGCGAATTCTTTCAAAACCATGGTGAGGATTGAGCCTCCTTCTCTGCTGCGCGTGAATCGCCGCCGGGTGATATCAGGGGTGTATCGTAAAGGAAAAGCTGGGTTTGCGTGATGCCGCCGGATGTATTGCTTTTTCTTATGGCATCTTATAAGAACTTCTGATTTGACATTATAGGTTCTTCTACGGTACATTTCAAGTGACATATTGTAGTTTGCCCGGGTACCGACAGTTTTAATACAGCCTGATGCGGCGGAATGCTGGTATTCTGATTATCCTTATCCCTGTTGCGTGATCAACAGTGCGGCGCACTGATTGTAGTAAGGAGGATTATTATGAAAAAGGTTCTCTCGTTTCTGTTGCTGCTGACGCTCCTGGTGGTTGTTTTCACCGGGTCGGCTTTTGCGTTGGGCAACTATCCCAGCAAGGACATCACCCTGGTTGTCGGCTTTGGTGCCGGCGGCGCTACGGACCTGATTGTCCGCCCCTTCGCGGAAGTGTTTGCCCAGAAGACCGGTGTGAACGTTATCGTAGAGAATGTGACCGGCGCTTCCGGCGCGGTTGCCGCCCAGCAAATGCTGACGGAAAAACCTGATGGCTACCGCCTGCTCATCGGCGCGGCGCCCAACATGGTCATCATGCCCATCGCGGCGAACCTGGGGTACTCCTACGAAAACTTCACCCTGATTTCCCAATTGACCAATACCCCCATCGCCATCGCCGTGCGCAGCGACTCCCCCTATAACACGCTGGATGAGTTTGTCGCTGCCGCCAAAGAAAAGCCCCTCACCTACTCAAGCGGCGGGGCCAACAGCACCGACCAGCTGGCCATGGAATCCATCGCCCGCGAGAAAGAAGTCACCTTCAGCCACATGCCCTTTGATGGCGGCGCGGCCGCTACCGCGGCTCTGCTGGGCGGCCATGTGGATTCCACCGTGGGCAACCTGCCCGATGTTTCCCCCCAGTATGACGCGGGCACGCTGAAAATCCTGGCGGTCTTCGCCGACGAGCGCCTGGCCGTGCTGCCCGATGTACCCTGCATCAAGGAACTGGGATATGACAACATGGCCTTTGGCACCATCACTTCTATCGTGGCGCCTGCTGGGATGAACGAGGAAATGATGAAATACCTGGAAGAAAAGGTCAAGGAAACCATGGACGACCCCAAACTGCAGGAAGTATGGAATAAGATGAACGTGTTTGCCGAGTATCTGGATTCTGAAGGCCTGCTGCAGAAGTACACCAACATGATGAATTCTTTCCAGCCTTTGATTCTCAAACAGATGGAAGGCTCCAAGTAAGATCTATTCAACCTGAGGGACACAGTGTCTCTGTGTCCCTCTTTCTTATATGACTGGAGGGGTGTTTCATGTCTGAAAAAAGATCCTGGGTAAAAACTGCGGACACATGGATTGGCCTTGGCATGATTGTGTTGTCGCTGGCCATGATTTTCTATACACGGGGGAGGAATTTCCGCTCCCTGATGGGGCTGAACCCCGGCGTGTTCCCGATCTTTGTGTTCGCGATTCTCGGATTCTGCGGATTGCTTGTTCTGATACAGGCGCTGCGCGGCAAAGGAATGCAAAAAGTTCAGGACATCAACTGGGTGGGAACGGTTGTTGTAACCGTTGTGGTTTTTGCCTACACCTTTGCTATCGAGTTGATGGGCTTTACCATCGCTACCTTTCTTTTCCTGATGATTCTGCTTTACTTTTTCAATAAAAGAAATTGGAAAACACTGCTGTTCGTGTCCCTTGGCGTTTCGGTGATCACATTTCTTCTGTTCACCTACGCGTTTCAGATTCCCCTGCCTACAGTATTCCTGTAAAGAAGAAAGGAGAAACTATGTTTGACCTTCAGCTTGTAGGAGGCGCTCTCCTTCAAATACTGCAGCCTGTCGTGCTTATGTGGATTGCGGTGGGCGTATTTGTAGGCATTGTCTTTGGCGCGATTCCCGGCCTTACGGCAACCACGGCCATTGCCTTGTTTACCCCCATCACCTTTGGACTGGGCTTTAATGAGTCCTTCGGCTTTTTGCTGGGTATTTACTGCGGTGGGTATTGGGCAGGCGCCATCCCTTCCATCCTGATCAGAACGCCCGGCGCCCCCGGCAACGCCGCCACCGCGCTGGATGGCTATCCCATGGCCATGAGCGGCCGTCCCGCGGAAGCGCTGACCATTTCCCTGGTTGCTTCCTGGATTGGCGGCGTGTTTTCCGCCATCACCCTGTTCTTCTTCTCCCCGCTGATTTCCAGCCTGGCGCTGGACTTTGGCCCCCAGGAGTATTTCTCCGTAGCCATTCTGGGCTTCACCGCAGTGGCCAGCATCTCGGGTAAATCCCTTTACAAAGGACTTGCCGCCGGCATGATTGGTCTGGTGCTGTCCTTTGTTGGGCTGGATCCCATTGATGGTGTGCCCCGCTTCACCTTTGGCAGCATCAACCTGCTCAGCGGCATTGAGACAACCCCTGCCCTCATCGGTTTGTTCGCGGTTTCCGAAGCGTTGGCGTCGGCGGAAAAGCTGGGCGTAAAGGCGAAAGAGATTGTGCTCAACATGGAAGGTAAAATGAGAATCCGCTGGAAGACCTATTGGGAGAACAGAGGCACCGTGCTCAAATCCGCGGTCATCGGCACCATCATCGGCGCCATCCCCGGTACAGGCTCTGTTATCGCGTCCTGGCTCAGCTATAACGAAGCCAAGCTTTCATCCAAGAATCCGGAGGAGTTTGGCAAAGGCGCGGTCGCCGGTATCATCGCGCCGGAAGTCGCCAACAATGCCGTGACGGGCGGCGCTTGCATACCGCTGCTTACCCTGGGCATCCCCGGCGACCCCACCACGGCCGTGCTGCTCTACGCCTTGATTATCCAGGGCTTAACCCCCGGACCGCTGATGATACGCGACAAGTTTGACATGTTCGCCGTCATCCTCTTCATCCTGCTGATCGCCAACTTCATGATGCTGGGCATGGGCATGGTGCTGACCAAACAGTTTGCCAAAGTGCTGCGCACCCCCAAGCATATCATGGTGCCGGTCATTCTGGTGCTGTGCGTGGCGGGCGCCTATGGCGCGGGCAACTCCATGTTCGAGGTGCGCCTGGCGCTGACCCTTGGTGTGTTCGCGTTCTTTGCCGTCAAACTTGGTTTCCCTGTCGCTCCGATGGTGCTGGGGTTGGTGCTTGGGCCTGTTATTGAGCCCAACTTCAGGCGTGCGCTCATTGGCAGCCAAATGAACCCGGCCATCTTCATTACATCCCCCATCAGCGCGGTGTTCCTGGCCCTTACCGTACTGATTGTGGTAGTATTGTACCGCAGAAATAAAAAGATTGATAAATCATTGAACCAAGGAGGCTGACTATGAAACTGCTGAACTTTATCGTAAACGGCCAGGTGCACCTGGGACTGCGCCTGGAAAACGGTGTGCTGGATGTGACAGCCCTGGGAAAGGACATGCCTGCCTGCACCGATGAGGTAATCCGCGGCGGCCAGCCCATGCTGGACAAACTGCAGAAACTGACAGGGGAAAACCACCCGTTGCTGAGCGAACAGGACATCACCTACGCCCCGGCGGTGGTAGACCCCAACCTGATTCTGTGCATTGGCCTGAATTACAAGGAGCATGTTCGCGAAGGCGGCCAGTCGGACCGGCCATTGCCCGAGCATCCCGTCTGGTTCAATAAGTTTTCCGCCTCCCTGGTGGGGCATAACCAGAAGGTCATCCGCTGCAAGGCTTCCCAACAGCATGACGCCGAGGCGGAGATTGTGGTCATTATCGGCAAGAAGGGCCGCTATATCCCCAAGGAGGAGGCGCGGGACTATATCTTCGGCTACACCCTGGGCAACGACATTTCCGCCAGGGATCTGCAGTTCCGCTCCAAGCAGTGGCTGATTGGCAAGGGCAACGATACTTTCGGCCCCCTGGGCCCCCATATTGTCACCAAGGATCAGATTGATGAAAGCACCCTGAACATCCGCGGCACCATCAACGGCGAGGTGCGCCAGGACAGCATGGTGAACAAAATGATCTTCGATATCCCCGCCCAGATTGCCGATGTATCCCAGTTCTTCGAGCTGAACCCTGGAGACGTCATCTACACCGGCACCTGCGAAGGGGTTATCATGGGGCGCATGCCGCCGCTGACCAAGGATTGGCTCAAGCCCGGCGATGTGGTCACGGTGGAATCTGACCAAATCGGCGTGCTGCGCAATGTAATCGCGGACGAGTAATCTTGGTACGCAAAAGCCCGCGGTATTGTTTCTTCGTGAAACAGCCGCGGGCTTTTTGCCGCCGGGGGAAAACGCCTCGAGGTACGCAGGACAGAGCCATTGTCAAGAGAAGCTCCCGGCGCCTGCGCAGGGGGGCACTAAACAAGTCTCTGCCGGGCATGCCTGCCTACTTGCGCCAGAAGGTTTTCGTGTCCTTCTTGTCGTCGATGTTGAATTGAATCATGCGGCGCAGAAACTCCCTGTCCAGTTCCTGGTTCCATTTTACCTGCATCAGCATCTGGCCGTGGGAGTACCCCTTGGCCTTGATTTCCTGGGAAAACTGGTGCAGCCCGGCGGCCTCCAGGGCAATGTTGTAATGGTTTTTCGCCACGCTGAAGGCGATGATGAAGGTGCCGTGGTGGGTGAACATGGGCTGGCTCCAGGCGATGCGGGCCTCCAGTTGGGGGAACTCTTGCCCAATCCACTGGAGGATGTCCTGTATTTTGGCGCGGTTTTCCTCGTTGGGGATGGTGGCCAGGTATTCGTCAAAGGTTTTCATAAAAGCCTCCCGAAAAATCAGTCAATAGATTGTACCCATCTTCAGATTCATTCAGAATTGCTTCAGGGATTTCCCCGATATTTCGTGGTATAGTAGATATATCAACAGGGGCACAGCCCGGGAGGTACGAGAATGAACCGAGTGAAAGGATTTGAGAAGGTAGGCGCCTACCTGATCCCCAAGAAGGAAGCGGGGGAATACAAGCGTCAGCGCAAATTGGCGCGCAAACTGGCCATCCAGGCCATGGAGGGCTTTTGCTACCGCGCCCACACCGCCTTTAACGGCGGGGAGGATGGGGAAGCCGTGGTGGGTCTGGATAAAAAGGGCGAGCTGCAGGCGCTGATTCACCTGGATCCCGATGGCGTGCATGCCATACTGGAAGCCCATGAGCAGGGGCGCTTAACCGAATTGCTGCAGGAAGTGTAAATAGCAAAGGCCGCGCTGCGTGGCGCGGCTCAGCGTGTCGAAAAAACCAGCATCCGCATGTTTCGATACCGAAACATGCTTGCGTTTACTTCATCTGCCGGAATCGGTCACTTACTAAAAATGTAAGCATCCTCTTCCGGCAGATTCGTTCCTAGCCTTGCCGGCTTTTTGGACACGCTGCACTTCTTTGACTGTCTTTAACCGCGCCAGGCGCGGCTTTCTCATGGAGGATTGCATAAAGCGCGGCTCTATGCAAAGAGGAATCCCTATGGTATACTTTGAACACTAAAAGCGAATCAGGGGGACGATATGCTGTTTCTGAACCAAACCAGCGTGCTGGCCTTCGTGTCCATGCTGGTGCTGGGCACCCTATACAAGCTGGGGGATATGCGCAAAACATTCCCCCAGACCGCCACCATCCTCTTTAAGGGCGCGGCCACCAGCGTGGCGGGGGCTTTGGCCCTGTACGCCGCTATAGTGCATGGCGGGGCTTACGCCTGGTGGATTGCCGCGGGGTTGTTCCTGTGCGCCGTGGCGGATATGGTGCTGGAAAAACACTTCATCGGCGGCATGGTTGTGTTTGCCCTGGGGCATGTAGCGTACATCCTGGCGTTTCTTTCCCAGGGCAGCCTGACCCCGGGCGTCCTGGCGCTCTACGGGTTGTTGGTTGCCTTTGTGTTCTATATGGCCCATGTGATGCACAAAAAAACAGGGCAAACCACCCTGCATCTGGCCCTCTACGGCGTGGTCATCGGGCTGATGGCGGCGCTGGCGGTGCCCCAGCGTCCGGCTGCTACGGTGGGCGCCATCCTGTTTGTGCTTTCCGACAGCCTAATTGCCTACCGCATTCTGGTGCGCCCTTCCAAGTGGAACGATCTGCTGTGCATCATCCTCTACTACCTGGGGCAGTTTCTGCTGGGCTACTCCGCCCTGCTCAATGCCATGGGTGTGTAGCGTAATAGATAACGGGAATAAATAGCGCCCCTGGCATTTTGCAGGGGCGCTTGCTTAATCTATTGGAAATCAGTCGCCAAAGTCGATGGGCTCCAGCTCGCCCGGATCGGTGATGTACTCGCCTGGCTCCCTGGTGGGGGCGGGGGTCACCTGGGGGATGGGGGTGGCCGCCGGGGCCTGGGAGGCGCCGGGCGCGGTCTGCACCGGAGCCAGGGTGGCCTGGGAAGGAATCACCGTGCCGAACAGGGAAGGCGCCTGGGTGGCGCCGGGCTCCAGAGGCGCCTGCTCGGAGGGGGCGGGTTGGGTATCCATCAGCAGGTACTTGGTCATCATAAAGCCGACCTTGCCCAGCAGCTCAATCTCGCTCCAGTCGTCGCCCTGCGCCAGCAGCACGAATTCGTTGCCCGTTTTCACGTTCATAATCACATTATTGCCCGTTTTGCCCGACCAGCGCATCTTGATGTTGCGCACCCGCTTGGGGTCGTCCGGCCAGGAGATGACGCCTGTGCCGCTGCTTTCCCGGGCGCCGGTCAGCGTCAGGTGGTCGCTGAGCAGATAGCCTTCCTTGCCGTCCACCCGCACCAGAGTGAAGGGGTCGCCCTTTTCGATGACGGCAACGATGCTGCCGTTATTGTACTTGCCCAGGGCTTTGGACTTGGTGCTGTCCTTTTCCCGCAGGGTCAGCCGACCGTTGTTGGCGGACACCACGGCGAAGGTTTCCGCTTCGGTTACTTCGCTGAAGGTCAGCAGCTGGCTGGCCACATAGCCTTCCTTATCGCCGGAGACAGCCAGGCACCAGCTCAGGCCCATCTGCTTCACCTGCACCTCGTCCCCCTGGTTCAGAGCGGCGACAAAGGCGGCGTCCGCTCGGGGCTGCTGCAAAAGGGAAGCGGCGCTCTTGAGGGTGGCCGTGGTGACCAGCCCGGCATTGGCCTTGCTGTCCGCCACCTGGGCCAGCGCCGGCAGGGCGAGGAGCAGCAGGGCGAACATCAGGCTGAGCATCTTGGTTGATTTCTTCATATCGTTTCCTCCATTGGATACCGGAAATTTCTTCATAACTTCGTAATAAATATAGCATGCAGGGGGTGGAGTGTCAAGAAATATCTATATCATATGGGGTTTCGCGGCGATAGGATGTCTGGCCGCGCATCGAACCCTCCGCCGGGGGAGGGATGGGGCAATGGGAGCCAGATGTACCTGGGATGTACTCCCATGGAATTTTTATTGCCATTTATCTTCCTTAATGGTAAAATCATACCGGATGGAACATAATACATATGCAGGGAGGGATCCTCATGTCTCAAGCCTCTGGCGGAAAGAGGAAACTGTCGCTGGCCGCGTGGATTTTTATCGGCATGTTTGCCGGTATCGCGGCGGGCATCGCGTTCAACATGCTGAACATGGCAGACTTTACAACCAACTACCTGAAACCCTTCGGAACCATCTACATCAACCTGCTCAAGTTCCTGGTGGTGCCGGTGGTGCTGCTGTCCATCGCCAATGGCGTGGTCTCCCTGAAAGATTTAAAGCGCGTGGGCACCATCGGCGGCAAGACCTTCCTGTACTATATGCTGACCACCGCCCTGGCCCTGGTCATCGGCCTGTTCTTTGCCAATGTATTCAGGTCGCTCAACTGGTTCCCCAAGCTGGAAACCACCGATTTGGCGTATGAAGCCAAGAGCAGCAACCTGATGCAGACCATCGTGAACATCTTCCCCAGCAACGCCCTGGCGCCCCTGGTCAATGCCGACATGCTGCCGCTGATTGTCAGCGCCCTGTTCCTGGGGGCGGGCATCCTGTCCGCGGGGGAGCATGGCAAGCGCATCGGCCAGTTTGTGGAGGATGCCTACGAAGTTACCATGAAGATCCTGATGATGATCATCAAGATTTCTCCCTTTGGCGTGTTCTTCCTGATGGCCGACGTAATCGCGGTGAACGGCGCCGCCATTGTCGGCTCTCTGGCGCTGGTCATTTTGGTGGCCTTCATCGCCTACACGGTGCATGTGGTGGTGGTGTACGGCTTCAGCGTCAATTTCCTTAGCAAGATGAGCCCGCTTACCTTCTTTAAGGGCATGGCGCCGGCCATGATTACCGCCTTTACCACCACCTCCTCCAACGCTACGCTGCCCTTAACCATTGAATGCTCCAACAACCTGGGCGCCGACCCGGAGGTTTCCTCCTTCGTGCTGCCCCTGGGCGCCACCATCAACATGGACGGCACCGCTATCTACATGGGGGTAACCAGCGTGTTCATCGCCTCCTGCTACGGGGTGGATTTAACCCTCGGCCAGATGGCCACCATCGTGCTCACCGCCACCCTGGCCTCCATCGGCACCGCGGGCGTGTCGGGCGCGGGCATGATTATGCTGGCCATGGTGCTGCAGAGCGTCAACCTGCCGGTGGCGGGCATCGCGCTGATTGCCGGCGTGGACAAGCTGTTCGACATGGGCCGCACCACCCTGAACATCACCGGGGACGCTACCTGCGCCATCTGGATTTCCAGGATAGAAAAGGAAAAGCGCGGCGCGCCGCTGCCCTGGGCGGAAAAGTAATCCCGAATCTTAATACAAAATCAACGGGCGGCTTCCCAAGGGAGGCCGCCTCCTTTCATGGCGCGGCGGCTCTGCTATCACTTGCCTGCCTCTCGCGCGGGGGAGTCACATTGCATAGCGTGAATCACAAACCGGGCGGGCGGGGGTATTTATGCAATATCATCATCAGGAAGATGAAGGAAATTCCCTGATATATAATAGAATTATGCGCATAAATATCTTTCTATACATATTGTAATTATTCATGCTTGATGCTATATTGAGCCCATCAGGACATCTTCATAAAAAGGAGGGATTTCTATGAAGAAAATTCAGATGGGCAAGATTGCCGACAAGATTATCGACATCAACCTGCAGATGAAGGCGGGGGAGAAAATCGCCATCATCACCGAGCCCGAGAAGCTGAAAATTGCCGAGACCATTGCCGCTTCCGCTTACCGCAAGGACATTGAGCCCGTTATCGTCATCATGATTCCCCGGGACACCGACAGCCAGGAGCCGCCCAAGATTGTGGCCGAGGCCATGAAGGGCAGCGACGCCTTTGTGTCGGTGGTGGGCAAGTCCATCACCCATAGAGTAGAAGTAATAGTTGATGGTGATATCCACAAATTTAATAAGAAAGTTAAATTTTGATACAATAAAGATAAAGAAGGAGAAATTAATTTGGCAAATAAAAAACTCTATGAAGCAAAAAACGCTAAGTTTGATGAATTTTACACGCAATATAACGATATTCAAAATGAGATTAATGCTTATTTGGAATATAACCCCAATGTTTTTAGGGGAAAAACTATTTTACTCCCGTGTGACGACCCCGAATGGAGTAATTTTACAAGATTCTTTGCGCAAAATTTTGAAAACTTTGGATTGAAAAAATTAATAAGTACTAGTTATGCTATTGAAAGCAAGGCATATAAATCAGGACAACAGATTTCATTATTTGAACTTGAAGATGAGAAATTTGATTCTACTATAACAAATGCTCGTGGTAAGATATTTACATTATCACGCGACAAAGATAATTCTGGGAAAATAGATATCGATGACCTAGAATGGTCATATTTAAATGGGGACGGAAGTTTCCAAAGTGAAGAAGTTGAAAAGTTAAGAGAAGATGCGGACTTCATTATCACCAATCCTCCATTTTCATTATATAGAGATTTCATTTCATGGATAATTGAAAAAGATAAAAAATTTTTGGTTATTGGAAATAAGAGTAGCGTTACCTATAAAGAAATATTCCCTTTGATTATGGAAAACAAAATGTGGTCTGGTAAGACGTCATGGAGTGGTGGATTATGGTTTGAAACAAAACATCCAACAGACTACGACAAGATTGTGGATGGCATCAAGATGAAAAATGTTTCCTCTGCATGGTTTACAAATATAGAACATGGCAGGAGACATCAACCATTGTCTCTAATGACGATGGAGGATAACATCAAATTCAGTAAACATAAAGAAATTAGAAACATCGGATATCCAAAATATGATAATTACGATGCTATTGAAGTAAGCTATACTGATGCAATTCCATCTGACTATGATGGAGTAATGGGAGTCCCAATAAGCTTTTTGGAAAAATATAATCCAGAACAGTTTGAGATACTTGGGTCAACTCAACGCGGATGCCATGATAAAGTTCCGGACACAAAAAAATACGATGATTATTGGGAAGTTCGACAAAACGGAGAACGCACTGGTTCTTCGGGTGGTAAAACAAACGAGAATGCTAATTTGCTTCAAAATGATGGTAGAAGAAACTACTTTATAAATAAGGAAGGCAGAATAATTCAATCTGCTTATCAACGAATATTCATTAGGTTTAGGAGGGAGGAAAAATGATTACTACACTACGGACAGATATAACTATTGAAGAAATATGCAGAGGCTTTACTTACAATGAATACGAAGGTAAAGGTTTATTTGGTTTATCAGGAAAGTTAACTATTCAACCAGAATATCAAAGAAATTATATTTATGCTGATGGCAAAAGAGATGTTGCGGTTATTGATTCGATAATGAAAGGCTATCCTCTTGGGTTGATTTATTTTACAAAAGTTGACGAAGATAAATTTGAAATTCTGGATGGTCAACAACGAATCACAAGCATTGGAAGATATGTTACAGATAAGTTCTCAACACCTGATTCCAATGATATTCCACGATATTTTAGTGGACTTCCAGATGATATTAAAGAAAGAATATTAAAGACAACACTGACTATTTATGAGTGTGAAGGCACAGAGAGTGAAATTAAAGAATGGTTTAAGACAATAAACATTGTGGGTATTCCACTAAATGACCAAGAACTAGCTAATGCAATACATTCTGGCCCATTTGTTACAATGGCCAAAGAGGAGTTTAGTAATAGTCAAAATGCTAATGTTCAGAAATGGAGTGCTTATATTAATGGAACTGTTGATAGACAGGATTATCTAAAAACTGCATTAAACTGGGTGAGTAAAGGCAACATCGATGATTACATGAGTTTACATAGATATGATAATAATATTAACGAATTGAAATCCTATTTTAATAGTGTAATTGATTGGATTTCTAGTGTCTTTTCAGATGTCGATAGAACCATGAATGGGCTCGAATGGGGAGAGTTGTACGAAAAATATTATAGAAACCCATATGACCCTGATGAAGTTTCCGAAAAATTAAATGACCTGTTGGAAGACTTTTACGTAAAAGATAAGAAGGGAATATATGAATATATTTTGGGTGGCTGTCTAGATTCACGATTATTGAATATTCGTATATTTGATGAACCTACAAAAACAAGTGTATATCGATCACAAACAAGTAGTGCAAAAGAGCAAGGAGTTTCTAACTGCCCGTTATGTGCTATTGGCAGTAATAACAATAAAAGTAGAATATACAAGCAGAGCGAAATGGATGCAGATCATGTAACAGCTTGGAGCAAAGGTGGTTCAACGGATGCTGGCAATTGTCAGATGCTTTGTAAAACTCATAATAGAGCAAAGGGGAATAAATAGAATCACGACATATCAAAACACTTTTATACAATAAATTATATTGCATAGATTGGTTCATTGATATGTTCCCACATACGCAAGCTCTCAGTGGATATCTTCTCTCAAAGAGAATAATATTCAAGTTACTAATTTTTGACAGCTATCCACTCATCTCAAAACAGCTGGTATTCGCCTTCCTGTACGCCAGCTACTTCGTGCATCCGGTGATGGGCAAGAACTACGACTCGGCCATGATGGCTTCCGGCCTCATCGGCTTTGGCATGGGCTCCACCTCCAACGCCATGGCCAACATGCAGGCGCTGTCCGAACAGTACCGCTACTCCAAGATGGCATTCTTCGTGGTGCCCATCGTCGGCGCGCTGTTCATCGACTTTATCAACATCTTCCTGATTTTCGGGTTCATCGGCTTCCTCAGCTGATACCGGATGGAAAAACCAGCAGCCCTCCCGTATGGGAGGGCTGTTTTGCTGCAAAAGAATCACTCGGTTATTCCGCTGGGAATACCTTTGCAAAGATGGGGTTGGCTCGCAGGGCGTCCAGGGCTTTTTGGTCAATCATCTGGGCGCTGCCCATGGGGGAGGTGCCCGACATGGGCGCGCTCAGCTTCAGAATCTGCCAGCCCTCGGGGTACTGCACCAGGGTGAAGCCGTGCTGGAACAGCTGGCCATTGAAGGCATAGATGGCGATATATTCCCCGCTGTCCAGGGCGCCGTAGATGGCGGCGTTGCGCTGGTTCAGCCCGCCTTTCAAAGCGTCGGCGGTATTCTCGTACAATTCCTGCAGTTCCAGCCCGGCGAAGTTGGCGGGGGCAAAGCGGGCGGTGTACTCTTCCAGCGTCAGCGCTTCCCCCTCCGAAACGGCGAACAGCCCGTCCGGCGTCATGGGCAGGGCGCCGAAGCGCTGGTTATCCGGCATGTCCGGCAGCGCCAGGGAACTGAGCAAGCCGTGCACGCTTAGCAAATTGTTGGCGCGGTTAATCTGGGCATTGAGGCCCTGGAACTGGAGGTCATCGCCCAGGAAGCGGTTGGGCGTGTTGGGGTAGAGGCCTTTGGCTGTCTCCAGATACTTTTGCGTGTCAAAATGCGCGGCGGCGGACTGGGTTGCCATGCTGTCGGCGGTGCCGCCGATGTCCTGGTTTTTGATGCAATCAACGAAGTAGAGAATGCTGTTCTCCGGCTGGGGGAAATACATGTCCTCCTGCTGGGCGTAGGCCGCGGGCAGCAGCAGAAGCAGCGCGAGGGTCAGAATCAGTAGCTTTTTCATGTCGGTTCTCCTTTGCTTGTCCGGTGTTTTATATTTGGGGCTGCCCGCCAGCAACGCTTTCGTCCGCCACCTGGCGGTAAAAGGTTTCCAGCTCCTGTGCGGTCATCAGTTTGGGCACGGGGTACAGGGGGTTGGCTTCCTTTTCGGCCTGTTTGGCCAGCAGGGGGATATCCTCCTTCTGGATGCCGGGCAGTTTGTCCGGGATGTTCATGTCGGCGTTATACTGCCGGATGGCGGCGATGAACTTGCGCGCCCCTTCCTCAGGGGAATCCTCTGCTGCGCAGACCCCCGCGGCGACGCCCAGCTGGTGCAGTTTTGTATCGGCGCTCTTGCCGTAGGCGTCCAGCACATAGGGCATGATGACGGCGTTGGCCAGCCCGTGGGGGGTGCCGTAGCGCCCGCCCAGGGAATGGGCGACAGCGTGGATATAGCCCACATAGGATTGGGAGAACGCCAGCCCCGCCTGGTAGGCGGCGTGCAGCATGTTTTCCCTGGCCTGATGGTTTCTGCCGTCGGCATAGGCGGTTTTCAGGTTTTCAAACACCAGCTTGACGGCGGACAGGGCCAGGCGCCTGGTCTCCCTGGTGGTGGAACGGCCGATGTAGGCTTCCACCGCGTGGGTCAGGGCGTCCATGCCGGTGGCGGCGGTCAGGTGCGGGGGCAGGGTGTAGGTGAAGGCCGCGTCCAGCACCGCGTAGCGGGGGATCAGCGGAAAACTCATGATGGCGTACTTGTGCCGGGTGACGCTGTCGGTAATCACCGCCGCCAGGGTGGTTTCGCTGCCCGTGCCCGCCGTGGTGGGGATGGCAATCAGGGTGGGCAGTTTGCGCCGCACCCGCAGCACGCCGCCCATATCCGCCAGGGTTTTGTTGGGGTAGGCAACCCGTGCCCCCACCCCCTTGGCGCAGTCCATGGCCGAGCCGCCGCCCACGGCGATGATGGCGCCGCACTGGTTTTCATGGTACAGCGTAAGGGCTTGCTCCACATTGCTGACGGTGGGGTTGGGCTGGGTTTTGTCGTAGACAACATAGGGAAGGGCGCTCTTTGTCAGCGCTTCCTCCACCGGGGCCAGCAGGCCGTTGGCGACGATGCCTTTGTCGGTGACAATCAGCACAGAGCGCGGCTTTTCTTTTTGAAACACCTGCTCCAGCTGGGCGCAGGAGGGGACAATCTCCAGCTCCCGATAGGGCAGAAGGGGCAGCGCCAGGCGAAAGGACATCTGATACACGCGGCAATAGATGGCTTTGAGAAAAAACATAGGCCCACCTGCTTTCCTGATGTTGCTTGTTTTGCTTGCGTCCCTTACCACGGGATTTCCTGGGTTTTCTGGTGGGAAAAGTATATCACGGGCTTGATGGTAAAGTAAAATGTGGAAGGCCCCGCCGCGGCGCAAACGGCATATCGGGTGCGATGGTGATAACAGAAGTATGGTATAATCAGGGCAGGAAAAGGAGTACGTCGGATGAAAGAAAAACCGGGCAGCGCGAGGGACAGAGCCGTACTGGAAACCTGGAACGCCGTCACCCACGGCATCGGGGTGGTGCTGGGCGTTGTGTTTTTAGTGCTGCTGATTGTTAAAACCGTCAGGGCGGACAACGCCACCGCCCTTCTGGCCTACTGCGTCTACGGGGCGTGCTTCATCCTTATGTTCCTGATGTCCACCCTCTACCATGCCATCCAGCACCAGAAGGCTAAGTCGGTGCTGCGGGTGTTTGACCATATCTCCATCTATTTCTTTATCGCCGGCAGCTTTACCCCGCCCATCCTGCTGCTGACCCAGGGGTGGCAGCGGATTGTTTTTCTGGTGCTGATGTGGGCGCTGGCCGCCGCCGGCACTGTCTACAAGGTGGCCATCAAGAAGAAGATGGACAGGCACCTGGGGCTGTCCACCTTGCTGTATATCGGCATGGGCTGGATGGCCATCTTCCTCATCAAGCCGGTTATCCACCATGCCCATTGGCAGTTTGGCGCGCTGATGCTGGCGGGCGGCCTGCTCTACACCCTGGGCACGCTGTTCTACCAATCCAAAAAGTGGAAATACAGCCATGTAATCTGGCACCTGTTCGTGCTGTCCGCCGCCGTGGTGCATTTTGAGGCGTTCCGGTGGTATTTGTAAGTGGGGTTAAGTGCTATTCAGAATTACTTAAATTAATAAGTAAAAAACGGGAGGGTCGTATGGGAGAGCAAAATATGATTCAAGCTTTGGTATCACCAATCGAGAAGTTGATAAGTGCAGTTTCTGGCGCAATAGGGAAAGCATACGAACCAAGACACCAAAGAAAAATGACAGATGCAAAAGCGTATGAGCTGTATAAAATTGCTGATGCTGTTCGCAACAACAGTGATGTTCCTATAGTATACGATTCGACAGGTGTAACTATAGATACAAGTAATTATGAAGAGATCGCTAAGCGGGCATCTAACCGTTTGGCATTCCAAGAAATTTATAAACAACAGAATATTGAGGCTGTTACCGATAAAGCATACGAGGAATTAGAAGGGGTTGAATTTGTAAGCAATGAGCCTGTAAGCCAAGACTGGATGTTTCGTTTTTTCAATTCTGTAGAGGATATTAGCAATGAAGAAATGCAAAGGGTGTGGGGTCAAATACTGGCTGGAGAAATAAAAACCCCAAACACTTACTCTTACCGTACTCTTGAGAAACTGCGAAATATGACGCTCCAAGAGGTTGAGGTTTTTCAGCTTGTATCAGCGTTTTCAATACAATCTTCAAATAAATACTTTCTTTTAAGCAACAAAGATATTCTTGATAATTATAATATTGATTTTGAAAATATTATGGCACTTGAAGAATGTGGCTTAATGACTTCAAGGGAGTTATCATTTAATTTTGAGGCTACTGAAAAAACACCTGGCATAATTTATAACTCAAGAGTTGTTGGATTAATTCGAGGAACAAAAAAGGATAATATACAGAAGGTTTCGTTTAATATTTATCCATTTACCGAAAGTGGAAAACAGTTAATCAAGTCAATAAAGCCTCAGGAAAATGAACAATATATTATTGATTGTCTTCAAAGAATTCGCGAGAAGAATAAGGATTTATCAGTTTTAGCTCATCGGATTAATCAGTTCGTAGGTGAAAGTGAAATGGATTATGACCCAACAGATATTCTTCCCATTGTTTAAAAAATCTCGTTTTTCTTGACTTTATAGACATTAGCTATTTCTAGCTACATCCATTGCACATCGCCCTCCCTCCGGGGAGGGCGTTTTTTTCGCGTCAGTGCAAGTCGCGCAGGGTGGGTGGTAGGATGCCCCCGAAAGGAGGGGAACAAGTGTTCTTGTTATCAAATCGGCAATCGGAAAGGAGAGAGGCATGGAAACACAGGACAGGGTAACAAAAGAGGATCATCCGGGGCAGGAGGCCCCCGTCCAGGCAGCGCCTGCCCAGGCGGCAAACACCGCCCCGGCGGAAACGCTCCGGCCCACCGGGGAGGACGCCAGGCTGCTGCTGGACACCCTGCGGGAGCGGGAGGAGCTGCTGAACCAGCGGGAGCGGCGTTTGAAAGCGGCGGACATGCTGCGCCAGCGGGGGCTGCCCAGGGAGGCGCTGGCGCTGCTGGATGTGGGCAGCGACGAGGGGCTGGAAAGGAGCCTGCTGGACGCCCAGACCCTGTGCGCGGTGATGCAAAAGGGGGCCGCGCCCCGGCTGTCGCCGCCAAAGGATACAGGCAAACTGACCTACGCCCAGCGGGCGGCGCTGTTTGTGCAAAACGGCGGAAGAATCCAGGAACGACGGAATGAAAATATGGGAGGAATGGCATGAGCGTAACAATGAAGCATGATTTGATTATCCCCGAGGTGGTCAGCGATATGGTGGAAAGCCACTTTGGCGGCCGGATGGCCCTGCTGCCGGTGACGGAGATGGACCGCAGCCTGGAAGGGGTGCCGGGGGACACGCTGAAGTTCCCCTGCTTCCGCTACATCGGCAAGGCCGAGCGGGTGGAGGAGAACGGCCAGGTGCAGGCGGGGGTGCTCAGCGCCGACACGGTGCGCGCCAGCGTCAGCAAGTATGCCAAGGCCGTGCGCATTACTGATGAGGCGCGCCTGTCCGGCTTTGGCGACCCGGTGGGGGAGGCCGCCCGGCAATTGGCCCAGGCCATCGACCACGCCGTGGATGAGGAGCTCTTCAGCGTGCTGGGCAAGCTGGGCTTATCCCGCAAACTGCCTGTGACGGCCCTGTCCAGCGACGGGGTGGCGGACGCCCTGGCCCTCTTTGGCGAAGAGATGGAGGGGGACAAGCTGCTGTTCACCGACGCCGAGGGCTTTGCCCAATTGCGCAAGGACCCCAACTACATCCGCGCCACCGACCTGGGCCAGCGCATGATTTTCTCCGGCGTCGTGGGGGAAATCTGGGGCTGCCAGATTGTGGTGACTTCCCGCGTGAAAGAGAACGCGGTACTCAAGGAAAAGCAGTTCTTTATCGTGAAGCCCGGCGCCCTGCGGCTGGTCAGCAAGCGGGGCACCCAGGTGGAGGTGCAGCGGGAGCCGGAGTACATGCGGGACACCCTGTATGCCAGCAAGCACTGCGCAGCCTACCTGTACGACGCCGGGCGCGCCGCGGCGCTGACGGTGTTTACCGGCCTGGAGGTACTGGACGCTGAGTGCGGCATCCAGAGCGAGCCGGGAACGAGCGCCGGGGAAACCCTGCTGGTGATCCCCGAAAGCATGCAGGCGCCCAAGGGCTACCAGTGGGTGTATCTGCTGGATAGCGACATGGCGGACAAGGGGGTGTTCGGCACGGCGGTAACGGGGGCCAAGCCCTGGGCGGGCAGCAGCGCGCCCATCGCCGCGGGCAGCAACACGGCGCTGCATGTGCTGCTGGTGAACAAGCAGGACAACAAGCCCGTGAAAACCCTGACCCTGTTGGCGGTGAAGGCATGACCAACAACGGCGTATCCCCGGAGATGAAATGCGCGGGCTTACGGGAAATGCTGCCGGGGGAGGAGGTATCCGACGCTCTATTGATGAACCTGCTGGAGGGGGCGGAGGAAACCATCCTGTCGCTGACCAACCGCACCGCTTTGCCCAGGTACTTAAACGGCCTGCAGGCCCGCCTGGCGGTGGTGCGCTACAACCGCCTGGGCATGGAGGGAGAAAGGGCGCGGCAGGAGGGCAGCCTGCGGGTGGAAACCCGGGACATCCCCGGGGACATGCTGCGGGAAATCTGCGCCTGGCGCGTGGCGAGGGTGCCGGTATGAGGCGGCGCAAACGCGACCAGGTGGCGGTGAAAGCGGTGAAGGTGCGCCTGGAAACATCGGCGACGGGCGCCGTGTCCGAGGTGGAGGACGCCTCCACCGCCTGTGTGTTCCTAGCGGCCCTTCGGCCCATTGACCAGCGCATGTGGCGGGATACCGCCACCCTGCGCCCCCGGGAGCGAAAACTGATTATCCCCGCCGGCTTTCCCGATGTGCTGCAGGGGGACAGGCTGTACCTGATGGGCCAGGGGCGGGCGTACCGCTGCACCGAATCCCGGCGCTATCCCCTGCATATGGAAGTGGAAGCGGAGGCCATGCCATGACGGCGGGGGACATTTACGCCGCCCTGCAGGGGCTGGGCGCCCGGGTGGTGCGGGGCGGGGAGCAGGGCCTGCCTCCGCCTACTCTGGGGTATACCCTTGCAAGGGACGGGGACAGCCAGCGCTGCGAGCTGCTCATCCGCGCGTACCTGAAGGAACAGTGCGACAGCGTTTTTACAGCCGCCAGGGAAAAACTGCTGGGGCTGGGCTTCGCCCTTGACCATCTGAGCGAAGGCGCCCAGAAGGACACCGGGGTGTTCACCCTGAAAGCGGTGCTCATTAAGCGGGATGCCCTGGCCTTGCTGGCGGGGGGCGTCCCCGTGGGCGGCGTGCTGGATTGCCGTATCGTGCGCTCCCACCCCCTTCCGGCGGTGGCGCTGGACGGCACGGCGCGGCCCCTGCCCGGGGAAACCCGCCTGCGGCTGACGCTGCACAATCTGCCGGAGGACGCGGGGCAAAACAACCTTGGCACCCAGGGGGTTGCTGTGGATGTGTCAGGGCAAACCTACCGGGCGTACCGCCTTCGGGACGAGGGGACGGGCAAGAAGCGCGGGCAGGAATACCTGCTGCTGCCCCCGGAAGAAGGAGGAATATGATTCGAGTGAACGGCTTTCCCCTGCCATCGCCGGACAAACTGGTCATCCGCTTCGTGCCGCAGAACCAGACCCCCGCCGCCCGGGCGCTGCTGCGCCTGGAAGCGGATTGGCTGGTGATAACCAGCGGGCAGCTGCGGGAAGCGCTGCGGATGACAGCGGGGCAGGGCACGCTGACCCTTACCGACCCCGCCCTGGGGACGGAGCGCAGCATGCCGGTGTCCCTGGTGCTGGCGGAAACGGAACAGACAAGGGACGGCTTTGGACAGACAAGATTGATAGTACAGGAGGTAGTGGTTGGATAAAGAGAAACTGGTGAAAGAGTATGCCCTGGCGCAGGTAGGCGCCCCCTATGTGTACGGGGGCACGGGGCGCCCCTGCACGCCATTGTACCGGCAGGCGCGCGTCAAGCAGTACCCCCGGTACGAAAGCCTCATCAGGGACAACTGCCCCGTGCTCAGCGGCAGGCAGAAGGATTGCGCCGCTTGCCCCCACCAGGGCAGAAAGTGTTTCGACTGCGCCCAGCTGGTGCGAAGGGCGCTGCAGCAGATGGATGTGCAGCTGCCAAGCGGCGCCAGCAGCCAGTGGCTTAAGGGCAAGTGGCGTGAGAAGGGCAAGGTGGACGCGCGGACGGCAGGCACATTGTGCGTGGTGTTCCGCGAGGGTGGCGCCCCCATGAAGCATGTGGGGCTGTGTCTGGGGGACGGGTCTGTGGTGGACGCCAGAGGCCACCGCACAGGGGTGGTAAGGAGCAAGTTTCAGGACTATCCCTGGACCCATTACGCCCTGCCGGAGCCCGCGGCGGCCGCCGTGAAGGAGGAGGACGCCCAGGCGCCGCGGATAGAGCAGATGCAGCGGCTGCTGCTGATGAAGGGCTTTTCCCTGCCCCTGTATGGGGCGGATGGCAAGTGGGGGCAGGAGACGAGGACCGCCATGCAGGCCTACCAGAAACTGGCGGGGCTGCCGGTAACCGATTGCTGGGACGCCGTAACCCTGGACAGCCTGATGAAGGGGGATCTCTCCCTGGCGGGCAGGGTGCGGCGGTTGGAGGAAAGGATGGATGTATGGGAAGGGAGGGCGAGCGCGTGAAAGGAATGGGCAACTGGCTGGCGGGGGCGGCCGCCTCCTGCGCGGCGTGGCTGCTTGCCCGCCTGGGCGGCTGGGACGCGGCCATGCAGGCCGTGTTTCTGCTGATGGGGCTGGATTTGCTGACGGGCAGCCTGTGCGCCCTGCTGGGCAAGGCGGCTCAGGGGGAACGCTTCTGCTCCCGGGTGATGTTTTCCGGGCTCAGCCGCAAGGTGATGATGCTGGCGCTGGTCATGCTGGCGACGGCGCTGGATACCTTTCTTAGCACCCAGGGTGTCAGCCGCGCGGCGGTGATTGGCTTTTACTGCGCCAATGAGGGCATGAGCCTGGTGGAAAACGCCGCTCTGCTGGGGGTGCCCTTCCCCAAATCGGTGCTGGGCGCCCTGGAAGCCATGCGGGACAAGGACAGCGGGGCGAAGTAACCCCGCAGGAAAAGAAAAGGGGGATGCACGATGCCGTGCATCCCCCTGGTTATTGTCTGTTGGTTTACTCAGCAAATGTGCTGTTGAGGAAATCCACCACACCCTGCTGAAGGGCGTTTGTTACCTCGGGCTGGTCGGAGTAGAAGCCGTAGCCGTGGTTGGCTTCGGGTATCTCCAGGGTCTGTACGGTGGAACCGGCGGCGGTCAGTTTCTCCGCGGCCAGTTTGGCGATTTCAGGGGGTACGGAGGTGTCCTGATTGCCGTAGATAACCAGCATGGGCAGGGAGAACTTGATGTCCTCCAACGGTGTGCTGGCGTGCATCTCGGCGAACCATTCCTTGCTTAACTGCTGCACCTGGCCGTACTGGGTGGTAAACTCCACAAAGCCCTTTTCGCCGTTTGCTTCCTTCTCATAGTTTTCGCGGGCTTCCTTGCCGCTGAAGAAGTTGTTCATCATGTTGGTGCCGGTATCCAGGGAACCGGCCAGCATGATACCGGCATCGTAGGGGTTGTCTTTTTCGTTGAGGATGGCCATGGTCATGCGCCCGCCCATGCTGTAGCCCAGGATGGCCAGCTTGTCCTCATTGACGGGGTAGTTCTCCAGCACATAGTTCAGGCAGGCGTTGCTGTCGCTGATCATCAGGCTCAGCACGTTCTGGGTGAAGGGGTCGGGGCTTTGGTTGGTGCCGGCAAAGTCCATACGGATGGAGGCATAGCCGCCTTCCGCCAAAGCGTTGGCCAGGCGGGCGAAACCGCCGCCTTCCTCGCGGCCGCCGCCGTGGCCGTGGTTCATCACCACAAAGTTGTAGGATTCAGCGTTTTCTTCGGGCAGTACGATGGTGTACATGACGGTGCGCCCGTCATTGGGCAGGGAGCCGGTGATTTCCTTGATCTGGGCGCTGCCGCTTGCCATGGAAAGGGTGAGCAGGAGCGCGAGGGTGAACAAAAACCATTTTTTCATCTTCGTCTTCATCCTTTCGAGGTTATCCATTTGTGCCGATGCGCTCAGTATAGGCGGTGGGTTTGCGGCTGTCAATCCGGGAAAATCCCCTGTTTGCCCCTGTTCAACCAGCCTGGGGGCACGGGATGGTCAGCCATCCCTAGGGAATGCCGTGCCCCGCGTTAAAAAAAACCGCCGTTTTGCGCGGCAGGGCGCCGGTACAAAGGCAAAGAAAAAACAGGGGACGGAGCCGGGCTCCATCCCCTGTTTTAGTATCTACTGTTCAAACGCCGCGTCCAGAAAATCCACAATGCCCTCTTGCAGTTGTGTAAAAATCTCCGGGTGGTTACCGTGGAAGCCGTAGCTGTGGTCCGCCCCTTCCAGTTGAAGCGCCTGCACGGGAGAGCCCGCTTCCTCCATCCTGGCGATGGCCTGCTGGGCTACATCCCCGGGGACGATGGTGTCCTCCTCGCTGTAAATCACCAGGGCGGGCAGGGAAAACCCCAGGTTCTCCATGGGGTCGCTCTGGTGCATTTCGGCGAACCATTCCTTGCTCAGCTGCTGGTGGCTGCCCCAGGGGGTGTAGTAGTCGGCGTAGCCCTTGTCCGCGGCCTGGTCTTCCAGCGCCTGGCGGGCTTCCTCGCCGCCCAGGAACAGGTTGATCATGTCGGTGCCGTTGTCCACCGAGCCGGCGATGAGAATCAGGGCTTTGTAGGGGCTGGTGCCCTCGTTGAGGATGTGGGCAGCCACCCGCCCGCCCATGCTGTAGCCCAGGATGGCCAATTTGTCCTTGTACACGGGGTACTTGTCCAGCACATAGTTCAGGCAGGCGTTGCTGTCGCTTACCATCAGGCTCAGCACATTCTGGGTAAAGGGGTCGGGGCTCTGGTTGGAACCGGCAAAATCCATGCGGATGGAGCCGTAGCCCGCCTCGGCCAGGGTCTGGGCGATGCGGGTCAGCCCGCCGCCTTCCTCCCGCCCGCCGCCGTGCCCGTGGTTGATGACCACAAAGCCGTGCTTGTCGTTGGCTTTGGCGGGCAGCAGCAGGGTGTACATCACCGTGCGCCCGTCATTGGGCAAGGAACCGATGATTTCCTTGATTTCGCCCCGGCCCGCGGGGGCGAAGGCGAGGGAAAAGGCCAGGGTCAGGGTGAGGACGGCGACGAGTACCAGGGCAAGGGAAAAGATGGTGGTTTTTTTCATGGGATCGTCCTTGTGCTGTCGGCAATTAAAAGGGGGAAGCGCGCGGCGCTACAGCCTCTTCAGCGCCTCGTTCACTTCCTTGACGCCCTCCTGATGCTCGGCTTCCAGGAAGTTTTCCTTCGCTTTCAGGTAGGCGTCCTTCGCCTCGGCTTTTTCGTCCCGCTCCAGGTGCATGTCGCCCAGGGCCTTGTAAATCATGGCGCCGGAAAACTCGTCCCGGGCGATGTCGGCGCGGCGGGCGGCGTCCTGCATGGCGTAGAGGGCGTCCTGTTTTAACCCCAGGTCCTTCAGGCACTGGGAACGCTCGTACTGGCAGATGGCGTGCTTCTGGTCGTCCCGCTTTTTGTGCTTCTGCAGGATGTCCATCTCCTGGTTCAAAAAGTCCAGCGCCTTGCGGCTGTTGCCCGCCGCCTTCTCAATCAGGGCGCTTTGGTGCAGGGCGATGTACAGCCCCTTGCGGGGATGGCTGTGCTGCACAAGTGTTTCGCAGGCGGCCCGGGCTTCCTGGTGCTTGCCCATGGCGCTCTTGGTGTAGCTAAGTCCCATCAGCAGGTTCATGCGCTGGGCGCGGGTGTGGTAAAAGCGCAAGTCTTTCTTGCACTGCTCGTACATTTTTTCGGCGGCGGCAAAGCGCCCAGCCTCGTATGCCTGGTAAGCCTTGTCCAGGTTTACGTTAAACTCCTTGCGTCTTGACACGCTCGCCTCCTTGCCCGCCTACGCGGGAGAGCAGCTGCATATGGATGCCCTTGGCGAAATCCTCCGCCAGGTCGCTGCAGTATTTAATGGTGTACGCCCGGGGGATGCCCGCCACCGCGCATTTGAGGGCGATTTCCAGGGACAGGCGCCCGCTGGTCAGGATGGCGGTGTTTGCCAGGTCCCACCGGCGCAGCACGGCGTGGCCGATAGCCTTGTCGGCGGCGTTGTGGCGGGCCACATCCTCAAAAACCTCCACCCCGTTGGGGGAGAGGACGGCCACCCGGTGGGTGCCAAAGGCGCCGTTGAAGGTGTTCAGGGCGTCCAGCATGCGCTGGACGCGCCGCGCGGGGAAAGGCCGCACTTCGGAAAACGCGGTGGCCCGGGCGATGCGCTCCTGCAGGGGCAGGGGGTCCTGGGCGGCGGTTACCAGGCGCACATGCAGGCCGTCCCCGTCCCGGGTGATGGCGCGGATGTCGCTCAGCTGGCGGACGGAGCCCTGGGTGATGAGGCGGCCGACGGCCAGCTCTGTCAGGCTGTCGGGCGTGCACAGGAAGGACGGGCATGCCTGCCCGTCCACTTCAAAGGGGATGATGGTCTCGTGCATGGTGTTCATGGTACCTCTTTCGTCATGGGAAAAGCTTTTCGTTGACTTCGATATCCTCCAGCAGGCCGCTGGCGTAGCCCTTGCTCATGTGCAGGGTGGAGTAAAATGCCTTGGCGCCGTTAGAGGCGGTAACCACCTGGATGTCCTGGTAGTCGTCGCTCAGCTGCATGCGGGCGGCGGCCCCTTCCACCTCGTCCAAAGTAAAACGGAAGGGATAGGCCATCATTTTGGAAAACTGGGTGGGCCGGGGGTATAGCGAGCAGTCGGAGCGGGTCACCGAGGCGATGGTGTGCAGGATGTCCTTTTCCTCAATCATGGCGTCCAGCTCGGCGAAGTGGTCGGTCATGATGGCGCCGTCGTAGTAGTAGTTTTCCTTGCCCATGGGCACAAAACGGATGGTGGCCAGGGCGGGAGGCGCGCTGCCCTCCCGGATGGAAGCCAGCAGGCTGTCCAATTCCTCGGGGGGGATGTCGGCATGCTTTTGCGCTTTGAGCCATTTGGCGCCAGAAACCTTGCTGGCGGCGGTGCGGTCGTACAATAGGCGCATCAGGGCAGCCTGGGCGGCGGGCACAGGGGGCGCTTCCTCTGCCTCCTGCGTGGGCATGTCCTCCATGTCCATCTCGCCTTCCAGCAAATCCTCCCGGTAGATGTCATCCAGCATTTCTTCCTGGTTTAGGTGGTCGGGTTTGTCCTTGTGACTCATCTGCTCATCCTTGGCCATATTGTCCTCCTTGCGCTGAAGCGCGGCGCGGGTATTTTTGCCAAAAAAGGGATCAGCGAAACCGCCAATCCCTTTGATTTGCTTTGCTTACCGGACGATTTCGCCGTACACTTCGCCCGAAGCGCTGGCGGCGTTGCTCTCGTCGGTGTCGATGTGCATGGCCAGGCCGTAGCTGTCGGAGACGCGCACTACCACGTCATCAAAGATGAGGGAACGCTCGGGGGTGTCCAGCTTTACCTTCACCACTTCGCCGTTGGAAACGCCCAGGGCCTCGGCGTCCTTGGTGGTGGCGTGGATGTGGCGCTTGGCGACAATGACGCCCTCGGCCAGTTCCACTTCGCCCGCGGGGCCAACCAGCTTGGCGGGGGCGGAACCCTTGGTGTCGCCGCTTTCGCGCACGGGGGCGGTCAGCCCCAGGGAGCGGGCGTCGGTGAAGGAGACTTCCACCTGGGTATCCTTGCGGCAGGGGCCCAGGATGGTCATGTTCATCTCGCCCTTGGGGCCGACAACCTTGACCTTTTCACCGGAGGCGTACTGCCCGGGCTGGGATAATTCTTTGCGTACGGTCAACTCAAAGCCTTTGCCGAACAATGTTTCCAGATCCTGGGGGGATACATGCAGGTGGCGGGCGGATGTCTCAACTAAGAATTTCATATTGATTGCTCCTTTATCGTTCATTTCATCCTAATTATAACGAGTTTGGGTAGGTATTGCAAGAGCGCAGACGTAGCCAAGTACGGTTGAGAGAGTGCCCTATTGTGGATTCCAAAGGGACGGAATGAGCCGCCGCCAGTGGCGGATGAAGGCGAATGGAAGTCCAATGAAGCAGGGAGTACCCGGCCGAACAATAGTGAGGCTGGGGACGACCATGCTGAATTGTGGACATCATGCCCTTTGGTGGGGTGCGGGGCTCGTCGGAATACCCTTTGCTTCCTTTCCCGCAGGCTTTGCCTGCGGGAGGCGTACGCGTCGGGATTCCTCCTCTCAAACGCAAGCAGGCTTGCGTTTGTATCGGTACCCAACTATCCCCGTGCCCCAACAATCGAAAGCCTGCTTTCGATTGAAAGGAGCTGTCCCGAAGTGTATGCCTCCGATATGCTTGCATATCGGAAAAGAAACGAAGGGCACAGCGACGCAGCAGCGAAGCGTCTTTTGCGGCTCGCACTACCGCCTGTAGAAGGTTGCCCGTTTCCACCCCTTGTTTTCCTCCCCGCTTTGCAATTCCGGCGTGAAATAGTATAATGGGGACATCAAAATTTCAGGAGGTTGCCATGTCACAGGCTGTCCGTGTTACCGTGTGGAACGAGAACCTGCACGAAACCATGTTTGAGGAAATCCGCGCCATCTACCCCGAGGGGATTCATGGCTGCATTGCCGGCTTTTTGAAGGACGCCGGGTACGATGTGAAGACCGCTACCCTGCAGGAAGCGGAGCACGGGCTGACCCAGGACGTGCTGGAACGCACCGATGTGCTCATCTGGTGGGGGCATATGGCCCACCACAAGGTGGAGGACGCCGTGGTGGACAGGGTGCATCAGCGGGTGCTGGAGGGCATGGGGCTGATTGTGCTGCATTCCGGCCACGCCAGCAAAATCATGCGCAAACTGTGCGGCACCTCGTCGGAGCTGCTCCGGTGGCGGGAAGCGGGGGAAAAGGAAATCCTCTGGGTGGTGGACCCCGCCCATCCCATCGCCGAGGGTTTGAAAGACCGTATTGAACTTTCCCACGAGGAAATGTACGGTGAGACCTTCATCATTCCCAAGCCCGACGACATCGTGTTCATCAGCTGGTTCGAGGGCGGCGAAGTGTTCCGCTCCGGCGTTACCTATACCAGGGGCCGGGGCAAGGTGTTCTATTTCCGCCCCGGGCACGAGTCCTTCCCCACCTACTTTAACAAGGATGTGCAGCATGTGATTGTAAACGCTGTGCGCTGGGCGGCGCCCCGGGCGATGCCCCAGGTAACCTTGGGCGAAATCAAGGAGCCCATCATGCCCCTGGCCAACCCCACCCATAATGTGATTGCCGGCTTGCACGAGAAGATTGACTGATGGCCATTAAATATCTGTTTACCGATATGGACGGCACCCTGCTGGATGAACGCCACCAGGTGTCGGACAGAACCCGCCGGGTGATCGCCCGATTGAAGGAAAAGGGGGTGGAGGTGGTGCTCTGCTCCGCCCGTCCCCCTGCCGCCATGGTGGACATCGCCCGGGACGCAGGCGCCTCCTCCCGGATGATTTGCTGCGCTGGCGCCGTCATCTGCGATGGCGAAGACATACTGGAATCGGTGCATGTGCCCATCCAGGTGGCGCGCCGGGTGCGCGAGGCGGTGCGGGACACCGCCGTCAGCCTGAACCTGTACCTGGATTTCCACTGGTATGTGCAGGAGCCCGACGAGTGGAGCCTGTCGGAAGCCGCCATCGTGGGCTTTCTGCCCGAGCGGGCCAACCTGGAGGAACTGCTGGACGAGTGGGAGCAGCAGGGCGTGTGCGCCAATAAACTGCTGCTGATTTCCTCGGACGAGGAAATCCAGGCTATCTTCCCCGCGGTGGAAAAGGCGGTGGACGGCCAGGCCCAGGTAACGCTGTCCAAGGCCAACTACCTGGAAATTCTGCCCAACGATGTGGATAAGGGCAGCGCCGCGCGGGACTTCTGTATCCTCCGGGGCATCAGGCGGGAGGAAACCGCCGCCGCCGGGGATCAGGACGTGGATGTCAGCCTGTTAAAGGGCGCGGGCATCTCCATCGCCATGGAGAATGGGTCGGAACTGGCCAAGGCCGCCGCCCAGCATATCGCCCCGCCCAACAACCAGGACGGACTGGCCCAGGTGCTGGAGGAACTGTTCCTCAGCTAAAAGAATAAAGGTTTATTGGAATAAAAAGGAAGCGGCCAGATGGCCGCTTCCCTTATTTCGAGCTTTTTCAGGCTGCTGTTACATTATCATGCTTAGCAACAGCAGCTCCACAAAGCCCGTTGCCCAGGCTACCGTGGAAGTGACAGACCAGTTGCGGATCTGCTCCTTGGTATCCTTAAAGCCCATCAGGTTGTTGACAACCCAGAAGTAAGAGTCGTTGAAGTAGCTGAAGAACAGGGAGCCGATGCAGCAGGCGAACGCGCCCAGCAGGGGGTTGGCGCCGGCGGCGTTGACGATGGGGGCGGTGATGCCGGCGGCGGTAACCATGGCCACCGTGCCCGAGCCCTGGATAAAGCGCACCAGGGTGGCAATGATGAAGGGCAGGATGATGATCGGGATGCCGGTCTTGGCCATTTCAGCGGCGATGTAGTCGCCCGTCTTGGTCACTTTCAGGATGTTGCCCAGGGCGCCGCCCGCGCCGGTTACCAGGATGATGATACCGGCCGACTTGATGCCCTTGTCCATCAGGTCCAGGGCTTGCTGGCGCGTCAGGTCCTTGCCCAGGCCGAAGATGGCGATGAGCAGGCCGATGCCCACGGCGATGATGGGGTTGCCCAGGAACGCGACATACTGCAGGATACCGCCCTGATCCACCTTGGCGGCGGACAGCACGTTCTGCAGCAGAATCAGCGCGATGGGCACCAGGATGGGCAGGAAGCTCATCAGGGTGGAGGGCAGGTTGTCCCGGGAGGCGGTAATGGTAACCGCTTCGCCGTCCAGGCGCTTGGCGGGACGGATCCAGCCTTCGCCGTCGTCAGCGGGCAGCTGATAGATTTTCTTGCCCAGCCACTGGGTGTACAGGGTGGCGACAATGGCCATGGGCAGGGAAATCACGATGCCCAGCAGGATGAACTTGCCGATGTCCACGCCGAAGGTGCCGGCCACGCCTAGGGGGCCGGGTGTGGGGGGAACCAGGGAGTGGGTGATGACCAGGCCGACGGCCAGGGGGCCGGCGATCTCAATGATGGAGCGCTTGGTCTTCTTGGAGATGGCCTTGGCGATGGGGCTGATGATAACAAAGCCGGAGTCGCAGAAGATTGGGATGGACACGATGAAGCCGGTGAGCGCCATGGCCCAATGCTCCCGCTTTTTGCCAAAGAGCTTGATAAAGGTTAAGGCCATGCGCTCGGCGGCGCCGGTGGCGTCAAAGATTTCGCCCATCATGACACCAAAGCCGATGATGATGCCGATGGAGCCCAGGGTGGAGCCAAAGCCGCCGGTGATGGCGCTGGCGACGGCCGCGGGCTGGATGCCTTCAGGCTGGCCAATGCCGCCCAGGATGCCGATGACGGCGGCGGCGATGATCAGGCCCAGGAAGGCGTGAATCTTAGTCTTGAGAATCATGTAAATCAGCAGGGCAATGCCGATGAGCAGCGCGATCAGCAACTGCACCTGGGGATCCATCCACGAGGCAGCCTGTACAACGGCCTCTGGGGCTACGGTAGCTGCGTTCATATATACCTCCTAAAATATGTGGAGAACCGTGAAAAGTTATCCCGTTGATTCCTTGGGTTAGGCGTTGAAAGCCGGGGCGTACTTGACCCCCAGGCGGATGGCTTCAATCATGCTGACGGCCGAGGCGATGCCCTTGCCGGCGATGTCAAAAGCCGTGCCGTGGTCCACCGAGGTGCGCAAGATGGGCATGCCCGCGGTGATGGAGATGGTGCGCTCAAAGTCCAGCGTCTTGGTGGCGATGTGCCCCTGGTCGTGGTACAGGCTCAGTACAGAGTTGTAGCGGCCCTGCAGGCACTGGGCAAAGACCGAGTCCGCCCCGATGGGGCCCACCACGTTGTAGCCCTGCTTTTGCAGTTCCTCGATGGCGGGGAACACATGGTTGACTTCCTCATCGCCAAAGAGCCCATGCTCGCCCGAGTGGGGGTTGAGGCCGGCGATGGCCATCTTGCCTTCCTGAACGCCCAGTTTCTTCAATGCCTCGGTGCAGCGCTGCACATAGTCAATCAGCCGCTCCTTGGTAACCAGGTCGCAGGCCTGGCGAAGGGACACGTGGCGGGAAAGGAAGAACACGCGCATGCCGTGCACTTCAAAGAGGGTCAGAGGGTCGTGGGTGCCGGTTAAGGCGGCGAATATTTCGGTATGCCCGATGAAGTTGACCCCGCCTGCCTGGAAGGATTCCTTGTTGACAGGCGTCGTGGAAACGGCGGCTACCTTTTTGTCGTTGGCAAGCTGGATGGCTTTCTCAATAAACTGGTAGGCTGCCTTGCCGCACATGCCGTTTACTTTGCCCAGGGTAAAGTTGTCCATGTCCACATTGTCCAGGTCGATCAGGTTCAGCTTTCCTTCGCTGTAGTCCCCGTCTTCCGGTTCGTTGATCACATGGATTTCAAGCTGGGGGCTGCCCGGGTAGGTCTTGGCTTTTTCCAATACCTTCTTGTCTCCCACCACCACCACCCGGGCGGTCGCGAGGATGTCCGGGTCAGCGACGGCCTTGAGCACGATTTCCGGCCCGATGCCGGCGGGGTCCCCCAGGGGTACCGCGATAAAAGGTCTTTGCATAGAACTCCTCCTTTACAACCTTTGCGCGGCGCTACATCCTGCTTTGCAGGTAGCGCACGCAGGTAACCATGGCTTTGTCGTCGCCAACCATCCCTCCTTTGGAAATAAACTTCAGTCCAGGGAACGCTCCGCCCAGCTGTTCGCCGTATCCGGCCAGGGGCACCACCTCATCCAAAAGCTTCAGACCAACGGTGCCGAAGCGGCGGTTGATGGCGGCGGTGATATCGCCTCCGGTGGAATAAATGCCTTTGAAGGCAGGGGACTGCTTGAGCACTCTGTAGGTAATCTCCGCCAGCGCCGTGTTGATCAGCTCCGAGATGCCCTCGGCGTCCATCTGGCGGCGCTGCATGTGGTAGGGGAAGTCCAGCCGTTTTTCAGGGTTGATGCCGTCGCCCACCACGCTGAACACATCATATTCGTCCACCTGTTTGAGTACCTGCTCCACCACCCGGGCGATTTCTTTCTCCCGGCTTTCCTCGCTGTCCACCAGGCGCTCGCAGTTGATAAACTCGTTATACAGGGGAATGTCTTCCAGCAGGCTCTGGTGCTGCGCCCGGGCCACCCCGTTGACCGAGCCGATGGTGCACAGCACCTTGTTGGCCTGGGGCTTTTTGTTCACAGGAATCAGGTATTTGGCGGCGGTGGCGGTGAACACGCCGGGATCCACGGGGAAGAAGGGCACATGGCTCATAATCAGCGCCCGGGCGATGATGTCCATGTCCTCCTGGGAAACGCTGTCGCAAATCAGGGTGCGGATGCCCTGGGCCTTGTACTCCAGCACCTTGCGGCACACATGCTCCACGCCCTTGTCGATATCCTCCAGATACAGGCTGGCCACCGGGAATTTGGACTGCTTCTCGTACAGCACCTGGGCGCGGGAGGTGTTGATGGGCGCCTTGGGGTCCTTAGCGGCGTCGGTGTGGATCAGCGGCACGCCGCCCACCAGCAGGTAGCCGCCCACCAGGTGGCGCCCGGAGGAGGGGAAGCAGGGCACGCAGACTGCCATGTATTCCGGGCCCAGCTTGTCCAGGAACGCGTCGGTCTCGCTGCCCAGGTTGCCCCGCAGGGTAGAGTCGATGCGCTTGGCGTACAGGGTAATCTCGTCGGAAACAAAATTATTCAGTACCTGGCTGACCGCTTCATGGGCTTCCCGGGAAGAAATACCCCGGGAGTCCGTGGGAATCACCAGGCAGTCGCAGGGGGGCACTTCAAAGCCCTCCGCCAGGGTGCCCGACAGCAGGGTGTAGGTATCAAAACCGTTCTTTTTCAGCAATACCCCTGTCGCGTTGGCGCCCGTCAAATCGTCGGCAATCACCAAACATTTTGCCATGAAAGGTACCCCCCTTTCCTTGCGCCGGTGCATAATTATTGCCATCTGGATTGCCGGCGCGGTGTATATGTATTATGATGCGGAAATGATAGCATAGGCGGCGAGGAAATGTCAATAAGTTGCGTAATTATTCAACTGCCGAAAACCATTTGAAAACATAACCCCGTCCTTGCGCGGCGGGTTGGCATCGGGTAGAATGCAGGGTACCTGCAGGGCTTTGCGCCCGGAAAAGAGGAATGTATGAAGACACAGCGGCCTTGGCCATGGGTGGAAATCACCCCCAAGGGGGAACGCGCCCTGCGGGGCGGGCATCCCTGGGTGTATGAAGGGGAAGTAACGGCGCTGGAGGGCTGCCGGGACGGCGAACTGTGCGATGTGTTCAGCAATAAGCGCCGCTACCTGGGCACGGGGTTTTACAACAGCGCTTCCCTCCTGCGGGTGCGGGTTATTTCCCGCAACGCCAACGATTTGTTCGACGAGGCCTTCTGGGCGCGCCGGGTGCGCTACGCCGTGGACTACCGCTTCGCGGTGATGGGGCCGGATGTGTCCGCCTGCCGGCTGATTTTCGGCGAGGCCGACCTGTTCCCCGGCCTTACGGTCGACCGGTTTGGGGACATCCTGGTGGCCGAGGTGCAGAGCCTGGGCATCGACAACATGCGGGGCGTACTCTTTCCTCTTATAATGGAAGCGCTTCGTGAAAAAGGCGCACCCGTCCGGGGCATTTATGAGCGCAGCGAAGGCGGTTTGCGCCAGAAGGAAGGCATGGAGCAGCGCTCCGGCTTTTTCCCGCTGCCGGGCATGGACATGCCCCAGGACGCCGCAGCTGAAATCACCGAAAATGGGGTGCGCTACCATGTGGACGTGGCGGCGGGGCAGAAGACGGGCTTCTTTCTGGATCAGAAATACAACCGCAGGGCGGCGGCGGCGCTGGCCAACGGCCGCAAAGTGCTGGACTGCTTTACCCACACGGGCAGCTTCGCCCTCAACTGCGCTTTGCGGGGGGCGGCCAGCGTGTACTGCGTGGACGCTTCCCAGGAGGCGCTGGACATGGCGGCGCGCAACGCCCAGCTCAACGGGGTGCTGGACAAACTGACCTTTGAGAAGGCGGATGCCCTCAAGTGGCTGCCCCAGCAGGTGGAGAAGCGGGAAAAGTACGACCTGGTCATCCTCGACCCGCCCGCCTTTGCCAAGGCGCGCCGGGACACGGCCAACGCCCGCAGGGGGTATCAGGAAATCAACATGCGGGGCATGCAGTTGGTGAACCGCGGCGGCTTTCTGGCCACCGCCAGCTGCTCCCACAACATGCCCCGGGCGCTGCTGGAGCAAGCGCTGCTGGAGGCCTCCCTGGAGGCGGGGGTGCAGCTGAAACTGGTGGAAGGCAGGGGACAGAGCCCCGACCATCCGGTGCTGCTGGGGGTGCCCGAGACAGAATATCTGAAGTTCTACATCTTCCAGGTGGTGTAACTTGTCGAAACTGTCCAAGAAGCGGCCGGAAGGGCGGGGACGGGTGTCAAGCGGCAAAAAGATAAGAAAAAATGCTGAAAATGTGCTTGACAGTGTGAAATTGGTGTGATAATCTATTCAGG
>CALCQO010000002.1 GCA_937894675.1 uncultured Clostridia bacterium
CGGGGGTGGGCTGCGGCGTGAGCGTGGGGGCGGGGGTTGCATCCGGGGCCTGGGTGGTTTCCGGCAGGGGGGTCGCTTCCGGCGGCACGGCGGTGACCCGGGGGGTAGCCGCCGGCAGTTCGGACGCGTCCAGCGCCTGGTTCCATTTGATGGAGAGGATGCTGCCCCAGTCTGTGCGCTGGACAAAGTTGTTGACCTGGGCGCTGTCCCGGAAGCTGGAATGGTTGACAAACAGGCTTGGCTGCACAGCCGCCGGAATGTCCACCGCTCGCACGGCCTGCAGCAGGGTATCGCTGTACTGGCTCATGCTGCCTTTGAATGTATCGGGCCTTATGCCCGTCAGGTTGGTAAGAATCAGCTGGGCGCCGTAGATGCTCTTGATGGCTTCCCCGGCGGACATGTCCTGCATCCGGGTTTCCCCGTTCAAGCCGTAGTTGCCTACCCGGTGGCCCGCGTCGATGATGCTTTTGACGGTGTCCGGATGCGCGGCGGCATGGTTGGCCGGCAGGAAGAACAGGGCTTTGATCTGCAGCTCCTCCAGCTGCTCCAGCAGGGCATGAACGGTGGCGTCCTGCGCCACGCCTTCGATGACCAGGCTGATTTGCTTGTCGAGGATGGGGGTGTTCTGCAGCAATTGCGCCTTGGGGGAAGAGGATGTCAGGCTGTTTATCAGGCCGTCGGTAATCTTCTCTTCCTCTACCGCCCGCATGAACCGGGCGTACTCGCTTTGCTGCGCCTTAGCAAGCTTCTGGGGGCTGACGAAGGTAAAGCCTTCCCAGGAGTAGGCAAGGGCCAGCCACTCGATGATGGGCAGGGCGTTTCCGCCTGCCTGGATATTAGGCTCCCCGGCGGTATCATCCGCCGCCGGAAGGATGTCGGGGATGGGCACCTGGCTGGCCGCGGGCGGCGCGGGGCTCTTTTGCGCTTCGCTTCCCCCAGCCGATTGCTCCCTGGCGGGCACCTCGGAGATATCGATGGCCCGATCCAGCTTGATGGTAATCAGCGCGCCTGGCTGGGTGCGTCTGGCAAAGCTTTCCGCTTGCTGCTGGCTGGTAAAGCTGGTGGCGTTGAGCACGGTTCCCGGCTCAAGGGCGTATGTAAGGCCAGCGGCCTTTATTACCTGCAGCAGGCCGGGGCTGTACGCACTGATATTGCCCTTGAACAGCTCAGGCGCCTGACCGGTGGCATCCGCCAGCATCTGCTGTGCCCGCAGGATGCTCTCTGCCTGCCAGAGGGTGCTGAGGTTCTGGGCTTTTGTTTCCCCGTTGAGCATATAGTTGCCCACCTGGTGCCCCGCGTCCCGCAGGAACCTGGCCAACTGCGGGCGCTGATGCAGCAGCGTGGCGGGCAGGAAGAAGGCGGCTTTGATCTGGTAGTTGTTCAGGATGGCCGCGGCGCTTTCCACGGCGTTCAGGTCTTCCATCGCCTCGATAATCAGGCTGATTTCCTTCTGCTGCACCGCGCCGGACGCGATGACCTCGGCCTGGGGGCTTTCCCCGTTCAGACTGGCCAATAAGCCGGCGGAGACCATTTCCTCTGTCGCCTGAAGTTCCTGATTATTGTCGCCATAGAGGAATATCTGGCCCTGGGTGATGCCCTCAGGCAGCACGGCCGTGTAACCGGCGGAAGCGTAGGCGTCCAGCAGCCAGCCGGTGATTTCAATCACCCGCTCCTCGGGTGTTCTGGTGTCGGCGGGCTGGGGTTGGTTGGTGGGCGCCGCCAGGGTGGAGGGCTTGGGGGTTTCTTCCGGCTTTTTCAATTCAGAAGCACTTAAGGTATCGTTGACCTTGATGGCTACGATGGTGCCCGGCTGGGCGCGGCCCACAAAGGATGCCGCCTGCTGCTGATTGGTAAAGCTGGTATGGTTCAGATACTGCAAGGGCTGCACATAGGCTTGAAGGCCTGCTTTTTTCGCGATTCGCAGCAGGCTTTCGCCGGGCTGGGTGTCATTGCCCTTTAGCAATGTTGGCGCCTTGCCCAACGCCGCGGCGGCGATTTTCTGCGCGCGGTCCAGGCTGATGGCGATGTCCGTATCAGGCAGGGTGTCCGCCTGCTTTTCGCCCTGCAGCAGATAGTTGCCTACTTCATTGCCCTGGGCAATCAGCTGCTGAAGGGGCTGGGCCAAGGCGGGCAGGTCGCGGCCGGGCAGGAAGAAGCTGGCTGTGACACCATGGCCGCTAAGCAGCGCGCCCAATTCCGTCAGGCCTTCCTGGCTGATGGTTCCTTCAAACACCAGGGAATAGCGTTTGGTGTTCATGATGTTGGTGCCCGACTGGATGACGATTGCCTTTTCGGCGCTATCGTCCAGGCCATTGGCCAGTTCCATGCCGGTTTCGTCCCCCATGATGTCCCGCACCTTTGCCGCCAGGGGGGCCTGCTGGTTTTGTTCCAGCTGGGCGAGGGAAGTGAGGGCGAATTTCTGTTTCGTCAACGCCTGGGTGGTCCAGTCCACCACCTGCAGCAGTCTCTCCTCCACGGGAAGCTGCTCCGCCTGCTGGGCGGGCACAGGGGTGGGGTCGCTGACGTCGCTGACGGGCTGCTGGGACGCGGTAGGTGTCGGGGTGGGGTCGGGCGCCTTGGTTGCCTTGGGCGCTTCCACCTCCGACGCGTCCAGCACCTGGTTCATTTTGATGGAAACCACCGTGCCGCTGCGCAGGCGCTGGATGTAGCTGTCCGCCTGGGTGGGAGAAGTGAAGCTGGTATGGTTCAGGAAGCGGGTGGGCACCACCAATTGGGTAATCCCCGCCGCGGCGGCCGCTTGCAGCAAGCCGTCATCTGCCTGGCTGAGGTTGGCGCGCAGTACGCTGGGGGTAAAGCCCAGGCCTTCCATTATCATCTGGGCGCGCAGGATGCTGCGCACCTGGGTTTCTCTGGCCAGCTGCTCCGCGTGGCGCTCGCCTTCCAACAGGTAGTTGCCGATGACATGTCCGTCGGCTGCCAGGTCGCTCAGCTGCTGGGCTGCCTGCAAGGCGCCCATGGCCGGCACGAAGAAGGCGGCCTTGATGCCCCGGCTCTGTAAGATGCCGCGGATCGCCGACAGGGTCTGGGGAGAAGCGGTTCCCTCAAACACGAGGCTGATTTCCTTCTGCAGGGTTTCCTGGGAGGAAAGGACGCGGGCTTTGGGGCTTTGGTCGTTAATCTGCAGCGCCAGCGCCGCGGAGTGGGTTTCCTCCCCCACCTGCCGCATCAGGGTGCCGTACGCGCCCTGCTGATGCTCCATCAGGGTCTGGGGACTGACCGCGCCGCGCTGATGCTCTTTAGCAGCGCTCAGCAGCCAGTCCACCACCTGCAGGAAGCGTTCCTCCGTATTGTAGGTCGGCATGGGTTCGCCCCCTGCCTTGGGGCCGGGGGTAGCGTCCGGGGCGGCTTGCTGGGTGGGTTTGGCAGCCCGCTCGGGCATCTCGGACGCCTCCAGGGGCTGGTTCACCTTGAAGCTGATAATGCCGCCCAAAGGCAGCCTGCCAAGATAGTTCCTGGTCTGCTCGGGGGTGGTGAAGCTGGTATGGTTCAGGAAGGTATTGGGCGCCAGGATGTAGGGGATGCCCGCCTGGGCGATCACCCGGCGCAAAGAGTCATTATATTCTGTCACATTGGCGCGGGCGAAGACAGGGGCTGTCCCCGTCTGCCCGGTCAGGATTTCCTGGGCGCGCTGCAGGCTGCTTTGCTGCTCCTGCTCACTTAAGTTCTGCACGCGGCGTTCCCCGCGCAGCAGGTAGTTGCCCATCCAGTGGCCGGCGGCGGTGATGCGCTGCGCGATGTCCGGCTGTTCCGCCAGGGTCAGCGCGGGCACGAAGAAGCCGGCTTTCACGCCGTGGCTGTCCAGCACCTGCAGCAGCCGCTCCAGCAGCGCCGTGCCGATTTCCCCTTCAAACACCAGGCTGTATTCCTGCTGGGTGATGGGGTAGCCCGTCACAATCTGGGCCATCTGGCTAGCTGGCGCTTCGGGCGCCGGGGATTCCTGGGCTATAGCCGGCGCGGCTGTTCCAAATACCAGCAGGGCGGCGCACAGAAGCGATAGTATGCGTTTTCTCACTTGATGTTTTTCCATGGTGTACTCCTTATAACTTCCAGTAAGCGCAGTCGAGCGCCTGCCTGACGGTCGATGGGATGATGCCCTTGATGTCCATGAGCACCCGCTGCTTGTTGCTTCCATAGAAGGCCGCCCACTGGGCCGCGCTGAAGGTTCTGAACTCGTCATGGGCTACAGCCACCAGCAGGCAGTCGGCGTCCTCAATCTCTTCCAGGCGGTTCAGCCGCCTGCCGTATTCATGCTCCACATCCGGCGCGTGGGCGTGGTCGTCATACACCAGCACCTGCACGCCGAAATTTTCCAGTTCCCGGGCGATGTCCTCTACCTTGGTGTTGCGGGTATCGTCCGAGTTTTCCTTGAAGGTATAGCCCAGGATAGCCACCTTTGTCTGGTGCAGGGGCTTGTCCAGTTTGGACAGCAGTTTGATGCCCTCCCTGGCGATGTAGGGCCCCACGGCGTCGTTGAGCCGGCGGCTTTCCCCGATGATGCGGGCAGTGTAGCCCATCTCCTCCGCTTTGTGCAGGAGATAATGGGGATCCACGCCGATGCAGTGCCCGCCTACCAGACCGGGTGTGAAACCCAGGGCATTCCATTTGGAGTTCATGGCATCGATGACTTCCAGGGTATCAATGCCCATGGCGTGGAACATCATGGCCAATTCGTTGACGAAGGCGATGTTGGTATCCCGCTGGCTGTTCTCGGCCACCTTGGCGGCCTCCGCCACCTTGATGGCGGAAACGCTGTGGATGCCGCCCTTGGCCACCAGGCCGTAGATGCCGCGCAATTCAGCCAGGGTTTCCTCATCCATGCCCGAGACAATCTTGACGATGGTTTCCAGCTTGTTGAACTTGTCGCCCGGGTTGATGCGCTCTGGGGAGTAGCCCACCTTGAAATCAACCCCAGCTTTCAGCCCGGAAGCCTTTTCCAGGATGGGGACGCAAACTTCCTCCGTAGCGCCTGGGTAAACGGTGGACTCGTAGGCGACTATGGCGCCCTTTTGCAGGTTGCGCCCCACCAGCTCGCTGGCGCTTTGTAAAATGCGCATGTCGGGGGTGTTGTCCTTGTGCACGGGGGTGGGCACGGCCACGATGATAACCTGCGCCTCCCTTAAATCCTCTTCCCGGTTGGTGCATAAAATGTTGTCGTTGCGGCGCGCCTTGCCAAAGTCCGGCCGGCTGTCCGGCCCAAACTTGCAAAGCGCTACCTTTTCATCGCTGATATCAAACCCGATGACCTGTACATGTTCGGCAAAACCAAAAAGCAGGGGCATCCCCACATATCCAAGGCCCACCACCGCCAGTTTGGTTTGGCCATCAAGCAATTTTTCAAATACTGACATAATTCCTCCCATCGCGCTGATGCGCTGTGCACCTACTTGGTGTGCAGCTTTTCGCTGCTGATAGCCCCATAATACCGCGCAAAACATGGCATAATCACAAAATTGCCCCCTTGGGACAGATGCCAATTGCGTCCCTTCTAATGAACCATGAAATGGAAAAAACCGCCGCGTGTTTTTGCACGCGGCGGTCAAATTGGGGCGGAAGGAATTGTCAGCTGCGGAGATCCTTGTCCCTTCGCATGTTCGGCAGATGGCGCAGGAAGTGCCCCCACAGCTCATCAGAAAGGAGCGCGGCTTCGCTTTGCAAAATGCTTTTCAGCTCATTCACCAGATACCCGCACATGGAGCGGGGAAGCAGCAGGAACTTCTGCTCCGCTTCGCTGGACAGGGGCATCATAATCAGCAAATAGTCCTTGAGAAGCAGGAAGGTCGCCCGGGCGAAGGTGCGTCTGGTGGCGTACACCGTCGCGTGCTTCTCCTGAGCCAGCAGGGTATTGTAACTCTGCATATAGGTGACGCTTTTAAGCGCGTCCAGCTCCAGCAAGCCCAGCATGGGGATGATGGCACGCCCGGTGTTGCTGAAATACCCCACCGCGTCGTAGGAGACCACCATGGGGATGGGCAGGTTGCGGAGAATGGTCAGCGCGTCCAGCACCAGCTGCTTGTTCTGGGCGTCGCCGGGCACCATGTCCATTTCCCTTTCCGACAGGAAGAAGCTGACGCTGTCAAAGGCAAAGATGGCCTCGCAGCCCGCCAGCATCTCCATCGCCTTTTCCTGGTTTTGCAGCATCGCCTGCAGCGCTTCCCGGGAGCTGAAGGAAATGGGCTTGGTGTGCCTGGTCAGGTTGTAGAGTTCGTATTCCATCAGGTACCTGGCGCTGCGGAAAAACGCCCCGGCGGGCAAGCCGGGCACGCTGGCCAGCATCTGCAGGGTAAAACTCTCGGGCACAAAAACCGCGGGCTGCACATAGACCTGAGGCCCTTCAAAGAAGCGCAGCTCGTACCTAGCTTTGTCGCTGATCCAATGCTCCAGCAGCAGCTGCAGTTTGTTCAGATTCAGCTCGTCCAGGGCGGTGATGGGCGACACCAGGATGTTGATGTTGACGCTGCCCCCCCACCAGCTGGTGGGCAGGGGCAGGCTGCGGCGCTCCAGCAGGGAGGTGTACACATCCAGGGTGTAGTAGCTGTCCAGGCTTTGCTTGCCCTGGGCGGCTTCGGACATATTCAGGGTGAGGGTGCGCACGATATCCGGCCATCCGGTCAGCAGGGTATCGCTCCCCGCGCGCTGGGCGAGGGAGCCCGCGGCCGCCTGGCTGCTGATGCGGTAGGCGTTGAGCAGGGCCATGCGGAGCAGATCCTCCAATTCCTGCCGGTCGCGGAAGGGCACCAGCATGGGAAAAAGGGTGTCAAAGCCCTCCCCAAAGCCGTTGATCCAGAATGCCTCGGCGAAAAAGACCGCGCAGCGGTCCGCCATTTCCTGGATCGACGCGGGAGAGGGCAGGCGCTGCCCGGACAGGTACTTGCTCACCTCGCTGGGTGAGTAGAGCAGCGCGGAGGAAAGCGCCTGTTTCTGGGTACGGCTGGCTTTAATCAGTTCCTCCAGCATGTCTGAAAACTGAACCTGACTCCCTCCCTTCCTTCGGCCCGATACGGGCAGATTGCATAGTATGTTTTACCCAACTTTCCCGGCTTTGCACCGGCAAAGCGGCTACCGGGACAACTTTCTGCGTCTTTTATCGGCGTACATGGCTTCGTCCGCCCTGGCAATCAGCTGGTCGATGGCGCTGCCCTTGTCCGCCAGGGCAAGGCCCGCCGCCACGCTTAAGGGGAAAACGCCGCTCTCGTGCGCATAGTCAAAGGAAAGCGCCTCCTGCAGCATGTGGGCGGTGCCCTCTATCTCCTCCCTGGACATGCGGGTGATGAACACCACAAACTCGTCCCCGCCGAAGCGGCCGATCAGGTCTTCCTTGGTGGCGTTAACCTGCAGGCGCCTGGCCACATCGTTGATGCGCTTAAAGCCGTTGATATCCAGAAACAGCAGTCCCTGGACCTCACCCGCGCCCCCCGGATTGTGCAATCTTGCTTCCATCAGCTCCAGAAAGCGCTCGCGTTTGAGCAGGCGGGTCAGCCGGTCGTAGTAGGCGGTATACTCCAGCTCCGCTTCGGAATAAGTGCGCACAATGTAGCTGGTCAGCAGGCTGGACAGGATCTGCGCGAACCCCTGGTTGCGGTGGCGCGACTGCTCCGCCCGCTCCTGCTTGTGGACGGCCAGCAGCAGGCTGCGCTCCCGGTCGGGCGTGTTCAGGGGGTAGATGTGCAGCATGGTCAGCTGTTTTTCCGTCAGCGCCAGGCGCAGGGGCGCCGCCTGCTTGTCCAGATTTTTCACCTGGACGCAGTAGCCCCCCTGGGCGTCCCGCACAAAGAGGCGCTCTAGCTGCTGGTCAAGGGGCAGGCTGCCCAGCCAGCTGGGGTTGATATGGATGTCCGGCAGCGGCTGAGGGCCTCCTTGTTCCGGCCCCCTCGCCCGCGCCGGCGCTTCCACCAAGAACAATTCGTCAGGCGCGAGGTAGGTCTGCGCGTTGGTGAGCGCCTGGCGGCAGCGGTGCTCGTACTCGTCCAAACCGCCCTCGGAAAACAGGGTGGCCACACGGGAAACGCTTTGCTGCTGCAGGGCGTACTGGCTGTTTTCCATCAGGCGCAGGCGGTAGATGCGGTTGATAAAGTAAGCCATCACCAGCGCCGCAAGGATGAACAGCATGCGCCAGATATGATCCTCCATGTTCACAATCACCTGCAGGTTCGGGTAGCGCGCCGCCGTCGCCGCCATGAACAGCATGTGCACCGCGCCTCCCACCATCACCAGGGTAATGTTGTTGAACATGATGGAAGGAATCACCAGCATCAAAATGGTGGCCCACACCGTGACCGCGCCGTTGCTGGCGTAGCGCAGGAACAGCATCATATCCAGGGCAAGGAAGGCGACGAACAGCACATTCTCCTGGATATGCACGGGCAGCTTCATCCTGTCCAGCACAAAAATCACCTGGGAAACCGCCATCAGCAGCAACGCGATGACCAGGTTGCCCAGCGTGTTCGCGGCGGGCAGGAACATGTCCACCCCCATCATGGAGGAGTAAAAGGCCACAAAGCTCAGCACATAGAGGCACAGCGCGGCGATGAAGTAGGTCTTTCTGCGGGCTTCGCGGGTGAGGATGTGGTCGTTGGGCGTCTGCTCCTCCCCGGTGTCCGGGCGCATCAAGGCGTAGCGGCGCATGATGTAATTGATGGTGAACGCCGGAATCAGCGCGCAGATCACCAGAATCTGGGCCAGCATGCGCCCCTGCACATAGGTTTGCAGCACCCCATCCAGCAGAAAGCTAAGCAGCACCGCCGCCGCCAGGGATAGAAGAAACAGCAGGGCGTGGCGTTTCTCGTTGGAATCCGCCGCCTGTTTGGCCCAGCGGATCAGCAAGAGGACGCTGAGGGTAAAAAAGAACAGGTAGTACGCCATGTAGTACCAGTTGGCGGGGGTATCAATCCACTGGTTCACCCAGAAGCCATACAGGTAGACCATCTGGTACTGGGCGGAAGAAAACCCGGGTAGAATCAGGAACAGGATGATGTTCAGGGCAGCGCCGGCATATACAAAAAAATAAAACCAGGGGCGCCTGGTTTGGGCTTGATTGCCTGTTACCAGCACCACAAAGTGATAGAGCAGGCTATAGAAAGTACCCCAGCCGAGGGTGGACAGCTTGCGCCACAACAGCGCGCTCTGGGCATCCGGCCGGCTCAGGGACACCGCATAGCAAAGCGCCCAGATACTTAAGCTGGACAATAGCAGGCTTGCCAGCTGCCGGCGCCCGTCGGTGCCGGGTTCGCGCATCATAAACTGCGCTGCCAGCGCGTAGCCCAGGGAAAGAATGCTTAAAAGCCAGATAAATGCAGTGTTGATACAAATACCACTGCGTTCCCATCGCCCGGCGGCCATTGCGTCGCTGCCCGCGGCAGGCCTGGGTAAACGCGCCTTTCTTTTCTTTTTTACTATACTACATGGCTTTTCCATCGTCAATGAAGGCAAACCATGACAAAGTGTAGGATTTTAGCGAAAGGCCGCGGCCAGTAGAAGAGGACGCCATCATCCGCTTGCTTCGCATCTTAGAGTATACCCGCACTGTTCGTTGCATTTTGGTTATTGATTATAGTATATTATTTAAAAAGAATGGGTATATTGTTCCCAAAGAAAGGGGGGAGAAAGAATGAGTGCTTTGCAGTCCGCTTTGGCGTGGACCTATTACCTGGTGTTCATTGCTTTCTCCCTGTCCTTTGGCTACATCGCAAGGCTCAGGCCCTTTACCCTGCTTGTACGCTCCTTCCTGCTGCTGATGGGGCTGATGGCGCTGTGGGCTTTCAGCATGACCATTTCCACCGTCGCCCCCACCATGCAGATGGCCCTCTTCTGGCGAAAGATTTCCGCCTTCGGCTGGGGCACGGTATACAGCGTAGTGCTGCACGTCTGTCTGGAGTTTTCCGGCAGCACCCTCCACAAAAAAAGGCCCTGGCTGCTGGGACTTATCTACGCGCCTGCCCTGATAAACCTTGTTGTATTCGCGCTGCCGGGCGCGTATTCCGACCAAAATTACCATCTGGTGATGACCGTCTGGGGCTGGAGCAGCCTGTGGGTGGACACCTTCTGGAACCACTTCCATACGGTGTACTACCTGCTGTTCGCCGCTGCCATTTTGCTGCTGGTATACAACTGGGCGAAGAAAGCCCGGCAGCCCCACGAAAGGAAGCACGCTTCCCTCATTGGCATCTCCTTTGTAGCCGCCGCCGCGCTAAGCATCGGCACGGACACGGTGCTGGGCCGCCTGACGGGGGGCTACTCCCCCCAGCTGACGGTTGTCTTTCTGGCTTTTCCCGCCGGAGCGATCCTGCTGGCCATCAAGCGGTTCAACTTTATCCCCATCAAGCAGGAAGAAGCCCCCACGGGGGCCAGCACCATCCTGAACGAGCACCAGCGCGCCATGGTATACCGCAACAACGGCCTGTTCATTTACGCCATGGGCTTTGTCAACCTGGCGTACCGGGTGCTGATAGCCAGGGAACTGACCGGGGAACTGTTCTGGGGCGGCGCCATCGTGGTAAGCGGCCTGATTCTTTTGGGCGGTTTTCTGGTGATGAACGCCCAGCTGTGGGGCATCAACACCAGAGCCCAGGAGTTTGTGCTGACCAGCCTGGTGGCCGTTATGATTACCGTCAGCGTCTTTTCCTACGCCCGGACCGGCGCGCTGACGGTATGGACCATCATCTTCCCCTTCTTTGTCACCTCGGTTTTGTACAACAACATCAGCGTCATGCTGGTGGCAACCCTGCTGCAGGTGCTGCTGCAGGTGTACATGTACATCACCATCGGCCCCCAGCCCACCATGGTCAACAGCATTGACTACCTGCTGCGCATCATCAGCATGGCCTACGCGGCCTACAACATGGTGATGGTGAACCAGATTTACAAGGACCGCCTCCGGCAGAATGAGGAGGATTTGCGTTTCCAGGCCTCCACCCGGGAAGTCGCCTGGACGCTGCGGGTGGATACCCAGGCATCCCTGGAGGAAACCATGGCCAAGGTGCTCTCGGTCGCCGCCAAGTTTCTATCCGCCAACTGCGTATGGTACCTGCAGGTGGTGGACGGGCAGATCGTCTCGGGCATACGCGAGTGCGAGTTTGGGAAAATGCCGCCGGGCGACAACAGCGCTTCCTTCCGCGTCTACGAGAAACTGCCCGGAGCCCAGGGCATATTAAGCACCGGGGAGATGCTGACCATCACCAGGGAAGACGTACTGGAAAGCCAGGAGCTGTTGCCCTACTTCCAGGAACGGAACCTGGAAAAAATCACCCTGGTGCCCATTGAGACCCAAGGCCGACGCCGCCATTACCTGCTGACGGAGGGCAAAAAAAGCAAAGGCGCTGCCTCCCACCATTTTGACGCCTTTATGCGAATCCTGGCGGACAGCTCCGCCGCCTACATCCGGCAAATCAACGCCCGGGACGAGCTGGTGCACCAGGCCTATCACGACCCGATTACGGGCATGCGAAACCGCCTGGGCTTTATCCGGGAGGTGAACGCCCGCCTGCAGGCCGCCCCCCAGGGACAAAGCCACGGCATGCTGTTTTTAATTGTTCATGCCCTCAGCGAGGTGAATGACCTGGCCGGCCACGAGCTGGGCGACTGGGCTGTGCGGGTCACCGCCCAGATGCTGGGCGAGCAGGTGCTGCCCGGCGAGTTGTCGGGCATCCACCGCAGCCAGGCGTTTCTGTTGTTCCTGCCCAACCAGTCAGAGGAGAGCATCCTGGAAAGAGCGGGGCAGCTGCGCAACGCCCTGGAGCGCACCGTCCCCTTCCGCAAGTGGGAGTTTTCCCTGCAGCCCACCATCGGCATCGCCCAGTACCCCAAGGACGGCCAGAGCGCGGAAGAGCTGCTCAACAACGCGCACTTCGCCGCCAACTACGCCAGCCAAAGTGAAAACCAGATACTGCCTTTCGCCCCTGCGCAAAAGGAACAGGCGGAGGACACCGTCTACATCCGCAACAGCCTGCGCTATGCCATCGAGTCCAACGAGCTGCTGCTGCACTACCAGCCCCAGATTTCCTTGGAGAATGGCGAAATGGTGGGCGTGGAAGCGCTGCTGCGCTGGAACCACAACCGCGTTGGCCCCATCTCCCCCGCGGTGTTCATCCCCCTGGCCGAGGAAAGCGGCATGGTGGCCGAACTGGGCAACTGGGCGCTGCTTGAAGCCTGCCGGCAGGGCGAAGCCTGGCATCAGGCGGGGCTTCCCCGCATCCGCATCGGCGTCAATGTCTCCTTCCGGCAGCTGGAAAGGGAGAACCTGCTGACCATCGTTTCCCAGGCGCTGAGCGCCACCGGCTTTGATCCCCGGTATCTGGAATTGGAAATCACCGAGAGCGCCACAGGGGACTATTCCCCCGAAATGCTGCAGCAGCTGCGCGCCATCAAAGCCCTGGGCGTCAGCATTGCCATTGATGATTACGGCTCGGACTACTCCGGCCTGCGCCGCCTGAACACCCTGACGGTGGACCGCATCAAGATCGACAAAGGCCTCATCGACAGCGTCCGAAGCAATACGGGCAAGGGCTACGCCATCGTGGCCAACATCGCCCGCCTGGCGAAGGATTTACGCATCAGCATGCTGGCCGAAGGCGTGGAAACCCAAAGCCAGCTGGACGCCCTGAAGGAAATGGGCTGCGACGAGGTGCAGGGGTATTACTACTACAAGCCCCTGACGGTTGAGGAAGTAGCGGGGCTGTTGGAGAAAAAGGCGGAAGAGTAGGCCTGGCCATGAATATGTTTTATGAACCGCAAGGAAAAACAATGCTGCGTAACAAACGGGATTCCCATTTGGGAATCCCGTTTGTTTGTGCAACATTTAATGAACTATCAGGCATTGGTTAATGGCATCAGAAACAGACTGGCCGCCAACCATTATCCCTTGTGATGGTACACTTCCCAGCCCATGTAGTTCCCCAGGGCTTCCTCCAGCACATCAGCGACATTGGCCTGCACCAAAGCGACATGATGCTCATAGCCATTCAGGGTCAGATAGCGCATCAAGCCGTTGAGGTTGGGCACCTGGCATACGGCGACGCCGCCGAATGTGGGCAGGGGATCGTTGGTGAACTCGCCCTGTCCCAGGTAGCACTTGATTTTGCCAAGGCGGTCATCGGTGCTGACCTTCAGGTAGGTCATCTGGCTGGGCCGCACCCGTCCCTTCAAGGCGCCAAAGGATACGTCCGTGCCCAGGGTGGTGGCCAGAATATCCAGGTTCTCAATCTCCGGCACATCCTCAAAGGCGCTGACGGGATAGTTGGAGCAGTGCACATTGATGCATTTATTGGCTTCGTTCTTGTAATTGTTGTTCCAGTCCTGATAGATGGGCGGCGTGCCGGAGGCGCGCAGCAGCGCCAGCATGCTTACCGCGCCCATGATGTCCGTCTCACAGGCAGAGGGCATGCCCTTTTCCCCCATCATGGACATGCTCAGGCACATGGCGCAGCCATAGTTGGCTTCCACGCTGTCCCAGCACTGGATTGCGCTGGCGTCGCAATGATGGTCGCGCATCCAGTTTTCCAGCGCGATGCTGAGTTTCGCCTGGCGCAGCACCTTAACATCCTCAATGCCTTCGGCAATCCGGCCGTAGGCTTGGATTTCCGCCACTTTTTCGGCGATGAGCTGTTCATCGGTTATCTGCTCGATATCCGCGAGGATTTCGCTGAAATCCTCCGTCTCCACTGTGATGCCCGCCTGCTGCAGCAGTTTTTCGGAATACCGGACTGTTCTGAAGGGCAGCACACGGGCGCCAATCTGGCCGATGCGCGCGGTGCGCATGGCTTTCACCACGGCGCACACCCTGGCGAACTTGTCCACATCCTGCTTGAACTCTTCCCCGTCCACCGGGCAAGTGTGCCGCTGGGTCAGGCTGTATTTGATGCCGTACTGGTACAGGTTGTTGCACACGCTCAGCTTTCCGCAGAAAGCGTCCCGCCGGTTTTCCAGCTGCAGCTTGTCAAAATCATCATCACATGCCTGGATCAGGATAGGCACATCGCATTTGCTCCATTTCAGGGCATCGGCGATGCCTGTTTCCTCGCCGAAATTGGGCAAGGAAACGATGATGCCATCCAACCTGTCCATGTTGTCCCGGAAAAGCTTGGCGCATTTCTGCGCTTCCTCATAGGTCATGGTTTGGCCCATGGTGGTGTCTTCCGGGCTGAGGGTAACCACCTCATGCCCCCATTCCTTTAGGGCTTTCAACAGCTTTTCCCTTGTGGACTGCACCAGATGCGCCGGGAAAAAGCTGCGGTTGCTGATTAATACGCCAAATACTGCCATTGTTACTCCTCCGTATTCTATTACTCTTGCGCGCTTCGGTTAACCGCCGCCCGCCATCCCATCAACTGTTGATTCCGCCAGGCTAGATCCCGCCCGGGGGCATACCGTACCCCCTTTTTCAGGGCTGCGCCTTGCCAAAGATTCAGTTTCCGCGCGGTCATCAAACCCGCGCCCAAAGCGCTCAGCTCGCTGGCAGCCGCACACTGCACCGGGCACCCCAGCACGTCCGCGAGAAACTGCATCAGGGTTTGGTTGGCCGTGGGGCCGCCGTCCACGCGCAGTTCCGACAGAGGCGCGTTTGTATCCTCCGCCATGGCCGCTATCACATCGGCGTCCTGAAAGGCCATGCTTTCCAGCGCCGCGCGGAGAATGTGCCGCCTGCCGCTGCCCCGGCTGATTCCACTGATGACAGCCCGCGCCTCCGGCTGGTTGTAGGGCGCGCCCAGCCCGGAAAACGCCGGCACCAGGTACACACCGCCCGCGTCCTCCATCAGGCTGGCTTCCTTCTCCACCTCAGCAACATCCGCCACCATGCCCATTTCATCCCGAAGCCAGCGCAGGGTGTCCCCGCTGGACGTGATATTGCCCTCCAGCACATAGCAGGTTTGGCCATTCATGGAATAGCCGACAGAGGTTGCAAGCCCCCGGGAGGACAGCACGGGCTTTGACCCGATATGCATCATCACCGAGGAGCCAGTGCCGAAAGTTGCCTTCACCAGACCAGGCGCGTCGCACCCCTGGCCGAAGAAAGCGGCGTGGCTGTCCCCCATAACGCCCGTTATGGGCACGCCCGCTAAACCATCCAGACGTGTTGTGCCAAACATATGATCTGAAGGATGGATGGCAGGCAGGCAATGGAGGGGGATATCAAATAGTTTGCATAGTTCCTCGCTCCAGGCAAGGGTATGCAGATTCATCAGCTGGGTGCGGCTTGCGTTGCTGACATCGGTAGCGAACACGCGCCCCCCTGTCAGGCGGTGAATCAGGTAGCTGTCCACCGTGCCGATGCACAGGCTTCCTTCCTCGGCGCGCTTCCTGAGCGATGGATCCTCCCGAAGCTTGGCGGCGGCTTTGGCCGCCAGGAAATAGGCGGACAGGGAAAGGCCTGTAAGTTCCTTTACCCTTGAAGCGTGCTGAGCAAATTCCCGGCAGATATACTCTCCCCGCACATCCTGCCAGACGATGGCGCGGCACAGGGGCTCTCCCGTCTGCCTGTCCCAGAACACCGTGGTTTCCCGCTGGTTGCTGATGGCAAGGCCTGCCGCATCCATGTCCTGGGCAACCGCGTGAATCCCCTCCAGCACATTGCGCCAGATTTCTCCCGCGTCGTGCTCTGCCTGGCCGCTTTGGGGATAGAACTGCTTATGCTCTTTGGAATAGCGCCGCAGAATTTCGGCATTCTCTCCCAGCAGGAACACCTTGCTGGATGATGTGCTTTGATCTACGGCAATGATATGGCCCTTCATTTGCGCAGTGCCCCGACGACCTGCTGGGCAATGCCGCTGCCTGTCAGGCCGTAATGGTTGAACACATCAGAGGAGGAGCCATTGTACAGCGGCTCGTCCGGAAGGCCCAGGATACGCATTGCGGTCGGCTTGTGTTCCGCCAGGACGCTCGCGACAGCGCTGCCCAAGCCCCCGTGCACGCAATGCTCTTCCGCCGTGACTACCAGCCCCGTCAGCGCCGCCTGCAGAATGCTTTCCTCATCCAGAGGAGACAGGGTATGCATATCCAGCACCGATACCTCGATGCCGTTCGCCGCCAATTGTTCCGCTGCCTGCAGGCAGTGATACACCATTTCGCCGCAGCCAATCAGCGCGGCATCCTTGCCCTGGCGCAGCCAGTTGGCTTTGCCAGGCACAAACTCCGCCTCCTCCTGATACACCTGGGGCACCGCGCCCCTGCCCATGCGCACATAGGCCGGTTTGTCGGAAGCTACCAGGTATTTCAGCATCGCCCGCATCTGCGCGCCATCCGCCGGCAGATACACTTCCAGCCCCGGTATCGCGCGCATCAGGGCAATATCCTGGGTGGCATGGTGGCTGGTGCCAAGGGCGCCATAGCTGACACCGCCAGACACGCCGATGACCTTGACATTCATCTGGGAATAGGCGACATCCACTTTGATCTGCTCCGCGGAGCGCAGGGAATAGAAGCAGGCAGGCCCGCAGACAAAGGGTCGAAGACCCGCGTTAGCCAGCCCCGCCGACACGCCGATGGCGTTCTGCTCGGCGATGCCGATTTCCACAAACTGCTGGGGCAGCTGCTGGGCAAAATCTCCCAGGGTGACGGAGCCGCGGCTGTCCGTGGTCACGGCAAAGATATGCCTGTCCTGCTTCGCCGCTTCCAGCAGCGCTGAGGTAAAAGCCATGCGTACCGCTTCTGTTTTCATGCCCAATCCACCCCTTTCACACCCAGCGCCAGCAGCCCCTCGGCCACTTCCGCTTCATTGGGCACCTTATGGTGCCATTCCTTTTTATTTTCTCCCATGGGCAGCCCTTTGGCCTTCACCGTACGGCAAATCAGGCAATGGGGTTTTCCCTCCGGCTTTCTGGAATGGAAATAGTCCATCAACGCCTGTACATCATGGCCGTCCACCTGGGTAACATCCCAGCCAAAGGCGCGCCATTTCTCCGGGAAGTTTTCCAGCGCCATCACATCTTCCGTGCTGCCGGAAATCTGCAGCCCGTTGCGGTCGATGATGGCAAAGAGGTTATCCAGATGGTAGTTCGCCCCTGCCATGGCCGCTTCCCAGATGCTCCCCTCCGCCTGCTCGCCATCCCCCATCAGCACATAGGTGCGGTAGGGCCTGTCCAGCCTTTTTGCCGCCAGCGCCATGCCCACCCCGATGGACAGGCCATGGCCCAGGGCGCCTGTGCACATTTCCATGCCGGGCACCTTGTTGGTGGGGTGTCCGATAAGCCGGCTGCCCGCCCTTGAAAAGGTGCGCAGCTCTTCCTTGGGGAGGAATCCCTTGTCCGCCAGCACCGCCAGGTACCCTTCCACGCTGTGCCCTTTGCTGAGCAGAAAGCGGTCGCGGTCAGGGTCCTTCACCGTTTGGGGGGTAATGTTCAGCACACTGTCGTACAGCACGCTCAGGATATCCAATTCCGATAGAGAGCCGCCGGTATGGCCGGCGTTGGCCTGATGTATCATGGTAATTACATCGGCGCGCCGCTGATTGGCCCGCGCCGCGATGGTTGCCGCGTCCATGTTGCTTCCTCCTTCTTTACTTGATTCGGGCAGCCAGCGCCGCCTTGTTCTGCAGATCCTTCTGAACCAGGTCGATGATGACGGCGGCGATAATGACGACGCCTTTAATGACCATCTGCCAGAAGGTGGAAACGCCCATCATAATCATGCCGTCATTGAGCACGGTGATAACCAGCACGCCGATGATGGTGCCGCCTACCGAGCCAACGCCGCCGGACATGCTGGTGCCGCCCAGAACAACGGAGGAGATGGCGATCATTTCCCAGGTTTCCCCCGTCGCCGGATGGGCTGCCCTGAGCTCGCTGGCCTTGATGATACCGGCCAGCGCCGCGCAGAAGCCCGAGAACATATAGACAAACAGCTTAACCCTGGTGGTTTTAATGCCCGAAATAATGGCCGCCCGCTCGTTTCCGCCGACAGCGTAAATCTGGTTGCCAAGGGGGGTCTTTTTCATGATAAAACCGGCCACCAGAGCGACAAAAATGAACACCACGATGATGTAGGGGATGCCCCACAGGGAACCCGCGCCGATGATATCAAAGCCCAGGTTGCCCAGTTCCGCCTTGCCAAAGAGGTTGGGGAAGGTGGCGCCGCCTGAGCGCAGCATGGCAAAGCCGCGGCACACATACATGGCGCCCAGCGTGGCGATGAAGGCAGGCACGCGCACCTTGGCAATCAACAACCCGGAAACCAGGCCCACCAATACCGCCATGACGCAGACGATCAGCAGAATCAGCGGCACATTGGGGTAGATGGTGCCCGCGATGAAGGGCAGGCGGAGGCCTTCGGTCATCAAGCCGCCGGCAATCATGGCAGACAAGCCGACCACCGCGCCTACCGACAGGTCAATCCCGCCGGTGATAATCACCAGCGTCATACCGATGGCCAGCAGCCCATACAGGGAAGCATGCTTGACCAGCAGCACGATGGAAGACCACTCCATAAAGTTGGGCGCGCTGAAGCCAAAGTAGATAACCAACAGCGCCAGCGCGATAAATGTGCGCCCCTTGAGCAGCAGCATGCCAAGGGAGGTATTCCCCTTGACTGATTTTGATTGCACCATGTTCATTCCTCCCTTGTTGATCATGCGGTTTTGCCCGTTTTCAGCGCCGCGGCGGATGCCTTGACCAGGGCATCCTCGGTAATCTCGTCCCCGGAAAAATCAGCGGTAAGCAGCCCGTTGCTCATTACCAGGATGCGGTCGCAGACGGAAATCAGCTCTTTCAGCTCGCTGCCCACAAAGATGACACCCATGCCCTCGGCGGCAAAGCCGCGCATCAGGCGGAAGATGTCTGTTTTCGCGCCTACGTCAATGCCGCGGGAAGGTTCGTCCATGATGAACACCTTGGGTTTGGCCATGACGCATTTTCCGATTACCACCTTCTGCTGGTTGCCGCCCGAGAGGCTGGTAATCAGATGGCGCACATCCGCCGCCTTCACCTGCATATCCCGCATGGCGTCATCCACCGCGCGTTTGCTCGCCTGTTTATTGATAAGGCCGTTGCGCGTAAAATGGGGGATGCTGGTGAGCATCATGTTTTCGGCGATGGACATGGTTTGCACCAGCCCGTCCTTCTGCCTGTCTTCGGGCACCAGCACCATGCCCCGGGCAATCTGGTCGCATACCATGGGTTTGTCAATCACTTCCCCGTCCAGCACCATCTGCCCGCTGGACTCGGGGTGCAGGCCCATCAGGCTTTCCACCAGCTCTGTGCGCCCCGCGCCCATCAGCCCGTAGATGCCCAGCACCTCGCCCTTGTGCAGGGTGAAGGACACATGGTCCACCGTATACCCGCCGCCCAATCGGGGCAGGCAATAGTTCTCGGCCTTGAGAAGCTCCTGCCTTTCCCCGAGGTAAGGAGGCTTTTCAACGCTTAATGTGGTGTGGCCCACCATTTTCTCAATAATCCAGTGCACATCGATGTCCGGCACATTGGCGCTGGCCACCCGCTCCCCGTCGCGCAGCACGGTTACCACGTCCCCGATGCGGATGATTTCCTCCAGCCGGTGGGAGATATAGATAATGGCGATTCCCTGGGATTTCAAGTCCTCTATCAGCTTGAACAGCACCTCTACCTCCGCTTTGGACAGGGAGGAGGTCGGTTCGTCCATAATCAGCACTTTCAATTCTTTTTGCAGCATGGTCTTGGCAATTTCCACCACCTGCTGCTGCCCTACGCGCAGGTTGCGCATCATCTGCCCCGGGTCGATGTCCTGCTGCAGACGCGTGAGCACCTCCCGCGCGTTTTTCGCCTGCTCTTTGCGGTCCACCACCACGCCCAGGCGGCTGACTTCGTTGCCGGCGAACATATTGTCGGACACCTTCATATCGGGAAACATGTTCAATTCCTGGTGAATGATGCTGACGCCAAGGTCGCTCGCTTCCCGGGTATTGTGCAGGGTAAGCTGCTTGCCTTCCAGGAAAATCTCTCCCTTGGTCGGCTTTTCGATGCCCGCCAGAATCTTCATCAGCGTTGATTTCCCGGCGCCGTTTTCACCAATCAGCACGTTGACGCGCCCGGGTAAAACGTCAAAATCCACATTTTTCAGCGCGGTTGTGCCCGGATACACCTTGGTGATGTTTCTCGCCTGCATGATGGGAGTAATCGGCTGCTCCATCTTATTCCTCCACGATTTCCAGCGTAACCGGCACAACAACCAGGGATTCCGGCTTGGTGTTCTGCAGGGAAATGCACCCGGAAAACGAAACCGTCTTCCCGGTATACTCCTGCACATCACGGGCTAAAATAATCTCGTTTTTAATTTTGTTGTTAAAAGCCGTGGTCAGGTTGGCAAACTCGACCTGGTTGGCAAAATCGTCCAATTTCAGGAAGCCGACGCCATCGCGAATGGCGTTTTTTATGTTGGAAGGAAACACCTTTCCATAGTGAATCTTGTAGTCGGCTGCCCCATCATAGGGCGGCGCGTCCAGCACCAGGTTGGTCCTGTTGGGTTTGTCGGCGTTTTCAATTTCCAGTACGCGGCCTTGGCCTTTTACGCAGAAACTCCACGCGCTGGTTTCATTGGCCCGGCTGCCGTACTGTGTTCCCGCATCGTTTAAATCAGCAAAGGCTGCCTGCAGCAAGACAGGGGCATCCACGGCACGCTGGTTAATGGTCGGCAGTATTTTCGCGTCCCAGTTGTCGATGGCGTATTGTTCCGTCACCGTCGCCTTTTCGGCTGCCACTGTTTCCCCAGCCTCATTGACAAAGGTTTCCGGCTGCTGATCGGGGACAATGGTAACGCGGCCCGTCGCCGCAACCAATACAACCAACAGCAGCGCGGCAATCCAGGGCAGCATGCTTGTCTTTCTTTTCATGAACCTCTCCCCTTTGCAAAAAGCTGGGAGCGGCGCCGCCAGGGCGCACGCCGCTCCCGAAAGAAACAGATTAGTTGGCCAGTGCGAAGTTATCCAGCTTTTCCGCGTTTTCCATGGTGATCAGCACGCAGTCCATCAGCTGTTTTTCTTCCTTCTCGGTCTTGCCGCCGGCCTTGATGTACTCATCCGCCTGGATGACAGCCTGTTCGGAAATGTAGGCGATGGGCTGCAGGCCGGTCGCCTTGATTTCGCCGCGGAGGATCGAGTCGCGCACGTCGTTGCTGCCGTCAAAGCCGCAAACGATAACATCCTTCATGCCGGCCTTCAGGCACGCTTCGATGACGCCCATAGCCATGGTGTCGTTTCCGCAGATGACGCCCTTGATGTTGTCAGCGCCCTGGGCCTGGATGATGGATTCCATCTTTTCAAACGCTTCCGTCTGGCTCCAGTTGGCGGTCTGCTGCTCAATCATGGTCAGGCCTTCATACTGGTCGATGACATCATGGAAGCCCTGGGAGCGGACGCCGGCGTTGGTGTCGGACTCTCTGCCGGTGAACTCGACATAGTTGCCTTCCTCGCCCATCTGCTCGACAAAGTACTCGGCTACGAGGGATGCGCCCTGGTAGTTGTTGGAAACCATCTGTGCAACGGCGTCGCCGGTGGAGTTGATTTCACGGTCTACCAGGAAGGTGGGGATGCCGGCAGCCTTGGCAGCCTGGACGGGAGCGATGGTGGCGTCAGCGCCGGCGTTGTCGCAGATAATGGCGACAGCTTTGCGGGCGATGGCTGTGTCAAAGGCTTCAGATTGCTTGGTGACGTCGTCATCATGCTGGATAACCATGGACTGGTAGCCCAGCTTTTCCGCCTGGGCGGAGGCGGCGTCGGCGACGGTCTTAAAGTAGGGGTTCGCGTGGCTGGGGGTGATGATGACAATCAGCTTGTCTTCGGCGACGGAGACAGCCATCATCGATACCAGCATCAGGGCGGTCAAGAGCAGGGCAATCCATTTCTTCATTGGGGGGTCCTCCTGTGTTTTTTATTCTTCAACATGGCAAGCCATGTGAAAGTACTCATTGAGACGCGCTTACATATCCTTGATGTTGCGCACGCTTTGCCTGTCCACAAACTCGACGCTCACCTGGGTTTTCAGGACGCAGGAATCCGTCCCTTCCTCCAGCATGTCAAGCAGCCGCTTGACAGCCGCGCGGGCGATGTCCTCCCGGGGCACCCGGATGGTGGACAAAACCGGGTTGGTAATCTGGCAGATGGCCAAATCGTCCATCCCAATAATGGAAATGTCCTGGGGCAGCTTATATCCCTTTTCCTTCAGCGCCCGAACGCAGCCGGCGGCGATGATATCATTGCCGGCGAAAAAAGCGGTAGGCATCTGGATGTTCTTGCTGCTGAGCAGCTCGTGCATATCCCGGTAAGCCCCTTCCAGGGTGGGGGTGACCCGCCAGATGGAGTACTCGTCGCAGGGAAGTTTGGCATCCGCCATGGCGCTCTCAAATCCAACGCGGCGGTACTTCATGTTGTTGAACAATACGCTGCTGGTGATATGGTGGATGCGGGTATGCCCCATCTTGATAAAACGCTCCGCCGCCATGTAGCCCGCTTCCTGGTTGTTCATCACCACGCAGTTGATCCGCTTGTTGCGGAACAGGCTGTCAATCACCAAAAGAGGCGCCTTTGTATGGGAAAAAAGTTCCACATCCTCAGTATACATTTCTGTCGCCAGCAGCAGGATACCGGCGCATTCTTCCTGGCAGATTTCCCGCACACGGTCTATATAGTCCGCATCCTTTTCCATATGGATGTTGGAAACCACCATCTGCAAACCCGCCAGATGACACTGCCGCTCCAAAGCTTCAATCATCTCCGCGAAAAACTGGGTATCCATCACAACCAGGCCATGCCGCTTGAAGGAAACCAGCCGGACATACTTGCTGCTGCCCGAAGCATCCTTGCTGACCACATAGCCCAATTCCCGCGCAACAGACAAAATGCGGCGGGCTGTCGCTTCGCTGACGCCCCCCTTGCCATTGAGCACATTGCTCACCGAGGCAGGCGAAACACCTGCCTCCATCGCGATGTCCTTTACGCGCACCTTCATCCGGAACTCCTTACATTCGCCTGAAACTGACTAAAATCTAGTAAATAGTTAATCTATCTTTCATTGCCAGCGCATTTGCTGTGATCGGATTCTCCTGTGACAACCGCCAGATTTCCGCTTGTTTTCGCTCTGTTTTCCGTATTTATTGGATTTATTCGGCATATATCGTTAAACTTCTTGTAACCGTATCTGCATTTTATATCAAAAAGCATCCCCTGTCAAGGGAAGAATTTACCTATAATTTACTTAATATTTACTATTTCTGTTTATATTTCCATTTTTTCTACCATTTTTTACAAATACGATGCCTCGTTACTCGCATGAAGGAGTGGAATTTAGTGAAAAAACTAAATAGATTTATTTATTTAGTAAATCTTTTTTGCGGATTACACCGCTTTCAAGCATGCGCGTTCGGGAAGCCGCATGCAAAAGGCACATTCCTAGTCCTTGGAATGTGCCTGATGTTTTTTTATTACCTACCTCTTATTCATCTATTGCTGGCGACAGCCCGGCAAGCGCCGGGTAGATGCTGCGGAACCGCGGGTAATACCTGTGATACATGGCTGCGGCCGCAGAATCCGGCTCGATCACTTTGCCGTCCTGGCCTGTTGTAATGCCATGGATAAAGCTCTCGTAATCGGGAATGAACCCTTGCGCCAGCAAAACGGAGGAGGCGATAGCCATGGAAGGCAGGTACTCAGCATCCCGAAAGACGACGATAGGCATATTCAGCATGTCCGCAAGGATTTGACACCAGGTTTGAGACTTCGCGCCGCCGCCTACCAGGGTCATCCGCGTGGGTGCTTTACCGATTGAGTCCAGACCCTGGCGAATGGAGTAGGCCACGCCCCCCAGGCAAGCCCTTGCCATGTCAGCCCTTGTGGTTGCCGGCCGCACATCCACAAAGCCGCCCGCGATTTCCGCGTCCATCACAGGAAAGCGTTCGCCAAGCAAATACGGCAGAAAGAGAGCGCCGCCGCTGCCCGGTTTGCTTTCACCCAGCAATTTCTCCAGACAGTCATACCGATGCTCCTGGGGTATATCCGGAAAGAAAAAGCCGGCAGCCCATTGATACACATTGCCCGCGTTGAAAAAAGGCACCACATTGATATAGGTGTCCTCCGGCATGGCAGCCAGATTGGAAACACCTTCCTGTAGCAATGGATGCTGGGAGGTACAGGCAATCCAACCCGATGTGCCCAGATTGATGTTAAACTCCCCATCCCTTGAAATGCCGCTTGATAAGGTCGCGCTTCCCGCATCTCCCGCGCCCGCATAAACAGGCATGCCGCTGACATAGCCGGTTTCCCTGGCAGCAGCAGGTGTTACCTGCCCCGCCTGCTGATGAGCGTGCAGGATGCGCGGCCACTGAACCTCCTGCAGCCCTATCTCTACCAGCCATTCGGCGTGCCATTGCTTTGTTCGGATGTCCATCAGCCCCGCCGTGGAGCAGCTGATGACATCGGAAACATACTGGTCTGTAAGCCTTGTTATGATATAGTCCTTGGAGCTGATCAACACATGGGCTGTCTGTTGATACACCAGCGGGCGATTCTGCTTCACCCACAGCAGTTTCGCAAAAGGCCTCGATCCGTCAAAGGCGTTGGCGGTGCTCTCCTCAATTCGCTGTTTTCCAATAATTCGGCTGATTTCCTCAGCTTCCTTCCCGGCGCGGCCATCTGAATAAAGCACCGCGTCCATGACCGGCTTTCCCTGATGATTCAGCAGAATTAAATCCTGCATTTGACCGCTGAGGACTAAGCCCGCGATTTCTTCTGGCGCGCAGACATCAAAAAAAGACTTGCTGATCTCACAAAACGCCTGGTACCACTGTTCCGGCTGCTGTTCTATCAGGTTCTTTTTTTCTCCCAGGTAGAAGGTATCGACTTTTCGGCTCTGGGTATGCAGCACTTTTCCGTCGAAACTGATAAGAACACCTTTTACATTGGTGGTGCCCACATCAAATGTCGCGATGGCTTTCATGGCGTACGCTCCTTGTCGGCCGCTGCTCTGATACCGCTGATAAACGATTGCAGCGATTCCTCCGATTGATTCTGCTGCCGGATGACAGCCGTTCCCAGGATGACGCCGTCAAATTTCTGCCGCAGCAATTGGTTTACGCGCTCCGGGCTGTCAATGCCAAAGCCGGCAAAAATCAAAACATCCGGGTAATCCTTGGCAATCCGCAAATTGTCCTTATAATTGTCCTGCGCAGCTTTTGCTCCTGTCTGCCCGACATACAGCTGTACATAAATCAAACGGTGGTTGCTAAAAACCTTGCGGACCTGGCTTTCCGACATCTGGCCGTTCACAAAACCAAGCACTTCACAACCTTCCCGACCCACTTCCTCATGCAGCCGCAAGCTCTCGTCCATGCTCAATTCCGGGAGGACCAGCGCGTCGGCAATGCCTGCAGACACCAATTGCCTGTAGCGCGGTATGGTCACCAGATCCTCCCGGTACCCCATGAGCCAGATTGGAACATCCGTGGCATTACGCACCTGCGCCCAGTATGCCATGTCGTCCTGAATGGACATATCCACCTGCAGATGGGCTTCCCGTATCACCTGGCCGTCATTAACAGGGTTTCGGGAGGGGAAACCCACTTCGATGATATCCGCCCCAGCCGCGGTCACCTGTTTCAGGGCGTCAAGAAATCCATTTCTGGATGGGTACCCGGCAAGCAGATAGGCAACCACCAGCTGCCCGCGTTTCTTCATGGCTTTCTCAATCCGTTTCGCTTTGTCATTACTCATCATCTGTTTTCGCTCCAATCTTTTGCAGAACCAGAGCCATGATAATGATGCAGCCCGTCAATAGATCCTGCATGAAGGTGGGCACCTGCATGATGGTTAGTCCATTCGCCAGAACGCCAAGGATAATGGAACCAACCAAGGTTCCCCATATATTCGCGACACCGCCGCGGAACATGGTTTTCCCCAGGAACACCGCGGCATACGCCTGCAGAAACAAACCGTCTCCGCCGGAGGGGTGGGCCGACCCTAAGCGGGAGGAAAGCAGCACACCCGCCAGCCCGGATAAGCCTGCGCACAGCGCGAAGGCGATCACTTTCATTCGTTTCACAGGAATACCGGACACCAGCGCAGCCTTCTGATTGCCGCCGATAGCATACAGCTTTCTGCCAAAGGGTGTATGGCGCATGATAAACCAGAACAGCACCGTTAGCAGCAGCATGATGATGGTAAGCAGCGGGATGCCCAGCACCATGGAGGTGCCTACGCTTCTGTAGCTTCTGGGTACGCCCTGAAATACAGTGCTTCCGCCTGTAATCGCAAAAATGATGCCTGTAATAATCGTGCTCATTGCCAGGGTTGTGATGAAGGATAAAACGTTGAATTTGGTAATCAGCCAGCCGCTGAATAAGCCAATCAGCGCGCAGCCCAGCACAGCAGCCAGCATGGCAAAAAGGATTGGCACGCCGCTGACAGCCAATGTGGCGCCGATAATGCCGCCTAAACTGGCTAACGCGCCAAGGGATAAATCAAACTCCTCCATCACCATGATAAGCGTAGCCCCGATAGCAACAATCACAAGCAGGGAAATCTGCCTGCTGATATTCACCAGGTTTTGCAGGGTGAAAAAGGCATCCGGCCGAAGGAGGCTGAACACCAAAATGATGATGACTGCAGCCATCATGGTGCCGTAATGTTTCAGGGCATCCCGGATTTTCTGTTGCGTAGTCATTTGTTGCTTATCCTTTCAATAAAAGAGAGATGACGGACCCACATTTCATTCATAGCACAGGGACAGCACCTGTTCGGAGGATAACTGACGATTGGGCAGTTTTGCCTTGGTTTCGCCGTTGGCTATCACGCAAACCGTGTCCGCAATGTCCAGCACTTCTTTCAGGTCGGATGAGACAAACACAATGGCGTTGCCCTGGCTTGCCAGTTCTCTGATCAGCCTGTGGATTTCCGCTCTGGTTTTCACATCCACCGCCTGTGTCGGTTCATCACATAAAAGTACCTTGGGCTGAGACATCAAAGCCTTGGCAAACACCACTTTCTGTTGGTTTCCGCCGCTGAGTTGATCCACCGGTTGTTCCGTGCCCGTTGTCACAATCGCCAGGGATTTGATTTTGTCTTCCGAATCCTTTTTCTGGCGCTTGTCGTCCAGGACAGAAAACCGGGCATAGTGATCAATGGTTGAAAGGGTAATATTCTCCCTGATGTTCAGGGAAGTAACCAGCGCCATGCCCCTTCTGTCCTCACAGATGAATGCCATTCCCTCCTGGATGGAGCGCAGCGGAGTAGGCTGGGCATATTCCTTGCCAAGAAGATGAATCTGTCCGGATTTCATTTTCTTGTACCCATAGATGCACTCCAGTGTTTCTGTCCGGCCGCTTCCCCCTAAGCCGAAAATGCCGGCAATCTCCCCCGCCCGCACACCAAAGCTGACATTATGCACCACACCATCCTGGCTGGATAGATTCTCCACCTTTAGCAGTTCATCGCCAAACTGTCTTTGCATCTCAACAGAATCGCTGCGCCAGTTATCGGTCATCATCGAAATCAAACCATCCACGTTGACATCTTTCGTTTGCACCGTATTCACCCACATCCCGTTTTTCAGGACAGTAATCCGGTCCGTCAACTGAAAGATTTCTTCCATTCTATGGGTAACATACAGAATAGCGGTGCCCTTTTTCTTCAGTTCATTAATCACCCGAAAGAGGATGTTGGTCTCCCTGTCCGTCAGGGACGCTGTGGGCTCATCAAGGATTAGCAGCCTGCAATCCGTCATCAGCACACGGAGAATCTCTATCAGCGTGCGCTGAGGCGGCTTGAGCATGGAAGCGGGCAGAGACAAATCTGTCTGGATATCCAGTTCCTGCGCGAGGTCTTTCACCCGCTTGCTCATGCGTTTCCAATCCACCTGACCCCAGGGTTTCTTCTCATACTGAAGGCCTAAATATACATTCTCAATCCCATTAAACGAAGGGATCAGGTTACGGTCCTGGTGAATCACGTTAATCCCCAGCGCCTGGCTGTCCGCGGCATGGTTGATATGGACTTCTTCCCTGTTCCAGAAAAGCTGCCCGCTGGAAAGCTGATACACCCCGGTGAGTATCTTGATCAAGGTGGATTTGCCAGCGCCATTCTCGCCCACCAAGCCATGCACCTCCCCCGGCGCGATGGACATGGACAAATCACTTAAAGCATGGACGCTGCCAAATCGTTTGGACAGGTTTTTGATTTCCAGTAACATGGCTTACTCCTCTGTTGGGTAATTATATGTTGCAATAAAAAGAAACAGGGCTGTGCGGCGCCTGTCCGCACAGCCCTGAAAAAAATCACTCGGTCTTGGTAATCAGGAGCGCGGGAGCGTACTGTTCGCCGGGGATAACCTCTTCGCCGCTAAAGAGCTTCACCACTTCGGTTACGACAATGTTGGCCATGCCTTCAAAGTTTTGCGCCATGGTGGCCTTCAGGTTGGAATCTTCATTGATGAGTTCCACAGCCTGGCTGTTGCCGTCCACACCGGTGACAAACACTTCACCGCGCCCCGCATCCATCAGAGCCTGCGTCGCGCCAATGGCGGGTTCATCCCAAGCGCACCAAACCGCGGTTACGGAGTCCTTCGCGGAGTTGGACAGCAGCAGGTTCTCCATAATGGTACGGGCGCTTTCAATGGGTCCGGGCACTTCCACATGCTGCTCGGTAATCAACTTGATGTCGGGATACTCTTTAATAATGTCATCAAACGCGTTGCTGCGTTTGACAACGCCGGGATGGGGGCGGTGCGTCAAAGCGATTACGCTGCCCTTTCCGCCCATCAAATCATTAAAAAGGTAGCGGGTGATGGCTTCCCCCATCATGTAGTTGTCGCTGGTGGCGTTCACCTGCATCCCCTCCACAAAACCGCTGTCGCAGCCAAATACAGGGACACCTGCTTCAAACGCTACTTCCAGCTGGCTGAGAACCAGGACGGGATCCGCGCTGATGAGGACGATGGCATCCGCCTTCGCGCTGACGCTGTCCTCAATGCGGCTGGCCAATTGACCAAAGTCTCCTTTGGTGTCAACGACAGTCACTTCAATGCCATGCTCTTCCAGGCCTTTTTTCATATACTCGGCCATCTGGTTGGTGGTTACTGAACTAAGGTTCGCGGTCAGCAGTGATACTTTCTTACCCTTGAGGTCTTCGGCGCTTACAGACATCGCCAGAGAAAGCATCATGGTGCAGACCAGAAGCAGGGCCAACAGTTTTTTCATGGTAGTTCTCCTTTTTCAATTGATTATGTGTTGTGCCGTTTCCACATTGGTCATGAAAACGTCCACATATCCGGTTTTCAGCGCCGCGTCTATGGCAGCGAGTTTGCTTTTCCCAATCGCCACAGCGATTGTTTTTGCGCCTTTGACACTTTCCAAAGGCTGCCCAATCATGCGTTTTTCAATTTCAGGATGCAGCAACTTACCATTTCGGTCAAAATACGAAACACACATGGACCCCACGGCACCGATTTCCTTCAAGTCGAAAATGTCCTGTTCCGTCAAACCGCCCGCCAGCACATTGCTCGCCCCGGTTTCCGCCTGCCCGATGCCGACAATGGCAACGTCGCACACCGTTCCCATTTTCAGCAGTGCCTGGATGCCCGGCTCCATCACCAGCATATCTCTGGCAACCTGGCTTTGCATTACCGAAGGTACATTGAGCGTATAGGCAACTGATTCGGTATTCAGGGAAAACTCCTCTGCGATGGAGTTGGCGTGCCATGTGGAGTTCCGGCTGCCCAATCCTCCCACAAGCGGCAGGATTTTAAGATTTTTACGCGGAAAATTGACAGTTCCCTGAGCCAGACAGGCGATGGTGCGTCCGCTCATGACGCCAACCAAATCCTGATTCTTGATGTATGCGGCCAAGCGAAGCGCGGCAAGTTTGCCAAACTCTTCCAGCACTGATTCTTTCATCACACCCGTTGTGTTGATAACCACAGCATCCGCGAGGCTATACTGTTGGCGCAGTTGATTTTCCAGCAATGTTTCGTCCAGGTGTGGGTCATTGATTCGGATTGAGACGATGTTTTCGTCTCTCGCCTTCTGCAACAGCCTGCTGATTTGCGCGCGCGATATACCCAGGGACTCCGAGATTTCCTTTTGGCTCAGGTTTTCCTCGTAATACATCCGGCTCAATCTAACCAAGATATCGCTTCCAGCCACCGCAAGCCTCCCGAAATGCAATTTTGTCCACATTCTGAAATTAATTTCACCGCAAGTATAGCACTGAATGCCAGGAATGTAAAGTAGCAAAAACAATGTAAGTGCAATGATGCTTTTATGAAAAAAGCATTAGTTATCCGCTTTGTAGATAACAATCATAGTACCTTTAATGAAATGCACTCCCTTGCCGCCTCATAGCAGCAGAGAGAGTGCATTTCTTTGGCGCAACTCTTCATATTAAAAATGACTTTTCAAGTAATTTGCAATAAAGCATCGATATTTAACAATCAAATCTTTAAAGCTAGGTAAGTACACCACCAGGCTGACGATTAAGCGCTTGACAAGAAAGCACAATCACCCCGTGTTTCCCACATAATAACCAAATGAATCAGTCAGTAAACCGTTTGTATATCATAATAATGTATTAAAACTCAATCACATACCTGCCCACATTGTTGGCATTCGGGTCATGAAAGGAATCAAAAGCTTCATTGATTTGATCCAATTTAATTTTTTTAATGACTAAATCATCCAGATTATACCTTCCGGCCAAGTAGAGCTCTGCAATACGGGGAAAATCGTGGAAAGGGTTCACATCGCCATAGAAACTGCCGCGTATCACTTTTCCAAGCCTATGAAAGCCCCCGGCAGGCAGTTGGATGGTGCCGTTAGAGGGATATGCGCCAACCACCACGACAGTGCCGCCTTTACATATGGATGCAACTGCAAGAGCGCATACATCCGGCACACCTGTGGCATCAATGGCACAATTCGCGCCTAGACCACTGGTTCTTGAACGGATCATATCCGCCACATCCGTTTTTCCATCAATATGCACGATGTCGGTAGCACCAAATTTTCGGGAGGTTTTCAGATTTTCCAGCTTTGTGTCGCAAGCGATTATGCGGCGAGCTCCTGCCACTTTGGCACCTTGTATCGCATTGATTCCCACCCCGCCAATGCCGAATATAACCACATTATCACCAGGCTTTACCTGCGCAGCATGCACCGCCGCACCATAGCCTGTCGCTACCCCGCATCCAATCATGGATGCGGGCACAAAGGGCATTTGATCCGATATTTTTATGCAGCTTCTCTCCGGTACCACAGCATATTCCGCAAAGGTTGACAACATGGATGAATGGTAGCAAACCTCGCCATCCAGATGCATGCGCGTACCCCCCATAGGGAGGGTACCTGCAAACATAGGACCAAATACAGTTTCACACAAATGCATCTTTCCGGACGCGCAATACGCGCAGGTTCCGCAATAGGGAACCCAGCTTAGGGCAACATGATCACCCGCTTTGCAGGTGGTGACATTTTCCCCAGTCTTTACAACAACCCCTGCGCCTTCATGCCCCAACACCTGCGGCACAGGCGATGTAGAATCATGCAATGTATTCAGGTCACTGTGGCAGACACCGGTAGCATGGATTTTCACCAATACTTCGTTGGATTGTGGTTCTCCCAAATCAATTTGGTGTATTTCTACTGGCTTTCCAACCGCAGTCATAACCGCCGCTTTCATTTTCATAGAATCCCTGCTTTCTTTCAGTACGCGTACCAGATTGCTTTCGGCTTTGTATACAAATCCAAGGAATGAATAGCACATTCTCGTCCCCAGCCGCTCTCCTTGTATCCGCCAAAGGGACTGGCCAAATCATAACAACCATATCGATTAATAAAAACCTGGCCTGCCTGGAGGGCATTGGCTACGCGCTGGGACCTGGAAATGTCGCCCGTCCACAATCCCGCAGCCAACCCATAGGGAGAATCATTTGCAATATTGATTGCCTCCTGCTCCGTATCAAACGGGATGACCGCCAATACAGGGCCGAATATCTCTTCCCTTGCGATACGCATTTGGTTAGTGCAATCGTAGAAGATGGTGGGATTGATAAAGAAACCTCTTTCATTACTCCCTTGCACATTCCGCGTGCCTCCGCACAGCAGCTTAGCGTCTTCCTGACGGCCTATCTCTATATAGTGCATGATGCTGTTGAAATGATCCTCTGACACCTGCGCACCTTGATGCATCCTTTCGTCAAAAGGATCGCCAACACGCCAGACGCCGTAGTGTGATTTCAAGCCCTCCAGCACCCTTTCATACACGGAACGCTGAACTAGCAAGCGTGTGGGTTCAGAGCATTTCTCCCCCTTGTGCGTGAAGATCGCTTTAAAAGAACGCTCGATAGCCCAGTCCATATCCGGGGCATCCTCAAAGATGATGTTGGGTGACTTACCTCCTAGTTCCAACGATACAGTTTTCAGGTTTGAATCCGCTGCGTCGTGAACCAGTTTTCGCCCGATGGACGTGCTGCCTGTAAAAGCAATCTTGTCCACATCCTGATGCTTGGAAAGAAGCCCGCCCACGGCTCCGCCGCCGACAATCAGATTCAAGACACCTGGAGGAAGAATTCTCTCTTCATGTACAATCTCAAAAAATCTGATGAGGGAAAAAGACGTGATGCTTGAAGGTTTGATAACTACGGTATTTCCCATGGCAAGGGCTGGCGCCATCTTCCAAGACGCCATATCCAGCGGGAAGTTCCAGGGAACAATCTGTCCGCACACCCCAACCGGCTCACGGACAGTGTAGGAAAGATAATTTCCGGACACAGGGTTGACTTCGCCATAGAACTTATCAGTCCAACCCGCGTAATACTCAAACATGGAGGCAACTTCTTCCACATCATCCTGATAACTTTCGGAATATAGTTTGCCATTATCCAGGGTTTCCAGCGTAGCCAGTTCATCCTGATGTTTCCGTACTGTCTGACCAATTGCCCGTAAACACGCAGCACGGTCCTTCCTGCCCATGTTCTTCCAGGCATCGCTTCGAAAAGCATCGCGCGCGGCTTGCACGGCTTTGTCCACATCGGAGGCGCTTGCCGCAACAATCTGTCCAATTACATTGTTTTCTGCAGGGTTAACAGAGGCTATCGGCTTTCCTCCCCCCACTTCCCATTTTCCGTTGACATAAATCGATTTGGGTGTTTTTAACCACTCAGCTGCCCATTCACGTTTCGCCTCTCTCATGTTTCCTTATACCCCTTTCTGTATCCATACGGTTCTGAAGGCCAGATACTCCATCCTGATGTATCCAGTCGCTTATCATCCGATAACCAAACTCTTGCTTCGCTTTCATAAGCATTGGCGAACTGCTTCTCGAATACTGCAGGCACCGCTCAACATCCACCTTGATGCCGCGTACGCAGAGAGTACCGAAGCTTCGTATAACTTTCGTCAGCATATAGAGATTATCCATCACCAGAAACCCCATCATTTCTTCCCAAAGGTTTAAATATGTTTCCCCCATATTCAACGCGTCCTGCACGGAGTGATTATTGCCGTTGATAAGAATGGCGCACTGAATCACCATTTCAGGGATTACGGGGTTGACTTTTCCCGGGAAGAATGATGATCCGGCTTGAACTTCCGGGATAATCAGCTCTCCCAAACCCGCTTCCGGGCCGGAGGATAGAATGCGCAAGTCATTTGCGAACTTCATAAGCAAACTGGCGCAAATCCGGATATCTGCTGACAATCGTGCGATATCATCAGGATATTGAGCCGCCGCGTATAAGTTCTCTGGCCAGGACAGATGGAGCTGCGTTACATCATGAAGAGCCTCTAATATGTAGCTTCTATAACCCTCGCTCGCACCATCGCCTGAACCGATGACGGTCCATCCCAGATTAATAAAATGTAGTTCCTCCACCAACAATTCCAACCGATTTCTGTTGCGCTTTAGGGCATCATGCAATGCTTCAAACAAAACGCTGACAGATACGCTCAAACCATCCCGCCAGCAGGTTCTCGCAATCGTTTGTACATCTCTGAATTCTTCTGACTTTTCAGATAATATAATGTTGAAGCGGTCAATCTCCTGTATGAGATTTCTTGTCAGATGAATCATCGCGATGCGCATCGCTGTGTGATTTACTTCTGATGTAGATTGCGACATGTTGACATGCTCAACGGTGTCCACCTCGTCCCCGGACAGCCTTGAAATTACCTCATTGATATTCATGTTGATACCAATACCTCCGCCGCCATGATAGACATCCACAGGGAACTCATCATGGTGGAGACCCTTGATGATTTCATCGCAAGCCGCGGTAATCAACTGCATGTGGCGATGCTCCAACTCACCCGCCCGATAATTGGAGATGGCAGCTGCTTTTTTCACAAGGGCGCATGCTTTCACAAAATCCGGAAAAGCGGATAGTCGGACATTGGAAAACGACATGTTTTCCAATGTCCGTTCCGTTTCTTTCCCATACATATGGGGTCTTGCCTTTTTTATCCTGTATATTTTCATGTCGTTATTCCCCGGGCATACGCTTCCTTCAAAACAACATCTGTATGCCTGGTAATACCCTTATATACTTCGTTCATATTCATGTACACCTGGTGCGCATTTTGATCAGGAATAAATCTTTTTTCTATCCGCACCATATTCGCGCATGCCGTTTCATAATCACAATACTGTCCGGTTGCTACAGCGGCGCATATCGCCGCCCCTAAACTAACCGCTCCGTTGCATTCACAGCGGACACTGGGAATCCCAAAGACATCCGCAAAAATCTGCATGAAAAGGTCGCTGTTTGACCCGCCTCCGGAAACTATTATCTCCTTTTGTTCACTTTCAAGTTCATTTAGCATTCGTGTCGAATTATTATATGTGGTTACTGCGATCGCCTCCAGAATCGCGCGGAAAATATGACCCTTGCCATGCCTTGCATCAAAACCAATCATGACCCCCCTTTGATAGAGGGAATCTGTTTGCGCCAGCCATTGCGGTACAACCATCAACCCTTCCGATCCAGGCGGGATTTTTTCAGCGAGGGAGCATAAGTATTCTTCCATAGTGCCCAATTGTTTGGATGCATCTACCGGCTTTTCATTCTCCATTAACTCACTAAACCAGCTGACAAGCCACATGCCGCGGCGTATGCCATGTGCCTCATATAGATATCGGCAAGGAATGCTGGCAAAGTTCACCCAGAAATGATTTGGGCTGATATTATTGTCCTTCCCACATGTCATGGAACATATATAGGTTCCAAGGGAAACCAGGAGTTGTTTGTGACTCAGGACACCGCAGCCAAGCGCCTCAACCGCTTTGTCATTTGCGGTCGCGACAACAGGAAGCCCTTGGGGCAGATGCAGCGCCTGGGATGCCTGCTTGGTTACAAAACCAATCACATCCCCCGGCATAACAAGGGCCATCAGTTTTTCACGAGGCATCCCTGTTCTTTCGAATGACTCATCATCCTCACTCCATTGCCAGGTATTCGTGTCAATCGGCCACATCCCCTGGTAGTTAGCAGCCGTATCCTTCCTCTCGCCTGTGATTCGCGCCGTAATGTATCCATTGGCAGATGAGATGTATTCCACGCCGGGGATATTGTCCACATAGGGCTTGGATACCCTGGCGTCCATCCAGTTTAGAACAGGATGCGCTAAAGAGAAATCCTTGCGCATCATCACCCTGCAAAAACGGATAGAACATACACCTACACCGATGAGATCTTCTTTCCGTCCAGGAAAATCCCTCATCATCTTCGCGCAGGATTCGATTAGTGTTTGCCAAAGACAGTCATCCGGATACTCAGACACGCCGACTTCTGGTTCCAAAGGCTTGGGCAGGGATACACTGGCTCTGCATACACTTTTACCAAATACATCAAATATCTCGGTTTTTGTACTTTGGGAACCCCCATCGATTGAAACAATGTATTTCATGGCGCCCCTCATCCTTCACATACCGTCAATATTCTAGGTAATCAGCAGGCCAAACCGTTCCGCGATTCATGATATTGTTCGGATCGAATTTTTCCTTCAACGCTTTGAGCATATACCAGGAAGTGCCATATTCTTCTCGAATCCATCTTGTTCTGTGTTTGCCCACACCATGGTGATGGCACATGGAACCTCCCAGCCTAAGCGTTTCTTCGACGATAATCTGATTGATTGGTTCATGGTATTTCTTTATCTCATCCTCCGGACTGCAATCAACAACATCATAATAGTACATGAAGTAGATGTTGGTTCCATTGGAATAGCAGTGCGACGCATGACCGCCCATCAGCGTCAAATCGGGCACCTCCGCTTTTACCCTATTGACACAAACCTGATAGATATCATGCACAATACTCCAATTGGCTGCAATCTCTGTGGTAAAGCCAACATTATGGGTTTCTTTGATTTCAACCCGTTCTTCCTCAATTTTCTTAGGATCCCAGTTGAGCTTGGCATACCATTGCTCAATCAAGGCATTATCTACCCGCTTATAGACAGGATACTTGGCTACAATTTCCTCTATGGCATGGTAGGTCGCGTCTGAAATGCTTTTTGGCCCCTCTGTCATAAAGATCAGGACAGGGTTTCCTTCGCAAAAGTGCGAAAAATAGTATTGCCCATCCTCCTTATCATACAGCCTGGTCATGGACGGCTTGTAACCTTCCGCCATAACCTCACGAAGGATTTCAAAACCGGTTTTCATGTCTCCTTCATGAAGAACCCAACTGCAGATATGAATATTGTCCGGGATGTACCGGAAGAGTTTCAATGTGGCTTCTGTCACATAGCATAACGCGCCTTCGTTTCCAATAATAATTGACCTGATATCCGGTCCCGCTGCCCTGCGTGGAAAATTCTTGATTCTGCAAATTTGACCATTGGGGAACACCGCTTCGCACCCCACCAGCATATCCTCAATGCCTCCATACAGCGTTGAAAACTGCCCTGTGGAAAAGGTTGCTACTAGACCGCCTATTTGCGCCAATGGCTTGGATTGAGGAGAATGCCCGGTTGTATATCCCATTGGCCGGAGGATTTGTTCCAGTTCTTCCAGAATAACACCGCATTGCGCTGTCACCTGCATGTTATAGGTGTCAATATCCAGGATTTTGTTCATCAATGTGCCATCTAAAACAATTGTTCTTTCATCAATTACTTCCAAGCCGCCTTCAATAGAACTGGCGCCTGTTCTGGGGATAACAATAATACCATTCTCATTGCAGAAAGAGAGAATTCCAGAAACTTCCTGCGTGTTTTCCGCCTTTATCAACGCAAGCGGCAATGGTCTTGTCTGCACCCCGAATACATCCGGAAACTTCAGAAATCTGTCAACGCTGTATGGAATCAGGCTTTCCTTGTCCGTAATCAATCTGTCTTCGGGTATCAATGTCTTGAAGTGCTCCAAAATTTGATGATTGTCCATAACTGACTCCTTCCATGACTATCTTTCACTAGTTATCGAACCAGATAACCTCCATCAACCGTTAATATGTGGCCATTGACATAGTTCGCCGCGGGGCTCGCTAAAAAAACCACTGCGCCCATTAAATCCGCAATATTTCCCCAATGGCCTGCAGGAATATGATCCTTAATCTTGTTGTAACGTTTTTCATCTTTGCTGGAGTCCGCCGCAAGGGCTGTGTCAAAGTAACCGGGAGCAATCCCGTTGACTTGGATATTATGCGGAGCCAGCTCATCACAGTATGCCTTTGTTAAACCCGCGATACCGTGTTTTGTGGCTGCATAGGCAACCGATCTTTGTCCGCCTAAAAACGAGAAGAGAGAACAAATATTAATAATCTTTCCCTGCCGCCTGGGCACCATTACTTTTGCGGCTTCATAACTCATTTCAAAAGCCGCTGACAGGTTTACCGCTACCATGGGATCCCATTTTGTTTTATCAAACTCAAGAACATCCGCGATCAGGCAAATACCTGCACAGTTCACCAGGATATCCACGCTGCCATAGGCCGAAACACAGTTTTCTACAACCTTCCCCGGTATGCCTTCCTGTGTAATATCCATATGTACGGCATGATACTTTCTCCCTTCCGCCTCTACCATTTTTTTTGTTGCACCATTGTCTTCCATGATGCTTGCCACAAACACATCCGCCCCCGCTTTGGCCAACGCGACACTAAACGCGCTGCCCAAACCGCTGTTACCCCCAGTTACAATTGCTGCCTTGCCCTTCAACGAGAAGCAATCCATGGAAAAATCAGCTATGTTCATGATTACCTCTTTCCCTTGACAATCCATTTGCTTTTAGCGATAATACATTCGTTCATATTATGAACATTTTATTCCAATTTTCTCAATGGCTTGATTATATCAAATATACAACCATTGTCAATGTATCCAGGAGGTATAACTTGCATGTTGACACATGAAGTTAAAGAAAAAGCATTACCTCAAGCCGGCGAAGGTAGTGTTCAGTCCGTCACCCGGGCATTAAGCCTGCTGAAAATTATTGCGTCTGAACGCAATCCCGCATCGTTAGCCATACTGATAAAACGTTCAGGTTTGAATCGAACCACTGTATGGAGATTACTAAGCACCCTGGAGCATGAAGGTTTCGTTGTGCGTTTGCCTTCCTCTAAGAGTTATGCCCTAGGCTATTCCGCCATGCAGCTATGCCACCATTCCCGTCAGCAATACGAGCCTCTTATCCGTATATGCCGCCCTTTCCTGGAAAGGATTCGCGAAGATACCAACGAAACGTCTTTGTTGTCCGTTCCATATAACGACATGCTTCTCTGTGTAGATCAGGTAAACTCCCATCAGGTTATTCGTTTGAAAAACTACATCAACAGTCTGTCGCCGCTGTATTGCACATCCAATGGAAAGCTTTATCTCGGATATCTTGAGGAAGATGAACTATTCACAATGGTCAGCGAGAACCTACCTCAACTCACGGAGTATACAATCACAAACCGGGATGAATTAATTCAGGAGGTTAAAAGGAGTTATCAACAAGGGTATGGGGTAACGGAGAGCGAGTACAATACATCCGAAAACGCCATTTCCTGCGCTTTGGAACAGAATGGACAGCCCATTGCTTTCATTACCGTTAGCGGCCCATCCTTTCGCTTTTCCCGAGGAAGCATGATTCGTTATGCTCCAAAATTGCTGCAACTTCGGGATGACATACAAAATATGCTGAATGATTTTCTACAGGTTTCAATATAATACTGTGATAATCAGGAAAAAGGGTTGTTATTGATATATCTCGCTGATGTACACAATAACAACCCTTTTCACACATGATCCGGTTCTGTCTATTACTTGATGAAGCCTTCATCTAACAACCAGGCTTTTGCTACATCATAGGGCTCTTCGCCATCAATATCCACTAAGTAGTTCAAGCCAATCATCACATCATCCGTCAATTTTTCCGATATGGGATTGAGAATGTCTGCAATTTGCGGATAAGCCTCCAAAATATCTGTTCTGACGCTTGGGGCCGCATTATAGATCGGGAAGAAGTTTTTATCATCCTTCAATAATGTTAAATTATTCGCCTTGATACGGGAATCAGTCGCAAACACCATGCCTACCTGCGCCTGATTGTTCTTTAACGCTTGGAATACAATACCCATGTCCATCGTTACAATATCAGCGCCAAAGTCTGTCCCATACATTTCTACCAAACCAGGTAGTCCATCGGGACGCACCGTGAACTCATGATCCGCCGCGAGGACAAGCTTGCCGGGGTTGGCTTTTAAGTACGCGCCCAACTCGCTGTAGGAAGTGATGCCTGTTTCAGCAACCAGCGCTTCGGGCATAACCAGTGCATAGGTGTTGTTCAAGGGTGCCCAGTTCAACCAAGTAATCCCATTCGCCAGATCAGCATCGCGAACTTTCTCATAGGTCTGCTGCGAGTCCGGAATCAATTCAGCTTCTCCGAGTAAAACAACCCAAGCTGTTCCCGTGTATTCCCAATACATTCCAAACTCGCCTGCTTCCAATGCTTTCCGGCAGGTATCCGAACCTGCCACATTTGTTTTATCCTCTACCGGAATGCCATTGTTTTCCAGCGCGATCAGCGCAAGTTGCCCTAAAATCAGTTGTTCGGTAAAATCCTTCGACCCCACTTTAACTACCGGTTCTTGTGCCGAGGCACCCATCGTCACGAGCATCAAGGTACACAGAAAAATAGCAACAATCCTCTTCATTCTCAAAACCTCCATATATTTGCACCCTTTCGGGTTGCATTTACTCTTGTTCCGCCATGGGACTGATATTGTAAAAAATTATTGTGTCAGGATTCGTTCCACAACTCCAAGGATATGATCCAGCAATAGGGCAATCAGCGACGCATATCCCGCGCCTAACAGAAGAATTTGCCATCTGTTGATGTTCTTGCCGGCAATAATAAAATCGCCTAATCCGCCGGCCCCGACATAAGCGGCAATTACAGCAGTCGCGACGTTGATGACAACCGCAGTGCGGATACCAGCCATTATGACTGGAAGCGCTATGGGCAGTTCTACAAAGAACAGTGTTCTAACCTTTGTCATTCCCATCCCAATCGCGGAATCAATGATAAATGGCGAAACACCTGTCATACCTGCTATTGTGTTATTAAGAATTGGCAACAGGGAGTACATCCACAATGCAAAAATGGCTGTCTTAGAGCCAATACCTAAGATTCCTACAAACAGCGCTATTACCGCAAGGCTGGGGATTGTCTGTCCGACGTTGACTATTCCCACAATCAAGGACCGCACACGCTTAAACATAGGACGGGACAGCAGAATCCCCAACGGAACTGAAGTCGCGATAGCCAGTGAAGCCGAAACCAGGATGAGATAGAAATGCTGGCGCACCATTTTAAAAATCAAAGGCAAAGACAAATAATTGGACACAATGGTATCAACAGGATATGTCAGCACATAGTATCCATAACCTATAGACAGGGCAATAATGATGATTGGTAAAATGAAATCATTGATTGTGATTTTTTTTGTTTCCATCACTGCACCGCTTCAAACAAGTCCGTCATTGTAATGAATGATAACGCTCTCCCTTCATCATCCACCACAAAAACTCCACGCTCTCCTGTGTTGAACAATACACCAAGGGCATCAAAAAGCGTTTTGTTCTGATGAATTGTAAGGGGCGGGGTAACAATGCGATCCAGTAACGGCGTGCTGTCGCCTCTGTCATACTTAAACAGGGGGATGTATCCGAGCGGGGTTTTCTCCTCCCCTGCAATTCCAACAATCTGATGTGTGGATAACCGCTCATTCTGCGCGATTCTCTCGATCAAAGTTTCCTCATCCCCTGGCAGATTATAAATAGGGCTGTTGACCTGCTGCTCCCCGCAGGTAATTAGTGAGAGCCTCTTCAGAATTCGGTTTTCTCCAACCAGGTTCTCAACAAACTTATTCACAGGCGCTGTTAGAATCTCATGAGGTGTTCCGTACTGAACAACTTTTCCATCCTGCATAACAGCAATTTTGTCGCCCATTTTCATCGCTTCATCAATATCATGTGTAACAAAAACAATCGTTTTTTTAATACGCGCTTGTATATCCAGGAATTCATTCTGCAATTTCGCGCGGGTAATGGGATCCAACGCGCCAAAGGGCTCGTCCATCAACATAATGGGAGGGTCTGCTGCTAATGCTCTGGCAACACCAACCCTTTGTTTTTGGCCGCCTGATAGGGACGAAGGTTTTTTCTTAGCATACTGTTCATAGTCTAAATCCACCAAACCCATCAATTCCCGTACCCGCTCTTGGATACGATTCTTATCCCATTTTAACTCTATGGGCACGGTAGCTATGTTCTTCTCAATCGTATAATGGGGAAATAGCCCCGTCTCCTGGATAACATATCCAATTCCCAACCTTAGTTTGATGGGATCCACTGAATGGATATCCTGATCAGCTACCAGTATTCTTCCCTCTGTTAAGTCGATAAGCCGATTAATCATCCGCATAGTTGTCGTTTTACCGCATCCGGACGCGCCGACAAGCACGCATATCTCCCCTTTTTCAATGTGGAGATTTAAATCCTGGACAACCGCCTTATCACTTCCCGGGTATACTTTTGTCACATTTTCTATTTTTATCATCATGAACCTCTATTGCCGCATTTTCCAGTAAGGGTTTTAACGAATCATACCTTCTGCTTTCTTCTGCAGGATTTGCATTAGCTTATCAACAATTATTGTTATCAATGCTATCAACAGCGCCCCTGTTAAAATCATATTATTATTACCCCTGTTGATGCCTTGAAAGATATATTCTCCAAGCCCTCCAGCACCAATATAGGCGGCTATCGCCCCCAGACCTATCCCCATAACCACAGAGGTCCTAACTCCCGCAAAAATCACAGGCAATGCAAGGGGAAATTTAATTTTTAGTGTAATGCCCAAACCAGTCATTCCCATTCCCACCGCGCTTGAGATAACAGCCGGATCAATGTTTGTCAGCCCCACATAGACATTGCGAACAATTGGTAGAAGTGTATAAATGACCAAGCCTGCAATCGCAGGCTTATCGCCTATGCCTAAGAACGGAATAAGAAAGACAAATAACGCCAGACTGGGAATTGTCATCAGCATGCTGCAAAAGTAGATAACAACCTTTGCCAATTTCTTGTTATAGGTTATCAGGTATCCAATGATTGTTCCAATAATAATAGATACCAGTAAAGCTGTAAGTACCATGGATACATGTTGGCCCAACAGTTCAAAGATTTTACTCTGCCTTTTCACTATAAAAGAAAATAATTCTAGCATTCACCCTCCCCCCTCACTAGTTCATAGCAGGTTGCTGTAGGTTGATTGACTATTCCATCCATTTCATTGAGAATAGCAAAAAAGAAGTATACCAATGTTCACGATACGAACATCTTGCTTCATGTTTCCGATACATCAATTATACATGAGCATCAAATCTTGTCAATACCAGCAGGGTAAGCAATTAGTTCTAGTGTTTCGATTGAGTATGGGTAATGATATGTGCTTCATCCGCATGTACACCAAATTATAAAAAACATGTTTCGTGCTGATACATGGATATCATCAAGGAACATGCTTTCTGCAGGTTGGTTTTTCTGGCTTTCATTACAGAAAGCATTTATTGAAGTTGAGCTATCATGTATTGCTTATAAAACCACCATAATTAAAATACAGAACATCCTGACCTGAGGAAATACGAGATATCAGGTCAGGATGTTCATATTATTCTTTGATTAAAATCACAGAGCCTTTTTATAAGGATGCATTCTAAATTTATTAGCATGGAATCCAGCAATAACTGTCTGATTAAACGATAACGAGCCTATGAATATTACCTCAGTATGTTAACTTCTATTCCATATAGGAGCCCCCGTTTACATTGATGGTTTGCCCGGTGATGAAGCTTGCCTGGTCGGAGGCTAGGAACAGAGTGAGCGCGGCCACTTCTTCCGGGGCGCCGACCCTGCCCAGGGGGATGCTCTTGGCGACATTGCTGCGGTATTCTTCTGTCCACTGGGAGGACATGTCCGTCAGTACCGGACCGGGGCAGACCGCATTGACGCGGATTTGGTACGGCGCGAACTCCAGCGCCCATTGGCGCGTCATGGCATTGACGGCGGCTTTTGACGCGCCGTAGCTGACAGCCGCGTTGGACTTTGCCGTTTTTGACGCGGTGGAGCTCATGTTGACGATGGATCCGCCGCCATGGGCGGCCATATGCTTCAATACCGCCTGGCTGACATAGAAGGTGCCGTTCAGGTTGATATCCAGCACCCGTTTCCACGCTTCGTGGGTCAGCTCCAGGGTGGGGGTTCTGTCGTTGATGCCGGCGTTGTTCACCAGCACGTCGATTTTCTGAAATTGTTCCTCAGCCAGAGCCACAAGCCGCACGGCGGTCTCCGGGTCGGCCACATCTCCCGCGCAGGGGAAACATTGCCTTCCCATGGCATGCACTTCATCGCACAGCGCGTCCAGCAGGGAAGCGTTGGTTCCGCCGACAATCAAATCCGCTCCGTTTTCCGCGAACAGGAGGGCAATGGCTTTGCCAATGCCCCGGCTGGCGCCTGTAATTATCGCTTTTTTCTCTGAAAGCATGGCGTCAGTCTCTCCTGATTTGCTGAATGGCTGCTTTGTTCCCATCCTTGTGAAGGCGGATGGAGCACTGGTATTCCTTCCTCTGTTCCGGATAATCCACGCGGACATGGGTTCCCCTGGACTCCTGGCGCTGCAGCGCAGCAGACGCGACCAACAGCGCCGACTGCGCCCGCTGGTGGGTCAGGGTGTCCTCAGTTGTTTCCTGAAGAATGGCTGTCAGCCTGTCGGCGGCTGCCTTCAAACCTTCCCCGGAGCGTTCCCGGTTGACATGGGTCATCAGCAACTGGCCGATTTCATCATAATATTTGTTCCTGACGGCCAGGTTGGTATGGTAGACAACCTCTTCATCTGCCGTTGCCAATGCATCAGTGCCTAACGCCATCATGCCGTCGGCCGCTAGGATACCGGAAGCCGCCGATTGGGTCGCGGCATTGCCCGCCATCCGGCAAGCACCATGCATACCGGACGCGGCTTCGCCGGCGGCAAACAACCCATTGATATTGGACATGCCCTGCAGGTCGATTTCAATACCGCCGGAGTGGCTGTGGGCCATGGGGCCAACCTGCAGCAGTTCCTTCTTTACATCCTTGCCCGCGTTTAGAACCCGCTCGTAAAACCAGGGATATGCTTCCAGCGTTTCCTGGGGAATCATCCGCAAATCCACATACGCGCCGCCCAGCGGCGTACCATTCCCCAGGCTGACTTCCCGCATGATGGCCTTGTTGATCAGCGTTTTCGGCGCGCCTGCTTCCCCCTGAGCCCTGTCTTTGAGCAGGAAGCGCTCCCCCTTCTCATTGAGCAGGGTAGCCCCTTCCCCCAGCATGGCCGTGGGGCAGGGTTCCCCTCTTGCCTCCGGCGGCTCGTAGGCGACCATGGGCTCAAACTCGACAAACTCCAGATCGCTTAAGGCTGCCCCAACTTCAAAGGCCATGGCGACGCCCCGGCCATCCACATCCCCGGGGTAGGTGGAATCCGCGTACAACCTGCCGACGCCGCCCCAGGCGGCCAATATTTTATTGCTGTATATATGATAGGTGCCTTGGTTCAGCTTATCCAGCACTGTGATCCCGTAAACCTGCTGATTACGGGACAGGAGAGACACACAGGCGCAGCCGGAATAGAAACGGACGCCCCTTTCCTTCAGCCGGGGTACAAGGGCATGTACCACCGCTTCGCCTACCAGCACATCCGTGCGGCACAGGCTGCGGGGTACGGTTGAGCCGGAGCAGTGGCGCAGCAGGTATCCTTTCTCTGTCTTGGTGAACTGAACACCCCATCGTTCCATCAAATCGACAACTTCCGTTGTCAGGGACGCTGTTTTCTGCACCAACTCCCTGTTGCCGATTTCATACCCGGCGTGCAGCATATCCTCGGCATAAAGCTGGGCTGAGTCGCCGTGGGGGTTTTCCTGAAGAACCGCGTTGAAGGCGGCGATATAGGGGGTGCCGCCGTACCCATCCTCCACAATGGCGATGTCCTTTTCCCCCGCGTCCACCAAACGGCAAGCGGCTGTCAAACCGGCGATCCCGGCGCCAACAATCAAATAATCATGCTTCTTCATTTTTTACCTCACAATAGTTCCATGTAGAGCGCCCGAATATCTTTCTCGCTCAGCTCCAGGGGGTTTTGCGACAATAAACGCTGCACCTTTACCGCACCGCTGACCAGCGAATCCAGATGCTCTTCCCGCACACCCACCTGATGCAGGCTATCAGGGATGTTCAGCCGCTTCATCAGGGCAAATACAGCGTCCACCACTTCTTCGGGTTCTTTCATCTGAAAAAAGGGCGCGATCCTCTGCAGATGGCTTTTCACCGCGGGAAAGTTTTTCCGCATGACAAAGGGAAGCAAAACCGCGTTCGCCAGGCCATGGGGAACATGAAATGTGCCGCCCAGCGGATAGCTGAGGGCATGGATAGCCGTCGTGGAGGAACTGGTCAGACATACGCCGGCGTAAAAAGCGCCCAGCTGCATATCCTCCCGCGCCTGCATGTCGCCACCATTCTGGTACGCGCGCTCTATGCTGCGGGTAAGCAGCTCGATGGCGGCAAAGGCAAAGGTTTCATTCAGAGGGTTGTTCTTTTTAGACCAGTAGGACTCGATGGCATGGCACAGCGCATCCACACCTGTTGTGGCGGTCAGGCTTCTGGGCAGGCTCATGGTCATCTGGGGGTCGAGGATGACAAAGCGCGGAATCAGGTAGTCATGGATGATGCCCACCTTCAATTCTTCTTCGGGTATCAGTACAATCGCGTTGGCTGTCGCTTCCGCCCCGGTTCCCGATGTTGTGGGGATGGCAATCATGGGCACTGCCGGCGCGCTGATGGAGGACATGTCCCTTGGGCTTTGCGCGAACTCCTCATTGGACAGCATCACCGCGATCAGTTTGCACACATCCAGTACGCTGCCGCCGCCGACCCCTATCAGGCAATCCGGCGCGAAAGCTTTTACCTCCCTGTATACCGAAAGCAGCTCGTCCAGGGTCGGCTCGGCGGGTACATTGCCCACCAGGGAGCATTCCTTGCCAACGGCCTCTCGCACCTTCTCATACAGACCCAGGGTTACAATGGATTGGTCGGTCACCACGCAGATGTTCTTCGCGCTGGTCTGCTCCAGTATCTCCGGGATTCTCAGGATGCTTCCAATACCGGAAAATACCCTGTGGGGAAAACGGATATCGTATGTCAACATTTCAAACCTCCATCCTTTGACAAAAGTGACAGGCAACAAAATGGTTCGGGGAATTCTCCAGCAGCGGCGGCTCAACCTCTTCGCAGATTGCCTCCCGATAGGCGCACCTGGGATGAAAACGGCAGCCGGTGGGCGGGTTGATGGGGTTTGGCACTTCCCCCTTGAGCAGCTCGCGCTTCTTGCCGCCCTCCTTGACTTCCGGGATTGGTATGGCATGCATAAGCGCCTTGGTATACGGATGGATGCACTCATTAAACAGGTTATCCGTTTCCGCGACCTCCACAATTTTGCCCAGATACATGACACCCACACGCTTGGATATATGGCGGACTACCGCCATGCCATGGGCGATGAACAAATAGGCGACGCCGTACTCCTTCTGCAGATCCTCCAGAAGGTTCAGTATCTGCGCCTGGATGGATACATCCAGCGCGGACACAGGCTCGTCGCAAACAATCAGTTTGGGCTTTAAGGCCAGGGCTTTCGCGATTCCGATACGCTGCCGCTGCCCGCCGGAAAACTCGTGGGGATACCTTTTATACTGGTCCGGGTTCAGGCCGACGATGCGCATCAGCTCCAGCACCCGCTCCTTGCGTTCCTGCTTGCTCAGGGTGGTATGCTCCCTGAGAGGCTCGCCGATGATCTGGCCTACGGTCATCCGGGGGTTCAGGGAACTGTAGGGATCCTGGAAAATAATCTGCATGTTTTTGCGCTCCTTGCGCAGCGCGTCTGCATCCATATCCAGAATATTTTTGCCGTCAAAGAGGATTTCTCCGCCCGTCGCCTCGTTGAGCCGCAGGATGGTTTTCCCGATGGTTGTTTTCCCGCACCCCGATTCCCCCACCAGCCCGAAGGACTCGCCGTAGTGGATGGTGAAATTCACCCCGTCCACCGCTTTCACATGACCCACAACGCGCTTCATCAAGCCGGAACGGATGGGATAGTAGGTTTTCAGGTCCTTGACTTCCAATAAAACCTGCTCAGACATTTTCTGCAACTCCTTTCCGGGCAGCGAAGCAGCTGACATAGTGGCCCTCTCCAACTTCCTCCAGCACAGGCCGCATCTGCCTGCACATGTCCCCCGCCTGAGGGCAGCGGGGAGCGAAAGCGCAGCCTTCCGGCAAATTCGCCAGATGGGGCACGATGCCCTCAATGGTAAACAGCCTTTCCCGCTTGGCGTTCAGCCTGGGAACCGCCCGCATCAGCCCCTGGGTATAGGGGTGCGCTGGGTTGTTGAACAATGTTTTCACATCCGCCTGTTCCACCACTTTGCCCGCGTACATCACCATCACCCGGTCGCAGGTTTCCGCCACAACACCCAGATCGTGGGTAATGAAAATGACAGACATGTTCCGTTTTTTCTGCAAGTTGGAGATAAGCTCCAGTATCTGCGCCTGTATGGTGGGGTCAAGGGCGGTGGTCGGCTCATCGGCTATCAGCAGCTTTGGCTGGCAGCTGAGCGCCATGGCGATCATCACCCGCTGGCGCATGCCGCCGGACAGTTCATGGGGGTAGGAATCCACGCGTTTCTCCGGCAAAGGGATGCCCACCAGGCTCAGCATCTCGATGGCTTTCGCCCGGCTTTCCGCCCGCGACATGCCCTGGTGCAGCATCAGGGCTTCCTCAATCTGATTGCCGCAGGTGTACACCGGGTTCAGGGAGGTCATGGGCTCCTGAAAAATCATGGCGATATCGTTTCCTCTGATATGGCGCATTTGCTGTTCGGACAGCTGCAGCAAATCCACCCCGTCAAAGAGCACTTCTCCCCCGATTATTTTGGCGGGCGGATAGGAAATCAGCCGCATGACGGATTTGGCGGTAACGGACTTTCCGCAGCCCGACTCCCCCACGATGCCGAATACTTCGCCTTCGGCCACACTGAAACTGACATGGTCCACCACAGGGTAGCTCTGGCCATGATTGTAGAACTGAGTGACGAGATTCATTACTTCCAACAGCTTGTTGCTCATTTTCCTCATCCTTTCTCAGTCTATGCGGATTTTGATGTCCAGAGCGTCGCGCAAGCCGTCGCCAAGGAAGTTAAGCCCCAGAACCAGCAGGAAGATCGCGGCGCCGGGAAAAATACTCATCCAGGGGGCAATGTCCAGATACTGCATGCTTTCCTTCAGCATGGAGCCCCAGCTGGCCTCGGGGGGCTGTATACCCAGCCCCAGGAAGGACAGGGACGCCTCCGCCAGAATCGCCTGCGCCGCGTTCAGGGACGCCTGCACGATAATGGTCGCGGTGATGTTGGGCAGGATATGCCGGAGAATGATTTTCCGGTTGGACAAGCCCAGCACCTTCGCGCTCTCCACATACTCCTGGTTGCGCACCGTCAGCACCATGGAACGCACCAGGCGCGCGAAACCCGGCGTGTACACGATGCCTATCGCCAGCATGATGTTGAACAAACTTGGCCCCAGCAGCGTGGTGATGGCCAGCGCCAGGATGAGCGTTGGAAACGCCCAGATGGTGTCCATCGCGCCCATGATGATGGTTTCCAGCATGCCGCCCTTGTACCCCGCGATCAGGCCGAGCATGGTGCCCAGCACCAGGGCGATGCTGACCGCGACAAAGCCGACGCTAAGAGAAATGCGGGCGCCGTGGATAACACGGCTGAATGTGTCGCGCCCCAACTGGTCCGTCCCCATGAGGTGGGTACCGCCAGGCGCGCCGAACAGCGAAAAGTTCATGTAATCAATTTTAATGGGATCGTAGGGGGAGATTTGTTCCGCGAAGATGGCGCACAGCGCGATGACCAGCACAATCATCAAGCCCACCATGGCCAATTTACCCTTGAGCAGTCGGCGCAGGGTGGTGTAGAAGCTGGATTCCTTCCACAAGGAACGTCCCTTTTGCTCAGCGGTTGTCATGTACGTTCCTCCTTAATCATTCTTTTTGGATATCCTGGGATCAATCAAGATATACAGGATATCCACAAAAGTGTTCGCGAAGACAACAAAGAAAGCGGTAATCAGAATCAGCGCCATCACCACATCGTAGTTGCGCTGGGAAATGCCGTCCACCAGTTCCCTGCCGATACCGGGAAGAGCAAACACCGTTTCCGTCACTACCGCGCCGCCAATCAAGCGCCCGATCTGCATGGAAATCACCGTGACTACAGGAATCAGGGCATTGCGCAGGGCATGTTTCCAGATGGTCACCCTGTCGCGCAGGCCTTTGGATCTGGCGGTCATGATATAGTCCTGACCCAGAACCTCCAGCATGGAAGACCTGGTCTGCCTGGTGATGGTGGCCGCGAAGGACAGGCCAATGCTGAAAGCAGGCAGTATCATAAACCGGAGGTTCCCGATGGGATCCGTGAAAAAGGGAACATATCCGGAAGAAGGCAATAGTTTCAGATTAACCGAGAAGGCCAGAATCAGCAGAATAGCCAGCCAGAAGTTCGGCATGGCCACGCCCAGCATGGAGACAATGCTGTTGATGACATCCGCCGCTTTGTTGCGGTGAAGGGCTGCGTAGATGCCCAAGGGAACCGCGATAAGCGTGGAAAAAAACATGGACAGAAAAGTCAGTTCCAGGGTAACGGGAAGCCGTTCCCGGACAATTTCCACAACCGGCTGGCGTGATTTTAGCGACCTGCCCAGGTCCCCCTGCAGCACGCCGCCCAGCCAGTTGAAATACCGTACAACCAGCGGCTTGTTCAGGCCCAAATCCTCCCGAATCTGCGCGACGAGCGCCTCATCCCGGAAAGCTTCACCGGCTACAGCCAGCGCGGGATCGCCCGGCAGCAAATTGATGATAGTAAATAAAACAATACTGACAAGAAGCAGTATTGGTATCATGGATAACAATTTTCGAATGGTTTGCGCCCACATATGCCACCTCGTTACACAATCAGCAAGGGAGGGAAAAGGGGAAGGTGCACTTCACCCTTTTCCCATATCAGACCAACAATTACTTGATGTACGCTTCGCTCAGAATCCAGCCGCCCTCAAGGTCCGTATAGAAACCATGCAGGTCGTTGCGGTATGCCATATAGGTCGGGTTATGGAACAGCATCACTTCGGGAGAATCGGTCAGGAACACCTGCTGCATCTGGGCAATCAGGGCTTTGCGCTCTTCCAGGTCATAGGTGCGTACGCTCTGTTCGAGCAGGGAATCAAACTCTTCGCTGGCGTATCCGGTGAAGTTGTTGTTGCCGGCGGAACCGAAGAACTGCTCAATCTGGATATAGGGATCGGGCTTGGGCACCGGGCAGAAGTTCAGGCCGATTTTACCTTCGCCATTTTTCCACAGGTCATTGAAGGCCAGTTTTTCAAGGGGAACGATTTCGCCCTTGATGCCCACTTCCGCGAGCTGCCCCTGGATAATCTGGATAATGGTCTTGTCGGGTTCGCGGGCGGTTACATGGAAGGTTGTTTCAAACCCATCGGGATATCCGGCTTCGGCCAGCAGGGCCTTGGCTTTTTCCACATCATAGGTATAGGGCGTGCCCTCGCTGTAGAACCACTGGTCGGGGGTGATGTTCCAGGGGCCGATGTAGCCGTAGCCGGCGCTGATCGCCTGCACAAAGGCATCCCGGTACAGAGCATAGGCCATGGCCTGCCTGACCTTGGGGTCGGACAGAGGGCCTTCATCGTTGACATTCACCATCATCTTATAGGTTTTGGTGGCGGAGGTCTTCAGCGCGGTGATTTCCGCGGTGTCCAGGGTCGCGATGTTGATGTTCTGGATGTTGTCAATCAGGGAGATGGCGCCGCTCTTTAAGTTGAGCAGTTTGGAAGCGTCGTCAGACATGACGGTGATAACGACCTTGTCCAGATACGGGAGGGGCTGGCCGTCGGCTGCCTGTTTCCAGTATTCAGGGTTGCGCACCAGGGTGATATGGTCGCCGTCAACAGCTTCTTCCATCATGAAGGGGCCTGTGCCGACAGGGTTGCGGACAATGTCCTCGCCAAACTTCTCAATGGCGGCAGGAGAAATCATAAATCCGGCATAGTTGCTCAGCGCGCCGACAATCACGGCGGAGGGGTTCTTCAGATTGATGCGGACGGTGTACTCATCCACCACTTCCACATTCTCAACATCCGCGACTTCGCTCTTGTAAGTGGCTTTCGCTTCGGCCGTCATGCCGCGGTCCAGCACAAACTTCACAGCTTCCGCGTTAAAATCGGTGCCGTCGTGGAATTTGACGCCCTGCCGAAGGGTGAGGGTCAGGGACTTGTCTTCCGCGACCCAGCTTTCCGCCAGACCCGGCTGATATCCGTTGGCGTCTTCCACAATCAGCGTCTCATACAGTTGGTTCAAAATAAACTTGTCGCCTGCCCGGGCAGAACTGGTGGTGGGATCCAGAGATGTCCATTTTGCCGCTACTGCCGCGTTGAGTGTACCGCCGCGTACAGGCGCTTCAGCCGCCATGACGCTCACAGTGCTCAAAGCCAGTACCGCGACCAGGAATAGTGCTACGAATCGTTTCATGGTAGGTCCTCCTTTATTATTTATCAGGCTCCGCCTGATTTTGAAACAGAGTAGGTGGACAGCGCCTTTTGAATGGCTTGGGCATTTTCCTCGCGCAGCGCGAAGGGCCTGCGCACCGGGCCGACAGGATACCCCAGCAGGTTCGCCGCGTACTTGACGACGGAGTTGGGATTATCCAGTTTCAAGGTATCCCGGATGGTACGGATGCTGTCCTGCACCTCTTTGGCTTCCTTGAAAGCGCCGTTGTCAAAAAGGCTGACGATGCTGACCATTCTTTCGGGGAACAGATTGGCGATGCCCGAAATGCCGCCCTGGCCGCCCGCCATCAGCGTCCACAGGATGAGCGAGTCATTGCCGCAAAGCACAATAAAATCTTCCGGGGTTTCTTCGATGTAGCGCAGGGTATTGTCAAAATTTCCGCTGGAATCCTTCACGCCGATGATGTTGGGGTGGGCGGACAGCCTTTTGATGGTCTGATAGGTGATGTTGACCCCCGTTCGGGCGGGGATGTTGTAAATGATGATGGGGATGTCCACAGCGTCCGCTACGGCCTCAAAATGTCCCGCCAGGCCTGGCTGGGAAATCTCCGCGAAATAGGGCGACACAATGGATACGGCATCCGCTCCCGCTTCCTTTGCCGCTTTTGTCAGGGCGATGGTTTCCGCCGTGGTAACGCAGCCCGTGCCGGCAATGACAGGAACCCTTCCGGCCGCAGCCTGGATGGTGGTTTTCATTACCTCGATTTTTTCTTCATAGGCAAGCGCGAAAAACTCACCATTGGTGCCCAGACAGAATACCGCGGCAACCCCCGCCGCAATCTGGCGGTTAACCTGCCGTTCCAGTTCTGGAAGGTTGAGCGATTCGTCCCCGTGCATGGGGGTCACGATTGCCGGAATGATACCTCTCAGTTTCATCGATACTTTTCCTTTCATACCGGTTCAAGAACACATTAAGTTGATGGAACAGATTTTCCCTTCCAAAGTTGCCGGATTTGCTGATCAGCGGAATGTCCGCTTCCTTGGTTTGACAAACGGAGTACACGACGCCCGGCTCAATCTCACATACCGGGAGAATGCCGATGCAGTCTATGGCATTGAGAACTTCCAGCAAAGTGTCTCCGCCAAAGACACCCAGGGTCAGCTGTTTTTTGTGCCGTAAGACAGAACTGGCCAGCAAACCCATGTTCCGGGCAACCGTAGCCCTTGCCGTTTCGAGGGATACCCCCTGGGCTTCCGCGATGCTGAAGCTTTTGCTGACCCGCTCCTGCGAGCCCGCCACATCAACCACAGCCCGCCCGGTTTCCTCCAGCATCTGCAGGATGCTTTCCTTCATTTCCAGGTGTCCGGCACTGCCCATGTAGTCCTGCCGGTGCAGCGCGCTCCCCCCCGGGGTATAGGTAGCAAACCCAACCTCCTGGGCCTTGGATAATTGGGTGAGATTCAGCTGGCTGATGCTTCCCGAGACTACCAGCACATCCCGATACACCCAGGGAGCAGTGGCTGATTGTTTCTGAAGGGAAATAATGCTGGGCAGGTAGGCGGCAAAACCCGCGCAGCCCGCGTATAATTGAAAGTTCGCGGCCTTGGCATCGGCGGCGGCCGCCGCCATATCAACCTCTGTCTGGGCTTCGTACAGCCGGATGGACGCCTGCGCACCAGGCCTCTCCTCCAAATATACGGGCAGATCGCTTTGGATTGCGATGATGTCTGCCACACGGTCGCGGGTAACGGGCGTGAAAGCGTCTTTTCCGAAAACGGATTGTGAAACCGGCATCCCGTCAATGTAGAGAACCTGATTCTTCACAACCCTGTTCATCTTTGGATAGGAAGGGATAAAAGCCATTCGCTGCCCGCCGGCAGCGTCGATAACCGCCTGCATTTCCGCGCCGATGTTGCCGCGCAGCCCCGAGTCCGTCTTTTTGTAGATGGCCGCAACCCCATGGAGCAGCGCCTGCCGGGTAACTTGGTAAACCGCGTCATACGCCGCCTTGGGCGGAAGATGTCTGGAAGAGGTGTTAACAACGAGCACCTGGGCGGCATTGTCCCCCGGATACTCCGAAAAATCTTTGAGCAGGACAAAAACGGAGATTCCAAGCGCGGCAAATTGAACACCCGTATCTATCGCGCCGGTTAAATCATCTGCAATTACAAGCAATTTTGCCATGCTGTACTCACTTATCCGGCTCTGTTCCGAGCCATCTGAACCGCCAGGTCAATCGCGTCCAACAAGCTTTCTTCATTCGCGATGTTTTTCCCCGCGCGGTCAAAAGCGGTGCCGTGATCTACGGAAGTACGGATAATGGGCAGACCGATGGTGGTGTTGATGCCGCTCATGGAAGTGAACAATCCCGTTTCGGGATCCAGTTTAAAACCTATTAATTTCAGCGGGATATGTCCCTGATCGTGATACATGGCGACAACAATGGCAAAGTGCCCCGCCAGGGCTTTGACAAAAACCGTATCCGGCGGAACCGGACCTTCCACAAGCAGCCCCTCGCTTTGGGCTTGGCGAATGGCGGGAATAATGGCCAGCTCCTCCTCATTGCCGAACAAACCATTTTCCGAGCTGTGGGCGTTGAAGCCGGCTACGCCGATTCTGCCATCTGGCATCCCGATTTCCCGCAGCGCTTCCTTCGCCAGTTTGATGGTGTTGTACACCCTTTCCTGGGTGATTAAATCACAAGCCTGGCGCATGGATACATGGGTGGTGCAATGAATAACGCGCAGCCCGCCGCCCATGAGCATCATTCCGTAATTGGACGTGTTGGTATAATGGGCAAAAATTTCCGTGTGCCCGGAGAAGAAGTGACCTGCCATATGGAGGGCTTCTTTATTGATGGGGCCGGTGACGACAGCGGCGGCTGTGCCCGCCAGGGCACTATTAATGCCGTACTCAATGTACCGGAAAGCCGCTTCCCCGCAGCCTGCGTTGACCTGACCGTATTGATAGTCTTCCTTCTGCAAAAGATTCATGTCCAGCAGCTCAAGGGTGCCCGGTATGCCTTCTGCCTTCTCCAAGCTCTGCAGGGTTTTTACCTTCAGGGTGCTGCCTGTGAAGCGAACCGCGTCTTCAATGGCTATGCGGTCCCCGATAACCACAGGAATGGAAGACTCGAATACGCGCTTGTCCGCTAACGCTTTCACGCAGATCTCCGGTCCTATCCCCGCGGGATCGCCCATTGTAATTGCAAGAAGTGGCCGCATGTGTTCACCTCATTCAGTTATGTTGGTTTAATATTACAACATTCGCTGATGATTACAATCCGTAAATAACAGATTATCGTATTATTTTGAAACGATTATGGAAATTTCACCCCTTACAGCATTGCGAATAAAGGAAATCAGTGCTATAGTTGAACAAAACAGATATGTGAAAAACACGCAATGGAGATATAGGATGAGAAAGACAAGAATTCTTGCGATTGTGCCGTATGAAGGGCTTCGGGAGGTGCTGCTGGCCGAGGCGGCAAAACGGGACGATATCGATATGGATATCTTCTTTGGCGACCTGAACGACGGCGTTGCCATCGCCAAAGCCAGGGAGAAGAATGGTTATGATGTGATCCTATCCCGCGGCGGCACCGCCGGGTTGATTAAAAACGAGGTAAAGCTGCCGGTGGTTGATATCATCCCCACCATTTACGATTTGCTGCGCTTTGTCCGTATGGCGGACAACATGCCCGGGCCTTTCGCCATTGTAGGGTTCTCCAATGTAACCCTGGTGGCCAAAAAACTGTTTGACATCATCAACCGCAAAATCAACATTTTCACCCTGGAGCAATCCTCTGACGCGGAACAGGTAATCCAGCGGCTGGCCAAAGAAGGCTATTCCCTGATTATCGGGGACGCGATTGCCACCAATACCGCAAAGCGCCATCATATGAACAGCATCCTGATTGCCTCGGGCGAGGAAAGCGTGCACAGCGCGTTGACGGAAGCAAGCAATATACACAAACTGATTAATCACACAACGCTCAACAACCTGTTCTTCCAGGATATTCTGGAAGAGAGCAATCTGAGCGTCGTTATCTTCAACAATCAAAATGAGATGCTGTATTCCAATTTGTCGGATGACCAATTGGAGTTTCAGCGCGTCTTCCGCGCGCTGCCCGCCTATATACCCGCCACGCTGGAGAATGACAATTTCCGTGTGGTTCGGCACACTAAGGGATACATCTTTGAAATCGTGGGGCGTGTTATCAAACGCAACGACCAGGAGTTTATCGCCTACTACATCCGCCGTTTCCTGGACATGCCCAAGCTGAAGCACGGCGTTATCAAGTATTACCATATGCTGGACGCGACGCTGGAAGAAACGAACATGCCCATTGATAATATCGGAAAAATGGCCGCGGTGATTGAAAAATCCAAGGTAGTGGGAAGGACCTCTTCCCCCGTGTGCGTAACCGGCGGTGTGGGCACCCCCTTCCAGACAGTGATGTACGCGATTTACCATGAAAGCGCTTTGCGCCTGAACTCCCTTGTGAGCATCGACTGCGCGCTGATAGACGCAAAATCCTTCCATTGGCTTCTTGAAAGCGACAACTCGCCCCTATGCGAAACCAACCTGACCATTTGTTTTGAGAACTTCCATCTGCTGGAAACATCCCTGCAAATGAAGTACATCAATTTTGCGAACCATACGGATTTGCACAAGCGGAACCGCGTCATCTACGGGCTAAAAAGGATGAACATCGTAAGCCCCTCCGCGGAAGAGTTTTTCAACGCGGCGGAGTTTTTCCACATTTCCCTGCCCAGCCTTGCCGAAAGAACGCAGGATATCCCCTACCTGGCCAGCCTGTATCTGAGCAGCGCCAATGTTGAATTGGGGAAGCAGTCCATCGGAATCCACGAAGACGCTTTGGCCCATATGATTGCCTACAGTTGGCCGGGCAACAACGAGCAGCTTCACCGGGTGGTCCGCTCCTGCCTGATGATGACCGCCTCCGGCATGATTCCCCTGGAAAGCGTTCAAAAATCCCTGGCTGAGGAAGAAAAGCTGTTCAACATAGAGCAAGATTTCGCGTATGATATCAGCGGCACCCTGGACGAAATCAACACGCGCATCGCAATGGCTGTATTAAAGGAAGAAAAAATGAACCGCACAAAAACCGCCCAGCGGCTGAACATCAGCAGAAGCACGCTGTGGCGGATGCTGCAGAGTAGGGAGTGAAAACAGTACGCCCATCACGTTTCAATGACTGGCATCAGTTAGCCAAGGTGGAATTGATGTCCACCTTTCTAAGAGCTCATGTAAATAAAAGCCTATACCTAGACATTTCCCTTTATTGATAACACAAAGTTATTAGTGCGCAAGTAACCGGTAGATGAAACGTCAAAATACATCATTTCAACATGTTTTATGGCAGTGAGGGCAACTGCCCATTAATCCTGCATTGCGGCAGCGCTTTGCGCAAACGTTCAATATCTTCGCTGCTGACTGGATTACCGGTCACATCCAGTTCACGAAGGTTGGCTAACCCTAAGAGGGGAGTAATATCGCTAATCTGATTCATATGCAGCAATAGTATCTGAAGCCGATGCAATCCAGCCAATGGTCTCAGATCGCTGATTTGATTGCCGTACAAATTTGCAAACTGAAGATTCGTAAGGTTTTCCATCGGACTCAAATCACTAATGTCGTTTTCGTAGGCGTATATTTCCTTCAGTTTTTCCATTTTGGCAAGCGGGGCAAGATCATTGATGCCCAGACGCATAATTTGGAGAACTTCCATATTTACCGCCGCTTGCAGCAATTGGAAAGAGTAATTATTCGCCTCCGGCGTCCCCGCGTCCTTAAGGTCAAACCAGGTCAGGTGCTTGAAACTTTCCATGTTCAGATTTTTCGCTGATCCGCCCAACACCATTTGCACCGATTGCAGAAGGGCTGCGTCGCCCGCCGCTTGATAGTTCGACTTTTCTCCGTTAATGCTGCACAGCGGTAACGCACTGCGGAGAATCTCCAGGTCAGTCTGGTTGATGGGATTCCCTAGTAAGTTTAACTCCTTTAAACCCACCATTTCAAATAGGGGAGAAATATCTGAAATTTCATTGTTTTGAAGTGATAGTACTTGAAGATTAGACATGTTGCTTATCATTCGAATGTCAGAGATTTGATTATCATTCAAGTGAAGAGTTTTTAAAACAGCTAGTTTCGATAGATTGTCAATACGGCTGATTCTATTGTTAGAAACATCGAGCGTCTCCAAATTGCTCAGTAAGCTTATTGGCTTCACATCAGAGATTACGTTGTTGCTCAGATTCAGCGATTGCAGGTTCTCTAGCGCCAAGAGAAAGGATGGGTCAATCAGGCTAAGGTTTGTTAATTCAAGAGATGTCAAATTTGTACAATGGGTAAGTAAACTTAGGTTTCCAACAGACTGTTGATCTTGCCCGTTCACTTGCAATGATTTTAATTGCAAAAGGAAGACATCGTTTAAGGAGCCCTCCGGTTTATTGATTGCTTTTCGGATTGCATCTTCTACTTGTTCTTCAGCAGAAACCGGATGAAGAAGCGGCTCCGATGGGGATGGTGAAAGAACGGCACTATTTGCCGCCTTTTCCTGACTAGCCGCCGCCTCATTTGTTGCAACATAGGGTGTAGGATTCGGTGTACTCGTCGGTTTGGGGGAAGGTGTGATGACCGTGGATTTTTCTAATGCCGTCGAATTTCGAATTCCATATGCCTCATTGATTGCATCCAGCACCGCATCCGTTGTGACGGTTGCACCGCTTATTACGTCAATATCTTCCCTCCCCAACGGAGGTTTCTTTCCAATAAACTGCTCACTGAATGCTGGTTCCAGTGCAGAAGCGCCGATGCCAGGCGTTTCATCAAAGAACTTGTCTCCAATCGACAGGGACTGAATTGTGGAGCCATCCTGATCAAATGACACCGTAACCGCAACCGGTCCAGCAAATCCTTCTACGCTAGCAGTTACTGCATCTTCCATTGCGACAGGCACATTCGTTGATGCCGCTTTTCTTGTGCTTGACGGTATTTGCTGCTTAAATGCTTCATTGATAGCATCCAGCACCGCATCCGTCGTGATGGTAGTACCGCTGTTTACGTCAATATCTTCTCTCCCCAACGGAGCTTTCTTTCCAATAAACTGCTCACTGAATGCCGGTTCCAGTACATATGCGCCTAAGCCAGGCGTTTCATCAAACAACTTGTCTCCAATCGAGAGGGATTGAATTGTAGAACCATCCTGACCAAATGACACCGTAACTGCAACTGGGCCGGAAAACCCTTCTTTGCTAACAGTTATTGCATCTGCCTTTGCGGCAGGTACATCTTTGGATTCACCTTTTCGTGTACTGGACGATGATTGCTGCTCATATGCTTCGTTGATAGCATCCAGCACTGCATCCGTCGTGATGGTAGCACCACTAATTGCTTCAATATCTTCCCTCCCCAACGGAGCTTTCTTTCCAAGAAACTGCTCACTGAATGCTGGTTCCAGCGCAGAGGCACCGTAGCCTGCCGATTCAGCAAATAACTTGTCTCCAATCGATAGGGATTGAATTGTGGAGCCATCCTGACCAAATGACACTGTAACCGCAACCGGGCCGGCAAACCCTTTTTTGGAGATAACAACCGCCTCTTGATTAGCGGAAGCTTTATGAGGTATCTGCTCATCATTGAGCAGCGGAGCAGGAGTTGCTGAAGGAGGAGAGGTAGGCGCGTCCGTAGTATTTGGCGTTACTGCCACTGCCTTTGTTGGAACAATTGTGGTATAGGGTGTGGGCACCTTTTCATGATCTTCCAAGTTTTTCGTTGGTAACCAGGGTTTGAGAATAAATAAAAGCGCGGCAAGAGCAACCGCCAACAGAACAACGCCTATCATCAGGCTTTTCCTTATTTTCGTACCTGCTTCCTTCCACACAAAGAGTACTTTCGGAGGATTAGCAACGCCATCCTCATTGACTAAAACGCTGACCGGGCTTTTACTGATCAGCCGATAGCCGGGCTGCGGGACTGCATGAACGGCATTCTTCTGATGCAATAGGCACTTCTGTGCTGTATGCGATAATTCGATGCCGTGTGTGGTAACATTGAAAACTGGTACCTCAACTGAATTGGTTTGTTTGCGCATCTGAAACACAACGATTTCCGGAATAATCCGGCCATCCATTCCTTGCGCAACCCGTAACCTTTTCGCCCCCACCGGCTCATATCCAGGAACTTGCGGGACATCAATCCACGTTTCTTCCCCAGGTTTTATCTTGATTTCCCCATAGGATACTTGCTTCCCTGTTTCGGTTTGGCAAACAATGGGCACGGTGCTGTTATTCATCACCGTCTGCTCCATCCGGTAGGTAAAGGTCACATGATCCCGCAGGCTCTTTCCAGCGGCATCTACATCAATGTGTATGCTGCCCTCCCCAACCACCTCATATCCCGGTAATTGCGGCGCATGGAGGATAGCAACCTCGCCCGCATTGCATAATTCAATCTTGCTTAGAATCTCATGCTTGCTCTCTTCCAGTACGCAGGTTACACGAATTTCACAGTTTGCCTTGCCGGATATCCCCTGTGCACGCTGCAGTTCCTCCAGGGCTTTGCGCATTTCCTGCGCACTTTGGTAACGGTCTTGCGGCCGATAGGCACACGCTTTCAGAATCACTCCGGCAAAGTCCGCATCCGCCTGGCTGGGCGGCGGCAGCACCTCCCCCTGGGCGCGTTTAATAATAGCCAGTTCCGGGTTCATGTTCTCTTCGTCGATATAGGGCAGAAATCCCCGATTCATGTACCTGTACAGTACGATGCCAAGGGAATAGATATCCACGGTCTGGTCGTAGTTCATGCTGCCGTTATATACTTCCGGCGCCATATAGTTGGGAGTGCCTGCGCGGGTTGAGGCATACCCTGTGGCTTGCAGAGCCCGGGCTGTTCCAAAGTCCCCTAATTTATAATCCCCATAAGTATCTATAAAAATATTGGCGGGCTTTATATCCCGGTGAATCAGCTTTCTGCTCTGCAAGGTTTCCAACGCTCGCAGCATGTGAATTCCCAGCCGAAAAACCTCATCCCGGTCTATCCCGCCGGTTTTCTTCACATGGTCTGGCAAACTCGTCAGCAATTCCATCCGCAGGAACAGGTCGTACCCCAGCACCTCGTTTTTCTCAATAATCTTATGCTCTTCATAAGCCACGATGTGAGAACAGCCTCGAATCTCAAGCATGGCCATGATTTCTTTTACCAGCTGGTCAAGCTCCCGGCGGTACAGCTTTTGCACGGTGTCCTTGGAAACCCCGGAGAGTTCCTCCATTTCCGCTTTCACCGTTTCGCTGGGTATAGAGATATGCTTAACCGCCGCATACTGTGTAAATTGGGCAAAAACATCCTCACGGTGAGCCTTCCACACCGTTCCAAAACTACCGCGGCCGATGACCTCGTCAATCACCCAGTTTGGCCAAATGGGCTCAAAAGAATGGATGTCAGGCATAGAAAAGCTCCTTTATCATATGGGATGCACCATCACACAATTCATGGCAAAGAATTAATATCTACCCAAATGGCGGGGCGGACAAGGCCGCCTTTCACATTGGCGCCATTGCCCACATCATCTACAGGCCCTTTGGAGGAAACGCTGGCAGCCCGGGCCTGCTCATCCCCCGGGGAACGCAGCCACCACCACCCTGCACTGGTATCTTTGCTTTGATATGCCCCGTTGGCTTTGGCATAGTTTGTTACCCAGCCGAACCGCTCATTGTCGCTCCCAAGGTAACGCCTTGCTTCATTCAGACTTAGCAGGAACACCTTGTCCTGGGTGGAACTGCCGCCCCGGGTACCAAAGCTCGCGTTGTTTTCATTCTGCAAGGTAACGGTTACTACTGCCTGTTGTTCCCTGGAAGAGAAAGCAGAATAGTAGAAGCTGTTGTTCAGCCAGGATCGCAGAGAACTGCTCTCCCAGGTAATGTTTACCCGCTGCTGATGGTACAGCTGGCTGTCCAAACCATATACGGAAAGGAGCAAAGCTCGATTGCCTTCCCGGGCTAAAACACGCCACTGAATGTCTTCTGTGCTGCCCCGGTTGTTATCCTGCTCATAGCTGCCAAAGGAAACCGTATTGCCCACTCGGTACACACTGTCCCAGCGGGATACCGGCACAGCTGTTGGTCTGGCTGTCGGGCGTGCCGTTGGCCTTGCAGTTGGTTTGGCCGTCGGGCGTGCCGTTGGATTTGCAGTTGGTCTGGCCGTCGGACGCGCCGTTGGTACAGCGGTTGCCCATGTTTGCGCAGCCGGCACCACTTGCTGCTGATATGATGGGGCTTGGGTTACTATCACTTCTGATGCAGTGGGTATAAACTGATTGCTCCTGTTTCTGTTCACTATAAAGATTCCGATTGCCAGAGCGCTCACCAGCAAAGCGGCAACCCACAAACTCCTCTTTCCACTTTTCCAGGAGGGGGCGGCAGTATGCCCCGCCGCACCCGATACTGGCTGTGCCGACTGATTGCCCTCCATCGGGTGGGTGCCATCCATCATTTCATCTATCCCCGAAGGCCGCGGCGCCGGCACGCTCCTGCGCATCCTGAACAGCACGACTTCCGGCGAGTTGCGGCCATCCGCGCCTTGGCTGACAGGAATCCATTGTTCACCCGCCACCTCGTAGCCAGGCAAACGAGGCGCATCCACCCAAGTAACTTCGCCCTGCTTTACCTCAACTTGCCCGCGATAGATTTCCTGCCCCATTTCTGATTGGCCAATTACAGGAACAAAACTTCGGGACGCAACCGTCTGCTCAATGCGGTATAAAAAGGTTATTTTATCCCGCAGGCTTCTGCCGGATACGTCCACGCCAACGCGCACACTTCCTTCCCCTACAACTTCATATCCAGGCAATTGGGGGGCATAGATGACACTTTCTTGTCCCGCTGGGCAAACCTCGATGACATTCTGTATTTCCTGCAGGCTTCCCTCCAGCAGGCAGGTGATGCGTATTTCGCAATTCTCTATCCCTTGGCTGTGCTGCACAGCTTCCAGGGCTGCCCGCATCTCCTGAGCGCTTTGATATCTATCTTCCGGCCGATAGGCGCAAGCTTTCAGAATAACCCGGGATAATCCTTCCTCCGCCTGGCATGGCGGCGGCAAAGCCTGTCCCTGAGTACGCCTGATGATGGCCATTTCCGGGTTCATGTTCTCTTCGGTCACAAAGGGTAAAAACCCCTTGTTCATATAGCGGTACAACACAATGCCCAAAGAATAGATATCCACCGTCTGGTCGTAGTTGGCATTGCCGTTGTATACTTCCGGCGCCATGTAGTTGGGCGTCCCCGTGCGGGTAGAGGCATAGCCCGTCGCTTGCAGGGCACGGGCAGTGCCAAAGTCTCCCAACTTATAGTCTCCATACGCATCGATGAAGATGTTGGCAGGTTTGATATCCCGGTGGATCAGGTTTCTGCTCTGCAGGGTTTCCAAAGCGCGCAGCATATGGACGCCAAGACGGAACACCTCATCCCGGCTCATACCTCCCGTTTTCCTCACATGGCTGGGCAGGCTGGTCAGCAGCTCCATCCGCAGGAACAGGTCGTACCCCATCCCCTCTGTCTTCTTGACAATCTCATGTTCTTCGTAGGCCACAATATGGGGAAGCCCCCGAAGCTTTACCATGGCCTCGATTTCTTTCACCAGCTGTTCCAGTTCCCGGTCGTACAGTTTCTGGATGGTGGTTCTTGAGATGCCGGACAGCTCATCCATCTCGTCCCGCACCGTTTCGCTGGGGATGGAGATATGTTTAACCGCGGCATTCTGGGTAATCTTGGCATAGCGATCCTCACGGTGGGCTTTCCACACCGTGCCAAAGCTTCCCCGGCCGATTACCTCGTCAATAACCCAGTTGGGCCAAATAGGCTCAAAAAGATGGATGTCCGGCAAAAATCTATCCCCTTCCATACCGCAATGGGTTTATCATATAAAACTGTAATCCAGACCTCATCTGCGTCCTACAGGATTTGACAGCACAACAGTTCTTTCTTTACAGTTTTTTAAATGGAATGTTATTTGATTTAGCATACCGTTCAGCTGAGGAATCCGGCGCCGCCCTCAATGTCAATTTCGGACAATTCTCAAACGCCCAGAGATCGAAAATCATTTTATTGTTATAGATTTTCATTGTTGTAAGGGCTGCGCAATCCGAAAAGGAACTTTGCCCAATTTTTGCGACTTTCTGCGGAATTTCGACTGTCTTTAGAGCAGAGCACCTCCGGAAGGCGAAGTTTTTAATCTCCACAATGCTTTCCGGAAGTTTGATGGCTTTTAGCTTTTCACATCCTTCAAACGTACGCTCACCAATTGTTTTAACTCCCTCCGGGATCTGAATGGAAGGCAACGATTTACATCCAGCAAACGCGGAATCACCAATTACTGTAACGGATACGGGGATGTTAATAGATGAAAGCGAAGGACAAACAGCAAACGCATGATTACCAATGCTTTTTGCGCTTTTGGGAAGCTGGACAGATTTCAATGCTTCGCACCAGGAGAGAACATCTTTCTCTATTCTGGTTACACCTTCGGGAATCTTGATGGTTTGCAGTCTATTGCAGTCTTTAAACGCAGCAACGCCAATTTCCTGAACGCTTCCCGGGATCATTACGGACTCGATATTGGAGTATTGGAACGCGCTGCTTCCGATGCTTTTCATACCGGTTGGGATCGTACACTTTTTAATCCTTCGGTCTACAATCTGCACAACCCTGACAGCCTGTTTATCAATCAACAGGCCATTTTGCACTTCAAAAAATGTATTCTCCGGTGAAATAGTTATCGTCGGCTCGCTAATTATAAAATCGAATGGAAAGCTGCCAATATGTCGCAAACTGGCAGGGATTTCAACGGAAGTCAGGGCCCTGCAGTCTTGAAAAACTTCATCGCCGATGCTGGTGACACCATTTGGTATTGTGATGGATGAAAGATTATCGCAGCCATAAAAAGCGCCGTCCCCGATGCTTTTCACACTGTCAGGGAAATCTATACATCTCATCCACGCTTCGGAGAAAGCCATTGCTTCAATGCTTTGCACCCCCTGGGGGATGGCATACTTTTCAACACCTTTTGCGTTTGCGCTTAACGCAATGGCTCTGTTGGTAGCTTTTTCAATCAGTAGTCCGTTCTCCACTGCAAAGTTGGGATGGTTTCCATCGGCAGAAAAGGATAAGGAAGGCGCAAAGGGATTCCCCTTAATCCAACGTAAACTATCCGGAAGCCGCAGCGTCCCTTTCAGCGAAGAGTTCCGATAGGCCCCCTCCTCAATACCCACAACAGGTAAACCGCCTAAAAGGACAGGAATTATGCTGTTATCTGTTTCATTATGGTAATGCTTGATGCTTGCATACTGTTCAACACCGTCATCATAAATATTAAAATCGATGAAATTCACCCCCTGTTCCTCACGCGCGGAAGTAACCACCGGCTCCTTCCGCTGCTTGGCAGCGGGCGTCTGGGTAGGGAGGGACGTCGCCGCAACAGCAGGCGTATTTGTTTGTACTTCACTGCTGCCGGCAAGTACTTTCCCCGCAAACTGACCGACAGATTCTCCATTAACATACCATGTTGCCTGCTGGTTTCCAGCCTTTAATGATGAGGAAACATAGAACACCCTGCTGCTGCCCGCAGCGATTGTTGGCGGAGAAAAAAACTCAACCGACCCTCCATTTACGCTGTAGGATAAATCAATCGTCATGTCCTGTTCACTTGTGTTTGTAATTTCCGTGCTTAGATAAAACCCCTCGCCCTCGCGCAGGTCGCTGAGATATACATCATGTGAAAACAGCGAATAGGCATTTGTTTTGATGGAAAGCTTCATAAAACCAAAACGATAATCCAACTTGCTAAGGTCCGCTGCCGGCGTAGAGGTCGCGGACGGAGCCACCGTTGCAGTATGCGCAGCTGTGGTAGGTGGAGCATTCGACACCGTAGGAGCGACCGTCGCCGCAATTGTGGTTGCCGCCGTAACAGGCGCCTTGGCTGTTACCTTTGCCGTTGGCGGCAATACCGGGGGGGCGGAGGTCAGCTTCATCACCGCGAAAGCGGATAGGAGGAGGATGGCAGCAGCGATAGGGACAAGTCCTTTTTTTACCGATTTCTTCTTCTCCCATAGAAAAAGCGCTTGCTTAGGTTCTGCCTTCCCGTCCCGGGAGACATGTACAGAAATGCTTTCCTCGCTGACCAGCGTATACCCTGTTTGCTGCGGCGCTGGGATCATCGTAGCCTGCCCGATTTGGCACGCAACCAATTTGCGGGATAGATTTTCTCCTTTTATTGTTTCACAGATAACCGGCACTTTCACAAAGTCCGCAGGCTCTCTCGCCGCTTTTACAGGGGGTTGCGGAGGGTTCGCAATGGTTTGCTCAATTTGATAAACAAAGGTTACCTTGTCAGGATTTCCGCAGCCACTTTCATCCGCTGACACAACAATTGTATTGTTTCCGATTACCTCATAGCCTTTGAGTACTGGCGCGTAGATATTCTTTTTGCTGCCCGCCTCAAAAATTTCCACCGTGCTTTCCAGTACCAGGTTGCTGCCGGATAATATGCAAACAACCGGCACGCTGCAATTCGCAACGCTGCGGTTTTGCAGGTTGTTCAGCGCCTGCCGCAACTCGCGCGCGTTTTGATAACGGTCCGCGGGGGCATAGGCGCAGGCTTTGAGAATCACATGGGAGAGCTCCGCATCCGCGCCGGAGGGCGGGGGCATGGGCGTTCCCTTGATTCGTTTGAGCAAAGCGGCTTCCGCGTCCATCTCCCGATCGTTGGTAAAAGGCAGAAAGCCATTATTCATATAGCGGTACAGCATAATACCCAGCGAGTAGATATCTACCGTCTGGTCATAAGAGGCGATACTGTTATACACTTCAGGCGCCATGTAGTTAGGCGAGCCGGCACGGGTTGAAGCGTATCCCGCACCCTGCAAGGCGCGGGCGGTGCCAAAATCCCCCAGCTTATAGTTGCCATACCCGTCAACAAAAACATTCTGGGGTTTGATATCGCGGTGGATAAAATTCTTACTCTGCAAAATCTCCAACGCCTGCGCCATGTGAATACCTAATTTAATAACATCCTCTTTTTGGAACGGGTTCCCTTGCTGAATATAGCTAGGCAGGCTGGTTAACAACTCCATGCGCAGGAATAGATCAAAGCCTGTCCCCTCAGGCTTTTCAACGATTTTATGCTCTTCATAAGCAACAATATGAGGCGCTCCCTTTAGGTTAATCATCGCCTCAATTTCCTTAACCAACTGATCCAGCTGTCCCCGATAATACTTGCGCGCCGTTGAAAGGGAGACGCCTGCCATCTCTTGCGCCGCCGTTTCGTTGGGGAGAGAGATATGTTTCACCGCCGCATTCTGGGTGATGGCGGCATAGCGCTCCACGCGGTGGGCTTTCCACACCGTGCCAAAGCTTCCCCGGCCGATAACCTCATCAATCACCCAATTTGGCCATATCGGCTCAAAGGAATGGATATCTGACATGATCTTTCTCCTTAAGCGTGCTTATAAAATACTTCTTCCTTTAAGGCTGGATGCTGATTTCAGACCGAATCACCAGCTTTTTTCCAGACACGCTGGGCATTTGGTAGGTTTGTGTCACATGTAACCGCTGGCTGGTTTCTGCCTGTTGAAGTGGCTGAGGCACAGCTTTTCTGCCGCCAAGGGTTGTTTCAAACACATCCTCTTCCAAAGTCTCCATACGCAGATGTGGAGAAACTTCCGGGACTTCCACATCCAACACAATCAGGGTTGTGTTGTCCAGACCGCCGGCACCCAAAGCTCGATCGTAAATAGCCTGTGCACAGGCATCCGTTTCTTTGTTCTGCGCAAGCAAGTCTGCAAGCGCCTGGAAATCCAGCATGTCCGTCACACCGTCCGTACAAATCAGATACCGATCCCCGTGAACCAGCGGCATGGGCCGGGCTACCGACGCTGTACAGATGCCGTTTTCCTCTTCATCCATCCCGATATACCGCACCACCATATGGCGCTGGGGATGAACAGCAGCCTCCTTGGGGGTGATCATCCCCGCATCCAGCAGCATCTGCACCTTGGAATGATCTTTCGTCATGCAAATTAGCTGCCCCTGGTGGAGGCGGTAAACCCTCGAATCCCCCACATGGGCAACATGCAGCGCCTGATCGTTTACATATACCATCGCGATGGTGCATCCGCCGCCCGGTACAGCCTGACTGACCAGTCGGTTCACTTCCCTTGTCCAGGGAATGATGGCATCGGCAAAGCGCTCTGTTTGCAAAACCTTTTGAAAGGTCTCCAAATGGGCAACGGTTTTGGTGGACGCTACTTCTCCGCTAAAAGCGCCGCCAATGCCGTCAGAAACGCCAAAAAGGCTGCCCTGCAAAGAAAAAGTACCTTGCACAGCGGCCTCTGTGTCAATTGTTTCCAACGTTGGAAACTGGCCGTTGAAATAATACGCATCCTCATTATTGGTGCGGATCCGCCCCATGCCGCTGCGCACTGCCGCTTTCATCTGATTCGCCATCTTCCTCACCTGTCCTCGTCCCGCTTGGGCATGATGTGTTCAGGCTGCCCAGCAGCAGCTTGGATGAAATCCAATTCCTCTTCTGTCAGCAAATCTTTATCGTAATCATCTTCCTGGAGCACCTCACGAATTGTCTGGCTTAATTGATCTTTTGGATCGCAGAATTCATGCTGCTCCTTCAGAAGCTTAAATAATTTTATCATTTCTTCATCCCGCTTCAAATCATCCAACAATTTCTACTGCTCCTATTCCTTAACAATGGCATACACCATCTTGCGTATCATATAGTAGTTCATTTATTAAGAGCAATACCGTCCGTATCATCATAGCATAAACCGTCTTTGTATTATACCGGGTCTGACGATACAGAAAGATTGAGTAAGAGTAGAATTGGTGCCCATCCTCTTTCCTGCTTCCAATCGTTCTGTATCGTCATGTGCCTTGATTCATCAATCGTTTTCACCAACCCAATAGTTTTCGAAACCACTTTATAAGAATTTGAGTAGGTTTTATTGTTGGTAGAAAAGGCCATGTAGGCATCATCACGCCCCCAGCAACACTTTCCAGTTGATCCGTGCTTAGCTCACCTTTTTTCTGTTGGTCTATTGCTACAATCCCTTCAGCAAACTCCTCCAGTTCTTCCACGGTAAAGTCATGTCCATTCTTGTTAATTAGTAAAACCGCTTCCTCAGCAGACAATTCTGTCAGTTTTGCATGTAAGGATTCATCCAGCAACAGGCAATTGGCTAGCTGTTCCGCTCTTTCTGGTGTAAGCATGGCTACCACGTCTTTACTGCTTCTGCGCATTGTTACCGCTTTTTAGTTGCCTTGTCCCAAATATAATCCAAACCTTTTTTTATTGCCCACCCGGCAACCAGCTTCAGTCCCCACAAGCCTATCGCCGCCCAAGCAATTCCTCCGGCAACATCTTCCAGCTGTTCCGTGCTCAGCTCTCCGCTTTCATGCTGCGCAACAGCTACAATCCCAGCACCATATTCTTGGAGTTCATCTGCGGTAAAGTTATGCCCATCTTGATGCATTGCCGCTACCGCCTCGTCCACAGGCAATGCTATCAGCCTTTGTCCCCGCGCCTCATCACTTGTCAGATAATTGGTCAGCAGTTCCGCTCTTTCTTTGGTTAACATGGTATTCTCCTTTCAAATATCGTTTCTTTATTCGATAGTGCATTTCTTGGCGTAATACCTTTCCTGCACAGAATCGTGAATGTACTCATCCCTACCGGCTTTTGGGCATATACCAATGGGTGTTCATACGGTAGAAATATAGTAGGCCGCCCTTGGGAACCTGCGTTAATGCATGGTATACATTCATATAATCACCAGCTCCCATGGATATCCCCATAGCTCCCATGGATCCCAGAAGCGAGAGAGAAGGCTTGATGAGGAATAGTATAAAGGGCAGAAAACCAAAGACCATGTTCGGCAGCAAACTCATGAGAATAAATCGGGTTTTGCTCATATCTTCCGGCCCTAGCGCAAACATCATCATCTTGGAGGGGTAGAGGTACACGTACACATCCTCTTTGAAACAGATTGCGTGCAGCAGCTCATGAGGAACAATGGATAAAAGGGCGAGCACGAATCCGAAAATGTTGATGCTGCTAGGTCCGTTGCCTATGACAACCAGGAGAATAATCATTACGAAGAATATGATGGATGAAACAATGTTTACCACCAGAACCATTCTTTTCTCTGATGGTTCGCGAAACGGTGTTGCGCCGTCCACAATTCTTTGCGCTGGGAGAGAGGCAGAATTCCCATGATAGTTTCCCATAAAGTGCAGTTTCATTCTCATCCTCCTTCCTCGGCTTTCACTTTCTTATACACAAGTCAGCAGATGTTTGTTACACTTTCCAGAAACATTTTACTGCATATATATAACAAAATATTTGAATGGATTTTTAGATAGGCAATGCTTTCCTGCCAACAGATTTCCTTTTCCCCTTTCATCCAGTCATATGGATTTGAGAACAGGAAGATTATGCATAGAACACATCAACAATAAATGAGCTGAAATAGGCTTATTCTTTTAAAGTGTTGCAACCAAAGCCGGATAATAATATTTCCCAGAAAAATCTCAATAATCCTGCATATTGAAAAAGAGAAAGACACATGGTATATTGTTTATACTTACTTCTATCAATCGCCGAAAGCCATAATCATTCGGCCTTATTTATTATTGCGGTAAACGCATAATAAGCTCTGATAAGGTGGTGAATACGTGCCTATCCCGCTTAGAACGCCCCCCAGCATGGAGACCGCTTCCATGTATGCGTCGTATGAGGAGTTTTTTCAGGCTTACTGGCATCGTGTAGTACGTTATCTGCATAATAAATGTTCCTCTTACGCTGATGCTGAAGATATCGCCAGCCAGGCGTTTTTGTATTGCCATCAAAATTGGCATCAATATGATGCCCGCAAAGCATCACAATCAACCTGGCTGTTTATGATTGTACGCAGCAGGTGGCTGAATTATTGCCGATCTCAAAAAAAGCATGTCGATATGGACATGCTTTCCAACGTGTTGTTTGACGAAAACGACCCCTTGCATCAAGCAATTGAGCTGGAAAGCATGCGCCAACAGATCGCGTCAGCTCTGGAAACCCTCCCTGTCAACCAGAAAAAGGCCGTCATTTTCCGTTTTTTTGGAGATAAATCGGATGAAGAAATCGCCCAAATACTGGATACATCTCCCGGTAATGTGCGGGTGATGATTTTCCGCGCTTTAAAAAAGCTGAAAGAAAGCATGAAGCATCCGGAGAATGAGGAGTACAGGTAAGAATGAGCAAAGAAATTTATAGAAAAGCCGCTTTGGAACGGTTGGAAGCTACGGATCAGTTGGACAAGCTGTTAAAGATCACCACGCCTATGTCCTGGTTTGCACTATTGGGCAGCACGTTAATTATCGTCTTCGCTCTTGTTTGGTCTTTTACCGGCAGCCTCCCTTCCACCGTTACGGCAAGCGGAGTGATTGTCGGCTCCAGAACATCTACCAACACCTTCTTAAGCCCTTCCAGCGGCACAGTGGAAGTACTTGTGCGCGAAGGGTCCCCTGTCGAAATTGGCGCGCCTGCTATTCAAATTACTGTGGATGGCGCTTCCTCAGAGTACCTTTCCGACCAGCGCGGTTATGTTTCTGAAATCCTCGTTGACAGCGGCGCAACAGTAAAACAGAACGCTGAAATATTTCGGGTTTTTCCTTACATGTCTAAAGAGCAAAAACAAGTCGTTGTATGCTATGTCCCCATCAACGATGTAGACAAAATTGACCGCGGGATGAACGCAACCATCACTCTGACCTCCGCTGACAGCGCCATCTATGGGCATATGCTGGGGCGTGTTATTAATATTGATTCCTGGGCTACCTCCATAAAGGGAATCGAGGCGGTTGTAGGCATGGATAATGCCCTCTCTTCCAGCCTGACCAAAGAGGGCAGTGTATGTGCCGTTACATGCGAGCTTGTGCCAAGCGATGATGGCGCAAGCAGTGTGAGCGGCTATTATTGGTCTAACGCAAAGGGAAACCAATTGGATATCAAGGACCGCATGATGTGCACCGTAAAGATCATCACCAAGGAGGAACGCCCCATCACAAAACTTTTCACAAAATTAGGCGACATACTGAATGGGAAGCGATAACCTTTGCGTAACACCCTCTGACAGATGGCTTTTTAAGAAAGACACATGAACACGAAGCATGAAAAAAGTTTGTTACGTTAGGATAGCAGAATGAAGAGTTACGCGAAAACCCCTACCATCCTGCAAATGGAAGTGACAGAGTGCGGCGCCGCTTCCCTGTGTATGGTGATGGCCTACCATGGCCGATACGTTCCTTTGGAACAAATGCGTATTGAAACCGCCGTTTCCAGGGATGGCGTCAACGCGGGAGATATGTTAAGAGCCGCGGTCCGCTTCGGTTTGGAGTGCCATGGCTACCGCAAGGAAACAGAAGATCTCAAACAAATGGATATGCCCTGCATCATCCATTGGAACTTCAACCATTTCGTGGTGCTTGAAGGCTTTAAAGGAAAAAATGTATATCTGAATGACCCAGGTGTCGGGCGCCGGAAGATGAGCTTTGAAGAATTGGATCTTGGCTTTACCGGCGTAGTTCTCACGTTTAAAAAAACCAAAGAATTCAAACGGGAGAAAAAGAAGGGAAATCTTGTGCCCTTCATTCACTCCCGATTAAAGGGGCAGACTCTTCCCCTGCTGCAGCTTTTCTATATCGGCCTTCTTTTAGTGGTTCCAGGGTTGGTGTTGCCGGTTTTATCCCAGGTTTTTATCGATGATATTCTCATGGCCGGTTACCGGGATTGGCTTGTGCGCTTTCTCCTGTTCATGGGCGCTTGCCTGCTGCTGAAAGAATTGCTGTCTTACTATCGGGCGCTCGTTCTGGCAAAACTGAAGGGCAAAATGGTGTTAATCAGCGGATACCGTTTCCTGACCCATATGCTGAAGCTTCCCATTGCTTTTTTTGACCAACGGTATCCCGGCGACTTGGTAAACCGCATGGAAAACAACAAGGATGTCAACGAGTTTCTGGCTGGGAATTTCGCGGAAACCATATTAAACGTTTTTACAGCGGTTTTTTACCTGGTTATTCTGCTGTTCTACAGCCCCATCCTGACGGGCATCGGTATTATCAGCATTATAATTAGTATATTGGTCGCTGTTTTTGGCAACAGGGTGTTGGCAAATGCTATGCACAAACTGCAAATGTCCTACGGAAAATTGTATGGCTCCATTTGCGCCGGTTTAAACATTACAGATACCATCAAAGCTTCAGGAATTGAGATGGAATACGGCAACCGCCTCATGGGATTCCATGCCATTTACGCGACACAGGAACAGAAAATGAAACGCTTTCAAAGCATCATCAACGTTATCCCTGAAGCAACCGGAAAAATTATTGATGTGCTTTTTTTGATGATTGGGGCGGTCATGGTCATCCAAGGCAGTTTCACCACCGGTATGCTGATCGCCTTCAATTCTTTGTTTGATTCCTTTGCCGATCCGGTCAACAAACTGCTGTCATTCTTCGAGGGACTTCAAACAGTAAAATCCAATGTCCATCGTGTGGATGACATCCAGCGCTACCCCAAGGATCAAGCAGACGAAAGCAGAATCATTAAATCCCTTGAAGGATACAAGTTATCAGGGCGAGTTGAACTGCAAAACATCTCCTTTGGCTACGCCATCCAAAAGCCCCCCGTGGTAAAGAATTTCAATTTCAGGCTGCGTACAGGGGAATCCATAGCCTTCGTGGGTCCTTCCGGTTGCGGAAAATCCACCATTTCCAAGGTGGTAAGCGGTCTTTACAAACCATGGTCCGGCCACGTGTTGTTTGATGGGTATCCCATTGAGCAGATTCCTCCTTCCGTGCTGCATGCCAGCGTTTCAACGGTTTCACAAAATATCATGCTGTTTTCCGGAACTGTGCGAGATAATATCAGCATGTGGAACAAAGCGATCCCAGAGGAAGATATCATCGCCGCCGCAAAGGACGCATGCATTGATGATTTCATTGTCAGCCAGCCTGGAGGGTATGACTATTTACTCGCCGAAAACGCAGCAAACCTATCCGGCGGGCAGCGGCAGCGCATCGAAATCGCCCGTGCCCTGGCAATCAACCCCACCATCCTGATTATGGATGAGGCAACCAGCGCTCTGGATCCCATAGTCGAAAAGAAAATTCTGGATAACATTCATCGGCGGGGGTGTACCTGTGTCATGGTCGCACACCGCTTAAGCGCGATACGGGATTGCAATGAAATTGTTGTCATGAAGTCAGGCGAAATTATCCAACGCGGCACCCATGAAGAGATGAAGCACACTGATGGTTTTTATCAACAGTTTATCCGCGATATTTGAGGTGAGGACTAGCAATGCCCAAAGGCGAAATAACCTTACAAAAAGGGAATAAGTATTATACAGAATATTCTGACGAAGCATACCAGGTGCAAAGCGGCAGTGTGCTAGTTTTTATCGCCCAATGGTATGATTCTCTCCAGCAATCAAACCAGGAAGCCGGAATGCGTGAAAAGCTGAAGATTTTCTCCGCTCAGGATGAAGAGCGCATGATGATTCCATCGCTTGTGTTCACAGACAATAATGGTCAAAACTGGCGTATTTGTATAGAAGCCCTGGAAGACGATACCGTACTTACTCCCTACCCGACGAACAACATCAGTAAAAAGAATTTTCTCAAGTATATTGGCATTCATACCTATCAACAGGAGGGAGGGGCTCAGGGCGGGTTTGAAAACAGCCTGATCAGCTATTTTCGTTTGAGCCAGGCGAAAAACGCGCAAATCATCCAGGACGCAAACAAGAACAGAGTGGACGAAAGCAATAAAGCGCGTCAGATTATCGTAGATAACATCCAAAACAGAACCAATTTTCATGCTGACAATGACCTATACCGCACGGTAAAATTTGCGGCAGAGCATCTTGGCATCCATCTGGTAGATGAAGACTCGCTTCAGGCTGCATTAGATCATGAAGAAATGAATGTGCCGGCAATCGCGCGCGCATCACATTTTATCTGCCGTGAAATCACACTTGATTTGGATTGGTTTCAAAGCGACAGCGGCGTCTTAATCGCTTTCCTGCCCGCAGAGACAGCCGCAGGCAACAAAAGCAGGAAAGTTATCCAGGAGCAACCTATTGCCTGTATTCCAAAGGGGGAAAAATATCTCTTTTACAACGGAATCACCAAACAGGTTGCCGAATTAACGCCAGAAACAGCCGCCGCCCTGGAGCCAAAGGCGTATTTGATACGGCGCGCTCTTCCCCCAAAGGCAGTTACCCGAAAAGATGTTTTTTCCTTTATCAAGAAAAGTGTATATCCCAGGGAAGTGTTCCATTTTCTAGTGCTCAGCATCATCATCGCCCTGCTTGGCGTGATGCTTCCTAAACTTAATCAACTCATTTACGACGAATATATTCCCATGGGGAACTACAGTGTGTTGATTCAGGTTTGTTTGGTTATCATGGCCTCCATGATAGGCAATGTATTTATTTCCGTAGTGAAAAGCCTTCTGGAATACCGAATACCAGCCCGCGCCGGATACGAGCTGCAGGAAGCCGTCTTCCATCGAATATTTGAGTTGCCGGAGAGTTTTTTTAGAGAATACGACAGCGCGGAACTCGCAAACCGTGTTTCCAGCGCAGGCGGTATTGCGAACAAAGTGCTCAGCATCGTTGTTATCAACGGCTTTAGCCTTATCGTATCGGTCATCTACCTGATCCAGATGATTCGCTACAGTTGGAAACTTGCTCTGGTTGGTTTGCTTATGCTTCTCATCATGGGCATTATCATTTACTTTCTATCCAAGCTCACCCTGCGTCCGACCGCAGAAATGGCCGAGCTGAGCGGAAAAGCATCCGGTAAACTATACCAATTTCTTGGTAGCGTTGATAAACTGCGTATGGCTGGCGCAGAAAACCGAGCGGTGCTGGAGTACATTGACCCCATCGCCAAAGAAACAAAAATCAGCATCCGAACAAATCGTCTGTCGGCGTTTTTATCCATTTTAATTGACGCTTCCGGTACAATCTTCTCCATGGTGATGTACTATATGATGATAAAGTCCAAACTCAATATCACCATGGGTGCGTTTATGGCGTTTAACACTTCTTTCGGCGCTCTATCCGGAATCATCATGGATTTTGTCAAAGCATCGGTTGATTATAACGCCTTGAAACCCATCATGAAACGGTTGGAACCCATCCTGCAAACCCCGCCGGAGGATAATGCCGGAAAAAATGTAATTACTTCCCTGAAAGGGAATGTCAGTGTAGAAAATGTCTCCTTTTCCTATACCAAGGAGCAGGCTCCCGTATTAAACCAGGTTACTCTGCGCATTGTGCCGGGTGAGTATGTTGCCATCGTTGGTCCTTCCGGGTGCGGAAAGTCCACTTTGCTCAAGCTTTTATTAGGCTTCGAAACACCTAACAGCGGCAGAATATGCTATGATCAGACAGATATCGCGTCGATTGACAAGCACTCTTTGCGCAAGCGCCTTGGTGTCGTGCTGCAAAACGGACGGCTCATCTCGGGCAGCATTTCTGACAATATCACCATCACTTCCTCAGGAAAAAAGGATGTAAATAAAATTTGGCAAACCATTGAGGATGTCGGCTTAAAGGATGATGTGGAAGCCATGCCAATGAATATTCACACCGTTCTAAATGAATCCGGCGGCACGATATCCGGTGGCCAGCAGCAACGCATCCTCATTGCCCGCGCAATTTACAACAACCCTGATGTTTTATTCTTCGATGAAGCCACCAGTGCGTTGGACAACATCACCCAAGCCAAAGTCTGCGAAAGCCTGGAGCGTTTGAAAATAACCAGGGTTGTCATCGCACATCGCTTATCCACCGTTCGTACTTGCGACCGCATCATCGTTCTGGACAAGGGACGCATTGTGGAAGAGGGTACCTTTGATACACTCATGGCACAAAGTGGACAATTCTATTCCATGGCCAGCCGACAACTCGTTTAAGCCGCGACCCGCTGAGTATAAGGAGAAATCACATGTACATAGAAGTAACGGAGCAATCCCTCACTTTCAAGAATGACCAGGAAGCCACTGTTCTGATTGCCAGGCAGCAATATGATAAGGAGAAGAAAGTCTGTATTGTTTATCTCGACGGAGAGGTGGTCAGTGAAGTGGCCTCCGCCCTGTATGATGAATTACATGCTCTGCTTTCTGTTGGCGTCGGGGTCATACTTGACATGAAAAAAACCACATTTCTTACTCCAGGTTTCATGGAGGATTTGATACGATTAGAGCATAAAGCAGAAAGCGGAAATTTTGACTCCATGCCCATCCAGAATGTATCAAAAGCGCTGTACGATGAGATACGAAAAGCAGGCTTTACAAAATCCCTTGACATTGAGCAGCAGGAGGACGTGTGATGATTTGCAACGCGAATGCTTATGAAGGGTCCGAACCCTATGTATATATCATCAACTGCCATCAGGATGATTGGGTTTCCTTTCCATTGATGGAACGTCTGGCAAAAAAAGGAGTACGTTTATGGCACGACGAGCAGATTCGAAGCACTCAAGCAGAATGGAAGCCTGCCACAAGCAGGAAACTAAACAGCAGTGCTGCTGTACTTGTTTTGCTGAGCGATAACTTTACAAAGACCCATATCTGCCGCCGACAGTTTACAGACGCGATCGAAAGCAAAAAGCCCATTGTTGTTGTCCGCTTGGATAAACCCATACTTACCTTGGGGATGAAGTTGCAAACCGAAGCGTGCAGTTTATTAGATTGCGACTTTCCACCACCTGATTCCCTCATAGATGCATTGCTGCAACAGGAGCAGCTTCAGACTTGCGTTGGTTCCCCTATGCACAATATTATTCCGCAAGATTATGGGCGGCAAGCGACGGATAGAAAGCCTGTTGAACCGAAAAAAAGGCCTACCCTGTCTGATTATACGTTAATTGATCTCTCTAAGAAAAATCCCCCCGGCGACGTTTTGCAAAAAGCAGCAGATAATCAAGAAAAGCCGCAGGAACATATAAACACAGGGACATTACCTCAAAATAATATTGATAATGCTTCTGATCATGATAAACTAGAACAAACAGCTCCATCCACCAATAAAATCCAGAAGCAAGAGGAAAATATCACCGAACTGGATATGACCTTTCTTCCAAAGCGGATTGCCCTTCCAATCATTCTCTCTCTTTCAACCGGCTTAGCGCAGAAAGGCTTAAACGGAGAAACGGTTGTAGGCAGGCAGGCGAAATTACAGACAGAATCAATTGCAGATATTCGTTTTCATGACGAGTGCAAACTCTTTTCAAGGCGTCATTTTAAACTGATCTGTGTGGACAATACCTGCACCCTGATATGCATGCACGACAACAATCTCACGCTCAATGGGGTATTAGAAGTAGCGCCAAATGAACCCACGAGGATTCATGGTTCTTGTATTGTTGAAGTGCCTGGAAAAAGCGTACTGGAACAATTTTCTGACAAGGAGAGTTCCTCCGCGCGCTTTGTCATCGCGCATGATAAAGATGCCCAGGAACTCTGGGATGCTCCTTTTATCGCCACCCTGGAATCAAAGGAAACGGGAGAAGTCCGGGCGTTCTGGAAGTTTCCAATACAAATTGGGCGCAATTTCCCTTGGACAAGCGGTGCTATGACCACAAAAACAATCAGCGCGGACCATGCCACCATCTCGCTGGAGGAAAGCCGCTTTCTTTATCAGGACCATTCCAGAAACGGCACCATCATTAATGATGATATCCTATGCCATCAAAAGCAGCATGAATTGGTATCCGGAGATGTTTTGCGCATCAATGGCAACAAAGAGGAACAATTAAGGGATGAAAATTTTATTTTTCGTTATGTGAAAATTGAAAGGTCGAACAATTTATGAGGACCATCAAGTTCTTGCTCCTATTCTCCGCTTGCTGTGTATTGTTGGCTGGATGCGGCGGAGGAAATGAAAAAAAAGGCTCTTTAGGCGATATTGACGCTCCTATTCCAACGCAACTGCATACCGTATCTCAGGAGATGGCTGAAACCAACGAAACCGTCCCTTCCATACCATCACAGAATAAACAGATCGCATCGAGCGGCAGCCTTTCCAATGGAACAGTTTACAAATTGTATAAGGATGGTGAGCTCGCGCTCACCGGCGCCCCCTTAAGTATTCCATTGAAGAATGAGCGGAATCTCAGCGGAAGGATCTCAGAGATTAAAAGCATAACCTTTGGAGAGGGCATCACCTCTATTGGCGACAGCAGCTGCGAGTCGCTTACGGCTGTAACCTCCGTTTTTATCGGGCCAGATACACATTCTATCGGAAAATTCGCGTTTTCCGGCTGTTCATCCTTAAAATCCGTTTCAGATTGGGGGGGAGTAAAGAGCATTGACACGTATGCGTTCACTGGATGCTCCTCCCTGGAAAAGCTGGTTTTAACAAACATCGAAACAATCGGCATGTATGCATTTGATAAATGCACAAGCCTTGTCAGCGCAAGTATTGGATCCAGATTACAGGAAATGGGCGCGGATGTATTCAACGGCTGTTCTTCGTTGAATTCTGTAACCTTTCATGGGCTGGTGCCTGACAAAGCGCTTACAAACAGCACATCGCTAAAAACCGTAGTAACTAGCAGCGAGACGTACACCATCGGAAAATTCGCTTTTGCGGGCTGCCAGAACCTCTCCTCCATCGTCCTTTCAAACACCATTAAAGTTATCGACATGAACGCGTTTGACGGCTGCACGTCCTTGCTGAGCCTGTCGTTCCCAAGCAGTCTAGAACAGATAGTAGATAACGCCTTTCGGGGCTGCACATCACTGAGTGCTTTGGATTTTTCAGAGGGGATCAGCAGCATCGGTGCAAATGCTTTTCAAGGCTGCAACGCATTAATTGATGTAGAACTGCCGGATAGTCTTCGGATTTTAGAGGATTACGCGTTCTTTGAATGTACAGGATTAAAAACCATCCTTCTTCCTTCAGAACTGGAACGTATGGGCTCTAATTCATTTATGAATTGCTCAAAACTTACTGAAATCAAATCAAAAGGCGTCTCCCCTGTTTTTTCAAACTTAGTGATCGGTGATGAAGCCTTCAGCGGCTGCACTTCGCTTTCTGATCTGAATCTATCGGTAAAAAGCATAGAGAGCCAGGCGTTCAAAGGGTGCACTTCCTTGTCAGCGATAAATATCAGCGCTTCTTCTATCGGAAATCAAGCCTTCGACAGTTGTACAGCCCTCACTGATATCATCATCGAAAGCGAAACGCTGGGAAACCGTGCATTTTCAAACTGCACAGCATTAATCAGCACATCCCTGAACATGGCATCCATAGGCAGTCAAGCCTTTATTGGCTGTTCAGCCCTGACAGATATTTCCATCAATGCTGTCAATATTGGAAATCAGATGCTGGAAAACTGCTCCGGTCTGAAAACCGTGGAATTCACCAATGAATCTGCAGTGTTTGGTTCCAATGTTTTAATTGGCTGTGCACTGGAGACCCTTACAGTTTCCGCCGCAAAGATTCCAGAGGGGTGCTTCAGCAAAGTTGATGTAAAAAACATAATTCTCGAAAACACGGTTACATCAATCGGAAATAACGCGTTTGATAATTGCGCTTCCCTTTACAGCCTGATTATCCCCTCCAGCATTTCTTCCATCGGCGATTTTGCGTTCCGCAAATGCACATCCCTGGAAGTCATTCGAAACGAAAACAATGAAAATATTTCCATCCCTCATTCAGTTACTTCTTTGGGCAGGCGAGTGTTTGATGGATGCAGCGCCCTGAAAAAACTAACCATTCACTGTGCCGTCATAAGCACTGAAGCCTTCGCAAATATCCCTGCGTTGGAAAGCTTTTACCTAAGTGATCAGGTTATCTCCATTGGCGCAAGAGCTTTTGAGGACTGCACCTCGCTAACCGAAGTTGATTTGCGCGAAACGGGCAAAGTGGAGGAAATAATGGACGAAGCTTTCAGCGGCTGTACGAAGGTTGAAAGGGTACGCCTTCCTGCCTCGCTGAAAAAGCTTGGGTTAAAAATATTCAAGGATTGTGATGAGCGGTTGTCCCTCATCGTCTTTGGAGGCAGGTATTCCGTCTGGACAAAGGTTGAAAAAAGTAAAAATCAAAAAGATTGGACCGGGCTCAAAGGCCGCACCTTTGACATGAAAAATCTCTGTAAAGGGGAGAAATATTACAAGCAGTGGAAGTAGAATGATGCCATTCTATTTGTGTACTCTTGCTTTAGGAGTATTTTAGTAGTCTTGATATTTAAACAGATTTTAATATTACGACTAATTATTGATAAAACCGGGGTTCCTTGTTGTACAAGGAACCCCGGTTTGTGGACGCTGGGCGAGGCTAAACGAACCGCTGGCGTGTTCTGCAAGGTCATCGGGCGGCGGGCTGGTGCCCAGGGGCAGGGTGGCGCTGCTGCCTTCGCCGGTGTAGTTGAAATCAAGGTGCAGGCGGTCATCGTAAAGGTAGGCGGCGTTGAGGAAGGTGTCAAAGAGGAACTTCTGATAGGCCGGATCCTTGATGTCGCCGGTGCGGCAGGATTCCATGCGGTAGATGATCTGCTCCCGGTTGAGGTCTGGCAGGGCGCGCAGCTCGCGGTTGAGGCGGCTGGTGAGGGTCTGCTGTTCGCCTTCCAGCTCTTCCAGGCGGCCTTTGGTGGTGGTGGTGAAGATGCCCTGTTCAATGGCCTTCATGATGTTATTGATGGCGCGCTGGACGTCGCGCAGCTGCTGCTCGGTTTCCTTGGAGGGGTCTGTTTCCCGCAGGTGTTTGCCATAGGCCACGGCCTGATCGGCCAGCCAGGCGATGGCGCTGTCGGATAGCATCAGCTGCTGGATGGCCTGGGCGATGTGCTCATGGGCCCGGTCGCGGCGCACATTGGCCTTGGTACAGCCGTCATTCTGGCGGCGGCCCTGGCAGATGTAGTAATAGCGCAAGCTGCCATCCCGGGCAGTGCCGGATAGCCCTGTCATGGGGCGCTTGCAGTGGCCGCAGAAGAGCTTGCCGGTGAGCAGGTATTCCCCACCTGCCTGGTGACGGCCACGGGCGTGGCGGGTCTCATTACGCTTGTGCTGCACTTGTTCAAATACCTCCTCACTGATCAGCTTGGGCACGCCATCCTCGATGCGCACCTCACCAAACTGGTAGACGCCAATATAGGCCTGGTTACAGAGCATCCGATGGAAGCTGGAGCGGCCCCAGGGGTTGCCCCGGCGGGTGCGGATGCCCCGGGCGTTGAGGTCCATGGCGATGTCCACATAGGGCTCGCCACCGGCCACGCGGCGGAATATCTCCTGCACGATAGGCGCGGTGTCCGGGTTGATGGCATAGCGGCCATCCTCGCCCTTCATGTAGCCCATGGGCAGGGAGCCGGAGTTGACCATGCACTTCTGGGCGTTGTCCATCATGCCCCGGCGGATGTCCTCCGCCATGCTTTCGCTGTAGAACTGGTTGACGTTCATCATGGTCCGCAGGGCGAAGCGCCCGGCGGCAGTATCGCCATACTCTTCCTTGGCGTAGCATACCCGGATACCCAGGCGGGACAGCCGCTCCTCATATTGCAGCGCGTGCATCATGTTGCGGCTGATGCGGTTGGATTTATAGGCGATGACCATGGCAAAGCGGCGCTTGTCCGCATCCCGCATCATGCGCTGGAACTCGGGCCGGCGGTCGGAGCGGCCGCTGGTGTGCCGGTCAGCATACACCGTTGTGACGGTGTAGTTATTCTGCTGTGCGTACTCCCGGCATTCCTCTACCTGCTGCTCAATGGACACATCCTTTTGAGCGTGGGAGGAATAGCGGGCGTAGATGACGGCTTGCACGTAACTAACCTTTCATATCTTTCATGTTCACCAATAATTCATAATAGGAACATATGTTTTCGTTGCATTTTTGCAACTGTCCATGTTAGCATAGTGAGTAACCAATGGTTGTTACCAACGGAATATGAAGGAGGTGGCGCAATGATCTGCATTGACGACAACAAGCTGCTGAAAGACATAGTTGATGTTTACCAGTTCTTCGATGTCAAAAGTGACGATACTGACCCCCAACTCATTGCGCAAGAAAAGGATGCCTCATATGGGTATCCGAAATTGCCTGGCATGTACAAGGAAAACTCTCCAACCATAACAAACAGATCATCTTAGTTCCTTAATTGCTAGCGCCGCCCCAAGCGGCGCCTTTTTAGTTGCTGACTATGTAAGGGCTTCCGTTCTGGCTCTCAATAATCTTGATTGCGTTGGATTTGCTAAAAGTAATTGTTGTTGTATGGAATATGCTTAGAACCGCATCTTGCAGGCTGTTGTCATCTTCTAACATGTTTACCTTAAGACCAAAACTTCGACACTTGTCAGCACCAAAATGTCGATCATGGCTCTTAGACTTTATGTTTTCATTCAATGATGCCACTATTTGATCAATGGTCACTTTATCAGTTGTTTCGTCGTACATACAGGACCCTAACCATTCCCTCGCCAAGGTTTCAGACAATTCAATCGCCTTGATAGCACGATACATGTGAATGTAAGGGTGGTCATCCAATACTTTCTGCCAGAATGCAGTTTCATTAGTTCCACTAGTCATTCCTTGTTTTGCCTCTCTGAATAACTGCATTAGGTCATACGCAGGAATACCATTGAATTGTGGATCTATCGGCCCAAGACTGGAGTGTTTGCCCATCAGAATTACTCTGGCAGCACAAGCTATCATTGTGCCTGCAGACATGGCCATGTGGGGCACAATTACACGAATATCTTTGTTAAACTTGGATCGAAGGTAGTTGACAATAGATTCAGCAGCCATCGGGTCACCACCGGGTGTATGTAGAATCAAATCTAAACCAAGAGCTGCATCCAAGCCGTGAACAGCATTCATGAAGCCGCTCATGTCACTATCATTGATATCAACGTTTCTTACAGGTTTGGTCAGGAAAGCAGAGTGATATAGTATAACGTTCCTCTTTGTTAGCTCGAACATCTGTTGGATGTACTGCTGCCTAACAGTGTCCAGTGGATTTTTGTAGTTTGATAACTCAGTTAGGATTCCATCCCATCCTGCCATTTGTACTCTCCTATCTCTTCACATTTTAGCAAAGATTTATAAACCATTAGGTATCGTTGAGATCGCTCATTTCAATTCATAAACCCCTACAATCACATAACCTTTTCCGGCATCTGTTTCGCCTAATTCATCAATAATGTAGGTGGCGGCTTCGCCATATTGTTCAAGCTTCTTTGGCAGACATCCAATAAAGCCTGTGCTGGCTTCTACCTCATAGCGTTCCTTTTCGTAGTCATACAGCACAGTCAGCTCTTCGCCTTCCTCACACAGGCTGATATTATCCTGGGCTTCCTGCCCAGCGCTGCTGGTCAGCTTGCCGGTGGCCACAGGTGCGCCCCTGAACATGGAGCGCTTGTTCCTGTAGAAAGCGATGCTGTATGTAATCCTCTTTGCCATCGGATCCACGGAATGAACAACAGCAACAATCGGCAAGCCTTGCTGCATGAAATCATGGATCATGTCTTGCATCTGCCCACGGTACACATATCCAAGCATGCCGTGTTTCCAGTGCATTTGAATGGCTTTGGGGTCATATTGATTTGTTGGCTCTGGCACAAATGTAATCGCATAGCCTGGCTTTATGGAAGCGAAGTCCTTCACTACCTGATCAGCCATAGCAATGCCATTGTCCTGATACTGATACGCCAAAGGAATGCCATCAACTTCATTGGGCAGCATTGGAGCTTGATTGTAGTAATTTGGCGCTTCCTGCGCCTGAGCTCTGCCCTGTGTGCTGCTCGACTGAACAGAAGCAGGTGGAGCAGGACTAAACTGCTGCAGGGGCTGTGGATCTGACGGCTTGCTTTTACCCTTCATGATATAGGGCCGGGCAAACAGGAATCCGCCGACAGCTGCCACAAGCAGGAAGAACAGCTTACCTGCCAGCTCATCAATAGCCACCAGGCCAATCACGCCGATGACAAAAGCTCCGATGGCCCATTTGTTCAGATTGCTTGCGCCCCTTTTCGGAGGGGTGTTTTTTGTGCGTCTGTCTGTACGTGCCATATTGTCCTCCTATATCAGTCCTCTGGTGTATTGAACCGCCAGGCCCAGGACCCGGACTGCTGACGCATGTGGGCCAGCGTAGATCATGGGCGCATAGGCGGAGTTCTTTGATACCAACTGGATGCCGTCCGGAATGTGGTACAGCACCTTGAGGGTGGCGCTGTCATCGACCAGTACCACGGCAATCTGGCCGTCCAGCACGTCCGGCTGCTCTCGGACAAAGACCACATCGCCATCCAGCAGCAACGGCTCCATGCTGTCACCCTTCACCTTCAGGGCAAAATCACATGGCACATCACCATCAGCCAGCACATAGTCCTCATGGCTTTCCTGTGCCCAGATGGGTTCGCCTGCAGCGATGTCTCCCAGGAGGGGTACTTTGCGGCGCTTGATTGGGAGTAGATTATCTATGCTGTGCCCAGTCTCCATCGGGCCTTCCATTGGTACATCCTCTTTGCCCATCAACCAAGCAACATTGACTTGTAAAGCCTCCGCAATCTTGAAAAGATTGCGCTGCTTGGGTTCATATTCCCCTGATAGGTAGGTACTGATGGAGGACTTCCCAATACCTGTGCGTTCACACAGATCCACTTGCTTCAGTCCGCGAAGATCCATAGCTTTAAGCAATCTATCCGACATTTTAGACATGAAGTATTCCGCCTTTCAATGGCAGTATATAGTACAAGTTCAGAAATCGCAACACGAAATAGCAAGAAAAGCAAAATATTTTCAGAAAAGTGAACTTTTGGTATTGACAAGGAAAAGAGCAGGGCTTATAGTAAGTTCAGAAACACGAACAGGAGGCGGTGAAGTGCAAGACATCTTTGATTACAGCAAGCTTCGCGGAAGGATCAGAGAGCGATATGGCACTGAAAGCAATTTCGCTGACGCGTTAGGTATTGGCAGGGTTTCACTGAGTAAACGCCTCAACAATGCGCTGGATTTTAACCGAATCGAGATGCTGAGGGCATGCGACTTGCTTGAGATTCCTTCGCAAGAAATGCACACATATTTTTTTGCTAAAGAAGTTCAGAAACACGAACACAACTAGAGCGACTGAAATCAAAGGAGGTGCCCCATGAACATACTGGACTACATCGAAATGCGCATGGCAGAAGGATACACCGAAGAAGAGGCAATGCTGCTATCTGATGAGCTATGGCCCATCGAGCAGTCAGGGCATAGCCGTTTGAACGGAGGTGCCAAATGACCAGCAAATGGAAAGTGACCTGCAACCCCATCGGCGGCACCAAGATGTACGCCGTATACCGCCTGATCGATGTGAACGAGGTGGATCACAGCGGCAACCGGGAGTTTGCCACGGATTTCATGGAGGATCAAATGGATGCGCTGTTGATTGCTCAGGACCTGAACGAGATGGAGGAAAAGCTGAACGGGGAGGAAGGGCATGCGTAAAGACACCAGCTTCGGTGAGGGCAAGCTGACCCGGGAAGAGTTTGCTGCCAAATATTGGAAGGGCGGCGACCCCAACTATATCTATCAGTACCACACCATGGACATTGAAGATGGCCGGGATGAGCGTGAGCAGCTGCTGATTAACAACATCCGGGCGCTGTGGAATCTGCTCAGGGCTTTCAAACGTATGCAAATTGAAGTGACCGCCCAGGAGGGGCAACTCCAAGACGGTCTGGATCCGGAAAAGGTTGTTGAAGAGCTTAATCAGCTATCTGGCTCTTCCCGAAAGTCATTCCGATGATCTGGTCGAAGAACACCAGTAGTTCTTCAAAGTTGTATGTAGCTGCACCTGTTCTGAGCTGAACGTTACGTAATGCGAGGTAACCGTCGTTGCCAGGTGACAGAGTATTCAGATCGACCTTTAAATCTTCCCTGTGTTTGTCGGCTACCGTTTTCGCCAGTGTAGCAACAATGCCGAGATTCTCGGTATCAACAGGATTTCCAATCAAAACACCGGCTGGAGTAACCAGGATGATTTCATTGTCTTTCAACGCTTCTACTTCAGGAACCATGGATAGATCGCAGATCATCATCTTTTTCATTGACGGATAGTTCATTATTTCACCCCCTTTCTATCGTGTTTTGCCAGATTCATTGTAGAAGGTCACGGTAGGCGGGTCAAGGCATTACCTACACAGGAGGTACCCCATGGAAAAGCTACAGATCACCGTCCAGGGCGACATCAGCTTCAAGCCCGAGTTGATGCCAGAGCATGCCATCCGGCAGATGGCCTGTGCGCTGTATGACCAGACCCTGGAATGGTTCAAGCAGCCTGGCGTGCAGGAGGGCTTTGAGAAGTGGCTGCCGGAGTTCCGGAAGCGGGAGGCGGCCAGGCTGGCCCGGGAGGCAGCTGCCAAGGGGGTGCAGGCATGAGGCGTGATCGGGGCATTGAGTGGCATGAGATCAAGCACCGCATTTATACCCTGCGGCGGATGAACTGGCGGCTGTGGCAGCTGATTGACCAGGACAGGCGGATCATTGCCGAGGGCAGCCGCCGGGATTGCCTGCTGGCCATGGACAAGCTGCGGGCCCCGGCGTGGGTGAGTGGCTGACCATGGGAAGCAAGCCCAACTGGACGGCTGCTGAAAAGGCCTATTTGCAGGAGAACTATGGCGACCAGTCCATCCGGTCCCTGTCCAGGCGGCTGAAACGCAGCCCCCAGGCCATCCGGCTGATGGCCCACCGCCTGGGGCTGGGTGCGCTGCTGGACAATGGGGACTATGTGAGCCTCAACCAGGTGCATCAAGCCATCTATGGGGTGCCGGGCTGCGGCTACACCCTGGGCATCTGGATGAAGCACGGGCTGCCCTACCGGCTGCAGCGGGTGGAAAAGTGCCGTTTTCGGGTGATTGCCCTGGATGCCTTCTGGGCCTGGGCGGAGCAGCACAAGGGGTTGATGCACTTTGGCAAGTTTGAGCCCCTGGCCCTGGGCCGGGAACCGGCCTGGGTGGACATCAAGCGCAGGCATGATGTGGCAGGTCGGCCACACAACCAGGCATGGCCCCCTCAGGAGGATGCTTTGCTGCGCAGAATGGTGGCCACACACACCTATGCCCAGCTGAGCGAACTGCTGAACCGCACCCACGGGGCCATCAAAAAGCGCCTGTCTGACCTCAACATCCAGGAGCGGCCCATCCGCACCGTCAGCCGGAAGTGGACGGACCAGGAGCGGGCCACCCTGCTGCAGCTTTACGAAAGCGGCCTGTCCCATGATGCCATTGGCAGGCAGCTGGGCCGCACGGGCGGATCCGTCCGGGCCATGCATGAGCGCCTGGTGAACCCGGATTACCAGGCCAACTACCGGGCCCGGACCCGGAAAGGAAGCCAGGAACAGCATACCTGGCAGCCAGCCGGGCGGCATGGGTACCGAGGCGCAGCAGGGTTAGAGGAATGAATAGGTTACCAAGTGCCTTGCGCAACCCTGTTTTGCACGTCCTGAATCATCAGGTCCAAGGCTGCGGATCCGCAGTCATCGCAATGCTTGCCACCGGAGTATTCCTCATCACAGCCATTGAAGCCAACCCGCACCCATTGGATCAGGTCATCTTCCACCGGGACATAGAGGTACACCCGGAATTGTCGGCCAGGACGCTTTCTGCAAGCAACCTTGTAGCGGAAGCAAAGATCCTTCTTCATCAAATCACCACCTTTCAGAACCAGTGTACCTGAAAGATTTTCGGAATTAGAGCCCCCCTCTATCCAGTAAAGGAGCATGGCATGAACGGACTAAAAGTATTCACTCATCATGAGTTTGGCCAGGTGCGTACGGTCATCAAGGATGGTTCGCCCTGGTTTGTGGCTGCTGATGTGTGCCGGGCACTGAAAATTATCAACAATCGAGATGCTTTGATCCGGCTTGATGAGGATGAAAAGGGTGTCGCAAAAATCGACACCCCTGGTGGGACGCAGGAAATGTCCATTATTAACGAGCCTGGGCTGTATGCCCTGGTGATGGGAAGCCGCAAAGCAGAGGCTAAAGCTTTCAGGCGCTGGATCCTGCATGAGGTAATCCCCAGCATCCGTCAGAACGGCTTTTACGGCACCCGGGACACCATTGACCGGATGCTGTCTGACCCGGACGCTGCCATCCGCATGCTGCGGGCCTACAAAATCGAGCGGGAAGCCCGGCAGCTGCTGGAAGAGCAGGCCATCCTGAACGAACCCAAGGTGCTGTTTGCGGACAGCGTATCGGCCAGTGACCACAGCATCCTGGTGGGCGAGCTGGCCAAGCTGCTGAAGCAAAACGGTTTGGAGGTGGGTCAGAATAGGCTCTTTGAGTGGCTGCGCCGGGATGGCTTCCTGATGAAGTATGGCGAAAGCCGGAACATGCCCACCCAGTATGCCATGGAAAACGGCTGGATGGAGATCAAGGAGCGGGCCATCCATAACCCGGACGGCAGCGTGCGCCTGACCCGCACCCCCAAGGTGACCGGGCGGGGGCAGGTGTACTTTATCAAGCGGTATTTGAAGCAGGGCTGATTGGCCCTGTATGTCACGGCGGGAAGCGGCCCAGTATATAGGAAAGGATGCCTCATAGACTGGATGTGCCAACAGCCGGGCGGTTCAACTCCGCCCCGTGACACCAATTCAGCGTGGACGCCGGGAGCTGGCAGGGAGCCTGGTCATGTGAAGCGGGGTTCGAATCCCTAAACTGAATGGTTCGATTCCTGACAGTGCAGGTGCAACACCATGACCCGACACGGAACAGCGCTTGGGTTTTAGGAAGTCCTGAACGAAGCCCCCTAACCGGCACAGGTAATTAGCGCAGAGGAAACCTTGTGAGCAGCCGGTCAAGACAACCTGACAGCCCGGAAAGACGGGCAATCTCATCATATTTGGAGGTGCACCATGATCATGGCATTGGAGCTGATCATCTGCGGTGGGCTGATCGCCCTGGGGGCTTGCTTGTGGTGGTGGGTGGAGCGGCGCACGGAGCGCCTGGTGAACCGGGAAAAGCGGGAGACCGAGCGCTGGCGGCAGGCCTATACCGAGCAGCGCCTGGATGTGGCCCAGCAGGTGAGCCCTGACATCAGCTGGGCACCCCTGCCCCTGCCATTGCAGCTGGATGATGCGGACATGCAGCAGCTGCACAGCGTGGGCCGGACGGCCAAGAAGCGCATCCGCCGGGAAAGCACAGGCGTGGTATGAGGTTCTGCCAGTGCGGCCTGGTGGTGGGCGACATCCGGCTGAAGGACGGCAGCCGACGCGCGGTGGACCCCTGCCCCATCCCCTACCGGCACAGCGACAGCGGCAGCATGCAGCTGATCACCAAGGATGGCCAGATGGTGCAGGCTACCTCATGCCGTCCGCATGACAAGGAAGGCGTGGGCTATCCACCGCACCGTTGCGGGGGTGCTAACTCATGATTCCCGCTGGCAGCCTGGTGGTGGTACATAACCATGACCACAAGGAAAGCTACATTGCCGAGCTGCTGGAAGACCTATCCCCCCGGAGTGCCCGCTGTAACCCCCTGGTGCGCATTCTGTGGATGCTGGAGTACCCCAGGCAGACCGCCATCATGTATGAAGAATTGCTGTGTGAAACCACACCCCTGGAGGGAGGCACCCGGCTGCGGATGGCCTATGTGTGCCAGTGGCCTGTGCCCTGGCTGCCTGGTGAGGACTATCAGCAGAGCCTGGCAGCGGCCCGGCAGGGCTATGCCCAGGAGGCGGCGCTGCACAATCGCCAGGACATTTTGCAGCTGTTGGAAGCCCACGAGCAGGGCATCTACCGTAGAAAACGAACCCTGCCGCCCTACCGACTTTGACCACTGATTGGAGTGAATGAGATGCCCATCATTAGCTACATCAACGAATGCAAGGCCTTTTGCGATTTCGCAGGCGAAGAAAGGCTCAGCGACAGTGAGGTTGTTTTGTGGCATGCGCTCTTTAACCTGTTTAACTTGCGCGCCGCATCCAACAACTGGCCTGAGGGATTCCTTCCCCTGACCAACGCGAAAGTGCTTTCCATGACACCCTGGGGCAGCGGCAACCCAGCTGTGGAGAAGCTGCGGCGCACCCGGGACCGGCTGATCCAGCGTGGATTGATCAACTATGAGGCTGGGGAGCGCCGCAAGCGTGCGCCCATGTACCAGCTGCGCTACTTCCATCCGGTGGCTGATGATGGTTTTACCCCTAAAAATATGGTCAATGGTGTGGGCAATGTGCAGGACAATCATGAGGGCAATGGGCAGGGCAATGTGCAGGACATCAAAGAGAAAGACCGTGATTCAGACCCCGACCGGAACCCCTGCACACACAGTGAGAAACCAGTGGCAGTAAGCCGCGCGCGCGAGGGGGCGGCCAGCTGGCGGGAAAACACGGCGGCCCGGCCCGGCGGCTATAAGCGGGCAGACGGCAACGTGGGCATGTGCCGATTTGACCAGGGATGGCAGACCAGCGACAAGGCGCGGGGGGCCATTGCGCAAAGGCTGCTGGACGGCTGGGCCGGCGAAAACGACCAGGACAACCTGCATGGCCGGCTGTGTGAGCTGCTGGAGGACGGCCTGCCGCCTGAGGTGATCGAGGACACCATGCCCGGCATGCACAGGGCCAGCCTGCTGCTGGCCAGGCTGAACAGCCTGTACATGGTGCTGGGCTACGAAAAGCAGCGGGATCAGCGGGATCAGGACCGCCAGTGGGCGGCGGACCTGCATGCGTCCCGTGGCGATGTGGCCATGGCCCAGCGATTTCAGCGGATGCGGCAGAATGCCGTACTGGAGGGGTGAGCATGGACAACTTGCAGGGCTGGATTAAGACCACAGAGCGCAGGCCGGAAGCCTGTGACGCCAGCCATACCGGCATGGTGCTGGCCGTGAAGGCCAACAATGGCCCGCCCTATGTGACGGTAGTGAAGCATGGATATTGCACGCCCAAGGCCTATCCCCTGTGGATGCCTTACCCGGATGTGCCGGAGGACATGCGCCAATGGCTGTGATACCGCGCAGCATTTACCGGACAGTGGAGTGGCACCTGCACAATGTGCCCCGGCTGCTTTCTGAGTGGCAGGAGGACCTGGCCGGCAGCCTGCCCAGCGGCATCCCGGTGATCAGCAGCGGCAAGGGCAGCCACAGTGACCGTACCGCCGGCCTGGCCCTGCGACTGGCGGAGGCCAAGGGCAAGCAGGCTACATGGCAGCGCTGGAATGACTGCATATCAAGGGCTCAGCAGCATTTTGCCGGGATGGTGGAAGGCGAGATGGCCCTGCGCTACTACGGGGCCAACACCACGGTGATGGCGGTGGCTGAGGCCATGTACGTGGACAAGCAGACCATCAACCGCTACCGTGACCGCTATGTGAGCTATACCGCCCTGGCAGCTGCCTGTGCGGGGCTGATCAGCATGGATGGAGCGATGATGCGCGATGGCTAAACTGCCGGGCGGCCTTGTTTGCCGGGATGGCTTTGCCCACGGCAGCCGCATCCTGACAGGCAAGCGGATGCAGGCGGAGGAAGTGGCCCCCAGGCGCATCAGCCGTGCCAGCCTGGTGAAGAACTACCTGTGCATGGGGCATCACAGCCCCTGCCATCGGTGCGAGGTGTTGTGCCATTACGGCAAGCTGTACTTGGGTTTAAAACAGAAAGGAGCCAAGGAACATGGATGATAAGTGCTATTTTTGCAATGAGCATGTACCGGAGGGGCGGATGGTGTGCCGGGGGTGCGAGGAAGACTTTGTAGAGCGTAGCCGTGTGAAAAGCCCACGGGAGTTTCTGGTGGTGAATGATGCGGCCAGGCGGAGCATCCGCGTAATCTTTGAGGATGGCGAAGCCCACATCCTGGATGAGGCCTGTGCCTATGGCATGGAGGCTTTGAAACTGCACCCGGACACCCACCTGGTGCGGATCCGCTTTGAGGGGGATGAAGCGGTGCTTGAGCTGGTGAGCTATCAGCCCAAGTTTGATCGCCTGCGCCGGATTACCGGCTACTTAAGTCATGTGGACCGCTGGAACCAGGGCAAGATGGCGGAGCTGCATGACCGGGTGATGCATGATGCGGACGGGAGTGCGGCGGCGGGGCTGATTGAGGAGGAGTGAGGGATGTTTGATGTGTTTAATCCTGAGCACCAAAGCCGATTACTCGTCGCGGTTCTTCCGGATTAGTCCGCTTTACAGGAATTAGAAGAAAGCTCAACTGAGATAAATGCTGACACAAAACCACAGGTTCATTGTTCTCAGTTCCTCTTATGACAATTAGAGATGGACCAAGGTGCACCACAGCGTGTACGACAATGTTGCGCGCCACACCAAAGTTCGCAACAGCTAATCCTATCTCTTCAGATTGATCCAGTGTGTCCTCAAACGCTTTGAACAAATCATGGAAGTAATCGCATACTTCCTCAGCAGTACTGAAAGGTCTTTCGATATTGGGAAAATCAATGTCTGGAACTTTGACCCTAAACATTTGTGATGGATCAGGAAGGTCTGGATATAGAGGAAAATTTGCCATAGTAGTACCCCTTTCTCTGTTGTTCACTCTGCTAATTATATCAAAACTTAGATGTGTGTAAACTGAAAGCAAGAACCTGGAGATTTTAGATGTTGATTGAATGGACTGGAGACTATACACTTTCCCTGGTGAATGTGCTGTTGAGCATCAGCCAGTGTCTGCTGCTGGCTGCCTTTCTACTGATGGTGTGGAAGGAGCTGCGGAAGAAATAGGGCTGCTGGTTGGCCTGGCAGCCTTTTCTTTATGCATAAACACTTGGACATAAAAACGGGCATGTTCAAGAGGAATAGGCACAGCCAAAGAATGCAGGCCAGGGCTTGCATAAGCGCATTGGTGCGAGTTGAACACAATTAGTCTTATGACCAAGAAAAATGGAGAGCGGATTTGTGAAAACTGTACAGCCCATAAGGGAAAGTGAGAAAGTGCGGGAGCTGGAAGAGCTGCTGGAGCGTATGCAGGACCCCAGGGGGCAGCGCATATATATGCTATTGATGGTGGGCATCTACCTGGGGCTGCGCATCAGCGATATGCTCAAGCTGCGGGTGAATGACCTGCGGGGCAAGAGTGTGCTGGAAATCAAGGAGCAGAAGACCGCCAAGAATGCGCAGCTGCCCATCCCGGATAAGCTGCGGAGGGTCTGCCGGGATAGGCTGGCCGGGCTGCCAGGAAATGCCTTTGTGTTTGAGAGCAGACAGCGGGACACCTTTGGCGCTTTGAAGGCCATTGGCAGGACTACGGCCTACAACGATGTGAAGGCAATGGCCAGGCTTGCGAAGATTGACTATGCCATTGGATGCCACAGCCTGCGCAAGACCTTTGGCTATCATTACTACAAGCAGACGGGGGATATCGCTTTCCTGATGATCTGGTTCAACCATTCATCTGTGGAAGTGACGAAAAGGTATATCGGCATTGATCTGGATGAGCGGGCTAAGAAGATACGGAAGTTTGAGATTTGATTGTTGGTGATTGGGCTATGTGCTATGATAAAGCTAACAAAAGACAGGAGGCATATAATCATGAAAAGACTACTTGTCGCTCTGGTATTGGTGGCCATGATGATGAGCACTGCGCTTGCAGAGGTTATTGACCTTGCGGCCATGTCAACTGATGACTTGATACAGCTAAGACAACAGATAACGGATGAGATCAATACTAGAGCGGCTGATCCAAGTGATGAACGATTAGTGCCCGAAGGTATTTATGTTGTTGGAAAAGACATCAAAGCTGGAAAATATGTTTTGAAGCATTATTCTGACCTCTTTTTTTCTTCATTTGTGGTTGTTTTTGAGAACCTCGAAGCCTATCAAACCAAAAAACTGGATAGAGCTGCCGCAGATGAAGGACTAATAGTCTACCAGAACCAGTTGAGAAAAGGAGGTTCAGTTTACATTTCGATAGAGGATGGACAGGCGTTGCTGATAGATGGTGGAGCAATACTGCTTGTTTCTGAAAACCCATCTTGGGCTCCGTGAACGGCGGCTGAGAACAGAGGGCATGTAGGCAAATTGAAAAGTATCATACTTTACAGGCGGATTAGCCTGTGATATGGTTATCCTGAAAAAGGTCACGCAAGGGCAGCGCGGCCTTTTTGTTTATCAACTGTGAGTGCCGACAGCGCCTCCCTGATCGGCGGGCAAGCGCCCCATTGGTATGGGTGAGGTGGGGCCCGGGGCGCAACGGATATGACAGAGCAAAAGGCTAGGCAATTCTACAAATCCCAGGCGTGGGAACGGCGGCGGCTGAAGGTGCTGCAGATGGACCACTATGAATGCCAGCTGCACAAGCAGCGGGGCAGGTATAAGCGGGCCAACACTGTGCACCATGTACTGGAACTGAAGGATAGGCCGGACCTGGCTTTGAGTATCTGGCACGAAGGGAAGCGGCAGTTGCTGTCCCTGTGCAAGGATTGCCATGAGGAGGTACATGGTTACCGGCGGCAGGCAGCGGAACCGCTGACACCTGAGCGTTGGTGACACCCCCGGGTCAAAATATCTGCATTTTAATCGGGGGTGGCCGACCGGTGAGGGGAATCGACAAGATGGAAGTTGCGCACGTATGCAAATACGGGGCGCGATTTTTTATGCAATGTATGCAATCAGCCGGAAATATGCAGCCATCCGGCGGAGCCAGACTACCAGGCTGAACGAACTGAACCGGGCCTGAATGGCTACAACCAGGACGGAAGGCAGGTGTTTGCCATGTAGACAATAGGGAGGAGGTGCGAGATGCGGGTCAGCGATATGCTCAAGAAAGCAGAAGGCCGTGCTGTTCCCAAGAGCAAAACGCCTGGGACCAAAGCAGGCCAGGCTGGAACCATCAATGGTGAATTAGAGAGCGCCGTGACCGGAGCTTCCACCTCCTCTACCTCCCCAAAGTCATCCAGGAAGGCGACCGCCAAACCGGAGACGGTGGCGCAGCTACTGGAGAAGGATAAGGACTGGACGCGCACCAAGGAATACCGGGACATCCGGCGGGATCTGCTGGAGCAACTTGAGCGCAACGGCACGGTGGGCGAGCAGTTTCGCGGGCTGGTGGATGACTACATGAAGATGTGGGTCATCAAGGAGCAGCTGGCGGCGGATATCAAAGAGCGCGGCGTGCTGGTGATGGCCTTTGGCCCTGGCGGTCGGGAATACAAGAAAAAGAATGATTCTGTGGACCAGCTGCCCAAGTACAATGCCCAGATGATGAAGCTGCTATCCGAAATTGGCATCAAGCCGGATCAGAACCCCGGTGACGGCGATGTACTATGACAAGTCAGCGCAGATCTACGGGAAGAGGCCCAGAAAGGCCAGCAGCAAGGCCAAGCCGGAGGTGCAGGACGAAAAGGTAGTATCGAGCGATACCACAAAGCCTGCATCTAAGAAGCCTGCGCCAACTGCCAGGAAAACTGCCGCAAAGGCAGTGAAGCCCAAGGCAGTGCCTGTCGGTAAGAAAGCCAGTGGCATCCACCCACGCATCGAGGAATATATGCTGTTGGTGGAGGGCAAGCAGCTCCAGGCCTGCAAGGAACAGCACCAACTGATCAAGCTGGTGCGCAAGGCTTTCCGGGAAGAGGGCATCATAACAGACGGGGAGCTGTTGGACAGCTACCTGGCGCTGCAGAAGTATTACCACTTCAACCTCTTCCCCTGGGAGACCTTTTTGCTGGGGCTGCATCTGTGCACCTTCCGGGCGGATGGCATGCCAAGGTGGCCGGACTGCTTTATGCTGGTAGGCCGCGGCGCAGGCAAGGATGGGTACATCGGTTTTCAGAGCTTTTGCCTGGTGAGCCCCTATAACCGGATCAGCCACTACAACGTGGACATCTGCGCCAACAGCGAGCTGCAGGCCAAGACGCCCTTTGAGGACGTGCACAGCGTGCTGGAAAGCCCGGAGCACTACAAGAAGCTGCGGCGCTTCTTCTACTGGAACAAGGAAGAGATCGTCGGCCTTAAAAACAAGGGCGTCATCAAGTACCGCACCAACAACCCCAAGGGCAAGGACGGCCTGCGCAGCGCCATGGTGGTGTTCAACGAGGTGCACCAGTACGAGGACTATGCCAACATCAACGTGTTTACCACGGGCCTTGGCAAGAAAGCCCATCCCAGGCGACTGTATGCCACCACCGATGGCGATGTGCGGGACGGCCCGCTGGACCACTACAAGGAACGAAGCAAGCAGATCCTGGAGGGAGCGCTGCCGGATAACGGCTGGCTCCCATTTATCTGCAAGCTGGACCGCAAGAGTGAGGTCAATAAACCGGAATGCTGGGAGAAGGCAAACCCTTCTCTGCCCTACCGGCCTGACTTGAAGGAAGAAATTGCCAAGGAGTTCATCGACTGGCAGGCAGACCCCAGCCAGTTTACCGCCTTCATGACCAAGCGGATGAACCTGCCGGAGGGCAACCCGGACCGGGAAGTGGCCAGCTGGGCCAACATCCTGAGGTGCAGCCGGGAAGAGGTGCCGGACCTGAAGGGCCACAAAGCTGTGTTTGGCTTTGACTATGCCAGCCTGGGTGACTTTGCCTCTGCCGGTTTGCTGCTGAAAGTTGCGGATACCCGCTACTGGATTACCCATAGCTGGCTGTGCCTGAAAAGCAAGGACATACCACGCATCAAAGCGCCCTGGCAGGAGTGGGCAAAGGCTGGACTGCTGACGCCGGTGGACGATGTGGAGATCGCGCCGGAGCTGCTGCTGCGCTGGCTGGATGAGCAGGCGGCGCAGTACCACATTACCAAAGGAGCGCTGGACTATTACCGCTTCGCGCTGATGCGAGGTGCTCTTGAAAAGCGCGGCTTCCGGGCTGAGGACAAGGCCATCAAGCTGGTGCGGCCCAGCGACCTGCTGATCGCTGCGCCGGTGATTGACAGCTTGTTCAAGAACGGCAACCTGATCTTTGGTGAAAACCCACTGATGCGCTGGGCCATCAACAACACCTGCATCAGCAACACCAGAGAGGACAAGCGCCTGGGCAACCTGCGATACGGCAAGATCGAGGGCCGCAGCCGCAAGACCGACCCCTTCATGGCGCTGGTGGCTGCCATGTGCATTGAGGATGAGCTGACCACCGCAACCCAGCAGGACATTACCGCATACACCGGGCCGTGGGTGTTCTAGGAGGTGAGAGATTGGGACTTTTTTCATGGCTATCCAACGTATTGGGCTATTCCACTTTCTCCCTAAACGGAGATCCATGGTGCAGTGACCCGAACATCGAGGAGCTGCTGCAGGGCTACGCCATCCGTGAGCTGGCCTTCGACAGCGCCGCGAACATGATTGCCAACAGCATGAGCAAATGCGAATTTCGAACATTCGAGGGCAAGCGCGAGACCAAAGGCCGGGAATACTACCTGTGGAACGTGGAACCGAACCGCAACCAATCGAGCAGCGAGTTTATCCATAAGCTGGTCTATCACCTGCTGCGTCACAACGAGGCGCTGGTGGTGGAGATGGACCGCGGGTTGCAGGTCGCTGAGAGCTTCCAAAGAAAGCCGTACGCGCTGTTTGATGACCTGTTCACGGATGTGACGGTCGCCGGGCTGACGCTGAGCCGGACATTCCAGGGCAGCGAAGTGCTCTACTTCCAGCTCAACAACAACAATGTCAAGAAGTTGACCGATGCCATCTTTGAGAGTTACAGCAAGGTCATCGCCTATGGCATGAAGGCTTACCAGCAAAGCCGTGGACGCCGCGGTGTGCTCAAGGTAGACGGCATGTTCCAGGGCGATGAAGCCAAGCGCAAGGAGACCGAGGAGCGCATCAAGGGCTGGTTTGATACCTACTTCAACAGCGATAACGCGGTGCTGCCGTTGCCAAATGGCTATGAGTACAAGGAAAACGAGACCAAGGTCTACGCCAGCGAAAGCACCCGGGACATCCGCGCGTTGATTGACGATGTGTCGGACTTCACCTGCAAGGCATTCGGCATTCCGCCCTCGCTACTGCGCGGCAACGTGGAGGGGCTCAAGGACGCCATGGACATGTACCTAACCTTCTGCATCGACCCCCTGGCCGACCTGCTGAGCGAAGGCATCAACCGCAAGCGCAACGGGTACGCGGGCTTTGAGAAGGGGCGCAGGCTGCTGATTGACACCACACGCATCCGGCATATCGACATCTTTACGGTTGCGCCATCGCTTGAAAAGATGATTTCCAGCGGCGTGCAATCCGTGAACGATATCCGCAGGCTGCTGGACGAACCCCTGATTGATGAGGACTGGGCGGATCAGCACTTTATCACCCGTAACTTCACGACCTTCACCGAGGCGATGGCCCCGCAAGGCGGTGGTGCCGATGCGTAGACGCGCCCGTGACCCTACCTGAAAGTGAGTGTGAACGAATGAAACCAATGAAATACTGGAATATGGTCCAGCAAGACCGGGTCGCCAATGTCTATATCTATGGCGATATTACCTCCTGGCCATTGCTCGAGAGTGATGTCACCTCCTATGGCCTGGTACAGGAACTTGATGCGCTGGATGTAGACGAAATTCGCGTCTATATCAACAGCTTCGGCGGTGAGGTGCAGGAAGGCATGGCTATCTGTAACGCCCTCATTCGCAACAAAGCCAAAGTCATCACCATTTGTGATGGGTTTGCCTGCAGCGCTGCGAGCAACATCTTCATGGCCGGTGACGAGCGGATGATGAACGAGAGCAGCCTGCTGTTTATCCACAACGCATGGAGCTACGCATCCGGAGATGCTGAGGACCTGCGGGAGGTAGCAGAGAACCTCGAAACCATCACCAAAGCGGCCCTTGATTGGTATCTGCCCAAGCTGAATATCCAGGCCGAAGAACTGCAGCGGATGCTTGACAAAGAAACGTTCATCGCGCCTGCGGACGCTGTCGAGATGGGTTTCGCCACCGGCATCATCCAGGCAGAAAAGAAAGCTGTGAATCAGAGCGCCCGCATCGCCGTCATGGCGCGGATGAGCGACAAGAGCAAGACGCTCGGCACCTACACCATGGAACTGAACATGATCCCGGAATTCGATACGCTCAAGGCGCTCCTGGGCGAATTGAGAACAACCCTGGAGGCGGTTCAAGCCGCCCGGCAAGAGATTCCCCCGGAAGGGGCGCCCGAAGGACCCAAGTCCTTCAAAGAACGCCTGAAGGCGATGAAAGAAAGGAATGCCTAACATGAAAAATTTGGACACCCTTCTGCAGGAGAAGCAGGAAGTCATGACCAAACTGTCCACCGCCATGGCCGGCGATGATGAAACGGCGCTGCAGAGCGCGATGGTCGCCTTCAGCGACATGATTCAGCAGCAGGTGCTGGCCGAGGCCAACAAGGTCACCGCCACCGCCGCCGACCGCTCCATCCTGGCCAGCCGTGGCGTGCACGTGCTGACCGCCGAGGAGAATGCCTATTACAGCAAACTGCTGGAAGGCATGAACAGCCCCAACCCCAAGATGGCCCTGACCGGCTATGACACCATCCTACCCAGCACCGTCATTGACATGGTGTTCGAGGACATCCGTACCAACTATCCGCTGCTGGACATGATCGACTTCCAGAACACGGAAGCAGCCATTGAGCTGGTCATCAGCACCCACAGCGGCGTGGCCACCTGGGGCGAGCTGTGCAGCACCATCACCGCCGAGCTGACCGGGGCTTTCAGCATGATTCCCCTGGGCCAGAAGAAGCTCAGCGCGTGGATTCCTGTTTGCAAGGCGATGCTGGAGCTCGGCCCGCAGTGGCTGGACCGCTATGTCCGCGCCATCCTGACCGAGGCGATTGCCACCGGCCTGGAACTGGCTGTGGTTGACGGTGACGGCAACGGCAAGCCCTTGGGCATGACCCGCGCCCTGACCGGCGATACCGGCGGCGTGTTCCCCCGAAAGGCGGCCGTGACCCTGGCCTCCCTGGACCCCGCAGGCATGGCGCCCGTGCTGGCCACGCTGGCCACCGATGCCAACGGCGCGCCCCGCCCCATCAGCGAGGTTGTGCTGGTGGTCAACCCCGCCGATTACTTCACCAAGGTGTTCCCCGCCACCACCGTCAAGAACAACGCCGGTGGCTACAACACCAACGTGTTCCCCTTCCCGACCACGGTGGTACAGTCCCCCGCCGTGCCCGCCAACCATGCGGTGCTTGGCCTGCCCAAGCGCTACTTCCTGGGCCTTGGCATTGGCAAGGCCGGGCGCATCGAGTACTCCGACGAGTACAAGTTCCTCGAGGATGTGCGCACCTACCTGATCAAGCTGTACGGCAACGGCCGTCCGAAGGATGCCACTTCCTTTGTGTACCTGGACATCACCACCCTGGCCCCGGTCCAGTGAGGTGAGCCATGAAGGTGCAAGTCATCAAGCCATTCGTTGACCGAGTGACCGGGCACCTCAGGCAAGTTGGGACCGAGTTTGACGCGAAGCCCGAGCGAGTGAGGGAATTGACCGCCTCCTCGCTCGGCCCCTTTGTGGCAGAGGTTACTGACGAACCGAAAGAGCCCACCAAGCGGAGGACGAAAAAATGAGCGAAACCGCAAGCCTGCTCTCAAAAGTACGAAACTACCTTGATGTCACCTGGGTAGACGCGGAGCTTGACCAGAAACTGACGGACATCATCGGGCGCGGTACCGCGTACCTGGACAGGCTTGCCGGGTTTGCTCTGGACTACACAGCGCGGAGTGACGCGATGCAACTGCTGCTGGACTACTGCCGGTATGTGCGCTCAGACGCATTCGAGCTGTTCCAGCGCAATTTCATCCACGAACTGAACGCGCTGCAGCTGGATGGGGGTGCGCCGGTTGAAGAACCGACCGAGCCAGTCGTTTAACGATGGCATCGTCACCATCCGGCAGATGCGCGACACCGCCGCCCCGGGCGATATGGAAAACCTGCAGCCCGTGGACCTCTACACCCTGCGCTTTGAGGAGCGGATGGTGGGGATGCAGCGGCGATACCTGGGGCTGTAGGACGACATGCGCATCGACAAGCTCATCCGCGTCCAGCGCCGGGACGATGTGACCACGGACGATACCGCGCTCATCGATGGGCAGGAGTACAAGGTCCGCCAAATCCAATATGTGGTGGACATCAGGCCGCGCGTGATGGACTTGTCCCTGGAGAGGCTGGTGCACGGATGACGATTCAAGAATTCAAAGCCCTGCTTCTGACCATTGACCCCAATGCGAAGCATTACAAGCACTCCAGCACAGGCAACTATACGGTGTGGGCAGAGTACAACAAAACCTTCGAGGTCGCTGACGACAAGATTCACAGCGGCCTTTTGTTTGTCCAGGTCGACCGCTACACAAAAACCGAATACGACCCGATGGTGGACGCCATCACAGCCGGATTGGATGTGTCCCATGTGTTCATCCGAGACCGCAGGACCATCTACGAAAACGATACCGGCTACATTCACCACATCTGGGACTTGGAAGTGATGCAATGAGCTTCAAGTTCGATGACCTGATTGAGTTTCAAAACGACATCGACCGGGCGGTGAGCGCCTTGGGCGGGGCCAAGGTACGCGGTGTGCTGGAAGATGCCGCCAAACCCATCGAGGCCACCGCCAAGGCCATCGTGCAGAAGAAATCCGGCAAGGTGCAAGGCTCCATCAAGACGCGCACAACCGGTACCGGTGGGCGCCTGAAGGCCACGGTGGGCAACCATCGTGTTGATTGGCCCGGCGGCGACTACTACCCGCCCTTCCTGGAATACGGACACGGCGGCCCCTGGCAGGCATCGCCATATCCATTCATGCGACCCGCGTTTGATGCCCACAAGGAAGACGCGATAGAGCAAACCGGCGAGGGCATCGCCAAACTACTACGAGAATCAGGGCTATAAGCCCGAAAGGAAGAACATATGCAGATTGGCTTGAAAAATCTGGTCTGGTTCCCCATTGAGACCGAGACCGACAGCGCCATCACCTACGGAACGGCGGTCCCGCTGGCCGGCGCGATTGACGCGCAGATCAACCCCGAAGGCGCGGAGGCGAACAAGATATACGCCGATGACGTGGAATGGGACAGCATGACGCCCGATTCCGCGTACACCATCGAGCTGGAGACGGTGGGCTTCAGCGCCGCGAACCTCGCGAAGCTGCAGGGGCACACCCTCAGCGATGACGGCGGCGTGATTATCAAGGCTGGTGATGAGCCGCCCTACGGCGCCCTAGCCTTCAAGAGCGAGAAGAGCAAGAAGTCGGGCGGCGGCTTCCGCTACGTGGTGCTGTACCGCGCAAAGGCCGCCTTTGCTCCCGCTGCCTACCACACGAAGGAAGGCAACAACATCACCCGCCAGACCGGCAAGATGTCCTTCAGCGCGGTCGCGCGGATGCACGATGGCCTGAAGCAGTACATCATTGACGCCCAGGCTGACCCGGAGGGATTCTTCACTGCGCCCGTGTTGCCCGTGGTGACGCCCCCGAGCCCCTAACTGAACCATGACTACGCCCCCGCCTGAGCAATTTGGGCGGGGGTTCTTTTTAAAGGAGGCACCATGCACACGGTAACCGTAGGCGGGAAGCAATACAATGTTCCGTTTTTCAAGGGCCGCATCCAGCGGGCATCCGGCGAGATTGGCCGCATCTACAAGCAGGTGAGCGAAGAGGCGAACTACCTGCCCAATGACGAGGAATATGACGCCATCGCGGCTTGGTTCTGTATGGCTTTTGACAATCAGTTCTCCCCGGACGAGCTGTGGGATGGATACGCGGTGGACGACCTGATAAAGGACGCGTTCGCGTTGTACCTGGCGATGATGAACCTCAACACCAAGGTGCTCACGGTTTTTCCGATTCCTGCGACGATTCCGACACCGAAAAAGCCAAAATAAAATCGCCGCAGGACTTTGTGGACCAGGTTTATACGAACCTGATGGAGCAGGGGTACCGGTTTCATGACATCGATGAGATGGACTTGACCGGCTACCTCGCTTTGTTGGGCCGAAACGAGGAGCGAAAGAATCCGCTGTATGGCGCGGAAGCAATCGATGATTTGCCATTCTTTGGCGTGGGAGCGATATAAATGAGCGAAATCCGGCAACTGGTAGTCAGCCTCACGATGGAAACGAACTCGGCCCAGCAGAACCTGCGCGGGCTGGGCGCAGCTGTGCGGCAGGCTAACGCGACCTTCGCGGAGGCGGCTGCCGGCATCAAGGGCTTTGAGAATACCACGGCAGGCATGAAGGCAAAGGTGCAGCAGTTGAGCACCACGCTGGACGCCCAGAAGAAGATACAGCAGCAATACGCCCAGCAGGTGGACAACGCGGGCAAGCGGTTGGAGACCGCCAAGGGCAAGCAGGAAGGCTTTGCCAAAGCTGTCAAGGACGCAGAGGCGGCCTATAAGGCGGCTGTACAATCCAAGGGCAAGGACGCCGAAGAGACGCAGCGGCTTGGCAAGGAACTCGACAAGGCCAAGGGCGCCTATGCTGCCAACGAAAAGGCCATCACACAGGCCGCAAACGCCGTTAACAATCACAATGTTCAGCTGACCAATGCCAACGCCAAAGTTAAGCAGACCGAGGCCGCGCTGAAGGACGCCGAGAGCCGCCTGAGCAAGTACGGGCACGCCTGGAGCGACGCTGCCCGGAAGGCAGCGGAGGCGACCAAGGCGTTTTCGGACAAGGCCGTATCCATCGGCCGCGGGATGACCCGCACGATTACCATGCCCATTGTGGGTCTGGGTACTGCCGCCGTGAAGGCCGCCATTGACTGGGACACCGCCTGGGTGGGCGTGCAAAAGACCGTGGACGGCACCGCCGAAGAGATGGCCGCCATGCAAAAAGATTTGATGGCCCTGGGCGGGGAACTTCCCGAGACGCTCAGCGGCATCGCGGGTGTGGCGGAGGCCGCTGGTCAGCTTGGCATCCAGAATCAGAACATCGCGGGCTTTACCCGCGTCATGGTGAACCTGGGCAACGCCACCAACCTGACCGCCAACGAAGCCGCGACCGCCGCGGCGCAGTTCGCGAACATCTACCAAATGAACCAGGCAGACTTTGACCGCTGGGGCAGCGCGGTGGTTGAGTTGGGCAACAACTACGCCACCACCGAGCGCGACATCGTGGAGATGAGCATGCGTCTGGCCGCTGCCGGCAAGCAAGCCAAACTAAGCGAGGCGGACACCCTGGCGTTGGCGGCATCGCTGAGTTCCCTGGGCCTTGAGGCGCAGGGCGGCGGCAGCGCCATGAGCCGCGTAATGATGGACATGGGTATCGCCGCGGCCAAGGGCGGCAAGCAGCTGAACGGCTTCGCCAAAATCAGCGGGATGAGCGCCAAAGAGTTCAAGGCGCAGTGGGAATCCGACCCCGCCCAGGCGATTGACGCGTTTATCCAGGGCTTGGGACGCATCGAGAAGAGCGGCGGGAACGTTGCCTTGACGCTGCAGGACCTGGGCTATCGTGAGCGCCTGACGCTGGACGCCTTACAGCGTCTGACCGGCGCGGGCGACCTGTTCACCCGCACATTACAAAGCAGTAACAGCGCGTGGCGGGACAACACCGCCCTAACCCGGGAGGCCGAGCAGCGCAACAACAGCCTGGCCGGCATCCTGCAGCGCACCAAGAACCGCATCACCGCGGCATCGGTCGAGATTGGCAACAAGCTGACCCCCTACCTGCGCAAAGCCGCTGACACGGTCTCCGGCCTGGTGGAGCGGTTCAGAGACCTGGACCCGGCCACACAGGCGTCCATCATCAAAATTGCGGGCATCGCGGCAGCGATTGGCCCGGTGATTTTGATTGTCGGCAAACTCGCCGGTGCCCTGAGTAGCATGTTCACGCTGTTCGCGGGGCCGATGGGCTGGGCCGCGCTGGCTGTCGGCGCTGTGGGCGCCCTCAGCTATGCTTTGCTGACCGCACAAACGCCCGCCGAGCAGCTGAAGCAGGCGCTGAAGAACATCGAGTTCAAGGTAGACCAGACCCAGGTTGACGAAATTCAGCGCGGCATTGAGCAGGGCATCGAAGCCGCGAACAAAAAATACGACATCACGCTGTCCATCAGCACGGATACGGAAGCGCTGAGCATGGCCTTGAGCCAGTATCTATCGGACGGTAAGTTCCTGTGGCGCGAGCGCAACGACTTCGCCAAGGAAGTCTCCAACCAGGTGAACACTACGCTGAAGCTGGCGGACGCGAGCCTGCAAAAGACCGTTGAGAGCCTGACGGCCACGATGGACAAGCTGGACATCCCCGAGAGTGAGCAGCAAAGCATCATCGCCAATGTAACGGAAAAAACCACCACGGCCACCGGTGAGCTGGCGACCTACAAGGAAGAGCTCGACAAGCTGCTGGCTGAAATCGGCAAGAACAAGGGCGCCGCCACCAATGAGCAGATTGCGGCTCTCGAGACCCTACTTGCAAAGATAGGCGCGATTCGTACCGAGATTACCCTGGCCAATGATGAGGCGGTAGCCGCCGCGAAAGCCGCCTATACCCTCGCCTCCGCAGGCCAGGGCGATGGCCGCACGCTCGGTACCGCTGTGGGGTATGTGGAAGGCCAGAGGGCGCTTGAGGTGGCCGCCATCAATGAGCGGCTACAGGCTGACCTGGCTGAACAGCAGCGATTACTTGATGAGGCCGAGGTCGGCAGCGCCACGTACAACACCATTGTGCAGGTGATGGCTAAGACCTCCGACGATGCTGCGATTGCGATAGGCGCTGCCAACACCAAAATGACGGAGCAGCTGAACGCGTTGTTCGCGGCGACCGCGACCAGGACCGGTGCGGACGCTCAGCTTCAGGAAATCGAGCGCCTGCGCGCCATCAAGGACCAGGCAGAGGAACTGGCCAACAGCGTCAAAACGGTCATCGACAAGGTGGGCACGGAGGATTATTCATCCGCCATGGACGGGCTGAAGCAACAGCTCGCCACCACGCTTGAGAACACCGACCTGCCTGAAGATACCAAAATCAAGATACAGGACTTCATCTCCGCTGAGAAGCCAACCATGTCGCAGCTGGCAGGCATTCAGCTTGCTGTATTCGGGATCACCCGGGAGATTGGCGCCGAATTTCAGATGGCCATGGGTGAGCTGGGCGAAAACGTGGACTTCAACAGCGCAATCACCACCATTCTCTCCGGCGTGGACGCCAGCCAGATTGACACAAGCGTGGCCGAGGGAGCGCTGGACACGGTTATCCAGAACCTATTCGATACCGGGAAGGCAGAAGAGTACGGTCTGGACGCCGGCAAGGCGGGGACCGCCAAAGCGGTGGAAGGCGCGACCAGCGACCAGTCTACCCTGTCGAGCACAGCGGACAACAACGCCAAGACGCTCTATGACAAAGAGAAGTTTGGCGCGGCGGGACAGGAAGCCGGACACCGGGGCGGAGGGTTGCTGGTTACGGCCGCAGAAAGCAGCTTGGAACCCATGGGCGGCGTAGGAACAAATGCCGCCGCCAACCTCGTTACGGGTTTGGTGGGCTACCTGGTTGGTGGCAAAGGTTCTGCCTACAACGCCGGATACGACTTGGGCGCAGCTGCTGCAAGGGGAATCAATGACGGAGCAGATATCAAAAGTCCGTCTAAGAAATCCGAGTGGAGCGGCACCATGATTGTAGAGGGCTTGAAGAAGAGCCTGACCGCCGGGCTTCCCTCGCTGGCGAAGCTGAGCGCTACCATGGGCTCCATCGCCATCCCGAGCATGGTGCCGAGCGTGGCGACCGCGGGCAGCGTGAGCCGCACGCTAAACGCCAATACCAACCTAAACATACAAAACATGACCCTTCAAAATGGGCTTGACGCGCAAGCGCTTGCCGCCCAACTGGAGGGAGAACGCCGCCGGCGCGTGGCCGGGTACGGGTCCACGCTGAGGGGGGGCTAAATGCAACTACCGTATTTCATCTTCAAGGGCGTGCGCAGCGACAGCATGGGCGTGGTGGTCAATGAGTACCCGCCCATCTCCCGCCCGCCGGAGCGCATCACCAGCGTGATTGTGCCCGGGCGCAGCGGCACGCTGACGGTGGCCGAATCCAACCGCACCATCTTTGACAGCTACAGCCGCGCGTTTGAGTGCTCGCTCATCCCCGGCTCCAACATTGACGCCGTATTCGCGTGGTTAAGCGGCGCGGGTGACCTGGTGGCAGGCAATGAGCCGAACAGGCGATACAAGGCGAGAATCGCCGCGCAAATCGACATGAACAAGATTATCCGGGGGAACCCATACAGGGCCTTCACCCTGGTGGTGGTTGTGCAGCCTGAGAAATACTTGTATCCATCGGCGCTGGCCATCGAACTGACCGCAAGCCCGGCGCAGCTGACGAACCCCGGGAACACCCCGGCGCTGCCCAAAATAACGGTCTATGGCTCTGGGAACGGTGTGCTATCTATCAATACGCAACCGGTGCAGATCAGCGGCATGACCGGCGGCATCATCCTGGACTGGGCAGCCGATGTGATTACCGACCCCAGCGGTACCGTGTATCAGGCATCAATGGTTGAGGGTGGGCCGCAGTACATTGACCCGGGGCACAACGCGGTCCTGTGGACCGGCGGTATCACCGGCATCAAGGTGGAACCAAACTGGCGATTTGTGTAAGTGAGGAGGGCTCTGATTGATTAAGTTTGGGGATAGCATCCTGCAGCCCTTTTCCTGTGTGGTGAACGAGGAAGCCTGCGGACAATACGAACTAACCCTAACGCATCCCCTGGACGAACGTGTTCAGGGGATTTCCAATGGCTCCGTGATTGCCGTGCCGGTGCCTGCGGTGGACCTGCCTGACGCGGCTGCCACAGGCACCTGGATGCAGCAATTCCGTGTGTACAGCCTGGAGGCGGACACCGCAGAGCACACACTGACCATCCACGCGCGGCATATCAGCTACGATGCCTCAAACCTCATCCTTGGGCCTTCCGCGAACTATGAGGGCGTATCCCTGGCCACCGCCGTCCCGGCGCTGCAGGGGGCGATTATCGGCGCCCACAGCATCCAGCTGACCACGAACCGCACGGACGCGCTGACGGCCAACTACCGGCTGATGAACCTCACGGAGGCCATCTTGGACCCGGACCACGGCATCGCATACACGCATCGGGCGAAGGTCATCCGTGATAATGAGCATATCCACATCTTGAACAACCCGACCATCGACCGTGGTGTGTCTATCCGGCACGGCAAGAATCTGATGGGAGTGCTGTATACCGTCAACATGGAGGATGTGGTGACACGCATCATCCCGGTAGGACGCGACCAGGACGGCAACGACATCCTGCTGCCGGAAGTCTTTATCGACAGCCCGAGCGCGGGCAGCTACCCCAAGCCCATCAGCTGGGTGATGGAGGTGGACGAGGCCAAGGTACGCGTGGACGAGCGGGAGCCCGCCAATAACGTGACCCTGGCCGATGTGTACGCCATGCTGCGCGAAGCGGTTGCGCAGGAGTGGCTCAGAGGCGCGGACAAACCCGCGGTGACGCTGGATGTGGAGTTCATCGCGCTGGGCGACACCGAGGAATACGCGCAGTACAAGAACCTTGAGCCGCTGCAGCTGTATGACACGGTGCCGGTGATTGATACCTACCACGGATTTGAAGTGGCTGCGCAGGTCATCGCCTATGAATGGAACTGCCTGACGCTGCGCTATGAAAACGTGCGCCTGGGCGAGATGCACCGCATCCGCATGGGCGGCATCGCGGGCTATGAACTACCCAATCGCAGCATCTCGGGCGAAAAATTGCGCCCCAACGACCTGGACGGTTCCAGACTGCGCGACCTAAGCGTGACCAACATCAAAATCGGGCTGGCCGCCATTGACCGCACCAAAATCGGGAAAGCAGCCATTGGCGAGGCTGAAATCGATGACGCCGCCGTTGGCAGAATCCATATCAAAGACGGCGCGATTGAGGATGTGCATATCGGCACGGCCGGCATTGACTACGCCAAGCTCAAGGACCTGGCAGCGGGCACGGCCATCATCCGGGACGGGATTGGCGGCAGGCTGATCATCGACCGACTGGCCGTGAGCGAGGCCAACATCGTGAGCCTGACCGCCGGGCAATTAATTGTACAGGGTACCAGTGGAGCGCTTTACCGCCTTACGGTGGACGCGGACGGGCAGGTCATCACCGAATTGCGGCAGATCAGCAATGATGATGTCGCGGACGTGAGCCTGAACGCTGGTGAGAAACTGGTTAAGTCCAGCATCACCGCCGACCTGCTGGATGTGCAGCAGATATTCGCCTCGGAGGCGATGATTGGCGCCATCAAAGCGCATAACGTGGAAGCGCATAGCATTGGCGTTGACCAGCTGGTGCCCGGCATCTTTGAGGATTTTGCGAAGAACGCCACCGGACAGCAGCTGGTCATCGAGTGGAGCAACGGCACCATCCTGGACCGGGACAACACCCAGACGGTGGGCACGCTTCGGATATATCACAGCGGTCTGGACATCACGCACCGAATTCCCGAGGGAGCCATCCATTGGCAGCGCATCAGTGACAACTTGGAAGCAGACGCGCTATGGAACGCGGATCCGGCGCATCAGGGCACCAAGACCATCGAGATTAACGCGGCAGATGTTGACTTTCGCGGCGTGATTCGCTGCATGATTGATGAGGTGCGCCTGTACGCCGTGGCCGACTACTTGGACGGCGAGTTGTTCATGATGGACTGGGGCAGCGGGGATGCTTCTAACTTCATGCTGGACGATGACGGTGTGCTCTGGTACGAAGGCCCGAACAACTACACGATGACCGCTGAAGGCGAGCTGATGATCGATATGCTCATCGGCGCGTTCCGCTTGGACACGCAGCTCAGCAACTTAAAAACTTCCTATATCGATATCAGCCGCCACGGTATGGAACTGTTCAGCAACGGATACTTCAATATCCGCGGCGGGACAGGGGCAAATGCCTTCGGGTTATCTACTGATCATGCGTTGGGCTACTTGATGTGGGCAGGAAACCCAAATCCCGACATCGCCCCATTCGCGGTAATGCGTGACGGCACCATGCGCAACGGTGCCAACATTTACACCATGAACTTCCAGGACGAGGCCGACCCGACCTATCCCTTCCGCATCCGGTTTAACCTGCCCGGCGACCTGGTGGCGATTGATAAGGTGCTGCTGACATTCTGGTTTGAGCCCTTCCGGGCGACGAGCAAGGGTGCTGCCAGCGGCGGCGGCGGGGTGCAGACCAGCAGCAATGGCGGGGGCAGCTCGCCCACCAGCCGAAGCGGGGGCGGGAGCACGAGCGGCGGCGGCGGCGGAATAACTTCTGGGTATACAAATGATCAGACATTCTATAGCGATTATGCCGACGGATCAGCCGGAAACCATAGGCATTACAATTCTGCGCATAGACATGGACTGACGTTATTAAACCATACCCACAGTGTGCCAAGCCATACCCACGCGGTGGATATTGCCGCGCACAGCCACAGCGTGACCATCCCGGCCCACGCCCATGACCTGATCTACGGCATCTATGAGGCGGGGCAAGCAACCGCCTGCGTGCTACAAGTGGACGGGACAACCATCTACGCGTCTGCCGGGGAGCAAGTTAACTTTAACATCGCGCCATACTTGAGTGTGTCTGGCGCGAAAATCACGCGCGACACGCAACACGTGATTATTCTGACGCCTAATGCGCTCACCCGCATGAAGGCGCAGTTAATGATTAAGGGCGCGATTGTGACCCGCACCATTGGGATTTATTAGGAGGGGCAACATGCCAAGAAAAGTGACTGCCTACAAATGCCTGTACTGCGACAACGTGGGGCTGGATGAGCGGGCGGTACGGGAGAGCGAGAAATACTGCGCTTATAACCCGGCCATGGAGTGCTGTGAAAACTGCGTGCACCAGCGCGTGGTGACCACGGCCCGCCAGGGGAATATGAGCCACCCCGTCCGCGTGTGCGGAAATCCGCCTGATGGCAGCGTGCAATGGAATGATGAGCACCAATACGGCTGGTGCCCGAACTATCAAAGGAACCCCGCGTATGGGAGGCAAACATGAAAATCACGGCGGAAGGGCAGGAGATTGAGGCCCGCAGCATCCTAGAAGAGACCTGGGGCCCGGACAGGCGGCAGGCCATCCGCATCGTGCTGCCTGCCGGTATCAGCAAGGCGAAGCAGGACGCGCTACGAAGCGGCAACATCGTGATTGATGACGGGTATGCGCGTTACGAGGGATATACCGAGCCGGTGGAACACGCCATCGTGCTGGTGCGGGTGGTGGACATTGGGGCGATGGAAGCTGAGCTGCAACGCATTCGGGCTGAGCTGGACGCGTTGAAAGGGGTGAGTGAGCATGAGTGAGGCGAACATCAGGCACAGCCTGGGGCAAGCTGGAATGCGCTACAAGGGCGCTTACAATGCAGCCACGGAATACAAGTTCATGAACGCTGTTATGCATACAAGTGCGCTCTACATTCTGGTTAGCAAGACGCCACAGACAGGGGTTGAGCCAGGCACCAACCCGCTCATCTGGGAGCAGATGATGGTGTCGGCGACCACGGTAGAGATGCTGGCAGCTCAAGCGGCGCAGACGGCGGCGGAGACAGCCAGAGACCAAGCAGTGACCGCCAAAGGAGCCGCGGAAACCGCCCAAGGCGCTGCGGAGACTGCGCAGGGGGCGGCGGAGACAAGCGCCAGCAACGCGGCCAACAGCGCCACCCTGGCCGGGCAGCACAAGGATGCTGCGGCCGCCAGTGAGAGCAATGCTGCCGCCAGTGCGACCGCGGCACAAACTGCGGCCGCCAGTGTGCTCACCATAGACCAGGCCTACCCCAACCTGTTGCACAATTGGGACTTCCGCAATCCCATTAACCAAAGGGCAGTCACAGGCACAATCAGTTCCGCAGGGTACTTCTTTGACCGATGGATACTTAACAGCGGAAGTGTGACCGTCGCGGCAGGATACATGACGATGGCAAGCGGCGCGGTGATTGAGCAGCGCATAGAGGGTCTGTATCTGGCGGGGGAAACCGTTACCGTATCCGTTAAGGTTGGATCAAACATCCACAGCGGGACGGGCGCATTCCCAACGGCGGCGGGAACGGTGGGCATCACGCTGACGGGCTTCGGAACGGCGACACTTGGCTATAACGTGGGCTACATGTTTGTGCGCTTTGCGGCATCGGGGGGCCAGAACGTTGAGGTTGTCAAACTCGAACTCGGCACAGGCAGCACCCTGCACCTTGACCCGCCGATGGACTATGCGGTTGAGCTGCCGAAGTGTCAGCGATTTTATGCGCCTGCGGAGGGTATATTGCAATATTACGCACACGTTTCCAACACGGCTTACTTTTACGGATGTGTTCCTTTTCCTGTAACAATGCGAATAAACCCGACAATGGTGTTCGGAGCTTGCACGATACACAGTATACAAGCCAATATCCAGGGGCTTATAACTTCGGTCAGAGTTTCTAACAATCGAGAAATAACAGAGGTTTGCGTTAATAAAAGTTTTACAGGTAGTTCATCAACATCTTTAACATTAAACGTGCATGCAAGTGCCGATCTATAAGGAGTGACTATGTATAAAGTTTATGTAAAAACAGATGAAGCAGGCCGCATCACATCGGTCAACTCTGACGCTTTTCTGCCCGATGTAAATGGATGGGCACTAATTGACGAAGGGGATGGCGACCGCTACCACCACGCACAAGGCAACTACCTGTTAAAACCGCTGATAGCGGACGAGGGTGTGTACCGTTACAAACTGGCGGATGGTAAGGCCGTCGAGCGCACAGCTGAGGAGATACAGGCAGACATTGACGCTCTTCCAGCCCCACCCCCCTCTTCCGGTAAGATTCTAGCAGCGGCGACACTTGCTTTCCAACGCATGGCTGCTTTTGGAGATATTACAGAAGAAGAAGCAATTGAATATAAAGAAATCTTTCCTGAATGGAAGGATCTCATCGGTAAACCCTACCGAGAAAAGATGATGTTCCGACACGGCGATGATTTTTATAAAGTGAATGACGGTAAATCTGGAACTTTCCAGCTTCATTGGCCTCCGAATCAAACAGCCAGCGAGTATTCCAAGATTGGCAATCCTCAAGAAGAGTGGCCGGAGTGGATTCAGCCGACAGGGGCGCACAATGCGTATGCTGTGGGGGATAAAGTGACGCATGACGGCAAGAGATGGATATCCACAGCGGATTCAAACACATGGGTGCCTGGAGTTTATGGGTGGGATGAGGCAGCATGATAAAAAGCAAAGAGCTCGTAAGATTATACCGCCTGCAAATAGGGCGGTTTTCCTATGCCGAGATGGACTGCATTAAGTCCATCGAGAACATTATCACCCGGCACGGCGGCCGCAGTGACCTTGTCGGCAGCAATTGGTGGGCACGTTATGAACTGAAGAACCTGCGCCCGCTGACTGAACGAAGCCAGCTCTATGATGGCTGCGCGGTGCTGAAAACCTTGCTGCCAGGTCAGCCCGGATACAACCTGCCGTCGCGATACAGAAACCATGTAGACCAGATTGACTACAACCACATTGGCTTGGGGACGGATGACGGACGCATCCTGGATAGCACACGATATGGCCAGCGGTCTGATGGCTCCTGGACACGCAATGGGCCCGGATGGTCCACCGCCAAGATCGGCACCAACAGCTGGGATATTATCGCGGACTTCCCACCGGACATGGTGGACTACTCAGACCGGGGTAAAGCCCCTGACTATCAACCACCGGAGGTGATACCCATGGAATACGCACAGGTCTATGCCGAGAGCGGCAGCACGGTCAGGCTGCGCAAGTCGGCCAGCACAAAGGCTACCGCCATTGCCAATGTGCCGGTGGGCGCATCGGTGGGCGTGCTGGCCAAGCAAGGCGCCTGGTGGCAGATCAGCTATGCCGGCAAGACCGGTTGGATGATGACGGAGTTTTTGCGCCCAGGTGATGCCCAAGGCGGTACTGCGCCGCCGGGTGACAACATCACACTCACCATCTCCAAGAGCGCCGCACAGGCGCTTTTTGATGCCCTGAAAGGGGTGATATAGATGGAAATCATCGACACCCTGCAGAAGCTGTGGTGGCTGTTCTTTGTGTTCATCGGCGGACTGATTGCGCTTGTCTGGCGGACCGCGATCAAGACAAATCATGTCATAAGGCAGGTAGACAGTGTGAAAAGTCACGACAAGGAAATCAAGGATATTAAGAAGGGCATGGATGACCTGAAGGAGGATGTAACCCGTGTCGGGGAATCCTTGGACAGACACAGCGCTAAGCAGGACGGCGACATGAGCGCCATCATGACGCTGCTGCTGGAGGTGTCAGAGGCCCTCAAAGCCATTCCTGAGGTCGGGGAGCGGTTGCAGGACGCACACAAAGACTTTTATAAACATCTGGTAAAGAGGAAGGAGACCCCAAAATGAAGAAGTACATGATAATCCTTTTGCTGGCCATGGTGGCCCTGCTGCTGACGATGATGCCCCTGGCGATGGCGGAGGCGGTGGATGCCGTGCCTATGGAGCTGGACAAACCCGCAGACATAGACCCCACGCAGCTGCTGGGCAAGGAGGTGCTGGCCACCATGACCGGCATGATCCTGGTTGCAGGCCTGATTACACAAGGAGTCAAAACGGTGTTCATGCGAAAAGCCGGCATCGAGACGATACGGACAATGGCATTTGTCGTGTCAGTGCTTGTGGTCATCATCGCCAAAATAGTGCTCAAATCACCATTCGAGATTGCTGACATACTGATAATTCCGGGCAATTCGTTCATCGTGTGGTTTGCCGCCATGAAGGCATATGAGAAGACAATCGGCGCAGCTGCAACCCCTGCAGGAAACGAACCGACAACCAATATCCATTAGTTTCATCGGCATCATCTGATACCAGGTGACAAAGCAAAAGCCGCTGCCCTGATGGGTGGCGGCTCTTGCGGTTCTATGTGCTTGATAAGGCAAGAGCCAGAACGAACCTGCTTTCGATCATGTAGACCGTTGCCTGGTTCGTCTGGCTCGCCTCTGGTGGAGGTGAGGGGAATCGAACCCCTGTCCGAAGACACGATGACACAGTTTTCTCCGAGCGGAGCCTGCAGTTTGGGATTCCCTTGCCGGGCCGCTTACAGGCGGGCTGCCCGGGTTGGTAGCTTCATTTTACCGGTATCGCCTCAAAGCTTTGACGAACCTGTTCCTCACATCAATGGCGCCGGTAATCTCAAGCCGTGAGCGCTTGGGGCCGACGTCCGCGGCAATTAGGCCGCGAAAGCTAAGTTCTGATTGTTGTCAGTTACTTTTATTTCCCCGTTTTTACGCGGTTCAGGGGCCGCGGCTCGCTTACCATATCCCCGTCCATCCCCGTCGAAACCAGTGCACCCCCATGTGTGCCCTCATTCCCGGAGGGTCTTGCTGCCCGCGCGCAGCGCGCGCTCCATATCCCGTTGGGCGTCCTTTTTGGCGATGTCGTCGCGCTTGTCGTGGAGCTGTTTGCCGATGCAAACCCCCAGCGCCATCTTCATCCGGCCGTTTTTCAGGTACACTTCCAGCGGAATCAGGGTGTAGCCTTTGCGCTGCACGGCAGCCTGCAGTTTGCGGATTTCACTCTTGTGCAGCAGGAGTTTTTTGGGGCGCAAGGGGTCGGTGTTGTAGTAGCTGCCCTGTTCGTAGGGGCTGATGTGCATGCTTTGCACCAACACTTCGCCATCGCGCACCTGGGCGTAGCTTTCCTTCAGGTTCACCTTGCCCTGCCGCATGGATTTCACCTCTGTGCCTTTTAATTCGATACCGGCCTCAAAGGTTTCCTCCACAAAGAATTCGTGGCGCGCGCGGCGGTTCTGGGCAACCGTTTTGACGCCCTGCGCTTTAGCCATGCACACCCTCCTTCCTGTGAATCCATTTATATTATACCACGGGATAAGCCCCTATGACAAACGAGGCGGCTGTAAGCGGCAAGATTCTGCCAGGCCTGCACAGCCCGCAAAAACCGCGCCCGGCATTTGTGCCGGGCGCGGCTGGTGGGGAACAATTCTGTTGGCGGATCAGGCTTTCCGTACGCTCAGCGCAGCTTCCTTGCCGTTGATATCCCAGTTTTGGGTGTAGGCGCCTTCGGGAGCCTTTTCAAAGGTGAAGGACTCGGCCAGCACCACGTCGTTGATCATGCCCTGATGGGCACTGATAGCGGCGGTTAATTCCGCGTCGGTCTGGCAGGTGACATGGATGCGGTCCACCACGTCAAAGCCGGCGTCCTTGCGCATGGTCTGCAGTTTGCTGATCACTTCCCGGGCAAAGCCTTCCTGGAGCAGTTCTTCCGTCAGCACGGTATCCAGGGCGACGGTGACATCCCGCTCCTCCTGGGCGATGAGGCCGGGCTTCTGCACCGTCTCAATCAATACATCGTCACGGCTGAGTTCCACGTCCATTTCCCCAACCTTGAGGGTGATGGTTTCGCCCCTGTCAAAGGCGGCCACGGCGGCGGTGCCGTCGGTTTCCGCCAGGGCTTTGGAAATCTGGCCCAGCTGCTTGCCGTAGCGGGGGCCCAGCACCCGCAGTTGGGGCTTGAGCAGATAGCCGTTGAATTGGGCGGGATCGTCGGTGAAGACCACTTCCTTCACGTTCAGCTCGTCCTTGGCCAGCTCCCCGTAGGGGGCGTCAAAGCGGGCGCCGCGCACCAGCAGGCGGCTTAAGGGCTGGCGCACCTTCAGGTTGGCAAGGTTGCGGCAGGCGCGGCCCAGCTGCACCACCTCCAGCAGCGCCTTCATCTGGCGCTCCATGTCCGCGTCAATGGCGCTTTCATCCACAACGGGGAAATCGCACAGGTGCACCGATTCGGGGGCGTTCTTATCCACGGTGCGCACCATGTTCTGGTAGATTTCCTCCGCCATGAAGGGGGTGAAGGGGGCGATGAGCAGGGTGATGGTCTTCAACACATGGGCCAGGGTGGCAAAGGCTGCTTCCTTATCCCCCGCCATGCCCTTGCCCCAGAAGCGGCTGCGGCCGCGGCGCACATACCAGTTGCTCAAATCGTCCACCAGTTCCTGGATGGCGTTGGCCGATTCGGTGATGCGCATCACAGGCAGTCCCTCGTCCACCAGTTTGACGGTGGAGTTCAGGCGGCTGAGGATCCATTTGTCCATCAGCGTCAATTGCACCTTGTCAAGGGGATGCTCGCTGGGGACAAACTGGTCGATGTCCGCGTAGAGGATATAGAAGGCGTAGGTATTCCACAGGGTGCTCATGAACTTGCGCTGGCCTTCGGACACCGCCTCGTCATAGAAGCGGCTGGGCAGCCAGGGGGCGCCGGCGGTATAGAAGTACCAGCGCACAGCGTCCGCGCCTTGTTTATCCAGCACGGTCCAGGGATCCACCACATTGCCCAGATGCTTGGACATCTTGCGGCCATCCCTGTCCTGCACATGGCCCAGCACCAGGCAGCTCTTGTAGGAAGACTGGTCAAACACCACGGTGCTGATAGCCAGCAGGGAATAGAACCAGCCACGGGTCTGGTCCACCGCTTCGGAAATAAAGTCCGCCGGGAAGGTTTCGCTGAATTTATCCTGATTCTCAAAGGGGTAGTGCCACTGGGCGAAGGGCATGGAGCCTGAGTCGTACCAGCAGTCGATGACCTCCGGGGTGCGGTGCATCTCGCCGCCGCATGCGGGGCACTTCAGCACCACATTGTCAATCCAGGGCCTATGCAGCTCGGGCAGGTCAAAGGGACGGGCTGCCATGTCTGTAAGCTCCTGCTTGCTGCCCGCTACATGCATGTGGCCGCAATCGCACAGCCACACGGGCAGGGGCGTGCCCCAGTACCGCTCGCGGCTTAAAGCCCAGTCGATGACATTCTCCACAAAGTTGCCCATGCGGCCTTCCTTGACATTCTCCGGGTACCAGGTGATGGAGCGGTTGTTGCGCACCAGGTCGTCCTTCACCTGGGTCATGCGGATAAACCAGCCGCCCCGGGCGTAATAGATCAGCGGCGTGTCGCAGCGCCAGCAATGGGGATAGTTATGGGTAAAGAGCTGGCGCTTGAGCAGCAGGCCGCGCTTTTCCAAATCCTCCATGATGAGGGGGTCGGCGTCCTTGATGAACACGCCTGTCCAAGGGGTTTTGTCCACAAACTCACCCTGGGTATTGACCAGCTGCACAAAGGGCAGGCCGTATTCCCGGCCGATGCGGGCGTCGTCCTCACCAAAGGCGGGGGCGATGTGCACGATGCCGGTGCCGTCGCTTAGGGTGACATAGTTGTCGCACACCACATACCAGGCCTTTTCCTTCACCTGGGCCAGGCGGTACAGCGGCTCGTACTCCAGCCCCTCCAGCTCTTTGCCTGTCAGGGTTTTAAGCACTTCGCCCTTTTCCACAGCCTCGGCGCCCAGCACCGTTTCCAGCAGGGCTTTGGCCATGATGAAGGTCTGGCCGTCCGTCTTGAAATGGACATATTCTTCCTTGGGGTTGACGCACAGGCCCACGTTGCTGGGCAGCGTCCAGGGTGTGGTGGTCCACGCCAATAGGTAGGTATCCGCCATGTTCTTTACCTTGAAGCGCACGAAGACGGAGAACTCCTCCACCTCCTGATAGCCCTGGGCGACCTCGTGGCTGGAAAGCGCCGTGCCGCAGCGGGGGCAGAAGGGCACCACCTTGTGGCCCTTGTACAACAGGCCCTTTTCGGCAATCTGCTTGATGCTCCACCACACCGACTCAATATAGCTGTCGTGGTAGGTAACGTAGGGATGCTCCATATCCAGCCAGTATGCCACCCGCTCGGACATTTCCTGCCACTCGTTCAGGTAGTTCCAAACGCTCTTCTTGCACTCGTGGATGAAGGGCTCGATGCCGTATTTTTCAATCTCCGGCTTGCCGTTGATGCCCAGGCGCTTTTCCACCTCCAGCTCCACCGGCAGGCCATGGGTATCCCACCCGGCGATGCGCAGCACGCTTTTGCCCTTCATGGTGTGATAGCGGGGAATCAAGTCCTTCATGGCCCGGGTGATGATGTGGCCGATATGGGGGCGGCCGTTGGCGGTTGGCGGCCCGTCGTAAAAGGTGAAGCGCTCGCAGCCGTCCCGCAGCGCGAAGCTCTTCTCCATGATTTGATTGTCTTTCCAGAACTGCGCCGTCTGCTTTTCCCTTTCGACGAAGTTCATATCCGTAGGAACCCTCTGATACATAGCTGCCTCCATAAAAAAATCCCCATCCCACATGGGACGGAGTGCTCCGCGGTACCACCCAAATTGGCGTTGAACGCCCATCTTTGGCCCTGTATCGGGGGCTGCCGCGGCTAAGCCGATGCTCCAAGGTGATCTGGCTGGGTTAACCTCCGCCGGGCTTGCACCCTCCCCGGCTCGCTCTGGGGTTGTGGCCCAGCCCGTCCTTTTCAACGCCCTTCTATTATACCAGATTACCGCATTTTGTAAAGGAAATTCCTGCGCCGGCATTTGAAGGGCGCCCCGGCGCCCTTGCTGATGGGTTGGGGAGGTGATATGATGCAGGCAACAAAGGGGGAGGATACCAGATGAAATGCCCCAATTGCGGCGCGCCTTACCGGGATGAGGCGGACCGATGCGCTTACTGCGGCGCCTACAGACGGCAAAAACCCGCGCCAAACCCCCAGCAGATAGAAGCCATTGTGCAGCAGATCGCCCAAAGCTACATACCCACCCAGGAAGCATTGTATCGAATGCAAAAATCTCCCAAACGCAGATGGGCCGCCTTCTTTCTGTGTCTGTTTTTAGGCGTATTTGGCGCGCATAAGTTCTATGTGCGCAGATACGGGGCGGGCGTGCTGTATCTGTTTACCTTCGGTCTGCTGGGTATGGGCGTAGTGTTTGATTTGTTCTTTCTGCTGATGGGCCTCTCTACCGACAACTGGGGACGGAAACTGTCGTAACAGGATAATGAAATCCATCGGCCATGCCTTTGGATGCGCATTGGTCTCGCCCAGGCATGATGGAGGCAGGCGGATGAGCGGATGCGCCCAGCCCCTTTTTCTTTGAAATATCTTCCTATTTGCCCCGCGCGCGGGGAAGGATTGACCCGCCGCCTAAGTTGACAAGGGGCGGACGGAACAGGTATACTGATGCTGCTTACAAAACTGTTGTGATCAAGTGTATATGCTTTATCGGAGAGGAGTTCTATTGCAGAAACCGTATGTTTCCGACCCGGCAAAGGGGGCTTCCTGGGCAAGGGTGAAGCGCCGTCTCTGGCGCGACCGCTACATCTATCTGATGGTGCTGCCGGTACTGCTGTATCTGGCGCTGTTCAAGTACATGCCCATGTGGTTTTTGCGCACCTCTTTTTTGATTACAAGCTGCTGCGGGGTTTTGAAGGCAGCAAGTATGTCGGTTTCAGATGGTTCGAGCGCCTGTTCTCCAACCCCAATTTGTTGCAGTACATCCTCAACACGCTGAAACTAAACCTCAGCGCGCTGATTTTCCTGTTTCCCCTTCCCATGATTTTCGCCATTTTGCTCAACGAGCTGCGCAACCTGCGCTTTAAAAAGACGGTGCAGACCCTGTCCTACCTGCCCCACTTTGTGTCCACCGTGGTGCTGGTGTCCATGATCATGACCATCGCCTCCCCCAGCCTGGGGCTGCTTGGCAAATGGGCGCGGGCGGCGGGGCAGACCCCCATCAATTACCTGGCGGACCCCGACTATTTTGTGCTGGTCAACGTGGTGTCCGGCGCCTGGCAGTCTATTGGATGGGACGCGGTCATCTTCATGTCCGCCCTGGCCGGCATCGATCAGGGGCTGTACGAGGCCGCCCGCATCGACGGCGCCAACCGCTGGAAGCAGACGCTGCATGTTACCCTGCCGGGGCTGATGACCACCTTTGTGCTGCTGCTGATTATGCGGGTGGGCCAGATGCTGAGCGTCAACTTTGAAAAAGTGTATCTCTTGCAGAACAACCTGAACCTCTCCGCCTCGGAGATGCTGCCCACCTTTGTGTACAAAACCGGTATGGAAAGCCGCAACTACGGCTACGCCACCGCGGCGGGTCTGTTCAACTCGGTCATCAGCCTGGTGTTGGTATTCGCCGCCAACCATATCAGCCGCCGGGTGACAGACATCTCCCTGATGTAGGAGGCAGCATGACACAGCAAGCAATCAAAAAAAGAAAGCGCGGAGACTTTATCCGCAGGTCCCTGGGCGAAAAGACATTCGATGTGCTCAACATCCTGCTGATGCTGGCGCTGGTGTGTTTTTTCCTCTTCCCCATATTGAACATGCTGTCCATTTCCTTAAGCAACGAGTACGCTGTGCTGCGCGGGGACGTCACCTTCTACCCCATGGGCATCAACCTGCAGGCGTATGAGCAGATTTTTTCCCACAGCACCCTGTGGCAGGGCATCATGAACTCCATCCTGGTAGCCGGCGTGGGCTGCGTGCTGAGCATCATCTCCCTGAGCGTAGCCGCCTATCCCCTGGCCTTTGGCGACTTCTACGGCAAGAAGCTGTACAATGTTCTGATTCTGATCACCATGTGGTTCAACGGCGGCATCATCCCCACCTTTTTAACCATGTCCCGCCTAGGTCTGCACAACACCCACTGGGCGCTGATTTTCAACACCATGATTACCGCCTACTATGTGGTGATTGTGCGCAGCTACTTCGAGTCGCTGCCCTCCTCCATCGTGGAGTCGGCCCGCATTGACGGCGCCAACGATTTCAGGATTCTGTTCCAGTTGATTATCCCCCTGTCCAAACCCGTGCTGGCCACCGTGTCCCTATGGGTCATTGTGGGGCACTGGAACGACTACTTAAACGCCCTGCTGTTCATCGCCGACCGCAGCAAGTACACCCTGCAGCTGGTTTTAAAGGAGATGGTGCTCAACGCCGAAAGCAGCGTGTACGCCATTTCCATGAGCGGCGGCACGGACACGGTGGGCGCCGCGGCCCTGGGCCAGCAGGTGCGCAACGCCGTGCTGGTGGTGTCCATGATTCCCATGGTCATCCTCTACCCCTTTGTGCAGCGGTATTTCATCACCGGCGTAACCCTGGGCGCGGTGAAAGGTTAACGGTTATGACGGGCAACAGCCCGCATCAATACATTTTCAAGGAGGAAAACATGAAGAAACTGACAGCCCTGTTCCTTGCGCTGGCTATGCTGCTGTCCATGACAGCGGTGCTGGCCGAAGAAAAGCCCGCCGTTCCCGATCCCAAGAGCATCCTGGAAGGCGTTACCCTGGAGCCCTCCAAGGCACTGTATCTGGACAACCATGTGGAAATCACAGGCATGGGCGTGCATTTCAACAACTATCCCACCGAGTTTGACGGCGCCTATTATTTCCCCGCCATTGAGAAGCTGACCAACGCCAAGTTCATGATCGACTGGCGCGTGCAGGACGGCTATGAGACCCAGGTGGCCACCACCCTGGCCTCCGGCAAATTGCCCGACATCATGACCGCCGGCGCGTACGGCATCATCAACCTGGCCAACGAAGGCGCCATCATCCCCCTGGATGACTATCTGCACCTGATTCCCGACATCGTGGAAGCCGTGGGCGAGGACCGCATGGCCGACTGGCGCCAGGCGGACGGCCACATCTACACCATCCCCACCATCGTGGACGTACCCGGCTCCCAGAGCGTGATGATCCGCCAGGACTGGCTGGATCAGCTGGGCATGAAAGCCCCCGAAACCTGGGACGAATGGGTCGCCATGTGGCGCGCCTTCCGCGACAATGACATGAACGGCAACGGCGACACCACCGACGAAATCCCCCTGGCGCTGGAAATGGGCGGCAGCGGCGAGCGCGCCATGGCCAGCCTGATGAACGCCTTTGGCATCCGCGCCTCCAGCGACACCCAGTTCTGCGTGCTGGATGACGGCACCTACACCATGGTGTACGAGCATCCCCGCTTTATGGAGTTCCTGCAGGCTGTGCAGGATCTGTACAAGGAAGGCCTGATCGACCCCGAATTCACCATGCGCAAGCAGGCGGAACTGTTCACCGTGATGGACACCGGCCTGGTCGGCTCCGCCATGACATGGGCTGAGCGCGCCCGCATCTCCACCACCACCAACCGGGAAGCCGGGGACGAGGACGCCCTGTGGACATGCGTCGCCCCCATCAAGGGCCCCCACGGCGACCAGATGACCCAGGAGCGCAAGGCGGTCACCCCCGTCTGGTGCATCACCTACGCCGCCGAGGAAGCAGGCAAGGTGGAAGACATCCTGAAGGTATTCAACTGGAACTTCACCCAGGAAGGCCTGGTGCTGTACAACTACGGCATCGAGGGCAAGACCTATGACGTGGTGGACGGCAAGTATGTAATCAAGCCCGAATTTGTCTCCAACGGCTTTGTGGACTACCGCGCCACCGGCATGGAATACGAGCCCTTCGGCGGCCGCTGGTTCACCGACGCCTTCACTCAGTGCCTGTTCGCCGGCAAGACTGTGGATCAGCTGGATGACGCCTCCCAGTCCTTCTACAACGGCCTGGCGGTTGTGAACAACGATTACTTCTACTCCATGCCCCAGACGCTGGAAACCGAAGCTTACGCCGAGTTCCGCGGCGAGCTGATCACCGGCGCCGGCGGCGTGTGCGTGCTGCGCGACCAGTGCATCGCCGGCCAGATGACCGTGGAAGAGTTTGCCGCCAAGTATCAGCAGCTCAAGGACATGGGTCTGCAGCAGGTAATCGACCAGGGCGCCCAGGCCTACGCCACCATCATGGGCAACTAAGCCTGAAAAACCCGTACCTTTTCCGGGCAGCCGCAAGGCTGCCCGGTTTTTACTGCAGACGCATCAAGGGAGGTATCGGAGGGCACCGTCCTCCGATTGAAATCCGCCCCAGCGACATGCGCGGTGGGGCGGTAAGCCTTGCGAAGCAAGGGTTTCCTTGCCAGACGCCGCCCGGGAGTGCAGCGAGAGGCGGATGGCCCCATGCGTTCCCATACGGCGAAAAAGCGTCCGAAGGACCTTTTTTGACGCGCTGTCCGGGCAGCCGCAAGGCTGCCCGGTTTTTGTTTACAAACGGGGTAAAACATTTTGTGTTCCCCGCGCGTATAATGGGTGTAGGAAATAAACAGGGAGGCAATGGATGGATACAACCTGGTTTCGGGAGCAGGCAGAGAAACTGTCCCCCACCTTGTACCGCGTGGCGCAGAGCATTCTGCGCTCCTCCCCGGACGCCCAGGACGCTGTGCAGGAAGCGCTGCTGAAAGCCTGGGCAGCTCGGGACAGATGCCATCAGGAGACTTTCGCGCCGTATGTAACCCGCATCCTCATCAATGAATGCCGCAACATACAGCGCCAGCGCATGCGCCTGACCCCGGTGGAAAACCTGCCTGAGGAGGCGGCGCCCCCGGAAGGCGCGGACTTGGATTTACGCGACGCCATCAACCGCCTGCCGGACAGCCTGCGCCTGCCCATCCTGCTGCGCTACATGGAAGGCTGGCCGGATGCCATGGTCGCCAAAGCCCTGGGCATTACCGCCCTGGCCGTGCGGGGCAGGCTGCACCGGGGGCGCAAAGCGCTGCATCATCTACTGGAAAGGGGGAACACCCAATGAAACACCCCATCGAAAACCGCCTGAGCCAGGACAGCCTGCGGCGGCTCTACCCCCTGCCCGAAGGCTTCACCCAAAGAACACAATACACCCTGCAAACCCTATCCACCCAAAAGGAGTTGCCTATGAAACGCAAACTTTCCTTTGCCCTTGTCTTTCTGCTGCTGGTTCTTCTGGCCTTTGGCGGCTATGCCTTAAGCCAATGGGGGGTGCTGGACTTTTTGTTTCAGACACCCAGTAAGGAGCAGGTGGAGCAGCTGACGCCCCTGACCCAGGAACTGAACATCCGCGAGACGGTGGACAACATTTCCCTGCATATCAACAGCGTATTCTATGACGGCGAGTCCTTCGCCCTGGATTGGACCATTCAGAACCAGCAACCCAAGGAGCCCCGGTATGTGGAAATTACCAGGTACGAAGTGGGCGGCCAAAGGATATGGAGCGATGGCAACGACAGCTTTGACAGCCAGTGGCTGCCCGGCTACTTCAGCAAGGACGGCACCATGCGGGACGGGGAATACACCCAGCTGCCCCTGGAAAAGCTGACGGGAGACAGGCAGCAGGTGAACATGGAGCTGAGCGTCTATACCCCTGCCAAGCCCCTGTTCTATCTGGAAGAGAACGAGCAGGAAATGAACGAGGAGGAACAACTCGCCTGGCAGGCCAAACAGAACATGGTGGGCAAACAGAAACTGGAGGAAGGCTACATCGTGATGGACGCCGACATGTTCTTTGTGCCCTTTCCCACCGATGAGCACAACGATACCGGCTTCGCCAGGGTGATTGGGCCCCTGCCCAGCATCCTGCGGGAAGGGGACTACACCGTGAATACCCTGTCCCTTTCCTTTGAGCTGGATCTCTCGGCCGCCCGTCAAGCCCGAAAGGCGCTGACCGCCAGGGAAGCATATTCCTTCGATTTCATGACCACCAGGTACACCAAGGTGGTGCAGACCCCCGCCGGCATCTATCTGAGCATGCTCATCAAGCCCCTGCCCGGGAAGGAAACCCTGTTTGAGCAGATGGACAGCCAGGGGCAATGGGCCGTCAGCGACGGGGAGGGCAGCAAAATCGACATCTGGCCGCTGAACTATGAAGGCCATGGCTATGATTTCCCCGACGGGGTCTTTGGGCGGCAGTACACCATCGCCCTGCCCATCCCAAAACAGCAGGTACCTGAAGAAATCTCCCTCACCTTCTACCCCGCAGACGGCGCGCCGTACATTTCCCCTATCAAAACCAAATAAAACAGCAGCAAAACGCCCCGCCCGCGGATAGCGCGGACGGGGCTTTGTTCATGGTTTACTCCTTGTTGCTCAGGAAGGCGATGGCCACCACCCCAGGGCCGGTGTGGGTGCCAATCACGCTGCCCATGCGGCTGCGGTAGAGGCTCATGCCGGAAATATCCTGGTGGAAAGCCTCGATGAATCGCTCCATCCGAGGGGCGGCGTCGCCGTTGAAGAACACAATGCCGCTGTCCCTGTCCGGTTCCAGTTCCTTGTACAGATCCAGCAGGAACTTGATGGCGCTCTTTTCGCTGCGGGCTTTGCCGGCGGTGATGATTTCCCCATCCTGCACCCGAAGCAGGGGCGACACATTGAGCAGGCCCCCCACCACCGCGGTGGTGCGGCTGACACGGCCGCCCATCTGCAGGTATTTCAGGGTATCAATGGAGGCGAGAATGACAATCCTGGGCCCCAACTGCCGGATGGTCTCAGCAATCTGCTGGGCGGTATGGGTGCCCGCGTCCCGCATGGCGGCGGCTTTGCGCACCAGCATGGCCAGGCCGCCCGAAGCGGTGCGGCTGTCCACCACATGCACTTTTTCCGGGTTGGTGTTCATAGCGGCCATGCAGGCGGACTGCCAGGTAGCGCTTAAAGTGGAGGAGATGGTCAGGATGACCGCCTCGTCTCCTTTTTCCACGATGGGCTTGAGCAGCTGCTCAAAGGACGCGGGCGTCGCCTGGGAAGTGGTAGGCAGGTTTTTGGACTTTTCCAGCTTCTGGTAGAAAGCGCTGGGGGTGATGTCCAGACCGTCCCGGAAGGATTCATCGGCGAAGTGCACGGTGAGGGGAGCGGTGGCAACCTGCAGTTTGTCCAGTTCCATCTGCGTCAGATCGCAGGTACTGTCGGTGATGATGTGAATCATGTCCTACTCCTTATTCCTGTCTTTCTGTTTGAAGAAGTGCGCCAGCCTCTCCAGCGCGCTGGTCAGGGCCGCGGCTTCCGCGTCGCTCACCTCATCCAGGGCATGGGCGACCAGCTCCCGGTGAAATTGGTGATGCAGCTCGTTGGCTTTTTGCCCCAGGGGAGTCGCGGTAATGCGCACCCGCCGTCCGTCGATGGCGTCCTTGTCCCTGGAGAGATAGCCCTTTTTCACCAGCACGTTTACCGCCGTTGTCAGGCTGCCAGGGGTGATACCCAGAACACCGGCGATTTCCGACGCCGTGTTGGTACCCTCCTTCTCCGCCTTGCAGACCACTTCGATGGCGTGGCTTTCCTTGATGGACAAGTCGCCCCGCCCGGTTCGTGACAGGCTCTTCTCCTCCGCCCGCAGGATGGTGTGGAACACCTCCACCAGAAAGATATCCAGCTTCTCCTGGTAATTCATCCCGTGCTCCCCCTTCTTTCTTTTGAAGTTCAAAGTTTGAACATCAAAGAGATTATATCATGGATTACAGCGCTGTCAATAGGCTGGCGCAAAAAAACGCCGTATCTACCACACATGCATTTTATAGCATCGCATGAATCAGAAAGCCCCTCCAATCGGAGGGGCGAATAATCTGTTTGGATGATCGAACGGTGGTAACCCGCTTTTACAGGGCTACATAGGCCATGCCCACAATGCCGGGGCCGGTGTTGGTGCCCACCGCGCCGGAAAAGGAAGAGCGGTAGATGGCCGCGTCCCCCAGCAGGGGCTTGATTTCGCTGATCAGGCTTTCCATGCGTCCAGCCACATTGCCGTTGAAAAAGGCGACGCCGTAGCGCAAATCAGGCTTGTGCTTGTCCAGAAAGCGTTTTAGGGCGTTGACGCCGCCCTTTTCCCCCCGGGTCATGCCGGCGGCCTCGATGGAGTTGTTCAGCACCCGCATGATGGGTTTGATGCTCAGCATGTTGCCCACCAGTCCCGCGCCGCGGCTGATGCGGCCGGAGCGCCACAGGTATTTCATGGTGTCCAGCAGCGCGTACAGGTGCACCCTGGGGGCCAGTTCCCGCAATGCCTCGGCGATTTCCCCGGCAGTTTTATCCCCCTGCTTCGCCATACGGTAGGCTTCCCGGATCAGCAGGGCTGCCCCGGCGGAGCCGTTGTGGGAGTCCACCACATGGATACGCTCCGGGGAGACATCCCTGGCGGCAATCTGGGCGGACTGATTGGTGGCGCTGAAGTTCTGCCCCATGGTAACGCAAATCACTTCTCCCCCATCCTGCAGGCATTGGTGAAAAACATCCTCAAAAAGGGCAGGGGGCGGGGCGGCGGTGGTGGGCAAAGTTTCGCTTTTCTCCAGGCGGTCGTAAAATTCCTCATGGGTGATGGTAACCCCGTCCTGGTAGCTCTCCTCGCCAAACTGAATCACGATGGGCACCAGGCGCACCCCCATCTGCTGCTGCTCCTCAAAAGGCAGATCACAGGTGCTGTCCGCTACGATATGTATCATGGCAGTTCCTCCGTATGCTGTTTTCAGACACCTTGTCTGGATGCAGCCATCATAGGGGACATAGGCGGTTGTGTCAATCTATTTATTGAGCGATGAAGGCGATTCCCACAATGCCCGGGCCTGTGTTGGTGCCGACAGCCCCGGAAAAGGAGGAGCGGAAGATGGGCGCGTCCCCCAGCAGGGGTTTAAGTTCCTCTATCAGGTTTTCCATGCGCCCGGCCACATTGCCGTGGAAGAAGGCGACGCCGCTGCTCAAATTGGGCTTGTACTGGGCGATCAGGCGTTTGAGGGCCTGGATGCCCCCCTTGCCGCCCCGGGCCATGCTGGCCGCGTCAATCACGCCGTCGCGTACCCGCATGACAGGCCGGATGTGCAGCATGTTGCTGACCAGGCCCACGCTGCGGCTGACCCGGCCGGAGCGCCACAGGTATTTCATGGTATCCAGCAGCGCGTACAGGTGCACCTTGGGCGCCAAAGAGCGCAGGGCAGCTGCGATGTCCCCGGCGGACATGCCTTCCTGGCGCATGCGGTGGGCCTGGCGCACCAGCAGCGCTGCCCCGGCGGAGCCGTTGCGGGAGTCCACAATGTGCACGAGCCCGGGGGCAAAGTCCTGGGCGCCGATGACGGCGGACTGATAGGTGCCGCTGAACGCTTCCCCAATGGTCACGCAGACCACCTCGCCCCCCTTTTGCAGGCACTCCTCAAACACCTTTTCAAACAGCGCCGGGGCGGGCGCGGCGGTGGTTGGCAGGGTCTCAGCCTGCTCCAGTTTTGTATAAAACTCCTCGTGGGTGATGTCTACCCCATCCTGGTAGCTTTGGCTGCCGAATTGTATGGCGATGGGCACCAGGTGCACCTGCATGTCCTTTTGCTCGTGAAGGGGCAAATCGCAGGAACTGTCCGCGACGATGTGAATCATGTTGACCTCCCCCTGTTTACTAGACAAGTTGTCTGAAATCATCATATGCGAGAGGACTTCAAAATGTCAAACAATACGCAAAGAAAATGCAGCGTTGACTTTCCCGCCGCCGCCTGCCTATAATCAGGAAAACAATGGGGATGGAGGGCGCGTGCATGTCGGAGAAATGGACACTGCTTATTTTTCTGCTGCTGCTGGCCTCTTGCCTGATTACCGGCGCCTCCGTGCTGTACGCCCTGGCGGGGGGCTGGCTGCTGTTCTTCCTCTACGGGCTGAAAAAGGGGCTTACGCCGAAGGAACTGTTCACCCTGTCCATGAAGGGTGTCAAGCGCATCCGCAGCATCCTGTTCACCTTTGTGCTCATCGGCATGATTACCGCTGTCTGGCGCATGGCGGGCACCATTCCCTATATTACCGTGCAGTCCGCGGCCTTCATCAGCCCCTCGGGCTTTGTGCTGGTCACCTTTCTGCTGTGCAGCTTTGTGTCCTTCCTGATGGGCACTTCCCTGGGCACCGCCGCCACCATGGGGGTCATCTGCCTGTCGGTGGCAAACGCCCTGGGGGTCAGCGCCCTGCACGCGGGGGGCGCCATGCTGGCGGGGGTCTACTTTGGCGACCGCTGCTCCCCCATGTCCACCAGCGCGCTGCTGGTAGCGACCCTGACAGAAACGGACATCTACACCAACATCCGCCTGATGCTGAAAACCGCCTTCTTTCCCTTTCTGCTTTCCTGCGCCCTCTTCTATCTAATGGGCACAGGGAGCGGCACCCAAGGCGCGGTGCCCGACATCGGCGCCCTCTTCGGGCAGGCCTTTACCCTGAACTGGATGGCCTTCCTTCCGGCGGCTGTCATCCTGCTGCTGTCCCTGTTTCGGGTGAAGGTGCAGCTGTCCATGGCTGTCAGCATCCTGCTGGGCGTCGGCATCGCCCTGTTTGTACAGCGCGTTCCATTAGCAGACATCCCGCGCTTTCTGCTGACAGGCTTTTCCGCCCAGGACGCCCAGCTGAACAAGCTGCTGGGAGGCGGGGGCATCCTGTCCATGGCGCGCACCGGCGCCATCGTGGCGCTGTCCGCCACCTACTCCGGGCTCTTTGAGGGCACGGGGCTGCTGGATAGGCTGAAGGGCGGTATTGAAAAAATCGGCGCCGCGGCGACCCCCTTTGCCGGGGTGTTGGCAACCTCTGTTTTTACCGCCCTCATCGGCTTTAACCAGACCCTGCCCGTGATGCTGACCCACCAACTGTGCAAGGACATGGTAAAGGACAGGCAGCAGCTGGCCATCATGATGGAAAACAGCGTGATTGTGATTCCACCCCTCATCCCCTGGTCCATCGCCGGGGCGGTGCCCCTGGTAAGCGTGGGGGCGCCCCTGGCCAGCATCCCCTTCGCGGTGTTTCTCTATCTGCTGCCCCTGTGGCGCCTGGGCGTAAGCATCGCGCAAAAGAAAAAAGCCCCCCGCGTCAGCGCAGGGGCGTAAGGGCGGCTTTGCGCTGCTTCCAGTCGGGCAGCGCGCTTTCCAGCAGGGCGTAGAACCCGGGGCCGTGGTTCATCTGCCGCAGGTGGCACAGTTCGTGCACCACCACATAATCAATGGCCTCCGGCGGGCTGAGTATTAAAAAACAGGAAAAGGCGACGCGCCCCTTGGCCGAGCAACTGCCGTAGCGGGAGCGGGCACGGGTAATGGTGATGCCCGCCGGGCTCGCCCCCACCAGCGGCGCGAAGTGCGCCACCCTTTGGGGCAGCACCTCCCGGGCTTTTTGTTTCAGCCGGGCGATCTCTTCCTCGGAATATTCCTTCACGGGAGGGCGGCTCAGCATCCGGGCCCGGTGCTTATTGGCCCAGGCGGCGCGGCTTTGCACAAAGGCCTCCACCTGGGAGATCCTCGCGTGCAGCGGGGCGCGCACCACCACATCGCCGCCGGGCTGCACCTCCATGGAGATGGTTTTGCGGCGGGAGCGTATCAGGCGGTAGGCAAGCTTGTCCTGCATGGTTATTCCACAAACACCGCGGAATACCAGTTCTGCTGTTCATCCGGGCTGTTTCGTTTCAGGGTGTCAATGGGCAGGCCGAAGCGCCGCGCCATGGCGAACACATCAATGCCCACCGAGTGCAGCGCGGGGCGCGCCTGTTTCATATGGACGCAGTCGGCGTCCTCTTTTTTGTGGCCGGCGCAGGTTTTGCACAGGCCGCAGTCGCTGAAGCTGAAGGCAAAGTAATACCCCTCTTTGAAAGCCGCCTGCTCCATGGCAAAGCTGGCCTTCTGGGTTACATGCTTGTCGTGGCCATGCACCAGCACGCCCCATTTGTATTGCTCCAGCATCTGGCGGTACTCGGCGATGGACACATTGTTCTGTCGGCTGGGGCAGGTAAGCCCCTTGCCCCAATCGTCGCAGCCGAACATGCACTTAAGCAGCGTGCGGGAATCAAAGGGCACATCCGCCAATGAAAAAGGCACGGCGTGGGCCGCGCCGACCGCCAGCGCCTGGTCAACCAGGGTCTGGGCATAGGCCGGGAAGGGGAAGGACATCAGCGGTTCCTCCTTTTGCGCATCATATCATGCACCATATCCATCGCCCGGTAAGCGACATTCTTGCGTTTCTTTACTTCCAGCGCCGCGTCCAGCGCCGCGCGGCGGTAGGTCATATCATCGGGGGAGCGGCGCACCGCTTCCCGGAAGCTTTGGTGGGCGGCCACATACTGGTGCAGCTGCATCATCACCATGCCTTCCAGGTAGTACCATTCGTCATCCTTCTGGTCGGCCCGCGCCAGCTGGCGCAAGGCGCTCTCCGGCTCGCTCTGCTCCAGCAGCCTTCGGGCAAAGCTCTTAGCCTGGTCGGCGGGCACGGTATGGAAACCCACCCTGCGCTGCTGGGTCAGCTTCATGGCGGTTTCGTACGCCAGGTTCAGCTCGATCAGTTTGCGCTGGGCGATGTCCTGCTCCCCGGGGTCGGCAAAACGGTCGGGGTGGTATTTTTTTACCAGCACATGGTAGGCGCTGCGCACCTCCTGCTGGCTGTCGGTGGGCTGTATGCCCAGCACCTCAAACGCGCTGGCCATTATTCTACCCTTTCCCTGCGGATGTCCGCCCCCAGGCGGGACAATTTATCCTCTAGACGCTCATAGCCCCTGTCGATAAAGTCCGGGTTGTATACCTCGGTGACGCCCTTGGCCATCAGGCCAGCGATCACCAACGCGGCGCCGCCGCGCAAATCCGTCGCCGTGACCGGCGCGCCCCGCAGCTCCGGCACCCCCTCGATATAGGCTGTCTTGCCGGAAATAATCACCTGGGCGCCCATGCGGCGCATCTCGTCCAGGTGCTTGAAGCGGTTGTCAAAGATATTCTCAATCACTTCGCTGGTGCCCCCCGCCCGGGTGAGCAGCGCGCTCATGGGCTGCTGCAAATCAGTGGGGAAGCCGGGGTATTCCTGGGTGGTCAGCCGGATGGAGCGGTGGCCCTTGTTCAGGCGCACGCGGATGCGGTCGTCCTGGCTGTTGACAAAAACGCCCATTTCCAGCAGTTTGGCGGTCAGCGCCTCCATATGGGTGGGGATGCAGCCGTGTATCAGCACATCGCCCCGGGTGGCCGCGGCGGCGATCATCAACGTGCCCGCCTCAATCTGGTCGGGGATGACGGTGTAGCTGGTGCCGTGCAGGTGGGGAACGCCCTTGATGCGGATGGTGTCGGTGCCCGCGCCTTTGATGTTGGCGCCCATGGAGTTTAAAAAGCTGGCCACGTCGACCACATGGGGCTCCTTGGCGGCGTGCATCAGCACGGTGTTGCCCTTGGCCCGGGCCGCGGCCAGCATCACATTGATGGTGCCGCCCACGGTAATCATGTCGAAGTTGACGATACTGCCGCTTAAGGTGCCCTTGATATGCAGCATGCCGCTTTCGTCCAGTATTTCGCCCCCCAGCAGGCGGAAACCCTTGATGTGCTGGTCGATGGGGCGGCTGCCGATGTCGCACCCGCCGGGGTAGCCGACCTGGGCTTCGCCGTAGCGGCCAAACAGCGCGCCCATTAAATAGTAGCTGGCGCGCATCTGCTGGGAATAGGCAAAGGGAACGGCCGTCTTATCCACCGTGGTGGGGTCTATGACCATCCGGCGTTCCTTGTTGTTATAATCTACTTTGGCGCCCAGGTGGGTCAGTATCCGGTAGAGGACATGGATGTCCTCGATATCCGGCAAATTCTCGATGGTGCAGGGCTCGTCGCACAAAAGAACAGCGGGCACCACGGCCAGCGATGTATTCTTGCCGCCGGATACAAAGGTTTCGCCATGAAGAGGCACTTCCCCCCGAATCGACAGCTTGTAGCAATCCACCAAAAAATCCTCCAAAAAAGAAAAAAGTTTACGGCTGGAGTATACCATAAAGGAACAAAGAGTGTAAAGAAGCGGGGAATGGCATGAAAAGAGCCGGATTCCGGTGCTTTTATGGTATGATAGGCGGGAAGGAGGGCGTATGCACAAGCAGGTAATCCCCCACATGGATTTAGGGCACATCGCCGCCAGCGGTCAGTGCTTCCGGATGAACGCATTGCCCTCGGGCGCCTACCAGGTCATCGCCGGGGACAGGCAGGTAACCATCACCCCCGAAGGCCGGGACACCTTCTTATTTGATTGCGGCAAGGATATATTCGACAGCCTGTGGCATCCCTATTTTGACATAGGCACTGACTACGCCTCCCTGGCGAGCCTGGTGCCCAAGGAGGACCATTTTCTGCAGGCCTCCCTTGCCTATGCCAGGGGGCTGCGGATACTGCGGCAGGACCCCTGGGAGACCCTCATCAGCTTTATCCTCTCCCAGCGCAAGAGCATCCCCGCCATCAAAGGCTGCGTGGAAAACCTGTGCGCGGGCTTTGGGGCGTCGCTGCCGGAAGGCGCCTTTGCCTTCCCCACGCCCCAGGCGCTGGCGCTGGCGGATGAGCGGGCTTTGCAGGCCTGCGGCCTGGGCTACCGCACCAGGTATGTTCAGGGCACCGCCCGCATGGTGGCGGAAGGTCAGGTGGATTTGGAGGCGCTGCGGCTCCTTAGCGACGGGGAACTGCAGGAGCAGCTGTGCCGCTTCCCCGGCGTGGGGGTGAAGGTGGCCCAGTGCGTCATGCTCTTTGCCTACGCTAGGTTCAACGCCTTCCCCCGGGACGTGTGGATCTTGCGGGTGGAGCAGAACGAGTACCACGGCCGCTTCCCCGAGGAAAACTACCCGGGGACGGCGGGCATTCTGCAGCAGTACATGTTTTATTTTGGAAAAAGCAAGGAATACATCCTCTGGAAGGAGCAGCATGGACAAGCAGGAATATAAAACCATCGAAACCTACATGCTATCATGCATGACCGACGCCGCCCACGACCCCCAGCACATCTACCGGGTGCTGTACCTGGCGCTGGACATCGCCCGCTTTGAACAGGAAGTGGATCTGGACATCCTGATTGCCGCCTGCCTGCTGCATGACATCGGCCGGGACGAGCAGTTCAAGGACAAGGGCAAGGACCACGCCAAGGTGGGCGCCCATATGGCCTATGATTACCTAACCTCCATCGGCTGGGGGGAGGACAGAGCCCGGCACGTGGCCGACTGCGTCCGCGCCCACCGCTTCCGTGGCAAGGGTCAGCACCAGAGCATGGAGTCCACCATTTTGTACGACGCGGACAAGCTGGACGCCACGGGCGCCCTGGGCATCGCCCGCACCTTAATCTACCAGGGGCAGGAGGATCAGCCCCTGTACCATGTGGACGGCAGCCACCAGCTGATCTACGGGGAGGGGGACACCCGGGACTCTTTCTTCCACGAGTACCTGTTCAAGCTGCGCCATGTGGAAAGCCGCCTCAATACCACCCGCGCCAGGGACATCGCCGCGGGACGCCGAGAAGCGGCGGAGAACTTCGCCCAAGCCCTGAAAAACGAGGTGCAGGACGCCCACCAGCAGGGCGCGCTGCTGCTTGCCTCCGCCCTGCGCAAATTTGATTGATTTTTTACAGTTTCATGGTATAATCCCTCGCGGTACGAAAAGGAAGGAGAACAACATGAGAAAGTACATCGCAGAATTTATCGGAACCCTGGTCCTGGTGCTGTTTGCCTGCGGCACAGCCGCCGTCACCGGCTGCACCAGCGCGGCGGACGCCGCCTATTTGCTGACCGCCCTGGCCTTTGGTCTGGTGATTGTCGCCATGGCGTATTCCATCGGCCATATCTCCGGCTGCCACATCAACCCCGCGGTCTCCATCGCCATGTGGATCAGCCGCAAGCTGACCACCAAGGACTTCCTCGGCTATGTGGCCGCCCAGTTCCTGGGCGCCATCGCCGGCGCCTACATCCTGTCGGTGCTCATTGGCACCAACCTGGGCCTGGGCGCCAATGGTCTGTATCAGAACAGCGTAGCCCGCTCCATGCTGGTGGAAGTGATTCTGACAGGCGTGTTCGTCATCGCCATCCTGGGCGTTACCTCCCGGGAAGCCTCGGCGGGCAAAGCCGGCATCGTCATCGGCCTGACCCTGACCCTGGTGCACATTTTCGGCATCTACTTCACCGGCACCTCCGTCAACCCCGCCCGTTCCTTCGGCCCTGCCCTGGTGCTGGCGCTCAACGGCAGCAACGCCGCGCTGAACGTGGTGTGGGTGTTCATCGTAGCCCCCCTCATCGGCGGCGCCCTGGCAGCCTATGTCTGGAACTATCTGGACGCCAAGAAGCTGGAAGCCTAAAGCAAGCCTCATAAAAAGCCATCCCTTAGCAGGATGGCTTTTTTAGTTGCCCGTTGAATGTACTACAGCACGCCCACCGCCAGGGACAGCGCCCCGCACAGCAGCATCACCAAAATGGGATTGGGCTTTTTTACGCGCAGCAGCAGAAACGCCCCCGCGAACAGCGCCGCCTCCAGCCACTGGAAGTTGGCCATCACCCGCGGCCCGCCGCCAAAGAGCGCCAGCATCAGGATGGATACCCCGGCGGAAGCGATCAGCGCCGTCACCGCCGGGCGCAGGGTGCCCAGCACGCTTTTAAGGGCGTTCATCTCCCGGTATTTGCGGTAGATGAAGGCCAGCAGGGACACAATCAGCATGGGGGGCAGCACATTGCCGAAGGTTGCCACCAAAGCGCCGGGGATGCCCGCCACCCGGATGCCCACAAAGCTGGCGGCGTTGAGGGCAATGGGCCCGGGGGTCATCTCGGCGATGATGACCAGGTCGGCAAACTCGCTCAGGCTGAGCCAGGCGTGGGTATCCACCACCTGGTTCTGAATCAGGGGCATGGCGGCGTAGCCGCCGCCGATGGAGAAGAGCCCCACCTGAAAAAAGCTGACAAACAGCTTATACAGCAGAGCCATGGCCGCGCCTCCTTTGCAAAAGCGCCAGCAGCAGGCCCGCCGCCGCCGCCGAAAGGATGATGTACATCACATTCACCTTAAAGAAAAAGGCGGCGATAAAAGCCCCCGCCATCAGCAGGGTGTGGACGATGGAGCGCTGCTTGAGCACCCTGCGGGCCATGGTGAACACCACATCCAGAATCACCGCGGCGACCCCCGCCTTCATGCCCCGCATCACCAGGGACACATAGGGGTTACCCACAAACAGGCTGTACATGTAGGAGATAACCGACAGAATCACCAAAGGGGGCAGCACGGTGCCCAGCACCGCCGCCAGCATGCCCCAAAACCCGGCCACATGCCAGCCCACCAGAATGGAGGCGTTGACGGCGATGGGCCCCGGGGAGGACTGGCTCAGGGCGATATAGTCCATCATCTCCTGCTCGGTAATCCAGTGCAGCTCATCCACATATTTGCGCTTCATGAAGTTGACGATGACATACCCGCCGCCGAAGGTGAAGGAACTGATGACCAAGGTGGACACAAACAGTTTCCATAAGAGGCGGGCGTCCCTGGGGGGAAGGGAGGGTTTCTTCGTCACAGTATCCCGCCCTTCAGAGCGTCCAAATTCAGCCTGTCCGCCTCCACCCGGGGTTCCCCCATGCGGTAGCCGTCCGCAATGCCGTGGTAGTCCGAACCGCAGGTAGCCATCAGGCCCTTCTCCCGGCACAGGGACAGCAGGAACTGGGTCATTTCCTCGTCATGGGCGGGGTAATAGCACTCCACCCCATCAAAAGGCAGATTCAGGATATCGCGCACGGCGTTGCGGAAATCCTCCCCCGGCAGGTGGCCGAATGTCTTGCCGGGATGGGCCAGCACCGCCTTGCCCCCCGCCAGATGGATGGCGTCCAGCACCTCCTCGGCCATAGGGTAGGGCACGTCGGTATAGTCCACATCGTATTGCCGGTACAGGGCAAACACCCCGGGCACATCGGCAGCAACACCTCGGTCCATCAGGTAATGCAGGGCTTTGAAGTAACCCTTTTTGCCGGGCACATAGTTTTCATAATCCGCAAGGGAAACCCGATTGTCCTGCTGGGACAGGCGGGCGATGAGGATGTTGCTCATTTCCTTGAGCAGCCACAGGTTGCGCTCCACCAGGGCGTTGAAGCGGGGGTCGTCAAGGGGCACCCCGTAGCCCAGGATATGCACATCCAGCCCCTGCCACACGCTGTCCAACTCCACCCCGGAAAGGGCGGCAACGCCCAGCTCCCGGCAGGCGGTAAGGAAATCCCGCTGCCCAGCCAGGTTTTCATGGTCGGTCAGGGCTACCAGCCCAAGGCCTTTCTCCTTGGCTATGCGGGCCAATTCCTCCGGCGTATCGCTGCCGTCGGAATGGGTGGAGTGCATGTGCAAATCCACCGCGCCCTGCAATGGTTTGTCCGCGATGAGCCCCTTGGCCAGCATCTCCCCAAAAGCGCCCCGCAGGGCGACCTTGCCGTGGCCAAAGGTTAAGCCCCCCTGCAAATACACAATGTAAGGCGGGCGCATGGGGGCGTCGGCGCTTAGCTCCACCGAGGCGCCGGACACAAAGGTGCCCGCCGCCATGATCACCTGGTCCTGATACCCGGGCATGTCCCAGGGCTCGGGCAGGGCAAAGCTGTCCACCGGGGAATGGGCCTGGATGCCCTGGCAAAAGGCAATGAGCCGCTTAGGCTCTTCCATTTTAAGGGCCTGGATGATATCGCTGCGGGGGGCGTCATAGGCCGGAGACACGTCAAAGCCCAGCAGCTGCCCCAAGCGGGCGGCCAGGGCTGCGGTTTTCAGCGCCTGGCACACGGTGTGGGGCGCCATGAACAGCCCCTGGTAGAAGGGGCGGTAGGAGGCGGCGTAGCTGCCTGTCTCCCTGCCGATGCCCGGCGCCGTCAGGCGCATCTGGATGCGGTGGATGGCTTTCTGCGTGCCCACCACATAGCCCCCCGTGGGGGCCAGGCCGCCGCCGGGGTTTTTAATCAGCGAGCCAGCCACCACATCCGCCCCGTAAAAAGTGGGCTCTGACAGGGTGGTGAACTCACCGTAGCAGTTGTCCACAAAGACATAGATGTCGGGGCGTTTTTCGCGCAGGGCGTCAATCAATGCCCGCATGTCCTCGGGCTGCAGGGCATCCCGCCAGGCGTAGCCCCTGCTGCGCTGCAGCATCACCACCCGGGTGTTGGGGCGCAGGGCTGCCATTACCCCCGGCACATCGATCTGATTGTCCTTCAGCGGAACATAGCTGTAGGCAACCCCCATTTCCTTCAGGGTGCCCGTGATGTCCTCCCCCTCCACGCCGATGACGCTTTGCAGGGTATCGTAGGGCTCATCCGCCGCGGAAAGCAGGTGATCCCCGGGCAGCAGCAGGCCGAAGAGGCACATGGACAGGGTATGGGTGCCGCTGGTCAGCTGGGGGCGCACAATGGCGGCCTCGGCCCGGAACAGCCGGGCATAGATGCTCTCCAATGTGTCCCGGCTGATGTCGTCATAGCCGTAGCCCGTGGTGGAGGCGAAATGCCGGTCCGCCACCTGAAAATGCCGGAATGCCTCCAGCACCCGGCGGGTATTCTCCTCCTCGATGGCTTCAAAACGATCAAAGACCGCCCGGCAGTCGCCAAGGGCCTGCTGCATCAAAATGTCAAGATTCATAGGGTTCCTCCCGGTAGATTGTCGCGATTTGCTGGGCCATGCTGTCCGCGCTTTCCGGCCGCATCCAGGTAATGCGTTCATCAGCGCGGAACCAGGTCAGCTGCCGCTTGGCGTAGTTGCGGGTGCGCTGCTGCAGTTGCAGGAGGGTTTCCTCCAGGCTCTGCTCTGCCTTCAGATAGGGCAGCACCTCTTTATAGCCGATGCCCTGCATGCTTTGGGCATTTTCGGGGACGCCCCGGCGCAGCAGCCCGGCAATTTCCTCTATCAAGCCTTCCTCCATCATCCTGCGAGCCCGCAGATTGACCCGCTCATAGAGCAGCTGCCGATTCATATCCGGTGCAAAGGGCAGGATGCGGTAAGGCCCCTCCTCATACCCCGGCATGCGTTGGCTGGACAGGGGCTTGCCGGTCATCTCCAGCACCTCCAGCGCCCGCACCACCCGCCGCACATCGTTGGGGTGCAGGCGGTTGGCGGTGACGGAATCCTTTTCCATCAGCAGGGCATGGAGGGCATCGTTACCCTGGCTTGCCGCTAATTCCTCGTACTTGCAGCGAAGGGCTTCGTCCCCTTTGGTATCGCCATAGTCCATGGGCAGGGACAGGGCGCGCAGATACATGCCTGTGCCCCCCACCAGCACGGGCACATTGCCCCTTTGGATCACCGCGTCGATGCAGGCCATGGCATCCTGCCGGTAGGCGGCGACGGAGTATTCCTCCCAGGGGTCTGCGATATCCAGCATATGGTGGGGCACCTGGCTTTGCTCCTGCTTTGTGGGCTTGGCAGTGCCGATGTCCATGCCCCGGTAAATCTGCATGGAATCCATGCAGAGGATTTCAATGGGCAGAAAAGCCCGCAGCGCAAGAGAAATCTCCGTTTTGCCGCAGGCTGTGGGGCCGACGATAGCCAGCACCCGATGCTTCACGGCTGTACCCGCCCGAAGCGTTTTTCCAGTTCCTGTTTGGTGAGCGATACCATCAGCGGCCGCCCGTGGGGGCAGGTGGGCATCACATCCCGGGTGAGCATATCCTCCACCAGGCCTTTGAGGGCTTCCATGGGCAGGCGCTCCCCGCCCTTGACGGCATGCTTGCAGGCCGACTGCAGCAGGCGGTCAAACCGCTTGTCTTCGCTCAGGGAGCCGGAAGCCTCCAGCACGTCCAGGGCGTCCCGGAAGCCGCTTTCCGCTTCCGGCGCGCCCAGAATCAGGGGCACGCCATGCAGGCGCACCGTCTGCTCGCCAAAGTCTTCCGCGTCATAACCGATGGAGGCCAGCAGCGCCTGATGCTCCAGGAATGTGCCGTACTCCCGGAAGCTAAGCTGAATGGCCCGGGGGGTCAGCATCATCTGGGTGACGCTGCCGGTATCGTAGGCTTTTTGCAATTGCTCAAACAGCAGCCGCTCGTGGAGGGCGTGCTGGTCGCAGAGCATCAGGGTGTCCCCCTCCTCAAAAAGGATGTAGGTATGGAAAGCTACCCCCAGCAGCCGCACGTTTTTCGCTTCCAGAGCAGGGGCTTTGATTTGCTCTGTTTGCGGCGGGGGCGCAGGCAATGGCTGGACAGGCGCCGGGCGCACAGCGGCCCAGGCGGGATCCTGCACCTTGAAGGTCGTAGGGATGGGCGCCGCTATCGGAGGGGCTATTTCAGGCGGGCTGGAGGGCGGTGCCGCTTCCATTGGCAACTGCCTCGTTACCTGAGCGGGCTTGCCAGCGTCCCTGGGGTCAAAGAACAGGGGCGGCGGCAGCTGCTGGGCGGCGCCTTCCGCCAGGGCTTCCCGCACCCCCTGGAGCACGGCCTCCCGCACCCCTTTTTCGTCGGAAAAGCGCACCTCCCACTTGTTGGGGTGCACGTTGACATCCACCGCCTGGTAGGGAATCTGCAGGTACAAGGCGCACATGGGGAAGCGCCCGATCATCACCCGCTGGCGGCAGGCCTCCTCCAGGGCGGAGGAAAGAATGGGGCTGCGCATGGCGCGGCTGTTGATAAAAAAGGACTGATGCCCCCGGTTGCCCCGGGCATTGTCCCCCACGCCTACCAGGCCCGTTACCAGCACACCGCCTTGGTTGTAGTCCACCTTTTTCATCAGTTTTAAGGTGGCCAGGCCATAGATGCTTAAGAAAGCGCTGTCCACCTTGCCGTCCCCGGCGCTGAAATAAATGACCTTGCCGTCCGCCTTGAAGCGGAAGGAAACATGGGGGTGGGAGAGGATCATCAGCTTCATCAGCTCCGCCACCTGGGAGGTTTCCGCCGCGGGCTTCTTCATGAAGTTGCGTCGCACGGGGGCGTTGAAGAAAAGTTCCTTTACGGTGATGCTGGTGCCCTCGGCGCAGGCGGCATCCTGGATGGAGAGGATCTGTCCCCCCTCGTTTTCCACCTTCATACCGGCGGTTTGGCCTGCCTGGCGGGTCAGCAGGGTAACCTTGCCCACCGCCGCGATGGAGGCCAGCGCCTCGCCGCGGAAGCCCAGCGTTTCCACACGGGACAGTTCCTCCGCCGTGCGCAGCTTGCTGGTGGCGTGGCGCTCAAAGGCCAGCACCAAATCCTCCGGGGAGATGCCCGAGCCGTTATCCACCACCTGGAAGGAAGCAAGCCCTCCTTCCCTGATATCCACGGTAATGCTGGTCGCCCCCGCGTCCATGCTGTTTTCCACCAGTTCCTTGATGGCGGCGGCGGGGCGCTCCACCACCTCGCCCGCGGCAATCTGGCCGATGACATCCTGGGGCAGCCTTTGTATCTTTGCCATTATATCTTCCTCGCCTTTTCCCTGAGCAGGAACAGGGCATTCAGGGCATCCATGGGGCTCATGGACAATACATCCAGGTTGGCGATTTCCTCCACCAGCTCCGTCTTGCCCACGTCCATCAGGTTCACCTGTTCGTTCTTGCGGTTCTTTTCCAAAATACCGGCGGCCAGCGCCGACTGGTTGATGTCATTCACTTCCAGCCGCGCCTGGATTTCCTTGGCCCGGGCGATAACCGACCTGGGCACCCCGGCCAGGCGGGCCACATATACGCCAAAGCTCTTGTCCGCGCCGCCCCGGACGATTTTGTGCAGGAAGATAACCTCTTCCCCCATTTCCTTGACAGCGACGCAGTAGTTCTGCACCCCGTCCAGCACCCCCTCCAGCTCGGAAAGTTCGTGGTAGTGGGTGGCAAACAGGGTCTTGGCGCCGGAGCGCTTCCCATCCGACAGGTATTCCACCGTGGCCCAGGCGATGCTGAGGCCGTCAAAGGTGCTGGTGCCCCTGCCGATTTCATCCAATATCACCAAAGAATCCTTGGTGGCGCCGCGCAGGATGTAGCTTAACTCGCTCATCTCCACCATGAAGGTGCTCTGCCCCCCGGCCAGATCGTCAGAGGCGCCGATGCGGGTGAAGATATTGTCCACCAGGGGGATGTCGGCCTGCTGGGCAGGCACGAAGGAGCCGATATGGGCCATCAGCACAATCAGCGCCGTCTGGCGCATGTAGGTGCTCTTACCCGCCATGTTGGGGCCGGTGACAATCAGCATGCGCTTGCCGTCCCCGTCCATGTCGGTATCGTTGGGCACAAAGGTGCTCTCCCGTAGGGTCTTTTCCACCACGGGGTGGCGGCCTTCCAGGATACGCAGCACCCCCTGCCGGTTGATGGAAGGGCGGACATAGCCGTTTTCCAGCGCCACCCGCGCTAGGGAGAGCAGGGCGTCCAGGCGCTTGAAACCCTCGGCGATGCGCTGCAGGGACGGGATATTCTCCTTCAAAGCGCTTCGTACTTCGTCAAACAGGCGGCTTTCCATGGCGACGGCTTTTTCGTGAGCGCCGGTCACCTTTTCCTCAATCTGCTTTAATTCCTCGGTGGTGAAGCGCTCGGCGTTGGCCAATGTCTGCCTGCGCACATAGTGCTCGGGCACCAGATGGTAGTAGGACTTGGTTACCTCGATGTGGTAGCCGAACACCCGGTTGTACTGCACCTTCAGGTTCTTGATGCCCGTCTTGTCCCGCTCCCGGGTTTCCAGATCCAACAGCCACTGCCTGCCTTCGGTAGCGGCGGCGCGGTAGCCGTCCAGCTCCTGGTTGTAGCCGTCCTTAATGATGCCTCCCTCGGTGATGACCAGGGGCGCGTCGGGGTGGATGGCGGCTTCCAGCAGCCGGGTCATCTCCGGCACTTCTTCCAGCATCTGCCAAATTGCTGTCAGCCCGCTGACTGTTGCGGAAGACAGCTGGCTGCGCACCAGAGGTGCCTGGCTTAACGAGCGCAGCAGGGACAGACAGTCCCGGGCGTTGAGGGTGCGGTAGGACACCTTGGACAACAGCCGCTCCATGTCATACACCTGGCGCAGGCTCTCCAGCAGCTCCTCCTGCAAAATGGGGGAGGCATGCAGGGCTTCCACGGCGCTGAGGCGCTCCTGGATAGCCTCCTCGTGCAATAGGGGCTGTTCCACCCAGGCGCGCAGCATGCGCCCGCCCATGGCGGTAACTGTCCTGTCCAGCATCCACAACAGGGAGCCGTAGGCCGAGCGTCCCCGCAGCCCTTCGGTTAACTCCAGGTTGCGGCGGGTGTTGGCATCAAGGGGCATCGTTTCATTTTCCGCCACGATTTTCAGCCTGGTGATATGGGGCAGGGACACCTTCTGGGTGTCCTCCAGGTATTTGAGCAGCGCCCCTGCCGCCGCGGTGGCCGGGGACATGCCCCTGTCCAGCCCCAGGGCGTCCAGGGAGGCGACGGCAAAGTGTCTGAGCAGCCTGTCCCGGGCGCTGCCGGCGGCAAAGTGCTGGGGGGACACCGCCTGCACAAAGCTGTCTGTCATCAGGCGCAGGGCCTCCGCGTCATTGGTGAGGATTTCCCCCGGCCTCTCCGCCGCCAGCACCCCGGGCAAATGCTGCTCGGACACCACGCGCACAAAGAACTCGCCGGTGGTAATGTCGCATAAAGCCACCCCGCAGCGCCTGGCCTGCCAATAAACGGCGCACAGATAATTGTTCTGCTTTTCCTTCAGTTGGCTGGCGTCTATCACCGTGCCCGGGGTCACAATGCGCACCACTTCCCGCTTTACCAGCCCCTTGGCGGCGGCGGGATCCTCCATCTGCTCGCAGATGGCCACCTTGTAGCCCTTATCAATCAATCGGGCAATGTAGTTTTCCGCGGCGTGCCAGGGCACGCCCGCCATGGGCGCCCGTTCCTCCAGGCCGCATTCCTTGCCCGTCAGTGTCAGCTCCAACTCCCTGGACACGGTGACAGCGTCGTCAAAGAACATCTCGTAAAAATCGCCCAGGCGATAGAACAAGATGGCGTCCGGGTTCTGCTGCTTGGTGGCTAGGTAGTGCTGCATCATGGGGCTTAATGCCATGGTTTCCTCCAACTTTTAGGAACAAGGGAATAGGGACAAAAAGGACTTGCGCCATAGCGCAGTCCGCCATAGAACGGACCAGTGTGCCCAAAAGGCCTGGAAGACGAGGAACGGGGCAGGCAGCCAAGGGAGCTTACTTACAGTAAGTGACCGCAGGCTGCCCGCCGCGTGACGAAGTATCACAGGCCTTTTCGGCGTGGTACTGCTAGTAGGGGGAGGTATCGGAGGGGAAACCCCTCCGATTCTCATCGTATCGCGCGGCTTTTCCGCGCGGGCGGGGCGATTTTTCGCAGCGTCAGCGAAGAAAAATCATTTCCGCAAGGAATACCGGTCGAAAACCTGTTTTCGACCGAGTTAATGACAACCGGCGCAACTGCAACAACTCCCCGAACACCCCTCATCCAGGGTTTCGGGGGAGAGCACGCCCTGCAGCTCCCGGTTCACCAGGTTCATCAGCTGGGTGAACTCGTTGCGGGAGGTCTGCAGCTCTTTCATGTCGTCGTTGCGCATCATTTTGGCCTGCAGATCATCCATCTGTTTGGACACAGCGCCGATTTTGTCGTAGTCCGGCTCGTCCATGACGGTCATTTCCTGCATCTGGTTGCGCAGCTGCTCGTATTCGCCGGAGAAGGCCACCAGCTCGGCGTTGGCGTTGGCCAATTCTTCCGCGCGGCGCATGCCGGTGAAGGCATCGCTTTCTTTAATCAGTTCTCCCAGTTCCCGGGCTTTGGCAAAGATATTCTCGTTCATTGTTTTTCTCCTTCTATTGTGGTTTCTTGTATTTGTCCGCGCAGGGTATTCGCGCCGATGTCGGTAATGGTAACGGGGACAATGGTGTCGATCAGGTGCTCGCCGCCAGCAAAGTTGACGGATATGTTGCGGCCGGATTTTCCCGTCAGCTGGCCCTGGCTGCGCCGGGCCTTGCCCTCCACCAGCACCTGGTGGGTCTGCCCCACCAGGGAAGTGAGCATCTCTTTGGTGATGCTTTCCTGCAGGGCAATCAATTCCTCTATCCTTTGGGACGCCTCCTGGGGAGGCACCCTGCCGGGCAGGGTATCCGCCCTTGTGCCCGCACGGGGGCTGAACACAAAGGTGAAGGCGCTGTCGTAGCGCACCTTTCGGACCAGATCCAGGGTATCCTGGAACTCTTCCCTTGTTTCGCCGGGGAAGGCCACGATGATGTCGGTGGTCAGGCCAATATCCGGCTTGGCTTTGCGCAGCTTGTCCACCTTTTGCAGGTACTGCTGGGCTGTGTAGCGGCGGTTCATCTCCCTAAGGACGCGGTCGCTGCCCGACTGCACTGGCAGGTGCAGATGGGGGCACAGGGCGCGGCTGCGGGCGATTTCCTCGATCAGCTCGTCGGACAAGTCCTTGGGATGGCTGGTCATAAACCGCAGGCGGGGCACGCCCATCTCATCCAGCTTGCGCAGCAGGCTGGGGAAGGACGTTCCCCCCAGGTCGGTGCCGTAGGAGTTGACGTTTTGCCCCAGCAGCATGATTTCCTGCACGCCGTCTTGCAGCAGGGCTTCGGCGTCCCTCAGAATGTCCTTTTCATCGCGGCTGCGCTCCCGCCCTCTTACATAGGGCACGATGCAGTAGGAGCAGTAGTTGTTGCACCCCTGCATCACCGTGATGTAGGCCTTGGTGCGGGATTCCCGCTGGGTGGGCAGGCCCTCCACCAAGGTAGAGTCCGTCAGCCCCACCCGGATATCCCGCCCCGTTTCCAGGGTATTCAGCAGGATTTCGGGCAGCTGGTGGATGTTACCGGTACCGAAGGCGAAATCCACAAAGGGGTATTGCTTGAGGATTTTATCCGCCATGCCCTTTTGCTGCATCATGCATCCGCATACCCCCACCAGCATGTCGGGGCGCTTTTTCTTGACTTCCTTCAGCCACAGGATGTTGCCCAGGGCTTTGCGCTGGGCGTTGTCCCGGATGCAGCAGGTGTTAAAAAGCACCACGTCGGCTTCTTCCCGGCTGGCGGCGGGGGACAGCCCCATGGACAGCAGCATGCCGGAGAGTTTCTCGGAGTCGTGGGCGTTCATCTGGCAGCCGTAGGTAACGATATGGAAGGTCTGGGGCCTGTCGGCCATGCCCTGGATTTTCAGGGCAAATTCCTTCTGGTGTTCGATTTCTTCCGGGGATATGAGGACAATCTCCTCACGCATGCATGTCTTCCTCCTTCAGGGGCTTGATGCCGCTGCCCTGGCAATAGGGGCAGATGCCCTTCTGGGCGGGCAGGGTTTCCTCGGCGCGTTTGCGGGTCATTTCCACAAAGCCAAGGGCGGTGAAGCCCTGCACCGTGGTTTTGACACGGTCCCACTTCAAATGAGCGCTGAGGGCGGCGAGCACCTGCTCCCGCTCCTCCTTGGTGTCCATGTCGATAAAGTCGATCAGCACGATGCCCCCCACGCCCCTGAGGCGCAGCAGCCGGGCGATGCCTTCCGCCGCCTCCAGGTTCACCTGGGTTTTGCCGCAGTGGCTGCCGATGGTGCATTTTTCGCTGTTGACGTCTATGACGGTCATGGCTTCGCAAGGATCAATCATCAGGGAGGCGCCGGAAGGCAAAAACACCTTGCGGCGCAGCACCTTGCGCAGTTTTTCCTGCACATTGTACAGCGCCATGGGGCTGGCGGCGTAGCGCAGGGGCAGGCCCAGGAACGCCAGGCTGTCCATATCGTTGGTAACCACCTCGTCCACCTGCTCCTGCAAATCCCGCAGAAGGCGGTACAGGGGGTGGGGGGCTTCCCTTAATAACACAGGGGGCGACAGCCGGGCGGCCTTTTCTTTGAGGGTTTCCCACTGCGCGACCAGGCTTTGGGCTTCCTGCAGAATGGCCGGTTCCTCGGCATGCAGGCTCATATGCCGCATGATGAAGCCGCCTTCCTGCCGGGGAATCGCGGCGGCGAAGGTTTTAAGCCGCTGCCTGTCATTTTTCTCCTCCACCCGGGCGGACACTTTGTCCCCCTGGCCCAGGGGCAGATACACCAGGGTGCGGCCGGAGAGGGCGATGTCCCGGGTCATGTGCGGGGTTTTGCTGCCCACACCGGGGCGCTTGACCTGCACCAGCACCCTGTCCCCCGGCTGCAGCTTGGTTTGCTTGCAGGGCAGAAAGCCCTCCTGCCTGCCGGGCAGCGCCACAAAGCAGGCGCCCAGGGGCTTCATCACCCGGCCAACCTGGCCCAGGTACACGCTTTCGGTGGGGATGCCCTCCTCGCTGCCCAAGGGCAGGTACTCCACCAGGTGGTTATCTTTCAGCAGGGCCGCCGCGGCCCCCTGGGGGCCCTGCTCAAACAGCAGCTGGTTCATCGGTTCTCCAGCGGCGCGAAAGCGCTGTCCAGCAGACGGGTGCGGGTAGCGATGTAGTGGGGGGCGGGCACGCCCGCCATCTCCGACAGGGCTTTTACCAGAATGTCCGGCTTGGCGGTTCCCTTTTCCGACAGCGCCAGGGCGGCGTGCAAAACGCCATCCTTCACCAATAAATTATACACAAGGGGGCGCAGGTTGAAGCGCACTTCCCCCTTTTTGCCCTTGCGCACGGCGGGCACCTCTTCCCTGGCAAGAAACTCCGGTACCTTGTCCAAGAGGGCCTGGGCGTCATCGCTGAAGGAAAATACATACTGGGCGGCGCTGAGGGCCGCCATGGGGGCGGGCACGTCGTCCTGCTTGAGCAGACATTGACTGACGCGGATGCCCTGGGGCAGAGCGCTTTGCAGCTGGGTCTGAAAATCCTCCTCCGCGATGGGGGCGCTCAGGGGCACCTCCATCACCTCGTTTTCCCCGGACATGCCCACCGACAGGGGGGCGGCCAGGGACAACAGGATATGGGGGTTGAACCCCTGGGAATAGCTGATGGGCAAATTGCTGCGCCGCAGTGCCCGCTGCATACTGCGCATCAGATCCAGATGGCCAATGTGCCGCAGCCTAGGGGAAATGCTGAACACGACCCACATTTTCATTGGGCGCACACCCCCTCAAAGCGGCGCAGGCCGCAGCCGGTGCAGTCTTCCCGGCAGTCGGGGGTGGTTTCGCCGCGCAGCGCCCGCTCGCTCTCCAGCTGCAGGTACTTTTGCGTAACCCCCATGTCGATGAAGGCCCAGGGCAGCAGCTCGCTGTATTCCCGATGGCGGCTGGCGTAAAAGGCGGGATCCAGCCCGCAATCTGCGAAGGCTTCCATCCACTTGTCAAACTTGAAGTGCTCGTTCCAGGAGTCCAGCTTGCAGCCTTTCTGCCAGGCGGCATAAATCACCTCGCCCATGCGGCGGTCGCCCCGGGCTACGCAGGCTTCCAGCAGGCTCAGCTCCCCATCATGCCAGTTGAAGGTGACGCCCTTGATGCGCAGCGCCTCCCGCAGCAGCTGCTGCTTGCGGCGGATTTCCTCCAGGGTATCCTGGGCTGCCCACTGGAAGGGGGTAAAGGCCTTGGGCACAAAGGTGGCGGTGCTGATGGTGACGCGCAGCCCGGGCGCCCGCTGGGCCTTGGGTACGGAAAAATAGCAGTCGATAACGGTTTTGGCAAGCTCGGCGATGCCCAGCAAATCCTCATCCGTCTCGGTGGGCAGCCCCATCATGAAGTACAGCTTCACCGCGCTCCACCCGCTTTGGAAGGCGTCGGTTACGGCGCGCACCAAATCCTCCTGGGTGACGCCTTTGTTGATGACATCCCGCAGCCGTTGGGTGCCCGCCTCAGGCGCCAGGGTGAGGCCGCTTTTCTTTACCTGGGCGGTATTCTCCAGGGACTGCTTTACCAGGCTGTCCAGACGCATGGAGGGCAGGGAAAGCCCCACCCGCTTCTGCTGGAAGCGTTCCATCAGCCCCTTGGTAACATCCGAAAGGCAGGAGTAATCGCCGCTGGAGAGAGAGGAGAGGGACAGTTCCTCATACCCGGTGTTCTCCACCAGCTTTTCCGCCAGGGCAAAGAGTTTTTCCGGGCTTCTTTCCCGCACGGGGCGGTAGAGCATGCCCGCCTGGCAGAAGCGGCAGCCTCGGGTGCAGCCCCGCATGATTTCCAGCACAATGCGGTCGTGCACCACCTGGGTATAGGGCACGGGGAACTTCTCGGGATAGGGGGCATTTTCCAAATCCAGCTCGATGCGCTTGGTGACGGCGGCGGGCACCCCCTCCCGGTTGGGCACAAAGGAGGCAAGCCGCCCGTCCTCATGGTAGGCAGCGGTATAGAACCTGGGCACATACACCCCGGGAATCAAAGCCAGGGCGTACAGGATTTCTTCCCGGGCGGCGCCTTGTTCCCGCAGGGTGCGGATGATGTCGCACACCTCCAATATTACCGTTTCCCCATCCCCCAGCATAAATGCGTCGATAAAGGGCGCCAGGGGCTCGGGGTTGAAAGCACAGGGGCCGCCGGCCACCACAATGGGGGCATCCTCCGCCCGGTCCGCGCTTTTTACCTGGATGCCGCCTAAATCCAGCATCTCCAGGATGTTGGTAAAGCTCATCTCATACTGCAGGGTAAAGCCCACCACGTCAAAATCCCGCAGCGGGGTGCGGTTTTCCAGGGAAAACAGCGGGATTTCTTCCCGCCTTAGGCCCTCGAGCATATCAATCCAGGGCATCATGACCCGCTCGCACAATGTGCGGGGGTGGTTGTTCAATATATCGTAGAGGATTTTCATCCCCAGATGGCTCATGGCCACCTCATAGGTGTCCGGAAAACAAAAGGCGAAGCGCAAATCGCCTTCCTGGGCTTGCCGTTCCAGGGTGTTCATTTCCCCGCCCAGGTAACGCGCCGGCTTCTCCACCTCATCCAGCAGTTTCTCGATGCGCCGCATCCTGTCAAGACTCAAAAAGACATTCCCCCATCCTTCAAAATACAATGCCCATGCTACCATAATCGGGGGGCTTTGTCCACGCAGGGCAGGGGAATACAAGGGGCTCGGGGGGATGTACCTTCCGGCGTGTTTTTCCCTTTCCGCCTTCAAATTAATTTGGTATTTCAAAATTTTTCACAACGGGCGCCTTTTGTCCCGCTTTTCCTCTGAAAGGTGGTTTACAACCCCGGATGAAAGCTCCATAATATAGTCATCAAGAGAAATGACGCCACCGGGGGGATTCTGTCCCCCTTGCTTTGCAGTACAACCCTTCGGGGCTTCTGATAAAAAATGGAGGTAGGTATTCATGAAGAAAATGCAATCCCGTCGCGAATTCCTCAAATCCGCCGGCAAACTGGCAGCCGGCGCGGCCATCCTCTCCACCGGTCTGACCGGCACCCTGGCGGAAACCACGCCGGAAGAGCCCAAGGTGGATTACCATTGGAAGGCTGACGCCCTGCCCTGCGACCTGATTAAGGAAGTGACGGAGAATGTGCCCGAGGGCATGCGCTCCTTTGAGTACACGCCGGACAACCGCGCGCACATCACAAACATCCGCTTTGACGTGAAAGCCGATGACATGACCGTGCACCACATCGCCTTCAAGGACGGGTGCGACGGCAGCACCCACGGCGTCGCCGTGATGGCCGAAGGCAAGGACGCGGACTTTATCATTACCCGCCTGAAGGGCTTGCAGTGCAACCTGATCAAATCCGGCTCCTCCTGCCCGGACCAGTTCGCCAACGCCGTGGAACAGGCCGTGAAAATTATCACCGGCAAGAGCTGCACCCATTGCTTCTTCGCAGGAAACTTCCGCACCATGCGCTGCGCCAACGCGTAAGAACACAGAAAGAGAGGACAGACAAATGAAAAAATCCGCATATATCATCTTTGCGCTGGCTCTGTGCCTGTGCGTTTCCGCGTATGCCGCCACCTTCACCCCCGGCACCTATGAGGGCACGGGCGATGGCCGCAACGGCGACATCAAGGTTTCCGTCACCCTGGACGACAAGGGCATCACCGACATTCAGGTTACCGCTTCCGAAGAAACCGAAGGCTTTGCCGAAAAGGCTTTTGACGGTATGAAAGCCGCCATCCTGGACGGCCAGACCCTGAAGGCCGACGCCGTCGCCGGCGCCACCCTGTCCAGCAACGGATACCTGGTAGCCGTGGCCAACGCCCTGGAAGCCGCCGGCACCGACACAAAGGAACTGGGCTATGTGCCCCCGGCGCTGCCCGAACCCGTGGAACAGATTAAAGAAACCGGCGCCAACAAGGAAGGCTACCGCAACTTTGAATACATCACCCAGGGCAACACCTGCTCCACCAAAATCACCTTTGTGGTGAAAACTGACGACATGTCCGTTACCGACCTGGTGGTCTACGACGGGTGCGACGGCAACGCCCGGGGCTTCAGCGCCTTGGCCGACGCCCAGCCCCTGGATGACATCGTGCAGAAGTTTGCCGGCATCATGTGCCACGCTTCCGACGGCTCCTCCTGCCCCGACCAGGTTTCCAAAGCTTTGAACGAAGCCCGCTTCATCATCAAGGGCGAGCGCCTGGAAATCGCCGCGAACTGACCTATAGAAAACAAAAGGGGCTGCTGGAAAGCAGTCCCTCTTTTTATGGTATTTTTCTTATAGTTCCTTGAGTTTTACCTCGGGCGGCCCCTCTTTGGGAAGCTTGAGCACCGCGTACTTTCCCGCTTCCAGGGCGCCGGGGTTCAGCAGCAGCACGCCGTTGTGGCTGGCCGCTTTCTGGCGGTGGGTGTGTCCGTAGATCGCCACCTGGGCGCCCACCTCCTGGGCGCGGTAGAGCAGGCGCTGGGTGCCCATTTTCACATGCCAGCGGTGGCCGTGGCAAAGATAAATAGTCAGCCCCTGCAGGGTGAATACCGCTTCCAGCCCCGCGCCTTCCCTCGCGCTGTCGCAGTTGCCCGCCACCGCGTAAAAGACGCTTCTGCCTTCCCGATAGGCCAGGGCATCGGCAAGACCATCCCCGGCAAAGAGGATGCCGTCCGGCTTTTTCTCCTTGCCTTCCTCTTTGGCGAGGGCTTTTTCCATCAGATCCCTGCGCCCATGGGAGTCGCTGAACACCAGCAGTTTCACTTCAGATAATCCCGCAGCTTGGCCATGGCCCGCGCCCGGTGGCTGACAGCGTCCTTCTCCTCCTGGGTCATTTCGGCGAAGGTTTTGCCCGTCTCATACTCAAACAGGGGGTCATAGCCAAAGCCGCCCTGGCCTCTGGTTTCATACAGGATTTTCCCGGGGCATTCGCCCCTAAAGGTCAGTGTCTTGGTAAAGGGGGAAGCCAGCGCCAGCACCGACACAAACTGGGCGCTCCGCTCCCCTTCCTCGATTTCTTCCATCAGGTAGAGCAGTTTTTCATTGTTGGCCGCGTCATCCCCATGCCTGCCGGCGTACCTGGCGCTGTTGACGCCGGGGGCGCCCTCCAGGGCGTCCACCATCAGGCCCGAATCATCCGCCAGGGACAACAGCCCGGTGAAGTCGCGCACCGCTTCCGCCTTGATGATGGCGTTAGCCTCAAAGGTGCTGCCGTTTTCGTCAATGTCCCCTTCATAGCCGGCCTCGGCCATGGACAGGATGTCGAAACGGTCGCCCAGCATGTGGCGCAGCTCCTTGATTTTGTGGGCGTTGTTGCTGGCCAGCACCAGCTTTTGCTTTTGACCGATGACCTGGTAGGCGTCCCCCAGGGCGGCGCGCTGATAGGCCATCAGTTCGCTGATGCCCTTGCCGGCGTAGTTAAGCAGCGTGGCCAGTTCCTGGGCGGTAAAGGGGCGGCCTTCGCCGGTGCCCTGCAGCTCGATGTACGCGCCGCTCTCGTCCAGCACCACGTTCATGTCCGCCTGGGCCTGGCTGTCCTCCTGATAGCACAGGTCCAATAAGGCCTCGCCCTCCACCACGCCGCAGCTGACGGCAGCGATCTGGCGGATAACGGGGGATTCCTTCAGGCGCCCGTCGCTAAGCAGCTTTTGCACCGCCAGGCACAGCGCCACATAGCCGCCGGTGATGGCGGCGGTGCGGGTGCCGCCGTCGGCCTCCAGCACATCGCAGTCGATGGTGATGGTGCGCTCCCCAAGGCGCGAGCGGTCCACCGCCTGGCGCAGCACGCGGCCAATCAGGCGGCTGATTTCCACGCCCCGGCCGTCCTTCTTCAGGCCGTCCCGCTGCTTGCGGCGGCCGGTGGAAGCGGGCAGCATGGCGTATTCCGCCGTCAGCCAGCCCTCCCCCTTGCCCCGAAGGAACGGGGGCACCCCTTCCTCCACCGAGGCGGTGCAGATGACCCGGGTGCCGCCCGCCTCGATCAGGCAGCTGCCCGAAGCGGAGGACACAAAGTTCGGGGTAATGGTAATGGGCCGGAGCGCGTCCTGAGCCCGTTGATCTAATCGTTGCATACAACCTCCAAATTCCTGAAAAAAAGCGCTGCACCCCGGCAGCGCTGATCAGTTTGTTTCTTATACGATGATGTCGCCTTCGTTTTCCACCGAGACGGCTTCCACGTTGCGCACTGCCCAGCGGGCAATGACCATGGGGGTATCCTGATCGCCCACCTTCAGGTACACGGTGTCGTCCCTGAGGCCGGACACGGTGCCGTAGATGCCGCCGATGGTGCAGATCCTGTCGCCCACCTTCAGGTTGTTGAGCATCTCTTTGACCTGCTTGTCCTTCTTTTTCTGGGGACGGATGAGCATGAAGTAGAACACTACCAGAATCAGCAGCATGGGCAGCATGGTGGTAACCAGCGCCGCGATGGAGTTGGGGGCTGCTTCCGCGCCTGCGGCGCCAGCGGCGGGGGCTTCGGCCAGCGCCGACGTAATGCCAAATAACCTGTCAAACATGTAAGAAATACCTGCCTTTCAATATGTCTGTTGCATTATAGCAAGAATCCCTGCCCCATGCAACTTGTTTTGGGGGATTACGACCCCACCACTTTCAAAAACAGGGGGATGGAGGTAAAGGTATCCGCCAGGCGGCTTTCCCCCAGCACCTGGCTTAAGCCCGCCGCGGGGACAATGGTTTCCACCAGGGGCATCACCAGCAGCAGCAGGTAGACAATCAGCGCGCCCCGGGCCAGGCCCAGCAGGCCGCCAAAGAGCCAGTCCATCTGCTTGAGGATGGGAAACTGCACGATATGCCGCACAAAGCCCATCAGAATCAGAATCACCAGGTAGGCGGCGGCAAACACAATCAGGAAGCTTAGCACCTGCAAGGCGACGGACACGATGGTGCCTGACACATAGTCGTTTACCGTGACATAGCTGGTGCCGGCAAAGCTTTCCCCCACCAGGTTGCCCCGCAGGATGTTGGCGATGGGCTCGGGCAGGGAAACGGACTTGATGACCGTGTCCACCACATTGGCGCTCAGCCCCGATACCCGGGTGCTGGCCAGGTCAAAATCCCCCACCCGGGCGATGGCGTCGGTGTAGGTGGCCAGGGTATCCGCCACCGAGGGAATAGCGCCTATCACCTTGGCCAAACGGGGCCCGAACAGAAAGGCCGCCCCCAGGGACAGGAGGGAGCCGCCCAGGGAAAAGACGGTCTGCACAAAGCCGTGGTACAGGCCGTATACCACGCTCATGAACAGCACCGCCAGGATGATTATGTCAAGGACGTTCAAGGAAGGCTCCTTTCAGATGCCGTCAGGGCAGGGTCAGGGCGTATACGTCCTGGCCGCAGTTAATCAAAGCCACACCGTTGGTCAGTTTGCCGATGTAGCCGGTAACGGGCTGGTCGATGGGGGCGGGCAATTTTAAAGCCGTAAAGCGCTGGGCGTTGATGTCCGCCCGGTAGAGACTGTCGGCGGAAAAGGCGTAGATGGTGCTGCCCCGGATGGCGGCGCCCACGCTGGTATCGGGCAATGTGTAGCGCAGGCTGCGGCTGCCCTGCAGCACCCGCAGCTCGGTGATGGACTGCTCGTCCTCCGTCTGGAACTGGGGGGCGAAGAGCATCCGGGCGTCGCCCGCGTCCAGCACCCAGTCAATCAGCTTCCAGCCGTAGACCAGGCGGCGGGTGTTGGCGCCCTGGGCGGTGCCCCGGTAGTCGTACAGGTTTACTTCCCGGGTGTTGACCACGTTCAGCAGCCCGCCGGAGTAGAGCACCTTGTAGGTGATTTCCTCACCCAACTCCACCGTGCCTGTGTTCATGGCGCCCACGCGGTAGATGTTCATCACGGTGGAGGGCACCACGCCGTACACATCCAGGGAGGTAACCCAGATGTACTCGCCGTTCTCAAAAAAGCCCATGTCCAGAATGGCCCGGTCGGTATAGGCCAGGGTTTCGGTGTCCACGCCAAGGCCGGTCATATCCTTGATGACCAAGGTGGGGCTGATGTTGGGGCCGGTAACCGCCGCCACATACCGGGAACCGGCGCGGGCGAACTGGATATCGTCTGTTAACCGGTCGTTATAGGTGGCGCGGCCGTTTCTATCCAGGATGTGCAGATTGGCGCCCACCCAGGCCACGGCGTGGTTGTCCGCCACGTCGAACCCGGCGCCGCCGCCCAGGGAATAGTTCCACATTTCAGAGCCGGAGGAGGACAGGCAGAACAGTGTGGTGCCGTCGTAATACAGCACCCTGTCCCCAAAGGGGGTTACCTGCTGGCTGACGACGCAGCGCAGTTGGAGCGCGCTCATCTGCCGGGTGCCGCCGCCAAAGACGCCGCCCAGGTAGAGTATCATCGCCAGGGCCGCCACAATCAGGATGATGACCAGCACCATCCGTTTGTCGTCCCGCTTGCGCTCCTGCATGCTTCCCCCTTGAAACGCGCCGGTTGCCCGGCGCTTCGCTGTGCGCATTATACAATGCCCCGGGTATGTCCGTCAAACAAACGGCGCCCTGACAAGGGGCGCCAGCGCAATTGAAAAACAGGCGGGTAAACTGTATAATACAGAAAAGAAAGGGGGGATACCCATGAGTGAGAACGAGCGCCTGGACGTAATTGAAGGAACCGATGAAGAAGGCAACAGCCTGCTGCTGCAGGTGGAGCGCTATTTCTTTTACAATGGCGACGAGTATGTGCTGCTCAAAGCCATGGATACCGCCGAGGAAACCCTGTATGTGATGAAGGTGCAGGTAAGCCAGGATGAGGAAGGCGAGGCGGTGGAGGATTTCCTGCCGGTGGAGGAGGAACTGATGGAATCCCTGCTGCAGGTGGTCAGCGCCCAGTATGTCGCCCAGCAGGAGCTGGACATCCTGCCGGAGGATGACGGCAAGGCATGACCCTGACGGACAACCTTCAGCTGAAGCTAAGCATGCTGCCCCCCAGCCCCGGATGCTACCTGATGAAGCAGAAGGGGGACATCATCTATGTGGGCAAGGCGGTGAACCTGAAAAACCGGGTGCGCAGCTACTTCGCCCAGCAGGACCACACCCCCAAGGTGGCGGCCATGATGCAGCATGTGGATGATTTTGACATCATGCTCTGCGCCACCAACCTGGAAGCGCTGATGCTGGAATGCAACCTCATCAAGCGCCACCGGCCGTACTACAACATCCTGCTCAAGGATGACAAACACTACCCCTACCTGCGGCTGAGCAGGCAGGAGCCCTTCCCCCGGCTGACCATCACCCGGAAAGTGGTCAGCGACGGCGCACAGTACTTTGGCCCCTACATCGGTGCCAGCGCCGTGCGGCAGGTGTTTCAGCTATTGCGGCGCATTTTTCCCCTGCGCACCTGCACCCTGAAGCTGCCCCTCGCGCGCCCGGTGCGCCCCTGCGTGAACTACGAAATCGGCCAGTGCCTGGGGCCCTGCGCCCACAAGTGCACCCAGGAAGAGTACGCCAAGGTGGTGGAGGACGTGGTGGCCTTTCTGAAAGGCCAGTACAAGGATGTGGTGGCCCGGCTGCAAGCCCAGATGGAGGCGGCCTCTGCCCAGATGCAGTACGAGCGGGCGGGCGAGCTGCACGCCGCCATCCGGGATATTTTGGGTCTGATGGAGCAGCAGAACGTGCTGAGCACCAAAGGCGCGGAGCAGGACATCCTGTCCCTGTGGCAGGACGATCTGGACGCCATGGTGCAGGTGCTGTTCGTGCGCGGCGGCAAGATGATCGGCGGGGACGCCTTCGCCCTGCCCCGGGAGGGCCGGGAGGACGCCCAGAACGTGCTGGACGGCTTTATGCTGCAGTTTTACGAGGACAACAAGCCTGCCCGGGAGGTGCTGGTGAGCGCCACGGGCGACAGGGAAACCATGGAAGCCTGGCTGCGGGACAAGCGGGAAGGCGCGGTGGATTTGCTTGTGCCCCAGCGGGGCGCCAAAAAAGCGCTGATTCTGATGGCCCAGAAAAACGCCCGGGACGCCTTGGAAAAGCGCAACGCCAGGGCCCAGGTGAAGCAGGAGCGCACCATCGGCGCCAGCGCGGAGCTGGCCAGAGCCCTGGGGATGGACAGCGTGCCCCGGCGCATTGAAGGCTTTGACATCAGCAACACCCAGGGCGCCCAGAGCGTGGCCAGCATGGTGGTGTTTGTGGATGGGGAAGCCGCCAAGAAGGAGTATCGGCGTTTCCGCATTAAAACAGTGGAAGGCGCCAATGATTTTGCCTCCATGAACGAGGTGGTGTCCCGCCGCTTTGAGCGCGCCCGCCACGAGGATGAAAGCCAGCGGTGGCCTTTGCCCGACTTGGTGCTGGTGGACGGCGGCCCCGAGCAGCTGAAGTTCGCCAGGGAGGCCATGCTGGAAACCGGGTTTGAGGTGCCCATGTTTGGGCTGGCGAAAAAGATGGAAGAAATCTGGCTGCCGGGCAGCGATATACCCGTGGTGCTCAGCCGCCGCTCGGCCGCGCTGCATTTAATCCAGCGCATCCGGGACGAGAGCCATCGTTTCGCCATCACCCACCACAGGGGGCTTCGGGAAAAGCACTCGCTGCACAGCCGCCTGGAGGATGTGCCCGGCATCGGCCCTGCGCGGCGTCGGGCGCTGCTGGCCCACTTTGGCAGCATCAAAAAAATCACTGAATCTTCGGCGGAGGAACTGGCCCAGGTGAAAGGCATGTCCCTGCCCGCCGCCCAGGCGCTGCACAGCGCCCTGCACCCTAAGTAAGGCGAATTTTTATCTTCGGCAAGAAAAAGCCGCCCCCGGCCGTTATCTGAATGGAACACCCTTTGGAGGTATCATGCTCAAACGCGTCCTGTGCCTGACCCTGGTATTGCTTCTGCTGCTGCCCGCCGGCTTTGCCCAAAGCCTGCCGCTGGTATCCGCTCTGCTTCCCGATTTGCAGGGACAGGGCGCCCAGCTGACCATCACGGGCGAGATCAAGGAATGGAACGCCTTTAAGGGCGTTTCCCTCGACGCCTTTGAGGAATGGGCCAGAAACAGCAGCCTGACGCTGCAGGTGGGGCAGGAACATTCCCTGGCCGCGCTGCGTTTTCTGGACAGCCCCGTGGTGCAGTACGCCCAGAGCCCCGACGGGGTGGTGATTTTGCCCGGCGGCACCCTGTATACCGGCGGGGAGGAAAGCCTGAGCGCCCTGCTGGGAGGAGACCTGGTGGATCTGGACGCCCCCGGAAGGTTTTTATCGGTACTGCGGGCAATCAGGAACGCTTTGCCCACCCTTCCCCCGCTGCTGGCCTCCTACGAGGAAACGGTGAAGGAAGGCATTACCATCAAGAATGTGGGCAGGGGCAGCCAGAAAGTCAACTACGAGCTGACCGCCGCCCAGTGGCAAGGGGTCTGGCCGCAGATAACCCAGGAAATTGTCAGCGCCCTGGAACAGGAGCTGCCCGGCGACCCCATCGCAGATAAGGCGCAGGCCTTTTTGCGGCAGGTTGCCTTTGACAAGAAGGGCACCTACAAGCGTTTTCTGGACAAGGACGGCAATGACATCGGCTGGCAGTTTACCGGCACTTTGTCCTTGATGGGGCAGGACGCCCGCAAGGCAACCCTGTATGGCGGCTACATCCAGGACGGTTTGTACCTGAGCGTCAAACTGCCCGCCCTAAGGGGCAAGAATGACCTGACCCTGGCCCTTTCCTACGCCCTGGAGGGCAGCAAAATCAAGCTGGACGGCAACTACCGAAGGTCTATGAACGGGCAGGCCGAAACCCTCGCCCTGGCTGTCAGCCTGAACACCGCCAAGGGTCTCAGCGGCAAGGCTGCCCTAACCCTGGGGGAAACGGGGCAGAAGAACACCGTCTGGACGCTGACCCCCAAGCTGGCGCTGGAAAACGGCACCTACAGCGGCACCGTGGGCCTCAGCCGCAAGAAGGGCACGAGGGAGTTTTCCCTGGCGCTTAACACAACCCTGGCTCCCGGCGCTGTGCCCGCGATGCCAACCTACGGGCGCACGGTCGACCTAACGGGCATGGACGAAGCCGCCCTGGCCCAGGAAAGACAGCGGCTCAGCGACACCCTAGCCCCCGCCCTGCTGCCCCTTTTGCTGCATGTGCCTGAGGAAAACCGCCTGGTGGTAATCCACGAAATGGGGCGGCACCTGCGGGTGAACGGCCCCGTCCTCAGCCTTGAACATATCGAAGAAAGCACATCAAATACCGACTATCTGGTGATTAAGGAGGAACAAAATCCATGAAAAAAATCCTCGCCCTGCTGTTAGCCTTAGGTCTATTGGCAAGCCTGACGCCGGCCTTCGCCACCGAAAGCGAAGCGCTGGATGTGAAGCTAAGCAAGCAGCTGGTAAACGGCTCGGGCTTTAAAGTAACCCTGAGTTTTGAACCGGGCTCTGCCCTGCCCCTGGACGCGAACAGCCAGGATTCCCCCCTGCTTGCCCAGGGCATGCTGGTGGCCCAATCCCTGCTGCTGCGCAGCACCCTGCAGGCGGAGTATCTGAAAACCGCCCTGGCGGCGCAAAAGAGCAAGGAAGACCTGAACATCAGCCTGCACATGGGGGATGTCCCGGCGGCCAGCTTCCGCTACCGCTCCGACGGCACCCTGGAGGCCTTTACCTCCAGCCTGCTGGGCAACAAGGAATATGCCGCCGCCACCGGCGAAAGCTTCTTCATGGGGCTGCTCAGCGGGGGAGCCTCCCAGTGGCCGGGGCTGGAGCGGGTGCTCTATGCCGTCTTCACGGCGGACAACGAGTGGCGTACCGCCGCCCAGGCCCTTTCCGCGCCCTACACGAACGAACTGAGCGTCTGGATGCAGAAGTATACCGACATCAAGACCGTGACAGCCGCCGACGGCAGTGTCAGCACCACCACCACCCTCACCATCCCCGCGGCGGAAGTGAAGACCCAGGCCAAGGCGCTGCTGACCCGCTTTTTCGCCGACGAGCAGCTGCTGACGCTGCTGAAGGAAAAGATGACGGCCAGGGAAGCCGCGGTGTACCTGAACCCCGCCATGCTGGGCAATTTCCTGACGGCGGTGGACAACCTGCCCCTGGATAAGGACGTGGTGATTACCCGTGTCTTTGGCAAGGACGGCCTTCTGATGCTCGATGACATCCTGCTGCCCATGGCGGGCGCCAACGGCCTTGCGGAAGCGCACTATGTGATGACGGTGCTGGAAGACGCCAGCGCCAAGACCCAGCTGAAGGTGACCAAGGCGGACGGTTCCCTGCTGGATGTGAGCGTGATTGCCGCTGACAGCCAGGTGCCCACCTACGCCGGTACCATGACCCTGACCCCCGCCCCCCTGCCGGCGGCCATCGCGCCTGCCACCGCGGCGCCGGAAAGCGCCCCCGAAAGCTACGCCTTTACCCTGGAATACAACCTGGGCGATACCATCTACGACCGGCTGCAGGACCGCTACACGGCCAACCATACCGCCAAGGCCACCATCACCCCCAATGGCGGGCAGACCCATACCCTGGAAGCCAACATCACCATGGACTCGGGCAACAACCGTTCCTCGGCCACCAATGTCAACGGCACCCTGACCTGGACAAGGCAGGGCAGCGACAACAAACTGGTGGCCAACATCACCGGCGGCTCCACCGCCCCCTGGTCCATCCCGGCGGTGGACGCGGCGAACGCCCTGCGCCTTGACAGCATGACGCCTGAGGAATTGGCGGAAGTTACCAAGCAGTGGCAAGCGGACATCCAGGCCGCCCTGGCCCAGATGATGACCTCCCTGCTGCCCCAGACCACGCCGTAACCATTCCTGCGCAAACCGCGCCGCGGAACAAAACCCGCGGCGCGGTTTTTCGTTCGTCAAAAAAGGTCTTTCGGACGCTTTTTCGCCGTTTGGGAACGATGAGACCCTCCGCCTCTTGCTGCACTCCCGGGCGGCTAAGGGCCTGAAAACCCTTGCTACGCAAGGCTTACCGCATCACCGCACCTGTCGCTGATGCGGATTTCAGCAGGAGGGATGCCCCTCCTACACCTCCCCTCTGGTGTCTGTTCCTATCAAAATGCAACCCCATGGTATTGTGTAAAAAATCAGCCCCGGGCGGGATATGACCCGGATTTAAGAATTCTTCATGTTTACGGTTTGGATTTTATGTTATAATCATACAGGAAAACAGATTCTTACAGAACTGAAGGAGGATATCCCATGAAAATGTACAAACGCCTGGCAGCCATGCTGGTCGCCGTCATGATGGTTCTTTCCATGACAAGCGCGCTAGCCGTGGAACTGCCTGTCAGCCGCGCGCAGGCCGTGCTCAATGAAGGCAAGTCCGTCGAGAGCAACGTGACCCTCAGCGTGGATGCCCAGACCATCACCGGTCTGCTGGCCGGCATGATGTCCAACCCCAACGCTGACCCCGCCGAAGCGGAAGAAATGAACAACATGATTAACCTGGTGGCAGGCGCCCTGGGCAAATTAAAGGTTCAAACCGTTTCCAACAAAACGGATGCCTCCGGCACCATCGGCACCGACAAGGGCAGCCTGATGGATTACGCCGTCAGCATGAATGAGGAAACCGGCGAAAACGCCATCACCCTGAGCCTGGTGCCCGGCTATACCCTGGCTGCCGATCCCGAGCTGATTAAAAGCACCCTGGAGCAGAGCAAGGCCATGCAGCAGAACCCCCAGATGGCCGTCCAGATGATGGAAAAATACCTCAACGCCGCCAAGGCGCATTTTGAAAGCGATGTCGTTCCCAACCTGAAGGTGGAAACCGGCTCCTTCGACGTGAACGGCGCAACCTACACCAAGAACATGTCCGGCGGGTTCGACACCAAAATGATGGCCGGTATAACCAAAGCCCTGGCCGCCCTGGCCAAGGACGACGCGGAGCTCAAAGCTTTGCTGGATCCCATGCTGCAAAACGCCAGCCAGGAAAACCCCGAGAGCGTCAAGAGCTTTGACGAGCTGGTGGTCATGCTGGATGAAGGCGCCGATGAACTGCTGGCCGAAGAAGCCAAGGTTATCTTCGACCTGAACGCCTACGAAAACGAGCAGGACAAGTCCTCCCTGGTAGAAATCAGCACCCCCTACTTTGACGGCGCCGCCGTGCACGCCACCATCGCCACCGTACCCACCGCCACCGGCCTTACCACCAATGTGGAAGCCATCCTGAAATCCCGCGGGGAAGCGGAAGGCGAAGCTGATGCCGCCATCGACTGGGCAAAAGTGAAGCAAGATGTGGCGACAGGCGTTGACATGATGACCCCCGTCATCAAGGTGCAGGCCGTCACCAACAAGGATGAGGCCGCCAACGAGTCCACCTCCAACGTGGTCGCCAGCGTGTCCGTCATGGGCATTCCCTTCGGCTTTCACGTGGACAGCAAGGAAACCCTGACAGGCGTTTACCAGAGCATGGCCACCATGGGCCTGACCCTGATGTCCCCCACCCCCCTGCTGACGGTGAATGTCGCCAGCAGCGAGACTGACAAACAGCCCGTGGCCCCGGTTACCGAAGGCACCACCATCGTTCCCCTCAAGTCTGAAATGACCGAGGAAGACATGGCGCCTCTGGCCCAGGTTGTCAAGGAAAAAGGCCTGCCCCAGCTGCTGGAGAACATCAACACCGCCCTGCCGGAGGAAGCCAATGTGCTGATCCCCCTGCTGCAGCAGATGATGACCCCCCCTGCCCTGACGGAAGGCACCACCCAGGCCAACTAAGCGAACAACCACCAAAGCCCGTGCCTCGGCACGGGCTTTGTCTTACAGGAGGAAACCATGAAGCGCATCAAAGCTTTCCTTGCCCTTATGCTGGCCCTTGTCCTGGGTATTACCGCCTTTGGCGGCGCGCTGGCCGCGGACATCCCGCCCATCACTGCCGCCCTGTGGGCTGACTTTGACCTGGGGCGCCTGCAGGACATGCTGAGGTACACCCAGTCCCTGCCGGGAGAGGATGCCGAGGGCCTTCTTTCCGCGCTTGCCAATGTAATACGCGCAAGCCGCATTACCTTCCAGATGCAGGGAAGCAACGCGAGGCTGGCCCTGGGCAGCGAAGCGGGCGACGTGCAGAGCATCTTCTACACCATGGAGCCGGGCACCGGCAATGTCTATCTGGAAAGCGACCTGTTTCCCGGGTACAGCGTGAAAACCAACCAGGTGGCGGAGGAACAGCTGGACATCCTGGAAAAGTATCAGATGATCGGGGAAAAGCTGTCCGGCGCCGATGTGGAAGCGTGGATACAGCCCTATCTGCAGGATGTTACCGCCTACTGGGAGGAAAACATCGCCCACTCCCTCACCCGGGAAAAGGGGCAGTACATTATGCCCGACGGCAGCGTATGGCCGGTGAAGAACACCCTGCAGATTGTGGAAGGGGAGTTCGCGGGCCTGATCAAACTGGTGTTCGAGCGGTTGGACAGCGACCAGGCGTTCAAGGACTACATGAAGGATTTAATTGCCTCCCTGCAGGAAGTATCCGCGGCGGTCGGCTCCAGCGAGGAAGCCCCCGACCTTGACGCCATCTTTACCCAGGGGCGCGCCATCATGGAGGAAGCCCCCCTGGACAGCACCAAGGTGCTGACCAGTTACTCCTACTATACCGATGTCAGCGGCCAGGACAGCTTTACCGCCCTGGAACTGGAGGATCACCAGTACCTGATGTACTCCCTGCAAAACGGCGTTCATCAAAAAACCTTGAAATTCATCTACTTCCAGACATCCCCGGACGCGCCGCAGCCCGCCCCCGCCAACCAGGGCAGCAGCAACGCGCGGCTGGGCAGCCAGAGCGGCCCGCAGAATTCCCAAGAGCCTGATACAATCCAGGATCCTGCAGGCGGCGATAGCGAAGCCATCAAGCCCCAGCCCGCCCTGGAGGAATTCACCGCCCTCTACCAGGGGGTACAGCAGGGCACTATCCCCCACACGGGCTTGATGGAGGCGGTGCTGGATATGTCCGGCAAGGACGAAACCGCGCGCATGGACATGACCCTTACCCATACCGAGCAGGGCATGCCCAGCGAGGATTTGCGCCTTGGCTACCAAACCCTGAGCGTTTCCCCCCTGAAAGCAAAGGTGGAACTGTCGGGCAGCATGATCACCATCCCCCTGCCCGTGAGCAAAATCCATCTGCAAATAGAGGAGGGGGAAGTTCAACTGCCCACCCTGCCCGGAAAGAACAGCACCCTGCTTGCCATCACCCCCCAGGGGGAGTTTGAGGATGAGGCTGCCGCCCTGAACATGATCAACAGCTTTTTCAAGGAAGGGCTGCCCGGGCTCTACGAGCGCATGGAGACTGCCTTTCCCAAGGAAGCGCCGCTGCTGAATGAACTGTTGAAAAACCTGGTGGAAACCCCGCTGGGCGAGCTGATGGAGTCGGTGGAGACAGCGCCTTAAAGCCTCTCTAAAATAATGCTTGCCAAGTTGCTGTTTTCGGTTATATAATAAGAATCGGCTGAAATCGAGGTCTGTGGTTGTAAACCGAAGCCAGTCGCAGGCAAAACGGTCCACGTAAGCGGGGCAAAGCCCCCGTGATCATGGTGCGGTCTAGATGTAAGTCCGGCCGGAAGCAATTCCGAGAGAATGGCGTGAGGGCGTTTCTACGCAGAGCAAAGTTCCCGCCGGCGGGTGTGGGGTCAAAAACCAGGTCAGCAAGAGGACAGCCCATCAAATTATTCAGGGGGTTACTAAACAATGTGCCAAGACAAGACGCTCGTTTGCCGCGACTGCGGGGCTGAATTCACATTCACCGCCGGTGAACAGGAATTCTACGCCGAAAAGGGTTTCCAGAACGAGCCCACCCGCTGCAAGGACTGCCGCCACTCCCACAAGGCCAACCGCAACACCGGTGCTCCCCGCGAGATGCATGATGCTGTGTGTGCCAGCTGCGGCGCGCAGACCCAAGTTCCCTTCCTTCCCAAGAACGACCGCCCCATCTATTGCAGCGAGTGCTTCGCCACCATGCGCAACAGGTAATCTCCGCAAGTACGCCCTACCGCAGCAGCCGAAAGGCTGCTGTTTTTTTGCGCGAAAAAACCCCCAGCCGGGGTGAACCGGCCGGGGGCGGGAAGGCTAAAAATCAGTAGTTTTCCTTGCGGACCTCGAAGTAGGCTTTGGCGTGTTTGCACACCGGGCACACTTCGGGGGCTTTTTTGCCGATGACCAGGTGGCCGCAGACGCGGCATTCCCACATGGTTTCCTCGCTCTTTTCAAAGACCTTCTGCATGTCCACGTTCTTGAGCAGCGCAAGGTAGCGCTCCTCATGAGCCTTTTCGATGGCAGCCACCCGGCGGAACTGGGAAGCCAGCGCCGGGAACCCTTCTTCTTCCGCGTCCTTGGCAAAGCCGTCGTACATGTCCGTCCACTCGTAGTTTTCGCCCGCGGCGGCGGCCTTCAGGTTCTGGGCCGTGTTGCCGATGCCGCCCAGCTCTTTAAACCAAAGCTCGGCATGCTCCTGCTCGTTACGGGCGGTGTGCAGGAAAAGAGCGGCAATCTGGTCGTACCCCTCGCGGGAAGCGACCCCGGCGAAATAGGTGTACTTATTGCGCGCCTGGCTCTCGCCGGCGAAGGCTTCCTGCAGGTTCTTTTCCGTCTTGGTGCCGGCGTAGGGGTTGATGGACGCCGAGGCGTCCTCTACCTTGACAAAGACAGAACCGGGCTGGCGGCAGACGGGGCAGATAAAATCATCAGGGACTTTGCCTTCGTGGATATAGCCGCATACGGGGCAACGATACTTTTCCATGGTTTGTTCTTCTCCTTGAAAATATTTATCATAAAGCGCGCGGGCGGCTTCCAGGGGGAAACCCTCGGGCTGCTTCTGATGCAGCATGTTTTTCAGCAGCTGGGCGGCGTTCTTCCCCTGGGGCAGCATGTAGTTGCTTTCCCGGAAAATATCCTCCGCCATGATGCGGTTGGACAGGGCGAAGGCTTCCATCAGCTGCTTTTCGCCGGGGGTGCAGGCCGCTTCAGCCTTCTGGCGCGACAGCTTCTCCTGTTTGGACTTGCTTTTAATCAGCGCCCGCAGGGCGTTTGCCACCTGGGGCTGCTTGTCCGCCTTCTCGGGGTAGGTGTCGGGCACCAGGGAGATGGCGTGGGAGGGGCAGGAGCGTACGCATTTGTCGCAGCCATCAATGCACTTGGTTTTGTCAATCTGGCCGGACTCGTTGTCCGTGGCGCCTGTCGGGCAGACAAAGATGCACAGGCAATCCTTGGTGCAAAGGCGGATATTTCGTACTGCGTGCATCTTACGCCCCCCTTTCAATCCGGTTGAATTTAAACGCGGGCACCTTGCATACCGGGCAGATGTCCGGCGCGGAATCCCCCACGAAGATAAAGCCGCAGGCGTCGCAGACAAAGACATTGGTGTCCCGCATCATGTCACCCTTGGACTCCTCCATGCGGCTTAGAAGGGAAGCATGCATGCGGGTGACCTTTTCGCTCCAGAGCAGAATCCGCAGGGCGCCCCTGTCCTCCGCTTCCTTGGCCAGCTGGTTGGCCTGGGGGTAGAGGGCGTCCACATCATGGGTCAATTCGGCTTCCAGGGGGCTGTCCTCAAGGGGCGCGGAAGCGGCCAGATACCAGTCGGCCAGCTGCTGGTACAATTCCGCGTCCTGGTGGCTAAACTGCTTGGCGCAGGCCTTGGCCAGGTTGGAGCACAGGGCGCTCATCTCCAGGTTGGTCATGTCCCCGGCGTCCTCGATGGGGGCCATGGGCTGCACGGCTTTCTTTTCGCTGGATACCTCATAGAAAGCCTGCTTGTCCGCCCCGCAGACAGGGCAGACCCAGCTGGCGGGCACATCCTGCCACAGGGTGCCGGGCTTCAAACCGGCGTCGGGCAAACCATTGGCTTCGTCATACACGAAGCCGCAGATGGAACAGACGAATCGCTTCACAGGCGCCTCCTTTTATAATGATTCTAATGTATGATTATCATACCAGAAGAACGGGGATTTGAAAACCCTTTTACATAAAAGACGCTGACAAAAGGCGTCAGCGTCCATGAAGCAATCGTTACTTTTGCGCGTTTTCTACATCGGAAACAGTGATGGAAGCGATATTGGTCCGGCCGTTTTCTGATACGGGCAGCGCGATTGCTCCGCTATTAATCAACTCAACCGCCTGCGTGTATGCGTCGGATGTCTTATCCACACCGGAATCAATTCCCCACGCCACATATGTGTATAACGTACCGTCAACCGTTCCCTGCAGTTTATCGCGGATATACGCAATGGTTAGGTTTCGTACTGTTCCGTCATCGCCGAGCTCATCAAAGGTTGAATAGGTGGGCGTTAGCGTTTGTCCCTCCAGACATCCGCCCGGAGCAAGCCATTGGTCCACGTAATAACTGTTCGTTCCCAGTTTGATGGTGTCCTCGATGCCAATGGGAGTGGTAACAAGTTTTCCCTCACCATCAAAGACAGGATTCGCGTCAGCGTCCTTCTCTATCAGCGCGAGATTCTTGATTCTGCTGCCGACAGGCTGTGTCAAATCAATGGTATAGGATATCCCGCCGCCGATAAAGTTGGAGCTGTACTTGGAGGCGCGGCGTTCGGGTGTATAGCTGATCGTCAAATCGCCTTCCTGCATCTGGTTAAAGTATCCGGCGCTCCACTCCAGAATATCTGTGAGCTGCTTGCCGGTTACGGGATAGACCGTAATTTCCCCGCCTGTAAAAGAGTAACTGGACGCAATGTTCTTGATGCTGATATCGCCTACAGGGAAACCGGGATTTTCATAATCCGTATTCAGCAAGGTGCAGTCCGCTCCGGAATAATAAATGCCCGCCGTACTCATCAGATTCAGAATACCAACCGAGCCGATGTTTGCCGCGGATATGCCGGCAATTTCATCAACACCTTGCAAATCCGCATTGATTAACTTGCCAATAGGCGTGTTGACAAAACCGGACAACTCCTCCTGAAAGGGCTTCATCAGGGCGGCTAACTCCGGGTCTTCCTCTTGCCCGCTTGGCAAAAGAGCCGCCTTTTTATCCTTGAGTTGGAAACCATCCCCGTCTTTCTCAAACACAAGGTCAATTACAGACAGATTACGGCCATAATAATATGGCTCATTCAGTAAAACATCATTGACAATTTCGCTTTCCACCGCCACATGGGCATGGCCGCTGATAATGACATCGAATTGAGGATATTTGTTTGCGATGTCGATTGTCCCGGAGCCTTCCACGTCATTTTCCTGGTTCAACCCAGCGTGAATAAGGCCCACAATGGCATCTACCTTCTGCTCCTCCAGGGAGGCCAAGATACCATCGACCACGTCAAGAGGATTTTTGACATCAACCTCATCCAGGGTTGGTTTTCCTTTTTCAAACTTCGTAATCAAAGGCGTAGTGAACCCAACAAAACCGATCTTTACCCCGTCGCGCTCAATTACGCAGCTGCCGGGTAAATAGACTTCCCCTGTATCTTTCATGAATACATTACCGGACAAAGTTTCCCCGTTGAATTGCTCAACCAGAACATTTCTTTGGCCGATTGGAAAGTTGTATTCATGGTTGCCAAAGGTCCATACATCGTATCCCAGATGGTTCATGGCCGTTATCATGGGATTTGCCGGTTTGTCGATAAAGTACTCCACATAATTAGCTTGTACAGTATCGCCGCAGTCTACCAGAATGGTGTTCGCATTCGCTTCACGCTGCTGTTTTATCACCGTGGCAAGGTAGGTTAGACTTCCCCGGGTTGAGGAGGAATCCGTCGCAAAATCCCACGGGACGAACCATCCGTGCAGGTCACTGGTGGCAAGGATTTGTATCTTTACCTCCTCCGGCTGGGCAAGAGCAGCGAATGATACAGCCCCTGTCAGCATCGCCATCGCCAAGATAATCGCCAAGATACGGTTTTTCATGTGGCTCCTCCTTCATCGATATGAATTTTTCTTCCCTTGGATTATACATGAATGACGCGTCCTGCACAATAAAACAAATCACCTTCCATTACATCAGAAGGTGTTTTTAATGAGAATAACTATTGCTTACACGATGGCCTTCGCCCCCCTGGGGATTACAAAGGCGACAGCGCCGGGCAGAACGCGGATGGTGGCTTTGGGGGCGGGCACCATTTCGCCGTCCAGCGTCAGCACCCAGTTGTCCCCCGCCCGCAGGCGCAGTTCCTTCGCCCGGCGGTAAACCACAATGTCCTGCATGCTGGGGTTGTCCAGGTGAGCGCCCCTCTCATACTGTTTGATCAGCGTAAAGGCCCGCAGGCGGGGCAGGGGTTTGATGAGGCAGATGTCCATCAGCCCGTCGTTGTTGACGCTGCGGGGGGCGCAGCGGAACTGGCCGCCGATGTACTGACCGCAGGCGGCGGTGCAAAACAGGATGGTGCCGTCGGGGTTGAGCAGTTCCCCATCTGCGTGGACGGTGCATTGGTTCTTCATGGCGGTGACAAAGGCGTAGGCCGCCCCCGTCCAGTACGCGTTGCCGTGCCCCAGGATAGGCAGGCGCTTTACCTTCTGCATCACCTGGGCGGCTACGGTATCAAAGCCGAAGTTGATGACATTGATGGAGTAGCGCCCCGCCGCCTGCATGATGTCCACCCGCTGCACATCCCCCGCAAGCTGGGCGTCAAAATCGAAAAAGGCGTCCCGGCCGCCGTAGTATTTAACAAAATCATTGCCCGAGCCCGAAGGCCAGCAGGCCAGCTGGGCGTCGGGACAATCCGCCATGCCGTTGAGCACCTCGTTGAGGGTGCCGTCGCCCCCGCAGGCCCAGAAGCGCTTTGGCCCCGGCGTGCTTTGGCAGATGTCCCGCACATGCAAGGTGGCGTCCCCCGGGGCGTAGGTAACATACACCTGGGCGTCCACCTCCGGCCGCTGTGCCAGCAGGGCGCGGATGTCCCGCCCGTCGTTGAGATCCCCCGCCGCGGGGTTAACGATAAAAAAATGCCGCATGGCCCCTCCGAATCCGATAATGGCATAGTATACGGTATCCACTCCCCCCTGTAAACCGCTGGAAGGGGGCATGATTGCCAAAAAGAGGGTGAAAGCGTATAATTGGGGACGAATGATGTGAAGGAGCCGTATTTGTATGAAATTAGGTGTCGTGGGGCTGCCCAATGTAGGCAAAAGCACCCTGTTCAACGCCATTACCAACGCGGGCGCCCAGGCCGCCAACTATCCTTTTTGCACCATCGAGCCCAACACCGGCGTGGTGGCGGTGCCCGATGAGCGGCTGGACAGGCTGTCCAATATGTACCACCCCAAGAAAACCACCCCCGCCATGGTGGAGTTTGTGGACATCGCCGGCCTGGTGAAAGGTGCCAGCCGGGGCGAGGGCCTGGGCAACAAGTTTTTATCCCACATCCGCGAGGTGGACGCCATTGTCCACGTGGTGCGCTGTTTTGAGGATGAGAACATCATCCATGTGGACGGCAGCGTGGACCCCGAGCGGGACATCGAGACCATCAACCTGGAATTGATTTTCGCCGACATGGACACGGTGCAGAAGCGGGGCGAAAAGGCCTCCAAGATGATCAAGACCGGGGAAAAGAAATACCAGTTCGAGGTGGAGGTGGCCCAGAAGCTGGCCGCCCACCTGGAGCAGGGCAAGCCTGCCCGCACCTGCGAGCTTAGCGAGGAAGAAAAGGAAGTGGTGGACAGCTGGTTTTTGCTGACCACCAAACCCGTCCTCTACGCCGCCAACATCGCCGAGGACGCCATCGGCACCCCCGACAGCGACAACCCCTTTGTGGCGGCGGTGGAAAAAATCGCCCTGCAGGAGCATGCCGAAGCCCTGGTGATCAGCGCCCAGATTGAGCAGGAGATTGCCGCCATGCCCAAGGACGAACGCCAGGAATACCTGAGCGCCCTGGGCATTGAGAAAAGCGGTCTGGACATGATGATCCAGACCAGCTACCGCCTGCTGGGGCTGATGTCCTTCCTGACCGCGGGGGAAGATGAGTGCCGCGCCTGGACCATCCGCAAGGGCACCAAGGCGCCCCAGGCGGCGGGCAAAATCCACACCGATTTTGAAAAGGGCTTTATCCGCGCCGAAATCGTGCCCTTTGATACCCTGATGCAGCACGGCAGCATGGCCGCCTGCCGGGAAAAGGGCCTGGTGCGCAGCGAGGGCAAGGAATACATCATGCAGGACGGGGATGTGACCCTGTTCCGCTTCAACGTGTAATATGGCCAGCATCCGCTATTTCATCAACCGCCTCGGGAAAATGGACTGGGGCAAAATGTGGGACACCACCAAGACCCTCCAGCAGCGCTCGGGCAAAAGCCGCCCCTGGCTGCTGGCGGATATGCTGCGCTGCGGCGTAAAGTACAACGCCGGGTATATGGATTATAAGATTGCCGACATGTACCGCCTCAACGACGCCCAGCGGCGCTCCACCATCACCCGGGGCATCAGCAACGACATCGTGCGCCGGATGAACGACAAAGCCTACTGGCATTTTTTTGACGACAAAAGCCAGTTCAACGCAGGTTTTTCCCGGTGGGTGGGCCGGGACTGGCTGCTGTTTAACAAGGACACCAGCAAGGAAAGCCTGGCCGCCTTTGCGGCGGGCAAGCCCTCGGTGTTCGTCAAGCCCCTGGAGGGCTCCAGCGGGGTGGGCGTCGCCAAGTATTCTATGGAAGAAATGGCAGACGCGGGCGCCTTCTACGACACCCTGCGAAAAGGCGGCGACAGTATCCTGGAGGAAACCGTGGTGCAGCACGAGGAGATGGCGCGCCTATGCCCCACCTCCGTCAACACGGTGCGCATCGCCACCCTGCTGGGCGACAAGGGCGAGGGCATTGTCTACGCCTTTTTGCGCATCGGCAACGGCAAGGTGATGGACAATGTGGACTGCGGGGGCATGGCCTGCCGGGTGGATCTGGACAGCGGCAAGCTGACCACCCCCGCCGCCGACAAGGCCGGGAACGTGTACGAGAACCATCCCATCACAGGGGTTGCCTTCCGGGGCTTTCAGGTGCCCTATTTTGAGGAAGCCAAAGCCATGTGCCTTGCGGCCATGAAGGTGGTGCCCCAGGTGCGCTATGTGGCCTGGGACGTGGCCATCACCCCCACGGGGCCGTGTTTTATCGAGGGCAATTCCTTCCCCAGCCACGCGGTGCCCCAGTTCTCCGCCCATTACCCCGACGGCATGGGCATTTTGACCGAGTTCCGCAAGTACATCGACTGTTAAAATATTCGCGCATGGCATGAAACCGCCCCTGTGCATCGTTCTATGAATGACGACCCGTGATGAAGGAGTTGAAAGAGAATGAATTTACTCAATACCCTCTTGGTATATTTAACGCTGCTGGTGTCCTCCTCCGTGCAGCAGGCGCCTGCGCTGACGCCCCCGCCGCTGGATTTTGTTACCCCGGCGCCGGCGGCGACCTCTACCCCCTATATTCCGCCCACGGCTGTGCCCACCGCCATGGTGGTGCCGCCGCCCAGCGCCAGCCCCGCCCCCATCGACCCCAGCCTGACCACCGTTCGAAGCGGCGACCGGGGCGAGAATGTGCGCACCCTGCAGCGCAGGCTGATTGAGCTTGGCTATCTGCAGGATGCCGCCGACGGCATCTTCGGCCGCAACACCAAACGGGCGGTGGAGCGTTTCCAGAACTACAACAACCTGACGGTGGACGGCGTCGCCGGGCGCAACACGCTGAATAAACTGTACAACGACCCCAATGTGGTCATCGCCCCTGTGGACATCCCCGCGACAGCCACGCCCCGGCCCGCCACCCCGCGCCCCATCGCCACGGCCATGGTGCCCGTTACCTATGTGGATGAAAACAGCAAGGTGCTCTTCCAGGAAACCCTGATGTTCCAGGAGGGCATCACCACGGTGAAGGCGGTGGACAGCCATGTGCCCGCCGGGTATACCCTTACCTCCGCCCGGGAAGCCAAGGTAACGGTGGATCAGCAGGGCAGGGCGGCCCCGGCCTCTATCTCCTTTATCTATCAGTCTCCCCCGGTGGTAACCGCTACCCCCGCAGCCACCGCTACCGCCACAGCCAAGCCCACGGCAACCGCCGTGCCCAAGCCCACGGAAACACCGGTGCCTACAGCCACCAATGAGCCCGACCCCACCGAGACACCGGTGCCAACAGAGACCACCGCGCCTGATCCCACCGAGACACCGGTGCCCACCGAAACCACCGCGCCTGAGCCCACCGAGACACCGGTCCCCACCGAAACCACCGCGCCTGAGCCCACGCAGACAGCTGCACCCACCAACACACCAGCCCCCTATCAGCTGCCCGCCCCCATGGAAGGCGCGGCGGTAGGCGCCCAGGCGGTCTACACAGGCCCCGGGGACACCACCTACGCCGTACCCAACAACCCGGGGGTTGCGGACGGACAGGTCATCAGCTTCTACGGCAAGACAGGCGACTGGGCCATGATCGGCTTTGACAACGCCGGCCACACCAGCGTGGGCTACATTCCCGCCGCCGCCGCGCCTGAGGGGATGACCCTGACGGAGCTGCAGTTCACCAGCCGCCAGGTGGTCCTGGCCGCGGCCGCCAGCCTGACGGACACCCCCAAGGACGGCGCCAGCGTACTGGCCAGCCTGCCCGAGGGCGCCACGGTTACCCTGCTGGGCGCTATGAACGACCTGGCTTATATTGAAACCACCGTCGGCACCCAAACCGCCCGGGGCTTTATCCCCATGAGCGCGCTGGGCCAGTAACACAGCATAACCTTCCGCAATCCGCCCCATATGGGGCGGATTGCGTGTTTTCAGGCAACCATGTACAATACAAGCATCCCTCTCTCATGCAATTTTAATGTTCTTCCTCTTTGTGTTTAATTTTTGAGGGGTACAATGCAGGTAGTAAAGGGAGCATCCCTTTCCAAGGAGGCAAGTATGGATCATTTTGAGATGGTGGAAAAGCTGCGTTCCAAGGTGAATGTCAGCTATGAAGAAGCGAAAGCCGCGCTGGAAGCCAGCGACTGGGACCTGCTGGACGCGTTGGTATATCTGGAAAACCGGGGCAAGGTTTCCGGCGAGGAAGCCAGCTACACCACAAAGCAGGAGCCCCGCCCCGAGGCATCCCCCCAAAGCGGCGGCCAGCAGGTGAAGGGCGTGATGGAAAGGCTGCTGTCCAGCCTGCGGGATTTGATTCACAAAGGCAACAAAACCATGATGGATATCAGCTTCCGGGGCAAATCCTACCTGGAATTGCCCATGACTTTGGTGGTGCCGCTGCTGGTGCTCGGCTTCCCCGCCGTGCCCCTGATTGTGCTGGTGGGCATGTTCCTGGGGCTGCGCTACTCCTTCCGGGGGGAAAACATCAGCGACAGCATGAATAAAGCCATGGACAAAGCCTACGAAACGGTGGACAGCATCAAATCCGGCGTACAGGACAAGAGCAAGGAATAGCCCCGTTGAAAGGAAAACATGCAAAAAATACTGCTGATTGAGGATGAAGAAAAAATCGCCCGCTTTGTGGAACTGGAACTGACCCATGAAGGGTATGAGGTGAACAAGGCCATGGACGGGCGCACAGGGCTGGAGATGGCGGAAAGCGGCGAGTACGAGCTGGTGCTGCTGGACATCATGCTGCCCGAGCTCAACGGGCTGGAGGTGCTGCGCAGGCTGCGCAAGACCTCCAGCCTGCCCGTCATTATGCTGACCGCCCGGGACGCGGTGATGGACAAGGTGACCGGCCTTGATATGGGCGCGGACGACTACATCACCAAGCCCTTTTCCATCGAGGAACTGCTGGCGCGCATCCGCCTGGCGCTGCGCAAAAAGCAGAGCAGCGCCCTGCCCCTGTTAACCCTGGGGCCGCTGAGCATGGACATCGCCCGCCACCAGGTTACCGTGGGCGGCGAAACGGTGGATTTAACGGGGCGGGAGTTTTCCCTGCTGCAGATTTTAATGGAAAACCCCGGCATCGTGCTGAGCCGGGATACCCTGATGGAGCGGGTCTGGGGTTATGACTATGTGGGGGAAACCAACATCGTGGATGTGTATATCCGCTACCTGCGCTCCAAAATTGACGACCGTTTCAACCTGAAGCTGATCCATACCGTACGGGGGGTGGGCTACACCCTCAAGCAGGAGACGCCATGACGGAAAGCAGGCGCATGACCTCCATCGCCCGGCGCATCAACCGCAGCTTCATCTGGCGTTTGTTCTGGGTGATGTTCTGGCTGGATGTGCTGGTGGTGGCCTTGTCTCTGGGCATCTGGCTGGTGCGGACCGAGCAGAGCGCCTTTGGCACTTTTCTTGACACCACCGTGCGCCGCCAGGTTCTCTGGGACAACCAGGGGGGCGCTTTGTTCAGCACCCTGGGCACGGTGGAGTATCTGCTGACCCCCCTTACAGGAGAGACTGTCACTGTGCAGGCGGGGGTCTTCCTCCAGTCCCTGTACCAATTGGTTGTCAGCCTGGGCGTCATTCAGGCAATCATTTTGGTGGCGCATTTTTTCTCCAGCCGCAAGCGGACAGCGTACCTGCTCTCCCCCCTGACCCGCATGTCGGAAACGGCGGAGCAGCTGAGCCAGGCCCCCTTTGACGAGCAGAAGTTCCACGATTTGGAGAACGCCATCGAGGCCCTGAGCGCCAACGCCCCCGACGAGCGCCTGCACACCGGGGACAGGGAGCTGCAGGGGCTGGAAACAGCCGTCAACAACCTGCTCACCCGCATGCACGACAGCTACAAACAGCAGATCCGCTTCGTGTCGGACGCTTCCCACGAGCTGCGCACCCCCATATCCGTTATCCAGGGGTATGCCGACATGCTGGCCCGGTGGGGATCCAAGGATGAAAAGGTGCTGAATGAAAGCATCACCGCCATACGGGGCGAGGCCCAGCATATGCAGAAGATGGTGGAGCAGCTGCTCTTCCTGGCCCGGGGAGACGCGGGGCGCAACCAGCTGACTTTGGCCGCCGTGGATTTAAGCGGCATGATGCGGGATGTCCACGAGGAATACGAGATGATCAACCACACCCGCCTGTGGCAGCTGCAGGCGGAGGACACGGTGATGGCCCTGGGGGACGCCGCCATGCTGAAGCAAACCGCCCGGATCCTGGCGGACAACGCCGCCAAGTACTCCAAGGACGGGGACGCCATTACCCTGCGGGCTTTCCATGACGCGGCCGGCCACCCCTGCATCAGCGTGCAGGACAACGGCAGCGGCATACAGGCCAAGGACATGCCCCACATCTTCGAGCGCTTCTACCGCTCCGACCCGGCGCGCACCCGCAACAGCGGCGGCACGGGGCTGGGCCTGTCCATCGCCAAGTGGATTGTGGACCGGCACGAGGGATATTTCAATGTGCTCTCCCGGGAGGGGCTGGGCACCCGCGTCGAGGTGGTGCTGCCCCGCTACAAGCCGGGCGAAGCCCCGGTGAAGGACAACATCATTCCCCTGCCCGCCTCCGCCCCCCAGCAGGAGCAAAAGCCCGCCGCGTCGGGCAAATAGCGCGGTGTTTTCCCTGCGGAGCGGGTTTCATTCCGGAGAGTCATGTACTTTCCGGAAATTTTTTTGCAGATTTTTACTCTTTTCTGATTGACACCCGTTTGGCGGTGGTATATACTGAAGACGATTTGAAAACGTTTCCGATAACGTTCCCATACCCGGAGGAAACTCGTCATCCGTTGAACACCCCGGTTTTTCCACATCCCACGCATCATACGGCCGCGCGCCGCATGAATATAAAAGGAGGTTCTCTTTATGAAGAAACTATTGTCCCTGGCACTGGCACTGTGCATGATTTTGTCGGTCGGTTCCGCCCTGGCGGAAACCGTCGCCCTGAAGGTTTGGGGTTCCCAGGAAGACCAGGCCATGCTGCAGGAAATGGCGGAGTCCTTCAAGGCCGCCAACCCCGACAAAACCTACGACATCACCTTTGGTGTGGTGGGCGAGCCCGACGCCAAGACCAAGTATCTGGAAGATCCGGAAGCGGCCGCCGACGTGTTCGCTTTCGCCAACGACCAGCTGTATGATCTGCTCAGCGCCGACGCCCTGTACGAAGTGACCCTGAACAAGGACGCCATCATTGCCGCCAACGTGGCCGGCTCCATCGAAGCCGCCTCCAACGGCGACCATCTGTACGCCTACCCCATGACCGCCGACAACGGCTACTTCCTGTACTATGACAAGTCCGTCATCTCCGAAGAACAGGTGAAGACCCTGGACGGCATCCTGGAAGCCGCCAACGCCGCGGGCAAAAAGGTATTCATGGACGTTTCCAACGGTTGGTACATTGCTTCCTTCTTCCTGGCCAATGGCAAACTGGGCCTGGATGAGAACGGCAAGCAGACCAGCGATTTCAACAACGAAGCGGGCGTCGCGGCCGGCGAAGCCATCAAGGCCTTCACCGCCCACGAAGCGTTCCTCACCGGCGATGACGCCATCCTGACCGGCGGCATGGGCGACACCATCGCGGCCGGCGTGTCCGGCACCTGGAACGCCGACGCCATCAAGGAAAAACTGGGCGACAACTATGCCGCCACCAAGCTGCCCACCTATACCGCCAATGGCGAGCAGGTGCAGATGGGTTCCTTCGCCGGCTTCAAGCTGGTGGGTGTGAACACCATGACCCAGTACCCCGAAGATGCCATGGCGCTGGCCGAATGGCTGACCAACGAAGAGAACCAGCTGAAGCGCTTTGAAATGCGCGCCATGGGCCCCTCCAACATCAACGTAGCCGCCAGCGAAGCCGTCCAGGCCAACGAAGCCCTGGCCGCCCTAGCCCTGCAGGCGCAGTACGCCGTCAGCCAGAAGGACGTGCTGGGCAACTACTGGTCGCCCGCGGAAGCCTTCGGCACCACCATGGAAGCCAAGGATTATGCCAAGGATGTCAAGACCCTGCTGGACGAAATGGTCGCTCAGATTACCCAATAACACCCTTTAAACCATCAGGGAACAGCCTTCACAGGCTGTTCCCTTCTCATTAACAAACAAGGAGGTGCCTGCGCTTGTCTGGGATTACCGTGGAACAAAGAGGAAAAAGCAGGAACAGGGAAGGCGGATTGCAGGAGATTGCCCGCATCTGGCGGCAGGGAGACGCCGCCACCAGGACCAGCTTTCTGGTGATGGGCTTTGGCTGCCTGAAGCGCAAACAGTACATCAAGGGGCTGCTGTTCCTGGCCGCGCAGGTACTGTTTTTGTTGTACATGGCGGGCTTTGCCTGGCCGTACCTAAGCAAGGTAAACACCCTGGGCACAGAGGCCATGCGCAGGGAATGGAGCGAAGCCCGGCAGATTTTCGTGCGCACGCCCGGGGACAACTCCATGCTGATTTTGCTCTTCTCCGTGATGAGCCTGCTGCTGGCCATCGCCTTTATCATGCTGTGGCGCGCCAACCTGCGCGCCTGTTACAAAGCCCAGGTTAACGAGGAAAAAGGGCTGAAACAGCCCGGCTTCATGGAGGATGTCAAGACCCTGCTGGACGAAAAGTACCATGTGTCCCTGCTGACATTGCCCAGCCTGATGGTGGTGGCCTTTACCGTGCTGCCCATCATCTTTATGATTCTCATCGCCTTTACCAATTTTGATGCGGACCACCAGCCCCCGGGCAAGCTGTTTGGCTGGGTGGGGCTGCAGAACTTTACCGACGTGTTCTGGAGCGACCCCCTCAAGGCGGGCACCTTCGGCAAAATTCTGGGGTGGACCATGGTCTGGGCCGTGTTCGCCACCTTTACCAACTACCTCTTTGGCATGATCGTGGCGCTGATGATCAACAAAAAGGGCGTGCGGCTGAAGAAAATGTGGCGCACCATCTTTGTCATCACCATCGCCGTGCCGCAGTTTGTAAGCCTGATGCTGATGAGCCAGATCCTCCACGACCAGGGGCCGCTGAACATGCTGCTGAAAAAGTGGGGCTTCATCAGCCAGAACATTCCCTTCCTGACCAACGCCACCTACGCCCGCATCACGGTCATCATCGTGAACATCTGGGTGGGCATCCCCTATACCATGCTGATTACGTCGGGCATCCTGATGAACATCCCGGCTGATTTATACGAGAGCGCCAGCATCGACGGCGCCTCCCCCGCGCGCATGTTCTTTTCCATCACCCTGCCCTACATGCTGTTTGTGACCACCCCCTATCTGATTACCGCCTTTGTGGGCAACATCAACAACTTCAACGTAATTTTCCTGCTGACCAAGGGCGGGCCGCTGGTGACGGACTACTACCAGGCGGGCAAGACCGACCTGCTGGTTACCTGGCTGTACAAGCTGACGGTGGACAAGCAGAATTACTCCCTGGCCTCCACCATCGGCATCTTCGTGTTCCTTATCTGCGCCTCCCTGTCGCTGGTAGTCTATAACCTGTCCGGTTCATCCAGAAAGGAGGAGGAGTTCCAGTGAAAAAGAAGCAAACCCTCCGGCTGAACCTGGTCAGCCTGGCCATGATCGCCACCCTGCTGATGGCGGCCTCCCTGCTGCTGCCCTGGCTGAACACCCTGCAAATGGAAGGGCAGAAAAGTTATTCCGCTGTGCAGCTGCTCAGCGCTTCCTTTCTGAAGCTGCTTCCCCTGGTAATCGCTGCCGCCGCTTCCGCGGCTGTAGCCATCCTGGCCGTCCTGCGCCCCCGCAAAGGGCTGCTGATTGTGCTGGCCGCCGCGCTGGCCGCCAGTGTGCTCGCCGGGGTGTATGCCCTGCTGACCGCCAAAGAAACCGCCGACGCCACCGGCCTGCTGGCGCAGCCCTTTATGGTGCGGGATTTGAGCCTGGGGATCTGGGTGTTCCTGGGGCTGGCCATTGTCGCCCTGTTCCTGACCCTGTCCGCCATGCGTGAGCCTACGGAATACATCATCCTGACAGTGATGGCCTCCGTCTGGCTGCTGCCCATCATCTGGCTGGTGCTGACCGCCTTCCGCCAGGAGCCGGGCGCCTACACCACCTACCTGCTGCCCAAGAACTACACGGCGGACAACTTTACCCGCCTGTTTACCGAAACCAGCCAGTTCAACTTCCCCCGCTGGTACATGAACACCCTGGTGGTCGCCATCTTTACCTGCGCACTGACCACCATCATGGTGCTGATGATTTCCTACACCTTCAGCCGCCTGCGCTTTCCCGCCCGCAAAGCCCTGATGAACATCGGCCTGATTCTGGGCATGTTCCCCGGCTTTATGAGCATGATTGCCGTGTACCACATCCTCAAAGCCATCGGGCTGGCCAAATCCCTGATTTCCCTGGTGCTGGTGTACTCGGGCGGCGGGGCCATGGGCTATTTTGTGGCCAAGGGATTCTTCGATACCATCCCGCGCTCTCTGGATGAGGCCGCCACCATCGACGGCGCCAGCAGGAACACGGTGTTCTGGAAGATTATCCTGCCCTCCTCCCAGCCCATCATTGTCTACACCGCCATCACCGCCTTCATCGCCCCCTGGGTGGACTTTATCTTCGTGTCCGTCATCATGAAGGACGATTACCAGAACTATACGGTGGCCCTAGGGCTGTACCGGATGCTGGAGAGAGAGCATATCTACGAGTACTTCACCCGCTTCTGCGCGGGGGCCGTGCTGGTGGCCATCCCCATCACCCTGCTGTTTATCAAGATTCAGAAATTCTATGTGGAGGGCGTCACCGGCGGCGCCGTAAAGGGATAATGAAAAAGCTGCTGGCGCTATTGACGGCGCTGCTCCTTGTGCCTATCGCCGCCCCCGCGCTGGACGGGCCGGTGTATGAAATCTTTGTCGCTTCCTTTCAGGACAGCGACGGGGACAGCCGGGGCGACCTTTCCGGCATTCTTGAGAAACTGGACTACATCCAGGCCCTGCATCCCAAAGGGATCTGGCTGATGCCCATCCACCCCTCCCCTTCCTACCACAAGTACGACGTGGTGGATTACTACGGCGTCGACCCAAGCTACGGCACCCTGGAAGATGTGGAGAACCTGGCCGCCGCATTGAACCAGCGGGGAATTGCCCTGATTCTGGATCTGGTCATCAACCATACATCCAGCGAGCATCCCTGGTTTCTGTCGGCGCGCCGGAGCCTGCCCATCGAGCCCTGCGGGCAGGACGTCTGCCCCCACCCCAACCTGTGCCGCGCCCACAACCCCTATGTGGGGTACTACCTGTTTACCCAGGGCAGCGGCAAGCACCCGGTGCCGGGAGCGGAGGGCTGGTATTATTACAGCAACTTCGGCTACCATATGCCGGATTTGAACCTGGACAACCCCAAAGTGCTTGAGGAAATCACCGCCATCAGCCATTTCTGGCTGGACAAAGGGGTGAAGGGGTTTCGGCTGGACGCCGTCATCCACTTCCATGAGCAAAACGGCGAAAAGAACGCCGCCTTCCTAAGCTGGTTCAACCAGATGGTGAAATCCCATACGCAGGACGCCTACATTGTGGCGGAAGCCTGGGCGGACAGGGGCACCATCGACAACCTGTACCGAAGCGGCATCGACAGCCTGTTCGATTTTCCCCTCTCCGGCGCGGACGGGGAACTGGTGAAAGCCCTGCGCGCCAAGGACGGCGCCGGGCTGGCTCGGCGAATTGCCCAGCGGAACCAGGATCTGAAGGACAAGTTTCCCGCCGCCCAGAACGCCCCCTTCCTTGGCAACCACGACACGGGGCGCATCGCAGGCGTACTGCGCCGGGACCTGAGCAGCCTGAAACTGGCCGCCGCCCTGTACCTTTTGCAGCCCGGGGTGCCCTTTGTGTACTACGGGGAAGAGGTGGGGATGACGGGCTCGGGAAGGGACGAAAACAAACGCCTACCCATGCTGTGGCAGGGGGACGGAAAGCACCTGACGCTGCCCCCCGCCGAGGCGGACCAGCCCCAGCGGCAAACCCTGGGGGTACTGGAACAAGCTGAGGATCCCGCCTCCCTGCTGGTGTACTACCGCGCCCTGCTGGCCGCCCGCGCCCAGTGCCCTGAAATGGCCCGCGGCCGCGTGGAAACCCTGGATACCGGGCATGCCGCCGTCGCCGCCTATACGGTCAGCGATGAAAAGGGCAGCTGCGCCATCCTGCATAACCTGGGGGATGAGACAATTTCCCTTGACATCTCCTGGCCCGGGGCTCTATTATTTGCCGGTGGCAATCAACAGGGAACCCCTGTTTTGCAGGGCGAAACCCTGCTTCTACCTTCCGGAACCAGCTGTATCTTCAGATGAAAGGACCGACTATGCGTCAAAGCGGCATCCTCTTGCACATCACATCCCTTCCTTCCCCCGGCGGTATCGGCACCTTGGGCAAGGAAGCCTATCAGTTTGTGGACTTTCTCTGCCAGGCGGGCATGAACATCTGGCAGGTGCTGCCCATCTCCCCCACCGGGTTTGGGGATTCCCCCTATCAGAGCGTGTCCACCTTCGCGGGCAACCCCCTGCTGATTGACCTGCCCACCCTGATGGAAGAGGGGCTGATGCCCCAGATGGAACTGAGCGAAAGCGAGGACAAGGGGCAGGTGGACTACGGCGACATCGTCCACAGCAAAACCCTGCTGCTGAAAAAAGCCTTCGCTTTCTCCCGGGACAAGGTGCAGAAGGAGCTTGCAGCCTTCCAGCGCAAACAGCCCTGGGTGAAGGACTATGCCCTGTTCAGCGCCATCAAGGAGCATTTCGACCTGATCAGCTGGATGCAGTGGCCGGATGAGGACATCCGCATGCGCAAAAAGGCCGCCCTGCAGCGCTACAGCGAGATGCTCAAGGACAAGGTGGAGTACTACATCTACCTGCAGTACCTGTTCTTCCTGCAGTGGAACAAGCTGAAAAAATACGCCAACCACAAGGGCGTGAAGCTCTTTGGCGATATGCCCATCTACACGGCGGAGGACTCCGCCGATGTGTGGAAGAACCCCAAAGTGTTCCAGCTGGACGCCCATCACCGGCCGGTAAAGGTGGCCGGGGTGCCTCCGGACTATTTTTCCAGCGACGGACAGCGCTGGGGCAACCCCCTGTACGACTGGAAGTACCTGAAGGAAACCGGGTACAAGTGGTGGCTGAAACGCCTGGCCGCCATGGGTGAAATTTACGACATGGTGCGGGTGGATCACTTCATCGGCTTTGCCAACTACTACGCCATCCCCGCCAAGGAGGATACCGCCCGCAACGGGGTGTGGAAGCTGGGGCCGGGCAAAGCCTTCTTCCGGGTGGTAAAGAAAGAACTGCCCCATCTGCAGATTGTGGCGGAAGATTTAGGCGCGGTGACGGACAAGGTGGTCAGCCTGCTGAAATTCTGCGGCTACCCGGGGATGATGGTGCTGTCCTTCGCCTTTTCGGGCAACCCCGCCGACCCCCACCTGCCCCAGAACTACCACGAAAACGCGGTGGTGTATACCGGCACCCACGATAACACCACGGTGCTGGGTTGGCTGGCCGGCGCCTCGGAGCAGGAAAAACACATCGCTTTCAAGATTCTGGGCATCGCCCCCCAGGACAATTTCGCCGCCGCCATGGTGCGCGCCGCCATGCTGAGCCGCGCGGACACCTGCGTGCTGCCCATGCAGGACATCCTGGAACTGCCCGACAGCGCCCGCATGAACATTCCCAGCACCATCGGCGGCCTGAACTGGCGGTGGCGCATGCTGCCCGGCCAGGCGGACGACAAGCTGGCCGGCAGGCTGAAGGGGCTGAACATCCTGGCGGGGCGGGGAGCGGAGTGAGGAAAGTATAAGGGAGTAAACAGCCCGCAATATAAACCATGCATTGTTTACAATCGCTGAATCGATTGAATATACTGGGAAAATAGACATCAACGCTCTGATATTCCTCCAGGAAGCGAATTCACCGCTTGTTGCGGGTGAAAAAACTTGATATAATACTTTCAGTTTCAGAAAGTATGGACATAGCGGCGGAACAAGCAATTGTTTCCGGCGCTATTTTTTGAAACAATGGATGAAAGGGGATGTTTCATTGGTATTCTCATCACCGGTGTTTTTATTCATCTTCCTGCCCTTAGTGCTGTGTGTTTACTTCAATCCTTTCTTTACAGGCAGAAAATTCCGAAATTATGTGCTGCTGCTCTTCAGCCTGGGTTTTTACGCTTGGGGAGAGCCGGTCTTTGTTTTTGTCATGCTTGCCAGCATAGTAGTGAACTGGTTTTTCGCGCTGCAGATGGATCAGCAGACAAATCTGACGAAACGGCGGCTTCTCCTGTTTTTTCCCATCGCTTTTGATTTGGGGATGATTTTTGTATTCAAATACCTGGGCTTCGCTCTATCCGTAGTTGCCCCAGTGCTGGGCAGAAGCCATATGGTATTAGATATTGCCATGCCTATCGGCATCTCCTTTTTTACTTTTCAGATCATGTCCTATGTGTTTGATGTATACCGCAGCCAGGCTCCTGCTCAGAAGAATATACTGAACGTAGGGTTGTACATTTCCCTTTTTCCTCAGCTGATTGCAGGTCCCATTGTTCGCTACGAAACGGTGGCCCACGAAATCAGCCAGCGAACGGAAACCCCACAGGATTTCACTGAAGGCGTGACCCGGTTTGTTTTTGGGCTCGGAAAAAAAGTGCTGTTGGCAAACTATGTAGGCCTCATCGCCGACAATATTTTCAGCCTGTCTATCAGCCTGTCGGTGGCAACCGCCTGGATTGGCACCATCGCTTACGCCCTGCAGATTTATTTTGATTTTTCCGGCTATTCCGATATGGCTATCGGCCTTGGACGGATTTTCGGCTTTCATTTTTTAGAAAACTTCAACTATCCCTATATTTCCCGCTCGGCCACAGAGTTCTGGCGCCGGTGGCACATTTCCCTGGGCAGCTGGTTCCGCGACTATGTGTATATCCCCATGGGCGGCAATCGAAAAGGCCGCGCAAGATGGGTTTTTAATCTGTTTACCGTTTGGCTGCTGACCGGCTTATGGCATGGCGCTGGGTGGAGCTTTATCGCCTGGGGACTTTTCTACTTTGTTGTTCTTCTCTTTGAAAAAATCACCCGTTTGCCCGAAAGAATTGGAGTCTTCGCTCATGGATACGCACTGCTGGTGATTTTGGTAGGCTGGGTGCTGTTCCGGGCGGAAACGCTGGGTAAAGCCATCCAACACCTCAAATATATGGTTGGATATGGCAACACCCTGATTGATACCAACTTCTGGTATTATTTTATCAATGGCAGAAGCGTTCTGATTGCCGCTATCCTCTGCTGCCTGCCCATCACCCGATGGATAAAAGATAAGTTGCTTACCGGGAATACACACGCTCAGAGCACATGGATAAAAGCACTGGATATAGGGCGCTCAATAGCCATGGTCGTGGTCTTTGTTCTCTCCCTGCTTGTCAGTGTTAACTCCAACTATAATCCGTTTATCTATTTCAATTTTTAGGAAGGGGAATATCCATGAGCCGTACTGACAAAGTCCACGCGCTGCTGACCCGTATGCTGGTTTTGCTTCTTGTGCTGTTTATGCTGCTGATTGGCTTGCGCTTTGGAACGCGGTTTCTCCTGATCAACCATTTGGGCATGGATAATACCTTTACACGCCTTGTCATGTGGGACAATCATCAGCTGGCAAGGCCTGGCCTCCTGCAGGATAACGCACAGACAAGTCAGAATTGGTGGGAGCGATATCCGTTCACTGTGCCGACAGGTCAAAGCACCCGATTAGCCGGCTTTCTGGCTTGGATTGACCCGCTGCAGGATTACATCAAGCGCGCCTGGGGCAAGGTAGCCAATACCGTGGAGCTCTACACCAATGAACATCTGATGTTCCGCCAGTATATCGCGGAAAGCGCAAACCAATACGATAAACTTATCGGCTGGAATCTGGCAGGTTACACCGAATACAACAATGTGGTGGAACTGGGGAATGGGTATCTGACAACTTTCAGCAACTGGTTCGACGTAAGGGAGAACGCCGAAGCTGTTGCGGATTTCAAAACTTACCTGGATGGGCGGGGAATCCCGCTGATGTTCGTACAATTACCCAATAAAATCAGCCGCTTGCAGGAAGGCTTTAACAATTTTGTAGATTATTACAATAACAATGCCAATCGCTTGGTGCAAACCATGAGGGAGAAAGGGGTGAGCGTCCTTGATTTGCGCGACAATGTGGAGGCTCAGAGACTGAACCACCAAGCACTTTTTTTCAACACGGATCACCATTGGCTGCCGCAAACAGGGTTGTGGGCAGCTGGGGAAATCTCCAAAACCCTCAACGAGCACTTCGGCTACCAGATCAACCTGGAGCGGTTTCAGCCTGAAAACTATGAATATACGCTCTACGAGGACTATTTCCTAGGCTCCTTGGGTAAGAAAGTCACCCTGGCACGTGCCAAACCGGACGACTTTTCATTGATTCACCCCAAGTTTCCCGTTGATTTGCGCCTGCGAATCCCAGCCATCAACCTGGATGCCACCGGGAACTTCGATATCATGTACGATACTTCCGTCCTGAAAGAAAAGGACTATTACCATACGGACTCCTACGGCGCTTATCTGCATACCACCCAGGAAATGCATGCTTTGGTTCAGATTGACAACAACATGATTCCTCCCACAGGTAAAAGAATGCTGCTCATCGGCGATTCCTTCAGCTACACCATCCTCCCTTTCCTCAGCTTGGGTCTGGATGCTGTGGATTTTCTGGATCTTCGGGTATTCGACGGCAGCCTGCGCGGCTTTCTGGAGGAAGGCGACTACGACATTGTGGTCCTGTGCTATTCTTCCCTGTTCAAGGTGGAGTACGATAGCCACACCAGCATGTACGATTTCCGGTGAGGATGAGGATCCCCGCTCATCAATAGACATAAAAAATCAGAATAGCCCATGCTATCAGCGCCGCCCGCAGGATACCTCTTCCCCGGGCGGCTTTTCATTTACGGACAGGACAAAGCCCCTCCGACTTGATTTATATTGATTCTATTCTGCACATTTGCTATAATTCCCATCGGATAATGAAAGAGGTGATGTCCATGAATTGGAGTACATTGGTCACCAAACAAAAAATGATGCGGATTGTCCTGCTGGCGCTGCTGCCTGTCGCCTTGATGTCGGTCTATCTTTTTGGCTGGCGTCATGTGGTGATGGGCCTGGTGGTGGCACTGGCCGGCGCTGTCGCGGAATACCTGGTGATGCGCACCATCCAGAAGGAAAAAACAAAGGTCAGCGAAGCGGTGTTTGTCTCCGCCGCCCTGTTCACCCTGAGCCTGCCGCCCCATACCCCCATGTGGATTGCCGTGGTGGGCATGGTCTTTGGCATCGTATTTGGCAAGGCAGCCTTTGGCGGCTATGGCCGCAACATTTTCAACCCCGCCTTGGTGGGGCGCTGCTTTATCTACATCGCTTTCCCCGCCCAGATGACCATGGAATGGGCCCAGCCCTTCGCGGGTCTGCCCGGCGGGTTCGCCCACTGGCTGCCCCAGGCGGTGGCGGATGTCACAGCTTCCGTGACCCCCATCATCACCCTGAACGCCGGTGGCCCCGCCGCCCCCTTTGGCAGCCTGTTCCTGGGCACCATCGCGGGGAGCCTGGGCGAAACCAGCGCGCTGCTGATTCTGCTGGGCGGCGTGTTCCTTGTGTATAAAAAAGTTGCCTCCTGGGAAATCATGGTGTCCACCGTGGGCAGCGCGGGCATTTTGTCCGCGGCGCTGTATCTTGCTGGGGTGACCCCCGTATCCCCGGTGTTTACCCTGCTTTCGGGCGGGCTGCTGTTTGGCGCCGTGTTCATGGCCACCGACCCTGTCTCCGCCCCCCGGGATAAAACCACCCAGTGGCTCTACGGCGCGCTGATTGGCATCGTTACGGTAGTCATCCGCACCTTCTCCCTGTTTACCGAGGGGATGATGTTCGCCATTTTGATTGTCAACGCCTTAACTCCCCTTTTGGAGATGAAGGTGAAGCAGTGGAAAGCCAAGGCGCCCAAAAAGGAGGTGGCGGCATGAAAAAAGGCCATCTGTATACCCTGGGTTTCATGGTGGTGCTGACCGCCGCGCTGATTTTTATCCTGGCGGCTGCCTATGAGGGCTTCAAGCCTTCCATCGCCAGCAACGCCCAGCTGCGCAACGAGCGGGCGGTGCTGTATGTGTTTGATTTGGAAAAAGACCTCACCGACCAGCAGGTGCGCGACACCTTCGGCCAGGTGATTGAGGAAACCGCCATCCAGGGCGTGGAGGGTTACGCCTACAAGCAGGATGGGGCTGTCCAGGGCTATGCCCTGCCCTTTGAAGGCGCCGCCCTGTGGGGCAGCATCAGCGGGTACCTGGGTGTCAACGCCGACATGACGGAAACCACCGGCCTGGTGTTCACCAAGCAGAGCGAGACCCCCGGCCTGGGCGGCCGCATCGACGAGTTGGTCTACCGGGAGCAGTTCCGCGGCCTGCCCATTGTAAAGGGGCAGCCCCTTGCCTACGGCAGCCATGACGGGTACACCATCGACGCCATCACAGGCGCCACCCAGACCTCCACCGCGGTGCTTAAAACCCTGAACACCATGATGGATGCCGTAATCTTCCAAGAGGGGGTGCAGTAATGTCAAATAAATCCTGCCAGATGTGCGACATCGCCAAGACCCAGGTGGTCAGGGAAAACCAGGTGCTGCGCCAGGTGCTGGGCATCTGCTCGTCGCTGGCCGTCACCAATTCGCTGAACAACTCCCTGGTGATGGGCCTTGGCTTGAGCTTTGTTACCGCGCTGTCCAGTTTTACCCTGTCCGCCATGCGGGACATCATCCCCCACCGGGTGCGCATGCTGGTGCAGACCCTGGTTATCGCCGTGTATGTCATCTTCGTGGATCTGTTCCTGCAAGCCTATTTACCGGAGATCTCCAAGCAGCTGGGCCCCTACGTGGGGCTGATTATCACCAACTGCATCATCATGGGCCGGGCGGAAGCCTTCGCCCAGAAGAACCCGCCCGTCCCGGCGCTGTTTGACGGTCTGTTCGCCGGCCTTGGCTACACCGCCGTGCTGCTGTTTGTTTCCCTCATCCGGGAGGTGCTGGGCTTTGGCACCATCTTCGGCATGAATGTCAACTTCCTTGGTTTTACCACCTGGACCATCATGATCATGCCCCCCGCCGCCTTCTTCATCATCGGCTCCATGATCTGGTTTTTAAACGCCCGCGGCTTGAAGAAGAGCGCGCCCAAGGCCAAGTAAGGAGGACATATGCCAAACATCAATCCAATCATCATTTTCTTTGCCTCCATCATCACCAGCAACATGGTGCTGTCCAACTTCCTGGGCATGTGCTCCTACCTGTCGGTGTCCAGCGAGTACAAGACAGCTACCGGCCTTGGCATGGCGGTTACCCTGGTGCTTGTCATCACCACGGCGCTCAACTGGGTGGTGTACAAATTTGTGATTTTGCCCCTTGATATCGGCTACCTGCAGTACATCATTTTCATCATGGTGATTGCCGCCCTGGTGCAGATTCTGGAAATGGCCATGGACCGCTACATGCCCGATCTGCACGCCAAGCTGGGCATCTTCCTGCCGCTGATTACCGTTAACTGCGCCATCCTGGGCGTCACGCTGTTCATGGTCATCCGCAGCTACGGCTTTCTCCAGTCGCTGATGTACGGCCTGGGCAGCGGTCTGGGCTGGTGGCTGGCCATCAACATGCTGGCCGCCATCCGGGAAAAGCTGGCAAACGCCAAGCTGCCCCCGGGCATCTCCGGCCCCGCGCTGGGCTTTATCATCACCGGCATCATGGCCATGGCCTTCATCGGCTTCTCCGGCATCTTTACCATACAGTAAGGGGGAGGGCATATGGATTTTTCAATCATCCTGAAAACCGTGGGCTCCCTGGTGATGATTTCCGGGGCGCTGAGCATTATCATCTCCATCGCTGAAAAGGTGCTGAACAACTACGGCACCTGTGAACTGGACATCAACAACGGCAAAAAAATGCTGAGCGTGCAGGGCGGCTCCTCGCTGCTGAGCACCTTGGCGGGGGAAAAAATCTTCCTGCCCTCAGCCTGCGGCGGCAAGGCCACCTGCGGGCTGTGCAAGGTGCAGGTGCTGGAAGGCGCCGGCCCCCTGCTGCCCACGGAGGAACCCTATTTAACACCGCAGGAGCGCGCCAGCAACACCCGCCTAAGCTGCCAGATCAAGGTAAAGAACAGCATGAAGCTGGTGATTCCCGAGGAACTCTTCAACATCCGGGAGTTTGTGTGCACGGTGGAGTCCATCACCGACATGACCTACGACATCAAGCGCCTGCGCATGAAGCTGCCCGAGGGGGAAACCATTTCCTTCAAGGCCGGTCAGTTTATGCAGTTCTATACCAAGCCCTACGGCAAGGTAAAGGAAGAGGTGTTCCGTGCCTATTCCATCTCCTCCAAATCTTCCGAGCACGACTATGTGGAGCTGCTTATCCGCCTGGTGCCCGGAGGCCTGTGCACCACCTATGTGCATACCGTGCTCAAGGAAGGCGATCAGGTGCGCCTCTCCGGTCCCTACGGGGATTTCTATCTGCGGGGCGACTGTGAGGAACTGATCATGATCGCCGGCGGCTCGGGCCTGGCACCCATCCGCTCCCTGGTGTATGAGGTGATTGAGAAGGGGCTGCCCCACAAAATGCGCTTCTTCTTTGGCGCCAACAAGATGAAAGACCTGTACTACATGGACGAGTTTGCCCGGATTGAGAAGGACTATCCCCAGTTCCGCTTCATCCCCTGCCTGGCCTTCCCCGACGAAGGGGACAACTGGACGGGCGATACCGGCTTCGTGACGGTGGCGCTGGACAACCAGGTGGACACCGGGGACAACAAGGAAGCCTACCTGTGCGGCAGCCCCGGCATGCTGGACGCCTGCATCAAGATTTTGAAGACCAAGGGCTTCACCGACGAAACCATCTTCTATGACAAGTTCTGATTTTGCCCCAGGGCGGAAGGAGGCACCATGAAAGAGAACCCAAAGGATACCCAGCTGCGCAAGGATATGGTGGAAGGGCGGCTGGTGAAGGACGGCTTTCTGGGCGAGGACGACAGGAGCCTGCTTGACATCGTCGCCGCCGACCTGGCGGTGCTGGAAGCACGCGGCGTTACCCAGCAGCAGCTGGGGCAGGCAATGCGCGCCTTGATGGAAAAGGGCCTGACCGGTATGGGCATGGAGGTGGACGCCGGCAAATGGCTGGTGAAAACCGAGGAGTACATGGGGCGCATGGGCTGCCCCTTCAAGGACGGCCACAGGGCCGCCAAGCGCAACACCACCCTGGCGGATAAAGCCAGCGGCCAAACCATCACCTTCAGCGATCTGAACATCCACCTGATTGAAAAGCACGGCTTTTTCCAGGGCGAAGGCTCCCCCTACCGGCTGGAGCCGGAGGTACTGGCAGAGCTGGTTATGAAAACCGAAGGCTGATTGCATCCCTACACAAAGACCGCGGCTGGAACAGCCGCGGTCTTTTATAACTCCAACTATGCCTTATTCGGCGGTATTGTCCCGCTACACCATGGTCAGCTCCATGGCCTCCTCCAAGGCGCCCAGGGGCACATAGAAGGTATACTCCTCCAGGAAAGCCCCCGCCCGCATCACCATGGCGGCGCCCATCCTGCCCACCTTGGAATAGGGGATGCCCGCCTGGGTAAGCAATGGCTCCAGCATGGAGGCGCGCACCGCGTCCGCCTTGCAGAGCATCACCGGGTCATTGGGCTTTGCCTGCCGCAGCGTTCCGCCGCAGTTGGGGCACTTCTCCTCCCCCAGCAGCTGGCAGTCCGGGCAGTATCTGACTTCTTCCATATCGTCCCTCCCGTTTATCCAAAAGCGTCAGGGGTAAAACTCAAAGAAACATGCGGCAATCGTCTGTGTTTCAGAGCCTGCGCACCGAGCCGCCCTCGGTAAACTGGGCGGGCAGCAGCACATGCCGGCCCTTTTGCCCCCGCATGGAGGCGGTCAGCAGCTCTACGGTAATTTCGGCGATTTCCCCCGCGGGCTGGCACAGGGTGGTCAGCGAGGGGGTGCAGTAGGCGGCCTGCTCGATGCCGTCAAAGCCGATGAGGGACACATCCCCGGGCACGCTGAGGCCGTGGTCGCTCAGCGCCTTCATGGCGCCCATGGCGATGACATCGGAAATGCAGAACACGGCGGTAAAATCCCGCCTGCGGGCCAGAATCCTGCCCATGGCCTCGTAGCCCGCGGGCAGGGTAAAATCGCATTCCTCATAGAGGGCTTCGTCATAGGGGATGCCGTGGCGGCGCAGGCACTCCAGCACCCCGTGCAGGCGCTGCCCGGTGGAGTTGGACTGGGGGGCGAAATAGCCCAGCAGCGCGATGCGCTGGTGGCCCAGGCCGATCAGCCGCTTGGCGGCCTTCTGCCCCGCCTCGAAATTGTTAACGCTGACGGAGGAAATATGCTCTCCCTTCAGGAACGCCGCCTCGATGGTGGCGAACACGCAGGGGATTTCCAGCTTCTCAATTTCTTTCTCGTGGCCGCCGGGGTTGGAGCCCAAATACACCACCCCCGTCAGCTTGCGCTCCCGGTACAAGGCGCGGACGGTGTCAAACTCGTCCGCCTTTTCATCGATGATTTCGATTAAAAAACGGATGCCCGTCTTGCGGCCGATGGCCAGTATCCTTTCCGCCAGGTCGGTTAAAAACAGATTGCGCCGGCCTTTGAGTACCACGGCGGCAAAATCCGTATGCCGCTGCTTTAGGTTGGCGGCATTGGCGTTGCGCACATAGTGCAGCCTGTCCACCACGTCCATGACGCGCTGGCGGGTGGTTTCGTCCACATCGGGACGGCCGTTGAGTACCCGGGATACGGTGGAGATGCTGACCTGCGCTTCCTTCGCTACATCCCGAATTGTAACTATCCGCATATTTCTCCTTCATGGCTATGCTGAAAGGGGAGGGATACCTGCTATGGAACCTTTTCCGGTAACGTTTCCATCACAGTATATCCATGGCATGGGAGGCTGTCAAGCGCTGGCAAAAGCGAGGGCTGCCTTAACCCCTATTCTTCCCCGGACAATCAATCTGCCTGCGCACCTTGTATCAAACGGTGATTTATGGTAAAATAATTCCCGTTATGACGGTGAAAGCAAATATGCGAAAATATATGAATACGGGGGATTGAATCATGGCAGACTACGCAAGCAAGGATATTCGGAACATCGCCCTCATGGGGCATGGCAGCGAAGGCAAAACGACCTTGACAGAGGCGATGCTCTTCGCTGCGGGACATATCGACCGCCAGGGCAAGGTAGAGGACGGCGGCACCGTAACCGATTTTGACACCGAGGAACAGAAGCGCGGTATTTCCATCAGCGCGGCTGTGGCGCCGGTGGAGTATCGGGACACCAAAATCAACGTGATTGACATCCCCGGGTATTTTGATTTTATCGGCGAAATGATGGGGCCCCTGCGCGTTGTGCAGACCGCCTGCATCGTCGTCAACGGCGTCAGCGGGCTGTCCGTCGGCTCTGAAAAGGCCTGGGAATACGCTGAAAAGAACCATGTGGCCCGCATGTTTATCGTGAACCAGATGGACCGGGAAAACGCCAACTTTAAAAAGGTGCTGGACGAGCTGCGCGAGAAATACGGCAACTCCGTCGTGCCCCTGATTATCCCCATCGGCTACGGCCCCGAATTCAAGGGCGTGGTCAACGTGCTGGAGAATGTCGCTTTTGAAGGCGCGGGCAAAGCCATGAAGGAAGTGCCCGTTCCCGAAGCCCTGAACGACGCCATCCAGTCCTACGTGGAAGAGATTACCGAAGCCGCCGCCGAGAACGACGACGAGCTGCTGGAAAAGTTCTTCGAGGAAGGCACCCTGAGCCATGACGAAATCGTCAAGGGCTTCCTCGCGGGCATGCAGAACGGCAAAATTGTGCCCGTGGTCGCCGTTTCCGCCACCACCGGCGCGGGCGTGGCCTCCATGATGCATGTGATGAAAAAGTATCTGAACAGCCCGGAAAACACCGTGATGAAGGGCATCAACCCCAAGGACGACAGCGAAGTTACCCGCACCTGCAAAAACGATGAGCCCTTCTCCGCCTTTGTGTTCAAGACCATCGCCGACCCCTTTGTGGGCAAGCTGTCCCTGTTCCGCATCACCTCCGGCACCCTGACCCCCGCCACCGCACTGTACAACCCCAACAAGGAAAAGACGGAAAAGAGCGGCGGCCTGTTCATGCTGCGGGGCAAGAAGCAGGTGAATGCGCAGCAGCTAAACGCCGGCGACATCGGCGCCCTGAGCAAGCTGCAGGTTACCAGCACCGGCGACACCCTGTGCGACCCCAATAACCCCGTGCGCTTTGACGCCATCACCTACCCCGCCCCCGGCTTCAGCAAAGCTGTGTTCGCCGGCAAACAGGGCGATGAAGACAAGGTATTCTCCGGCCTCAACCGCCTGATGGAAGAAGATCCCTCCATCAAGGTGGAAAAGAACACCGAGACCACCGAAACCCTGCTCTCCGGCCAGGGCGAACTGCACCTGGATGTCATCACCAGCAAACTGCTGAGCAAGTTCGGCGCCACCGCCGTGCTGCAGGATCCCCGTATCCCCTACCGCGAGACCATCCGCAAGACGGTTTCCGCCCAGGGACGCCACAAGAAGCAGACCGGCGGCCACGGCCAGTTCGGCGATGTGTGGATTGAGTTCTCCCCCATTGGCGACACCAATGTTCCCTTCGAGTTTGTGGACGCGGTTGTCGGCGGCGTGGTGCCCCGCAACTTCATCCCCTCGGTGGAAAAAGGCCTGCGCGAAAACATCGTCAAGGGCGTATTGGCGGGCTATCCCATGGTAGGCCTGCGCGCCAAACTGTATGACGGCAGCTATCACGCGGTGGACTCTTCCGAAATGGCGTTCAAAACCGCCGCCCGCATCGCCTTCAAGAAGGGCTGCATGGATGCCAGCCCCGCCCTGCTGGAGCCCATCCTGCGGGTGGAAGTGCTGATTCCCGACGAGTACATGGGCGACATCATGGGCGATATCTCCAAGCGCCGCGGCCGCATCATGGGCATGAACCAGGTGGACGGCCTGCAGCAGGTATCCGCCGAAGTGCCCCAGAGTGAAATGGCCAAATACGCTACCGACCTGCGCTCCATGACCCAGGCCCGCGGCAGCTTCACCACCGCCTTTGAACGGTATGAGGAAGTGCCCGGCGATGTGGCCCAGAAGATTATCGACAGCGCCGTCAAGGACGAGGACGACGACGAATAAGATATTCTGTCACATTTCAGGGGGATGGCGGCGCCATCCCCCTTTGTTATTTTTAGAAATGAGGTGTTCCTTTGATTACTGTGCGAGGCGCCCACAACAGCGCCCTGTGTTTTACGGGCGCTCTGGAAAGCACCGCCCGGGAGCAAATACAAACCCTGTGCGACGCGCCTGCCTTCTCGGGCAGTAAAATCCGCGTCATGCCCGATGTACACGCTGGCATGGGCTGCACCATCGGCACCACCATGACCATCACCGACAAGGTAGTGCCCGGCATGGTGGGGGTGGACATCGGCTGCGGAATGGAAACGGTGCGCATCCAGGAAAGGGAGATAGACTTTGGAAAGCTGGACGATCTGATCCGCCGGGAAATCCCCTGCGGACGGGAAATCCGCGAAACACCCCACCCCCTGCATGAGGAGATTGACTTAAGCAGCCTGCGCTGCGCCAATTCGGTCAAGACAGGGCGCGCCCGCCGCAGCATCGGCACCCTGGGCGGGGGCAACCATTTTATTGAGGCGGCGAAAGATGAGGAGGGGCAGTTGTACATCGTTGTCCACTCGGGCAGCCGCCACTTAGGCTTTGAGGTGGCCAACCACTACCAGGCGTTGGGGTTCAAGGCGCTGGCTTTGCAGGCCCGGCAGCAGCTGGAAGAACAAATTGAGGCCATGAAGCGGGAAGGCCGCACAAAAGACATCAACAAAATTATCAAACTGCTGAAAAAACAGCCCCTGCCCGGCGATATGCCCCGGGATCTGGCCTATGTGGAGGGGGAAACGCTGGCGGATTACCTGCACGACATGGCCCTGGTGCAGCGCTTTGCCGTGCTTAACCGCAAAGCCATGATGGACATTATCCTGCAGGGCATGGGACTGACCGCGCTGGAGGAGTTTACCACCATCCACAACTACATCGACCTGGACACCATGATTCTGCGCAAAGGGGCGGTGTCCGCCCGCAAGGGTGAAAAGCTGCTGATCCCCATCAACATGCGGGACGGGAGCCTGATTTGCGTGGGCAAGGGCAACGAGGATTGGAACCAGTCAGCCCCCCATGGCGCAGGCCGCCTGATGAGCCGCAAGGAAGCCTTCGCCACATTGGACATGGAGGAGTACAAAAAGCAGATGCGGGGCGTCTACACCACCAGCGTGCACCCGGATACATTGGACGAATCCCCCATGGCCTACAAGCCCATGGATGACATTCTGGCGGAAATCGCCCCCACGGCGGACATCGTTGCCCATATCAAACCCGTCTACAACTTCAAGGCCGCGGAATAGGCGCGGATGGCGGCGTCCATCCCAAAACCCTTCCCTTGAGCATTCCCCTTTACAATCCCTGGCGTATATGCGAGAATGGGCACAGAAAAACGACATAAGGAGGGTTCCCCATGGGGCTGTTTGACAAGAAGTTCTGCGATATCTGCGATGAAAAAATCGGGCTGCTGGGCAACCGCAAACTGGCCGACGGCAATCTGTGCAAGGATTGCGCCAAGCTGCTGTCCCCGTATATGACCGACCGCCGCCAGTCCACGGTGGAGGAAATCCGCCAGCACCTGGCCTACCGGGAGGAGAACAAAAAGCAGGTGGATTCTTTCGCCCCCACCCGCATCCTGGGCAACCGCACCAAGGTGTATATAGACGAGCCGGGCCAGCGTTTCCTGGTTACCTGGATGGACAACTGGCGCAACGCCAACCCCGATATCCTGCGCCTTGACCAGGTAATCGATACCCAGGTGGAAGTGGAGGAGGAAAAGACCGAACTGTTCCAGGAAACAGCGGAGAGCAAGCGCGTCAGCTTCGACCCGCCCCGGTATTCCTGCGCCTATCAGTTCGACATCACCATCCGGGTCAACTCCCCCTACTTTGACGAGATTTCCTTTGAGTTAACCGAGGAAAAGCCGGACAGCCCCTACACCGACGCCTACCGGGCCTATGAGCGCCAGGCGGATGAACTGATCCGCGCCCTGCAGCCCGCCGCCCCTGCCGCGCCGCAGACTGCCCCCCAGGCCGCGCCGGTGGAACCCAAGAGCGATGAATGGGTGTGCGCCTGCGGCGCCAGCAACCCGGGCAAGTTCTGCATGGCCTGCGGCGCGAAAAAGCCGGATGCCCCTCTGCGCTGCGCGAATTGCGGCTATCAGCATCAGGACGCTTCCATCCAGCCCAAGTTCTGCCCCGAGTGCGGCACCCCCTTCGCGGGGTAATACTACACATCAATCAAACAGAGGGGAAAGAATGGCAGACCAGCAAACAGCGAATGATATCTTTCAAAGCGTCTTTCAACAAACCTTGCTATCGGACGGCTTTGTCAAGAAGAGAAAATCGTTCTATTATCTGGTTAACTGGGAACAGGGGTGGCTGAAAACCCTCAACATGCATGTATACAGTTCTGGGAGAATGTTCCGGATTTGCTGCAATGTACATCCCTTTACTGAACCGCCTTTTAAAGAGATTTCCGCCAACATGGATGACGGCCATGACCTCCTGATGCTGCGCCTACATGCTGACCCCGGTTATAACCCCCTGGCAGGCGGCTATTTTACATTGGCTCCCTTTATGCCCAGCGAGGAAAGCATCCAGAGGGTTCATAACATCTACGTCAACTACTTCCGTCAGCAGTTCCTTCGTTGCCAAAGCCTGAACGAAGTGCTGAACTACCAGCGGAAACTGGAATTGATGGCCTATTCAGGGGCGTGGAATGAAATCAACCGCCTCTATGGCTATCTGTACGCCGGGGACAAAGAGCAAGCCCTTATCGCCGCCTATCTGTACCTGAACCAACTGCAGATGCACAAAAACAGCTTTGAAAGCATGCTGGCTGGTGAAGAGCAGCAGCCTGAGCCCCGTGAACGGGAGATACAAAGCCATCACCAATCTGAAACCTTAGCAAATCAAATCCTGAACATGAAACAGTTCATCGAGACCCTGGAATATGGGGACGCTTCCGGCTTATTGAAGGAAGCCAAAGAGCGTTTTGACAAGGCCAAAGCACAATACAAAACACTCTTTGGCAGGTAGTCTGCCAAAGGAAGACAAACAAAAGAGCAGCGTTTCCGCTGCTCTTTATTGTTACGGTATCTCTATAAAGTCCTGTATTTGTTCTAGCCTTCTTTCGCCGATGCCGGGCACGGTCATCAGGTCTTCCGGGAAATGGAAAGGGTGCTTCTCCCGGGCGGCGATAATCAGCCCCGCCAGGTGCTCCCCGATGCCGGGCAGCGTCATCAATTCTTCCTTGGTGGCGGTATTGACGGGGATGCGGGCAGGATTTGCTGCCTCCTCCCCCCGCGGCAGGCCGCTGGTGAACGCCGCGGTTCCTTCAAGAAGGTTGCCCGTGTTGCCCAGTTCCTCTGCTGCCCCGGTAAGGGACAATACCTCCGGCGGCTGCGGCCAGGCCTGCAGGCCTATCAGGACAATGCAGGCCGTCAGCACCAGGGCGCAGGCGGCCAGCAGCCCCTTGGCGCCTCTCCCCCAATGGGTCATGCCTGCTTGCGCACCTTCTGGCCTTTGGCGGTGTCCTCCACCGCGTAGCCCAGCGCCTTGATGGCGTCACGCAGCTCGTCGGACAGCTTCCAGTCCTTATCCTTCCTGGCCTGGGCGCGCTTTTCCGCCAGGGCGGCCACTTCCTCGGGCAGGGCGTCGGACTCCTTCGCCAGAAGGCCCAGCACAGAGCATAGGGTGGTCAGCTTATCCAGGGCATAGGTGACCGCGGCTTTGGAGGATTCCTCATTCAGCGCGGTGTTGATTTCGTAGACCATTTCGAACAGGGCGCCCATGGCCTCGGCGGTGTTCAAATCGTCGTCCATGGCGGCGTTGAACTTCTCCACGAAGCCGTCCATGCGGGCGGCGCCTTCCTTTTCCCCTTCGCTCAGCGGCGCGTCCTTGGCATGCTCCAGCAGGAACAGCGCTTTGTCCCGCGCGCCGTAGATGCGCGCCAGGGAGGCGTGGGCCTGCTGCATCATCTCGCGGCTGAAGTTCAGCGGGCTTCTGTAGTGGGCGGACAGCAGGAACATGCGGACATCCTCGGGGTCAAACTCCTTCAGGATGTCCCGGACGGTAAAGAAGTTGTTGAGGGATTTGGACATCTTCTGGTTGTCAACATTCAGAAAGCCGTTGTGCATCCAGTACTTGGCAAAGGGCTTGCCGCTGGCGCCCTCGGACTGGGCCACCTCGTTCTCGTGGTGGGGGAAGATCAAATCCTGCCCGCCGCAGTGGATGTCGAAGGTGTCTCCCAGGTAGGTGGTGCTCATGGCGCTGCACTCGATATGCCAGCCAGGCCGGCCCATGCCCCAGGGGCTTTCCCAGGCGGGCTCGCCGGGCTTTTGCGCCTTCCAGAGGGCAAAGTCCGCCGGGTTCTTTTTGATTTCGTCCACATCCACCCGGGCGCCGGCGGTTAAATCGTCGATGCTCTGGCCTGACAGCTTGCCGTAGCCGGGGAAGGCGGCGGTGTTGTAATACACATCGCCGTTCTCCTCATAGGCCAGGCCCTTGTCCACCAGGGACTGGACAATGCTGATAATCTGCTGGATATGCTCGGTCGCCCGGGGGTGCACCGTGGCGGCGCGCACGCCCAAAGCGCGGGCGTCGGTAAAGTACTCGTTGATGAAGCGGTCGCCCAGCTCCTTGACGGTGATGCCCTCTTCGTTGGCGCGGTTAATCATCTTGTCGTCGATGTCTGTGAAGTTCTGCACGAAGGTCACCTCGTACCCCCGGTACTCAAGGTAGCGCCGCAGCACATCGAACACCACAAAGGGGCGGGCGTTGCCGATATGGAAATAATTGTACACCGTGGGGCCGCAGGCGTAGATGCCTACCTTGCCCTCATGGATGGGCACCAGCTCTTCCTTCTGCCTGGACATGGTGTTGAAAACTTTCATGACTTCCTCCTTTTCTCAGCCTGAGCTGAGGTTCAATCGCTTGTTGTTCCCATCAAGCACGCGCCAGCCTAAATGAAAAGCCGTCTCTGCACGAGACGGCGAAAAACCGTTATCCACTCTGCATGGGCGTACCCTGTGGGGAGGCCTTATCGCGGCCGGACGGAAGGCTTGCTTCACAGCTCCCGGAGCGCACTGTCCCCCTCGCGCAGGCCGCTTTCAGCCGGTGGCTGGCCCTCTCTTGGCGCTTGTTCAGGAACGTTTTCCCCGTTCACAGCTTGGGCATATGATACATGAAAGACGCTGTCAAAGTCAACAGATTGAGCGCCGGTTTCCATAAATTCCTCCTGGGAGTTGACGGGCCGCTGGCCGGCCTTCAGGCGCACATAATCGCCGCCCGGCTGCATCTGCCAGGCCTGGGTATCATCCAGAAACTCCAGGGCGATGATGCTTTGGATGCTCTGGGCGATGGCCTCATCCTTGACGGGCACGGTCAGTTCCACCCGCTTGTCCAGGTTGCGGGGCATCCAGTCGGCGGAGGAGATGAAGGTCTCGTTCTGCCCGTCGTTGCCGAAGATGTACACCCGGGCATGCTCCAGAAAGCGGCCCACGATGCTGCGCACCAGAATGTTGCCATGCTTTGGCACGTTCAGGCAGCACACCCCGCGCACCATGAGGAAAATCTTCACGCCGGCCCGCCCCGCGTCCAGCAGGGCGGAAATAATGCCTGGGTCGGACAGGGAATTCATCTTGGCGATGATCAGCCCACGCTTGCCCTGCTGGGCCAGCTTCTTTTCCCTTTGGATGCGGAACATAAACTCCTTGCGCATGGAGAAGGGGGACTCGATGAGTTCCTTTAAGGGAAAGGTATCGGCATAGCCGGTAACAATGTTGAAGAACGCCCCGGCGTCCGCCGCCAATTGCTGGTCGCAGGTGAGAATGCTGATGTCGGTGTAGCCCTTGGCGGTGGCGTCGTTGTAGTTGCCCGTACCAAGGTGCAGGTATTGGTTGAGGCCCTTTTCCTCGCGCCTGACCACAAGGGCAATCTTGGAGTGGGTTTTCCAGCGGGGGATGCCGTAGATCACATGGCAGCCCGCCTTTTCCAGGGCTTTGCACCAGGCGATGTTGTTTTCCTCGTCAAAGCGGGCGCGCACCTCCACCAGCACGGTAACCTGCTTGCCCTTCTGGGCAGCCCGGGCCAGGGCGGCGATAAAGGGGCTGGAGGAGGACACCCGGTACAGGGTCTGTTTGATGGCCAGCACCCGCTCGTCATCGGCGGCTTCGGAGATAAAGCGCACCACGGGCGAGTAGCTGTCGTAGGGGTGGTGGAACAACAGGTCGCCCCCCCGGATGGTGCGGAAAATGGTTTCCTTCACCTGCAGCCGGTCGGGGGTACGGGGCGAAAAGCGGGGGTATTTAAGGTGGTCAAACCCGGGCAGCTTGCGGACATGCTTACTTAAAAAGGTTAAATCCAGAGGCCCGTCCACCTCCAGCAGAATGCCGCTGTCCACCTGCAGGGCTTTCATCAATCGGCTGAGCAGCACCTTGTTGGCCTTGGCCGTTACTTCCAGGCGCACCAGTTTGCCGTAGGAGCGGCGCTTGATGATGCGGGTCATATCCTCGATGATGCTGTCGGCGCTGCGGATATCCAGCATGAAATCGGTGTTGCGGGTAACCCGGAAGGGCAGGGAGGCAAGGGGCATGGCGTTGGGGAAGAGTTTGCCCAGGAACAGGGTGATGACATCCTCCAGCATGACGCCCCGGGCTTTGCCCGGCCCCATGGGCAGCATGATGATGCGCTTGATGCCACTGGGCACGGGCACCAGGCACATCTGCCCCTGGGCGCCCTTGGTGCTCTGCAAAAGCACCGCCACATACAGGCGCTTGGCGGTCAGCAGCGGGAAGGGGTACAGGGGGTTTAGCACCCGGGGGGTCAGCACCGGCATAATCTGGGCGTCAAAATAGTTGCCCACCCAGGTCATCTGGTCCTGGGATAAATCTTCCGGACGGATGATATGCAGGCCATGCTGCTTGAGGGAAGGCAGCAGCGATTTGTTATACACCTCGTACTGCCTGTCGACCAGCTCCCGCACGCCCTTCCAGACCAGGCGCAGCTGCTTGGCGGGGGTCAGCCCCGCGGGATCCAGCTTTACCCGCCCCGCGTCCACCTTGCTCTCCAGTTTGCCCACCCGCACCATGAAAAACTCGTCCAGGTTGCTGGCGGAGATGGACAGGAAATTGGCCCGCTCCAGCGCGGGGTTGCGGGGGTTCACCGCCTCCTGCAGCACGCGCTCATCAAAGCTGAGCCAGCTGATTTCCCGGTTGATGTAGCGTTTCTTGTCCATAAAGTACCTTTCAGAAGATGTCGGCGGTTAAGGTCAGCACGGTGATGGCAGGGGGATTTAAAAACCGGAAGGACGCCCACCAGGGGTACAGGCGGGAGGTGCCAAGGCCGGGGCTGATGTACTGCACCACACCCCGGGCGGAGGACAAGCCCGTGATGTCCCTGTCCGGGGGCAGAAAGCCGCCGGGCCACTTTTCAGACGGCGGAGCGTACAGCGCGCCCAGCAGCGGCAGGCGCACCTGGCCGTTGTTGAGGTGGCCGGAAAGAATCAAACTCAAAGTGCCGGGGAAGTTGTTCATCACCACTTTGCCGTCCTGGCTGCGGTGGATGAGGGAAACCGCCTCCTCCCCCAGGGGGGTATGGCTTAAGGCAATGTAGGTGTGCTGGGGCAGCATCTCCCGCTTGGCCAGGGTGGTGCGCTCCAGCACATCCAGGCGGTATTGAACGGCCAACAGCCGGGCATCCCTGTCCGCCCCCTCGGGCATGGCCTGCACTTCCTTCAAGCGTTCCTGCATGGCGAACTGGGCGGCGGTTAAGTCCGCCGTGAGCAAATTGGCGGGGCAGAACCAGATGATGTCCTTGCCCACCTCCATTTTGTAGGGGCTGTCCAGGTAGATGGCCCCCGCCTGCTGGGCGGTGCGCACCCAGGCGTTCAAAGGAGAGGCTTCCTGCTGGGGCGTTTCCAGGACAGGGGGCGGGTCCTCATCCCCCGCAATCAGAAATACGGGGACATCGGAAGGAATGGCCGACAGCACCTGCAGCAGGGGCTGGACGTTTCCGCTTTTGCCCACCATGTCCCCCGTCATGCACACGGCGCGGTAGTTGTCATGGCGCACCAGATCCATCAGCCGCTGCTGATTTTCGCCGTAGACATTGGCGTGCAAATCGCTCAGGTGCAATACCCGCATGCCTTCCAGCCCACGGGGCAGCCCCAGCACGGTGGCCTTGTCCGCCCGGCGCACGGGGTACCTGGTCATGGTGTAGTTAAGAAAAATACCCGAAAGCACCAACAACAGCAGCAAGGCGGGCAGCACAATGCAGCCCCAGCGCCTTCTCTTGGGGGGAGTGAACAGGTTGCGCCTGCGTGCCATAAACCCTCCTACGCCTGCAGCATCTGGCTGAAAAAGGAAGCCGCCGCTTGCAAATCCTCTACCCGGACGCGCTCGTCCGTCTGGTGGATGCGGGACAAGTCCTCCATGGACATTTGAAAGGGGCTGAAACGGTAGATATTGCGGCAGATGCCCTCAAACCGCCGGGCGTCGGTGCCCCCGGCGATGGGCCCGGGCAGCGCCAACAGGCCAGGAAAATGCACCCGGATGGCGGTTTCCAGGGCGTCATACGCCTCCCCCCTGTCCGGGGACAGGCGGCTGGGCTCGTCGCAATGGTCGATGTGCAGGCGGATGTTCAGCCTGCGGATGCGCCGGTGAATCTTCATGAGCAATACCTCGGCGCTGTCCCCATGGGGGATGGACGCCTGGTAGCAAAGGGCAGGCCGGCCGCCCCCCTGGCGCTCGCCGTGCATGGATTTCATCCACAGGCGGGTCTGGGTCATCGCCCTTCCCACGCCGCCCTTGCGCAGCCTGCGCAGCAGGAGGGGGGCGCTCAGGGGCAGCTGCTTGACCAGCAGGGCATCCCCCCTGCCAAGCAGCGGGGTCATGTTACCCAGCAGGTGCTTCAGGGGCTCGGGAACGCGCGGCCGGGGGGAGAGACGGCTCAGCCTGGCGGCGGCGCGGGTTAGTTTCTCCATGCCGTTTTCGTCATCACAGGTCAGGGTAAAAAGCAGAATGCCGTTTTCCCCGGTGCCCACCATGGCGGCGGGCTGCTGCTGGATGCTGAAGGGGGCGGACACAAAGCCCCCCTCGTCCAGCACGAAGGCGGGCTGCACCCCCTCCGTCTGAAGGATGTGCGCCATGCGCTGCATGGAGCCGCCGCGCACCTCCTCGTCGCAGGAGAGGGCAAACCAGATGTCGTTCTTAGGTACCCAGCCGTTTTGCAAAAGCTGCTCGGCCGCGTACAGCAGGCAGATCAGGTGGCTTTTCATATCCGCCGCGCCCCGGCCGTAGAGGTACCCGTTTTCCACCGTTGCCGCGAAGGGGTCAAAACGCCAGTGGGCTCTGTTGTGCACCGCCACCACATCCATGTGGGCGCAGAACACCAGAGGGCGCACAGCGCTCTCCCCCGGCAGTTTCAACAGCAGGGCGCCCTCGGGCATAACGCGTTTCTGGCAGGCCGAAAACAGGGCTGGAAACAGCTGGCTCAGCAGCTGATGAAAACCCGAAAAAACGTCCGCGCCGCTGCCGGAAACCGTGGCATGGGCGATGGCGCGGGACAGATGGGAAACCAGCATGTCCTGCTCAAAGGAGGGGGCTACGCTCATGGAAGAATCACTTTCCTGTGTACATATTTCGGCAGTTTATTGTACCACAGACGCGGCTTTCCTCTCAACCATGGAAAGGTATTTTACCTCAGACTAATAAAAGAAGTGCGGCGTATCCAAAAAGTCTGCAAGGCTAGGAACGAATCTGCCGGAAGAGGAAGCTTACATTGGTAGTAAGCGACCGATTCTGGCAGATGAAGTAATCGCACGCATGTTTCGGTATCAAAACATGCGGTTGCTGGCTTTTTCGGCACGCTGAAGGTATTTTACCTGTCCTGTTTGGTTTTGGCGTACATCCACACATCCACATACTCGCCTTTAAGCAGTACGCGGCCGCGCAGGGTTCCTTCCCTGCGCATGCCGCATTTTTCCATCACCCGGGCGGAGGCGGGGTTGCCCACCGCGCACAGGCCTTCGATGCGATTCAATCCCAGCGTTTCAAAACCGTATGTTAAAAGGGCGGACAGCGCCTCGCTGGCGAAGCCCTGCCCCCAGCAGTCCCTGGCCAGGGAATAGCCGCACTCGGCGTACTGATGCTCTCTATTGAAAGCGCCAAAGCCCACGGTGCCGATCATGCGCCTGTCTTCCCTGCGCTCGATGGCGAAGGTAAGCCCGCCGCCGGCGCGGTTTTCCGCCATCAGGGCGCGAAGAAACCGCCGCGCCTCCTCGAGGGAATGCTGCTGGGACCACAGCACGTACCGGCTGACCAGGGGGTCGCTGGTAACGCGCAGCAAGTCCCGGTCATCCCCCCTGCGGGGGGCGCGCAGCAGAAGCCGCGGGGTAGCAAGGCGCGGCAGCACCAGGGGGTAGGGACTGTTCTCTCCCCCGGGGAGGGGCATTTCCAGCAGGCGCAGCAGGCGCATGCTACAAAAGCCGCGTCAGCAGGCGCGCCTTTTCCATCCCCTCCAGCAGCTCCTGCTCCTGATTGTTCCTTATGCCGGCGAACAAAAACAACCCGCCGCACACCAGCAGAAACAATAGAAACAGAATCCACAGTACATAGAGCGTCCGGCCGGGCTTGCTCAAATCGCCGCTCCTTTCTGTCCGGGTACAAATTCGTTGGCGAAAGCGGGGGCGCTCAGCGGCGTGCGCTCGTCCGCCAGCAGCTTTTGCGCCATCAATAAACCAAAGCAGGATTTCAAATCGGTGATATGCCCCTCCACCACATGCTGCACAGCCTGAGCAAGGGGCAGGGTGGTGACAAACAAAAACTCGTCGGGGTCGGGATGATCCTCGTGGCGGCTTAAACCCGTCGCCAGGAAGATGGAAATCTTCTCGGTGCAAAAGCCCGGGGTGGTCACCACATGCCCCATCTTGCGCCAGTTTTGGGCGCGCAGGCCGGTTTCCTCTTCCAACTCCCGCATGGCGCAGCCCAGGGGGTCTTCCCCTGTATAGTCCAGCTTGCCCGCGGGGATTTCCCAGGTGAACTCGTCAATGGCCACCCGGTGCTGGCGCACCAGGGTTACATTGCCGTCCGCGTCCACGGGCACGATGGCCGCGGCACCCTTGTGCAGCACAATTTCCCGCGCGGCCTGCCGCCCGTCGGGCAGGGTTACCTGCCATTTTTGCACCTGCATGATGGCGCCGTCAAAAATATCTTCACTGGAAACAAAAGTTTCCTTCAACTGGTCATCGCCCATAAAAAGCCCCTTTCGCCTGTGTCGGTAGTATCCTTAGCATACAGCAATAAAGCGCCCCATTGCAAGAAGGAAGGGCGCCTGCGAAAGGCCGGAAAAGCCCGCGGCGGTGACTCAAAAGGGGGACGAACACTGGCCCAACATGCCCGCTTCTTTACAATTACCGCATTTCGAGGTATTCTATCGATGACATTTTCCCCAAGGAGGAACGATGGATTTTCGCCCCAACCGGGGATCCCAGGATCAGCCGGACGCGCCTTTTACCCCCCAGCCGGGATGGGGCCAGGGCGCGCAGCAGGACAGTTTTTTTACGCCTTCACAGCCCATCCCCAGCAACTCGCAGGATGAAGGCTTTTTTACCCCTGCCGCCGGCAGGGTCAGCGGCGCTATGCCGCCCATGCCCCAGGGCAACGCTAACCCCGACTTCTTTACCCCGGCCTCGCCCCAGCGCCCCAGCGCGCCGCCCCTTGCCAGCGTTCCCCCGCCCTATCAGGGGGAGCTGCAGCACCCCGTGCCCCAGTATGGCGCCTACCCCATGCAGGCGCCGGATTTCGGCGCGCCGCCCCCGCCGCCGGAGAACGGCCAGACCCCAGGCGCCTCCCTGCCCGAGCGGGTGCCCTACCAGGCAGGCCCCCGGCAAAAGAGCATGATGGTGTACCTGTACGTCAGCCTGGCTCTATTGGTGGTGGTGCTGGCCGCCATGGGCATCAGCCAACTATTGGACACCAACCAGAGCCAGACGGCGCTGGTTACCCTCAGCGGGCAGGACACCACCTATTCAGGCAACGCTTTGGTGGTGCGCAATGAAACCGTCTATACCCAGGCCGGGGTCGCCACCATCCGCTACACCGCCGAGGAGGGCGAGCATGTCAACCGCGGCACCCCCATCTGCACGGTGTACACAACCGGCTACAGCGCCAAGGAAGTAACCTCCCTGCAAACCCACCGCGCCAACTTGAAGGAGCATCAGAAAGCCCTGCTGGCCGCGGAAACCGCGCCGGACACCCAGCTGCAGCGGCTGGACACGGTGGTGATGGAGCGGGCTATTGAAACCCAGGCCCTCATCCGCGGCGCCCACGGCAATTTGCTGACCCAGGAGGAAATGCTCAAGGCCGCCGTGCAGGAGCGCCAGAGCTACATCCGCCAGAAATACCCGGACGACACCAAGCTGACCCGCCTGTACGACAACGAAAACAACCAGCTGCAGCGCATCGACACCTGGACCAAGCAGTACTCGGCCTCCGACGAAGGTATCGTTTCCTTTTATACCGACGGCTTTGAAGGCGCGCTGAACATCAACAACTATTTAACCTACACCCCCCAGCAGGTGCAGACCATGCTGGCCGGGGAAGTGCCATCGGCCTACAAGCCGGACAAGGACACCTCGGACATCTACCGCCTGGTGCGCCAGCACAGCTGGTCGGCGCTGATGATGGCCGACAACGCCGACTGGACCCCCGTGGTGGGGGACACCTACCAGATGCTCATCGAGAGCTTTGAAAGCACCACCGTAACCGCCACCATCGAGGGGGTTACCAAGTCGGGCGGGCAGCTGCTGGTGCGCCTGAGCGTCAACAGCAATGTGCAGCCCATGCTCTACACCCGTTCCTGCCGCCTGCAGCTTTCCAAGAGCACCATTACCTACGCCGTGCCCGCCAGCGCCGTTATCAACCAGGGGGGCATCATGGGCGTGGTGGCCATGTTCGCCGAGGGGGAATACCTGATTCCCGTCAATGTCATCTCCCAGGACGCCACCCAGGCCCATGTGGTGCCCGTGAACGCCGGCTACCTGTACGAGGGCATGAGCGTGCGGTTGTTTGGCAAATAACCCTTAGCCGCCCCAAACCGTTGATTCCCGCGGTATGTTATGGCCTGAGCGGTTGCAATTCCAACCATTTCCATCTATAATAACAAGAGTATTTTTTTCCGGCGGGCACGCCCGCCGGGTGCAGTAACCTGAGGAGGACGTGCGAATGGACATACGCTCGGCAATGGACAAAGTGAAGAGCGTTTTTACCGTGGGAAGCGGCAACCGCTGGCTGCTGGGCGACAGCGCCAAGACAAGCAGGAAGGCGCAGTACGAGGAGCCCCAGCCGGACTACGGCTACGGGGAGTACCCGGAGTATCCTCAGAACGGCTATGCCCCCCAGCCTGATTACCAGGCAAACTACCAGCCGCCCCAGCAGGTTTATCCGGACTATCAGCCGGGATATGCCGGCTACGCGCCCCAGCAGAGCCAGCCAGGGTACGCCCCCGGCTACCAGGCGCCCCCGGCGCAGCAGCCCCAGCAGGGCGGCTACGTCCAGAACACCCAGCAGCCTGTGTACCAGCAGGCGGAAAATATGGGGTTCCAGACCCAGTTCAGCCCCAAGGGACACCAGCAACCCCAGGCCCAGGCCCAGCCCCAGCGCAACCGCCGCGCCCAGCAGCATGAGCAGCAGGCCCCGGCGGAGAATGTGGTGCCCTTCCCCGGCGCGCCCCAGGAAGCGCCCGCCGAGGTGCGGCCCATGGACGCCTATGTAATCAATGTATTCAACATACAGGCCTGCCGCCAGGCCATGGCCTGCCTGCGCCGCGGCCAGTGCACGCTGATCATCATGGATCAATTGACCGACCGCAACGAAACCCGCCGCTTTGTGGACATGCTGACCGGCGCCTGCTACGCCCTGGGCGGCACCATGACGCGGCTGAGCACCAAAATCGGCTTTTATCTGATGGCGCCCACCGGCATGACCGTGTTTACCGACGCCGTCACCTCCAACGCCAACAACCCCCGGCCCGCGGCCCAGGCGCCCCTTCGCACAGGCAACGACTTTGTGCCCCAGAGCGCGCCGGAGACCCCGCCGATGAACTTCAACCAGCAGCAGCCGGTGCAGCAGGCCCCCCAGCAGGAGTATCAGCCCCAGCATCAGGCGGCGCCCGCTTACAGCCAGCCCAATCCCTACCAGCCGCCCCAGCCCCCCAGCTATCAGCCCGCTTACCAGGGCGGCCACCAGGGCTATGAGAACAGCGGCTACTACGAGGAAAACCAGCGCTACGCCCAATAAACCCGTTTTCTGAAAGGAGAATGACCCATGCCTATCACCGTTACCATGATTGAGGAAAAAGAGTTTAAAACCAGCGTACGCGGCTACGACAAGAAGGACGTGGACGAGTTTCTGGATGAAATCTGCGACGAGATGATTTCCCAGCAGGATACCATCGCCGCCCTTCGCGAAAAGGTGAAGCAGCTGGAAAGCGCCGCCTCCTTCGCGCCGCCGGCGCCCGCCCCCGCCCTGCCCCTGGCCCCCACCGTCGCCCCCCGGGCTAATGTGCTGCCGGTGGATATCGAATCCGCCCAGAAGCTGCTGGCGGAAACGCAACGGGCCTGCGACGAAACCATGGCGGACGCGAAAAAGCGCGCCGACAGCATCATCGAGGATGCCCACAAACTGGCCGAGGAAATCGCCCCCGACCCGGAATTAACCGACCTGGAAGCCAAACGGGACGCGGTGCGCGAGGAAATTGAGACGCTCAAGAAGGAAATGGACGCCTTCCGCGCCCGGATGAAAAGCCTGCTGACCAACCAAAGCGATCTGCTGGAAACGGAGACATTCTAATGCTTCTTGGCACATTGGAAGCCGGCGGCACCAAGATGGTGATGGGGATTTGCGACGAAAACATGAAGATTCTGCGCTCATCCTCCTGCCCCACCCGCATGCCGGAAGAAACCATGAAGGAAATCCTCGCCTTTTTCGAGGGGGAAAAGCTGGACGCCATGGGCATCGCCACCTTCGGCCCGGCGGATTTGCATCCCCAGTCCCCCACCTACGGCAACATCACCAACACCCCCAAGCTGGCCTGGCGGGATTTTCCGCTGCTCAAAACCATCCAGGAAGCGCTGCAGGTTCCCTGCGCCATTGACACGGATGTGAACGCCGCCGCTTTGGCCGAAGCCCGCTACGGCGCCGCCAAGGGGCTGGACAACTGTCTGTACCTGACGGTGGGCACCGGCATCGGCGGGGGGCTTTTGTGCGAGGGCAAACTGGTGCACGGTATGATTCACCCCGAGTGGGGACACCTGATGCTGGCCCGTAGGGAGGATGACCCCCTGACCCGGGGCGTGTGCCCCTACCACATGATTTGCGCCGAAGGCCTGGCCTCCGGCCCCAGCATGCAGACCCGCTGGGCCATGCCCGCCAGCGAACTGCCCGACGACCACCGGGGATGGGATCTGGAAGCCTACTACCTGGCCCAGGTGTGCATCGCGGCCCTGTTTACCGTGTCCACCGAGCGCATCATTTTGGGCGGCGGCGTCATGCACCATGAGGCCCTGTTCCCCATGATCCGCCAGCATGTCACCCAGATGCTGGGCGGCTACCTGGTATCCCCCCGCCTGGCCGACATGGATTCCCTCATCTGCCCGCCGGATTTGTATCCCAACAGCGGCCTGATTGGCGGCGCTCTGCTGGCCAGACAGCTCATGGAGTAAGCAAAGCAAATTATCAATGGATTATCAACCGGACAATAGTCCGGTTTTTTTCTTGTTTTTACGGATTGAACAGGCGGCGCGGTGCGCCCAAAGCGCGAAAAACCAGTTGATTTGAAACGCCGAAGCACTGTATTTATTTGACAAAGCGTATGGTTATGTTATAATTCCCTGCGGTACGAAAGTCAGGATTGATGAAGGAAGGTTTTGGCTTGCTGACGGTTTTATTCTTCATATTGTGGCTGGCCTTCAACGGCCGCTTCACCGTGGAAGTCGCCCTGTTCGGGGTGGCTATTTCCTTTGGGCTGGCTTTATTTGTGCGCAAGTATGTGCTGCGCGGCCTGAGCATGAAAAAGGAACTTCAGATTCTGCAGAAAACACCGCTGTTCCTGCGCTATGTCTGGCTGCTGATCAAGGAGATTGTGCTGGCCAACAAAGCCGTTCTGAAGTTGATTCTTTCCAGCCGCTTCCAGGTGCAGCCCAAACTGGCGGTGTTCCAGTCTTCGCTCAAGAAGCGCTCTTCCCGGGTGACCCTGGCCGACTGCATCACCCTGACGCCGGGCACCATCACGGTCAGCCTGGAAAAGAACAGCTATGTGGTGCACTGCCTGGACGAGTCCTTCGAGGACGGGCTGGAAAACTCCAGCTTCGAGCAGCGCCTGAAAGACATTGAAGCCATTGGGCGCAAAGAGGAAAAAGCATGAGGGTACAGGACGCTTATTACTATCTATACGCATTTGTGCTGGTGGTGCTGGCGCTGCTGCTGGTATTGTGTTTTATCCGCGCCATGAAAGGCCCCCGCATCGCCGACCGCATCGTCTCCATCAACATGATGGGCACGGAAATCATCGCCATCATCTGCATCCTCGCTTTGATGATCAACGAGGGCTACCTGGTGGACGTGGCCATCATCTACGCCATGATCAGCTTTTTAAGCGTGGTGGTGCTGTGCAAGGTATACCTGGGCGTGCACTGGAGCAAAGCAAGCAAGGAGGTGCTGCCGAATGAACATACTTGAGTGGGTCCGTTTTCTGCTGACCGCCGTGTGCCTTTTGTCGGGGCTGTTCATCCTGGTGGCCTCCGTGCTTGGCGTTTACAAGTTTGACTATGTCCTCAACCGCATGCACGCTGCCGCCATGGGGGACACCCTGGGCATCATGTTCGTGCTGCTGGGGCTGATAATCAGCGCGCCGGATGTATGGGTGATCATCAAACTGGTGCTGGTCATCGTGTTTTTGTGGGTGGGCAACCCCGTGGGCAGCCACCTGATTGCCCGGCTGGAAGTAAACACCAACCCGGTGTGGGCGCAGCAGGTGCGCGACGCCCGGCAAGAATGGGAGGAGGGACAGAGCGATGGACGTCTTTAAACTGATTTTGCTGGTCATCCTGGTCATCTGCGCCCTGGCGGTCAGCCTGACGCGCAACCTCCTGTCCTCCATCATCGTCTACATGGCCTACAGCCTGGTGATGAGCGTCATCTGGATGCTGCTGGAATCCCCCGATTTGGCCATCACCGAGGCCGCGGTGGGCGCCGGGGTCACCACCATCCTGTTCTTTATTACCCTGAAGAAAATACACGCCATCAAGGGAGAGTCGACAGATGAGCAAGCGCAATAGAGACTGGGGCAATACCCTCCAGGGTCGTTTTTTGCGCTCCATGCGCTTTGGCTGCGAACCCCTGGACAGCCTGCTGGTGCAGCGGCTGGACGCTTCCCGGGACGAGAGCGCCGTGCGCGCCCTGGAGGCGGAGGATACCCTGCGGGAATTGCAGCAGAACGAGCGCGTCGCCATGGCCCGGGACAAGCAGGTGGACTTTGCCCAGGATGTGCTGGAATGGTCCCAGTCCAAGGGGCGCAAGGTCATCGGCCGCCTGTACGCGCTGCTGAGCATTGTGATTTGCGTAACGGTCATCGTGCTGCTGATGGAAACGGTAATGAACATGCCAGCCTTCGGCAGCCCCGCCGCCCCCGCCAACAACGAGGTGGCCGCCCGCTACATCGAAAAGGGCATGGAGGAAACAGGCGCCGTCAACATCGTGGCGGGCATGATCCTGGACTACCGCGCCTTTGATACCCTGGGCGAGTCCACCGTGCTCTACATCGCCGCCTGCGCCGTGCTGATTCTGCTGCGCATCGACCGGCAGAAGGACGGCACCCCCACCCAGGAACTGATTGCCGAGGAAGCGGACGACCGCGCCTTTGAGCCGGAGAACGACCGTATCCTGCAGGGCAGCGCCAAAGTGCTGACCCCCATCGTGCTGCTGCTGGGTATCTATGTTATCTTAAACGGCCACCTGTCGCCGGGCGGCGGCTTCTCCGGCGGCGCCATTGTGGGCGCGGGCCTGATTCTCTACTTGAACGCCTTCGGCTTCGCCCGGGCTTCCCGCTTTTTCACCTATAAAACCTTTACCACCGTCAGTTTGTTTTCCCTCAGCTTCTACGCCCTGGCGAAAACCTACTCCTTCTACTGCGGCGCCAACGGCATCCCCAGCGGCATTCCCCTGGGCACGCCGGGGGCCATCCTGTCCTCCGGGCTGATTCTGCCGCTGAACATCTGCGTGGGCATGGTGGTTGCCTGCACCATGTACGTGTTCTTCTGTCTGTTCCGCAAGGGCGGACTGTAAGGAGGAGGGAATATGCCGCAACAATTGATGGTGAACCTGGAGCAGACTTTTTCCGTCATCCTCTTTGGGATTGGCTTTACCCTGCTGCTCTTGCACCGCAACCTGATTAAAAAAATCATCGGTCTGAACATCATGGACACCGCCGTGTACCTGTTCTTAACCTCCCTGGGCTACATTACCGGCCGGGAAGCGCCCATTGTGCTAAACGGCGTCACGGATGTGGAGATGTACATCAACCCTGTTCCCTCGGGCCTGGTGCTGACGGGCATCGTGGTGTCGGTCAGCTTCACCGCCATCATGCTGGCGCTGGTCATCCGCCTGTACCGCCGCTACCGCACCCTGGATATTGACGAAATCACCCTGCTGGCCCGCAAGGAGGTAAAGTAATGGCGTTTGTGCAAAACTTTCCCTTCTTCAGCATCCTGCTTTGCATGTTCGGCGGCATTGTCACCAGCGTGCTCAATAAAAAGGCCGCCAAGTGGGCCACGCTGCTAATAGCTTTCGCTGTCTTTGTGCTCAACGCGCTGACCTGGCGCTATACCCTGCAGACCGAGGGCAGCTACGCCTTCATGATGGGGCATTTCCCCGCGCCTTGGGGCAATGAAATCCGCGTCGGCCGCCTGGAAGCGGCGCTGGCCACCCTGTTCTCCCTGGTGATGTTTTTAACCCTGGCCGCCGGTGTCTTCAACCTGGACAACCACGCCGAGCCCCAGAAGCAGAATCTGTTTTTCGTTATGGCGGATCTGGCGCTGGCCGCCCTGCTGGTGATGCTGTACACCAATGACCTGTTCACCGCCTATGTGTTTATCGAAATCAACACCATCGCCGCCTGCGCCCTGATTATGGTGCGCCAGAACGGCCATACCCTGGTGTCGGCCACCCGGTACATGATTATGAACCTGCTGGCCAGCGCCACCACGCTGCTGGGCATCTCCATGCTCTACGGCATCACCGGCCACCTGCTGATGCCCCAACTGCAGCAGTCAGTCGCCGCGCTGCACCAAAGCGGGCAGTACCAGGTGCCCCTGACGGTGGTCATCCTGCTGCTGACGGTGGGCCTTGGCATCAAGAGCGCGCTGTTCCCCTTCCATGTCTGGGCGCCGGACGCCTACACCAACGCGCCGCCGGTTTCCGCGGGCATCCTGTCGGGCCTGGTCAGCAAGGGGTATATCTTCCTGCTGATTAAAATCTACTACCGGGTCATCGGCATCGAGGTTATCCGGGCGCAGTATGTGCTGAACATCCTGTTTGTCTTTGGCATCCTGGGGATGATTCTTGGCTCGGTGAGCGCCATCCGCCAGCAGGACGTGCGGCGGATGATCGCCTACTCCTCCGTGGCGCAGATTGGTTATGTATTCATGGGGCTGAGCATGGGCACCCAGGCGGGCACGGTGGCCGCCATCTTCCATATGCTGGTGCACGCCATCGCCAAGCCCGCCCTGTTTATCTCCGCCGCCGCCATGACCGACGCCTCGGGGGAGCATAAGAGCTTCCATTTCCTGCGGGGCGCCGCCTATAGGGAAAAGGCAGCGGGCATCGCCTTCACCATCGCCTCCATGAGCATGGTGGGCATCCCCTTAACGGCGGGCTTTATCAGCAAGGTGCGTCTGTCCACCGCGGGCATGTCGCAGCCGGGGTTTGCAAAGTACATCATCCTCTTTGCCCTGGCGCTGAGCACGCTGCTGAACGCCGTGTACTTCCTGCAGACGGTGGTGCATATCTACCGCCGCCCCACCCTGGAGGAGCAATTGACCGCCCCCTGCCCCCTGCGCCCAATGCGCAAAATCAACCGTCTGGCGCTGCTGTCCCTGTCCGCACTGACCATTATCCTGGGCATTCTTTCCGGGCCCATTATCCAGTCCATCTTTGTCGGTTTACTTTCATTCTCATAACAGGAGGGTTTCGACGTGAACGGGTTCTTGATGTTATTGGCAGTGGTGCTGCCGCTGGTTACAGGCTTGCTCGTGGCCTTTGTTCCCCAGGTGAACGCCGAGAGGAAAACAAGGTGTACCCTGGTGGGCGCGTCGTTGCTTCTGCAGTGCGCCATCGTGGTGGCCATCGCCTTTGGCGGCGAAAGCATGGTGGTGCTGCTGCACCTGAATGACGCGCTGCCCCTGGCCCTGCGCAATGACCAGATGGGCGTCATTTTCGCCCTGGTGATGACCGCCATGTGGACGGTGAGCGTGTTCTTCTCCTTCTCCTACATGTCCCATGAGAAGAACGAGAAAACCTACTACACCTTCTATATGCTGACCCTGGGCGCGCTGACCGCGCTGTGCTTTGCCGCCACCCTGGTGACCATGTACCTGTTCTTTGAGGCGGTCACCCTTTTGTCCCTGGCGCTGGTGCTGCACGAGCGCAGCAAGGAAGCCGTCGCCGCGGCCATCAAATACCTGATTTATTCCGTCGCCGGCGCCACCCTGGGCCTGATGGGCATCTTTTTCCTGGTGCCCAACCTGACCAGCCCCTACTTTGTGCTGGGCGGCGCCTTGAACCTGGAAAACCTGACCATTACCCCGGACATGCTGCTGGTGGTGCTGTTCCTGGCGCTGCTGGGCTTTTCCACCAAGGCCGGTATGTTCCCCATGCACGGCTGGCTGCCCACCGCCCACCCCGTCGCCCCCTCCCCGGCTTCCGCCGTGCTCTCGGGCGTCATCACCAAAGCGGGCGTGGTGTGCGTTATCCGCACCATCTACTACGCCATCGGGCCGGATTTCCTGCGGGGCACCTGGGTGCAGCTGGCGCTGCTGTCGCTGGCTACCATCACCGTGTTCATGGGCTCCATGATGGCGCTGTATGAAAAACATTTGAAGAAACGGCTAGCCTTCTCCTCCGTTTCCCAGGTCAGCTACATCCTGTGCGGCGTGTACCTGCTGGACCGCACCGCCCTGGCGGGCAGCTTCCTGCACGTGGTGTTCCACGCGCTGATTAAGGACGGCCTGTTCCTGTGCGCCGGCGCCATCATTTTCAAGACCGGCCTTACCTATGTGGATCAGCTCAAAGGCCTGGGCAGAAAAATGCCCATCACCTTCTGGTGCTTCACCATCTGCTCCCTGGGGCTTATCGGCATTCCCCCCACCGGCGGCTTTATCAGCAAATGGTACATCGCCGAAGGCGCCATCGCCGGGATGACCGGCTCCCCCGTGCCCCTGTTTACCTGGCTGGTGCCTGTGATATTGCTGCTGTCCGCCCTGCTGACGGCGGGGTACCTGATGCCCATCAGCATCCATGCCTTCTTCTCCCCCCTGCAGGAGGATCTGCGCCTGCCAAGCGGCGCCAGCCTGGAAACGGCCAGCGACCCCGGCAGGATGATGACGGTGCCGCTGATGCTGCTGGCCGGCGCGGTGCTGGTGCTGGGCACTTTCCCTGGGCTTTTGATCAACATTTTCAACGCGCTGACCGCGCTGCTCGTCTGAGGGTTCTATGCTGATTGCTGCTGTTCTCCTGCCTATGGCGCTGGGTGCCATTCTCCCCCTGTTCCGCTTTCGCCGGGAGGGGGCGCGCAGCCTGTACATCATGCTGTCGGTGCTGGCTACTTCGGCCTTGATGCTGCCCCTGGTGTTCACCGGGGCGCCGGGCAGGGAGACCCTGTTCCAGATTACCGAAACACTGCCCATCGCCTTTAAACTGGACGGCGCGGGGCGGGTGTTCGCCGGCATCGTGTCCATGCTGTGGCCGCTGGCAACCCTGTACGGCCTGGAGTATATGCAAAAGGACGCCAGGAAGTACACCTTCTTCGCCTTTTACATCATCACCTACGGCGTCACCCTGGGCATCGCCTGCGCCTCCAACCTGATTACCCTGTACCTGTTTTATGAGCTGCTGACCCTGATTACCCTGCCGCTGATTATGCACGGGGGCAGCACCCGCAACATCCGGGCGGGTCTGAAATACCTGTACTACTCCATCGGCGGCGCCGCCCTGGTGTTTATCGGCCTGGTGTACGTGATCTATTACGGCGGCTCGACAGAGTTTGTCTACGGCGGCCTGGGCGCCATGACCATGGGGGCGACCGCCGGCAGCCTGCGCATCGGCTATATGATCTGCTTTCTGGGCTTTGGCGTGAAAGCCGCCATCTTCCCCCTGCACACCTGGCTGATTGAAGCCGCCGTGGCGCCCACCCCCGTGACAGCCCTGCTGCACGCGGTGGCGGTGGTCAAGTCCGGCGTGTTCGCCATCATCCGCGCCACCTGGTTTATCTTTGGCCCGGCCTTGCTGCGGGGCACCTATGCCCAGCATATCCCCCTGGCGCTGGCGTCCATCACCATTGTGTACGGGTGCACCATGGCGCTGAAGGAACAGAACATCAAGCGCAGCCTGGCCTATTCCACCGTGAGCAACCTGAGCTACTGCATACTGGGCGCCCTGCTGCTGACGGAGGGCGGCCTGCGCTCCAGCCTGATGCACATGGTGTACCACGCGGTCATCAAGATTACCCTGTTCCTGTGCGCGGGCATGTACCTGAAAAAGGGCATCGTCTACTCCCAGGACATGCGGGGCGTGCACCGGGCGACCCCGGAGGTAAGCGCCATCTATCTGCTGGGCGCCCTGTCGCTGACCGGGCTGCCGCCGCTGCTTGGCTTTTTAAGCAAGTGGATGCTGGCCACCTCCGCCATCCAGCAGGGCAGCCGCCTGGCGCTGGTTGGCGTAGCTGCGCTGACCATCAGCGCTGTGCTGACCTTTTTCTACCTGGTGCTGCCGGGTTTAACCACCTATATGGGCAAGCCTGAGCGGGCGTACGCCTACCGGGAACTGTCCCCCGGGTGGAAGGCGCTGGCGCCGCTGGCAGTTCTGTCGGTCATCATTCTGGTACTGAGTTTCTGGTCCGCGCCCATCGGCAGCTTTTTTGCCTATGCCGCCGCGGGCGGGCTGTAAGGGGGTGCGGAAATGAACATCCTGCTGTTGATGGTATTGATCCCCTTTGTGATGTCCATCCCTGCTTTCTTCCTGGCAAAAAAGAGCCTGAAGGCAGGCTACGCCGTGCTGATACTGACCGCCGCCGCTGCCTTCGCGGGCGCTGTGTGGCTGTTCCTGGGCGCGCTGCAGAGCCGCTTTGCCTCGGACAGCCTGAGCGGCATCTGCTTCTTTGGCCTCACCTTCCGGGGGGACGGGTTCCGCAGCCTGTACGCCCTGATCCTCAGCTTCATGTGGCTGATGACCTCTTTGTTCAGCCCTCAGTACTTTGCCCACAGCCATAAGCATGGCCGCTATCTGTTCTTTACCCTGGTTACCCTGGGGGCGACCCTGGGGGTGTTCCTGTCCGATGATATTATTACCGCCTTTATCTTCTTTGAAATCATGTCCTTCAGCAGCTACCCCTGGGTAGCCCACGAGGAAACCCCCGGCGCCATGCGCGCCGCGGCCACCTACCTGGCTATCGCCATCCTGGGCGGCATGGCCATGCTGATGGGGCTGATGATGCTCTCCCCGGTGCTGGGCACCTTCCAGTTTGACAATCTGGTAGCCGCCGCCCAGGCGCTTGAGGACAAGAGCGTTCTGTACCTGCCCTGCACCCTGATTTTGGCGGGCTTTGGCGCCAAAGCGGGTATGTTCCCCCTGCATGTGTGGCTGCCCAAGGCGCACCCCGTGGCGCCCGCCCCCGCAAGCGCCCTGCTGTCAGGCGCGCTGACCAAGGTTGGCATCTTCGGCATCCTGATTGTGTCCACCAGAATCCTGCTGCATGACACGGCCTGGGGCAACCTGCTGCTGATACTGGGATTGATTACCATGTTCGCCGGCGCCCTGCTGGCCCTGTTGTCGGTGGATTTGAAGCGCACCCTGGCCTGCTCCTCCATGAGCCAGATCGGCTTTATCCTGGCGGGCGTCGCCATGCAGAACCTGCTGGGCGAGCATAACGCCCTGGCCGCCCAGGGCACCGTGCTGCACATGCTGAACCACAGTTTAATCAAGCTGTGCCTGTTCATGTGCGCCGGGGTGGTGTATCTGGGTCTGCATAAGCTGAACCTGAACGACATCCGCGGCTACGGCCGCAACAAGCCCTTCCTGCACCTGTGCTTCCTGATCGGTGCCGCTTCCATCAGCGGGGTGCCCATGTTCTCGGGGTATATCTCCAAAACACTGCTGCATGAAAGCATGATTGAGTATGTGGTGCACCTTGACCACCTGGGGCAAAGCAGCTTCTGGTACGCCGCGGGGGAATGGGTGTTTGTGATTACCGGCGGCATGACCTTCGCCTACATGCTGAAACTGTATATCGCCATCTTCTGGCAGAAGCCGAACGCGGACCACCAGGCGCATCAGGAGGGGAAACGGTATCTGGCGCCCCTGTCCTACCTCGCGCTGCTGGGTTCGGCCGCTGTGCTGCTGGCGCTGGGTATTTTCCCCAACCAAAGCATGACACCGCTGGCCAACCTGTCCCTGCCCTTTGTTCAGGCCCATCCCCCCGAGCACGCGGTGGATTATTTCTCCCTGGTCAACCTGTTGGGCACGGGCAAGTCCCTGCTGATCGGGCTGGTGCTGTACCTGCTGGTAGTCAGAAGGTACCTGGCGCGCAAGCAGGAGGGGAGCCTTGTTTATCTGGACAGGAAACCCCAGTGGCTTGATTTGGAAGACACTGTGTACCGCCCGGGGCTGAAAGCATTGCTGACGGTGGGCAGCGGGTTTGCCGCTCTCTTCCACCGCTTGCCGGACTTTACCGGCAAGGCGGGCATCCGCGCCGTTCGGGGCGTGAGCGGTTTCCTGGCGTCCGTGCCGGATAAGCTGATCAGCGGCGGTTTGTGGCTGGGCAAGGCGGCAGCGATGATCCTGTCCGCCACCATGGACAGCGTAATGGCGCTGCTAGGCAATACCCTATTCCTGCCCCCCAAGGGAAGGAAGCCTGTGCCTGTGGGCAACCGCTTTACCTATACCCTGGGCCAGGTGTTCAACTTCTTCAGCGGCATGAAAAACCGCCTGCTGCGCCGCGCCCAGCCGGTGGTGCGTAAGTATACCTATATCTTCGCCGCCCTCTGGCAGGAAGCGGTCACCGCCTTTGACCGGATGACCCATAGCCTGTCCTTCAGCCTGATGATGTTCTCCATCGGCCTGCTGGTGACCCTGATGTATCTGATGACACGATAAGATTGCGGATTCCAAAGGGCATCATGCCCTTTGGTGGGGTGCAGGGGCAAAGCCCTCGTCGGAATACCCTTTGCTTCCTTTCCCGCTGGCTTTGCCTGCGGGAGGCGTTCGCGCCGGGATTCCTCCTCTCAAACGCAAGCGGGCTTGCGTTTGTGTCGGTACCCAGCCACCCCCGTACCCCAACAATCGAAAGCCTTCTTTCGATTGAAAGGAGCTGTCCCGTAGTGTATGCCTCCGATATGCTTGCATATCGGAAAAGGAACGGAGGGCACGGCGACGCAACAGCGAAGCGTATTTTGCGGCTGGATGGACAAAAGAATAGAACGCAAAGATTGTGAAAAGATTGCGGGGAAGAGATTTTTAAAAAAATCTCTTCCCCGTACCCCATCTCAAAAACTTTAATAAAGATTCCTTCCCAAATGATATAATCGCTTCCCATTGAGAAAGCGCCTCCGGCTGAGGCGCTTTCCGTTCCCTTGTTCCTTCTTCCTTCTGCTCTTGTTTATGAATCGAATCGGTGTCAGTTGGAGAGGGTTTCCCCGGTCATGTTCTTCCACGCGTTGCGTATGGCCTTCTGGTTGCTGACGCCGTAGTTGGGGTCGTTGCGCTGGGTTTCATCCATGTCCCGAAGGAAGTGGATGCACAGGTGGCCGCCAAAGCCGTTGTCGGTGATGCCGCCGTTTAAGTGGGGGCGGTTGTGCATGGCCGCCAGGGTCCAGGTGCCGCTGGGCAGCTGCACATACACCACATTGACATTCCAGGAGGGGGCGCCGAAAGCGCGGTTCATCAGCTGGGTATCCTTCCAGGTGAGGGGCTCGGAGTCGGCGTGGGCGCCTAGGGAATAGAAGCGGATGTCAAAGGCGATGCCGCTGGCGGGATGGTAAACCTTGACGGTCTGCCCGCCCCGCACGCTGGGCCTGATATCCTTGTACCAGTGCAGCAGCTTCACGCTGCCCGAGGACACGCCCTGGCCTTTGCCCGCGTCAGAGGGGAGGGAGGACACCGGGGTGTCGTACCCCTTGGCCCCCGCGGAATACAGCACCTGCTGCATGGCGGGGTTGGCGATGCCCGAAATGGTCAGCCCGTTGCGCTGCTGGAAGCCCACCACTGCCTGGTGGGTGGCCACGTCATAGGTGCCGTTGGTTTTCAGGGGATAGCCCAGCTCCTTTAAGCGGGACTGCAGCATGGCGATGTTGGTTCTGCCGCCGCTGTCGGAATTGTCGATCTTCAGGGTGGTATAGCTGGTGGGGGTGCTGCCCGCGGGCTTAGCGGCGGAGGATAGCAGCATGCTGTGGGTCTGACCGCCGCAGACACCGTCTGCCGTCAGCCCGTTGAGGGCCTGGAACTTGGCCACCGCGTCCCTGGTGGCGGCGTCGTAAGTGCTGTTTTCCTTGACCGTGTATTTGAGGGCGTTCAGGCGCTTCTGCACCGCCAGCACATCCTCGCCCTGCATGTTCAGCCGCAGGGTGCGGGTTTCGGGGGCTGTTGTCGCCGCCGGGGGCTGGGTAGCGCTCTGACCAACGGGGGTAACGGTTAAATACTTGGTCATCACATAGCCCGCGCGGCCGTTGTAGGCAACCCTGCACCAGTCGCTGCCGTACTGATAAACGCTCAGGACGGTGCCGTGGGGGATGTCCGTCAGGTAGCTGTTGTTGGTGTTGGGGGCGGAGCGGAAATTGAGGCTGCGCTTGTTCTGGGTAGCCACCACGGCGGTATGGGTCACGCTGTCCTGCTGGGGGGCGGGGGTGGCCGCCGGCGGGGCGGTGGCGATGGGGGCGGAAGCATCCGCCATGGCCAGAAAACTGGTCATCACATAGCCGCCCATGCCCTGATAGGTAACGCGGCACCAGGTGCCCAGCTTCTCCATTACCGGAACCTCAGCGCCGTAGGGAATGGTGCGCACCACATTGCGGGAGCCGGCGTTCTGCGGCGTGCTGCGCATGTTAAGGCTGCCCCGGTTGCCGGTGACCACCCGGGCGGTGGTGATGGCATTGTTCTGCTGGGGCGGCGCGGAGGCGGCGGGTGGGTTGGTGGCCGCGGGAGGCGCGGAGGCCTGGGGGGCGGCGGTGGCCTGGGCGGTGTAGGCGACAGCGGAAGAAGAGAACAGCCTGTCCAGGGTACCCTGGCCGGCGACGCCGTCCGCCTTTAAACCGTTGAGCTGCTGAAAGAGGATCACCGCGTCCCGGGTGCCGCGGCCGAACACCGCGTCCGCCTTGGCAAGGGGATAATTCAGCGCCATCAGGCGCTGCTGCATCAGGCGCACGCCATTGGCTTCATCCCCCATGCGGTACTGGCCCTTGATGGGCGAGCCGCTCTGGGCGGGGAGAGGCTGCTGAACGGGGGCTGCCTCCTGCCCGGAGGACAGGGGCGCGCTGGCCTTGGTATCATAATCAAACTGGGGAGCCAGTTGGAACAGCAGCGACAGGGTGTTTACCCCCGCCAGACCGTCGGCTTTCAGCCTGCGGCTGGTCTGGAAGGCTTTCACCGTCTGCTCCGTCATGGCGCCGTACTTGCCGTCAGCAGCCAAAGGGTACTGCAGGTAGGCCAGCGCCTGCTGCATCCGCATGACTTCCGTGCTGTTTTCACCGGGCCGCAGGGTGCGGTAATCCGCCAGGGCGGTGGCCGCGGCGGCACACAGGGCGATAGCCAGGCAGAGGACGCGCTTCATTCGCTGTTGCATGGATGGTTCACCACATTTCCAGAATTTCATGAGCGCATTGTATCACATTGCGTCTTTATTGTAAACCATTATTACGGAACTGTTACAACTTGTTTCTGTTGGTTGTTATCCCTTTCTTGACAGCCCACCTGCGCCCTCTTATAATGAAAGCCGGTATCACCAAAGGAGCAATGTATGAAGAAAAGTTTATTTTTCCTGGCCGTCCTGGTGCTGGTGCTTTTATCCGGGGCGGCGCTGGCCGCCTCCCCCCCTGTGTTTGAGACACAGGAACTGCCCGACGGCATGGCCGGGGTGTTTTATAACGCCAAAATTGTCGCCAAGGGCACGGGGGACGTGAAGTATACACTGTCCTACTACAACGACGGCACCAGCGGCTACCCCGCCGGAATGAAGATGACCTCCACCGGCACACTGTACGGCAACCCCTCCTCCCCTGGCACCTACGAGTTTGTGGTGTGCGCCGCCTGCGGGGTGGATGAGACCTACAAGACCTACTCCATCACGGTGAAGGAGTATGACGAAAGCAAGCTGGCAAGGGGCGGCACCAACCCCGCCATCATCGGCGACGGCACGGACAGCAACGTGGGCATCAGCAACGCCTTAAGCGGCGGCCGCGCCGCCATGGTGGGCGATACCATCTACTTTATCAACAACAAGGGGCTGCTCTACCAAAGTCAGGCACCCTTTGAAAAGCCCAGCCTGCGCTTTAAGGCCGCCGCCTACGACCTGATGGACGCACGCGGCAACAACCTGTACTACTACCAGCGCTACCTGAACGAGCGGGGCACGGCGGAAGACTACAGCGACTACAAGTATGTCACCCGCATCGCTCGGGATCCCCTGGGGGACAAGGGGCGCAGCACCCTGCTGGAGCTGAGCCAGAAGGAAGCCGCCACCCTGACGGTGACAGGGCAGGTGATCCTGTTTATCAAGGGCGAGGAAAACGGCGTGATGACCCGCATCCCCCTGGAGGGGGGCATGGAAACCCAGCTGCATGTGTACAACTGCGGCAGGGAGATGTATGCCACCAAGGCGCTGCCCTATAAGGGGTATGCCTACTTTATCGCCGAGAACGACGGGCACCTGTACCGGGCGTACCTGGACGGGCAATTGGCTCAGAAGCTGACGGATATGAAGGTGAACTCCTTCACCATCGCCCGCTTCAGCGGCCGGGACATCCTGTGCTATACCAACGAAAAGGACGAGCTGTACGCCTCCCAGCCCGACGGGCTGCTGGCCCAACGCCTAGGGGATTTACGGGGCACCATGCTCAACGCCGACAGCGACTTTCTGTACTTCCTGGATAAGGACAACAAATACCGCCCCTCCCGCCTGCGCCTGCCGGAGTTTGACAAGGTGGAGCAGCTCAGCGACATCGCGGGCGATCAATTGTACGTGTTTGAGGAAGGCGTTCTCTGGCGCAAGCGCAAGGCGCGGCAGTTCTACTTTATTGGCCAAGGCGCGGCGGAGGCCGTGCGTTTGAATAAGGAGTAAGGAGATTTTTTATGAGCGCTTCCAAGGTGTATTTTACCAATTTCCGGGCTCACAATTTTGAGAACATGCTGGATAAGCTGCGCCGGTTGTGCAAGACAGCGGGCATGGAGAGCATGGACTTCCAGGACAAGTTTACCGCCATCAAGATGCACTTTGGCGAGCCGGGCAACCTGGCCTTCCTGCGGCCTAACTACGCCCGGGTGCTGGTGGACTATGTAAAGAAACTGGGCGGCAAGCCCTACCTGACCGACTGCAACACCCTGTATGTGGGCATGCGCTCCAACGCCGTGGATCATCTGCAGGCGGCGGACTTCAACGGCTTCACCCCCCAGACGGTGGGCTGCCATGTGCTCATCGGCGATGGCCTGAAGGGTACGGATGAGGTGCATGTGCCGGTGAAGGGCGACTATGTGCGCTCGGCCAAGATTGGGCGCGCGGTGATGGACGCGGACGTGTTCCTGTCGCTGACGCACTTTAAGGGGCATGAAGCCGCGGGCTTTGGCGGCGCGCTGAAGAACATCGGCATGGGCTGCGGCTCCTTTGACGGCAAGAAAGAGATGCACGCTTCCAGCAACCCGGCGGTGGACCGCTCGGGGTGCGTGGGCTGCGGCATCTGTATTGAGAACTGCGCCCATGGCGCCATCAAGATGGATGAAGGCAAGGCGGCGATTGATACCTCCAAGTGCGTGGGCTGCGGGCGGTGCGTGGGCGCCTGCCCGGAGAAGACCATTCACTTTATGAACGACCAGGCCAATGAGATCCTGGTGAAAAAGATCGCCGAGTACGCCCAGGCGGTGCTGGACGGGCGGCCTCACTTCCATGTGTCGCTGATTATGGATGTGTCCCCCTACTGCGACTGCCACGCGGAGAATGACGCGCCGATCATCCCGGATATCGGCATGCTGGCCTCCTTTGACCCGGTGGCGCTGGACCAGGCGTGCGCGGATCTGGCGAACAAGGAAAAGCCCATCCGCGGCAGCATGCTGGACGAGATGAGCCATACCAACCCGGGGGATCATTTCAACGCCATTTTCAATGATACCAACTGGCAAGTGGGCCTGGAACACGCGGAAAAGCTGGGCATCGGCACCAGAGAGTATGAGTTAATCGACATCAAATAGTGGGGGTTTCCAAAGGGACGGAATGAGCCGCCGCCAGTGGCGGATGAAGGCGAATGGAAGTCCAATGAAGCAGGGAATGCCCAGCCGAACTACTGTGAGGCTGGGCATGACCATGCTGAATTGTGGTCATCATTCCCCTTTGGTGGGACGTGCCCCACCCATCGAAAGCCTGCTTTCGATGGTAAGGAGCTGCCCCGCAGTGCATGACTCCGATATGCTTGCATATCGGAAAAGGAACGAAGGGTGCGGCGACGCAGCAGCGAAGCGAATTTTGCGATAAACCGGACAAGAGATAGATGTGCATACGCCAACATACTATAAGTTGGGTACGCGTACCTTCCAACCTGTGCCGACCACCGCAAAAGGTGCTTCGCTGTTTTACTGCGTTCTCTTCTGGGCTTTGCCCAGACCCACCCAAGGGGGATGATTCCCCTTGGGGAACCCGCAATTAGAGTTGTTCGAATCTGCCGGTGAAGAAGCGCAGCTGTTTGGGCTCGTATGCCCATTTCAGGCCGCGGATATCCGCCGCGTGCTGATGCAGGTGCTTCACCGTTTCCGCCACATAGTCCATATGGGCGTAGGTATACACCCTGCGGGGGATGGTCAGGCGCACTGTTTCAAGCTTAGGCGCTTGATCCTCCCCCGTTTTCTTATCCCGCCCGGCAGAGATAATCCCCCGCTCCATGCTGCGCACGCCGCCCTCCACATAAATCGCCGCCGCCAGCGCCTGGGCTGGGAACTGGCTCTGACTCAAGTGCGGGCAGAAGGACCTGGCATCCAGGAACACCGCGTGGCCGCCCACGGGGCGGATGATGGGCACCCCCGCCTCCATCAGCCTGTCGCCAAGGTAGCGCACCTGCTTCACCCGGTGCTCGATATACTCTTCCTGCATGGCTTCTTCCAGCCCCACCGCCATGGCCTCCATATCCCGCCCGGCCATGCCGCCGTAGGAGGGCATGCCCTCAAACACCACCACCAGCTCCTTGGCGGCGGTAAACAGCTCCTCATCATTCAGGCACAGAAAGCCGCCGATGTTGGTAATGCAGTCCTTCTTGCCCGACATGGTGCAGCCGTCGGCGTAGCTGAACATTTCCTTCACAATATCCGCGATGGGGGTGTCCTGATACCCCGCCTCCTGCTCGCGGATAAAGTAGGCGTTCTCCACGCAGCGGGTGGCGTCCATGAACACCCGGATGCCACGTGCCCGGCAGTACTCCGCCACCGCCCGCAGATTGGCCATGCTGACGGGCTGGCCGCCCGCCAGGTTTACTGTGACCGCCACGCACACATAGGCGATGTTCTCCGCCCCCACCTTGCCCACCAGGGCGTCCAGCTTATCAAGGTCCACATTGCCCTTGAAGGGGATGTCCGCCGCGGCGTTGTGTGCCTGGTCCTGAATAATATCGTGGAAGATGCCGCCGTTGGCCTCCTGATGGTAGCGGGTGGTGGTGAAGTACATGTTGCCCGGCACATACTGCCCGGGTTTGATGGCGATACGGCTGAGGATGTTCTCCGCCCCGCGCCCCTGGTGGGTGGGCACCACATGCGCAAAACCGAACAGCCGCTTCACGGTATCTTCCAAGCGGTAGAAGCTGCGGCTGCCCGCGTAGGCCTCATCCCCCTGCATCATGCCCGCCCACTGCCGGTCGCTCATGGCGTTGGTGCCCGAATCGGTGAGCAAGTCAATGTATACATCCTCCGCCTTTAGCAGGAAGGTGTTGTAGCCGGCCTCCGCCATCAGCTGCTCCCGCTGATTTTTATCTATCATTCGGATGGGTTCGACGGCCTTGATGCGGAACGGTTCCGCCGGATAACGCTGCAGATCCATGGATAATCCTCCTGATGCATATTTCGTTTTCTTATGCATATTGTACGGGACGCCCGGGCATAACGCAATAGAAAAAGTACAAAATAAAAACATTTTTTCGCGCCAAGAAAAAAGCGCCGGTCAGGCGCTGTGAAAAACCAGAGAAAATTGCCGTTACGGCAGCAGTTCCAGCAGGGACAGAAAGTCCGGTATCTCCATCTGCTCCGCCCGGATGGTGGGGGCAAAGCCGCAGGCGGCCAGGATGGCCTCGGCCTGGGGGCGGGGAAGGGCGTAGCCGGGCATCAGGTTGTTAAGCAGGGTCTTGCGCTTCTGGGCAAAGGCCAGGCGCACCAGGCGGAAGAAAGCGGGCTGCTTCTCCTTAGGCACCAGAGGTTCCTGCCTCACAGGCATGTGCAGAAACACACTGTCCACCTTGGGGGGCGGGGTAAAGCACGCCGCGGGCACATCCAGCGCTTTCACCGGCTCTGTTTTGACCCGGCACAGGATGGGCAGCGGGCCCCAGCCATCCTCCCCGGGGCCTGCCAGGATGCGCTGGCCCGCCTCCTTCTGCACCATCACGCTGATGGACAAAAGGGGCAAGGACAGCTGCAGAAAGCTTTCCACCAGGGGGGTGGTGATATAGTAGGGCAGGTTGGCCACAATGCGCAGCGGCCCATAAGGCGCAAGGAGCGCCTGCATATCCAGCTTCTGCGCGTCGCTGTGCAGGATGTCCACATGGTCAAACCCTGACAGCTTCAGCTTCAGGAAGGGCAGCAGGCGGCCGTCCACCTCCACGCTTATCAGTTTGCCGCAGGCTTTGGCCAGGAAGAAGGACAAATCCCCCATCCCGGCGCCCATCTCAAACACTGTATCATGGGGGCCAACCTCCGCCGCCTCCACCAGGCGGGAAAGGATGGCCTCATCGCTTAAAAAGTTCTGCCCCAGCGCTTTGGCATGGCGGAAACCCTGCTGCTTCATGGCAGCAGTTTCCGGCAGGCATCAATCACCTGGGCGGGGTTGTCGCTGCCGTAGATGCCCGATCCCATCACCAGCCGGGTCGCCCCGGCGCTGACCGCCAGATGGGCATTCTCCTGCACGATGCCCCCGTCCACCGAGCGCACCCCCTCAAAGCCCTGATTCCGTACATGGCTCAGCTTGGAAAGCTGCTCCAGCTGGATTTTCTGCCCGCCAAAGCCGGGCTCCACGCTCATCACCAGTACCTGGTGGATGTCCCCCAGATACCTGTCCAGAGCGCTGGCCGAGGTGCCGGGGCGCAGGGACAGCCCGGGCTTGACGCCCAGGGCGCGGATGTCCGCCAAAACGCGGCCCACATCCGCCTCTATCTCCACATGGATGGTCAGTTCATCCGCCCCGGCCTGGGCGAAGGCTTCGATATACTCCTCAGGGTTGGTCATCATCAGATGCACGTCCAACAACGCCGTGGGAAACGCCCGGCGCAGGGCTTGCACCAGGTGGGGTCCAAAGGTCAAATTGGGCACAAAATGGGCATCCATGATGTCCACATGCAGGGCGGCAGCCCCCGCGTCCAGCACCATCTGGATATCCTGCCCCAGGTTCAGCACATTGGCGGCCAGGATGGACGGCGCGATCTCAATCATATCTTTCCCTCCAGTTCGTTTCCACTTCAGAAAGCAGCTGTTGGTAGCGCTGCAGCCGCTGGGCGTCAATCTCTCCTATTTTCGCCGCTTCCTTTACCCGGCAGCCCGGCTCCTGGTTATGGAAGCAGGGGGTAAAGCGGCACTGCCCCAAATAGGGGGCAAACTCGGGGTAGTTGTCCGGCAGGGTCACCGGCTCCATCTTGTCCGGCGCTTCCAACAGGCTGAAGCCCGGGGTATCCAGCGCCTTGATGCCGTTGGCTTCCAGCAGGGAAGCGTGGCGGGTGGTCTGCCGCCCCCGCTGGATTCTGCGGCTGATGCGCCCCGTTTCCAGATCCATGTCCAGCAGGCGGGAGAGCAGGGTGCTCTTGCCCACCCCCGACTGCCCGGCAAAGCAGCACAGGCCGCCTTGCAGCGCCTGGGCCAAAGCGTCCATCCCCCGGCCGTCGCGGGCGGAGACCCCCACCACCTGGGCCTGGGCGTCCCGGTAGGTGCTCCTGGCAAAATCCAGGGTTTCCTCGTCCATATCGCATTTGTTGATGACAATCAGTGGAGTAATCTGCTGCCGCTGGGCGCTGAGGAGCAGCTTGTCCACCAGCAGCCAGTCGGGCTGGGGGGCAGGCGCCGCCACGATGCACAGCCTGTCCACATTGGCCACCGGCGGGCGCAGGAACTGGCTTTTTCGGGGCAGGATTTCCTCCACCCAGCCATGCTCCTCCAGTTCTCCCGGGGTAAAGAGCACCAAATCCCCCACCAGGGGGGAAATTTTCTGCCGGCGGAACTTCTTCTTGGCGCGCAGCACATAGGCTTCGCCCCCCTTGTCCCGCACGGTGTACAGGCCGCCGCGGCCCTCGATAATCTGCCCTTCTCTCATGTGGTGGGCACGTTTTCCGCCACGTACACCGCCAGCACGACTTCCATGGCCTCATCCAGGGGCATGATGATAGCCCCCGCCTCGGGGAACTGGTCGGCCACCTTGCCAAACTGGGTGCTGTCGGCCACGGGCACTTCCTCTACCTTGATTTTGGCTACCGGCAGCCCCGCCGTCTGCAGGGCGCGCACGGCTTCCTCCCGGTCCTTGCCCACCATGTCGGGCACCGTCATCTGGCCGCCGGAAATGGTGACCTGGACGATTTCCCCGGTCTTAATCAGGGTGTCCGCGGCGGGCAATTGGGTTAGAATGGTGCCGGGGGCGCTGGGGTTCATTTCCCGGCGGATAACCAGCATGTTCAGGCCAACGCGGGCCATGGCGCGCTCCGCCTCCTGCTGCAAAAGGCCCACCAACTCGGGCACCACCTGGTCCACCGGGCCCAGGGACACCGTCAGCAGGATGGTTTCCCCCCTGCGCATCCTGTAGCCGTAGTCGTGGGACTGCAGAATCACCGTACCCGCGGGGGTGGTGCTGTTCTGCCTAACCACCTCGGGCTTGAGCCGGGCACGGATGGCGATGCGCAGGGCATCCTCCTCCGTTTCGCCAAGCAGGTAGGGGGCTTCGGTGGTGTTGACCACCTGCTGGTAGATGGCGGCGGTGCCAAACACCAAAGACCCCAGCACCGCCAGCGCCGCCAGCAGGGAGGCGGCGCGCTGCCACTTCCAGCGCTTTTTCTTCTTTTTCTGGGTGGGCACCACAAAAACAGGGGTGTCCCGGGTGTTTTCCTTTTCGGGGAACTGCAGGGCGCTTTTCACCGCCTGGGCCATGTCCAGGGCGGAGCGGTAGCGGTCCTGGGGGCTCTTTTCCAGGGCCTTCATCACCACGCTCTCAATGGCGGGGGAGACATCGGGGTTTAACTCCCTCACAGGCCGGGGCTTTTGCTGGATATGCTGCAGGGCGATGGTGACGGGCTTCTCCCCGTCAAAGGGAACCTTGCCGGTGAGCAGCTCGTAAAAGACCACGCCCACCGAATACAGATCGCTGGCTGTGGTGGCTACATCCCCCCGGGCCTGCTCGGGCGAAAAATAGTGGACGGAGCCCATCACCGTGTCTTTTTTATCCTTGATTTCCGTGCCCGAGCCCACCATGCGGGCGATGCCAAAGTCGGACACCTTGATGTAGCCCCGCTGGTCCACCAAAATATTCTGGGGCTTGATGTCCCGGTGGATGATGTTGGCGGCGTGGGCGTGCTGCAGGGCGGACAGAATGCGGATAACAATCTGGGAGGCCACGTCCTCGGGCAGCCTGCCCCGCTCCCGCACGATGTCCTTTAAGGTTTTGCCGTTGACATACTCGATGACGATGTACAGGTTGTTGGCGTCATCTCCCACGTCCAGCAGGTTTACGATGTTATGGTGGCTCATCTTGCTGGCGGCGGTGGCTTCCCGCTGGAAAAAGGCCACAAACTCGGGGTTGTCGTGGAACTCCGGCCGCAGGAACTTGACCGCCACATCGTGGCCGGTGCGCAAATCCCGGGCGCGGAATACCATGGCCATGCCGCCCTCGCCGATTTTTTCCAGCAGCTGGTAGCGGTCGCCCAACTTCTTGCCGATCATGCTTCCACCTCCAGCAGGATCAGGGTGATGTTGTCCCGCCCGCCCATGTCCAGGGCGGTGTTCAGCAGGCAATCCGCCGCGTCGGACAAGTCCGGGGTGGAAAGGATGTCCCGCAGGCGCGGGGCTTTGATGTACTCCGTCAGCCCGTCGGTGCACAGCAGCCACCGGTCGCCAGGCCTCTTTTCCGGCCAGGAAATGTCCGCGTGGATGTTTTTGCTGGTGCCCACCGCCCGGGTAATCACGTTGCGGTAGGGATAATTGTCCGCCTCCTCCGGCGCCAGGGAACCGTCGCGCACCAGTTCAGCCACCAGGGAATGATCGGTGGACATCTGGGTAAGAACCCCCTCGCGCATCAGATAGCAGCGGCTGTCCCCCACATGGCCAAGGTAAAAGCCCTCGGGGGTTTCCCATAAAACGGTCATGGTGGTGCCCATGCCGCTGACCTCTTCCTCCAGCTTCTGGCGGGCGAAAATCTCCTTGTTGGCGCGGATAAAGCTCTTGCGCAGGGTGTCCTCGTTGGGCACATGGCCGGACAAATCCGCCGCCATCGCCTCCAGCGCCATGCGGCTGGCCACATGGCCGCCCCGGTGGCCGCCCATGCCGTCGGCCACGGCGTACACGGGGTAGAGGCCTTCCTGCACCAGGAAGCCATCCTGGTTGTTGGCCATGATGTTGCCGATATCCGTTCTGGTTACGATTTTCACCCTTGCCCCTCCCCGGATGGTAGTTTCAGCACCCGCCTGCGCAGCTGCCCGCAGGCGCCCTGAATATCGCTGCCCATTTCCCTGCGGATGGTGGCGGAAATGTGGTTGTTCTCCAGTTCCTTTAGGAAAGCTTCCGCCTTCTGGCGGCTGACGCCCTTCAAATCCCGCTCCTTGACATCGTTGAGGGGAATCAGGTTCACATGGCACTGCAGCCCCCTGAGCAGTTGGGACAGTTTTTTCGCCTGGTGCCCTTCGCTGTTGACCCCGTCGATGAGGGCATACTCGAACACGATGCGCCGGCCGGTCATTTCCACCCAGGCGCGGCAGGCTTCCATCAGTTTGTCCATGGGCCAGGCTTTGGCGATGGGCATAATCCGCAGCCGGGTCGCGTCATCGGGGGCATGGAGGGACACCGACAGGGTGACAGGCAGCTTTTCCTGTGCCAGCAGGTGCATTTTGTCCACAATGCCGCAGGTGCTCAGCGACACGCGCCGGGGGCTGATGTTTAGGCCGTTCGGGTGGCTGATAAGGCGCAGAAAGCGCACCACCTGCTCGTAGTTGTCCAGGGGCTCGCCGCTGCCCATCAGCACGATGTTGTGCACCGCTTCGCCCTGCAGTTCCCGGTTCACCGCCAGCACCTCGCCCAGCATCTCCCCGGCGCTCAGGTTGCGGATGCAGCCGTCCAGGGTGCTGGCGCAAAAGGCGCAGCCCATTTTGCACCCCACCTGGGTGGAAATGCACAGGGTGAGCCCGTGCTTGTAGCGCATCAGCACCCCTTCCACCGCGTTGCCGTCGGGAAAGGTGTACAGGTACTTCTGGGTGCCGTCCGCCTGGGAAACCTGGCGGTGAGTAATCACCGCGGGCTGGGCGATGGTGTCCTTGGCCAAATCGGCCAGCATGTCCTTGGGCAAATTGGACATGCCGTCAAAATCCGCCCCCTTGTGCAGCCAGGAAAACAGCTGCTTGGCCCGGAAGGCGGGATAGCCCCGGCGCTTTACTTCTTCGGCCATTTCCTCTGGAAACAGGGACAGCCACTGCAAATCAGGCATCCTGACTCCTTACCATGCGGGCGATGAAGAACCCTTCCACCGGGTCCACGCCGGGCAGCAATTGCAGGCCGGATTCGCCGTATTTTTCCCGGAACTGCTCGGGGATGCTGTCTGGCAGGGGGGCGATCGCGAAATCCTGATGCCCCGCCAGAAAGGCTTCCACCTGCCGGGCGTTTTCCTCGGGCAGCACGCTGCAGGTAGAGTAGACAAAGGTGCCGCCGGGCTTGACATAGCGGCTGACCACGTCCATCATCTCCGCCTGCAGGCGGGTCAGTTCCTGCACCCCTTCTTCCGTCAAGCGGAACTTGGCGTCGGGCTTGTCATGGAACACGCCGCTGCCAGAGCAGGGCGCGTCCAGCAGCACAGCGTCAAATGTTTTATCGTACTGGTCGCGGTACTGGGTTACATCCCGCATCATGGGGCGCACATTGTACAGGCGCAGCCGCTGGGCCATGGCGTTGAGCAGTTCCACCCGGTGCTCGTGCTTGTCCCAGGCCTGCACCCGTCCGGTGCCCTGCATATGCTCCGCCATGTAGGCGGTCTTGCCGCCGGGGGCGGCGCAGCAATCCAGCACCGTCATGCCGCGCTTTACCTGCATGCTTTCGGCCGCCAGCATGCTGCTTTCCCCCTGGATGCTGAACAGGCCTTTGATAAAGTCGGGATCGGCGGAAATATCCCCCGCGCCGGACACATACCAGGCGTTGGGCAGCAGCCCCTTTTCCACCCGCCAGTCCTTGGTTTGCAGCAGCTTCTCGAAATCTTCCCCGCTGATGAGCATCAGGTTGGGGCGGATGGTGAGGTATTTATGACGGTTGCCCCGGATGATGGCCTCCGCCTGTTCCTCGCCGTAGGCGCGCGTCAATTTGTCCACCACGAAGGCGGGCATGGAGTGCATCAGGGACAGGTAGGGCGCCAGCCCCTCGTCCCGAAGAGGCCAGAGGATGTCCCCCTGACCGCGCAGCAAATTGCGCAGCACGCCGTTGACAAAGCCCGTCAGCCCCTCAAAGCCCCGGGCGCGGGCCATTTTGACCGCCTCATTGACAGCGGCGCTTTCGGGCACCCTGTCCATGAAGAAGAACTGGGCTGCTGTCAGGCGCAGCAGGTTGCGGATGGAGGCTTCTACCTTATCCTCCTCCTTGATGAAGAAGGACAGGGCGTGGTCGATGTACAGCAGGTTTTCCAGGGTGGTATAGACAATGTTGGTGGCCAGGCGCTTGTCCCTGTCGGACAGGCGCACCCTGTCCAGCACATCGCTGAGCGACAGGGAAGCAAAGCCGTCCTCCAGCAGCACGCGGTTGAGGGTGTCCCACGCCGCGCCGCGGGCGCCGCCGGACAGGGGGTCCTGGGGGGCCGCCGGGGCGGCCGGCGCGAAGGAGCGGCCTGGCTGAGCCGGGCGTCCATAGGGGCGCTGGCCAAAGCCGGGCTTGCTATCCCGGTTGAAGGGCCTGCGCTCGCCATCGGGTCTGCCCTCGCGGCTGAAGGGCTTGCGCTCGCCGAAAGCGGGCTTGCCCTCGCGGCTGAAAGGCTTGCGCTCTCCCTGGCTGCCGGGCGCGGGGCGGCCGTAGGGGCCTCGGTTCTCCCCGGCGGGCCTTTCCTCCCGGTTAAAGGGCTTGCGCTCGCCAGAGCTGGGCATACCATCCCGGTTAAAGGGCTTGCGATCGCCAAAGGCGGGCTTGCCGTCCCGGTTGAAGGGTTTTCTCTCTCCCTGGGCGCCAGGCGCGGGGCGGCCGTAGGGGCCTCGGTTCTCCCCGGCGGGCTTTTCCTCCCGGTTGTAGGGCTTGCGCTCGCCAAAGGCGGGCTTGCCGTCCCGGTTAAAAGGCTTGCGCTCGCCAAAGGCGGGCTTGCCGTCCCGGCTGAAGGGTTTTCTCTCCCCCTGGGCGCCGGGGGCGGGGCGGCCATAGGGGCCCTTGCGCTCCCCTTCCGGGGACTTTGCCCCCTGGTAGGGTTTGCGGGGCCCGCTTTTCGCGAAGGGTTTCCCCTTCGGCTTGTTTCCATCGCGATTAAAATCCGCCATATATCCTCACTCTTCCGTCAGCAGGGTGCCCAGGGGCAGCCCATGCCCGCGCAGATAATCCTGTGCCCGCATGCCCTTGCCTCCCGGGGCCTGCAATTGCTCCACCCGCACCGCGCCGGAGCCCGCCTGCACCAGCAGGCCTCTCTTGCCATCCGCCTCCAGCACCTGGCCGGGCGCCGCGCCCTGATGGCCTTCTTCCACGGAGGCTGACAGGATTTTCAGCACCCCATGGGGGGAGGGGGTAAAGGCGCTGGGCCAGGGGCTCAGCCCCCGGGCGAGGTTGACAATCTCCTCCGCGCCCTGTGTCCAGTCCACCCGGCCCATGTCCTTGGTGAGCATGGGGTAGTAACTCATTTCTTCTTCCTTCTGGGGGGTGCGGGGGCAATCGCCCGCTTCCAGGCACTTCAGGGTGCGCACCAGAAGATCCGCGCCGATATTGGCCAGCCTGTCAGTCAGCTGCCCGGCGGTTTCCCCGGGAAGGATATCCGTCTCCTGCCTGAGCAGAATGTCCCCGGTGTCGATGCCCTTATCGGTCATCATGGTGGTGACGCCGGTCACCGTTTCCCCCTTGATTAAGCACCAGTTCACCGGCGCGCTGCCCCGGTAGGCGGGCAGCAGCGACGCGTGGACATTGACAGTGCCAAGGCGGGGGATGTCCAGCACCTCCTGGGAGAGAATCTGCCCAAAGGCGGCGGTGACGCACACATCGGGCGCGAGGGCGCGCAAATCCTCCACCCCGTCCTGGCGGATGCGCCGGGGCTGGTACACAGGGATGCCGTGGGCCAGCGCTAAGAGCTTTACTTCGCTCATCTGCATTTTGCCGCCCCGGCCCTTGGGTTTATCGGGCTGGGTAAACACGCCCGCCACCTGATAACCGCTGTCCAGCAGCGCCTGCAGGCTGGCCGCCCCGTAGCTGGGGGTGCCCATGAATACGACGCGCAGACTCACGCCTCCTGCTCCTCCACCATGTCCTCGTCGAACACCTCGTGGTCCATTTTGTCCACATAGAGGATGCCGTCCAGATGGTCAATCTCGTGCTGCAGGCAGCGGCCCAGCAGGCCGTCCCCCTCGATTTCGAACCATTCGCCCTTGCGGTCCTGGGCCTTTACCTTCACCCTTTCCGGGCGCACCACAAAGCCCCGGCGGCCGGGCACGGAGAGGCAGCCCTCCACCATGCCGATTTCGCCCTCCAGGCTGACGATTTCGGGGTTGATCAGCTCCACCAGCCCCTCTCCCACATCCAGCACCACGATGCGGCGGCGGATGCCGATTTGAGGCGCTGCCAGGCCTACGCCGTTTTCCCGGTACATGGTTTCCGCCATGTCCCGCAGCACCAGCTGCAGGCGGATGTTGTTGAACTTGGTTACGGGGTTGGCCTGGCCTCGCAGCACCGGCTCCCCAATGGTCATCAATTGTTTAAACATAGTCCTCCTCAGGCAAGGGACGCGGGGTTGATTTCCAGATACACCGGGCAGGGCCACTGGCGGCCCGCCAACTCGTTCAGGTATTCTATCAACGCGTGCGAATCCTTGTGATCAATCATTTTCAGCAGCACCTGGGCACGGCTGTAGCCCATCAGGCGCTTGATGGGAGCGTCATCCTCCCGGTAAAAGAGCACCCTTTTCTTCCATAGGGGGTTTTGCTGCAGGGTTTGCTTGATGTTTTCAAACAGCTGGCCGCTCGCGTCCCGGGCAACCTGCTCATTGGGGGCCTGGCACAACAAGCGCACCAGCAGGGTGAAGGGCGGGTACAAATCCCGCCTGCGGCGCGCGAACTCGGTCGCGAAGAAATTGCGGTAGTCCTGGGTAGCGGCGGCGGCGATGGCGTAATGCTCGGGCTTGTAGGATTGAATGATCACTTCCCCCGGCATGTCGGCGCGCCCCGCGCGGCCCGCCACCTGGGTCAGCAGCTGAAAGGTGCGCTCCGCCGCGCGGTAGTCGGGCATGTTGACGGAGATGTCCGCCATCACCGCGCCCACCAAAGTGACCTGAGGAAAGTCCAGCCCCTTGGCGATCATCTGGGTGCCTACCATAATGCGGGCTTCCCCGGAGCGGAATCTGGCCAGCAACTGCCGGTGTGCGTCCTTGCCCTGGGTGTTGTCAAAATCCATGCGCACGGTGCCGATGTCGGGGTAGAGCTTTTTAATCTCTTCCTCTACCCTTTGGGTGCCCACCCCCACGGTTTTTAAATACTTGCCGCCGCACTGGGGGCAGCTTGGGGGCATATCCTCCCGGGCGCCGCAGTAGTGGCAGTGCAGCTTTCTGTCAGCCTGGTGCCAGGTGTAGGCGATGTCGCACTGGCCGCACTGCAGGGCATAGCCGCACTTGCGGCACACCACGCTGGAGGAATACCCCCTGCGGTTGACAAACAGCATGGCCTGCTGGCCGCTTTTGACGCACCTGTCCAAACTGTCCAGCAGCGCATAAGAGAACATACCCTTGTTTCCCAGGCGCAACTCTTCCCGCATGTCCACCACCGTAACACGGGGCAAGGGGCGGTTGTTGACGCGGCTGAGCATTTCCAGCAGCATGTACTCCCCTTTTTCCGCCCTGGCAAAGGACAGGATGCTGGGGGTGGCGCTGGCCAGCAGCAGCACGGCGCCTTCCCTTTGGGCGCGGCTGTGGGCCACGTCCCTGGCGTCGTAGCTGGGGGCGTGCTCGGAAAAATAGCTCTGCTCATGCTCCTCATCCACGATGAAGATGCCAGGGTTCTGCACCGGGGCGAAGATGGCGGATCGGGCGCCGATAACCACCCGGGCCTGGCCCGCGCGGATGCGCCGCCACTCATCATACTTTTCGCCCGCGGACAATCGGGAGTGCAGCACTGCCGCCACATCGCCAAAGCGTCCCCGGAACCAGGAAACAATCTGGGGCGTCAGCACGATTTCGGGCACCAGCACGATGGCGCTCCTGCCCATCTTCAGGCACCGGCGCACCGCCTGGATGTAGACCTCCGTCTTGCCGCTGCCCGTTACCCCGTGCAGCAAAAAACTGCCCCTGCCCGCGCCGATGGCGGGCAATATCTCGCTGAGGGCTTCCTGCTGGCCGGGGGTGGGGGGCGGATCCTTCTCCATCACCGCGGGGCCCCGGAAGGGGGAGCGCAGCACCTGCTGGTCGATTACTTCCACGGCGCCCTGCTCTTCCAGCACCTTCAGCGCCGGCAGGGGGTCGCGCACCAATACCTTCAAATCGCTGACGGGGTGGATATCCCCGTCAGCTAGCAAATCCAGCAGCAGGCGGCGCTTGGGGGAGCGGCTCTGGTTCTCCCGCGCCTTGTCCAGCTCTTCCCCCGTAACCAGCAGGCGGGCCGCCTTCTGAGTCTTTTCCTTCACCCGGCCGCCGCGCATCTGGGCGGGCAGCATCAGGCGCAGGGTGGCTGCCAGGGGGCAGTGGGCCTTTTGCGCCATTTCCCGCGCCAGTTCCACCAGGGGGGGCAATATGGCGGGGTACTCGTCCAGCGCCCGGGTCACGGGGCGCACCCGGCTTTCGTCCATGCCCGCCTCGTCTTTTAATTCCAGCACAATGCCCTCGATGCTGCGGTGCCCAAAGGGCACCAGCACCCGCGTGCCGGGGGACAGCGTCATGCCGGGGGGCACCGCGTAGGTAAACAGCCTGTCTACCTGGGCGGTGGCGATATCCACGATGATTTCGCAGTAGCCCATCATGCCTTGCGGCGGTCCGGTTCCATCAGCCGCAGGGCTTTGGTCAGCAACTTGTCGGCCACCTCGGCCTTGCTCAATTTAGGCAGGGCTTCCAGGGTGGTGGGGGTAACGAAGGTGACGATGTTGGTATCCACCCCAAAGCCCGCGCCAGGCTTGGTGACATCGTTGAGCACAATCATATCCAGGTTTTTACCGGCAAGCTTTTTGCGGGCGTTCTCGATCAGGTTTTCCGTTTCGGCGGCAAAGCCCACCAGAATCTGGCCCGGCTTTTTCTGCTGCCCGATGGCGGCGGCCACGTCGGGGGTGGATTTGAGGGACAACTGCAGGCTGTCCCGCCCGCCCTTTTTGATTTTTTCCTCCGACACCGTGTCCGGCGTGAAATCCGCCGGGGCGGCGGCCTGGATGATGATGTCCTGGGCAGCGAAGCGCTCCATCATGGCGTCGTACAGATCCTGGGTGGATTCCACCTGCACGGTTTCCACCTCGGGCTTTTCAATGCTGGTGGGGCCTGTGACCAGGGTAACCTGGGCGCCCCGGGCTTTGGCGGCCTCAGCGATGGCGTAGCCCATGCGGCCGGAGGAGTGGTTGGACAAAAAGCGCACCGGATCCAGCCGCTCCCTGGTGGGGCCGGCGGTGACCAGTACCTTCAGCCCCCGCATGTCCTGGGGGGCGGACAGGATGCTTTCGATGGCGGCCAGGATATCCTGGGGCTCGCTCATGCGGCCGGCGCCCACATCCCCGCAGGCAAGCTGGCCGCCCTCGGGCCCCACCGTATGGGCGCCCCGTTTTGTAAGCAGCGCGAGGTTTTCCTGGGTGGCGGGGTGCTGCCACATGATGGTGTTCATGGCCGGGGCAATCAGCAGCGGCGCCTGGGTAGCCAGCACGGTGGTGGTGAGCATGTCGTCGGCGATGCCGTGGGCCATCTTGGCAATGACATTGGCGGTGGCCGGGGCGATGACAAACAAATCCGCCTTCTTGGCCAGGGCGATATGCTCCACCTCCCAATACTCGGGGGAGGAGAACAAATCGGTGACCACCGGGCGGCGGCTGAGGGTCTGAAAGGTGAGGGGCGCCACAAACTCGCAGGCGCTCTCTGTCATGATGACATCCACCTGAGCCCCCTGTTTGACCAGGCGGGACACCAGGTCGCAGCTTTTATACGCCGCGATGCCCCCGGTTACCCCCAGAACGATATTCTTGCCTTGCAGCGCTGACATATTATTCCCCCGGATTCATCTTGCGGTGGGCGGTAATCAGCCCCCGGTTGATTTCATCAATGGCGATGGCGATGGCCTTTTTCTCCTTGGGGTCTACCAGGGGCTGTGCGCCGTCCACCAGTTCCCGGGTGCGCTTGGCAACTTCGATTACCAGGGTATAGGTGCTGGGGGTTTTCTGGGTCAGTTCTTCCACGCTGGGTTTGTTGATGGCCATATGTTCCTCCTAAAAGTCTTCGATGATGGGGAAATAGCGGGTGGTCCGCTGTTTTTCCGCCGCGATGATGTGATACAGCTGTTCGTATGCCATATCCAGATGGTCGTTGATGACGACATATTGGTAGCGGTGCAGCTGCTTTACCTCGCCCCGGGCGTTGCCCAAACGCTTCTGGATTTCCTTGGGGTCGTCAGTGTTGCGGGTGTGCAGCCGTACGCGCAGGGCGTCGTAGCTGGGGGGCAGGATAAAGATGGACACGCAGTCGGGCTTTTGCTCCATCACGCTGATGGCGCCCTGGGGGTCGATGTCCAGCAGGACATTCTCGCCCCGCTCGATGCTTTCCTCGATGGGCTGTTTTAGGGTGCCGTAGCGGTGGCCGTGCACCGTGGCATGCTCCAGAAACGCGCCTTGGGCGAGCCATTCATCGTACTGCTGGTCAGTGATGAAATGGTAGTGCACCCCGTCGATTTCCCCCTCCCGGGGGGCTCTGGTGGTGGCGCTGACGGAAAAGTGAATGCTGGTGTCATTGTCGAACAGCCGCTCGCACAGCGTGCCCTTGCCCGTACCTGAGGGGCCGGAGATGACAATCAGCATGCCCTTGCGATTTTCAATCATGGCCCGGCGCTCCTTCCTGTACGCGGCCCGCCACGGTCTCAGGCTGCAGGGCGGAGAGGATGATGGTGCCCGAGTCCATCACCAGCACGGCGCGCATCCTGCGGCCGGCGGTGGCGTCCACCAGGGTTTTCCCCTCCCTGGCGTCCTGCACCATGCGCCGGATGGGGGCCGAGTCGGGGTTGATGACGGCGATGAGCCGGGAAGCCGCCACCATGTTGCCAAAACCTACGTTGACCATCTGCATTGCGTTACTCCACGTTTTGTATTTGCTCGCGCAGTTTTTCAATGTCGCTCTTGAGTTCCACCGCGATGGCGGTCAAAGCGCTGTCCTGGGATTTGGAGGCGATGGTGTTGACCTCCCGATTTAACTCCTGCACCAGAAAATCCATCCGGCGGCCGATGTCGCCTGATTCGTCAAACATCTGGCGCAGCTGCGCCACATGGGAACGCAGGCGGGCCAGCTCCTCATCCACGGCGCAGCGGTCGGCCAGCAGCGCCGCTTCCTGGGCGATCCGGGATTCATCCGCGCCCTGAACTTCCAGTTCCTTCAGGCGGTTCTCGATGCGTTCCTTCGCCTTCTGGGGCATGTCCATGGCGGTGCTTTCCATCAGGTTGATGCGCACATCCACCCGACTGAGGATGGTTTTCAAATCCCCCTGCAGGTTTTTGCCCTCGGTCTGCCGCATGGCGGCCACCTGTTTGAGGGCTTCCTCCAAAGCTTTGGCCATCAGGGCGCGCACGGCGTCCTGATCCTCCTCCTGCTCCAGCACCGTGACGATGTCGGGCAGCGCCGCCAACTGGGATACCTTGATGTCGTCCTTGACGCCCGTTTTTTTCGCCAGTTTGCGCAGCGCTTCCAGATAATTGGAGGCCAGCGCCGTGTCCGCCTGCACCTTGCGGGCGTCCTGCCTGGTGTTGCGGTAGGTGAGGGTGATGTCCGCGTGGCCGCGCCGCAGGGTTTCCCCCACCAAGGCGCGCACATCGCTTTCCAGAAAGTTCAGCGCCCTGGGCAGGCGCAGGGATAAATCCAGAAACCGGTGGTTGACAGCGCGTACCTCCACCGTCATTTCCCGCCCGTCGGCCTGCGCCACAGCGCGGCCGTAGCCTGTCATGCTGTTCACAATCCCCCTCCTTTCATGAACATAAAGTATACCACATTAGGCGAAACCTGAAAAGATGAACCTGCCGGGCGGGGAATGGTGCTAAGAGCCCGTTTGCCCGGGTTCATCCCACCATTTCCGCCATCAAAAAGCGTCCCCGCAGCCAGGAAAGGGGCGGCGGGGACACGGGCACGTTCAATCCAGGTTATCTTGAAAAATTGAAGGGTCTATTTGTCTTTGGGCTTGCGGTAGCGCAGATACGCCGCGGCGCCCAGCACCAGCGCGCCCAGCAGCAACAGCAAGATCAGGGTAGGCATGCTGTCACCCGTGGGCGGCAGGGTCTGCTGGTTGGTGAACACCATCTCTCCATCGTAGGGCACCCCGTCCTTTTCCAGGGAGACGGACGCCTTCAGCCGCTCGCCCTCCGCCCTGGTGGTTACTTTGACGGTGTACACGGTGGAATCATAGGCAATACCGTCCTGCTGCCCCTGCCGCTCGGAAATGGTGTATACCCAGCCGCTGACTTCCTTGCTGAAGGTACGCTCAGGGAAGACAATGGCGCCGTCTTCGCCGTTCACCGCCTCGGCAAGCACCTGCCCATCCCCGCCCCGCAGCTCAAAGGTAAACTGTCCGGCTTGCAGCGCGCCGTTGCGCAGGGTTTTCTTAGCCGTTAGGGGTACCTGAACGGCCGGGTAGGACGGTGTTTCGGGCGGCGCGCTCTGCCCCTGATACTGGTTGGTAAACACCAGGCTGTCCGCCTTGGGGACGATAGACATCTGTCCATTGGAATCCACCTGCAAATCCCCAACCTCGATGCGGGTGTTCAGCTGATCGCCTTCATAGCGCGCGGTGACGCTGCCGTACTTAAGGGCAGCATCATACACCATGCCCGCCTCCCGCTCATCGGGTATCTGTTCGCCCACCGCGAAGAAATAGGCGATTTCCCCTAAATCCCTGAGCGCGAGGAAGTTGGAAAACTCCGCCACGCCGTTTTCATCGATGGCGGCGGTCACTTTGCGCAGTACATCGGGCACCGCCCGCACTTCCCCCGTCTGAGGGGAGACCAGTTCCGCCTTCATCGGGAAGAGCTCAAAGGTGAACTCGCCCGCCTTGGGAACGCGGGGCGTTCCTCCATCGGTGGTGCCTGGCGTAAGCGTTAGTTTTTTGGCAACTGGGATTATCAGCGGATCCGTACTGGTAGCGAGGTTGAAGAAGGTGAAGTGATCCACCGTTTCAGTAATCGGCTGTTTGGGGAGGGCCAAGCTGAAGAACTCGCCCCCGGGGGAGGGAATCTCGGTTATATCGTATACATGGGGGGTGCCGTCCGGCTTGTTCAGCGGAAATGGGCCGAAGGTACGCTCCTGCAAGCTTTCCTGCAAGCTGCCCTTCAGCTCAAATGTTTCAAAGGGCTGCTGGTCCTGCCATATCTGGAAGCGGGCTGTGAGACTAAGATCCTGCGCCGCCGAAAAATCCCACATCTTGACAAGCAGCAGGTAGCGGCCGATATACGCCGCGTTCCTGCGCAGCTGCAAAGCGCCGGTGCTCAGGGTAAAGGGCGCGGTATAACCAACACCATCCTGCACACGGACGACATGGTTGCCGCCAGGCACCGCGGTATCCGCCGCCACGCCGGAGAAGGAATGCTGGGGATAAGCGCCAAAGGCCGCCACATAGGTGCCCGCCTGAGGAACATCCAGCCGGTAGGAGCCATCCGCCTGGGTTACCGTTTCCAGGGGCTGGTTATCTGCCCCCAGCACTGGCTGCAGGGTCTGGGCGTCCAGCAGCCGCACCGTTACACCCGGGGCGAAGGTCTCCGCCCCAACACCGCCCGAGCCGTCCAGCAGACCGTTGCTGTTCATATCCACATAGGCAAAGCCCAGGACGCTGAAGCCCGTAATCACCGCGGAGGACTGGTTGGATTCCATAAACTTCAGGCCGTCCTCGCTGACAGCAAAGGAGTTGAAAGCCTGTTTTCCCTGGAGCAGCACCGGCGTTTCCGGGGTCGGCTCCTGCTGCACAATGGCGCTGATGGGCACGGTTACGGAGGCCCCCGCCGGGATTTCCTGCTTGGTTATCAGCTTCACCGCCCGCACCAAGGATATCTCCTCCGCAGGCGGGGCAGCGCTCCACAGCTCGGCATTGCCCGTGTAGGTCCTGGTGGGCAAAACAGGCTCGGCGGTAGAATAGGAAACCTCCCACATCTCGGGATCCGCGGTAAGGGCTGCGCGCAGCAGCACATCAAACTGGGAGCCGCGCTCCATCGGTTGGTTGTTGTTATCCACCTCCAGCCGCATATCTCCCTGACGGGGCAGGGTGTCCACCACCACAAGACCCGCGGGGATGGGGGTATCACGGTAGTTGCTGATGGTTAACTGATACTCCACCTCGCCGCCCGGCACCGCGTGCCCGTCGGAAAAGCCGAAGGCCTGATCCAAAGAGCCCTTCACCTGTTTGGTGCTGATCAGCAGCTGATTGGGCTGCACCAGGACATCGGCGCTGGAGAAGAGCACCGGCTCCGTCACATTGCCGTCCTGATCCAAATCGTAGGTATCCAAAACATAGTCCGTCCCTTCGACGGGCGGGTTGCTCAGGCCGCTTTGCGCGCCGGGCAGAACCTGCTGGATGTCCGGGGAGCCTTCCCCATTGTTGCTCCAGGCCAGGAACGCCAGGTTGGTGGCGGTGCCTTTGGGCGCAAGCGGTCCCACGATGGCGTTGAAGGTAAAGTCGCCTGTCTGGAACAGGTCGCTGTTCATGGAGAACAGCAGGGCTGTGCGGCCGGTACCTCTGTAATTCTCTTCCACAATGGGGGTTATCGGGCTGCCGCTGCCGCTGGTGCCGTTCCTTGCGGAACCCTCCTCATACAGAAAGCCTTCGGGCAGCAGGTCCACAATCACCTGGCCGTTGACGGTGTCCGGAGGGAGCAGATAGGCTGATGAGTAGATGGAGTAGGTAACCCTGGCGTTGGCCAGAAAGGGGGTGCCCGCAGGCTGGGGGTTCTGGACTCTTTTACTCATGGTGACGCGGGGATCATAGGGCTCAAAGAGCACCGCGGCGTCGTTGGCAAAGTCCAGTGTGTAGGGGGCAGTTTCCCCGGGCAGGGTAATATCAGGAAAAGTCACCTGGGCGGTCATGCTGTTGAACAGATAATCCTTCTCTGGCCCTGGTTTGGGATGGTGCTGGCTGACAGGGTCGGTAAAGGTTGTGAAAAAACTCAGCGACAATACGCCCGGATCGGTAATCGAGTTGGCGGTAACGAGGGTTGACCCGGGCGAAGTGCGGACGGAGATCTCTTTCGGATTCTCGTCCAGGGGGATGCGGGTATTGTCCCCCTGGTTCAGGTAGGTGATGGTGTCCCCATCCCAGGTTGTCACCGTCACATCCAATTGATAGGGCAGTACCTTTCTGATGCTGCTGAACATAAACCCGGTCATCTTCAGGCGTTCATCCTGCCCAAAGTCCCGCAGGGTGAAGGTCAAAGGAACATTGCGGGTCAGGTTGGTGATATCGATCCGGAAGGTTCTCCCCCATTGCTTCGCGGTTATCTGGTCGTAGATGGGAGACCCGCCGCCTTCAGCGTACTTGAGAACCGTCGCCTTGGGCAATTGAGCGGTCAGATTGAAGGTAATGCTGTCCGTCAGCTGGGTTGCCGTTTCGCCGGCGCCCGGCTCCAGGGGCGAAAGGGTGATGGAAGCCGTGTTGGTGTGCTCGCCTATCTTCGCGCCGGGGTACAAAAGATGCAGGAAAGCGATGTCCTCATAGGAGCCCCGCAAAGTCCTCTGGGATTGGAAGGTAGCCACCCTGCTCTGGGCGTCATAGGTCCATTGGCTGTTTACATTGGCCACAAACTCCGCCTCCGGCGGCACCGTCTCGGTGATGACAACATCATACACCCGGGTGCCTACGCCGTCAGCCAGCGTCCTGCCCACCCCTTCGGGGGGCGGAACATGGTACGCCTTGTACCCAAAGGACACATATTCGTTGTAGGTTGGATGAAGATAGCCTGGCTTTTCGGGATTCTCTATGCCGCCGACGATCGTCTGTCCATCGTGGGTCGTTGTGTAAAACGAACGATTGACGCGCATCCCTTTCAAAAAAGTGACCGGCAGCACATGGTAGGTAAGGGTCAGGCTGTCTGTCAGGGCAGGCTGCGCATCGCCGGGAACATAAAACTTCACCTCAAAGGGCACCTGCTGGCCATCGGGCATCATGATGCCCAGGTTCGGGTCCTGGCCGGACTTGTAACCCGGTTTATATTCCAGATAAAAAGCCATGTTGACGCCGCCGGATTCGCCGTCATGGGTGATGGTAAACTTGCGCAAACCATTGTCCACCGATTCTGTCTGGGTCCATCCCACCATATTTTCGGCGCTGACAGTCAAGGACTTGACCAGGTTGTCCGGAACCGTAATCTCCAGCCGCGCGTCCCGGGGCACAAAGGTGCCGCCCAGACGAATCATCATTTGGGATTGCTCGCCTGTGTACAATTCCACCGTATTGGGAAGGGAGGGCGATATTTCCAGCATGGGATCCGCCTGCGCCGCCAGTGCATGGGAAACCAGGAAAACCAGCAGAACACACGCCAGCAAAAGAAGTAGCCGTTTCATACAGGTCCCTCATTTCAAAAAAAGATTGATAAACTCTCTTAGTGTTTAGTATACCAAACATCATGTCGGATGACAACGATTATTTTCCGCCCCCAAAGCCCCCTTCTTCAGCTAAACCTAACAGCAAGGCACGAAGACGGACATGCGAGAAAGCCCAACAATCGAAAGCCCGCTTTCGATTGAGTGGTGCCCTCTTCGCGTTCAAAAACCTGGGCGGCAAGGAGCCAAGACGGGCAGGCGAGGGAGCCCAACAATCGAAAGCCTGCTTTCGATTGAGAGGAGCCCTCCCGCAGCGGATGCTCCCGATGGACTTGTCCATCGGGTAAGAAGCGAAGGGCAGGGCGACGAAAGAGGGCTGCCGTGTTGTGACGCACGACAGCCCAGAAAGAAGGAGGAGAAACGGGCGATGTTGGTGGGGACGCTTGGGGGCTATGCCCTTGCTTCAGCGCGTCCCGAGGTAGATGGAGACCACCAGGGCGATGACCAGGACGGCGATGATGATGTCCAGCGCCCAGACGGGCAGCTTGACCTTGTCATACATGCGTTCCTTAAAGCCCTTCTGGGGCTCCGGGGACAGGCCCCTTTCGTTGTTTTCAGACATTTATTTCTTGGCCAGGTATTTGCGCAGGTCCAGCGCGACGGCGATGATGATGACCAGGCCCTGCACGATGTAGGTGTAGTCGCTCTTAAGGCCCATGAACTGCATGGCGATCTTCAGGACTTCGAACACCAGCACGCCGATGAGGATGCCCGACACCTTGCCCACGCCGCCGTTGACGGAGACGCCGCCGATGGTGCAGCCGGCGATGGCTTCCAGTTCGTAGCCCATGGCGGTGTTGACCGAGGCGCCGCCGGATTTGGCCGCCAGCAGGAAGCCGCACAGGCCGTAGAGCATGGCTGCCAGGGTGTAGATGCGCACCTTGGTGCGGTTGACGTTGATGCCCGCCACTTCCGCCGCGGCTTCGTTGCCGCCGATGGCGTACATGTACTTGCCATGGCGCATTTTATTGTACAGCACCCACATGAAGGTGCCCACAGCCAGGGCGATGAGGGCGATGTAGGAGACGATGGGGTTGCCGATGTAGCCGGTGGCCAGGGTGGTAAACTCCCTGCGCAAAGAGCCGATGGGCTGGGCGCCGGTGGATACCAGGGCGATGCCGTACACCAGGGTCTGCATGCCCAGTGTGGCGATGAAGGGGGGCACCTTGAAGAAGGCCACGACAGAGCCGTTGATGGCGCCAATCACAGCGCACACTGCCAGCACCACCAGCAGCACCACGAAAACGGGCAGCTCGGGGAGGCCGGGAATCATACGGTTCACATAGTCGGAGCGCTGCAGCATGATGGCGGCCATGCAGGCGGCAAAGCCCGCGACGCGGCCGGCGGACAGGTCGGTGCCCTTGGTAATCAAGCAGCCGGAAACGCCCACGGCGATGATAAAGCGGATGGCCGTGTTGCCCAGCAGGTTGCGGATGTTGCTCTCGCCTAAAAAGTTGGGGCGCAGGATGGAAACCACCACCGCCAGGATGAAAATGCCCAGGATGATGACGTTGTCCATCAGCAGTTTGCTGATTTTCTTGCTTGTGGATTCTTTCGCTACAGATTGCATGTTTCCCGCTCCTCTATTGCTCGAATTGTGTGGCCAGCGCCATGATGTTTTCCTGGGTCGCTTCTTCGCCGTCGATTTCCCCCGTCTTGCGGCCATCGCACATGACCAGGATGCGGTCACTCATGCCGATGAGCTCGGGCAATTCGGAAGAAATCATGATGATGGACTTGCCCTGGGCAGCCAGGCTGGCAATGATGGTGTAGATTTCGTACTTGGCGCCCACATCGATGCCGCGGGTGGGCTCATCCAGGATTAAAATGTCCGGGTCGTTGGCCAGCCAGCGGGAGATCAGCACCTTTTGCTGGTTGCCGCCCGAGAGAGAGGAGATGGGCGTCTTGGTGGAGGGGGTCTTGATGGACAGCTTGGCCACATTTTCTTTGACCAGTTCTTCAATCTTCCTCTCGTTCAGGAACAGCCCCGCTTCCAGGTAGCGGTCCAGGCTGGCGACGGAGACATTGTCGCTGACGGGCAGGATGCCGAAAATGCCGGTGGCGCGGCGGTCTTCCGTCAGCATGGCGATGGAGCGCTGGATGGCGTCCCGGGGACGGGAAATCTTCAGCGGTTTGCCCTGATAGTACACAACGCCCTCGGTCTTGGAGCGCACCCCGAAGATGCCCTCCATCAGCTCGGTGCGCTGGGCGCCCACCAGGCCCGCCACCCCTAAAATCTCTCCCTTGCGGATGTTGAAAGACACATGCCGGAAGGAGCGGGGGTTGATGGAGGTGAAGTTGTCCACCTCGAAAATGACTTCCCCGGGGGTGTTGGTGCGGGGCGGGTACAGATTGGTCAGTTCCCGGCCCACCATCTGGGTGATAATTTTATCGGTGGTCAAATCCTTCGCGTCCCAGGTGCCGATGTACTTGCCATCGCGCATGATGGTGACTTCGTCGGAAATGCGTAATATCTCGTCCATTTTGTGGCTGATGTAGACGATGGAGACGCCTTCAGCCTTCAGGGTGTTGATGATGTCAAACAGCGCTTCCACTTCCCTTTGGGACAGGGAGGAGGTGGGTTCGTCCAGGATCAGCACCTTGCAGTCCGCCGAAACCGCCTTGGCGATTTCCACCAGCTGCATCTGGGACACGCTTAAAGAGCCCAGTTTATGACGGGGGTTGAAGGGCATATGGACCTTCTCTAAAAGTTCCTCCGTCTGCTTGTTCATTGTATCGTGGTCCACCACCGGCAGGAAGCCCAGCAGCTTCTTCATGGGGTAGCGGCCTACATAGATGTTTTCCGCCACGGAACGCTCGGTGATGGGCTGCAGCTCCTGATGCACCATGGCGATGCCCAGGTTCAGCGCGTGCAGGGGGTTGTTGATGGTTACCTTCTGGCCTTCGTAAAAAATCTGCCCCTCGTCCATCTTGTAGATGCCGAACATGCATTTCATCAGCGTGGACTTGCCGGCGCCGTTTTCTCCCATCAGGGCATGCACGGTGCCGGGGCGAAGCTTGAGGCTGACATTGTCCAGCGCCTTGACGCCGGGGAAGGATTTGGAGACACCGTGCATCTCCAGGCGGTATTCACTCATGCAAGAGCCTCCTAAAAAAATAAGGGGGTACAATCAGGAAAAGGTGCGCGCGGTTGCCCGCGCGCACCTTGAAAGGGACTTACTGGGCCGGGGCGAATTCCGCGGCGTTTTCAGAGGTGACTTTCACGTAGTCAACGGTGTAGTTCTTTTCGAGGGCTTCACCGGCGGCGGCTTTGACAGCAACGTCGCCCGCGGTGTGGCTCTGGCCGATGTGGTCGTTGAGCACGGTGCCGGTTACGCGGCCTTCCATGACCAGCTGAACAACTTCGGGCAGGGCGTCAACGCCAACCAGGTAGATGTCTTTGCCAACGGTGCGGCCGGCGGCTTCGATGGACTGCAGAGCGCCCAGGGCCATGCCGTCGTTGTTGCAGAAGATAACGTCGATTTCATTGCCGAACTGAGCCAGAGCGGTGGCGGACAGTTCCTGGCCCTTTTCCTGGGCCCAGTCGCCGCGCTGTTCGAACAGTTTGTTGACCTTCAGGCCGGCGTCTTCCAGGGCCTTGATGGAGAATTCGGTGCGGTACTGGGCATCCACGTTCTCGGGATCGCCAACGATCATGACATAGTCCACAGTGCCGTTGCCGTTGTAGTCGCCCTTGTTCTCGGTGGCGGCAATGATTTCACCCTGGAAGGTGCCGCTCTGACGGGCATCGGCGCCGACGTAGGCGATTTTGTCCCAAAGCTGCATGTCTTCGGCGGTGGGCTCACGGTTGATGAACACGGTGGGGATGCCGGCGGCCTTCACCAGGTCGATGACGGTGGCGGCGGCGCTGGACTGCACCAGGTTGACGATGAGGACGTCGACCTTGTCAGCGATGAAGGAGTTAATCTGGTTGGTCTGCTCGGCCTGGTCATTTTTGCCGTCAACGACGGTGACTTCATGGCCCATGTCGGTCAGATACTTTTCCAGTTCGGTGCGGTACAGGGTCATGAAGTTGTCGTCGTATTTGTAGATGCAAACGCCAATCTTCAGGGGCTTGGTTTCGGCGGTGGCGACGGACGCGAGGCCCAGCACCATGGTCAGAACCAACAGGATGGATAACAGTTTCTTCATAGTAGACTCTCCTTGTTTGTATTGTGGCAGCATTGCTGCTCAGGTACATGCATTATACGGCATACCCCCGGACAATTGAATGGGAATATTTCTGTAAAAGTATGAAAATCCTCTTTTCAGGGAAAAACGGAATGTTGACAGATGCCCCCGCTGTTGGGATAATACCCTAAGAGGTGAAGGCATGTATACACTTTTACTGATTGACGATGAAGCGGAAATACGGGTCGGGCTGCGGGAAGTCATCCCCTTTGAGGAGTATGGCTTTGAAGTGGTGGGCGAAGCCGCCAACGGGCTGGAAGGCCTGCAGAAGGCGGAGGAGCTGCGCCCCGATTTAATCATAACCGACATCCGCATGCCGCTGATGGACGGGCTGACCATGTGCGCCGAAATCCGCAAGGTGCTGCCCGCCGCCCAGTTTATGATTCTAAGCGGCTATGATGATTTTGAGTACGCCCGCCAGGCCATCGAGCTGCGCACCATGGCGTACCTGCTCAAACCCATTTCCGCCGAGGAATTCAAGCAGATGCTGGGCGGCATGCGGGACAAACTGGACGAGGATTTCGCCAGCCGCCGGGACATGGTGCAATTAAAGCGCCACTACCACAACAGCCTGCCGCTGCTCCGTGAAATGCTGCTCAACTCCATCCTGAGCGGCGGCATCTCCAGCCAGCGGGCGCTGGAAGCGGCCCGGGGGTATGAGATGCCCCTGGAGAGCCCCTTTTATTCTTTGGCGCTGATGCGCATGGACCATACCGCCCAGGCCATCCTGCAGCAGATGGAGGAGCCGGAGCTGCTGAGCTTCGCGGTCACCAACATTTTAAAGGAAATACTCAGCCGGGACACCACTGTCTATGTGTTCCGCTACGACGGGCTGCTGGCCGCCCTGTTCCTTGTGCCAAAGGACAGCGCCGCCGCCCAGGAAAAGACCATCGCCGCCCTGGACGAGGCGCGCCGCAGCGTGCAGCATTATCTGGAAACCAGTCTGCTCATTGGCCTAAGCGCCGCCACCCCTTCCCTGGCCCAGCTGCCCACCGCCGCCCAGCAGGCGGCCTCCGCCCTGCAGCAAAGCTGCATGTACGACAAAAACGAAGTGCTGTGCGTAACCGACATCGAGCCGGGCAGCGCCCAGGCCATCGCACCGGACGACAGCCTGATGCGCGCCTTGATGAGCGCGCTGAAAACCAACGACGCGGCCTGCGTCAGCGAAAACCTGAAGCAATTAATCAGCGTATGCGAAAACCGCAAGCTGACGCTGAAAGCCTACCGCGCCTACCTGATGGAAATCATGGTGGCCTTGTTCCACATCATCCGGGACATGGACGTGGACGAGCAGGACTACGAGAACGTGCTGCGGGAATTGATGCGCTGCCCCGCCCCGCCCCAGGCCCTCAGCATGCTGCAGGACATCTATTTAAAGGTGGGCGAGGATATCGCCTCCCGCCGGGCGGACACCGGCACCCGCCTGGCCGCCGACGCCCAAAGCTTTATGAAGGAAAACTTCGGCAACGAAACATTGAACATGGAGACGCTGTGCGCCCAGCTGCACATCTCCTCCTCCTACTTCAGCATGCTGTTCAAGAAGGAAACGGGCAAAACATTCCACCAGTATTTAACAGATCTGCGCATGGACAAAGCCATGACGCTGCTGGCCCAGGGAGACATGCGCACCAGCGAAATCGCCCGCAGCGTGGGCATCCCCGACCCCAGCTATTTCAGCTATGTGTTTAAAAAGCATCATGGCATCTCCCCCTCCCAGGTGAAGCGAAGGCAGGGGGGCGACAGTTGACAAACAAAAGCCGCGGCTACAGCCTGTATATCATCCTGCTGGTCTCCTTTATCGTGGTAGCCTTTACTGTGCTGCTGTTTTTGTTTGTCACCCTGGGGCCCAGGGTATCCTCCCTGATGCGCCAGAACGCGGTGGACCGCATCCGGGAAACGGTGCAGCAGAGCGCCTCGGGCTTTACCCAGTATACCGACAGCCTGCAGAGCACCATGCAGTTCGCCCTGTCCATCTTGCCTGACGACCCGGAAGCGGACGACAGCTGGCATGAAAAAATGGGCTTTTTAAAAGTGAGCATGCCGGAAATCTCCGCCATTGCCGTGTTCGACGAGGAGGGCACGCCCTTTTACACCACCGCAGGCCAACTGCGCGGCAGCCAGATGGAAGTAAACCAGGAGGACTGGTTTCTGCGCGCCAGGGAGCGGGAGGGCATCATCACCTATTTTTCCCCGCCCCATGTGCAATCCCTCTTTGACAGCCAGTACGCGTACGTCATCACCCTCTCCCGGGGCATCCGCTACATCCAGGAAGGTCAGCAGCGCCTGGGGGTATTGATGATGGATATTTACTACACCCAGTTCAGCCGCCTGGTGAACCGGGTGAAGCTGGGCGACAGCGGGTACGCCTTTGTGGTGGGTCCGGACGACAGCATCATCACCCACCCCAGGATGTCCCAGATCGATTTAAACCTGTTCAACGAGGATTTGCGCCCGGTCGCCGATACCATCATCGGCCTTTCGGACGCCAAAAAGGGCGGGCGGGACAGCGTGTATGTCATCCACTCCCTGGACCGCACCCGCTGGCGGCTGGTGGGCATCGCCTTTGTGGACGAGATTTCCCAGCTGCAGACCTCCTTTCGGCGCATGTTTGTGGTAGCCCTCATCAGCGCCGCCCTGCTGGCGGCGGGCATCGCCCTGGTGCTGACGCGCTTGATTATGCGGCCGCTGACGGTGCTGGGGGCCACGATGCTCAAGGTACAGCACGGCGACCTGAACGCCACCATGCGGGAGGGGGGCTTTAACGAAATCCGCGTGATTTCCGACACCTTCAACGACATGCTGTACCAGCTGCGGGAACTGATGGACCAGATTGTACAGGAGCAGGAGAAGAAGCGCCTCCACGAACTCAACGCCCTGCAGGCGCAGATTAACCCCCACTTCCTCTACAACACCCTGGACTCCATCATCTGGATGGAGGAGCGGGGCAAGAGCCAGGAATCCATCCGCATGGTTTCGGCGCTGGCTAAGCTGTTCCGCATTTCCATCAGCAAGGGGCGCAACGAGATTACCGTGCGGGAAGAGCTGGAGCATGTGACCAACTACCTGATTATCCAGAAGATGCGTTTCAAGGAAAAGTTTGTATACACCATCGACGCCAAGGAGGACGCCCTGCCCCTGCGCACGGTGAAGCTGATTTTACAGCCCCTGGCGGAAAACGTGCTGAACCACGCCATTGATGAAACCCTGGGCGAGCAGCTGCATCTGAGAATCACCGCCTATACCGAAGGGGACGACCTGGTGTTTACCGTGGGTGACGACGGGGTGGGTATCCCCGAGGAAAAGCTGGCCACCCTGCTGACCGCCCCCAGCGGCCAGAGCGGCATCGGCCTGCGTAATGTACACGAGCGCATCCAGCTGACCTACGGCCGCCGCTACGGTCTGCACATCCAGAGCGCGGAGGACGAGGGCACCCTCATCACCATCCGCCTGCCCAAGTACACAGGAGGGAAGGCATGAAAAGAACCGTCGCCATTGCCCTGACCCTGCTGGTCATCGTGGCCCTGATGGTGCTCTGGGGGGCGGAGCCCATTCAGCGCAGCACCGTGGCGGACGAAAAAATCCTGCTGCTGCTGACCAATAACGACACCGGCTGGTTCTTCCTGCAATTGCGGGAAGGCGCCCAGGCCGCCTGCCAGAACCAGGGCGCCCTGCTGCGCACGCTGGTTATCAGCAGCGACAGCCTGCCGGCCCAGTTGGGCAGCATTTCCGCCGACGCGGCGCTGGTGTTCGTGTCCCAGGAGGAGGACCGGGCGATGGTGCAGCACTTCCTGCAGGAGAACGCCATCCCCTACCGGATGATACTCGACGGGGACGAGGGCACCATCCACATGGACGAGCGCGGCGGGGCGATGCAATTGGCCCGCATCATCCCCAGCAACCACACCCTGGTCAGCGTGTACACAGACGAGGACGCCGCCGTAAGCGAGCGCATGCTGGGCGCGCTGGACTATATGGGAGACCGGGCGCCGGTAAAGGTGACCCCCGGGGAAACGCTGCCCGCCAGCCTGCATTTCGCCAGGGCATGCCTGGCGCTGGACGCCGAAGCCACCCGCTACATCGTGGACGCCAAGGAAAGGGGGCTGCTGCCCGCTTCCCTCCTGCTGTTTGGCTACGACACCGTGGAAACAAGGGTGAAGGACTTGGAAAGCGGCACGGTGTACGCCATGCTGATGCCCGAGCCCTACACCTTGGGCTACAACGGCGCCCTGGCTTCCATGACCGGGCAGATGCGCCCCTCGCCCCTTGGCCGCGTGATCACCAAGCGCACCATGTTTTTATCCCGCAATGTGCGCCTGGTATTCCCCCTGATACAGACAGACTGAGGTATGAAATTGAAACGCCTGATTGCCATTCTTCTCCTCCTTCTGCTGCTTGCCCCCGGGGCAATGGCGCAGGAGAAGCCCATCACCATCGGGGTGCTGATTTACAACACCGCCGATACCTTCATGCTGAGCATCGCCCAGGAAATCCGCAGCCAGGCGGACGAGAGCATGACTTTGCTGGTGCGCAACGGCGCCAACAGCCAGGATGTGCAGATGCGCCAGGTGGAGGAAATGATCGCCAAGCCCGTGGACGCGCTGATTGTCAACCCTGTGGACCGCACGGCGGCGCTGTTTATCATCCGGCTGTGCCAGAAGGCGGACATCCCGGTGGTGTTCATCAACCGGGAGCCCCTGCGGGAGGACATGGAACTGTACGACAAAGCCTACTATGTGGGCACCCAGCCCCGGCAGCAGGGACAAATTTGCGGCGAGCTGGTGGCGGAATATTTTAAAAATCATCCCTCGGCTGATAAAAACGGCGACGGGCGGGTACAGTATGTATTGTTGAAGGGCGAGCCGGGACACCAGGACGCGGAGGAGCGCACCACCTACTCGGTGGCGGCGCTGGAGGACGCGGGGCTAAAGCCCGACAAGCTGGCCGAGGAAGACGGCGGCTGGGAAAAGGGGCGCGGCCAGCAGATCATGGCGGCATTCCTGTCCGAGTACGGCGACCGCATCGAGGCCGTCATCTGCAACAACGACGACATGGCCCTGGGCGCCATCGACGCGCTGAAAGCCGCGGGATATTTTTCCGGCGGACGGGTGATGCCCGTGGTGGGGGTGGACGCCACCGCCCCGGCGAGGGAAGCGCTGAAACAGGGCACCCTGATTGGCACCGTGCTAAACGACGCGGTAGGCCAGGGGGCCGCCTCCCTGCAACTGGCAAGATTGCTGGCCCGGGGGGAGGAAATCGTCAACTCCGCCCTGCGCTACCCCCTGCAGGAGAACCGCTTTATCTGGGTGCCGGGGCAGAAGGTTGTCTACGAAGCCCAGAAGGGATTCCCCGGCGTGTAAGGGCGCATCCGCTGATTTGTTCTTTATTTAAAGGATAATTGTAACAGTATTCCCGCCTTGCCCACAATTTCACGGCATTTGCTTGCCATACGCCAATTTACCCAGTATAATACCCTGTGAAGGAAGGGAGGAAACGCCATGCAAGACACGTTCAACACCACCGAAATGCGGCCGATAACCGAAGGTTCTCAGACCGCCCGGGATATCCTATACCATGTTTTCCGTGCCCTTCAGGACAAGGGGTACGACCCCATCGCCCAGCTGGTGGGCTTTGTGCTGACGGGGGACCCCACCTACATCACCAGCCACAACAGCGCCCGCAGCATGATTTGCCGCCTGGAGCGGGACGAGATTCTTGAAGAGCTGGTCCGCTTCTACATCAGCAACAACTTCACTGCCTGATGGGGCGCGTCCTGGCGCTGGACGTGGGGGACAAACGCATCGGCATCGCCGTCAGCGACCCCACGCGCCTGATTGCCTCCCCCCACAGCGTGTATACCCGCGTGGGCTGGGGCCCGGATGTGCGCCATGTGCACAAGGTAGCCCAGGACACCCAGGCGGATTCCGTCGTGGTGGGGCTGCCGCTGAATATGGACGGCAGCCGGGGCTTCCAGGCCGAGAAAATCGAGGCCTTTGCCCAAAAACTGCGGGAAGCGGGGCTGGACATTCACCTGTGGGATGAAAGGCTGTCCACGGTATCCGCGGAGAGAGCCCTGATAGAGGGCAACATGCAGCGGGCTGACCGCCGCAACACGGTGGATCAGGTAGCCGCTGCCATTATTTTGCAAAGCTATCTGGACGCCGACAAACAACTGCTAACAACGTGCTCGCACGATGTTGATAAGAAAGCGCCGACAGGCCTTTCACTTGAAGGAGGACATTCCATGTCTCATGAAAATAAACCCGTGAACGAAGAAGTCGAAGTCGAACTGGAAGAAATGGAAGACGGCAGCGACATTATTGAACTAACCGATGAAGAAGGCGTAGTGACCGAGTTCCAATACCTGACCACCCTGGACCATGAGGGCGAAAGCTATGTGGTGCTGATGGCCCTGGACCAGGACGAAGAAGGCAAGGACGAGGAAGAAGGCGAAGTCGTTATCCTGAAGATCGAGCAGGACGACAAGGGCGAAGACATCTACGTTTCCTTTGACGATGAGGAAGTCAGCCAGCAGGTGTTTGATAAATTTATTAAAATGCTGGACGAAGAAGACGAAGAGTAAAACCGATAGCAAACGCGCCTGAAAAGGCGCGTTTCTCTCGTCAAAAAAGGTCCTTCGGACCCTATTTCGCCGTTTGGGAACGATGGGGCCTTCCGCCTCTCGCTTCGCTCCCGAGGGTTGGAAGGCGTGGAAACCCTTGCTTCGCAAGGCTTACCGCACCACCGCACATGTCGCTGATGCGGAATACAGTAGGAGGGGTGCCCCCTCCTACACCTCCCCTCCGGTTTTCTGCAGGCTCCCTTGACAGAATGAATCTCGCCTGAAAGGGCGCGTTTTCTTTATGATATGAGAACCAGATTGAGCAAAAAACACAGAACCGCCCTTTGGCTGGCCCTGGCCTGCCTGTTTTTGTTTGCCCTGATGCATGTGCTGCAGGGCAGCTCTCCCCTGCGGGTATCGGCGTATAATACCTATACCCTGCAGGCCATGCGGTGGCGGCAGGGGGAGACAGCGCTGGCGGGGGATTATCCCCATCTGGAACTGGCCATTTATGAGGGGAAATACTATGTGTCCTTCCCCCCGGTGCCCACGATTCCCATTTATTTGCTGACCTATGTATTCGGCGACCGGGTGCCCGAAACCCCGCTGGTGCAGATGTACGCCCTGGGCGCGTGCCTGGCTCTGTACTATCTGCTGGCCCGGCGCATGGCGTATGGCAAAGCGGCTCTCTGGGCGTTTCTGTCGTGCTTTGCTAGTTCCCTGCTGCCGCTATTGCAAAACGGCGCGGTGTGGTATCAGGCCCAGGTGCTGGCGCTGCTTTTGACGGTGTGGGCCATGGAGCGCATGGACGCGGATCAGCCCACAGCGGGGCTGCTTCTGTACGCCCTGGCGGTGGGGTGCCGCCCCTTCAACGCGCTGTACGGGCCGGTGCTGATGCTGCTGTATCTTAGGAAACATCCGCCGGCGGTGAAGGCTATTCGCCGGATGGCGCCGGGCATCGCGCTGGGGCTGGTGGTGGCGGCTGCCTATGCCTGGTATAACATGATTCGCTTTGATAACCCGCTGGAATTTGGCCATAACCACCTGCCGGAGTTTTCCTTCCAGGGGGGCGTGCAGTTTTCCCTTTCCCATGTAGGCAATAACGCGCGTACCTTCTTGTGGGGCTTGCCCTTTGAGTATACGGATACCAATAGCCTGAAGCTGAAGGTTTTCGGGTTCTCCCTGTTCCTGGCCAATCCCCTGCTGCTGTGCCTGGCGGGCTGGGCGCTGCTGAGTGTGATTTGCAGAAGAATGACGGTGGAGAAGGGGCTGGTGCTGCTGGGGTTCGCGGCGCACGCGACGCTGCTTCTGTGCCACCGTACAGGGGGCGGGTTTCAGTATGGCGCGAGGTATTGGATGGATTGCCTGCCCTGGGCGTTTCTGTGGATGGGACTGGAACGGAGGGATGATTTGCCCAGGATGAGGAAGTGGACGGAGGGCATTTCTCTCGCGCTGCTTGTTGTAGGACTCGGGATGGCAGCCTATGGCGCCACGGTAGTTTTACTGCCGGGCTAAGCCCTATTGGGGTTTCCAAAGGGAATCATTCCCTTTGGTGGGGTGTGGGGTGAAACCCCGCATCATCCCCGTAAGCAAAACAGCGAAGCGCCTTTTGCGATGGTAGCGGCAAGAAAATAGAACAAAAACAAGGCTGGCACGTCATCATACGCGCCAGCCTTGTTTAAATAAACACAAACTCTCTCTTTCCCCCGCTTAACCCTCAACCAAAATCTCTTTCCCCGGGAAAGCTTTCTCCGCCTTCCTTTCCAGCGCCGCCCTGTCTCTTTTGTTCAGGGGCTTGAACATGGTAAAGGTGACCGCCTTCTTTTCCTGCTTCCACCTGCCGGCCACCTGGCCGTGCACCAGCACGGGCGGGAACACCATGCCCGCCAGGTTGTAGATGCCCCGCAGGTACTGCCTGGGTAAAAACAGGCTCTCTTCCTTCCTGTAGCCCAGCATCAGCGGATCAAAGCCGCCGGGCAGCAGGATGGCGGGCACCCGGGGCAAATCTTCAGGCAAATCCCCCGCGTAGAAATACTGCCTGCCCTCCGCCTCCAGGCTGCGGAGGGGCAGGTGTTCCATCATGCCGCGGATATCCGCCTTGGTCCAGCGGAAGAAGTACACAGCGTCGTTCACCGTGACGGGGCCGTAGGCAGTAAAATACCTGCGCAGCATCTCCCGCTTCGCCTCCTTTTCCTTCATGGGGGTAAAGGCGGGCATCAGGCGGAAGTCCTTCTGGCTGCTGATGACATGGCTGACCATGCCCAGCCGCGACAGGGGGTAAAGCAGCCCGCCCCAGCCGTCAAACAGGCTCTTTTCCTCCTCCGCCGTCATGCCCTTTTCCCGGCACGCCGTTTTCAGCGCCGCCCGGCTCTGGGGGCCTTGCTGCAGCATATCCAGCATCACCCGGGCGAAGAATTGCTTGCGCTGGGCGGAGATATGGGGATCCGCGTCCAGGCTGTCCACCTGCCGCGCCTGGCGCACCCGGCCTTCGTGCAGGTACAGGGGCAGTTCCTCGGGCGCGAAAAAGTGCAGGGTGCCCCGGTGCGTCCAGGTTTTGATGAACTGCTCCTCCCAGCCCGAAGGCAGGGGGTGATCGCAGCGCACGGCCAGGGTGTACACGCTATGGTTATGCATCTGCGCCTGGATGCCGCACAGGCCGCGGCAAACGGTATGCATGCCGGCGGGGTTGGTGAGGTGCTGGCGGTGCAGGATGATTTGGCGGAGGGTCTGAGCGTCCATAAAATGGGCTCCTTTGAGTTTTTTGTACGCTTAGTATAGCATAAAGCGCCCCCGGCGGGATGAGCGCCGGGGGTGCTTTTTCTGAGATTCTTGTTGTATTTTATTAGCAATATTGAAAAGCCGCAAAAGGCGCTTCGCTGTTTTGCTTACGGTTGAGCATGTGGGGCTTTGCCCCACACCCCACCAAAGGGGGTGACCCCCTTTGGAATCCGCAGCAGGCCACGCCTTGCGTGTTTACCTCAAGAAACCATCGATGATTTTGCGTTCCGCTTCCTCTTCCGTCAGGCCCAGGGTACGCAGTTTGGTAATCTGTTCTCCTGCAATTTTGCCAATCGCCGCCTCATGAATCAGGCTGGCATCGGGCGACAGCGCGTCCAGCGAGGGCTGGGCGATTACCACCGCGCCATCCGCCAGGATGGCGTCGCACTCGCTATGGCCCGTGCTCCTGGCCTGGCCGATGATCCGGCTATAGTACTCCTGCCGGGAGTTGCCCCTGGCCACTGAGCGGGACACGATATCCACCGCGGAATCTTCCCCCTCCAGCACCACATGGAAGTCCGTCTTGGCAAACTCCTCGCCGTCGGTCATCAGCCTTTCCTGCACCAGCAGTTTAGCCCCGGCCTTCAGCACCGCCTTGGTTTTCCGGTCCGTCCTGTCCACGCCGCCCAGCTGCACGGTATCCATGGTCAGGCTGGCGCCCTCCTCCAGATAGATATCGCTGATGGGGTCGATGCGTTTCTGGCCATTGCTGCCGCCGGTGCCGATATGCTTTTCATCATAGGACACCTTGGCGCCTTTGCCGATGAAAAACCGATGGATGCCGTTATGCGCTGCCTCGTGCCCATCGTCGGTATGCACGCCGCAGCCGGCGATAATATCCACCACGGCGTTCTCGCCGATATAGAAGTCGTTATACGTCAAATCGTTGATGCTGCCATGGGTCACAATGGCGGGGATGAACACCTTCTCGCCCCTGGTGCCCGGCTTGACATGGATTTCCAGCCCCGGCAACCCCTCGCGGTGGGGGCGGATTTCTATGTTCTCGGTGCTGCGGCGCCCGGCGCACCCGCTATCCTCGCGGATATTGAAGGCGCCCTTGAACTCGCCGTCAAAGCCTGCCACTGTCTGCAGCAGGTCCTGGGTTATATCCTTCAGTTTCAGTAGCTCGCTCATGCCGTTGCCAACCTTCCCACGGGGCAGTGTCCCGCAATCTCGCCCTCCAGCAGCCGCGGCAGCACGCTGTCCTTGGGCCCGTGCTCCCGGATTCTGCCATCGGCAATCACCACAATGTCATCGGCGATGTTCAGGATGCGCTCCTGATGGGAAATCACCAGCAGCGACTGGTCGCCGTTCTTCAGCTTTTCAAACACGTCCACCAGGCCGTTAAAGCTCCAGATATCGATGCCGGCCTCCGGCTCGTCGAAGATGGACAGCTTGGTGCCCCGGGCCAGCACGGTGGCAATCTCCACCCGCTTAATTTCGCCGCCCGACAGGCTGCCGTCCACATCCCGGTCGATATAGTCCACAGTGCATAGGCCCACCTTGCCCAGCAGGTCGCACAGTTCGTCCATGTTCAGCTCCCTGCCCGCGGCGATGTCCAGCATCATGCGCACGGTGATGCCCTTGAAGCGCACCGGCTGTTGGAAGCCGAAGCTGACCCCGGCATGGGCGCGCTGGGTGACGTTGTAATCGCTGATGTCCTCCCCGTCCAGCAGGATGCGGCCGGTCACCGAGGGAATCAGCCCCGCGATGGCCTTGGCCAGGGATGTCTTGCCCCCGCCGTTGGGTCCGGTGACCACGGTTAGCTTGCCATCCTCCAGCTTGAGGTTGACATCGCGTAAAATATCACTGCGCTCGGGCAGCGACCATGAAATATTCTGTAATTCCAGCATGGAACCCCTCCTTTGTTGCAGGCTGTTGCCTGTAGGTATTGTACCACCTGCGCATCCAGTTTAACAGGCTGGGGACAGGAATTCTTTGACACGGCGCAATGATTGAATACCTAATTGCGGATTCCAAAGGGGGTCACCCCCTTTGGTGGGTCTGGGCAAAGCCCAGCAGTCAAAGCGCAAGCAAAACAGCGAAGCGAATTTTGCGGTTAAATTGACTGTTAAATAAGGAACGATAAAACGGGAAAGAGTTTTTTTTATAAAATCCCTTCCCCGAACCCCATCCCAAAAACTTTCACAAAAAAGGGAGAGCAACTGCTCTCCCTTTAAAAAATGCTTTTGCGGATTATTCCATCAAATTGGTGGTCATTTCCTGCAGGATGGTGGCATTGTTGGTGGCGCCATCCAGATAAATGCCGCTGTCGGGGAAGGCGCGGTTGGCGCTGTTCTCCGCGTTGTAGTTGACCACCAGGCGGGCTGCGATAACACCATAGGTCTGACCGTTCAGGGGCAGGGTGGTGCCAAAGGGCATGGCCCGGGTGGGATCGGACAAATCGGCGGCGGTGATGCTCTGGGCATCGGGGAACATGTAGAACACGGCCTGGGACACGATGGTCTGACTGTCGTTCATCTGGTAGCTGACGGACACGGTATCGTCCATCACAGACACCCGCATTTCGCCTACCAGGATGCCGTCATCGGTGACCAAAGCGAATACCTGCTCTTCAATCTTGGTGAAGTCCACAGGAATCAGGCGGTCGTTGAGGCCGAAGAGGGCAGAGTTGATGGCGGAGGCGCGGGGGCCAAAGGCGGTGACGGCGATGTTGTAGCGGCCGCCCTCGAACTTGATCTCACGGGACTTGATAACCTTACCGCAATATTTGCATGTCTGCACAGCGCGGCCGGGGCCGTTCATGGTGGCAGGCTCACGCATAAACCACTCATAGGTCTTGCCATTCTTAGTGGTTTTGCGCACAACGTGCTTTGGTTTGTCAAGATTGGCAATCTCAAGGCGTCCACATTCAGTGCACTCGCGCACTTTGGTTTGACAAATTCTGGATTTTTCAACTTCGGTGTCTTTCGGATCACGCCACGCCGTAAATGTATGGCCCTGCGACTGGTTTTTGCCGTTATATTTGGCAACGGGCTCCGTTTCTGTATCATTACAACGGCTGCATTTACCGGTTCTTACACCATCTTCAGTACAGGTTGGCTGTGTCGTAACAGACCACATATAATTGTGCCCTAGCGCGGCCACATCTCTTGTCTCAGATTTAACAGGGCAGCCAGCGTTGCCACAACTTCTTACCTCTTTACCCGCAGTCGTACAATCAGCTGCTTCACCGGTCTTAGGAAGCCATGGCCCCCAATTGTGACCGGTGGGCATCACAATATCTGAGTCTTTCCCGCCACATACTGCATATCTGCTGCAAATACGCTCTTTTGTCCCTGATTCAGTACAATTTGAAGCTTTTGGAATGCTCCACTCACCCCAGTCGTGTCCCAGCGGGTCGGTATTCACGTACTTTTCTTCACTACAGCCACTTACGGTGCATCTGAATTTTTTAATTCCACCGTTGGTACATGTAGGTTCCTTATCCCATACCCCCTCATCCCATTGATGGTCGGTGTGAGGCTCTGCTGCCAGCGCAGCGCCCACAAATGTCCCCAGCATCACGACCATCAGCGCGAATACTGCCAGTCTTTGTAGTTTCCTGTTCATCCTTCAGGACTCCTTTCATATTGCAGAGATTGTTCATCCGTGCGGCGGAGCCGCTGAGGATGGAGAAACAATGGTTGTTCCGTACGGTATAGTATAAGTCGGGAAGTTAAATGTGTCAATCAGTATACGAAACTTTTTACATTTCTGTAACAATCATCCGTTGCCGTTGCCCGTGGGCGCGGGGGTGTAGGTGATGTATTCCTCCTGGGGCACCACCTGCTCGGGGGATTGCTGCACGGGTTGCTGATACACATCCTGCGACGGCTGCTGGTACACTTCCTGGGCGGGCTGCAGGTTCGGCGCGGCTTCCTGGACAGCGGGGGGCTGGATGGCCGCGGGGGCGGGCTCTGAGAGCTGCAGCACCATCTGGCGCAGCACCTCGCTGTTGAGGGTGGAGCCGTCCACATACATGCCGTCCTCGGGGAAGGGGCGGTTGCCAGCGTTCTTCTGGTCGTAGTTGACCGTCATGCGCACCATCAGGATGCCCTTGTCCCCGGTGAAGGGCACGGCGGACTCCATGGGGTAGCCCTTGTAGGCGTAGGTAAGGTGCTCGGCGCTGACCTCCAGCAGGGAAGCAAGCAGCAGGAAGGACGCGTTGCTGACCACAGTGCGCGGATCGTTCATCCGATAGTCCACGGTGACCACATGGTCGGTCAGGCGCACGTTCAGATCGCCCACATAGTAGTTATCCACCGTGATGATGGGCAGAGTGAGGGGCTGGCCGGAGGCAAAATCCAGCGGAATCAGCCGGTCGGTGGAGCCCACCAGTTGGGTATTGAACTGATAAGCAAAGGGCCCAAAGCCCGTGGCGGGCATGCCGTAGCGGTAGCTGTCGGGAGCGTATTCCTGGCTGTTGACCACCTTGCCGCACACGGCGCAGTACTGCACCTTGCGCCCCGGTCTTTCCAGAGAGGGCTCGGGGGATGCGTACCAGTTGGGGCGGGGCTGATGCTTAGCGCGGGAAGTTCTGCGCGTCTGCTCGGCGCCGCAGCGGGTGCAGGTGCGCTTCTCCTGGCCGTACTGGGTGCAGGTAGCCTCGATGGAGACCGACCAGGGGCCCCAGTTGTGCCCCAGGGCTTTGGTTTTCATCATCACTGTCTGGCCGCAGCGCTTGCAGGTGGCGGTATTCTCCCCCTGCTCCAGGCACTGGGCGGGCTTGGTTTCCTTCCAGGGACCAAAGTCGTGGCCCAGGGCTTTGACATAGCGCAGTTGGTAGGCGCCGCAGACCGTGCACTCCCGCTTTTCCTCGCCTATTTCGGTGCAGGTGGCGGCGGTGAGCACGCCCCAGGCGCTCCATTTATGGCCGGCGGCGTTGATCATGCGGTATTGGGCTTCGCCGCAGATGGAGCAGGTGCGCTTCTCCATGCCCGTGTCGGTGCAGCTGGGCGCTTTCTCCACCACCCAGCCGCCCCAGGTATGCCCGGTGGCGTTGATGGCCAGGGTGCGGGTGGTGCCGCACAGGGAGCAGGTGGAGGTCTGCACGCCGCCCACGGTGCAGCTGGGCGGTGTGGTTACCACATAGCCGCTCCAGTTATGGGTCAATTGCGGGATGGCCTGGCGCTGGGGGGTGCCGCACACTGAGCAGGTATTGGTTCTTTGCCCCGGGGTAAAGCAGGTGGCTGGGGTGCTGTCCACCCAGCCGCCCCAGACATGGTCGGTATACCCAAGGCTGCGGTACTGCACGGTATTGCAGACGGAGCAGGTGCTCTTTTCCCTGCCTTCCCGCACGCAGGTGGGGGTAACATCCACCGACCAGCCGCCCCAGGTATGGGCAACCATGGGGGTGGTGACCCAGTTGCGGGTTTCACTGCAGATGGTGCAGCGCTCGTAGGTGCTGCCCGTCTTGGTGCAGGTGGCCGCGATGGTGACGGTTTCATACACATGGGTATGATCCCCCGCGTGGGCATCCCCAGCGGGCACAAGCAGGGCAACCATCAGCAGGAGACAAGCTAGGCGGGATAAATGTTTTCGCATGGGATTCTCCTTTACAAAGGCTGGTACAAAAACGGATGCGCGCCGCGCTTGGCGGCCGATTGATTACCCTTTCATGTTGGTGACGATTACCTTGGGCAGCATTTCCTCTACCGTTTCGCGCTCGGGGGGCTGGGTGCCCGCCACCATGATTTTGGCGCTGGCGCTGGCGATGGCGTAGCGCAGGCGCTCCTCCGGCGGCATACCCTTTTCCTCGCCCAGCACCATGGCAGCGGTCATGGCGTCGCCCGCGCCGCTGCGGCCGATGACGGGCACCTTGATGCCCTGGCCGCGCAGGCAGAAATTTTCGCTGACGTACAGCGCGCCGTAGGCGCCCAGGGACAGCAGTACGCTGCCCACACCCTGGGCCACCAGCTGTTTGGCCTCCTGCATGCAGGCGATGTCATCCTCCGGGTCGCAGCCGCACAGCTCGGCCAGCTCGTACTTGTTGGGCTTGATCAGATGGGGCTTGGCGGCGACGCCCAGCTTAAAGGCCTCGCCGTCGCAATCCAGATACACCCGGGCGCCCGCTGCCTTGCACACCTCAATAATGTCGGCATAGATGCCCGGCTTGCAGCCTTCGGGCAAGGAGCCCGCCAGCACCACGGCGTCGCCCTTGCGCATGTGGCTTTCCAGGGCGTAGACCGCTTCCTCCACCACCATCTCGTGCACCGGGGCGCCCGGCTCGTTAATTTCGGTGTAGGTTTTCTTGGTGTTGTCGATGATTTTTAAATTGGTGCGGGTCTCGGTGTTCACTTCCACCAAATCATTCTGGATGCCCATTTCATCCAATTGGCCCCGGATAAACTGCCCCGTCGCCCCGCCCACGATGCTGATGGCGACGCTTTCGCCGCCCAATGCCTCGATGGTTTTGGACACAAGCAGGCCTTTGCCGCCCGCGTCGCGCCGGATGGACTTGACACGGTTGACCATGCCGGGATGAAACTCCGCCAGCACCAGGGTTTTATCCAGCGCCGGGTTGAGCGTCACAGTAATGATCATGGTTTCTTCCCCCTCTTTGGGTTATTTGAATTTACGGTACAAATAGATAACCAGGCTGGCGCCCGCGACAGCCACCACCAGGGCGCCGATGCTGAAGCGGCTGGTGGAGATGCCCACCAGGCTCGCCAGAAAGCCGCCCACCACGCTGCCGATAATGCCCAGCACGATATTGGTAACCAGACTGCCCGAACTGCCCATAAACCTGCCCGCCAGCCAGCCGGCCAACGCGCCAAAGAGCAGCCAGAGAATCAAGTTGATAATCATATGAAGCCCTCCTTTATCAGGTGCCCCCAGTATATGCGATTTCCTGCAGCAATGTCAATTCTAATGATGTAAAACATGAGGGAAATCCATGTATATCTGATTCTTTACTTCTTTATACGGGAGAAAAGAAAGAGGATTTCCCCAATCTAATGCGCAAAAAGCCCCCATCCCCCAACGCGCAAGCCGCCAGCAGACAGACTCACCCCTAATAACAGGCGGCCCCAACCCCCGTCTCGCCCCAAACGCGCACAAGCCGCCAGCGCGTTCAAAAACCCGCCAAGCGAGGAACGAAGCCGGCCGGGCGAGGGAGCTTACCAAAGCGTAAGTGACCGAGCCCGGACGGCGTCCGTGACGACGCATCGCGGGATTTTTCAACGCGCTGGCCTACCGAGTGGCTTTTTTCTTGAGCTTGGCCGCTAGCATCCCCGCCGCCTCATCATAATCCTGGCGTGGGATGTTCAGGGTCATAAACAAAAAGGCGTAGGGGCGGTAGAGCTTGGCCTTGCCGGCGCGGGGGTGGAGGGAATAGCGGGCGACATCGGGGTAGACCAGGTATTCCTCGTGGGCCAGCATGAAGGGCACGCCTTCGCTGTTTTCCCGGATGGCAGCCTTGTCGTAGCGCAGGAAACGGCTCCAGCATTTAAGGCGCGTGGGGGTAATCCAGGTGCGCTTAAGGATGCCCCTAGGCTCCATCAGGTACTGGGCAGTTTCCCTGCCCTGCAGCGCCAGCACGAAAAGCCCCGCCAGGGTGCCGTAGACATACACCTGCAATAGCAGGGGCATCACGCCGCTGCGGGTTAAAAACACGCTGATGGCGTTCTCCCCGGAGGTGTTGAATATAAACTCCAATGTCAGCATAGCCAGGAACACCAGCAGCACCACAAACAGCATGACCCGCAGCACAAAACCCACCTTGGCGGTGTCGGCGATGGCGTAGCGCTCATCCTCCCACACATTGCAGACGGAGTTGGCGGGGATGGGCTTGCCGCAGCCCTGACACTGGGGATGGGGGCTGGGACGCTGGCATCTTCTGCAGAAAAAACTAACCATAGGCCTCCAAAGGCGCGTTTGCGCCGTATTTCCGGGTAATTATAACAGATTTGCGCTCCCTGGGCAATGAAGGGAAAGCGCCGGATGATGAAAGAATGGCCCATCGCACTCCCGCCGCGGCGCCCGATAACGGCAGGGCCTTGTTTATGGACAAAACGTAAAAACCACCGGCACCGCTTGCCTGCCCGGTGAGCATCATGTATAATAAAACCCGTTGCATTCTAAGGTAAACCCTTACAACATAGAAATGGAGTGTTCCCCATGAAAAAACACGCGTTACTCGCCCTTTTGCTGGCCCTGCTGCTGACCCTGACGGGCTGCAGCCTGGTGGTCAAGGACCCGGTGGTGGATGCCGCGCGCACCGTCATCAGCGTCAATGGCGAAGTGAAAAACAAAGAAGCCTTTATGAAGGAGTATGACGCCGCCCTCTTTCAGCAGCAGCAGCTGATCGCCATGTACCAGAGCTACGGCCTGCAGGCCCCCGCTATGGACGAGGCCCAACTGCTGCAGGACACCCTGGACAACTCCGTGCGCCAGATGGTGCTGGAGCAGAAAGCCAAGGAGCTGAAGCTGGACGTGCTGACCCCTGAGGAACAGGCCGACGCCGATGAGGACGCCAAGAGCCACTTCGAGTCGGAGCTGAACTACATCAAATCCCAGTTCTTTGCCGGCACCACCCTGGAAGGGGACGCGCTGGACGCCGCCGTGCGCGAGCGCGCCGCCCAGGAGGGCATCACCGAGGAAACCTTCAAGCAGGACGGCATCGACCACACCGTGATGGACAAGCTGCGCGCCGACGCCATCAAGGATGTAACGGTGACGGCCGAGGAAATCCAGGCGGAGTTTGACACCCGGGTGGAGAATGACAAGCAGGCTTTCGCCGACAACCTGAACGGCTACGGCCAGGCGCTGCTGCAGGGCACCCCCGCCTATTTTGTACCCGCGGGGTACCGTTATGTAAAGCAGGTGCTGGTAAAGTTTACTGCCGAGGATCAGACCGCCATCGACAGCGCCCGCGCCGCCCTGACGCCGCTGACCACCGCCATCACCACCGCCCAGACCGCCTTTGACCAGAACGAGGAAGCGCTGAAAGCGGAGAACCTGTCGGCGGAAGACTTGCAGGCGCTGACGGACAAGAAAGCCGAGCTGCAGGCCGCCCTGGACCAGGCCAAGAGCGACGCGGCGGTGGCCGAGCAGAACCTGACCGCCGCCACCGAAAAGGGCTACGCGGGCATCGCCGAGAAAGCCCAAGAAGTATACACCCGTGCCCTGGGCGGCGAGAACTTTGATGAGCTGATCAAGGAGTTCAACGAGGATCCCGGTCAGCCCGCCCAGGGCTACGCCATCCGCAAGGGCTTTACCGATTTTGACGAAGCCTTTGTGACCCCCGCCATGGCGCTGGAAAACCCCGGCGATGTGGCCGAGCCCTCCAAGGGCATGTACGGCTACTACATCGTGCAGTACGCCGCCCCTGTGAAGGAAGGCGCGGTGGACCTGACCACGGTGAAGGACGCCATCCAGAACGAGCTGCTGACCGCGCGCCAGGAAGAAGTGTACGAAAGCACCGTGCAGCAGTGGATCAGCGCCAGCGAAGTGAGCACCTTCCCCGAAGTAGCCAAAGACTGACAAACAAGGGCTTTCGCGAAAGCGGAAGCCCTTTTCTTCAACCCATGAAAAAAGCAACAAAAAGGAGCACAGCATGATTACACTGAAAACCCATTCCCAGCCCGCAGGCAGCACCGTCAAGGTGGTTCTGACCGGCGAAAATAAGCCCTGCCATTGCCCCGGGGTGGACCAGGACGCCCTGAAAGCCCTGGCCGTCAAGCCCGGCACCATCAAAACCTTAAACGCCCTGGAGGGGGAGACCCTGCGCGCCGCCCTGTACGGCGTGCTGCCCGAGAAGCTGGGCTATGACGCATTGGAAGAGATGGCCTCCCTGCTTAGCAAGGAGCTGAAGGCGCTGAAAGCCAAGCAGGTGGATATCCTGCTGGGGGACGACGCCCTGCAGGGCCTATCCGAAGCCTTTTACAAGCAGCTGCTGCTGATGGACGATCAATTTACCCACTATCAGACGACGGGGTTTGCCCCCATTGACCCAAGCGCCAAAGCGCCGGACAAGGAGGTTTTCCAGCCGGACTTTACCCTGTACCTGCCGGACAGCTTTGACCTGGCCGCCGAGGAGGGCAGGCTGCAGACCGCCGCCCACCTGGCCGGGGGCATCCGCTCCGCCCGCCGTCTGGTGAACGAGCCTGCCAACGTGATGAGCCCCCAGCGCCTGGCGGAGGACGCCCAGGCACTGGCCAGGGAGCATGGGTTTGAGATTGAGGTGTTCGACGAAAAGCAGATCCAGCAGATGGGTCTGCAGGCTTTCTGGAGCGTGGCCAAGGGCTCGGACACGCCGCCCCGCTTTCTGGTGATGCGCTATATGAACAACCCGGACACCAATGAACTGCTGGCCTTGGTGGGCAAGGGGCTGACGTATGACTCGGGCGGCTATGCCGTAAAGCCCGCCACGGGCATGGTGACCATGCACTGCGATATGGGCGGCGCCGCCGCCGTAATCGGCGCTATCAGCGCCTTGACGGCCATGAAGGCCAAGGTGAACGTGGTGGCAGTGGTGGCCGCCTGCGAGAACATGATTTCCGGCCACGCCTACCGCAACGGCGATATCATCGGCAGCCTGGCGGGCAAGTACATCGAGGTGGTGAACACCGACGCCGAGGGCCGGCTGACCCTGGCGGACGCCATTACCTACGCCGCCACGGTGCTCAAGGCGGACAAGATTATCGACATCGCCACCCTGACGGGGGCGGCCATTGTGGCCCTGGGCGAGGAGATTACCGGCGTGGTGGCCGACGACGAGGGCATCTGGCAGGCGGTGCAGGCCGCGTCCCAGACAAGCGGCGACAAGGTGTGGCGCATGCCCCATGACGAGTGCCTGGCCAAGCATAATAAGTCGGAACGAGCGGACATCAAGAACAGCGGCGGCCGCCAGGCGGGCACCGCCACCGCCGCCCTCTTCTGCCGCGCCTTTGCCTTTGGCAAACCCTGGGGGCATCTGGATATCGCCGGCACCGCCTACCATGAGGGCGCGAACGCCAAAGCCCCCGCCGGCGCCACCGGCGTGGGCGCGGAATTGCTGGCCCGCGCCGCCATCGAACTGTTTAAATAATTGCGGGTTTCCAAAGGGAAATCATTTCCCTTTGGTGGGGTGCGGGGCAAAGCCCTCGTCGGAATACCCTTTGCTTCCTTTCCCGCAGGCAAAGCCTGCGGGAGGCGTTCGCGCCGGGATTCCTCCTCTCAAACGCAAGCGGGCTTGCGTTTGTATCGGTTCCCAGCTTGCCGCCATACCCCAGCAATCGAAAGCCTGCTTTCGATTGAAAGGAGCCGTCCCGTAGTGTATGCCTGCGATATGCTTGCATATCGGAAAAGGAACGTAGGGCACGGCGACGCAACAGCGCAGCGTATTTTGCGGCGGTAAGCACAAGTGAATAGAACACAACAAACGGGGAAGGGGTCTTTTGAAAAAGACCCCTTCCCCGTACCCCATCCCGGAAAACTTTAATAGGGGGATTCTTTTTTCATCAGCATGTCCCGCAGGCCGATGAGCAGGGTGCCCAGCAGTAGGGCGATGAGGCAAATCCAGACAAAGTCCCGGGTTATCTGGTAGGAAATGGTGGTTGCGCCCATCACAATCAGATGGCCGATACCATAGGACAAAGCGTAGGCGGCGATGGCGAAGAACACCGTTCCCCATAGCCGTTTCCTGCGGAAAACGAGCCACAGCACGCCTGCTACCGCGAGCGCCAGGCCGGCGCATTGCAGGTAATAGGTGAGCGCCAGGCGCGGCAGGGTGTACCTGCCCCCCTCCAGCGGCTCTGGGGTCTTTGCGCTCGGCCAGATCAGCTGATCCTCCTGCCCATCGTCTAACAGGTACCACAATTGGTAATCCTGAGGAATCACCGTGGTGCGGGGCATGCGGGACTTCGTCCAGTTGGTCCAGGTAGAGGTGTACACGCGGATATCCGCG
>CALCQO010000003.1 GCA_937894675.1 uncultured Clostridia bacterium
AGGGTGACGGGGCTTTGCTGCTATGTCCCAAAACGATTTCCTGTCCGCCAACCTGTATTCTCATGTCAATACGATAACCGGCATTGATTTCTTTGGCGTCATGCGTGAGGCAATGGGACAGAAGATGCAGGGTATAGGAGCCATTGTCCGCGTGCAGGGCCTCTACCTGAACAAAAGGCTTTCCGCAAATCATATCGGGTAAAATAGCCAGATCACTTTTCTCTCCAAGAATGCCGGGTGGCAATGCGGTCAGAGGAAAATAATCCTGTTCTTTGCCCAAAACCTGATACTGGCAGAGTGTCCCGGCGATTGGGTAGTACACAGTCATCACATCATCCTTGATGTGGCCCTTGATTTCCCGGCTTTGCTGATATACAGCGTGGTCCAGATAAAATTGCGGGTTTGCACCCGGCACATCCCAGCCGGACATGGAGCCGGTCAAAAAGACTTGCTCCACCGCATAGGAAACGCCCAGCCTGCGGTTGTTGTAATCCGCCAGTTCCCGGTTTTGAACCGGGTCGCCGGTGTTCCAGTCGGAAGGGTAATAGCCAGTTTCCCCTCGCTTGATACAGATCAGGTCGCCGGTGCCCGGCAGGGTGGAAAAGCATAAATCGGGTAACGGTTTTTGCATGGCGTCCTCCATTTCCTATAAAAAATACCGCCCGAAAAAGAATGGGCGGTTAACGGCGCTGCTCCTGCTGGCGCTTTCTGTGCCAGCCTTCCAGCAGTTTGATGATGACATCCTCCATTTGCTGCGGCGTATAGCTCTTGGGGAAGTATTTTGTAAGGCGATCCTGCTTGAATACTACCTTCATCTCGAAAGGTTTTTCCTCGCTCATAATGGCGTCGATTGCGCCCTCTTGCAGCTTGCCTTGCTCGCTAAATTGCTTGAGGCGCTGGGCCTGCTTGACGGAGGGAGAAGCCTCGTCACGCTCCATCACATAGGCGAGGTAGGTTTGTTCTTTTTCGGTCAGGTGGGAAATGTAATCGCCTGCGGGGGTCAGCTTCAAAATGCCGGCGTCTACCTGTTCCAAAAGGGGTGGAATTAGATTGTTTAGGCATACATATCGCTGAACCTGCGTTGCGCTTTCTCCAACTTGGGCAGCTAAAAGTTCTTTTGATTTTCCCCGAAATAAATGGGGTCCGTTTTGGTCCCCATTTTCTTTTGAAGGCCGCCCAGCCTGTCGTTTCATAGCGTCCAGCTTCAGCTTATATGCCCGCGCCTTTTCGCTGGGAAGCAGGTCCTCACGGGTAATGTTGTAGTCGGCAACAAGAATGTCCGCTTCTTCATCGGTGTACTGTCTGACGATAATAGGCCGTTCCGCAAGGCCGATGGCTTTGCCGCAGTAGTCGCGCCTATGGCCGGAAATGATTTCATAGCCGCCGCCTTCACGGGGCCGGGTGATAAGCGGCTCGGAGATACCCATGCGTTCAATGCTATCCATCAGGCGCACAAGGTCAGGCGTGGGGCGGTCAATGGAATAGGGCTGCCGTGCGTAGGGGAAAACCTGCTCTGCCGGTACGGTTAAAATGCGCTCCTGCTTTTCCTCTTGGCGGGTTTCCTCGTCCTTGAACAAGTCATCGTACTTGGTCAGTTCGATGTTTTTGACGCTGCTTTTCAACTGCAAGCACCTCCTTCGTCAGTTTTTCATAGGCCGCTGCCACCTTGCCATGGGGGTCATACTCAAAAATGCTCTTGGCCTCCACGCTCATTTCAGCGGCGCGGATAGAGTGCGGAATCTCCGTGGTGAATACCCGGCTGCCATAGGTGCCGCGAATCAGGCTGCTGATGTCCTTGGCAAAATTCGTCCTGGTGTCTACCATCGTCAGCAAAATGCCGTCTATGTTCAGGCCCGGATTAAGTTGCTTTTTTACACGCGCCACGGATTTCAAAAGCTGTTCCAGCCCCTTGGCCGGGAGGTAGTGGGCCTGCACCGGAATGATGATGCTGTCTGCCGCAGTCAAGGCGTTTATCGTCATCATGCCCAGCGAGGGCATACAGTCGATGATGGCGTAGTCGTAATCTTTCTTTACGGTGGAAAGATACTGCCGTAAGATGGTTTCACGGCTCATGGTGTTGACCAGCGTGACCTCCATCGAGGACAGTTCGATATTGGCTGGCAGCAGGTGGACGCCCTCATGGTGGCGGAGTATACCTTCGCCGGGCACAAGGGGCTGCTCTGTGATGATTTTCTCCATCAGGGTGGAGAGCGTGGGAGATAACTCGTCAGGCCGCTGCCAGCCTAACATCTGTGTGAGATTACCTTGGGCGTCGGCGTCAATCAGCAGGACCTTTTTACCCTGCCGAAAAAGACCAATGCCCAGATTGGCGGCGGTGGTGGTTTTTCCTACGCCGCCTTTTTGATTTGCAAGCGCAATGGTTTTCATGGTCTGTACCTCCAGTCTGTTATTTTTGAGCAAGAAAAAAGAGCCTTCCGGCTCTAAATAAAAAAATGGATAGCCACAATACAGCTATCTCTACCAGCATATATTCTTTTCTCGGACAGTAATATTACTCTATTCAGTCTTACTCTATCAGTATAACTACATTTCGATTTTCGAAAGTCAAGACTTTCGATTTTCCGCAGTCTTGATTTTCGATTTTCGAAAGTCAAGACTTTCGATGATTGCTTACGGAACGACAGCAAAGTTTTTGACATAGACAAGTGAGGGCTTGCCTTGTCCCTGTCGTACACGCTCTATCAGACCAATACCTTTCTTTCCGTCCAGTTCTGCCAGCAGCTTGGTGGCCTTTTCGCTTTTGCAGTTCAGCGCCTCCATGACTTCCTCCACGGGAAAGAAGATATATACGCGGTTGTCGCTGTCCAGCCAGCCGTTTTTTAGGGACAGGCTCATACGGTCAAGCATGAGGCCATAAAGCAGCTTTGCGTCAGTCGATACAAAGCGGAAACGGTCATCTGAAATCAGCAGCTTGGGGATGCGGTAAAATGCGTATTGCTCGGCTTCGCGGCCATAGTAATACGGAAAGTCTAACGGTGGTCCCATGCTTGTCATCACCTCCTGGGGAAAAGAAAGGGGCGACTATTTGCCGCCCTTACGCAATTTCTTCTGTCAGTATTTCATCATAATCGAGGATGATATGCCCCAACAGATCCGAATGATTTTGCGGGTCTTTGGCTGCCTCAGCTAATTCCTCCGGAAACTCCATGCCAATGAGATCATAGAGCATTTTCAGAAGCAGCAACAGCTCGTTATACATCTGCCGTTCATAAAGGGATTTCACAAGTACATTCAGGCTGTGGGCGTTGCTTGCAGCCTGCTCGGATACCGCCAGATACTGAACGCAGAAAGGGGTTGCAATGGTCCCTGAAATGATATTGGCCGCTTCTTTTTTGCCCCAGACATTCTCAAGGGTCGGTTGCTGATTTTCGTTTTTCTCCATGATAAAAGTACCTCCTTGTTCATTTTTCTTTATATCTGCTCATAGCAGCTTGTAGCTCTTTACACGGTTTTCCTGCATTTTTCCTGCATTTTGTCTTTTAGGTTCGTTTTTGCGCCTTTTTCGTCGCCACCACAAGAAACCGTGTTTTCCTGCATTTGCTCAAAATTCATTCCTGCATTTCCTGCATTTCATCAAAAGAGAACATTTTTGATTTCACCTTTGGGTATAGAAAAAGCCCTTGAAAACCAGTGTTTTCAAGGGCTTTGTTGGCGGAGCGGGTGGGATTCGAACCCACGGACGGTTGCCCGTCAACTGATTTCGAGTCAGTCCCGTTATGACCACTTCGATACCGCTCCATGTAAAAGCTATTCAATTTTTGTCCCTGCGACCCCCGGAGCGCACATTATTTCGAGTCAGCCCCGTTATGACCGCTTCG
>CALCQO010000004.1 GCA_937894675.1 uncultured Clostridia bacterium
TGATTATATCTCAACTAACTCTCGGACTGGTACAAGGATTGGGGGGCAGGTCACCCAGCAAATTGTCACTTAATCCGGCCATGATGATTGCCTCTGCCAGCCCCATTTCAGGAGGCATGAAAATAGACGCTCAATACCCTGTGAACGCCTTCACAGTCAGAGACGAACCAAGCGAACAGACCAGAACAATCCTGCCGCAATATGCCGCCCTCCATGCTCAGAACCCCGATTTCTTCGGGTGGATTCGCATTGGGGGCACCAAGGTCAACTATCCGGTCATGTTTTCTCCACAGGAACCGGAGCGTTACCTGCACAAGGACTTCTATGGCAACGACGCCAAGTATGGCGTTCCCTTTGTAGATGGCGCGACCGATGTAGAGCGCAGCCGTAATCTGCTGATTCATGGGCATAATGCCAAGAGCGGCATCTTGTTTGGAGATCTGGATAAGTTTCTGAGCAAGGCGTTTTTTGAGAAGCATCGGTACATACTCTTCGATACACTGTATGAGGAAAGGGTTTATGAGATTGTGGCGGTAGTGAAAACTAGAATACCCAAGGAAGGGGAAAGTGTTTTTCGGTATTATGAGTATATGAGTATCAATGGGGAAGGTATGTTGAAAGACTATTTAATTAGCATATTCGCCAGCGCTATTCATGCCTCAAGCAGATCTGTCGTTGAGAATGACGAATTGTTAACGTTGTCTACATGCTCTAATCATGCTCCTAATGGGCGTCTAGTGATAATTGGCAGACTGCGAGGAACGCAAGTGATAGAGTCGAAACTGCAGTACTAAGTGAAACCATGGTAATGAACTGATGGTTTCTTAAGTTATTCTTGGGCTTTGGTTGCTTGCTTTGATGGGAAATATATCTCAACCGCTAGGTCTGCCAACTTCGCTACCAAAATCTCATAGATGCGCTTCATTTCCTTAATCTTTGCGCGATTGTCATTGTTTCCAGGAAACACACTCTCAAATTGTGATGTGTATTCCGAGAAGCTTTTTTCGACAGAAGCAAACGTTTTCAAGAACCCTTCTGAAACCTTTGGTCGTTTCAAAGAGCTAAAGTAGTTTTCCAACAACCTTACCTTCCCTTGGATTTCCTCGCGCTCTTCAGCGCAGCATGTTAAGTCACCTCCTGCTAATATGTGATCTGCATATACCAAAATCAACCGATGTAGCTCATCAAAAGCCATAGATGACTTTCTAACCAAGCCATCAACTACGTCTGCTTGCTTTCTAGTGTCGGTTTTTCGCTGCACAAAAATAAAGGATATTACCACAACAACAAGAAGTTGAAAAATGGACAACAGGCTCGTTTTAAAGAACTCCTGGTTGCTTCTCAAGTTGTGGAGTGCCAGAATTATTATTCCTAACATAGTCCCACCTAGGTAGATGCTATATATGCAGGATTTTTTCAAGAATGGTTCCTCCTGGTTATTACTTCTCGCTCTCGCTCAGTATTGCTGTGGCGATTTGATCAGGTAAGTCTGGTTGATCACTAGAAATGAAGACAAATCTTCTTAGAATGTCCTCTCTGGATTCCGTTGTTAGTTGTCTTGGTAACCCACCAAATGCTTCACTTATAAAAGACTTAGGATATCCATAGGTGCCGTCAAGATCAATGGTAATCTTATCATTATTCTCCTTAGCCCTTTGGTACATCGCCACCAGTTTCTCTTCTCTGAATTCCTGACCGGAGAACTTGCTTTGGCTCCTGTACCGTAAACCAGGTGTCTTTGTAAAGTCCTTTGCTATGGAATAATAGATCATTGTCTTTGTCAAACTCCTTTTCAGATATTTCCCAGTAGAATATTGTTCCATGTAGAGGGCTGGTAATGGTTTTCTTTCCCAGTTGGTCTATCTCGTTCTCGTCATAGTAACAGTAAGCCTTATTTGTTATGAGCGATAGATTGACAACCCTACCAGAAACAGCATGTTCCTTAATGGAAGGCAAGCCCTTTCCACGATAAGGTCTAAGAGTGCGAGTGCGCTCTCCTCCATTTAGAGCATCTGCTATGGCATCAACTTGATTACCAAACAAGCTCCTCAACCGATCCCCACTTCTTTTCTGCATTGTATTCCATATCCCGACACCTGTATCCAGGAAAGTGAACTTGAAGAGGCCTTCGCCTGCGTCATCGAGATAAACAAACCATTTTCTATGGAACCGTTCGTATGTCGATTCGTTATATGCATGCTCGACAACATTACCTTCTAATTCTCCAAGCATCTCTCCAAGAAAGAGAAGGTTTCGCCGTTGCAGGGATGATTCGGAAATTATGTGCTCGCAGATATCTTGCGTTTTTTGAGGCTCTCCTTTATCAGACAGTACGATATGCTTCGCATCATTTGCCTCAATAAAACTTCTACGCTTTGTCACTATATCAATAAAACCGGAACTATTAAATAGCTTTCGAACTACTGGATGCCTTGGAGTATTTCCGCTAAACTCCCTTACTCTGCATAAGCTAATGCGTATGTTGATTACAATTGCAATCAAGTACATGAGGGCATCGATAGTCATGTACTCGACAAACTCGAAATCAAAGAACATTTTTCGGCTCTCTGTTCCCCGCATAATAGTATCAATTGTTTTATTGAAAAATCGAATTGTCTCGTCCGGATTATCCTTTATGCTGAAGCTTGATGGAATCTTAACATCATATCGCTGAGATATGCGGGACCCACCCTTAGTAGCTCGAAAAAGTGTCGGTCTAGAATTGCAGGAAGTTCGCGGTCTACTCCGCTGCCGCTCTAGCTTATCCAGTCTTCTCTTCATATACAGGTGGTACCGCGGATTTTTAGGCCTCAAATCATCTATCTCCAAGTAAAATGTCACTTGTATTATAACATGGATTACAACTTAATTAGTTGTCTTGGTGACGCAATATCTTATCACTGGGGAACGGCAACGGAAGGACAATAGACTGGTTGGTTTTACCTGCCCCCAACCTTCTTAGGCAGCACACAAGTTCCATTGATGAAAAAGACGACAACCGAAGCCACAAGATACAGACAGGCGATGATGATGGCAGTCATCGTTACTTCGGGGAATTGACCCAGGTGCTTGCCCGCTGCCTGGTGCTCCTGCCAGATGTCATAGTAGGCCCACGCGAGGGGCAGGGTCAGCATGGCGTTTCTCAAACGAAGCTGAATCAGCGAGGTGATGAGCAATGCGGCAATCAGGATGATGATTGCCCATGCGCTTTCAGCCAGCCCAAACCGATTCCATTTAACCTGCACCAGAAAGGCAGCAGCATTGACGACTGTTGCGATGATAAGCCAGCCATTATATAGGCCAAAGGCGACGGCGTTAATCCTTTCTCCCACACCGATCGGTGTTCTTAACCTGCCATTGATGACAGCAAGAGAAACTACAAGTATGCCAATCAGCAAGGTAGAGAGCCCAATCTTTTCAAAGGAGAAGACAATAATCCATAGCATGTTGGCCAGGCTTGCAATCCAGAATGGCAGGCTGATGGTGTCAATGAGTTTTGCGATGCGCTTGTCCTGCTGCTTTACAATCATGAATATTAGGGAGATAAGCAGTAGCACATAGATAATGCCCCAAATGCTAAAGGTGGAAGGGCTTGGTGTAATCAAGGTGGGATAAGCATCTGACACTTCCTTTTGAGACAGGCCATTGATCACGCCAAAGGCTCCCATGGTATTGACGCCTATGGTTAACAGGTACAGCAATAGATTAAGCCATGCTTTATGTTTAGTTTTCACGTTTGTTTCTCCTTATGTTTGTCTCAGTCAAACAGCTTGATTATAGTCGCTTGGAGCAACAATGTACAGGAGGATTCATTAGTGATGGGTTTGAGGCTGATATCATTTGTTCGCAGCTTCTTTGCCACACAAGGCGCTCGTTAGATAGATGAGGTGTATCAAGTCAACATCAGCAGGAAGGAGATCCATGGCCACCACCCGCATCATTCCCATGCACCATAACAAAGGCAAATCGCTTTCCAGGTGCCTGATTGATAGAACCGATTATGCCAAGAACCCGGACAAAACCAAGAATGGAGAACTAATCACCTGTTATGAGTGCGATGCGCGCACCATCGACAGCCAGTTCCTTTTATCCAAGCGGGAGTATAAGGAAATAACCGGCAGGACACAGGAACGGGACGTGATTGCCTATCAGATTCGACAGTCTTTCAAGCCCGGGGAAGTAACGCCGGAGCAGGCGAACCAGATTGGCTATCAGTTTGCGCTGCGGTTCACGAAGGGCGAGCACGCCTTCATGGTGGCCACCCATATCGACAAGCGTCACATCCACAATCACATCATCTGGAACTCCACCGCCCTGGATTGCACGCGCAAGTTTCGCAACTTCTGGGGCAGCACAAAAGCAGCTCGCCAGCTGAGTGACTTGCTTTGCACAGAGCACCAACTTTCGGTGATTGAAGACCCTAAGCCCTTCAGTGCCACCTACAACAAGTGGCTGGGGAACGAAGCCAGACCTTCCAACCGGGCCAGGTTGCGGGCTGCGATTGAGCATGCCCTGACTCTAAACCCTGCGACGATGGATGAACTGCTGACACTTCTGATGGATGAGGGATACCAGGTCAAGCGTGGCAAACACATCAGTGTGATGCCGCCTGGTGCCAAGCGATCCATTCGTCTAGATTCTCTGGGAGGAGGTTTTGGTCAGCAGGAACTTCAGGCTTTGCTTTCAAAGCACAGAAAGGAAACTGCCAGGATTTCTTCCAATGTAGTGAAGCAACAGAAAACACTGGGCTTGCTCATCGACATTCAGGAGAAAATGCGCGCCGGGAAAGGGCTTGGATATGAGCGTTGGGCAAAGGTGTTCAACCTCAAGCAGATGGCACAAGCCGTCAACTTTATCACGGAGAACAACCTTACTGATTATAAGAAGCTTGATGCACAAGCCACCCAATCCGCAGCAGCTTTCAACCAACTCTCCCAACAAATCCAGGCAACGGAAAAGCGCATGCGAGAGCTATCCACTATGAAAACCCACCTGCTGAACTACCTGAAAACACGGGACGTCTATGTGGCTTACCGGAAGGCAGGTTACTCAAAGCGCTTTCTTGCTGAGCATGAAAGTGATATTGCGCTACACAAAGCAGCTAAGGCAGCCTTTGATTCCCAAGGCTCAAAGAAACTTCCCACCCTCAAAGAAATCCAGGCAGAATACGAGAAATTGCTTCAGCAAAAGAGGAGCATCTACCCACAGTTTACCCACGCCCGGCAGGAGATGAAGGCCATTCTGACTGCAAAAGCCAATGTGGACCGTCTGCTGGGCTACGAAGAAAAGTATGCCAAAAAGGCAAGAGATCACCGATAAATCCCCCATCATATTTAGCGTCCGAAGGACGCGTAGCCGCACAAGCATTGTGCGATTGAAAGGGGTTTGGGGCTTTGCCCCAACAAGCAAACAACGCCGCTGAGGGGAGGCGGCGTTGTTGTTTTTTGTCTGTGTGGGTACCCACAGGCATTGCTTGCCAGAAGCGCAGCTCCCTCTCCAGCACATAAAGATCAGATATGCTGTCGCTGCGTCAGGCGTCGATTCTGGTGTAGTCGCAAATAAATGCCTCTCCTTTAACCCGGGAATTTGATATAATGGACAGCAAGAAAGGGGGGACTCAAATGGCTCAAGGTATTCCTGCATCACTGCTCGCGCAAACTGCTTCAGATGTCCTGCAATCAGGACCTGTTCCTTTCAAATCTCCTGGCAGATCGCTATCCGGCATGGATGCTACAGGCTACATCGCTTACTGCCTTGGCAGATTGGGTATCCGCGTCAACGCAACCGGAAGCAACTCACTCTATCGGGAAATTGGGGGAACCCCCATCCCGCTTAGCGATGCATTAAAGAAAAGCATGGTTGTTCCAGGAGCGCTACTCTTCAGGGTTGAGAACGATGGCAGAGAGCCTGCTAAATTCCGCGGAGACGGCCGAGGAAACGCAACCTTTGCGCTGATCTGCATCGCCCCTGGAAGAGCCGCCTACCCCTCTAGATCAAGGGGCAAGCTCATCGAAACTGCGATTGAAGTGGTGAGCGGCAAAGCAAACATGGTGGTCCTTCATCCAAAACTTGACTATGGCGCGCTCTCTTCTCCGCCACCAAAGCCAGGCCCAAGTCCTACACTTCCCCATCCCACCCAGATGCGGGTTGTCACGCCCAAAGGGCGGCTGAACCTGCGGCCACGGCCTTCGAAAAATACTTCTGTCTTGGCCCGTATCGAGCCGGGAACTCAAGTTCAAGTCAATTTGATTCAGGATGGTTGGGCGCACATTACACACACTAGTGGTAGCGCGCTTTTAAGCGGTTGGGTGATGACAGAATTTCTCCAGGAAGTATGATTCTACCGTTCACCTGCGCGTCGCACATGACGATTTCACAGGTAAGCAGCGACATACTTCACTGCTAAACTCAAAGCCGATGCACCCCAGGTCATGCGCTGGCAACAAGCGCCGCACCTGATGTGGTGCATCGGCTTTTCTTCCGGCAAACGAGGTCCTGTATTGATAACTGGTGTCCCTCAGCAGAAGCATATCTTTAGGTTTCTTGCTGAACGACTGGACATTCTGTCCTTTAAGCAGGATGTCAGACTAAAGACAAAGTCCCAGCCTGCCCTGGCCGGGACTTTGTCTTCAGTTTGAGAACTGAAAGCAGATCTTTTATTTTCATTCTAAAATACGATACTATTATATTCAGCTGGAAAATAAAGTGCAAAAACCTGGAAGTTTTTCCGTCTAACCGGTTGAGGAGGTGATGGAATGTACAACACCGTTGCTGCAGAAACGGTGAGAGAGCAGCGCTTTACCAGGTGGGTTGCCGATTATGGCGAGTCCATCCTGCGGATGTGCATCGTGTACCTGAAGAACATCTCCGATGCAGAGGATGCCGCACAGGACGCCTTCCTGAGGGCCTGGAAAGCCATGGAGCAGTTTGAGCAGCGCAATGAAGCAAGCGAGAAAACCTGGCTGATGCGCATCGCCATCAATGTATGTCATGACTATCATCGTTCCAAATGGTTTCGAAACACAGATCTGTCAAAGGCTCTTGAGGAACTTCCCGCGCGTTACCTGAGGGTGGAAGCAAAGGATGTCACGCTGACCCTGGATGTCATGCGCCTGCGGGAGCCGCTCAAGCAGGTAATCCTGCTGTACTACTACCAAAATCTGACGCTTCAGGAGGTTGCCGACGTGCTGGGCATATCCATTTCAGGTGTGCACAGAAGGCTCCGGAAAGCAGAGGAACAACTTAAAACAAGCATCACAGGAGGGGTACATGATGCAGAATAATCAAATCAAGGATTCAATCAACCGCACGCTCTCCCTCCTGCCGGTGGAAGGGCTGAGTGCCAGCAACTTGCTGGCTCAAGCTAAAGGAGGAAGAAAGGTGAAGAAAAAGCTGTCAATTGCCGCAGTCATTGCAATAGCACTGGTGATGATCAGTTTAACGGCGATTGCTGTGGAACTCACTATTGGTTGGAAGGAGGCTTTCCACTTTCTGAACAAGGAGAGCAAAGAAGGCTTGTTCGCCCAATGGAAAGATGAGGACCAAATTCTATTGGTGAGTTCGCTTATTAAGGATGGAATGATTGCAGAATCCAAAGATTCGATATCACTGTTAGATGAAACCATTAGTGTAGGTGTGAGGGCTGAACTTGCTCGCACGATGATGGAAAACTGGTTGTCAATGTCCGCAGACTTTGTCTCGTTTCGATCCATTATGGAGAGGCATTGGGGGCAGTTTCAGTCCTGGGATGTTGAACAAAAGGCATGGTACACAGACACTCTGATCAAGGCTGAAGTCCAGGCGCCCGACATGGAGCGCTTTGTGCTTCCTTCAACCGGGCAGATTCCACAGGATATGGCAGAGCGGATTGCCAAAACATGGGCAAGCGTCTGGCTGAACATTCCGATGAATGAATTGGAGCAATACAGGGTCTATGTCGCACTTGTCATCTTCCCAAAACCTCAGGTGATACATGGAGTGTCTTGTTACACCACAGAGAATATGAAACCAGAATGGCAAATCGATCTTGTTCCTGCGACTCAGATTGGAGGAAGAAAGCGATCGACGGTGTTCATTGACGCGGAAACCGGAACGGTGGATGTGCATCAGTTGATACAATACATCCAGGCCATGCATTACGGGCGTGATTGGCCTGAGTTAGCTATAGAGGTAGAAGGTTTTATGCGCGAACAGGAGTACAAACCGTTCTTCGATTGGTCAATTGAGGCGAAAGCCGCATTTTCCAGCCAGTTCAGGGAACAGATCCTTGCGCAAGATGATGGGGTGCTTGATGAAGCCACAAGAGCCTTAGCGAATTATCGATATGACTTGCCAGCAAAGAACGCTATTTCAGAACAAGATGCCATTGCTCGCGCTTGTCAGGTCATCATCAACCAAATGGGCATTGAGAGCAGTGTCTTGGAGCAATACGATCAAATCCATGCCTACTACGATTCAACAACTCCAATGAGTCCGAAGTGGCGCATCGTGTTCACCGCTTCCGGCAAGACTGCAGATGCTTTGACGGAGGGAGAGCCAGATCAGTTGTTGATTTTCCGTGTTGAGATCGATGCATTAACTTCTGAAGTGGTTTCCGAGAATTATTACCACTTTGGCGAGTCCATTGGTTACAATGGAATTTTGGCACAATTGTAACGCAGAACAGGAGCGCCGTTACGGCGCTCCTGTTCTGTCATTACGTTGCAGTTAATCGGCTACTGGCAAACGACCCAGCAAGTTCCAAAGTTTGTTCTTTGTTTCGACTCCTGCTTTGCCATCCACTTGCAGAGTGTAGTACGACTGGAACCTACTTACGGCAGTTGCCGTGTCGTTACCATACTTGCCGTCTACAACAAGTTGAGAAAAGTAGTATGGCGACATGATGTTCGTAAAAGGGGGCATACTTTGGCGATGTGCGTTAAGAGATGATTGAAAGTTCCTGATCTGAGTTCTTAGTTCAGAGCCTTCTGGAGGGAACGTGCCGGGCAGCAATGTGTGAGCACTCCACTCGTACTGCCAAGGACGATATGCCGCCATCGCCGGAATTGCAACAGCCAGGACAGTCATGGCCACCAAGGCCAGAGCCAGAAATTTCTTCATGTTTTTCATTGTAGTTTCTCCTTTAATTTCATTTGTTTTGTTAGTTTTGTTAGTTTTGCGTGCGCTGAACACAGCCTGCGCACAGGTCGTTTTGTGCAGGTCGGATTGGTCGCAGTAATTGTTCTGTTGTGATTGGCATCCCTGGAACACCCATCCCTTTGAGGATGGCAGCGGCCAAGCTGTGGTTATCGGAATGCAATCACCTTGGTAAATGGATCTTTGGACTCACCCCTTTCCTTGTCGTTGTGCTCGCCAGGCGCCTTATCTCCTGGCTTGTCTGTATTGTAGGAAGCTTTGAAATAACTCGAAATGAAGCCACCTGGAAGCCTTTTTGAAGAATTCAGAATCAGAGTGAAATCGCACGAAAACAGATATCCTGCTTTCATTCAGCAGATCCACAACCTTGCAAAAGGAGTGATTGATCTGCTTTACTTTAATTCCGATGCGCTTTAACTGATTTTTCACTATCTGGCAAAATCTTTGAATTGTCTTCGAACAAGCCTTGAAATAATTCCGTCTAATGGCTTGAGGAGGTGATTTGATGTACAGAGCCGTTGCTGCAGAAACGGTAAGAGAAAAAAGGTTCAATCAGTGGGTTCAGGACCATGGCGATGCTATCCTGCGCACTTGCTTTGTGTACCTGTCCAATGCTTCTGATGCAGAAGATGCGATGCAGGACACCTTTTTGAAAGCGTGGAAGGCCATGGATCAGTTTGAACAACGACATGGCGCAAACGAGAAAACCTGGCTGATGCGCATCGCCATGAACGTCTGTCACGATTACCACCGATCCAAATGGTTCCGCAAGGTCGATTTGAAAAAGGCTCTTGAAGAACTGCCCCCCAGATACTTAAGGGTAGAGCCTGAGGACATAACGTTGACCATGGACGTGATGCGTTTGCCCGAAACACTGAAGCAGGTAATCCTGCTCTACTACTTTCAGGAGTTCACCCTGCGCGAAGTTGCAGAGGTGCTGGGCATCAGCGTATCGACAGCCCATTACCGATTGCGAAAAGCGGAAAAGCTATTGAAACTACAATTGACAGGAGGGAAAGACGATGAGAAATAATCATGTTCAACAAGCTCTCAACAACACACTTTCCAGCCTGTATGTGACTGAGCAGACTGCCAGCGATTTGCTGGATCAGGCCAAAGGAGGAAGGAAAGTGAAAAGAAAACTGTCAGTAGCCATGGTACTCACCATCGTGCTGATTGTCTTAGCAGCAACTGCCATTGCTATCACAATGCTGTGGGAGAACCATGTCATTGATGTGAAGAAAAAAGAGATCTCTGAAGGTGAATACTTTGCATGGGAAATCAAAAGCAAGCGTGATCTGGTCAAGTCCCTGGTGGAAATGGGATATATTCAGGAATCTGAACAGACAAGGGAACTATTCAATCAGTCGACTGAACCTCAAAAACAGGAAGAAATCGCTGACAATTTAATGCTGGCTCTCACGGGTCAAACCGATGCTAGAGAAATCAATGCAGACATCATTACCTACGCGATCTTCGGACCAGAATCAACCTGGACCCCTGCCCAAAGAGTGTGGTGGCAGCAAGTCACCAACATGTTCAGGAACGCTGATGATGACTTGGATTCTTTCGTACTGGCTGAACAAGAGGACTTGCCTGAAGAAAAGGCTGTTTCCATTGCAAAAGACGCAATCATCAAAGCATACGCTTTGCCAAGTGATGCACTGGACAATGCTCAACCTGTTGCGAATCTTTACACCACCAAAGCAAGACCTGATTACCGCAGGTGGGATGTTCAATTTCAGCTCTTCAAGGATGACAATCCAGATTGGGTAATAAAAGTCTATTTTGCAAACCTCGATATGCAAGGAAATCTGATTTCCGATCCTGATTTAGGTATCCCGCATATCGACGATGCGGCTAAGAATACGAAGGATTTGCCGCTAGTCTATGAGCCTCCCTTGGTTAAGGAGTTTTTGAGGTATGCGAAAAAGGCTGGAAAGCCAACCCTTAGATGGTGGCCTCTGGAAATCAGAGCTGAATTCTCAAATGCAATGCGCGACCGCGTCCTAGATGCATTAAAAAGTGGCGATCTACAGCAACTTACTCGTGGAACAGCACTTCATATGGAGATGATTACAGGTGCGCACTATGTGTACGGATTACCTGACAAAGACGCAATTAAGCAGGAAAAAGCTTTGGATCAAGCAAAATCCATCATCCAGAAGAAATTCGGACTAACAACCGAAGCAATCGATAGCTATGAAGAAATCTTGGTGTACTTCGATGTTACATCCTCGGACAATCCGCTATGGAGGTTTGTTTTCCAGCCACAGGAACTGCATGAGATGATGATGTACAGAATCGAAATCGATGCAAAAACCGGAAATGTTGTGAACGCAGAAGAGTTTCAGTTTCAGTCCCTTGGCCCGAACCTTGATGAACTCGACTACCACCTGAAAGTGTATTGATTAGCAGTAATCGATGGTTTACGGCTAATATAACCACGTCACCATGGAGAGCCCGCAGTCTGGGAGACTGCGGGCTCTCTGTTATACGAAATTACAGATACTGACTATACACAATGGTACAATCATTAGGTGCAGTTTCGCCAATTTTGTTCCAAATGGCAACCTTTGTCTTTGGTCCGACGATACCATCCTGTCTCAGACGATATTCTGCCTGTAGGGCTTTGACCGCTCGTTCAGTCTTGCCGCCGAAAATCCCATCATCTTCTCCTTGAGGGAGATAACCAGCTGAAATTAGCATGAGCTGCAGATTCGTCACTTGAGGGCCTTCGTGGCCACGACGAATATTATGTGAGGAACCATCACCACCAAGATAGGGCTTGTAACCATCAACAGCAGCCATCACCGGCACGGCAACAGCGAGGACGGTAACAGCCATCAAGGCCAGTGCAATCAGTTTCTTCATGTGTTTCATTTATTGTTTCTCCTTTAATTTCGTTTGTTTTGTTTGTTTTTGCGTGCGCTGAACACAGCCTGCGCACAGGTCGTTTTGTGCAGGTCGGATTGGTCGCAGTAATTGTTCTGTTGTGATTGGCATCCCTGGAACACCCATCCCTTTGAGGATGGCAGCGGCCAAGCTGTGGTTATCGGAATGCAATCACCTTGGTAAATGGATCTTTGGACTCACCCCTTTCCTTGTCGTTGTGCTCGCCAGGCGCCTTATCTCCTGGCTTGTCTGTATTGTAGGAGGCTTTGAAATAACAAGAAATGAAGCCACCTGGAAGCCTTCAGGCAGTTTCCAGAAAGCAGCATTTTGCTGCATTCACATAGAAAAAAGGCGTACAAACCTCAGAGCTTTGGGTTGTACGCCTTGTCGATTGATGAGCTTAGCTTCCTTTGTCCAGTTGCCTCAGCCTTTGGGTAGCAATGAGGAGGGAAGCTTTGGTTGCTGCGTCAGCCACCCCGTTCTTTTGCAGACCACGGATGAACTGGAACCTAATCAGCGTGTCCTTGGTCTGCTGGCAGAAGCAGCCGTTCTCAGGGAGCTGTGGCTCAAAGGGATCAAAGAACAGGTTCAGGTCTGCCTGCAGGTTGGTAATGTAATGAATCCGGGCCTGTTCCTGTGGCATGCTCAAGACACCTGGACCATACCTGGCCTGCCAGAGCGCAGGTGATGGGTCAAAGGCGGACAGGTAGTTGGCGGGCATAAAACCCGAGTGTGCCTCCCATTTCACGCAGTACCAAAGGCCATCAAAGAATGCTGCATGAACCATCGTGCCATGAGGAATGTAAGCATGGATGCGGGAAAAGCAGTCTGGGCTGGCATGCAGCGGAGCATTGTCCCCTGGCCTCATGTTGATGTACATGCCGCTTACCCGCTATTTTCCTTAGAGTCTTTGGACACATCCTCATCCAGCCGCTTCCTGGCCCTGGCCCTGGAGAGTGCCCGTGTCTCCTTGATGTCCTCGGATTCCAGCAGGTGCTCGGTTTCGTTCAGGTTGTCAAACAACCAGTTGATGATGTCCTCATAGGTTTTACAGTAGGAAACAATCTTTCTCAGGGCGCTGGACTGGTAAGTGCCCAACTGCCGGTCCGAGCGGAAGAACAGCTCGTCCCAATGCTTGCCGAACACGTGGACCACCCGCTGCCACTCCAAGTCCTCAATCAGGTGCTTTTCAAGGGCAAATCGCTCGTCGTAGGTCAACATGGTGAGCCAATTCTGAATCATCTCCACCCGCAGGGATGCCAGGTGGATCCGCTCCCGCATTTCATCATCCCGGAGTGCATCCTCCCATTTGCCTTCCAGGGCCGCCTGGGAACGGAAGCTGTTGTAGTGGGCCAGGGCAATTCTAACTAGGTCTTCCATTATCTTGATCTCCTTTCTATTGATGCCCGGTGGAGAAGCCTGCGTGGAGCCTCCTGTTGAACACCCATCTCTTTGAGGATGGCAGCGGCCAGGCTGACATACAGGAGAAACGCATGCTTCCAGCAGCTGTTTTGGGTTGGCCTCCACCTCCTTTCTTGCATTCATGCCCCTTTGCCGGGCACATCCTCAGCATAGGTCAGACCTGGGTTCCAGCGGAATGAAGGATCCTTGCAGTTTCCTGGAAGCCTCCGTAAAGCAGTTCCTCAAGAGGGAATTCATGATTTGAATCATAAGGCGGGATGAAAACTTTACATCTGAATCGTGAACTGTTAGGATAAAACTGTCCTTGTTGAACACCCATCTTTTTGAAGATGGCAGCGGCCAAGCTAAGTTCTCAAGGACATTTCCTTTCAATCGCACCCTTCCGCTGGAATCCTACCGCATGGCATCACCCCCTTGATGGACCCCTTCACCTATAACAGGTGGCGTACCTTCCAAAAGGTTCATTTTTAAAAAATAAATTCAATTATCATGTTTAATATTCAACTATCGTTTATGCTATATTTCGTTTGATGTCGATTCTAAGCCTCATGTGTCATTAGTATGATAAAAGATGAGGTGAGAATTGATGGAAAATGATCCTATTTTATTGCATATGGGCGAGGTTTTGCGGTCCGCTCGGCAGGAACAGGGCTTGACCCAGCGCCAGTTGGCTGAGCTTTCCGGGACCACAGAGCAATATATATCCGAAACCGAATGCGGGAAGCGGAACATCTCCTACCGGGTGCTGTATCGCATCCTGCAGGCATTAAAAATCCCTACCGACCCACTGTTTTATGAACAAGTAGCAAGCAAGAACGGCACAGCCAGTACATTGGAAAATATCATCAACTCCTTTGATGAGGAGGACAGGCAGATTGTTTGGGACACCATCCTGATCTTTTTATCCGGCTACAAGCGAAAGCTGTCCCATAAGCAGGCAGATGAGGAGCATCACAAGATCATGCAGGAGACGGAGGGGCACTGATGGGGGAAGGCCGGGATCGCAATGATTTCCTGCATGCTTTATACGAACAATACTATGACCGCCTGCTCCTCTTCTGCCTCCGCTACCTCAGCCAGGATCCTGACCCAGAGGGCTTTGCCGAGGAATGTGTTCAAGAGGTTTTTGTCAGGGCACATAAGAATCATCGCAAGCTGAAGAGCCACCAAGATATAGAAGGGTGGCTTTTTCGAACTGCACTGAATTTTATTGGCAATGAGCGGGCCAAGCGTCATCGACGCAAGAGATGGCACAGGCACTCCATAGATGCACAGGACACTCCCCTGCCGCATCCGGCGGATGTCATCCAACAGTACCTTGACCGTGAGGGGTACCAGGCATTTGTAAAAGAAATCTATCGGGTGCTGAGTGACAAGCAAATCCTGGTGTTTGAGGAGCACTACTTCAACCACCTGAAAATTCATGAAATTGCCGAAAAGCACAGCCTTCCTGAGGGCACCGTCAAGAGCCGACTGAACCGCATCCGAAAGCTGGTTCAACAAATTATCAGTCGGTCCAATCTTCTTCTAAAATTTCTTTTTTGAGAAATGAACCTTTTTCAATCTCGCCACCTGTTATAGATGAGGAGGTAAAAATGGATAGCAGCAGAGATGATCAGAACCTCACCATGGATGCTATCAGAGCCGCAATCGACAGCGGAGACTTGTCGCGCGAGGAAATCATGCGACGCATAAGGGGGGCGATAGGAAAAGAAGAAATGAAGCCGAAGCAGGATCGAAGAACCGATCTCATCCTGATGTACGAGCGCCTGCTGTACGAGCTGCGCACCGGAAAGCCTTATGTCAGCCGCAAAGAGGAAAACAAACACAAACTCTTTGCCAGGCTGGCAGCAGAGGAGGAGCGAAGCAGGAAAACCCAGCCCATCAAACGGGTTGCTGCCATCCTGGCGGCACTGCTGGTGCTGCTGATGGGGGGCGAGCTGGTACGCCGCCAATGGCTGTCCGGCAAGCCATCGGATGACGGCCAGCAGTACATCATCCAGGGAGGCAAAATCGACCCCAGCCTGATTCCCGGTGGTCAGGCAGACCCGATACCCGAAACCAGGCGCATGACCATCACAAGCCTGGATGAGGCACCGGAACTGTTGGGCTTTACCCCGGTGTATCCTACCTGGTTGCCGGAGGGGTGGGAGTTTGAGCAAGCGGAGATAATTGTTTCATCACCTTATACGCAAATTGTTGTCTCCTTCGCTAAAAAGAACGTAGAGTACCTTTTGAAACTTGAAGAGTGGGTCTATAAGGATGTTGATAAGGTTAAAGCCTCAATACAAAAAGACAGTTACAACAACGCAACAAATATCCTAGACACTTTTGTTTACTATACCACAAACACTAAAGTTCCCACTTGTGTATGGATACATGAACTCACATACGTTACAATATACGGCCCCGTGAGCGAATCCGATTTATTAAGCATAGCTGAATCAGTCATTAAGGAGATGCAAAAATGAAAAAAATGGTTGCATTTTGCCTAGTTTTTATTCTAGTTTTAGCTTCACTTGTGTTAGTTCCAGCAGAAAGCATCCCCATGGCAAACCCTGTTTTCCAAATCACTACACTATATTTGTTTGAAAGCTTCTATGTTCAATTCGGTGCATCCACAAGATTAATATGTCCAACTATTAGCGTCAGCTCTTGTGCTATAGAGAAGCAAGTTAACGGAAAATGGATACTTCATCAGACATTGACGCCGCCCAGTTATGTTGCCCAAAATGCCACAGTTTATGGGGAGACTGGTGATTACACAGCATATAAACCAACCAGTGGTACCTACCGCATCAAAGCTACATTCACCGCAAGAGGCGAATCTGTCACAGAATACTCTCTCCCACGAACATACTGAAGTCCGCTAGGCAGTCATACTCATTAGATCACTACAAACACCTCCCTCTGCCAACACCTCCTCACCTAAATCACCACAGCCGGCATCGTATCGTATGAGGAAATGAAAGCAGCTGACATCTCGAAGAACATGAACCTTTAGCTCCTGAAAATCTCTTCATGCTTGATCCAGGCATGTGACCGGCTGTAGCAGCCGACACATGCCTTTTTTGTGACCCCAAAAACAACAAACTGACTGCACTCACCTACCAGCTGCTCAAGCATTTATTGAACCAGGAAGGGAATGAGGCGCATGAGGAGCGCATCCGGCTTCGGAGCGTTGCAGCATCGCTTTGCTGTTTGTTCGCATGCCCTCCTCCAATTCTCCAGCTGCCAACACTTGCTTCAAGTTGCTTGGGAAACATACATCGCCCGCTTTCCTTGAACTGCCATGGCCACCGTTTCCATGCAAGTAAAACGGAGGATTAAACCATGTCAGGAAAGAAGAACACCCGAAAATCCCCCGAAGGCGATGGCGCACACATCCTTTATCGCTTCTCTGACACCCTTGTGAAGATAAGAATAGAGCAGTACCGAGCCGAGGTGACAGACGGCACCGAGGATGGTTTTTCTGCCCTCAGGCAAGCCTTGGAGGAAATGTGGCTGGCTGAGCGGCGGGCCAATTGGCGGCAAACCCACAAGAATGTCTCTCTGGACGCTTTGAACAAGCATCCCATTGTGCCCTCAGCCGAGGATAGCTATTTTCAAGCCATGGAGGATGAAGAGGAAGATTCCAGGTTCAAGCAGCAGCTTCGTTTGGCCCGTCAGGCCCTGAAATCCCTCAGCCCCAAGCAGCGCCGCCGCTTCCTTCTGCATGCGGTTATGGGGAAAACTCTCGAGGAAACAGCAGAAATCGAGCAGGTGTCCCTGCAATCTGTTCACGAAAGCATCTGCAGGGCGCGTCAGATCATCGCACAGCATCTTGCCCAATCCAATAACACACCCTGAAAAAAGGACCAATTTCGCAATATAGGTGAGGGGGATACATTTTCTCAACGAGAAGCCACCACCCATCCTCTCAGCGTACCTTGACAAGTGAACACTCATTCATCAGAAACATTCTGCTGCGGGTGTCGAAAGATGCCAGCCACGAAAGCGGTACGCCAGGACCCTGTTATAAGCAGGCGAGCGAACACTACCGGCTTTGAATATCGGGTTGCTACCGATAATGGCCATGAGGCGCAGCAAGGACAATGATACTCCTGTCCAGCCACAGGTCGAGCGTGATCAAACCGTCGCAACCAATGGGGGCAGCTCGGAGAGAACCTCGGAGGGGTGAGATTCCCGTGGAGCAGGGAGCAGCCTGCCTTCTGATGACTTCCCATTCCCAGGGGTGTCAAGGACAAATATGGGAACACCGCAGCGGGCGGTATTGGCAGCTGTCCGCTGCGGTGAAGCATTGCATTTTCATCGCAGTTTGCGATTCGACTGATAAAACTGCTTTTGCTGCCATCGGCATCCTTGCGCTTTGTGCCCGCTTCCCTACCATGGGAGGGGAACAATCAATGCCGCAAGGCTGCCCTGCGCAAGGAAAGGAGGGTTAGATGCAACAGCACACCAAGGGAGGACAGCGGATTGTTCCGGAGAGCGTTTCCCGAACCTACAAAATCGAAGACATCGCTAGTATGCTGAGCATTGGGCGCTCATCGGCATACAACCTGATTCGGGAGGGGCACTTCAAAGTTTTGCGCATCGGCACCTCAATCAGAGTGTCGAAGAAGTCCTTTGATGAGTGGTTGGATCGTCAGGAAGCATAGTACCAAGGAGGAAACCTGACATGGCAACCATTATCAGACGCAACAATGCATTTTCTGTTGTTTATAACTACACTGACGAACTGGGTGAAACCAGACAGAAATGGGAGAGCTTCCGCACCCTCAAGGATGCGGAGAAACGAAAGGCTGTCATCGAGAATTGCCTGGACTGCGGCACCTTCCTGCCGCCCACCAAGCAGACCATTGCTGAGTTTCTGAAGGACTTTGTGACCATGTATGGGGAAACCCAGTGGGGCGTTTCCACCTATGACGGCAACACCGGCCTCATTAACAACTATGTCAACCCCATCATTGGTCACCTGCCCATCCAGGATTTCAACGCCCGGTCTGCAGACAAATATATTCAGGTGCTGCGCAAGACACCGCCCGTATCCACCCAGTGGCGCAAGGCCAAGGGCGCTGTCATCACTGACCGGACCATCAGCGGCATCGTTAAGGTGCTGCGCTGCGCCTTCAAGCAGGCGGTGCGCTGGGAGCTGATTGGCAAGAACCCCTTTGATTTCGTCAGCCTGCCCAGGCTCAAGTACAACAAGCGGGAGATCTGGACGGTGGACACCATCAGCAAGGCCTTGAATGCCTGCACAGACACCAAGCTCTACCTGGCCATGAACCTTTCCTTTGCCTGCTCCTGCCGGATTGGAGAGATTCTGGGCCTGACCTGGGACAACGTTCATATTTCCAACAACGACATTGCCAGAGATGACGCCCACATCATGATTGTCCAGGAGCTGGAGCGCTGCTCCAAGCGGTCCATCGACCTGCTGGGGGTAAAGGACATCATCCATGTGTTTGAGCCCTGGAAGGGGGACACCAGCACACGGCTGGTACTCAAGCACCCCAAGACCGAATCCAGCGTCCGGAAAATCTGGCTGCCCAAGACCCTGGCTTACATCCTGAAGGAGTGGGAAAAGTCCCAGAGGGAGCTGAAGAAGTTCCTGGGAGACGAGTACGAGGACTACAACCTGGTGATTGCCCAGTCCAACGGCAGGCCCTGTGAACGCCGCATCATCGACAAGGCGTTTCAGCGCCTCAAGGAGGAGGCCAACCTGCCCAATGTGGTGTTTCATTCTCTGCGGCACTCCAGCACCACCTATAAGCTGAAGCTGAACCATGGCGACCTGAAAGCCACCCAGGGGGACACAGGCCACGCTGAAATCGACATGATCACTAAGGTGTATGCCCACATTCTGGATGAGGACCGGAAGATCAATGCCCAGAAGTTTGAGGCCTCCTTCTACGCCAACCCTGACCTGCGGGGCATCACCGCACCCAGCGAACCAGTGCAGGAAACTCCGCTGCTGAGCCTGGACAGCCTGGTAACGCAGTTGGAGCAAAACCCGGAGCTGGCCAGGACCCTGGCCAGCCTGCTGGGAGCCCAAAGCGGGCAGCCCGAAAGCCTTGAAAAACCTGCATTCTTAGCAAGCTCTTAGCAAAGCGTTCCATTCCACAAAAACACGTTCCATACTTCTTAGCAGTTTATGCAAAGGGAGCGGCGCGTATGCAGAAGGAGATGAGAGCAATCGGAAAAAGAAAAAAGCCGCAGAAGTGTTGCTTCTACGGCACTTGTGGCACTCCCGGGCAGGGTCGAACTGCCGACTTTTCGCTTAGGAGGCGAACGCTCTATCCACTGAGCTACGGGAGTTTATGCAGTACATGGTGCGGGACCGTCCCGCACTTAGGAGGCGGGTGCTCTGTCCACTGAGCTACGGGAGTTTATGCAGCTCTTGGCGAGATCTCACCTTCCGATTAGGAGGCGAGTGCTCTATCCCCTGAGCTACGGAAGCATATCCCCTGCCCGCGCAAACCATGGATACGGCGACTGGAACGTGCTGTATTGTAGCACAGGCAATCGCAACTGCGCAAGGGTGCCAATGCCCGGCGCTCTGCTGGTGAGCGCTGAGATGGGCAGGGTACTATTTGCAGGCAGCCTGAAAAAGGGTTATGATAACCAAAACATTTTGAAAGTGGGAGAACCATGACGGACAGGCTGTATTATCAGGACGCGTATCTGACCACCTTTACCGGGATGGTTATCGGACAAAAAACCCAGGACGGAGGTCTCTGGCTGGCGCTGGACCGCAGCGCTTTCTACCCCACTTCCGGCGGGCAGCCCTACGATACAGGCGTGCTGCGCTATCCCGAAGGGGAGGCCTATGTGACGGATGTTCAGGTGGAAGGGGATACTGTCTGGCACAGGGTGGACAGGGAGGTGCCCCCGCGTACCCAGGTGGAAGGGGAAATTGACTGGCCGCGGCGTTTTGACCATATGCAACAGCACGGTGGGGAGCATATCCTGGCCGGGTGCATCTGGAACCTGTTTGGCGGCGTTACCCGGGGGCTGCACCTGGGACAGGAGGACAGCACCATCGATGTAACCATGCCCGATGGCCGGGTGCATTTGAGCCCGCAGGAAATGGAAGAATTGGAAGAAATGGCCAACCGCCGCATCCAGCAGGACGCGCCCATTAAAAGCTGGTTTCCCGATGAAGCAGAGTTGGACAGCCTGCCCCTGCGCAAGCCCTCCGCTGTAAAGGAGCACGTGCGGGTGGTGGCGGCGGGGGATTTTGAGATGGTGCCCTGCGGGGGCACCCACCCCGGGAGCACCGGGCAGCTGGGGATGCTGAAAATCATATCCATCATCCCGGCGAAGGGCAAGATGCGGGTTTGCTTTGTGGCGGGCATGCGGGCGCTGAAGTATTATCAGACGCTGTACAGTGCCTGCCAGCAAGCCGGTTCGCTGCTGTCCGCCGGGGCGGACACCCTGCCCCAGGCGGTAGAAAAACTGCAGGCTAATTTAACCCAGGCGCGGTACGACGCCGTCCAGTGGCAGAAAAAAGCAAGCCAGGCGCTGGCGGCTCAGCTCAGCAGCCAGGCAGAGCGGCTGGGCGAATATGTACTGGTGGTGCACCAGGCAGAGGGGGCAGACATGGAAGGGCTGAAAACCCTGGCCCAGCAGCTGATTGCAAAGCCCCATACCATTGCCCTGCTGGCGGCCAGCCAGCAGGAGGGGGGGGTGGTAACCTTTGCCCGGGGGGAACTGGTGCAGCTGGACATGGCCAAGCTGCTGCGGGACAGCGGCGCTAAGGGCGGCGGCAGACCGGATTTTGCCCAGGGCAAGGCAGGCAGCCTGGCTGTGCTGGAAACCGCGGTGCAGGCCATTCGCGGGTTATACAGTACATAAAAGCCGCCACGGAGCGCCTGGTGCGCAGACAATCCGAAGCGGTAAGATGATTCATCAATCCTATTAGCGGTAGGCTTTGATCAGCGCCTGGGTGCCCTCGTCCCCCAGGCCATTTCCCATCAGGGCGCGGTAGGTATCCAGCGTCTTTTCGAGGATGGGCAGGGAAAGCCCCCGGGCGTCCGCCTCCTCCTTAGCCAGCGCCATGTCCTTGATAAAATGCTTGATATAGAAGCCGGGGGCAAAGTCTCCCTTGATCATTTTCTGGCCGTTGTTGCTCAGCTGCCAGGATGACGCCGCGCCGGAAGAAATAGCGTCCAGCATGTTCTGGGTGTCCAGCCCGGCGCGCTCAGCATACGCGATGGCCTCGCTGACGCCGGAAACGGTGCCGGAAATAACAATCTGGTTGGCCATCTTGGTATGCTGGCCGCAGCCGGCTTTGCCCATGAAGCGGATGGACTTGCCCATGGCCTCCAGCACGGGCAGGCACTCCCGGAAAGTTTCTTCCTGGCCGCCTACCATGATGGCCAGCGTGCCGTTGGCGGCGCCGCTGTCGCCGCCGGATACCGGCGCGTCCAGCGCCCGCAGGCCTTTTTTCGCCGCCGCGTCAAAAATCTTTTCCGCCAGCACGGGGGATGAAGTGGTCATGTCCACCAAAATGGCATTGGCGGGGGCGCTGTCCAGTATGCCGCCGGGGGCGAAGTACACCTCTTCCACATCCTTGGGATAGCCCACGATGGTGATGATTACCGGGGAAGCCGCCGCGCAGGACGCCACGCTGTCATGCCACAGAGCGCCTTCGTCGATAACAGGCTGCGCCTTTTCCCTGGTGCGGGAATAGATGTGTACCTTGTACCCGGCTTTCATCAGGTTGCGCACCATGCCCCTGCCCATCACGCCGACGCCGATAAAAGAAATGTTCATAACAACCTCCCTAGTTTTTTCTCATCATAGCACTTTTTACAATCGTTGAAAATGCCGGGGGTTTCGCCTTTGCCAGGATTCCTGTACAATAGGCGTGCAACAAAAGAACGCTTTGACGCGTTTGATGGATAGAACAATCTGAGGAGTGTTTCATGAAGCGACTGCTTTGTCTGGTGATGGTTCTGCTCCTGCTGCCTTTATCCGCCCCGGCGCAAAGCGCGGTGATGCTGCGGGTGGGCAGTACGGGGGCGGATGTTGTCACCCTGCAGAAACGATTAATTGAGCTGGGCTTTCTGGCCGGGATGGCGGACGGCAAGTACGGAAACGGCACTGCCACCGCTGTTTCCCGCGCCCAATCCGCCCTGCGGGAGCGGGGGCACACCCTGTCTGTGGACGGTGTCGCGGGCCCACAGACACTGGCTTTGCTCTACGACAACACCGCCATGCGGGACTTTCTGGATTTGAAAATGGGTAGCCGGGGCCAGCGGGTTACCGAACTGCAGAATCGGCTGTACGACCTGAAGTTTTTAAACGAGCCCGCGGACGGCCAGTTTGGCGGTAAGACAGAGGAAGCCCTGAAAGCCTTCCAGCGTGTGCTGGCAAGCGGCGGCGCGGCGGAGATCCAGGTCAACGGCATCGCAGACGAAGCCACCCGCAACATGCTGAAACAGAACCTGGCCGGTTTTGGCATCCAGGCGCCGGAGTTTTTCGACGAAGAGAACCCCGGCAGCCTGCAGCAGCAGTTTTTGTACGCCCGCACCGCCGTGCTGCTAAGCGGCAACACCGGCGAGGTGCTCTTTGCCAAAGGCGCGGAAGAGCGGATGTACCCCGCCAGCACCACCAAAATCATGACGCTGCTGCTAGCCGTTGAAAAGGGCAATCTGGACAGGATGGTCACCGTGCCGGCCAGCGCCGCCCAGGTGCCCAAGGATTCCTCCCTGGTGCCGGTGTATCCCGGGGAACAGATGACCATGCGGAATCTGCTCTACGGGCTGATGATTCGATCAGGCAACGACGCCGCCAACGCAGTGGCGGAGATTGTCTCCGGCTCCGTTCAGCAATTTGTGGAGGAAATGAACCGCAAAGCCCAGGCGCTGGGCATGGCGGATACCCACTTTGTCAACCCCCACGGGTATCACGATGCCAATCACTACACCACCGCGCGGGATCTGGCGATCCTGAGCCGCTACGCCATGGCCAACAACGCCGTGGTGCGCATCGCCGCCGCTACCCAGTACACCCTGCCCGCCACCAAGCTGCGGGGAGAATTGCCCCTGACCAGCACCACCGAGCTGCTGCAGCCGCTAAGCCCGCAGTTCTATCAAGGCGCCTACGGCATCAAATCCGGCTTTACCCGGGCTGCGGGCTTTTGCTACGCTGGCGCCGCCGCCAAGGGAGACACCACCCTGATTGCCGTTGTGCTGTTTTGCCGCACCCGCGGCCAAGCTTGGGCGGACATGAAGCACTTGTTCAATTACGGTTTTTCCAGATAGCATTCCTTGCTAATCCCCATACCGCCTGTTAGGATGAAACCGGATGAAGTAAAGGCGGTTTTTTTGTATGCAAATTAAGAGGAAACATCTGTACCGGGTCCTCCTGTATGTGGCAGGGCTGATGGTGCTGGCGCTGGGGGTGGCGCTTTCCATCAACTCCCGTTTGGGCATTTCCCCTGTTAATTCACTGCCCTATGTGATTTCCCAGATAACAAGCATCGAGATGGGCACCTGCGTCATTGCTGTGTTTTCCCTGTTTATCCTGGTGCAGATTCTGATTAAAGGGAGGGATTTTCAGTGGATCAACCTGACCCAGCTGATTTTTTCCACCCTCTTTGGCTTTTTTGTGGACGGCGCCAAAGCTCTATTAGGCAATTTCACCCTGCCCACCTATGTAGGCCAATGGGTGATGCTGCTTATCAGCATCGGGGTGATAGCCCTGGGCATTTCCCTGTACCTGGATGCCCGGCTGGTTTCCATGCCCGCCGAGGGCATGACCCTGGCCCTGGCTGACAAATTGAAGAAACCCTTCAATCAGGTGAAAACCTGGACAGACTCGACCCTTGTTACCCTGGCCATCCTGCTGTCCCTGATTTTTATGGGCGGCCTCTACGGCGTGCGGGAAGGCACCATCCTCTCCGCCCTGCTGATTGGGCCGACGATAAAGCCGATTCGCAAGTGGACGAAGCCGGTGGTGGAGCGGGTGTTCTTTGGGGATTAGAGTCCCTATGAAGATCGTTATCCTATCGCGCAGGCAGATATCTGCCCGCCGCTTTTAAAGAACGCGTTAATTGCCAATACACAAGCTGCCGTGCTTTCCAGTTTCAGATTGAAGGGGCTTTTGATTACAGTGGTTGTCTGAAGCCTGGTATGAAACCCGTCCTCAAGATGGGCATGAAGCACCTGCATATAATACTCCGACTCAAATACAGAGCCGTAAAGAACGACCTGGCTGGGATCCAGAATGCAGATTGCCCCTTTGATTCCATTCGCCAGATAAATTGCCGCGGTTTCCACGATGCGCTTGACAGCAGCATCTTCCTGCGCGGCCTGCATCACCAAAGCCAGGCTGATGTTGGCAGGCTTGCCCTTGGCAAGCTTCCACAGGTATGGCGTATCCTCTTTGGAAAAAACAGCTTTGGCTTCCTCCACCATGGCGGAAGGGGAAGCCTCGGTTTCCAGGCAGCCCGCCCTGCCGCATTTGCAGGGTTTACCCTTTCGGATAACCACGGGGATATGCCCAAACTCTGAACACATGCCGCTGGCGCCGTTTAAAATCCGCGCGTCCGCAAGGATGGCGGCGCCGATTCCTTTTTCACAACGGACAAAAAAGACACCGCTTTCAAACTGCTCTGAAAAAAACAGATGGGCGCGCAGCAGCCCCCTGACATTGTTGTCTATGCTGACGGGACAGGAAATCCGTTGATTGATCATTTCCTTCAGCGGAATGTTGAGTTTGGAAAGCGCGCCGAAGGAGTCCACCGAAAAGCCAGTGTCCATATCCACAATGCCGCGCACCGTTACCCCAATGCCCATCACCTTGTCGCTGCCAATGCCATGCTCCGCGAGCAGGGACGGAAGGTTTGCCGCGATCATTTCCACAATTTGTTCGGGCGCGATGCCGTTTTCAAAGGGAATGGCCCTGGAGAACAGCAGGACGCCATTCAAGTTGGTCGCTGACAACAACAATTCCTCCAGGTTGATGCTGACGCCAAGGGCAATGTAGCTATCGGCGGACAACATAACCGGTATTTCCTTGCGCCCGGCAAAGCCGCCCGTCTTTTCGGCGTTTCCCTCGACAATCAGCCCGTCCTGAATCATCTCGGAAACAATCATGGTGATGGCCGCCGGTGTCAGCGACATCAATTCTGATATCCGCTTTCTGGACAATGCCCCATGCTGATGGAGCAATTGTAATATTACACTGCGGTTGTATTTCTTGACAGATGCCATGTTGTCGCCATGATGTCTCATAGAACGTCCTCCCTATGCATTGCCACAGTATAACAAAGACGCACCCCTAATTCAACGCAAATCAGAAACATGCCGGAGCGCAAGCCCTATGATGACGCGTCCGAGGCCAGTCCGGGCAAAAATAAATAATTGTTGAAAGCATATTGATTCAGTCGATTAATTAATGCTATAATGGCAGCAGTAAAATGACATACCGACCACGCAAGGAGGACAACATGGAAAACCAGGCGATTATTCGGGAACTGACGGATAGAGCGCGCAAGGCGCAGGCACAGGTCGCGGCGTATACCCAGGAGCAGATAGACCGGGTGTGTGTCGCTGTCGCCTGGGAGGTGTACCGCGATGAGAACATCAAACTGCTCGCAGAAACAGCGGTCGCGGAAACCGGTATGGGAAATGTGGCGGACAAAATTCAAAAGCATAAGAACAAAGTGCTGGGCGTTATCGATGATGTGCGCAAAGCCAAATCCGTCGGCCTTGCCGAATGGGACAAGGAAAAGGGCATACGTAAGTTTTTTAAACCCGTTGGCGTAATCGGCGCGCTGACCCCCGTAACTAACCCGACAGCCACCCCCTCCAGCAACGCGGTTTCCATATTGAAAGGGCGCAACGCCGTCATTTTTTCTCCGCACCCCACCGCGAAAAACAGCACCAAACTAGCCGTTGACATGATGCGCAAGGGCCTTGATAAGGTAGGAGCGCCCGCGGATTTGATACAGGTTATTGAAGAACCCTCCCTGGATTTAACGGCGGAACTGATGAAGCAGGTGGACCTGGTCGTCGCCACCGGCGGCGGACCGATGGTGAAATCTGCTTACTCCAGCGGCACGCCAGCCTTTGGGGTAGGCCCGGGTAATTCGTGCCAGATTATCGCGGAGGATGCTGATATCGCCGACGCGGCGCAAAAAATCCGCGTCAGCAAAGCGTTTGACAACGCCACCTCCTGTTCCAGCGAAAACTCCATTGTGGTGCAGGACAGCGTCTATGATTCCATGATTGCCCAGTTGAAACTGGAAGGCGGTTATCTGGTGCAGGGTGAGGAAAGGAACAAGCTGCTGGAAACCATGTGGGTGCATAATAAAAAAGGCCATCTTGCCATCAACGCGAAAATCGTCGCGCGCAGCGCGAAAGCCATCGCCGCCATGGCGGGTATCACCGTGCCGGAAAATACAGTGATGCTGCTTGTGGAAGGCAGCATGCCCCTGGAGGAAGACTTGTTCGCCGAGGAAAAACTGTCCCCCGTGCTCACCATCTGGCGCTATGGCAAGTTTGAAGAAGGCGTTTCCATCCTGACGCGGCTGACCAACCATTCCGGGCGGGGGCACTCCTGCGGGATACACACCTTCAACGAAGAATATATCCAATACCTTGGGGAGCACATGCAAACCAGCCGCATCATGGTGCGTCAGCCCCAGGCTTCCGCCAATGGCGGCAATTTCACCAACGGCATGCCCTCCACCACAACCCTCGGATGCGGTACATGGGGCAATAACATAACCACCGAGAACATAACATACAAGCATTTCCTGAACCTGACCTGGCTGTCTGAGCCCATCGCCGCGCACCGCCCAACGGATGAGGAGGTTTTCGGCGCTTATCTGAAGGAGACGCAACAATGAAGCTGTTTGAGTATCAGGCCAAAGAGCTTTTCAAAGAGGCCGGTATCCCCATTCCCCGCAGCGCGCTGGTAAAAAACAAGCAGGAGATGGCTGCCGCGCTGGACACAATCGGCACCCCCTGTATGGTGAAGTGCCAGGTCTTAAGCGGCGGACGGGGTAAAGCCGGCTTGGTAAAAAAAGCAGCCAGCCGCCAGGAAGCAGAAGCACTGATCCAGGGCTACTTTGATGCGCTTCCCATGCTGCATGCCGTACTTGTGGAAGAACTCGTTTCCTTTTCGCAGGAAGTCTATCTCTCCCTGGGAATGGATCCTGTCAGCGGCAAAGCCATGCTGATGGGAAGCGCGCAGGGAGGAATGGATATTGAAACGCTGGCGATGGAAGCGCCCGAGAAAATCATCAAAATGCAAATCAACCTGGATAAAGGGCTGCAGCCATTCCAACTGAGTGATTTTGCGTTCACCCTAGGCTTGACAGGAGAGGCCGCCAAAAGCGTCAGCGCTGTATGCAGAAATCTGTACAAGGTATTCTGCCAGCGGGACGCTGAACTGGCGGAAATCAATCCCCTGTTCGTGACGGACGCGGGGACAGCCGTGGCTGGGGACGGCAAACTGAACATCGATGACAACGCCATGTTCCGCCAGCAGGCGTATGAAAAGGACCGTTCCTACTACGCCAGCGACATGGAGTATGAAGCCGCGAGGGAAGGCATCCCCTATATCGAGTTTGGCGGCGACATCAGCCTGATGTGCGCCGGCGCGGGCCTTGCCAACACAGTCTACGACCTGGTGAACTTTGAAGGCGGCAGCGTCGCCAACTACCTGGAGTTCGGAGGCCCCAACTACATGAAAGCAGGCACCGCCATGCGGCTATGCCTCGCCAACCATCCCAAGGTTGTTTTGATTGTTACCTTCGGTACCATCGCCCGTGCGGATGTAATGGCCCAGGGCATCGTGCAGGCCATCCAGGACCTGAAACCTACCTGTCCCATCGTTGCCTGCTTAAGGGGGACCGGCGAGGAAAAGGTGGATGAGATTTTCCGGGAGGTCGGACTGGTTCGTTATACCGACACGGAGGAAGCCGTGCGCACCGCTGTGTCGGTCGCCAAAGGAGGGACACTGGCATGAGCATCCTGATCAATCAAAATACCCGCATACTGGTCCAGGGGATTACGGGCAAGGAAGGCTCCTTCTGGACACAGCATATGATGGATCTGGGAACACGGGTTGTCGCCGGTTCTACCCCCGGCAAGGAAGGACAGGTCTGCTGCGGCGCGCCTGTGTACCACAGCGTCAGGAGGGCACTGCAGGAACACCCGGCAGATGCTTCCATGGTGTTTGTGCCGCCCCGCTTTGTTATGGACGCGGTGATGGAATCACTGGAAAACGGTATCAAGCTGATTGTCACCCTGGCGGACGGCATTCCCCTGCATGACCAGGCGCGGATACGCTCCGCCGCCCTTGCCAACCAAGCAACGGTTATTGGCGGCAACACGTCGGGCATCATCTCCCCCGGGCAGGCCATGATGGGCAGCCTGCCGTATTGGATTGAGAGGGTGTACAAACCCGGACGCGTCGGCATCATGACACGCAGCGGTTCGCTGACCAATGAGGTTACCTCCATGGTGGTGTCCGCCGGTTTCGGCGTATCCTCCCTGATTGGCGTTGGCGGCGACCCCGTTCCAGGCACACGTTTCGCCGAGCTGCTCCCGCTCTTTGAGCAGGACGCCCAGACGGACGCTGTTGTAATCATCGGAGAACTGGGGGGCACCATGGAGGAGGAAGTCGCTGAAGCGCTCAACGCAAAGCGATTCACCAAGCCGCTGGTGGCCTTCCTATCCGGCCGCACCGCCCCTGCCGGTACCCGCATGGGGCATGCCGGGGCTATCATCAGCGGCAACAAGGGCACCGTGGATTATAAAACAAAAGCCCTGGAAGAAGCCGGCGCGCTGGTTGCCCGCCGACCGAGAGAAACCGGAACTCTGCTGAAAGAAGCCTTGTCTGGGGGGAACCTGCGTGGCTGAGGCAAAAAAGGTTACCCCGCGAAAAGTATTCTGGCTTGTGGCGGCTTTTGCCGCCCTCGCCTTGTTTGAGTTGCTGCCTTTGCCCGAATCCCTCCTTCAGTTGGAAAACGCGCCGTTAACCGTCGCGGGCCGCAGCACCATCGGCGTACTGCTTTTCTGCCTGATTCTGTGGATGAGCGAACCAATGCCCTTCCACATAACTGGGTTATTCGGCATGGTGCTGCTGGCTGTGCTGCGGACTGAAACCTTCGCGAATATTGTCGCCCTTGGCTTTGGCAGCGACACCATCGTCTTCTTCATCGGGGTGCTGATTATCTCCTCCTGCATCGGGCTGTCGGGGCTGGGCAGCCGGATTTCCACCTGGCTATTGTCCGTCACCGGCAACAGCACGAAAAGCATCCTGCTGGGCTTTCTGCTGGCAGGCGCGTTCTTCGGCATGTGGATGACCACTTTGGCCGCCGCTGCTGTGCTGACACCGCTGGCTTTATCCGTAGCGAAAAGAGAAAGCCTGGTACCCGGACAGAGCCGATTTGGGAAAGCCTTGTTCCTCGCCGTGGCCTGGGGGTCCCTCATCGGCGGCCCGGCAACCCCGGCAGGCTCCGGCGCCAACCCCTTGCTGATTGGTTTTGTCATGGACATGCTGGGACTGGAAATTACTTTCACCCAGTGGATGCTCTTTGGCATACCAGTCGCCCTGGTGATGATACCGCTGGCCTGGCTGGTGCTCATCCTGTTCTTCCCGCCGGAAATGTCCAGTATTTCTTCCTCCAAGGAAGAACTTCGGCAGGAGTTTCGCGCGATGCCCCCTCTGAGCCGCAACGAAAGCAGCGCCATGCTGATTTTCGCCTTCACCATTGTTTTGTGGCTTGTCAGCAAACCGCTGGGCGACGCGGCCGGCATGCGGATTCCCACCTCCCTGCCCGCGCTGCTGGGCGCCTGTCTATTCTTCTTCCCGGGGGTAACAGACATTAAGTGGAAGGATGTCCAGGGAGATATCTCCTGGAGCGGCATCCTCCTGATTGCCAGCGGCGTTTCCCTGGGGATGCTGATGTACTCAACCGGCGCCGCCGGGTGGATTGCTACCTTACTTCTTGGAGGGGTGGGCAATCTTTCCCCTTACCTGCAGATACTTTCTGTTATCCTGATGGTTTCCGTGTTGAAGCTTGGCTTATCCAGCAATACGGTTACCGCCACGGTAACCGCGCCGATCCTGATCGCCCTCGCGCAGCAGCAGGGCATTCAGCCGATGGCTATCATCATCCCCGCAGCCATGACGATGAACACCGCCTTTATTCTGGTAACCAGTACGCCCACCAGCGTGCTGCCTTACGCAACCGGCTATTTCTCCATCCCTGACATGGCAAAATCCGGCACCATCATGACACTGGCCGCGGCGCCCCTGATGGCGCTGATTATCTATTTAATAGGTTCGGCAGGCGGAATATACTGAAAGGAATCATCCTTATGCAGATATCCTCGAATCAAAATGGTTTTGAAGTATCCCTCGGCGGGCGGGTGCTCCTTGTCCATTCGGCGCAAACGCCCATGTTATCCATTGGGGTTGGCAGTGAATCCATCACGATGCACAGGGGCAATTTTTCTGTGGAAGATGATGTTTCGGAGCGCCTTCCCCTCCGGCGCTTTACCCTTGAACAAAAGGAAGACGCTGCCCTTATAACCTTTCTATCCGACTGCGGCGAAATACAGTACGCGCTGCACATCAGGCAGGAGGGAGACAGGGTTGTGCTGGAGGGCAGCACCCCCGCATCCCGGTTCAACCGGCTGTGGCTGTCCCTGCATGCCCAGGATAAAGAGCATGTCTATGGCCTGGGCGAGCAGTTTTCCGCGCTTGACTTGCGGGGAAGAGCGTATCCCATCCTGACATGCGAGCAGGGCGTAGGCCGCAACAAGAAAACCATGACCACCTTCCTGGCCGACAGCTATGACGGCGGGGGCGGCGATTACTGGACCACCTACTATCCCCAAGCCACCTTTGTGTCGTCCCGCTTGTATTACGCTCATGTGCACGGCAGTGATTACATGGTTGCGGACTTCACCCGCCCGGATTGCCATCGGTTGCTTCTGTGGAACACATCCTTCACGATGACCCTATGCGCCAAAGACACCTATCCCGCGCTGTTGCAGGATTTAACCAGCATTGTCGGCCGCCAACCCATGCTGCCCGAATGGGCTTTCCGCGGGGTGATGCTGGGCGTACAGGGCGGGTCCGGCATCGCCAATGAGAAATTGGAACGGATGCTCAGGAACAACACCGATGTCAGCGGCGTATGGATACAGGATTGGGCCGGCAGACGGGATACATCCTTTGGTCAGCGCCTTCAGTGGGACTGGCGGTGGAATCAGGGCAGATATCCTTCCCTGAAGGAAGACATCGCCCGAGACGCCGCGCGGGGCATACACTGGCTCGGCTATATCAACCCCTACCTGGTCAATGACGGTCTCCTCTATCAAATTGCCATGGAGAACGGGTATCTGATCCGCCGCAAAGACGGCTCCATCTATTTGAGCGATTTTGGCGAATTCGACTGCGGTATCGTTGACCTAACCAATCCGGATGCCTTTGCCTGGTATCGGGACATCATCCGCGACAATCTGCTGGGGACTGGTTTCCGCGGCTGGATGGCGGATTTCGGCGAGTACCTGCCCACGGATTGCGCCCCCTTTAATGGGATGGATCCCATGCAAGCCCACAATCTATACCCCACATTATGGGCAAAATGCAACAGGGAAGCGGTGGCAGCCGCGGGTCTGGACGGCCAGGTGGTTTTCTACACCCGCTCGGGCGCTACGGAAACCCAGCGCTACTCCCCAATGATGTTTGGCGGAGACCAGTGCGTGGACTGGAGTCTGGATGATGGTCTGCCCAGCGTCATCAACGCTGCGTTGTCCCTTGCCATGACAGGCTTTGGCATGTTTACCTTTGATATCGGCGGCTATACCGCGTTGTTTGATATGCGCCGCACCAAGGAGCTTCTGCTGAGAGGATGCGAATTCGCGGCTTTTACCCCCGTGATGCGCACCCATGAAGGCAATCGGCCGACAGTGAACCACCAGTTTGACGCCGATGGGGAAACCATTGCGTTCTTCTCCCGCTTTTCCCGTATCCATACCGCGCTGCTCGACTACATCCTTCCCCTGGCAGAATTGAACAGCCGGCAAGGGATACCGGTAATGCGCCCAACCTTCTTTCATGACCCCGGGGACGAGGAGGCCGCGGTAGCGATGCACCAGTATATGCTGGGGCAGGATATGCTGATTGCGCCTGTTGTCGAGATGGGCGCCCAAACCCGCAAACTGTACCTGCCCAAGGGAGAATGGGAATACTTGTGGAACGAGCAAACCTATCAGGGCGGACAGCACCATGAAGTGCCTGCCCCCATGGGGCAGCCCCCTGTTTTTATTCGGAGAGGAAGCGAAGCTATCGGCTTGATTCCGACCCTGAGAAGCATCATCTGATGGAATTGACACTTTACATCTGTCCGGAAATCCTATATAATTAAGATAGTTAATTATCGAGAAGAAATATCCATCAGAACCTTTGCCGTAAGGCATTGAGAAATAAACGGAGGTTATACTATGAAGAAACTGCTATCTCTGATACTGGCAGCGATCCTGTTGTTCTCTCTTTCTGCATCCGCCTTTGCGCAAAGCAGCGCGGAATTCAACCCCAAGGAAGAAATTACACTGAACTTCCCCAGCATCTGGGTGGGAACCGACTCCAAAGCCCCCGTGTTCGCCGAAATGGTGGCTGCTTTCAACGAAGCTTACAAAGGCAAGGTAAACATCGTCATTGAAGAGCAGACCGATTATCAGGCATACCGTGATAAAATCCGCACCATGATTACCACCGGCAACCTGCCGGACTTGTTCAGCGTTGATGTCTTCAAGCTGAATGATCTGGTAGCGTCCGGCAAACTGATGGACTTTGCCCCCTACCTGACCGACAGCGAGTGGGCAAAAACCTTTTCTGACGGCAGCCTGCAGGAAGCAACCGTAGAAAACCAGCTGGTAGCCATTCCCTTTGAAAGCGCAGGTTTCGGGCTTTATTACAATACCGAACTGCTGGAAAAGGCCGGCTATACTGAATTCCCCAAGACCTATGACGAAATGTTCGTCATGGCCGAAAAATTAAAGGAACAGGACATCGTCGCCTTCCCTTTGATGACCGGTGAAAACGCCTGGACTAGCATGCTCTGGTATTCCAACATTCTGCTGGCTGTCGGGGGACCCGAAGTTTACAACCGCGGGCTGGATGACCCTGCCTTTGTCACCGCCGCTGAAGTACTGAAAAAGATGTTTGATTACACCTCCTCCGACGCTGTAGGCGCCGGCGCGGCAGTGGTCAACGGCCACTTCCTGAACTTTGAAGCCGCCGTCTATACCAACGGCCCCTGGTTCCTGCCCCGCTTCGCCAAGGAAGGCGTGAATGACCTGGGCAACAAAGTGAAATTTGCCCTGCCCCCCGAGTATACCGGCGGGATGGGCACCTTTGGCGGCATGGCCGGCACTGTGCAGGCGTACCTGTGCGCCGCCAAACAGGACAACCCGGAAAAAGAACAAGCCATTGTGGAGTTCTTCAAATTCATCACCCAGCCTGAATGGCTGTACAAACTAGCCGCGACTGCCGGCTCCATGTTCTCCATCAAGCTGGAAGCCAACCCTGATGACATTCAGGTGAAGCAGGACCTGGCCAGCGCCATGGCGGCCGCGCCTTACCTCGTCAAGCACTTCAATGACCAGATGCCCACCGCAGTCGCCAACGGATTCCCCGCCGCGCTGGACGAGTTGGTACTGGGAGAAGTGGACGCCCAGGGCTTTGTTCAGCTCCTGAAAGACAATCTCGACTGATTACCTGCAATCGAAAGCCGCCGGATATTTCCCCGCGCCATATCCGGCGGCTTTCCCTTCAAAGAATCGGAGGTGTTTCATGAAGCTGACCAGGCACGACCGGATTGGCCTTGTGTCCTTCACACTGCCGGGTTTAATCCTTTTCCTTTTATTCTTTATCATCCCCGTGGGGTATGTCCTGGTTGTCAGCCTGTTTAAATGGGATGGGATGACCGAGGCTGTCTTTGTCGGGTTTGACAACTATGCCAGCATCTGGAAAACATCCGTTTTCCGGCGCAGTTTAACCAACAACCTCGTCTGGGCGTTGGTGGCGACCTGCGTGCAGGTTCCCCTCGCTGTATTGATGGCACTAATCCTCAATGAGAGGCCGCGGGGCTGGAAACTATTCCGCACTGTCTATTATTTTCCCCAGGTGATTTCCGGTGTCGCCTTGGCCATGCTGTGGTCCGCTGTTTACAACAGCGAGTATGGGTTGCTCAACGGTATCTTAAAGCTGCTGGGCAGAGCTGACTTGGCGAAAAACTGGCTGGGCACCCTGCAGACCGCGTTTCCCGCCGTCCTGATTTATTGGGTGTTCTACATCGGTTATTACATGGTCATTGTCATGAGCGACTTAAGCGGTATCAGCAAGGATTACTACGAGGCGGCTGATATTGACGGCGCAGGAAAAATCCGTCAGGCTTTCGCGATTTCCCTGCCCCTGGCGCGCAACGGCATCATGACCTGTGTCACATTGGCCGCCGTGATGAGCCTGCGCCAGTTTGAACAGGTATACCTGTTAACCAATGGAGGCCCGGCCAACCGCACCAGCACGATGGTTCTATACCTGTACAAACAGATACAGAACATGCGGTATGGGTTGGCCAACGCCGCCTCTGTCATGCTGATTATTGTCGGCATCATCGTCATTGTCGGCATACGACAGTTATTCAAACTGTGGCATGCCGCCTACGAGTGAGGAGGAACGATATGACGACCATCAAGCAAACGTTCCGCCAGGCAAGCGGGCATAAACGCTTTACACCAGCCAACCTCTTCAAGTGGCTGCTGATTGTCTTTTTCGCGTTTTATACCTTGTTCCCGCTGTTGTGGCTGATTGTTTCCTCCTTTAAAACCAATACAGAGCTGTTTGGCAACCCCTTCGCGCTGCCCGAGGTATGGCAGTTTGTCAACTACCAGAACGCCTTCCGGGTTTCTGGGATGCTGATGATGATGGGCAATTCCATTTTTATCGCCCTGTCGGCCACCTTGCTGAACGTAGTGCTGGCCAGCATGCTGGCGTATTGCCTGTCCCGTTTTACTTTTAAGGGCAACGGCGCCATCTTTACCATGTTTTCCGCCGGCATCCTGGTGCCGTTGAATGCCCTGATGGTTCCGTACTTTATCACCATTACCTCCATCGGTTTGTACAACACCAGGGCTGGTTTGATCCTGCTGTACGCAGCCACCGGCATCCCCATGTCCACCGTCATCATCCGGGGGCTGATGGAAGGGATTTCCCGCGAGATTGAGGAGGCGGCGTACATCGACGGCTGCGGTTTTTACGGACGCTTCACCCGCATTGTCTTCCCCCTGTCGCGCAACGGCATCATGACCGCGGCAACCTTCCAGTTCATCACCTGCTGGAATGAGTTCGTTTTCGCGAACCTTCTGACCTCCTCGCAGAACATCCGCACCATCCAGCTTGGAATCCGCTATTTTACCAATCAGTTTTCCACCGACTTCGTCTCCATGTACGCAGCCATCGTTATCAGCATCGTTCCCAGCATCCTGCTGTACATGATTTTCCAGAACCAGATTATCACGGGCCTCAGCAGCGGCGCCGTGAAGGGATAAATGCAATGACAAACGGAAAGGATTCAAAAATGGAACAAGACCTGAAAATGAGAGCCCGGGAAATCCGGGAACAAACCGCATTGTGTATCGGATCAATCGGCATCGGGCATATCGGAGGCTGCCTCTCTCTGGCGGAAATACTTGCCAACCTGTATTTCAAGCACATGCGTGTGGACAGCCAGAACCCCCAGATGCAGGGACGCGACCGCCTGGTCGTCAGCAAAGGGCACGCCGGGCCGGCGGTATATGCCGCGCTGGCTCTGAAGGGGTACTTTCCGTTGGAAGAATTGCTGACCCTGAACCAGTCCAATACCAATTTGCCCAGCCATTGCGACATGAACAAGACCCCCGGCATTGACATGACCGCCGGGTCCCTGGGGCAAGGCTTCTCCTGCGCGGTGGGCATCGCCTTAGCGTCCCGCCTCAAAGGCGACAACGCGACCATCTACGCCATTGTGGGGGACGGCGAATCCCAGGAAGGCCAGATCTGGGAAGCCGCCATGTACGCGGGCAGCCAGAAACTGCGCAATCTGATTGCCTTCACAGACTACAATGATATGCAAATTGACGGGCACGTCCACGAGGTGAACAACATCTCTCCCCTGGAGGATAAATGGCGGGCCTTCAACTGGCATGTGATCAGCGTGGATGGCCATGACGCGCATCAGATTGATCAAGCCATCCAGGAAGCGAAGACACAGGAAAAACCAACCATGATCATCGCCAGAACCATCAAGGGCAAAGGCGTTTCCTTCGTGGAAGCCAAAGGCCCCGGCTGCCATAACATGCCCTTTAGCCAGGATGACGCACAAAAAGCGATTGAAGAACTCAGGAGGGAAAAATGAGCCAGTTGGAAATGCGGGAAGTATTCGCGACCTGCCTGAAAGAACTTATGAATCAGGATGAAAGGATTGTCCTGGTTAACGCAGACTTGGCAAAAGCCGGCGGTACCCACAGCCTGGCCAGTCAGTTCCCGGACAGGTGCTTTAATGTGGGCGTCGCGGAGGCCAACATGGTGTCCGTCGCCGCGGGCATGGCCAGTTACGGGTACATCCCCTTTATCAGCACCTTTACCCCTTTCGCGACCAGGCGCGTATGCGATCAGCTGGCCATCAGCGTTTGCTATGCCCAGCAGAACGTAAAAATTATCGGTACCGATCCTGGCATATCAGCCGAACTTAACGGCGGCACCCACATGGGGGTGGAGGATATCGGGGTAATCCGCAGTTTAAAGGATATGGTTATCTTTGAGCCTGTGGACGCTGTACAGTTGAAAAAATCCATGCAGCAGGTGGTGGATCATCCGGGGCCCGTCTATGTACGGCTGCACAGAAAGAAAGTAGATGATGTATTCCCTGAGGACTATACATTCAACCTTTTCCAGGCTGATGTCATCAAGGAAGGGAAGGATGTCACCATCCTGGCTTCCGGCCTGATGGTGCAGGAGAGCATCCAGGCGCTGGCGCTGCTTCGTGAAAAGGGGGTGGACGCCGAGTTAATCAACGTTCACACCATCAAGCCCATTGACGCGAAGACAATCATCAAGTCCGCCCGAAAAACCGGGTGTGTTGTCACCGCTGAGAATCACAGCACCATCGGTGGCCTCTTTTCCGCGGCGACAGAGGCCCTGAGCATGGAGTGCCCCACCTTGATGGCGCCCATTGGTTTTAATGATATGTTCGGCGAAGTGGGCATGATGCCCTACCTGAAGGAACGTTTCAGGATGCGCAAAGAAGATATCGCGCAAGCCTGTCTGGATATTATCGAGAAGAAGGAGAAAATGAAATGAAGGTTGCCATTGGCTCTGATAAATCAGGTTTCCCCCTGAAAGAGGCTGTGAAGCAGTATCTGAAAGACAATCAGATTGACTTTGAAGACCTGGGTACCCAGGATATCGAGCACCCCAAAGGGTTCTTTGTGGTCGCGCCGGAACTGGCCAAACAGGTGCAGCAGGATGCGTTTGATTTGGGCATCCTGGTCTGCGGTACAGGCGCGGGTATGAGTATTCTGGCCAACAAATACAAAGGTGTGCAGGCAGTAGCCTGCGAAAGTGTGTACAGCGCGAAAATGGCGCGGGCCATCAACGGCGCGCGGATTCTGTGCATGGGCGGATGGATTGTCGCGCCGGAAATGGGCGTCAAGATGGCGGAAGCCTTTCTGACCACGGACTTCCTGCAGGATCTGGAGGAGTGGCGCAAGGAATGGCTGACAAAAGCCGCCGCCACCGTTCATGACCTGGAAGAAGATATGTTTATAAGGAGCGAAGAATGAAGCAGCGAATAAAATTAGGCGTCGTCTGCCTGACGCGCAGTACATTTGATTATCCCGCCGCCGCGGACCTGTACAAAGGCATTTTGGAAGACCTGAAGAAGTTGGAGCAGGTGGATCTTGTGGCCATCCCCAACATCATCATGGAGGTGGAGGAAGCCATTCACGCCGGGGAAACCTTCGCTTCTAAGCGGGTGGACGGAATCGCCGTCATCTCCGGCACTTTCCATCTGGGGCATTTGCTTCTGGAAATCAGAAAACGGGCGGAGAAACCCCTGCTCCTGTGGGGATTGCCCGAACTGCCGTACAACGGCGGAAAAATCAGGCTTAACTCGGTATGCGGGGTGAACCTGAACGCCTCCAACCTGGTAAAAAGCGGGATATCCGACTTTACCTATACGGTTGGCGACACCATCGACGAAAACTGGGTGGATGCTGTGCGGATGATCCGCGCTTTGAAAGAAAGCCACCTTGGCATCATCGGTTCCCGCGCCCACGGGTTCTTCAATGTGGCGGTCAGCGAACTGGCGATGTACGAAAAGTTCGGCACCATTATTGATTACTTCACGCTAAACAGCTTGTGGGAGATCGTACCGGAAAAAGAACTGGTGGATAAATACAGGAACATCATGGAAACCGCGTTCCCCGCTTCAGACCTTCCCGAGGAGAAAAAGGTGAAGGTGTGCGAACTGGCTGCCCGTTTCCGTATGCTGGCAGACAAAAACGGCCTGACAGCCATCGCGGTGCGCTGCTGGCCCGAGTTTGCCGCGGGGTATGGTGTTGCCCCCTGCGCCGCCATGTCCCTGGCGCAAAGCGACGGCCTTCTGCTGAGCTGCGAAGGGGATGCGGATTGCGCCATCACCATGATCTGCCATAGCGCCGCCGGCGCTGAGACACCCTATATGGCAGACCTGTCCCAGGTAAACCCCGAGGAAAACAGCGCGTTGATGTGGCATTGCGGCGTTGCCCCCTGCAACCTGCAGGACGGCGCCTGTACCCCGACACTGGACACCTACCACGCGGGCGGCCGCGGTGTGACAGCCGGATTTGTCATGAAATCAGGACGCATCAACATGGCGCGCCTTGACAGCATCAACGGGCGGTACAGGCTGTTCAACCGCGCCGGGGAAGCGCTGCCCATGGAGAAGGAACTGGCAGGCACCTACGCCAAAGTGCGCTTCGACCAGAAGATGCAGGATGTGCTGGACGCCGTTATCTACGGCGGGGTCGCCCATCATGTCTCCATGGTATACGGCGACTTCACGCAGGTGTTCAAAATCTTCGCCAGGCTGAAGAATATCGAGATTATCTGATGGGATAAAGCGCAAAGCCCCCGCCGCAAAAAAGCGGCGGGGGCTTTGCTTTTTCTCTTATAGCACCAAAATGTCCGCCCGCTGATGCCCTGCGGCTTGCAAGGTAGGCCACATGGGCGTTGGGGAAGTCAGCAGTTCTATACCTTCCTTGCCCAGCAAAACCATGTCTTCCGTTTTTGCATAGGGGCAGGAGGGGTTGAACGCGAACACCTGATTCCACGCGACGGGAAAATCCGTCTGGTCCTGCATGCGCACCTCTCTTGCCTGATACCCTGTCACGCCCCCCTGATGATGGTTGTTCCACTCCTGCGGCATATCAAGCCGCTGATACATGCGGCACATTGCCTGGTACGCATCGGATAGCGGCGCGCCTGGCGTAAGCGCCGCCCACCCGGCCGCTTCCACTTGGAGGAGTTTTTCATGATGCACTTTTAGTTCCGTAGAGGGGGCTCCGAAGGATACCATGCGCGTCATAGAGGAAACCAGTCCATGGCGCCTGGCACAACCAGATACTGCGATTTGCCGGATTGCTTTCTTCCGCGTGGGAATAAAATGCCTGACTCTGGAGATGCGGTCATCCGCCGCGATGAACAGGGAAATCGGTTCTATCCCCCGTTCCCATAGCGCTTCTGAAACCGCCCCGGCCACCTCAAACTCGCTGACAGAGGGGGTTAGCCTTAGTATTACCCCCTCCACCGCCTGGGCGTGCTCCGCGCATAATGCCCTGAAACGGCTGACTTCTTCATCCTGTAAGGATGTGCGCTGTCCCAGAAACCAGGCGGATTCCTGCGTGTCCTGCAGCACCGCCCCATTAGCCAGTTGCTGGGCGGCAAGGCCGAGCTGACTGTCCTGCTGCCAGGGAACGCTGTGGGCCTTGATGGGCAAGCCTGGCAGCTCTTCCTCCATCAGACGTCCGGACTCGATATTATTTGTCAACAGAAAAACATCCTGATGCGTCACCAATACCTGAGCGCAGGCGTTGACGCTGGCAAGCCCGAGAAATCCCCGGCCGCCTGCGGTTATCCAGGAAAAATTGCTCTGCTGTCCAATCAGCATCCCCTGCGCGCCTTTTTCCTGCAGCAGTGCGCGTACCTTGTTCACCTTGCCTTGCATTTCCTCAGCGCGGTTCATTGGCGGATCCTCCTTAATTAACTTTTTTAACTATTTGAATTGTATGATGTAACCCTGGGTTTGTCAATATACTGTTTCATTGATTCGCAGCAGGAAAGCTTAGGAAACATTCCTTTACAATACGACGAAAACCGTTGAACCATATAAAGTTCAACGGTTTTCGTCGGAACGCCCAGTAGGACTCGAACCTACAGCTTTCAGAGACGAAGTTGTTAAACAGCCAATACGGTAAGCCTATTCCCAGGTTATCCTAGGTTTATTGAATCAAGCCATCTCACCGCACAGAATTCTGCATATACCGCTCTGAACTAGGTTATCACGACCTTACCTCCACCTGGCATACAGCAGAGCCTGGGCCCAACTGAAATGCGCCTCAGGGTGGTAATTGACTAGGTCATTTGTGAAGGCGTCATAATACTCATTGGAGTACAGGGGAAGCAGCGGCAGCTGATTGACAAGGCGTTGCTGAAACTGCTGCCATCTCCTCTCATAGCCAAGTTTATCACCAGGTACCGTATCCCGCATCTGCTCGCTTAGTTGAAGCAATACAGGGTCATCAATACCGGTCAGATTCCGCTGGCCCTGTCCGCCTATCAGGGGGAGGAGGGCGTGGTAGGGGTCAAAGATCATGTCAAAGTTGCTGCCCAGGAAAAGGATATCGAACGCCCGTGTTTGCTGGCGGTAGTATTGTTGAAAGAGTTCTCTGGTTTCCAGGGGCTGGATGTCCAAGCGCCCGCCAACTTGCCTCAGCGCTTTTTCCAGCTGTTTCGCGACTGTTTCTGCGATGGGGTTTCCCTGGCTGAACGCCATGCGAAGCACAAGGGGCTCAAGCGTATCCCCTTCTTTGCGGTAGCGCTGTTTGCCGCTTGCTTTGCGCAGTTCGTTGCCGTTTTCATCCAAACTCCACCCATCTTCCACAAGCAGTTTTTCCGCCGCGGCGTAGTTTGTGGGATACAGATGGAGCAATTCCTTCAGCTGGTCCTCTTTGCCGATGACCAACTCCTGGCCAATGCCATAGTATCCGTATACCGGCTTGCCATTGGAGGCGAGGGCTTCCCGGATAATGCCTTCACGGTCGACCAGTGAAGCGACCGCTTGGCGCACTCGTTGGGAAGCCGTGACCCCCTCATCGCAAGTGAAGCTCAGATACGCCAAACCACGCCGATCATAGCCTTGGATTTGGATAGTGCCCCGGTTCGCCTGCGCCCTCGCCTGGGAGACGGCGGTATGCCAGGTCATCTTGTTGAGCAGGTCCACCTGGCCCTGCAGCAGTTGGGAGAGCATGGTTTCATTCTTCGCTTCCACAAAGCGCACGCGCTCAATCGAAGGGGTTTGTCCCTGATAATCCCCCTTAAAGTAGGGGTTCTTCTCTACCTGCACTTCGCCATTTTCAGGCTGATAGGACACTAGCCGGTAAGGCCCGGAAGTAACCGTGGGATAGCTGAGATAGCCCTGATCCCCCAGGAGTCTTTTTTCAAGGGCATCCTGGTTTATCGGCTCCGCAAATCCCAGGCCATCTTCATGATCTGTTAGCGCCATGCCTGGTAAGAGAACTTCCAGGGGGTAGGGAACAATATCGATGAGGTTTAGCTCAAAGTAGAAAGGCAGATAGGCCTTGTCAATGGTGAGGGAGAGGACATACTCATCCAAAAGCCGCAAGCCCAACAAGCGTGGAGATTCGCCGCTGATATAGGCATCAAATCCCAGAAGGTAATCATAGCTCCTGCTATCGGAGCGGCTGATTACCATCAGCTCAGGGCTTGCCTGCAGCAGGACTGACGCGGCATAGTCCTTTGCCGTGATGGGACTGCCGTCAGAAAAGCGGAGGTCTTCCCATAATGTCAGGGTATAGGTAACATGCCCTTGAGTATCCTGCGCGCGATGGTATGCCTTGACAACCGTGGGGTTGATCAGCCGGTCAAAATCGCCCCGGTAGGCCACCGTGCCCAAACCATGCAGCAGTGTGCGCACATCGATGTCCGAGGTGTTGTTTCCCCATCGGTTGGTGAAAAACATCCCGCTGACCTTTGTGGGGTTGGCAACCACGAGTTCCCGGGGTTCCTCCTGCGCGATTGTTGGGCTAATGCAGGAAAACATCATGAACAGCGCCAGCAGTCCTGCGGTGATTGTCTTATACATGGATTACTCCCTTTTGAATGATCCAGCCGGGGACTCCCCGCGGCTTGAAGAGTTTATTCTACAGTATCGCCGACATGGTAGGTGATGCTGCCCAAGGCGGGCTGGGGCACGCGCGTATACAGTTTAATGATCAACTGACCCTTGGGGTTGTCATTGCTAAGCAGCAGGCTGTCCGGCAAAGCAACCCGGTACTCACCAGGGTTCTGGATTCTTACAAACCAGTAGCCTGCGGACAGATTTTTCACAATCTGGGCGTTCTTCATGCCCGGACGGATTTCAAAGGCTTTGCCATGTAGGAAATCCGGTCCGTAAAGCCAGACGATAAAGGTAATATCAGGTCTGATTTCCCTGCCGTTCTCATCATATACCAATACACCCAAAGTTACCTCGTAAGCCTGCCGCTCCTGGAACACCGTATGCATGGTGCCTTCCATTTGATCGCGGCTCAGGGTGACGGGCTTGGGCAGCGTGATGATGTATTGCGGATCATCCGCTTCAATCCTGTACTCGCCAAAAGCCAAATCCTCCAATACAGGGAAGGGCTGGCCGGTAACGATGGTAATCTTCTTGCCCTCAGGGAAGCTGGGACCGTACACGATAACGGTTACCTCGCGGCCGGGCGGCACCTCTTTGCCCTGTGCGTCCAGTACTTCCGCGGATATAGTCAGTTTGGCGACCGCCGGCTCCTTCAACACAGTATGCAGACGGTCTTCCTTGTTGTCATGCTTCAGGGTAACGGGCTCGGGCAGCGTAATGATGTAGTTGGGATCCTCCGCCTCAACATGGTACTCGCCATAGGCCAGGCCCTCCAATACCGGGAAGGGGTCACCGGTTATGATGGTAATTTTCTCTCCCTCCGGGAAGCTGGGCCCGTACACGGTAACGGTTACCTCGCGGCCGTCCGGCACCTCTTTGCCCTGGGCATCCAGCACCTCAGCCGATAGGATCAGTTTACCATCATCCTCTTCCTCAAACAGCGTGTGCAGATTGCCTTCCTTATTGTTGATGGACAGCGTCACAGGCTCCGGCAGGGTGACGGTGTACCCCTGATCCTCGGCCGTCACGGTGTACTCGCCGTACACCAGCCCGCTGAGCACGGGGAAGGGCTCGCCGGTTACGATGGTTACTTCTCTGCCTTCCGCCGGGAAGCTGGGGCCATGCACGGTGACGGTCACTTCCCGTCCATCAGGCACCGGGTTGCCATCCGCGTCCAGCACCTCGGCGGACACGGTGAGCACGCCCAGGGGCAGCTCCCGCAGCTGAATCATCAGTTCGCCTGACTGCTTGTCGATATGGAGTGTATCCGATGGCCGAATCAGGGTTGTTATGTAGAGATGGTCGATGGAATTGCCGTTTACGTCCGCGATGCCGGTGATTTCATACCCGCCATAGAGCAGTGCTGTCAGCTCATCATTGGGTATGCCGTTGGTGACTTCTATCACCTTGCCATCCGGGAAGGACGGCCCGGTGACGGTTACCTGGAAACCACGCGGGTCGGTAACCATAATGGGTTGGCCATCGGCATCTTTCTGGTTTGCCACGATTTGCAGGCTGACCAGCAGGCTGCCTAGCGGAAGTTCGCGGTTTTCCACCACCGCGGCGCCATTGAGTTCCACTGTCTGGCTCTGGCTGTCGTACCCCAGGACCACATCAGCCGGGTTGGTGACAGTATAATCGGCCAGCTTGTAGCCTTCCTCCGGCTCGATTTCACGGATGGCGTAGGTGCCGTGGCGCAGGTTGGAGATGGTGTTGGGGCTGCCGTCCGCCGGCAGGCGCACCACATGCTTGTAGTCATTAGGCCCGGTGACCTCCGCCAGGAAGACCGGCGGGTTGGGGCTGGAGGAGCCGATGCCGCCCTGGGTGTTGTACACGCGCTTAGACAGCGTCAGGCTGGCGTTTTCAAGCTCCTTGTTGGTGATGTAGACAGTCTGGCCCAGCCGGATGACATTTGGCTCAAGGCTCAGCGCGACGGTGATGGACTGGCCGGTGGGCTCGCCATCCGCTGTCAAACTGTAGCCGGTCGCATAAGCGTTAGTGCTGTCCAGCTCCACCACGGTATATTCGCCGAATTCAAGGCCGCTGATCAGGGCCATGCCACCTGCCGGAACCCGGTAAGTTCTGGGCGCCTCCAGGGTCTCACCCTCCACCAGCACATCAAACGCGCGGCCATCGGTGATTTTATTGCCGGAGGCGTCCAGAAGCGTTTTCCGGATCGCCAGGTTACCTAACGCCTTTTCCCGGTTGGTCAGGGTGGCGGTGCCCAGGGGACTGTCTATCCCGATGGTGACATCCACGGACGCGGGCATCACATACAAGTCGGATACATTGGCGTTGTCGGTGACTTCCGTATTCTTTTCGGATATCCGGTAGGTGCCGTAAGCGAGCCCGGTCAACGCCGCGGGGTTCTGGACGCGGTTGCTGTATACGGTGACTTCCACAGGATCGGGTTCCGGCTGGCCTGGGTAGAGGGGGCCTGTAACCAGGAAGGTGAAAGGCCGCTCATCGGGCTCGGATGCGCCGGGCACGGTGGGATAACGTTTTTCAAGGATGGGGTTGCCATCGGCGTCCTCCAGCAGCTTGTACAGGCGCAGTTCACCCAGTGGCTTTTCCTGGTTGGTGACGGAGGCGGCGGCCTTGGCGTCATCAGGGTCAGCGGTTTGGCTGAGCACCAGGGCATCGGCGCCGGCGGAATACACGGGAGCTTCATACAACACGGAGCCCATGTCATCCTCCACAATGTGGTAGGTGCCGTAGGCCAGTTTGGTGATGGTGGTGCTTTCACCGGCTTTCAGGGTGACCGGCTGCCGGTAGCCGAAGGGACCGTAGAGCACGATGGTGAACTCCCGCTGGGCGGGGTCCGGGTAGGCGATGACGCCGTTTTCATCCTTGACGCCATAGGGAACGCCCGCGGCGTCCAGCAGGGTTTTGGTGATGGTGATTTCACCCTTGCGGTCCTCGGTTTTGGTAAAGCGGTTATGGACGGTGAGCGGTTCCGTAGCCAGATGCTCGGCGTAGAAGTTGAGGGGCGCCCAGCCTTCCTCGCCGTTCTCCCCCACTTCGCGGACGAAATAGGTGTATTCCGTGCCGTCAAACATGGTTTTGGGCAGGCCAGTCCAGGTCAGGGCTTGGGTGCCCGAATCCGCGGGCATTTTCTGGCGGCTGCCCACAGGTTCGGCTTCTGCGGGCGTAGCCTCAAGGCCCGGCAGGCGGTAGAGCTGCATCCAGATGTCATTGCGCGCTCCGATATAGGCGCCAGGGTAGAAGCCGGCGGATTCCGCGTCCACATGCCATTGTTTGGTGGCGGTGACATCCATCAGGGGCGAGGAGTAGGTGTTGCTGAGCGTGCTGGAAAATACACCGCCAGCCGCGCTGTGCGCGTAACTGACCTCGTAGTTTTCAGGCGCCGTGGCCACATACTGCCCGTTCTCCAGGATGCCTTCCAGGGCGTAGTAGGTATACAGGCGGCCATAGGAATCCGCAGCCGGCAGGTCCGTGAAGGTTTTCTGCCAAACCATCTCGCCATTGACCAGCTGCTCTGTCAGGGTGTGCTGACGGCCCGGCTCGACCACGGTTTCCGTGCCGCCGCCTTCCAGGGCGACCTCATAGCTGCGCATGAACACAAAGGGTACTTCCATGGGCAGGGGTTGGGGTCCGCCAAACCATTTTTTCTCAATGGAGGCGCTGACCGTGCCCGGGGTATAGCGGTTGGTGATGGTGGTGCCGTTGGTGACCAGCAGGGCGCCATCGCTGCCGGGCATGGCCAGGGCGCTGCTGGGATACTCCACCGTGTACCAGGCCGGGACATTGGCTTCCGTGGCGTAGTACTGGTACAGGGTGGTGCCGGTGGAATACTTGGGCAGGTTCGTCCAGTGGTAGGTAAAGTAGCTTTCGTGGGCGAGGTCCAGGAAGGGGTCATTGGCCGCCAAATCAGCCGTGACATCGGTGATAACCAGATAGGGCAGGGTGGGGTTGTTCGTGATCCACTGCTGGGTGGGGTTCACCTCAATGGGTCCGGGCATTTCAAAGACGGTGGTTTCGGAAGCAACCTTGCGGTAGAGCTTCATCATGTTGTGCGCGGCGCTGTGCGGGTGCGCCGCGTCCAGCTTGCCGCCGATGAAGAGCTTGGTCACCTTGAACTCGCCGTCCCTGGGCGGGGTCAGGCGGTTGTACAAGGTGTACTCACGCACGGGATTGTCAACGTCCAGGGCGATGTTGAAGGTGTTGCCGGAGGCGATGAAATAATCCTCGCCCAGCGTGCCAAGCTTAGCCGCGGCCCAGGTTTCGTCATTATCTATGCCCGGGCGGATGACAAGCTCCGCCTGCATATTGTTTTCGTAGACCGTGCCCAGATAGCGCGGAAGGAACTCCGCCATGGAATAGGTGCCGTAGGCCAGGCCGCCCTCGGTGTTCAATGCCGGGTTGGGTCCGGCGTTGCCAAAGGAGACATAGCCCACGCCGTCCCGGGGACCAACAGGCTCGCCCGGCTGCTGGCCGCCCGCGTTGGGGTCAAAGGGGATGCCGCCGGTGGTCAGGGTCTTGCTGAGAACTGCCGCCAGCTGGCTGCCCGACAGGTCAAACACCAGATCGCGGGAGGTGGTGTGGATGGTGCCATCCTCATCCAGCAGCACCTTCTTGATGTAGATGCCGCCATCGGCCTTCTCCTGGTTGATCAGGTTAACCGCGCCGTTTTGGGCCGTGATGCTGAGGCTCGCCGTGCCGGTGGTGACGGACGCAGCTGTGTCATACTTAAAGCCAGTCAAATCCTCCACAACCGTGTAGGTGCCATACTTCAGGCCGCTTATCCCCGCCGCGATGTCGGCGGCGTCCGGCAGCGTGTAGGGCTGGCTGTTGGTGATGGTGATGGGCTTGCCCTCCGGCGGGTAGCTGGGGCCAAAGACCGTGGCGTTGAAGGTGCGGGCCGCGTCCGCTGGCAAAATGTTGCCGAGGCTGTCCCTGAGCTGTTTTGAGATGGTCAGTTTGCCATTGGGCACTTCACGGTTGACAAAGGTGACCGTCTGGATGTGGGAATCGGGATCATCCGGGTCATAAGCCTTGACTTCCACTGTGGCGGTCAGGCCAGCCACGCCGTTGGTCGTGGTGTTATAGTTGCTGAGGTCCTCATACCCGGGCTCGGTAATTTCCGTCAGGGTATAGGTGCCAAAGCGCAGGCTGGTGGCGCTGGTGACAGCGTCCACGTCATTGGTTATCTTGAATTTTCGGGAGCCAGTCAGCTGCGGGCCGGTGGCGTACACCCAGAACTCGCGGCCATCCTCAACTTTGGTGCCGTCGGCGGAATACACTTCCTTGACCATCCGCAGCTCGCCGGCGTCATTCTCATAATTGGTGATGGTGACGAATTTTGCGCGGGAGTTGAAGGTAATCTCTTGGGCGCCGGCAGGCGAGTAGTAGGGGGTGTACAGGCCGCTCTGGGTTTCCGTCACCGTGTAGGTGCCATAGGGCAGGTTTTCGAACACGGCGGGGGTTTGGGCAGTGAAGGTGCGGGTCTTGTCCGGGTAATCAGCAGGCAGGTTGTCGCCGGAGATGGTTACCTCAAAGGGCCGTGTGTCATTGGTGATGAGGTAGCCCCTGGCATCGCGCAGCACCTTGGTGACGGTGAAGGTGCCGACATCCTTTTCGGTGTTGCGGATTTCGATGGTGTGGGTGTAGGCGCGGTTTTCAAAAGTCAGGTCAAACTCCAGGGGAGTCGTGGCCCCGTCGGTCTGCGTGAACACGGTGGCCGGGTCCTTGCCGTCATTGAAGATGTAGCTGATGTCATACAGCTCATGGGCCAGGCCGACGTTGGTTTCCTGCAGGGTATAGGTGCCGTACTTGAGTGTGTTGTAGCGCACGGGATTTGCGGCGTTGGAACTGAGGTAGTTGGTCAGGTTGTAGGTAAAGTCCTGACCGGACAACTGGTACTGGAAGGAGCGCACATCGCTGAGCTTGTTGCCGTTCCTGTCATAGAGGGTTTTGATGACCTCCAGCTTGCCTGCGGGGCGCTGGGTGTTGCGGACCACCACGGTGTTGTCCCTGGAGGCAAAGGACGCCGTGGCCGTGTAGTTGTAGTAACCGATGCCAAACAAGCCGCCGTTGGCGCTGTAGGACACGATGTAGTCCGGGTGGTTGCCGGGCATGATGGTGGTATAGGTATCATCGGTGTACTCGCGCACGGTGTAGATGCCGTACTGCAGGTTTTCAAAGACCTTGCTCTCTCCAGCCTTGAGCTGGAAGGTCTCTCCGCCGGTGGTGGCGCTGCCGGGGAGGCTGACGCCCCAGGCGCGGAAGTAGAAGACCGCGTCCGTTGGCGTGATGACGGTGTTGTTGGTGTCCCGCAGTTCCTTGGTGACGGTCAGTTTGGCGTTGTTGGTCTCCCGGTTTAAAAAGGCCAGCTGGGTCTCATTGGTGGTGACGGTACCGGTGTACTGCCCGCCGGCCGGCGTGGCCTCATACAGGCCGCTCTCCATTTCGGTGACGGAATAGGTGTCCGTGTTCCGGTTGAGGCCGCGGATCCACGCGATGTTGCCGTTTTGCATGGTGAACACGCCGTTGGCATCCGGGGTGACGAAGCTTACGCTCAGCACGCCCTGGACATAGGTGTGCAGCTCTACCCCGTTGTCTTTGGTGTAGGGCTGACCGTTGATGAGCACGCGGTAGCTGAAGTCGCGGCTGTTCTGGGCGATGAGGCTGCCCTGCTGGCTGCGCAGCTCCTTGGTGATCTTCAGGTCGCTCAGGCCGTAGATATAGCCGGCGTTGCGCGTAAAGCGGTACTGGCTGGTGGTGACGGTGAAGGTCGCGGTCTCATCCGCCGTGGCCGCGGGCTGGGTATCGGGAATGATGTGGGAGGCCACGGGGTTGGTGACGGCGCCGGTCTCAGTTGGAAGGTGGTTGGACGGCCGCTCAAACACCACCTTGTAGGTGCCGGCGTAGTAGGCTTCCATCTTGTAACGGCCGTACAGGTCGGTCACGGCGGTGATTTCGCCGTTTGGCACCAGGTTGCCGTTTGCATCCTGGATATAGTCCAGCGCCGGCACCCAGTTGCCCGGGATTTCGTTGCCGTTTTCATCCCTGGCCAGCATCATCAGCCGGACTTTGACGCCTGGAATACCGGGTTCCGGGCTGCCGTCCTTCAGGCTGTTTTCGTTGTAGTCGCGGAAAGCGGTGCCCTGGATGACGATGTTGTTGATGACAATGCTGGAGAAACTGCTTTCGGTATAGGAGCCGCCGGTGCTGACCGCCGCCGTGTTGTTGGCCTTTTGGCCGTCGCGCAGCCTGATGTCAAAGGGCGTGGTGGCCGGCAGGGTGAAGGTGGCGGACTGGTCCTTGGCCAGTTCACCGGAGGCCATTTCTATCTTGATGCCGCGCACCAGCGAGTAGTCCCCGACCGCGGATGTCCAGCCGGGGCCCGCGGCATACGTCGCCGGGCTTTGCCCGGTGGTCTTGGCTGTGTAATTGTAATAGATGTTGAAGCTGGCCCCCGCGGCGCCGCCGGTGACAGGCCCTGTCAGGCGGACCGGGAAGGAACTGCCGCGCGGCGAATAGCCCCCGTTGGAATCGGGCGCCGTGGTGTAGTCGCCAACCAAGGGCAGCACATCCAGCACGGTCGCCTGCTTGATGGCGACCTCGGACTTGTTGAGGATGGTGATGCGGAAGTCCACCTTGCCGCCGATGTAGGAGCGGCCGCCGGTGCCCACAAAGCCTTCGTCCAGGTTGCCCTTGACGGTCTTGTAGACGATCAGCTCGGCCGGCGGGGTGAACACGAAGCTGGCGCGGCCCAGCAGCACCTTTTCCGAGGTGTTGCCGTCGTTGTCCAGGTCCAGGGTGTCAAAGACCGTGGTCCCGCTAGGCTGGATCTGCTGCACCTTGTCCGCCGGTTGGTTGGGGGCGTTGTTTTCCCAGATGGCATAGGCATCGTTGAAGTTGGTCAGGGGCGGAGTTTGCGCGGTCATGCGCATCCTGAAGGTGACACGGATATAGGTGCCCGCGTACTGGGACGGCCGGGCACTGATGGAGGAATAATCCCAAATCAGGGCGGTCCGGGTGCCGCCCTTGTAGTTGGGCACCACCTCGGGCTCCACGCTGATGTAGGCGTAGTTGTTGTCCGGGTTGCTGGACCAGTTGGCGAAGGTGGAAGAGCCTTCCACATATTCCACATGTTCCGGCAGCAGATCCACCAGGCGCAGCCCGTTGATCTTGTCCGGGTTTTGCAGGATGCTGCCGGCGGGCTCGGTCACCGCCAGGGTGACGGTCGCGGTTTCGTTGAGGAAGTAGCTGGCAGCCGCGTTGATGGATTTGGTGAAGGTTAGCTTAGGCACATACTCCACCAGGCGGACAATGCCCAGGGTTTGGGGGAGGGTCACATCAATGTCCGGCTCCGCCCAGGTATAGGAGCCGGCGGCATAGTTGTACATGTTGTTGGCACTGTAACTCGAAGGGTTGAAGGCAGTGTTTGCCGGGTCGCGCAGCTTGGCGTACACGGTGGTGTAGAAACTGCTTAGCGGAGCGAGCTTGGTGCCCGGGTCCGCCATGATACGCAGCTTGGCGGTATCAGCGGGCAGGTCACGGTACACGGTGGTGGTGGTTCCGGATACCGACTGCGCGAGGGTTGCCGTGACGCTGTCATCCGCCCGCAGGGCCAGGATGCTGAAGGTGCCGGTGCCCACATTGCCGTCAGGGCCAATCATGCTGCGGGCATAGGTGCTGTTGATGGATACGCCGGTGAAAACCAGGCGGGGGTCTAAGTTGTAATCATTGAAAATGATGTTGTCCATATGGAAATCCTGGCTGGGGTTCCGCACGTACAGGCTGAATGAAACCTCTGTATTTTCCTTGGCGAACAGCTGGTCCGGGATGGTGGTTGGGTTGGAGGTCTTGCTGATGCTGCCGTTGGCCAGCCGCGTATTGAAGTATACGGTGATGTCGTCCTCCAAAGTCAGGGTGCCGTTGTCCAGCTCGTAGCTTTCGCCGTCGCGCGGGGTCAGCACCATCTTGGCGTGGTTGACAACCGGGGTGCCCTGGTAGGCAAGGCCCGGGAAGCTGAGCAGCAGCGGGGCAATCTGGACGGTGCTGCCGGTGTTGTAGACCGTCACATTCTGAGTGTGCGTGTAAGTGACCTGGCGGGGTGAGCTGCCAGGCACCAGGCTCCAGCCGGGGTTGATGGCCGGGTCGAAGACCGCGCCTTCGGGCAGGGTGTCGGTGATAACGATGGGATTGAACGCCCGGACGCCCATCGAGGAATTGGCAAGGTTGACGCGCGGGATGACCAAGCCAAAGGTGAAGCGCTGGATGCCCGCGGCATCGGTGTCAATCAGGCCGTCATTGTTGCGGTCCAGCCCGCCAAAGACGGTCTGGGTGGGCGTGTAATCCACATAGCGGTTGCCGCCCAGGTACTTGTTCAACTGCGGACGCAGCACCTCAAAGGTGAAGGAACCGGTGGTGCCAGGGGTGACCTCCACCAGATTGCCGGCGCCATCCTCTTCCAGCACCGTGGCGGTAAAGCCCAGCTCATAGCCATCGGGCGTAACAAAGGGCTGGGTGGTCACCTCCATGGGGATGGAGAGAGCCTGGCCGGGCGTCAGGTTGGTGAACAGGTAATCCACGCCGATGATTTTACCTGCGCTGTCAGAGATGTATTGCTTGGACAGGGCAGAGCCCAGGTCTGAAGCCGTAAATTTGTAGATATACTTATTCTCGTCAAACAGGAAGCGGATGCGGCCGTTGGTGATGGAGCCGGAGCCGGCAACCTTGTTGTAATCAACGTAATAGACAACCTCTTCATAGGTGTAGTACGTCCAGCGGTCGGGGTTGGGCTCGGGGCGGAAGTCGAAGGATATGGAGGGATCCAGCGACTTGAAGGTGTAATCGCCGCCGGCGCTGGCCAGCACGGTATCCCCGGAGAGCAGCCTGACCTGAAGAAGAATCACGGTGCCATCGGGCGCGGTGGTCTTGGAGGAAAAATACATGGGCAGCTTGATGTCCGCGCCGGGCGCCAGGCCATTTGGCAGGGTATAGCTCAGGCTGACCTTGCCATTGTCCAGGTCCTCCTGATAGCTGGGCAGGCTGCCGTCGTAAAAAACGCCGCTGATGCTGCTGATGTCCAACATGTCAATGCTGTGAAACGCAAATTCCACGGTCAGCGGGCCGGGGATAGCCGGCGCGTCAGCCGGGCGGGTTAACAGCGCCCGGGCTTCCACGCTTGCGCCGATGCGGTAGGAACCGGGGCCTGCCAGGGAGATGCTGACCGGGTTAAAGAAAGTGAATCCTGCGTTGGCGGCGGCAAGCTGCGTATCGCTGTCCAGGCTTGCGCTGACCGGCACCAAGGCCCCCTCCGCCGTTCCCGCGATGGTTTGAAAAGAAATCGGCAGCGTCAGATTCGCGTCCGCCGCCAGCCCGTCGGCCAGCGTAAAAGCGATGGTGGTTACCTTGGTGTCGGGGTTTGAGGTAATGGCAGCAGGATTTGCCGCGTCGCCGGCGGTAAGACTTGTCGGGTCAACCAAGCTGTTGTCAGGGATGGTATAGGTAACAGTCAGAGGGCCGGGAATGGCCTCAGCGCCTGCTGTACGGGACAGGCTGATGCCGGTAGAAACAGCAGTGCCGTTCGTCTGCACTGCGCTGCCTGTGATGGTCATCTCCACGGTGCCGGACAAGGCACTGGTGTTCATCAGCTGGAAATGGAAGGTGACGGGGGGTACAAGTGCTGTGTCAGCTTTGATAGGCTCCTGAGTTGTACTGCCGGCGTCAACAACCTCGGGTTCCAGGCCGGGAAGCGAAAAGGACCGCGCGAAAACCGCGTCAGCCATTTCAGCCTGAGGCTCCGGTACCTGGTCAGCCACCAGGTCGAGGGTTACCCCGATGGAGAACTGATACCCAACGGGAACCTGTTCATCGGAAATGGTGAAAGACAGTGGGACGACCAGCCTGTCCCCGCCATTAAGGCCCTTGAGGAAATAGGAAATATATGCCGCGCCTGCCTGTTCATCCCGGGTGATGGCGGGCGCCGCGCCATTCAACGCGCCGGCAGAAATGTCCCGGATGTAACGGTCCGTAATGCTCAGACGCAGTACAAAAGCACCCTGGGGCTGTGAGCCGGCTTCCTTGGCGACAATGATATCCACTTTTGCCCGGCTGCCGGTCAGGAATGTGCTTCCGCCTTCCACCGAGACAGATATGCTGGGATCATATCCCGCTATCGAGAGGGCTTCCGGCGTGGCTTGGATATCGGCAGGCACCTCCGTGGTCGCCTGCGGATCTATGGTCTCCAGCGGTTCCGGCGAAGCTTGCGGATCCAGTGTTTCCTCAGGCATCGCGGTGCTTTCCGGTATCTCCGTAGTTTCCGGCGGAGTGCTGCCCACAGCCTGTTCCGGGTCAGGGGTGGAATCGGGTGCCGGTGACTGTTCTGGGGTAACGGTTTCATCCGGCGCCATGGTTTCTGCGGGTACTTCAGTTTCCAGCGGCGCGTCAGTTGCCTCAGGGGTTCCGCCCGCAACCGGCTCCTGAGTACCAGCAGGTACCTGGGTTTGAGCAGGCGCTTGCGTTTCAGGCGGAGCGTCAACTGCGGCCGGAGTCTGCGTTGCAGTCGGTTCCTCTGTCTGCTCGGGCGCTGAAATGACAGGTTCAATCATCGGCAGCGGCAGCTGCTTATTGCCTTGGAAGTATACAACCTAGCTGCCTGCGCTCTCCTTCGCAACCACGTCCTTGGCCTGCGCATCATTCAGCGGTTCAAGATATTGAGTGGTTACAGAGCCCTCGATGGGGCCATCAGCGGTATTGAAATGAACAAGGCTCAGGGGCTCGCCCCATTTTTCCACATAAACAATGTCTCCGCGGCTGAGGGAGGCGTTGGCCAATGTGCCGCCGCGCAGGATCAGGTTGCTGGTCAGGCTGCGGGCATATCCCGGTGCCAGGGCAGCGTCCGGTGTATTTGTTGGTTCCGCGGTCGGCGCAACGGTCGGCACATTGGTGGGTTTTGCGGTTGGTTCACTGGTGGGCTCCGCGGTTGGCTCAGCGGTAAACACTGCTGCTTCCGGCTCTGGGGTATGTTCAGGCGTTGGTACCACGGTGGAAGGCGCCAGGGTAATTTGCGCAGGCTGCTCCGTTGCGGCAGGCGCAGAGGGAACCTCCGTGGCAAGGGGAGCCTCCGTCGCCGGGACAGCGGTAGGCGCGGGGGTGTTCTGTACAGCCAGCGGTTCATTAGATTCAACCGCTGCGTTTTGCTCAACAGGAACTTCCGGCGGCACAGCAACTGAATCCGAAGGCTGCGCAGCCCCCTGTTCCTGCACCGGTGTTTCCTCGGCTAATGTAAAAAAGTTAACCGGTATCGCTGTTACCAAAAGCACAACAGCCATCCAGGTAGAGAGTAAACGCCTGATTCTTCCGCTCATAATGAACCCGCTTTCTTTCCAACCATTCCACATAAGGATAAATAAAAATGGCAGGTGTTTATACGTTTATAAAGTGTTAGATAAAAACATAATCCGAGCCTTGTTCAGCCATAAAAGCAAATTATCAGTACATCAGATTCCAACATCCGTAAAGCTTGCAAACACAACATCAAATCATTCATTACTACAAAACAAATTCTATCTATCCATATTAAATATACACAAAATCGTCACGATTGTCTATTTCATACTTGATTATTTTTTGTTTTATATATGGAAGCTTTTTCATCATTATACTACCATTTTTACTACCAAGCACTGCGATAAATGGCGAGAAATGCGAAAATATTTGGGTACTCCCTTGCTTTTCATGCAATAAAAAAAACCGCTGATCTGTTAGAGAAATCAGCGGTATTTGTTGGTACGCCCGGCGGGATTCGAACCCACGGCCTTCAGAGTCGGAGTCTGACACTCTATCCAGCTGAGCTACGGGCGCGCATTGCCTTTCAAGGCTTGGAAAGTTTATCACAACCCGTATTTCTTGTCAATTTTTCTAGGGAGGCAAGTGTGCATTTAACAGCAAATGATTGATTCGGGTCAAGGAATAATCCTATAAGAATAAGTTAGCATAGGCTAACCCGAGAAAATGGGCTGTAGAGAAAGCAACACATCAACGATAGAAGGTACATGAAAGGCAGGAGGCAGGTATGAAACATCAGGAATCAAGGGAGCGGGCGGGGACGCTGAAATCTTTATTGGAGCGGTTGGAGAGCGAGGAGGATATCGCCCAGGTGCAGGCGGATTTCAACCAGCATTTCTCCAGCGTATCCGTGGAGGAGATCGCGGCGGCGGAGGAACTGCTGCTCAGCGAGGGGGTAACCACCCAGGACATCGGCTCCCTGTGCAGCCTGCACACCGCCATGCTGGACGGAAAGATTGAGGAGAAGGCTGCCCCGGAGGCGGAAATTTCCGGCCACCCCGTCCAAATGTTCCTGGCGGAAAACAAGGGAATGCGCGCCTATATCGACAATAAGGTGCGCCCTCTGCTGGACAATATGGCGGACGACCGCCCAGCCCTGCTGGAAGCGCTGCGCAAGCTGGGCACCGTCAGAAAGCATTATGATAAGAAGGACAACCTGCTCTTCCCCTATCTGGAAAGGGCGGGCATCACCGGCCCCTCCACCGTGATGTGGGAGAATGAAAGCCGCAACAAGGCTGCCATCAGGGCCACGGTGAAGCTGGCGGAGGATGAAAGCGCCGCCCAGGAGCAGCTGAAAGCCGCCATGGAGCAGCTGCTCAGCGATTTAACCGGCATGATGACGCTGGAAGAAGAAATCCTGATGCCCATGGTGCTGGAAAATGTGGACGAGGAGGGCTGGGTGCTGATCGCCGAGGAAGCCCTGGACATTGGCTACATTTTCCTGGACGGCATTGAAGGCGCGGCCTTATCCGACGCCAACACCTGGCTCAACGGCCAGAAGGGCATCACCCCCATCTCTGCCGCGGCGGGGGAAATCAAGCTGCCCACCGGTTCTTTCCAGACCGAGCAGCTGCGCGCGGTGCTAAACACATTGGAGCTGGACATCACCGTGATTGACCACGAGGACCGGGTTATCTACTTTAACGAGATGAGCCCGCGGTACTTCAGCCGTACCAAAACCATCCTGGGCCGCAGCGTGTACCTGTGCCACCCGCCCCAGGCGCTGGATACCGTAAGAAGCGTCATCGCGGATTTGAAAAGCAAGAAAAAGAAATCCTTCAGCTTCTATTTCCCCCGGGGAGATCTGCGGCTGCTGATCCAGTACTTCGGCCTGTACAACGAGGATGGAGAGTACCTTGGCTGCCTGGAGGCGGTGCAGAACCTGAAGCCCCTGGAAATCTTCTTTGAAGGCTCTCAAACAAAGGAGCCGGGCAGCCGCCGGGTATCCGCAGAGGAGATGGCGGGGAAATCCCCCGCGGCACCGGCAGCCCCGGTAAAGAAGCGGGAAGCTTCCCTGGAACTGACCCTGAGTACCCGGCTGAACGAGGTGCTGGACGCCTATCCGGAAGCCTTTGAGATTTTGAAATCCATGTCTCCCAAGTACAAGCAGCTGGACAACCCTATCATGCTGAAAACCATGGGCGCCATTGCCACCATGGCCATGATTGCCAAGCGCGGCGGCTTTGAGGAGGAAGACTTCCTCTTCGCCCTGAAAAAGAGATTGGGCTTGCAATAAGCGACACAAAAGCGCCTTCCGCGAATCGCGGAAGGCGCTTTGCTATGCAATCGATTTACTTGAAGAAGGCGTTCTTGGTCAGCTCCTCATAGGTTTCCCGAGGCAGTTCCTTATGGTAGAACATGGTGAAATAGTTGTTGACTTCCTCGTACAGGTCGTAGGCGGCAATTTCAGGATAGAGCACCTTGGGCAGCCACAGCAGGGCCAGGTAGCGCTGCACACTGGGAGGAGACCCCATCCAGTTGTAAGGGCCAAAGGGAACCTCCACATATTTTCCTTCCTGCACAGCTTTCAGGGCTTGCCATGTTCCATCCTTCTCCACATTGGCATAGGCGCTGCCGTTTTCAAAAATCAGCACGTCGGGGTTCCAGACAAGCAGCTGTTCCATGTCCACCGGATTGCCTGTGCCGCGGGAAGAAACCTCCTGCACAACAGCCACATTGTCCGTCAGCAAGTCGACCACTTCCGCGTGAAAGGATGTCTTTGCCAGCACTCCAAGGCCTTCTGTGCCTACCACATAGACAGCTTTGGTCTTGTTCTCCCCTGCCTGCTGCATGATATCCATGGTACGCTTGTAGACGCTTTCGCAATACGCTGCCAGCTTCTCCCCTTCCTCGGGTTTGCCAAGCAGATCCCCCAGGCGGCGGTATGCCTGCCCGAAGGAGTCCAGTTTCGCCGCGATGTGCACGCAGGGAATACCGATCTGCTGCTGTAAGCCGTCCAGATCCTCCGCGATGGTTTTTTTGGCTTCTCCCAAATCAATCATCACATCGGGGTTCAGCTTGGCCAGTTCCTCCAGGTTCACCGTGCCTTTGCCGCCGTAAATCTGCCCAACTACAGGCAATTCCACAAACTCCGCTCCCACAAGGGAAGTGGACGCTTTGCTCCAATCGGTCGCAAGGCCCACAAACTTCTCAGGGGCGATGGCGAACACGGCAATCTGCGCCAGGGGGCCGGAAACCACAATGCGCTGAATGTCCTTCTTCAGGGTTACTTCGCGCCCGGCGTCATCGGTGAATACCCGGGTTTCGTCCGCCGCAAGAATTGGCAGCGTCAGCCCCAGCAGAAGGGAGAATACAAGCATCAGAGAAAGCAGTTTCTTCATGGGAAATCCTCCTTTTATTTGTCAGGGCAAGCCCTGCAGTGTCAGTTTGATACCACCCACCGGGGCACGCAGACGCAGACCCGATCCTCCTCAAAGGAGCGCACGGTGACATCCACCCCGTACAGGCGGGACACCAGGTCGCTGCTGAGCACCTCCTTGGGGGAGCCGTCGGCGATGATGCTGCCGTCCTTCATGCACAGCAGCCTGTCCGCGTAGAGAAAGGCCTGCTCGGGATGATGGGTAGATTCCAGGATGCAGTACCCGTCGGCCGCCAGTTTCTTCATTTCCTCCATCACCTTCAGCTGGTTTCCATAGTCCAGGTTGCTGGTGGGCTCGTCCATAATCAGAATTTTGGCCTTTTGCACCAGCGCCCGGGCGATGAGCACCAACTGCCTTTCGCCGCCGGATATCTGCATGTAGCCCCGGCCGCGCAGGCTGAGGAGCCCCAGCTTGTCCAGCACCGCGTCCACCGCGTCCATATGGTGTTTGCTGGGGGAGGAAAACGCCCCCACCTGGGCGGTGGTGCCCATGAGCACCATGTCAAAGACGCTGAAGTTAAAGGATGGGTAGTGGCTCTGGGGAATGTAGGCGATGCGTTTCGCCAATTCTTTGGCGCCCAGTTGCCGGGTGCTTTCCCCTTCCAGATACGCTTCCCCGCTGTAGCCCTGCAGCAAGCCCAGCACGCACTTGAACAGGGTGCTCTTGCCTACGCCGTTTGGGCCCAGCAGGCTGAGCAGTTCCCCCTTGTTGGCGGTCAGGCTGACATCCTTGAGCACCTGATGATCCCCATAGGAAAAGGAGAGATGGTCAATTTGAATGCTCAATATCTTTCGTGCTCCCTTGTAATCAGATAGATAAAAAATGGGGCGCCCACCAGGCTGGTCAGGATGCCCAGGGGGATTTCCGTCATCAGCAGGTTGCGGCAGATGTTGTCCACTATCAGCAGGAAGATGGCCCCCAGCAGCATGGAGGCGGGCATCAAATGGCGGTAGTTGTTGCCCACCAGCCGCCTGGCCAGATGGGGAATCACCAGCCCTACCCAGCCAATCATGCCCGATACCGACACCGAGGCCGCGGTAATCAGGGTGGACGCCAGGATAACGATAAAGCGTACGCGCCCGGCGTTGACGCCCATGGTGCGGGCTTCATCGTCCCCCAGGGTTAACACATTCACGCGCCAGCGCAACAGAACCAGCGCCAGACAGCCGATGAACATGGGCACGAAGGCGAACAGCACATCCCCCTGCTTCACCCCGGACAAGGAGCCCATCAGCCAGTAGGTAATGGCCGGCAGCTGGTTGTTGGGGTCGGCCACCAGCTTGATAAACGAGGTTCCGGAGGAAAACAGCGAGGAAATCATGATGCCCGACAGCACCAGCCCCAACACCTTTTTGCCCCGAGCGTGGTTGGACACAAAGATGACCACCCCAACGCATACCAGGCTGGACACGAAGGCCAGCAGGGTGATGGCAAAGGAGGGCAGCCCCAGCAGGATGGCCAGCGCCGCGCCGAAGGCCGCGCCGGAAGAGGCGCCCAGGATGTCCGGCGCCGCCATGGGGTTTTGAAACGCGCCCTGGTAGCTGGCCCCTGCCGCCGACAGGCAGCAGCCCACCATGCAGGCAATCAGCACCCGGGGCAGGCGGATATTGAATACCACCAGCTCCGCCGTTTCCTGCCAGAAGGGCTCCACAGGGAAAACCCGGCTGGCCAGGATGCCCGCCAGTTCCCCGGGCTGAACGGGATAGCGCCCCAAAAGGAAGGAAACCAACACAACCGCGATCAGCAATGCACCCATCACGGACACGGTGGCGGCATAGGGCAGACGATGATCCCGGTGTTTCCTCATAAAGCCAATTCCTTGTAGTATGTTTCCCCAGCGCAGGCTTTGCACAGGGTTTGCTTGTCCCGCACCACATGCCTGCTGTCCGTTACCCCTTCCCCGCACACCGCGCAGGTCACCGCCTCCACAGGCGGGCCGGGCATGTCGCAGGCGGGGATGTCCATTTGCACAGGCGTAATCTGCAGGTAGCCTTCCTCCGGCAGATTTTCGTAGAAGGCAATCATATCCTCCCCTTCCTGGGGGTGTTTGCGCACCATGCGGGCAACGCGCACCGCCTTGCCCGTCTCCAGGTTGACAAAGGTGGCGGCTACCTTGCCGAAATCTTTTACCTTCAGGGTGCGCTTGCCGATGCGCGTCCCCGTAACGATACTTATGGAATCCGCCGGGCAGCGGTCGCACTCCACATACACCATGATTTTTTTCCTATCCTTGGGGTCATCATTGTTCAGCCCCAATTCCCGCATCCCCGCTCGGCCGATTTTCACCCCGATGCATTGTCCGGAGCATAGGTGTCCGTGGTACTGCACGGCACGTTCCACATCTTCCCTGAATGAATACATCATGCCCTCCTGATGGTGTAGATGCCAAACTGCTTTACGCTTGGCAGATAGTAGGGATATTGATGGTGCCCCGTCTTCACCAGGCGGCTTTCCAACTCTGCCGTCACCGCCTCCTGGGGAATGTCCTTGCGGGAGTATGCCCGTAAAAAATCCTGAGCTTCCTGCAAACTGGTCAGGGGCTGGCCAAACTCGATGCCTGTTTCCAATAAATCAAAGGATATGCCCTGCTGCCGGAAAAAATCGGAAGTTTCCTGCACGCCGGAGCATTTGCGCACCTTATAGCCTTCCGGCGCGATGTTGCCGGCGCGGGAAGCGTGCACCACCACCAGCAGTGTATCCCGGGCAAGGGGCAGGTAGGAGGAAAGAATCGTCTCCTTGTCCCCGTGGAAGATGCACATCACCGTGTCCCACTGGCCTTGCACCTCTTCCCCGTTCGCGCTCAGCGCGCGCAGGTTGGAGATGCTCTCTGATTTGATTTTCTCCTGCACATAGGCTATGACCCGCTCGTCCCTGTCGACGCAGGTAATCTCCCCCACATGAGGCGCCAGCGCGAAATCCGGAAACGCCATGCCGCAGCCCATGTCCAGCAGGGTGCCCGGCACGCGGACGCGCTCCCAAAGCAGCCGCGCCAGCTTTTTGCTGTAGCCTGTCCAGGCGTCAGCTGCCTCAAACCACTGAAAGGTGCGGGGGGTCCAGTCAAGCATCATCGCGGTGTTCCTTTACAAAGCGAACCAGGAAGTCCGCCAGCACCTGAGGATTTTCCAAGGGAAACTGGAGGGCGGGGGCTTTGAGCAGCGCGTCGGTAACCGCGGCAAAGAGCCGCTCCGCGGGCAGGGCGGGCTGATTGCCCGACGCCGCGCGGTACACCCCGATAAAGCGCGCGCCGGGGGCGCGGTACCCCTCGGAAATGATGATGTCCATATCCTCCATCAGGGCGGTGATCTCCTCAAAGTCCATCTCCCGCTGCACCATCAGGGCAAAGTGGGTGCGTGAGCCGATGGACACCTTGTCCGCCCCGGCCTGGGTGAAGCGCCAGGTGTCCTTGCCGGGGTGGTCCACCTCAAAATCATGGGCGTCATGCTTGATAACCCCCACCTTCAACCCCGCTTGCTTCAGCAGGGGCACCAGTTTTTCGATGAAGGTGGTTTTTCCTGTGCCGGAAAAGGCGGTAAATGAAAATACAGGCGGTTTCATCCTTTGTTCGCGGCACGCGCCGCGCTCCTTTCCTGGTATAGAATTGATAGAAAAAAGCTGCCCGCCAAAAGCGAACAGCCTGCACAGCACGGCATCAACCAGGCGGCAACGCCTGATTGTTCGCTTCCTTCTCAAACACGGAAGGCCGGAACGTTTCCCCTCCGACCCTGGGCGGATTGCTCCGTCGCGGCCCTGCCCGCATGGTGGCCTTTAGCGGAAAGGGCTCGGAAACTGATGGACAAATTGTACCAAGGCGCTTTCCGGCTGTCAATCCCGGGCAGGAAGTGTCCCAAACGGCTATCCGCGCCTGTGTTGCGCGTGCCATTCCCCGCGTGATACAATGAGCCCGGCAAGCAATTCTCGGGAGGTGCGCATGGACGATAAACAAACCTTGCAGGCGTTGGAAAAGAACATCCAAGCCCTGCAGGAGCAGCTGGACGAACTGACCCAGGCCATCGACAGCCTGACAGAAATCACCGCCGATCTGGAAGACCGGGTGGAAGAACTGGAAGAAGAGAAGGAATAATCAGCAAAAAAACTGCCGCGATGAAGCGGCAGTTTTTTTCGCATTGTTTTAGTGATTACCAGCGGTCAGCTTGGGCATGGGGATGACCTTCACCATGTTGCTGCGGGCCAGGTAGGTTTCCCGGCTGTTGGGGGATACATCCAGCAGCAGGGCGTACATGCCCGTTTCCTCCGGGGTATAGGTGTACATCTGCTCCTTCAACGGCTCCTGCAAGGGGCCTTCCTCGTGCACCACTTCCCCCGTGTCCGCATTGACAACGCGGTACACCAGCTCGCTGCGCTTGGGCAGGTTGGTGGTATACACCGCAAAACTCAGGGGCTGGCCCACTTTGGCCATCTGCTGCTGGGACACCACCGACACATCCCGGCGGTTGATGTACAGGCGGAGGGAATCCTCCGTCCATTCCGTCTTGCCGTCGGTGGCGGTTACCCGGAACACATAGATGCCGTTGGGATGGGTGGGCAGTTCGGGGGTAAAAACGATGGTGGGGTCGGTCTGCCAGTCAAAAGAGTCCACCACCTTGCCGTAGCATAAAAGGTCTGCCCGAATGCGGATGGGGCCGTCGCCGCCCATCACCTTGGTGTAGGCGCTTACCTGGGTGCCCCGCTCGCTGATTTCGTTTACATCAAGATAGGTGTGATAAATCCAAACCGTCTTGGGGTCCCGGGGTCTGTCCTTGGGTTTGGCCGCGAGGGCGGCGCCGGTCAGTACAGTAAACAGAGCGACAAACAGAATCAATACCTTGGCTTTCCTCAAAATGGCTTCCTTTCCTCGTCGCGGGCGGCTGTCACGCATACAGGCTGCGCACCATGCAGGGCTGTCTGCGCCGTCCAGTTGGGTTGCTTTTTCCGCAACGAAGCGGATTATAACACACTTTCGAAATAAATGCTAATTTTGGTATTTACTTCCGTAATAATTTATTATCATCCCGTAATATCCTTTGTGGCATCAGCGAATTGCCAACATAAAAAACCGGCGGCTGCCCCAACAGACATCCGCCGGTCTTCCTTCTTGTTCTTTATACCGGGATATAGGTTTCCAGATCTTTTCTGTTGTATGGCCCTTTGCGCAGCAGCTGTTCCATAGCCTCCACCGCCTTGATGCCCACATCTTTGTGTTTTTTTCCATAGCGCTCGGGCACCGCTTGCCTGGTAACATAGGCCACCTGGTAGAGGGCGCGGGGATCCACTTCCTTATCCCCCGCGAACACCCTTTGGATGCGCTGGCCGTAGGGATTCTCCAGTTTGAAATAGATGCGGAGGCCGGCGCAGCGCTTGATGTAGCCGCCCATTTGCTGAAAGGGCTGGGTGGAGAAGGTGCTCTCCAGATTGTCCTCCAGCATGTCGATGATCTCCTGCCCCGTCAGTTCCGCCGAGCGGATCATGGGGTTCATGGGCACAATGGTATACAGGTGGCGCCTGGTCAGCTTGCCTTTTTTCACGGCGCCGCCATACCGCCAGCCGTTGGAGAAGGCGATGGGCAGCCCTGTGGCTTCCCGCATGGCGTCCAGCAGCAGGTAGTCCATGGTGCCGAAAAAGCTGCTGCCCCGGTGCAAATCGACGCGGCTGCTGCCCACGGGCGTGTCCAGCTCGTTAGCGAAGGAGGCAAGCACCTTGTCCTTGCGCAGCATGGCCAGCATGCCCCGGTCCTGGGGGATGGTCTTATCCAGCACCACATACTCATGGCGGATGCTTTGGATGCCCTGATCCACCTTCAATCGCAGAAAACCCAGGGAGCTGGCCAGGGCGCCTGATTGGATGATGTACGCGCCGCCGATTTTCTGCGGGCTGCGCACCCGGTTGTGGGTATGGCCGGAGAGGCACAGGTCGATGCCTTCCACCTGCTCCAGCAGCGCGATGTCCTGAGGATACCCCAGGTGGGACAGCAGCACCACCAGGTCTACCCCCTGCCTGCGCAGTTTTTTCACCTGCGCCCGGGCTTCGGAGATACCGTCGGTAAAGTCAGCCCCTTCTGAAAACACCGCGGGCATGTTTTTCTGGATGATATTGGAGGCAAGGCCGATGACGCCGATAGTCAGCCCGTTCTTTTCCAGGATGGCGCTGGGCTGAAAGAAGTGCTTCCTGGTGCCGCGGTGGTACACATTGCTGGCCAGGATGGGGTAGCCCAGCTTTTCTTCCAAAGACTTCAGATGGGCAGGGGTGTAGGCAGAATCCCAATGAAAAGTCATGGCGTCCACTCCGAGAGCCTGCAGGTAGGGCACCATCACTTCGCCCTTGGTGTCCACCGCCTCCCTGGTGCCGTGGAGGGTGTCGCCATTGTCCAGCAGCAGCACTTCCTGGGGGTACTTCTCGCGGTATTCCTTCACCTTGGTCATGATGCGGGGGTAGCCGCCCAGTGTTTCTATCCGGAAGCCTTCGGACGTGTAGCGCACATCCCCATGGGGATAAAGGTTGGCGTGGGTATCGTTGATTTGCACAATGCTCAGGTACTTGGCCATAGAAACGCCTCCTTTTCTTTCTAGAATATACCCGGAAGGAACTGCTATATTGAAGAAACGCGAACGGTTTTCTTCCCTATAGCCTGGGCTTGCCTGGGTATAGTAGAATAAGTATAAAGAAACAGGAGGAGGGAAACCCATGACATGCGGCCATCATTGCGATACCCATTTCAGCTGCCTTTCCCATGTACCCATTTTTGACGGCCTGGACAAAAACGACAAGCTGGACATCGCCCGCACCGCCCTGTCCAGGGAGTATCAGAAGGGCGAGATGGTGTACAGCGCCGGGGAAGAAGGCGGGCGGCTGTATGTGCTGTACACCGGACGAGCCAAGGTGTTCCGCCTGAACCCCAACGGCAAGGAGCAGGTGATCCGCATGGTGGAGCCGGGCGACTTTATCGGGGAACTTTCCCTTTTTTCCTCCCTGCCCCTGAGCGACAATGTGCAGGCGACCAAGCGCACCACCATGTGCATCCTGGACGGCAAGGAATTAAAAGCCCTGATGGCCCGCAGGGCGGATTTGGCCTTCAAGGTAATGGACGAACTGTCCCGCCGGCTGGAAAGCGCGGAAAACCGCATCGAGGCCATCAGCCTGGGCAGCGTTACCCAGCGGGTCGCCCTGGCGTTGCTGGACATGGCGGGCGGCAAGGAAGAACTGACCCTGCCCATGACCAAGGGTGACTGGGCCTCCCACCTGGGGATGAGCCAGGAGACCCTCAGCCGAAAGCTGTCCTCCATGCAGGAGGAGGGGCTGATCGCGCTGAAGGGAACGAGGGGCATCCATCTGCTGGACAGGCAAGCCCTGGAGGAAATGGGGACGGAGTAGCCCACCCCCTGGCCTGGCAAATTTCCCAATATAGAATCGCTCCCGCCAATTGGCGGGAGCGATTCTGCTATCAGATTAAGTGTTCAGTTCTCCTTGCCGCGTTTCAGAAAGCCTTTTCCCTTTGTGTTCTCCGCCTTCTGCTCCTCCACCTGGAGCATGATGACCTTGTCATTCTCCATTAGCTGGGTATCCCCCAAGGGCACGATGACATCCTGGCCGCTGCGCTGCACCATGACAATCAGCGTATTGGTGGGCAAGGACAGGTCCTTCACCACGCGGTTGGCCCACTCGTGGCCGGCTGGGATGGTGAACTCGATCAAATCATGGCCGCTGTGGTCGAAGTGCTTTTCACCGCCAAGTACAATGGTGTCATTGGTTTCCAGTACCACCTGGCCTCTGGGCACGATGGTCTTGCCCTCCCGCTCAATCTTGGCGACGATAAAGTCGAAAGTCAGGTTGAAATCCTTCACCTGGGTACCCACCAGGGAGCTGCCCTCGTGCAGCCGGGTTTGCAGGAAGCCGATTTCCGCCTTGTCCTGATAGTAGTTGAAGGTTTGCAGCACGGTATCGTTGGGGTCCAGCATATCCCACTTGCGGGCGGCGGGCGGCATCAGGCTGCCCTGCACGAGGGAGCTGAGCACGCAGATGCCGAATACGATATGGTACACATCCACCGCGAAGGTTGCCCCGCTGTTGACCGCCATGATGGCAAAGGCAATGGCCGCAGCGCCGCGGATGCCCGCCAGGGAAATCATGTTCAGCTGGTTGCGCTTGAGCTTGAAGGGCAGCATCAGCCCCTCCACACTGAGGGGACGGGCCAGGATGGTCATAAACAGCATGATGGCCAGGGCGATGGGCAGTGTTTCAATAAACTTGGAGAAATCGCTCAGCAGACCCAGCACAAAGAACAGGGCAATCTGCATGATTTCCGAAAAGCCGTCAAAGAAAACACGATGTCCCGCTTGCCGCGAAACTCCATATTGCCAAGGGAGATGCCCAGGATGTACAGCGCAAGGTACCCATTGCCCCCAATCAGGCTGGCGGCGGCGAAGGTAACCAGCATCATGGCCGCCATCATCACGGCGGACAAGCCGTCCTCCTTCAGGTTATAGCGCTTGAGGAATTCGCCGAATAAAAAGGCCAGTACAAAACCCACCAGCAGCCCCAGCGCCACCTGGGAGAGCACCAGCACCGGCACCGACATGTTGGAGCCTAGAATGACCGACAGGAACACCATGGTCATGGTATAGGCGGTGGGGTCGTTGGAGCCGCTTTCCAGTTCCAGCAGGGACGCAGTGTTGTATTTCAGGTTCAGATTTTTAGAGCGCAAAATATTGGAAACGCTGGCGTAGTCGGTAGAGCCCACGATGGAACCCACCAGCATGCCCTCCAGCATGGAAAAACCAAGCACAAAGCGGCAGAAAAGCCCGGTCAGCAGCGCGGTGGTAACCACCCCCAGGGAGCTTAACACAATGGCTTCCTTGGCCACGGGCTTAGCCATCTTCCAGTTGGTGCCAAAGCCGCCATAAAACATGATGACCATCAGCGCCACGGTCGCCAAACCGTCGGCAAACTCATAATCATCAAAGCTCAGCCCCAGCAGCCCAAAGCCCATGCCCAGCACAATAAACAGCAGCAGCGCCGGAATCCCATGCTTGCTGGATATCCGGATGGCAAACAGAGCCAGAATCAGAATAATACCAATGACTAAATACTGCATAAACGCTCCCATCCATATAAAGCTTTCGAGACAATCCTGAAAACACAAGCAAGCTTGTCCCCACTAATGACCGGATAAATTATAGCCCAGGATAGGGAAATGGTCAAACAATGAATGAAAGAAACAGAACAGATACAGAGATGCAAGGCGAAGAATAAAGGTATTTGGTTTACAAGAAGTCTGAGTTAATTTATATCTCATTTCTTTGTATCGTTGATTGCTATGGAAAGATTCTTTTCTTCAGCTACATCATGCTGCTGGATTTCCGCTCTTCCGATTCGCTATCATTCTCATTTTGTCACAAATTCTTTATCCCTATATTGGTCTTGCTGCACTTTCGCCGCTCTTTTCAGGGGGCGGCTCTGTGTTTTATGAATGTTTATGCTATAATTGGCTGAATTGCTGTTGAAGGAGTTTGGAGATGAAGATTCGCGATATTTTATCCCAGGACAGGGTTACGGTGTCCTTTGAGGTGTTTCCCCCCAAGGCAGGCATGCCGCTGGATTCGGTGATGGCCTGCACCCAGCGCATCGCAAAACTGAAGCCGGACTTTTGCTCCGTCACCTACGGCGCCAACGGCGGCGCGTCCATGAACACGGTGGCCATCGCCGGCCACGTCCAGCAGGAGACGGGCATGACCGCCCTGGCCCATTTGACGGGGGTTGCCTCCACCAGGCAGAGCGTGCGGGAAAAATGTGAAGAGCTGAAAGCCCTGGGCATCCAGAACATCCTGGCCCTTCGGGGGGATGTGCCCCAGGACGCGGACTTTGTCCCCTCCAAGGATTTTCCTTACGCGTCGGAATTGATGGCGGAAATCCGCCACCAGGGGGATTTTTGCATCGGCGGCGCCTGCTACCCCGAAGGCCATGTGGAGAGCGAGGACAAATTCCACGACATCAACACCCTGCGCATCAAGCAGGAAGCGGGGGCGGATTATTTAATCAGCCAGATGTTTTTTGACAATGACATTTTCTATAACTTCATGTACCGTTTGCGGGACGCGGGCATCACCCTGCCCGTCATCCCTGGCATCATGCCCCTGACGGCTTTCAAGCAGATTAAGCACATCAAGAAAATCTCCGGCACCAACCTACCGGCGCAGCTGTTGGCCATTGCCGACAAGTTCCACAACAACCCCGAGGCCATGCAGCAGGCGGGCATCGTGTACGCTTCCAACCAGATCATCGATTTGGTGGCCAACGGCATCAAGGCGTTCCACCTGTACACCATGAACAAGCCGGAGATTGTGGAAGGCATCATGGCCAACCTGCGCCATGTGCTGGGCAGGGAGGAACAGCATGCCTAAGGTAGGCTATGCCCGCCCCTTTCCCCAGGTGCCACTTAAGGAAGTGTACCGGTACATGGGCTACAAGGGAAGAACGCCGGGGCGGGATATCCAAAGCCGGGTAGAGGCTGTGATAGAAAAACTGCGGGGAGCGGCGCAGCCCCGATTGCTCTACCAGCGCTTTCCCCTGGTTTGGCAGGAAGGGAATGCGCAGGCGGCGGACTTTGCCCTGCAGGGGCAGGATGTTTTAAACAACCTGCGGGGCTGCAGGGAAGTCTATTTGATTGCCGCCACATTGGGCAGCGGGGTGGACCGGCTGATCACCCGCCTGGCGCTGGACTCCTCCGCCGACATGGTGATTCTGCAGGCGGCCGCCGCCGCCGCCTTGGAAGAAGTGCTGGACCAGGAAGAGCAAGCGGTGAAGGAACGGCTGCGGCCTCAGGGGCTGTCCCTCAAGCCGCGTTTTTCCCCCGGCTACGGGGATATGCCGCTGAGCATGCAGCCGCGGCTGTTAAGCGCCCTGTCCGCCCCGCGGCTCCTGGGGCTGTCAGTCACCGACAGCCTGATGCTGACCCCGCAAAAAAGCGTCACCGCTTTCGCGGGCATCTGCCCCCTGGGGGAGGAGAGAGTCACCAAGCGGGGCTGCGGCGCCTGCGCCAAGGAAGACTGCGCCCTGCGCCAGGATAAACAACAGGAGGAAGTATGATCACATTTTCCTTTGATAGAGAAGACTATTTATTCCTGGACGGCGGTATGGGCACCCAGTTGCAGGCCGCCGGCATCCAGTCGGGAGAAATCCCCGAGTTGCGCAGCTTAACAACGCCGGAGTTGGTCCAGCGCATCCATGAGGAGTATCTGCGCGCCGGAGCGGACATGGTGTACGCCAACACCTTTGGGTTAAACCGGCTTAAGTTGGAAGGCTCGGGCTATTCCGTGCAGGAAGTGGCCGCGGCCTCGGCCCAGGCGGCCCGCGCAGCCTGCGGCAAGGTAAGCGCGGAAACGGGCAGAGCCTGCTATGTGGCGCTGGATATCGGCCCCACCGGGCGGCTGCTGAAGCCTGTGGGGGATTTGGCGTTTGAGACCTGCGTGGACATCTACCGCGAGGTTATCCAGGCGGCGGCACCCTTGTGCGACGCCATTGCCATTGAGACCATGACCGATCCCTACGAAATGAAGGCCGCTATCCTGGCCGCCAAGGAATGCTGCGGCCTGCCCATCCTGGCGACGGTGGCTGTGGACGAAAGCGGCAGAATGCTCAGCGGGCTTGAGGCAGAGGGGGTTGTTGCCCTGCTGGAGGGGCTTCGGGTCAGCGCTCTGGGGCTGAACTGCGGAGCGGACCCGAGGGTTTTAAAGCCCACCATCCAGCGGCTGCTGGCCGCGGCTTCCCTGCCGGTGGTGCTCAAGCTGAACGCGGGCATCCCCCACCAGGCGGAGGGGAAAACGGTGTTCGACATGCAGCCACTGGCCTTTGGCGAGATGATGAAGGAATACGCCGCTCTGGGCGTACAGGGCTTGGGGGGATGCTGCGGCACCACCCCCCAGCATATCGCGGCGCTCAAGAGCGCCATGGAAGGCGTGCCCTTTCACAAACCCACAGAAAAACAGGATACCCTGCTGTGCTCCTTCGGCCAGTGGCTGAAGGTGGAAAACCCCGTGCTCATCGGCGAGCGCATCAACCCCACGGGCAAAAAGGCCATGCAGCAGGCGCTGCGCGGGCGGGATTTCAACTGGATGCGCCGCCAGGCCATCACCCAGGAAGAGCAGGGTGCCCACATGCTGGATGTCAACGTGGGCCTGCCGGACATCGACGAAAAGGGCATGATGGCCGATGTGGTGCGCGCCGTGCAGGAGGTGTGCGCCCTGCCCCTGCAGATAGACGCCAGCAAGCCCGAGGTGCTGGAAAGCGGCCTGCGGGCGGTGAACGGCAAGGCGATGGTCAACTCCGTCAGCGGCAAGGAAGACATGCTGCGGGATGTGCTGCCCCTGGTGGCGAAGTACGGCGGCGTCATCGCCGGGCTGACCCTGGATGACCAGGGCATTCCCGACACAGCGGAAGGCAGATTGCAGATAGCGGAAAAGATCGTGGACGCCTGCCTGGCCCACGGCATCCCCAAAAAGGACATTGTCATCGATCCCCTGTGCATGACCATCAGCGCCGACAGCCAGGCTGCCAACACCACCCTGAAAGCGCTGCGGCTCATCAAGGAAAAGCTGGGGGTAAAAACCATGCTGGGGGTCAGCAACATTTCCTTTGGACTGCCCAACCGGCAGATGGTGAACACCGCCTTTTTCACCCTGGCGTTAAAAGCCGGGCTGGATTTTGCCATCATCAACCCCGGCAGCGATCTGATGATGTCCGCCTATGACGCCACCCTGCTGCTAAACGGCCGGGATGAAGGAGCGCGCCGATACATCCAGCGGCAAAGCGGCCGGGACATAACCGTCGCGCCCGCAGCCCCCGCCGCGAACGCGCCCGCCGCCAGCCCTGCGGGGGAACACCCCCTGCGCTACGCGGTGCTCAAGGGCTTGAAGGAAGACGCCGTCGCCGCCACCCGGGACGCCCTGACCAGCATGGACGCCATGGGGGTCATCAACGACATCCTCATCCCCGCCCTTAACGATGTGGGGGACGATTTTGCCAGGGGCACCTTGTTTTTGCCCCAGTTGATGATGAGCGCCGACGCTTCCGCCGCCGCCTTTGAGGTGGTGCGCGGCCTGCTGCCCACGAGTAGCGACGGGCAAGGCAAGGGTACGGTAGTTGTCGCCACCGTCAAGGGGGACATCCACGACATTGGCAAGAACATCGTGCGGGTGCTGCTGGAAAACTACGGCTTCCGGGTGGTGGACCTGGGCAAGGACGTGGATCATGACCAGGTGGTGGCCGCCTGCCTGCGGGAAAACTGCCGTCTTGTGGGCCTGTCCGCCCTGATGACCACCACCGTGGACAGCATGAATGAAACCATCCTGCTCTTGCGCAAAGCCTGCCCGCAAACCAAGGTCATGGTAGGCGGCGCTGTGCTTACGAAGGAATACGCCGATATGATCGGCGCGGATTTCTACGCCAAAGGCGCCATGGACTCGGTGCACTACGCCCAGGAAATACTTGGCGCCTGAGGGCTCAAGGGGCGTATTTGCGGGTATACTCCTACCAGTCACTTTCGGTGGCGCAAAGCCATCGCCATGCAATAAGGAGGATTTTTATGAAGATTCAACAAATCAAAGGCCGCCAGATTATTGACAGCCGCGGCTTTCCCACCACCGAAGCCGTTGTCGTTCTGGAAGGCGGCGCTAAAGGCGTTGCCGCCGCCCCCAGCGGCGCGTCCACCGGCCAGTTTGAAGCCCACGAGCTGCGGGATAATGACAAATCCCGCTTCGGCGGCAAGGGGGTCAGCCAGGCGGTGGGCCACATCAACAAAGCCATCGCGGACGCCCTGGTGGGCAAAGCGTTTGCCAGCCAGAAAGAGCTGGACGACGCCCTGATTCATCTGGACGGCACCCCCAACAAAACCAACCTGGGCGCCAACGCCATTTTGGCGGTTTCCCTGGCTTACGCCAAAGCCCAGGCCAGTGCCAAGCATCAGAGCCTGTTCCTGCACCTGGGGGGCGACAAAGCCAATGTGCTGCCTGTGCCCATGATGAATATCCTCAACGGCGGCGCCCATGCCGCCAACAACCTGGATGTGCAGGAGTTTATGGTGATGCCCGTGGGCGCCAAGACCTTCGAGGAAGGCCTGCGCTGGGGGACCGAAGTTTACCAGGCCCTGAAAACCCTGCTGAAGGAAAAGCACCTGGCTACCGCCGTGGGCGATGAGGGCGGTTTCGCCCCGGATTTAAAGAGCGAGCGGGAAACCCTGGACATCATCCTGGAAGCCATCCGCCGCGCGGGCTACGAGCCGGGCAAAGATGTCGCCCTGGCCATTGACGCCGCCGCCAGCGAATGGAAGGCGGAGAACGGCTACCACATGCCCAAGACGGGGCTGAATTACACCAGCGATGAGTTGGTGGATTTCTGGGTAAAGCTGCTAGAGGAATACCCCATCGTGTCCCTGGAAGATCCCCTGGACGAAGAGGACTGGGAAGGCTGGGTGAAACTGACCCAAAAAGCGGGAGACAAAGTGCAGTTGGTGGGGGACGACCTGTTCGTCACCAATGTCAGCCGCCTGCAGAAGGGCATTGAGCAGAAGGCGGCCAACGCCATCCTGATCAAGCTCAACCAGATTGGCTCCCTCACCGAAACCCTGGACGCCATCCGGCTAGCCCATGAGAACGGCTACAACGCCGTGATTTCCCACCGCTCCGGCGAAACCGAGGATACCACCATCGCCGACCTGGCGGTGGCCACCAACGCCGGGCAGATTAAAACCGGCGCCCCCGCCCGCAGCGAGCGCGTTGCCAAGTACAACCAGCTGCTGCGCATCGAGGAAGAGCTTGGCAGCCAGGCCCGCTACCCCGGCAAAGACGCCTTCAAGTAAACTGTAACGCCAAACACCCTTCCCACACAAAACGGGAAGGGTGTTTTTGTTTCTGCTTACTATACCACGATGTCCACCTGGCTGCCGCCCAGCTTATCCTTGCGCACGCGGATTTGCTTGTCCACCTTGTCCTTCAATTCCGCCACATGGGAGATGATGCCCACCAGGCGGTTGCCCTGGGTCAGGGATTCCAGGGCGCGCATGGCCTGGCGCAGGGTGTCCCCGTCCAGGGAGCCGAAACCCTCATCCACAAACATGGTGTCCAGGCGCACCCCCCCGGCGGAGGATTGAATTTCGTCCGACATCCCCAGGGCCAGCGACAGCGACGCCATAAAGGACTCGCCCCCCGACAGGGTTTTCACGCTGCGCAGGCTGCCGTTGTAGTGGTCCACCACGTCCAGCTCCAGCCCGCTTTGGCTGCGAAGATCGGCGGCTTCCTCCCGGCGCTTCAGCTCGTACTGCCCGCCGCTCATCACCAGAAACCGGGCGTTTGCCCTTTGCAGCACATGGTCAAAGTAGTCCATCTGCACATAGGTTTCCAGCATAATCCGATCCTTGCCGGAAACGGCGCCGTTGGCAGTGTTGCTCAGCGCCCGCACCCAAGCGAGGCGCTGCTCGATGGCGGTCAGCTTTGTCCCCTGGGTTTCAATGCCTTCCTGGGCGGCGGTGTTGGCCTGCAGGCGCAGCAGGATGGCGGATTTCCCGGCGTTTTCTTTGTTCCGCTCGGCAATCAGCGCGTTCCTACGCTGGTTTTCAGCGTTTTCATCCAACGCGGGAGCGCTCTTCAGCTGCTCTGCCAGCGCCTTCTCCCGCCCCTGCAGGCTGTTGATGGCGGCGGCGTTGTCCTCCACAGCCTTTTGGGCGATGAGCAGGCCAGCGCGCAGCTCCTGCGCCTGTTTCTTCCAATCGTCCATCTGCTTGTGCGCGGCGGCTCGATTGCCATAGGTAAGCGCCGCGGCAGCCTGCTCCGCGTCCTGCCGCAATTGCTTCAGCTGGGCGTCCAGGGCGGCGGCCTGCTGCTGCCTGTCCGCCATGTCTAAACGAAGCTGGTTGTCCTGCTTTTCCATGTCGGGCAGCTGTTTATCCAACCGCTCCTTCAGGGCAATGTTTTCCTGCTCTTTGGTCAGCAGTGCCTGGGTTGCCCCCAGGGCATCCTCCACAAGCGCTAAGGTGTCCTTCACCTTTTGCGGCAGTTCCTTGGCCGGCGTGTCGTCAAAATATTCCGCGGCGTCCCGCTGAACGCTTACCCATAGGGTATCCCGCTGGCCTTTCAGCCCGGCCGCTTCCCCGTGGGCATCCTGCGCCGCCAGGGCGCAGCTGTCGCTTCTCTCCCGGGCTTGCTTCAGCACGGCTTCGGTGGGCGCATGGTGGGAGGTATGCGCCGGATGGGGGTGGGATAAAGAGCCGCACACAGGGCAGGGCTGCCCCGCTGTCAGGGTGTCCGCCAGAATGCCCGCCTGCTCGTTCAGGAAAGCCTGGTTCAGCGTGTCGTATTGATGCCGGGCTTGCTCCGCCTGCTGTTGGGCGGCGGAATGTTTCTGCTGGGCGGCCGCCAGCTTTTCCACCAGGCTGCGCAAATCCTCCAGGGCCTTGTCCAAGGCTTTCAGGCTTTTCCTCTGGTTCATCAGCTGGTTGTACTGCCCTGCCAGCTTTTCCTTTTCCTGCCCGGCGTGTTGCAGGGATGACAGGGTGTTCTTCATCTCCGCCAGCCGCTGCTGAGCCTGCTGGGATTGCTGCATAAGCCCGGCAATGGTTTGCTGATGCTCCTGCAGCTCCCTTTCCTTGCCCTGGATAACCAGCAGCTTTTGCTCCTGGGCATCGTAGGCGGGCAGGGTGCTCTCCAGCACCGAGGACTGGGACAGCAAGCTTTCCCGCAGGGGCTCCTGGCTTTGGGCGCTATCCAACGCGGCCTGCAGCCGGGCGGTACCCTCCTGAGCCTGGTTTCGCTGCGCCTGCACCTGGGATAGATTGTCCCTGGCTTTGCGCACTTCCTCCGCCTGCCCCAGCCGGCGGTTGACATCCTCCAATTGATTGTCCAGTCCTTTCAGGGCAAGCTCCGCCCCTTCCAGACCGTCCCTGTCCTGTGTCAGCAGGGCATCCAGCAACGCCAGCACATCGGCGGCGGGCAGGCTGCCTGCCTTGGCTTTTTCCACCTCCAGCAGCAGGGTATCCTGCGCGTCCCAACGTATGCCCATGATGTACTGGCGGATGCCCAGGCGCAGCTGCTCGCCTTCCGTTCCCAGGCGGCTTGCCTCCTGCTTCAGGGCGTCCTGCAGTTTCTGGAAGGGCTCAGTACGGAAGATCTGGCGGAAAATGCCTTTGCGTTCCTCGGTGGAGGCCAGCAGCAGCTTTAAAAAATCCCCCTGGGCAATCATGGCGATCTGGGAAAACTGCCGGCGGTTGATGCCCAATATGCTTTGAATCTCGGCGTCCACCTCCGCGCCCTTGGTCAAGGTACGGCCATCGGGCAAATGCAGCTCTGCCTCCGCCCGTTGGCTTGTGGTGCCGCTGCCCCGTTTGGCGGGGCGCTCGTACTGGGGGTTGCGGCGTATCTGGTAGTTTTGCCCGGCGTAGTCGAACACCAGGTCCACAAAGGTGGGGGTTTCGGGCTTCGCGTATTTGGAGCGCAGCATGCCCGGCTCCCGGTTGTCGCCGCTGGCTTCGCCGTATAAGGCAAAGGTGAGGGCGTCAAACAGGGTGGTTTTACCTGCGCCTGTGTCCCCGGTAATCAGGTACAGGCCGCTTTTACCCAGTTTGTCAAAATCCACCAGGGTTTGCCCCGGGTAGGGGCCAAAGGCGGACAGGGTCATTTTTATCGGTCTCATGCCCTCTCCTCCCAGATTTTCTCGATCAGTTCCGCCGTATAGCCCCGCTGCTGCGGGGTCATGGGCTGGTTGTTCTGCAGCGCGTAGAGTTCCTCAAATAGCTGCAAGGGGGTCTTGCCCTGGGCGCCGGTGGAGCCGGTGACCCGCTGGTGCAGCCGGGTGCGCTGGTTGTCGTAGCTCAGCTTCATCAGATAGGGGTAAACCGCCCGCAGCCTGCCCATACCGTCCGCCACATCCTCCTCGTCAGTTAGTATGATGTGCAGGTAATCCTCACTGGGATGCCCGGCGGCCAGGGCCATCACCTCCGCGAAGCTGCCGCGGATTTCCCGCATGTCCCGCTTGGGGGTCAAGGGAAGGGCGCGCACCTTAAGGCTGCCCTTCTCTTGCATCTCCACCACCGTGACGGATTTTTGCTGCCCGCACTCGGAGAAGGAGTATTTCAGCGGCGAGCCGCAGTAGCGCGCGGCATTCCCCGCTGCCATCTGGGGGCTGTGCAGATGCCCCAGGGCGACATAATCAAAGGGGGCAAACACCTTAGCGTCCACATTGTCCGCCCCGCCTACGGCGATTTCCTCCGACTCGCTGCGGGCAGAGCCGGTGATGAACTGATGGGTCATCAGCACATTGCGGTGGGCGGGGTTGATGTCCATCTGCCCGATGGCGGCGGCTACCGCGTCGGTATAGGTGTCGATGTCCTGCCCGTCAAAAAGGCGGCGCACCATGGCGGGCTTGATGAAGGGCAGCAGAAACACATCCACCTGGCCGTAGCTGTCCTGAAAGCTGACCTTTTCCGCGACGCCTGTATACACGGGAGACAGGTGGATGCCGCTGTGGCTCAGCAGCCTGCCGCCAAAGGCCAACCTCTCGGGGGAATCGTGGTTGCCGCTGATTAAAAGCACCTTGGTATCCAGCTGCGTCAGGCGGTACAAAAACTCGTCCAGCACCAGCACCGCCTCGGCGGCGGGCACAGACATATCGTACACATCCCCGGCAATGAGCACGGCGTCGGGCTTTTCGCTGGCGATGAGGGCGGCAATTTTGGTGAAAATGTATTTCTGATCCTCCAGCATGGAGAACCCGTTGACGCGTTTGCCGATGTGCAAATCAGACAGGTGGATAAACTTCATACTTCCCCCAATGTGTTTGATGCTTGCTGGTTTTTACTCTACCAGAAAATGAGGCGGGGGGCAACGGAAGGCGAGGCAAAAGGACCGCGGACCATCTTGTCCAGCCCGTGGGAAACTGCTATAGTATGCGGTATATTTTCGGCTTGCGGAGGATGTATGGAACTGACGTACCTGCTGATCATGTTCGCGGTGGTGGTGGCGGCCATCTGGCTGAAACAGCCCCTGTATGTGGCCATGCTGGCCAGCGTGCTGACGGGCGTTCTGCTGTTTCGGGTGCCCTTTGGGCAGCTGGGCGGCATCCTGCTGCGGGGCACTTTCGGCCGGGACACCCTGATGATGGTGCTGGCTTTTTACACCATCACCTATCTGCAGCGCATGCTGGAAAAGCGGGGCCGACTGCTGGAGGCCGAGCACGCGCTGAGCGTGCTGTCGGGCAACAAACGGCTCAACATCATGATTACGCCCTTTATCGTGGGGCTGATGCCCTCCATCGGCGCGGTGCTCATCGCCGCGCCCATCGTGGATAAAATTGCCGGTGATGAGCTGGATGTGCCGGAGCGGGCCTTTGTGTCCAGCTTCTACCGCCATATCTCCGAGGCGTTTCTGCCCACATACGCCCATATCCTGATGGCGCTGCAGCTTTCGGGCAACCAGCCGCTGCGCTTTGTACTGTACATGCTGCCCATGGTGGGGGTGCTGTTTGCCCTGGGGTATGTGTTCTATGTGCGCAAAATCAGCAAAGATAAGGATGTTGCAGCCACCAAAGCCCAGCGGAAAGCCGCGCTGAAGCAGCTGTTTGTCAGCATGTGGACGGTGCTGGTGGTGGTGCTGCTGATGATGGTGCTGCGCCTGCCGGTGTTCGTCATCGTGCTGGGGGTGGTGCTGGTCAACGCCCTGCTGGAACGCTTTACCTGGAAGGAACTAGGCGCCTTTGTGATGAAAGCCTTTGAGACAAAGCTGATTTTCAACACCATTGTCATCATGATTTTCAAGGAAGTGCTGGTGTATTCCGGCGCGCTGATGAAGATGCCGGAGTACTTCAGCCACCTGCCCATCCCCACGGACCTGGTGTACGCTTTGATGATGCTGGTGGGCACGGTAATCGCCGGTTCCCAGGCGATGATTGCCATATTGATTCCCATCGCCTTCGCCGCCGCCCAGGCGGGCATGCCCCTGCTGGTTTTGCTGATGAGCATGGCCTACATCGCCATGCAGGTGTCCCCCACCCATGTGTGCCTGTCTGTAGTGGTGGAGTACTATAAAATGCCTTTGGTGAGTTTGATTAAAAAGACCATACCCGTCGTCCTGGCCGCCATGGCGGTCAGCGTGGCGTATTATTATTTGCTTTTACTCATCGGATAAAAGGTCTGTTCCTTATACAATTGTCCAGCCGCCGTCGATGAACAGCACGGCGCCGCTGGCCATGTCCGCCTGGTCGCTGGCCAGGTACTGCACCGCCGCGCCCACATCGTTGAGGGTGCCCAGCCGTCCCCGGGGGATGCGGGAGAGCACGCCGTCCCGGAATGCCGGGTTGTCCAGCCGCTCCGCCGTGCCGGGGGTGTAGGTAAAGGTAGGCGCCACCGCGCTGACGATAACCCCTTCCCGGCTCCACTCGTAACTCAGCGCCCGGGTCAGGTTGTTGATGGCGCCTTTGGAGGCGCAGTACACCGCCTCGTTCTCGTTGGCGACCACGGAAAGCTGGGAGGTCATGTTGATAATCCGCCCGTACTTGCGGGGCAGCATGTGCCGCGCCGCCGCCTGGGAGCAGAAAAAGGTGGCGCGGACATTCAAATCCATCATCTCATCCCAGTCCTTCTGGGTTACTTCCACCGCGGGCATGGGGTTGCCCATCCCCGCGCAGTTCACCAGAATGTCAATGCGGCCAAAGTCCCTGACGATGCCATCAAACAGCGGCTGGATGGTCTCTACCTGGCGCAAATCGGCATGATACACCGAAATGGACAGTCCCAGATCCGCCATGTCCTGTTTCGTCTGCTCCGCGGATTTTTCGCTGCTGCCCACCGCCGCCACAAGAACTCCCTGCCTGGCAAAATACTCCACCAGCCCTTTGCCAATCCCGTTGGTCCCCCCGGTAACCACCATGGTCTTCCCCTGCAAATCAAATGGGTTCATTGTTTTTCTCCTTTGATTGTTTCAAAATTTTGTGTCTGAATTATTCATTGATGCCATAAGAACGATTTTCACAGGATATTGTTGACATACCAGCCGCGTCTGATTTAGATATCACAGAGTCGCGACACCACCCTGCATCTATCGCGGAAAAAGGTACAAAATTACTTCACATGCCATCCTGTGCATCAATCAGATTCAACTCTTTCTAGAAGCAGAATATCAAGGACAACAGGCAAAGTCAATGAGTCTGACGGACGCTGATTGGAGTACACTTTCGGTAGCATGATTGCGCCAAAAATTTTCTACCAATCTTACTACCAACATTGAACAAAACTGCGTCAATTGCATCAATTTCCGAAGAATAAACTTTCTTTTTCAGGTAGCAAAAACCCCTTGAAATCGTAGTGATATCAAGGGGTTTTCTCTGGCGCGCCCTGCAGGATTCGAACCTGCGACCTTTTGATTCGTAGTCAAACACTCTATCCGGCTGAGCTAAGGGCGCAAACTGTTCTTCGAACAGCAAAAAATATTATAACAGACATATCCTCTCTTTGCAAGCGCCAAATCGCGATTTTGTTCAGGAAAATTGTTCCGGTAGAAAAATGCTTCCTCATGTTATCCCTATAAATTACATTCCATGAGTCTGAGCCTTAACTCCGAAGACAAATTTCCCCTTCGCGTGCAGGTGGACTCAACCGTGGTATCCCAATTTATTCCAGAAAAATCACGGGGCCGCGGGAGGCCGCTTCCGTTGACAACGGGTGATTATCGCTATAGAATATGGGTATCATACTAACGGATAAGCTATTTGCACAGACCTTTGGTGTATTCAGGTAAGGAGCCCTGCTTTCTTTGGTATCCCCCTGAAAAGAACGCAAATAGATATACGTAGTATCAACGCATCTTTGAGAAAGGAGTTTCTGTCCGGTATTTTCGTTATTCCAAGAAAAGAAGAACAGGAGAGATTGATTGATGAAGAAAAGTATCCGTATTCTAAGCCTGCTCCTTGCTGTGATGTTCAGCATGAGCCTGACCGCCTTCGCCGCCGACGTGCCCGCCTATTCCGTGGAGGGCTTTGAGACGGTGGACGCCGATGGCAACCGCATCACCACTGGCCGCGACGCCACCAGCAAAACCGCCATGGCCGTTGCCTCCAAGTATGAGGTAAGCCAGGTGGGCGCCGAGATCCTGAAAAAGGGCGGCAACGCGGTTGACGCCGCGGTCGCCATGGGCTTTGCCCAGGCAGTCGCCGAGCCCTTCACCAACGGCCCGGGCGGCGGCGGTCTGGCCGTCATCCACATGGCGGACGGCAAGAATATTTTTGTCGACTTCCGTGAAATCGCCCCCGCGGCGGCTACCCTGGACCTGTACCTGGATGCCGAAGGCAAGAACAACGGCAACACCAGGCTAGGCGGTCTGGCCTCCGGTATCCCCGGCGATGTGGCCGGCCTGCTGTACATGCTGGAAAACTACGGCTCGGGCAAACTGACCCGTGAGGAAATCATGGCTCCCGCCATCCGCATCGCGGAGGAAGGCCTGTACATCAGCGCCTACGCGGCCAGCTCCATCACCGACGCCTATGAAAAGGCCACCCAGTTCCCCGAGATGCAGAAAGTGTATTGGGACGAGAACGGCCTGCCCCTGGAAGCGGGCGTCGTGCTGAAGAACCCCGATTTCGCCAAGACCCTGAAGATTATCGCCGAAAAGGGCAAGGACGGCTTCTACAAGGGCGAAGTTGCCCAGGCCATCGTGGACAGCCTGGCCAAGTATGACGGCGTGATGACCCTGGAGGACCTGGCCGGCTACGAAGCCACCGTGCGCGAGCCCGTCAGCGGCACCTACCGCGGCTACACCCTGCTGTCCTCTCCCCCTCCCTCCTCGGGCGGCACCATCCTGATTGAGATTCTCAACATCCTGGAAAACTACGATGTGGCGAGCCTCAAAATCAACTCCCCCGAGTACATCCACCTGATCGTGGAAACCTTCAAACTGGCCTATGCCGACCGTGCCCAGTACATGGCCGACGAAGCCTTCGCCGATGTGCCCCTGGAAGGCCTGGCCAACAAGGAATACGCCAAGGAGCGCGCCGCTTTGATCGACCTAAGCAAAGCCCAGCAGCCCACCTTCGGCGACCCCACACTGCATGAGGGCAGCAACACCACCCACTACTCCGTGGCTGACGCTGAGGGCAACGCCGTTGCCGTCACCAAGACCATCAACTACTACTTTGGCTCGGGCGTCATGGTAGACGGATACGGCTTCATGATGAACAACGAGATGGACGACTTCTCCACCAGCGCCGACAGCGTGAACAAGGTTGAGCCGGGCAAAAAGCCCCTGTCCTCCATGAGCCCCACCGTGGTCCTCAAGGAAGACGGCACCCCCTACCTGGTACTGGGCACCCCCGGCGGCGCGCGTATCTTCGCCTCCATCGCCCAGATTATCTCCCGCGTCATCGACCACAAGATGCCGCTGCATGACGCCATCAGCGTGCCCAAAATCTGGAACAACGGCCCCGCCAACAACTTCCAGTATGAGACCCCGCTGAAGGGCTACGAAGAGTACGCCATCACCGAGGAAACCGTCGCCAAGTTGACCGAGATGGGCCATGACAAGATCGGCACCGCCGCCAGCGGCGCTGTGCAGGCCATCGAGTATCTGGAGGATGGAACCCTCTACGGCACCGCCGACCCCCGCCAGGACGGCAAGGCTGTGGGCGTGGAATAAGCACGTTAACAGCTGAAAATTAGGCAACTGCCGGGGCTGACCGCAAGGTCGGCCCCGGTTTTATATGAGTAATTCGAATTGTGGATTCGCAAAGCCGGTGCTATAATCTGAGATGGTTCGATTTCGCCATGCGCACAGCCTGAAAGGAAGCATATGCAGGCCATAGAGACCATCCAACTGGGCAAAACCTACCCCAGCGGCAAAGAAGCCGTCCGCGGTTTGAACCTCTCCCTGCCTGAGGGCGAGGTGTTCGGCTTTCTGGGCCCCAACGGGGCGGGCAAGACCACCGCCGTCAAACTGCTGACCGGGCTGCTCGCGCCCACCACCGGCCAAAGCCGGGTGATGGGCTTGAATCCCGCCCAGGAAGTGGAGCAGGTGCACGCCCTCTCCGGGGTGGTAACAGAGCATGCCCAGATGTATGACCATCTCAGCGGCATGGACAACCTGTGCTTTTACGGGGAGGTCTTTGGCCTGACCAGGGAGGACAGCCGGCAGAGGGCTGAGGAGCTGCTGCGTCATCTGCAGCTAAAGGACGCGGAGAGCGGCAAGCTGGCCACCTACTCCACCGGTATGCGCCAGCGGCTGTCCCTGGCCCGGGCACTGATGCACCGCCCCCGGATGCTGTTTCTGGACGAGCCTACCTCGGGGCTGGACCCCCAGAGCGCCCAGCAGGTCAACGGCATGATCCGCCATTTGGCCAGGGAGGAGGGCACCACGGTGTTCCTGTGCACCCATCAGCTGCGCTACGCCCAGGAGATCTGCACCCGCTACGGTCTCATCAGCCATGGACAGTTGCTGATAGAAGGCACCCTGGACAGCCTGCGGGATAAGGTGCTGCCTTGTCTTACAGTGCGCATCCAGGCCAGCAAGCCGCCGGAAGGAATGGATATCCAGGCCGCGGAGGATGGTATGTACGAGATCAAGGTATCGGCGGAGCAGGACATCCCCGTCCTGGTGCGGGGCATTGTCAGAGCCGGGGGCGATGTATACCAGGTGGCGCAGGAGAAGCCCAGCCTGGAGGACATCTATTTTGCCCTGACCAGCGGGGAGGTGCAGCCCGAATGAAGCCCGCCATGAAAGCCATCATCCGCAAGGACATACGGGGCATTACCGCCAACCGCCAGCTGTTTTCCATGATTCTGCTGGTGCCCCTGATGCTGTCGGTGCTGCTGCCCTCCTTGTTTGTGTTGTTGACCCACTTTATGCCCGAGGAGAGCGCAGATTTCCAGAAGGTGCTGGACATGATGCCCTTTTTCGCGCCGGGGGAGGACACGGAAACCCGGGTGCTGCGCCTGATTATCGACTATATGCTGCCTATGTTTTTCCTGATGATTCCGGTGATGGCCTCCTCCGTGATGGCAGGCAGCGCCTTTGTGGGCGAGAAGGAAAAGCAGACATTGGAAACGCTGCTGTACTGCCCCCTGTCGCTGAAGGAGATTTTCCGCGCCAAGGTTATCGCCACCTTCGGGCTGGGCATGGGGGTATCCGCCTTGTCCTTCCTCAGCATGCTGCTGGTGGTTGAAACTCAAATCTACCTGCTGCGGGGCGCCTTCCTCTGGCCCAGCGCGTCCTGGCTGATGATCCTGCTGCTTGTCGCCCCCGCCCTGTCGCTGATTGCCATCACCCTGATTGTGCGGGTATCCGCCAAGGCCCAGAACGCCGTGGAAGCCCAGCAGAGCGCGGTTTTTCTGGTGCTGCCCATCATTTTTCTGATGGCGGGACAGATGACTGGGGTGCTGCTGCTGAATGCCTGGATTCTGCTGGGCATCGGGCTTGGGGCGGCGGGGCTTGCCTTCCTGCTGCTCAGCCGCGCCATGTCCGGCTTTACCTATGAGAAGCTGCTGAAGCGGTAGGGGATTGAAAATCAAGTTTCCTACGAAAAAAAGCACCATCGGCATGATATTCCGTGCAGCGCTTGCCGCTTAAAGCAAAAGGAACGCCTCGGCGTTCCTTTTTGCTATCTTGAAATGCGTGTATGGTCTTTCCCTTCCTAATACATCCCGTAGAACCGCAGGCAGTGGAGAACTATATCCACCTGATCCTGTATCCGGTGGGAGAGCGGAAAGCCGCGGAAGGTTTCCACCGTCAGGATGGGGATGCCCCCCTGGTTGCTGAGCACATCGTTCAGGCTGTCCTTCTCCCCCGGGCTGACAAAGCCGAAGGGCTTTCTGCCCAGAGTGGCTTCCTCATAGGCGGTGAGCAGGTCGAAGAACAACTCCTCCATGCCGGTGAAGTTGGTGAAAATCAGCTTATTGCCCAGAAAGTCCCGGCCCTGCGTAAACACCGCCGCCTCGTGCAAGTCCAGCACCAACACGGGGTTCACCCGCAGGATATCCTGATAGATGGCATGCGCCAGGCGCTGGCTTTCATCCCCCTTCTGATTGCCGGGGTAGGCCCGGTTCAAATCCTGGGAGGCTTTTACATGCCGATTCACCGCCTGGCAGCCCAGGATATTCGCCCGGGGCAGCAGAAACACCCTGCCAGCTATGGGCACCAGCCCCTGGAGCACATGGGCGGCGTACCACCCGGCCCGCTCATCCCCATGGGTTCCTGCCAGGATATACACATCCGGCCCCGGCTTGCCGCTGTCCAGCAGGTAGACGGGGGTCTGGGTGTCCTGTCCCTTTTCCAGGTAGTAGTGGGGTTCCTTTTCCCCCATGACCAGCAAGCCGTAGTCGGACGCATCCAAGCTTTCCATGGTGACATCGTCCGGCGGTTCCTGCACCCGGATGCCCGCAAAGGGGAAGGACTGGTCCAGGTCGGGGATGTAGATATTTTTCACCTCGGCCTGGCCGGGCAGGATGATAAGCAGGCTCAGCAGCAGCGAGAGGATGTGGGTTGTTTTCTTCATGATTCCTCCGGCGTATTGTTTGGAAGGCAGCCGCGTTCCGTTTGGATAAATGAAAGGGGCTGCAACAAGAGCACGCTTTGCTGCAGCCCCTTTGATCGGTGCTTAGTTCAGGTAGTCGCCCAGTTTGGCGGCGAGCATCACGTCGTAGGTGGGCACGTTTTCGATGGTGACCACTTCGCCGTACAGGTCGTTGTACGCTGTCGTGTAGGACAGAACGCCCTGCAGGTGGCGGCCGACGCGCTCCTCGATGGAGTGGCCGTTCTCGTCATAGGGCACATAGAGCATGCCCAGGGCTTCGGCGGACACATAGTACTTATCCTTGCCGTCCAGCGCCAGCTTCTCGTTGGTGGCACCGCGCAGGCGGCCCTGGGAAGCGTTGGCGGTTTCCATCAGCAAGGGGTAGGTGTCGGTGAAGTCGCCCAGTTCCCGGTGGGTTAAGCCCCGCAGGTTGACGGGGGACGGCTCCAGGGACATGGCGATGCCCATCATATCCAGGTCGAAGGAACCCATGGCCGCGATGTCCATGCTTCTTTCATGGGCAACGGTGGCGTTGATAACCGGATACTCGGGGGAAGCTTCATGCAGGTCGAAGGTCAGCCCGATGTCTTCTTTCTTGATCATCTCGGTGATGGCGTAGCACATCTGCTCGGTCAGGTTGCCGTCAGCGCGCCCGGGATAGCCGCGGTTTAAGTTGCGGGTCTCGGAGCCCGACAGCTGCTGGCCGCTGGAAGCGTGCTCGTACACGTCGGGATCAGGCCACTGGTCGATGACATTGGAGGCGCGGCTGCCATAGCGGAACTGGCGCTCCTCGCCCGCCGCGTTGGTGAAGTGCACATACAGGGGCGCGCCTTCCTGGGAGTCGTTATGGGTGAAGGCGGAGTTGTTGGCGCGGGGGATTACAATCAGTTCCCCGGCGGTTACCTTGGCCTGCTCCACCAGCACAACGGCCGTCAGGTAGCCGGAAGGCTCGTTGGCGTGGGTGCCGCCCAATACCAGCACCTTGCCGCCCTCCTGCTCGCCCTTTAATACATAGACGTCGGTATCGCCCCTGGTCCCTTTGAGGGGCGCGAAATAGTCGCTGAGTTTGCGCACTTCCGTGACCCCTTCGCCGGGCTTGATTACATCAGGCTCGCGCAGGGACAGGAAGATGCCTCCGGTATACACACTGATGGCCGCGACAACGACCAGCAGCACAATGGCGGTAATATGATGTCTTTTCATGTTGTTCCTCCCTTACTTGATCATCAGAAGTCGAAGGACGAGAGGAATGATGACCATCATGGCGGTAAGCTGGTTCTGCAGCTTTTCCTCGGTGAACAGGTTCCAGATCACCAGCGCCAGTACGGCGGCCAGGATCACCAGGTAAACAATTGTCATAGTGTTTCCTCCTTCCTTATACGCCCAGGAACGCGCCAATTTCCTTGGAGAAGATGATGAATGCCATGGAATACACAATCAGGATAACGATTGGCACAAAGCTCTTCTTCAGGATACTGGCGTACTTGGGCTCATCCACCACCTGGGCGGCGAAGATGCCAGCCAGGGCTGTGGGGGGCACCATGTCGCCCACCGACGCCAGCAGGGAGAGGGCGGCCACGACAATAATCTGGTTGCCGGAAATAAGCGCCAGGGTGAAGGGCACGCCCAGCACCGAGGAGGCGCCGAAGGAAGAGATGGCGCCAAAGGCCGGAATGGAGAGGGCCATGGCCACATACAGCCATACGCCGGGCAGGGACAGGCTGGTGTTGACTATCAGCCCGCGCACGCCGGTCAGCGTCATAATCTGGATGAACATGCCGACACCCATCAGGATGCCCATAACGGGCAGCACGTCCTTGACGGCTTCCTTGGAGGTGGTGAACAGGTTGAATTTCTTACCCGTGAACAGGCCGACAAAGGCGGCAATCAGGAACATAACCGGGGTGCCGATGTTGGGGAAGGCGGGCACCAGGCTGTCGATGACCATCAGGGCCAGCAGCACGATGATGGGCAGGTAGATGCGCACACCGTAGGTTTTGCGCAGTTCCTTGTCCAATTGCGGCTCCAGCTTGGCATAGTCCAGCTTGCGCACATACTTGTAGCCCAGCATCAGCACAAACAGGAAGGCCAGCGGGAAGGTGAGGATGGTCAGGGGCAGGGTGAAGCCCACATAGGGCATGTCGATGCCGCCGCCGATAATCATGGCGGGGATGTTGGTGGGCGGGGCAATCATGCCCAGCAGGCCGCCCATGGCAATAATAGCGCCTGCGCTGACCTTGGGAATACCCATCAGCAGCAGGATGGGCGCCATGATGCTGCCGGCGGACAGCACGGAAGCGGTGGAGGAACCGGTAATCATGCCGGGGAACATAATGACCAGCATGATGAGAATCAGCAGCAGGGCGGGAACCTTGTGGAACTTTTCAATAATCAGGCTGCTCAGCGCGTCCAGAGCGCCGGACTTTTCCACCACCTTCATGAAGACCATGGCGGTGGCGATGGTGAGGATGGTGTCCACATAGGAGAAGGTGCCTTCCACCAGGTGGCGCACCGGGATGCCCTGGCCGCCGATCAAGGCGCCAATTACCGAGGACAGCAGCATGGCCACGCTGACGGGCAGCTTGAAACCAAAGGTGCTTACCATGAAGGTACCCACCATGGCAATAAAGATAATGACTTCTATGCTCATACAATGCTCCTTTGAAAAAAAGGGCGCAGCAACAGCTGCTGCGCCCCTTCTTTTTTATTTCAGGACTTCCTGGAGTGCGGTCAAAACAGCGGACTTGTTTGCCACATAGGTCGTAGGAACACCGTATTTTTCGGCGAGGGTATCGAACAGTTTGTCGGCGGTGTTGGCGTCTTCCACTACGATGCAGGCATCAGCGGCGGCGACAACGGGCTCGATGAACTTGTCGGACAGTTCGCCGCGGCGGGCAACGCCGCCAATGTGCATGGCGAGGATGGCGATTTCTTTTTCCTCGGCGAAATCAATGACGGACTGGATGCGCTCCAGCTCCTGGTTGGCATCGATGCCGGCCGCGCCCAAACCCTTGGAGCTGCCGCCGATGACGATGATGATGGTGCCGGTATCCTCAGCCACGGTTTCGGGCTTGAGGAGGGCATCTTCCTTGTAGTTTTCCACTTTGTTCTTAACCAGCATGGTTTTCACCATCTGGAAGTCGGCGCTCTGGCCGGCGGAGGTCAGCAGATAGGGGCCTTCGAAAAAGAGCGCATCTTCTGCCGCGGCTTCCGCTTCGGGAGCGGGGGCGGCGGTTTCGGCCGCGAAAGCGGTAACACCCAGCAAGAGGGTGAGAGCGAGGAACAAGGTAATCAGTTTACGCATGTGGTTCATTCCTTTCCGTATTTGAGTGTAGTATATCATACCCGCAAATGGGGTTGGATACCATGATTTTTAGAAACCCAGGGCTTTGCCGTCGCGGCGGGGATCCGCGCCGCCGTGCAGGGTGCCGTCTTCCTGATAGACAATGCCCTGTACGCCGCCGAAGTAGAGGTTCCACTCGCCCCTGTCTTCCACCGCGTGGCCCATGGCTTCCAGGGCGGCGACGGTTTCGGGGGTCAGGCCCATGGCGCCGCCTTCAAAGACAATCTTGTTGCCGGCATTGTCAAAGATGCGGGGGGCGTCGATGGCTTCCTGAATGGTCATTCCATGGTCGATGACATGGGAGATAACCTGGGCGACGGTGGGGAAGATGCGGGTGCCGCCGGGGGAGCCGACCGTCATGAAGGGCTTGCCTTCGGCTGTCAGGATGACGGTGGGGGTCATGGAGCTCAGCGGGCGCTTGCCGCCTTCGATGCGGTTGACGGACTCGGTGCCGGGCACAAAGTCGTCCATTTCGTCGTTGGCGATGAAGCCGTAGCCTTCAATAGCCACTTTGGAGCCCCAGAAGTAGTTGATGGTCTTGGTAACGGCCACCATGTTGCCCTGCTTGTCCGCGATGGAGAAGTGGGTGGTGGAGCCGGACTGGTACTTGTAGGGGTCGTCCGCTTCGTAGGTGCCGCTCTTTTCCGGGTCAATCTTGTCGGCCAGGAGCTTGGCGTATTCCTTGCTGGTCAGGCCCTTGAGAGGCACATCCTGGAAGTCGGAGTCGGCCATGTACTTGGAGCGGTCGGCGAAAGCCATCTTGAAAGCCTCGGAGAACAGGTGCAGCGCGGGGGCGGAGCTGGGCTCCATCGCCTTCAGGTCGAAGTTCTCCAGAATGTTGAGGATCTCAATCAGGTGGGTGCCGCCGGAGGAAGCCGGGGGCGCGGAAATCAGCTGGTAGCCGCGGTAGGTGGACTTGACCGGCTCGCGCACCTTAACTTCGTAGTTCTCCAGATCCTGCAGGGTGATGACGCCGCCGTACTTCTGCACGGTGTTCACGAAAGCCTGGGCGACCTCGCCCTTGTAGAAGGCGTCCTTGCCGTTCTCGGCGATCATTTTCAGGGTCTTGGCCAGATCCGGGTTAGTGTAGTTGTGGCCGATTTCGTAGGGCAGGCCCAGCTCGTCCAGATAATAATGGCCAAGCTCGGGGTACTTGATCATGTAGTCGTAGCTGTCGGTGGCAGCCGCGTTCATGTTGAAGGATACCAGGAAGCCCTCGGTGGCCAAATCAATGGCGGGCTGCATGACTTCCTGCCGGCTCATGGAGCCGTACTTTTCCAGGGCGTATTCCAGGCCGGCTACTTCGCCGGGGACGCCCACGGACTTGCCGCCTTCACTGGTCTGGCCGCCGATAACCTTGCCGTCTTCCCCAATGGGCCACAAGGCGGGGGTCGCCAGGGAGGGGGCTACCTCGCGGAAGTCGATGAAGACATCTTCACCCGTTTCGGCGGAGTGAATCAGCATAAAGCCGCCGCCGCCAAGGCCGGAGGTATAGGGCTCCACCACGCCGATGGCGTAGGCGGTGGCGATGGCAGCGTCAATGGCGTTGCCGCCCTTTTCCAGAATGCTCAGCCCCGCGCGGGAAGCGTAGAAGTTGGAAGAAGCGACGACGCCGTTTTCACCCGTGGCGTCACGGTCGGTACGAAGGGGGTTGCCCTGTTCGTCGTAGGGTTTCCAAATCTCCTGAGCACTGGCAGCCATGGGCAACACCATGACCAGCGCTAGGAGAAGCGAGAAGAGTTTCAGATAGCGGCGCATATGCTTTCCTCCTTATAATAGCCAACAACCGGTGTACCGGTTATCGCGGATTGTGTTCCGGCGTTCCAACGCCGGGGTCGGTAGGTTTATTGTAGCATAAGATCCTAACGATTTCAAGAAAAGTCCGCTTGCTATACACATTTCTGATTGATTATACAAAAGAAAATCGGGGGGCTTTTCCCCTGGGGAAACTGGGTTTTTGCCCCTTGTCCCCCGCGCCATCTTTTCGCTTCGCTTGCTTGACAAGGCTGGGGGCATCCGATATAATTGCTCTTGCTGTAAAAGCACGCGGTTGTGGCGGAATCGGCATACGCGCACGTTTGAGGGGCGTGTGGTTAACACCGTACGAGTTCAAGTCTCGTCAACCGCACCAGCAAACCCCCTGGAAACGCAAGTTTCCAGGGGGTTTTTCCATGCCCATTCCTACAGCAGCCCTTCCACCAGCTTTTCCAATTCCTTCATATCGTGATTGGGTTCAAAGCGGGCCTCCACGTTGCCCTGCCGGTCGATGACGAACTTGGTGAAGTTCCATTTGATGGCGGGGTTGTTTTTGTAGTCCCTGTCGATGGTTTTCATCATCGCGCCCATGGCCAGGGCTTTGGCGCCCTTGCCGAAGCCTTCAAAACCCTTCTGGGATTTGAGGTAGGTATACAGGGGCAGCTCGTGTTCCCCGTTCACATCGGATTTTTTCGCCCGGGGGAAAGTGGTGTTGTAGTGCAAGGCGCAGAAGGCCTGGATTTCCTCGTCCGTGCCCGGGGTCTGCCCGGCGAACTGGTTGCAGGGGATGTCCAGGATTTCCAGCCCCCTGTCCTTGTATTGCTCATACATCTTCTGCAAAGGCTCATACTGGGGCGTAAAGCCGCAGCCGGTAGCCGTGTTGACAATCACCAGCACTTTTCCCTTGTACTGGGTAAGGGGCTGCTCCCGCCCGTCCGGCATAGGCAGCGTGTAATCATATATGCTCATGGTGAAACCTCCCTACTGTTCGTTTTGTTTTCTGTATGGAATATACCACCAAGCCCGCGCTTTCAGTATCCGCCTTCTCGAATCGGTTTAATACGCGCGGCAAAGGAATATTGAGGCGCAAACTTAGAAAAGCAAAATTTATCCGTTAGAGCAAAAAATCTAAATTGTTTGGCAAGAATGCGGATTGTTCCCCCACCCTGCCCGTGTTACATTGACGGTAACTGAACCTGACGGCAAACCCAAGCCCGTCTGTACAGAGTTAGAAAGGATGGATCCCTATGAAGAAACTGGTAAGCTTGCTTCTTGCCCTGGCCCTGATGCTGGGCGTTTTCCTGCCCGCGATGGCTGAGGAAGTAACCATCAAAGTGGCCGCCATTGAAACCGCCTACGGCGCCGAAATGTGGACCGAGGTTTCTGAAGCCTTCACCGCCGCCACCGGCATCAAGGTTGACCTGGTCACCGACAAAAACCTGGAAGACGTGCTAAGCGCCACCATGAAAGCCGGCGAGTACCCCGACGTGGTGCACCTGGCCACCGGCCGCCCCGCCGCGCTGACCGAAACCCTGATCAAGGAACACCTGCTGGCTGACATCACCGATGTGCTGGCCATGACCGTTCCTGGCGAAGACAAGCTGGTGCAGGACAAAATCGCCGGCGGCTTTACCGCTTCTTCCCTGACCAACCCCTACAGCGATGGCAAAACCTACCTGGCCCCCATGTTCTACAGCCCCTGCGGCCTGTTCTACCACGCCAACCTGCTGACCGAAAAGGGCTGGGAACTGCCCCAGACCTGGGATGAAATGTGGACCCTGGGCGACAAGGCCGCCGCGGAAGGCATCGCGCTGTTCGCGTACCCCACCGCCGGTTACTTTGACGCTTTCTTCTACGCGCTGCTCTACGAAGTAGGCGGCCCGGAGTTCTTTGACAAAGCCACCACCTACGCCGAAGGCATCTGGGACACCCCTGAAGCCAAGCAGGCCTTTGACATCGTTGCCAAGCTGGCCACCTACACCGAGAAATCCGTGCCCGCTAACGCCAACAACGACAACTTCCTGAAGAACCAGCAGCTGATTCTGGACAACAAAGCCATCTTCATGCCCAACGGCACCTGGGTGATCGGCGAAATGAAGGATGCCCCCCGCGCCGACGGTTTTGCCTGGGGCTTCACCGCTCTGCCCGCCGTTGCCGAAGGCGGAGACCGCTACAGCTACACCTGGTTCGAGCAGATCTGGGTGCCCGAAGAAGCCGCCAACAAGGATGCCGCCAAGCAGTTCGTGGCCTTCATGTACTCTGACGCCGCCGCCGACATCTTTGCCAAGACCGGCGCCATCCAGCCCATCGTCGGCTTTGCTGACAAACTGGAAGGCGACAACAAGCTCTTCTTCTCCATCTATGACCAAGGCGCCAAGGCTGCCCTGGGCGCGTTTGCCGCCACCGATCCCGTGGAAGGCGTGAACTTTGCCGACACCGTGTTTGGCACCGTGAACTCCCTGGTTTCCGGCGACAAGACCGTGGAACAGTGGGTAGAGCAGATCAAAGCGGACAGCGACCTGCTGCGCGGCGCCCTGAAGTAAGACCCCGCCGCTGATTCAAGCTATTCGAGTAGGCCGCGGTGAGCAGACCCCTGCTCCCCGCGGCCTTTTTCCTGAAGGAGGCCTCTATTGGATAAACACAAGGGACGCAGACTGTTCGCCTTCCTGTGCGTCGCGCCAGCGGTGATTCTGTTCATCATCTTCATGGTGATACCGACTTTCAATGTTTTCCGCATGTCCCTGTACCGCTGGGGCGGCTTCTCCGCCAGGCGCACCTTCATCGGGCTGGAAAACTTTACCCGCCTGTTCCAGGACATGAAGTTCATCCAATCCTTCCAGAACACCGTGTTTCTGGTGGTGCTGGTCAGCGTCATCACCCTGTCGCTGGCGCTGCTGTTCGCGGGCATCCTCTCCAGGGAGAAAATCAAGGGACAGAATTTCTTCCGCGTGGTGTTCTACATCCCCAACATCCTGTCGGTGGTCATTATCAGCGCCATTTTCAACGCCATCTATGACCCCCACAACGGCATGCTCAATTCCATCCTGGCACTGTTTAAGCCGGAAGGCGCCGAGCCTGTGTACTGGCTGGGCACCCAGAGCATTGTGCTCTACTCCCTGGCCGGCGCCATGATCTGGCAGGCCGTGGGCTACTACATGGTGATGTACATGGCCTCCATGGCTTCCATCCCCGAAGCCCTGTACGAGTCGGCCAACCTGGAAGGCGCCAGCCGGACAACCCAGTTTTTCCGCATCACCATTCCCCTGATCTGGACCAACATCCGCACCACCCTGACCTTCTTTATCATCAGCAGCATCAACCTGAGCTTTATGTTTGTCAAAGCGATGACATCCGGCGGCCCAGACGGCAGCACGGAAGTGTTCCTGAGCTACATGTACAAGCAGGCTTACACCAATTCCGCCTACGGCTACGGCATGGCCATCGGCGTGGTGGTGTTTGTTTTCTCCTTCGTGCTAAGCGCCATCGTCAACGCGGTGACCCGGCGCGAAGTGATGGAAGTCTGAGGAGGGCGGCAGCATGGAAAGAATACAAACCAGGCGTTTCAACACAGACAACCTTTTTAAGGGCATCATCTACGCAGCCCTGATTCTGCTGGCCGTAGTTATCCTGGTGCCCCTTTTGTGGGTGGTGATGGCCTCCTTCAAGCAGAACAGCGAGTTTTACGGCAGCCCCTGGACGCCGCCACAAGGCTTGTACTGGCAGAACTTTACGGACGCGTGGACCACCGCGCGCATGGGCGAATTCATGCTCAACTCCGTTATCACCACCGCCCTGTCGCTGCTGCTGCTGCTGATTGTGGCGCTGCCGGCGGCCTATGTCCTCAGCCGTTTTTCCTTCCGGGGCAAAAAGGCGCTGAACACCATGTTCATGGGCGGGCTCTTTATCAACGTGAACTACATCGTGGTGCCCATCTTCCTGATGTTCGTGGATGGGGACAAGTGGCTGCGGGGCATCGGGCTGCCCCCTGTTTTCCTGAACAATATCTATGTGCTGGCCCTGGTGTACGCCGCCACAGCGCTGCCCTTTACCATCTACCTGCTGTCGGGCTATTTCATTACCCTGCCCAAAGCCTATGAGGAAGCGGCGTACATCGACGGTGCGTCCAACTTTGCCACCATGGTAAAAATCATGTTCCCCATGGCCAAGCCCGCCATCATCACCGTGATTCTGTTCAACTTCCTGGCCTTCTGGAACGAGTATGTCATCGCTATGACCCTGCTGTCCGACCCCAAGGGCGCCAAGACCCTGCCGGTGGGGCTGATGAACCTGATGAAGGCGCAGAACGCCGCCGCGCAGTATGGGCGCATGTACGCCGGCCTGGTGCTGGTGATGCTGCCCACCTTGATTCTGTACATGGCTGTGCAGCGCAAGCTGACCCAGGGGATGACGCTGGGCGGCCTGAAAGGATAACGATGGAGTATCGAGTAAAACGCCTGCTGGGCATTTTGTATCTGGCACTATTCCTTTTGAGCTGTTATCTGGTATTATCTGGGCAGCGCAGCATCGGCTACACGGGCGTGGGCACCATGATGCTGGGCCTGATTGGAATATTGTTAAGTCTATGGGGTTATAACATAAGAAACCGATAGGAGAGACACGGATGAGCCATCACGACTTGAACATGGGACGGGTTACCATCCCCACGGATCTGGACATGGTGCCCGAAACACTGGAGCTGATGAAGCGCTGGGGGGCCGACGCCCTCAGGGACTGCGACGGCACGGATTTCCCCAAGGAATTAAGCCGGACCGGCGCCAAGGTATACGCCACCTACTACACCACCCGCAAGGACAACGCCTGGGCCAAGGCCAACCCGGAGGAGGTGCAGCAGTGCTACATCATGACCGCCTTTCACACGGCGGCGGGCAATGAACTGCGCATCCCCCTGATGAAGGGGATTTCCGGGGAGCTGCTGAAAGTAAACACCCGGGATGACATCAAGCGGTGGTGGGAAGTCATCGACCGCACCACCGGGGACGTGGTGCCCGCCGCTGACTGGCACTATGAAGATAACGAAGTGGTGCTAGTTAAGGCTGTGCCCTACCACGAGTACACGGTCAGCTTTCTGGCCTACCTAATCTGGGACCCGGTGCATATGTACAACGCCGTGGTGAACGATTGGCAGGGGGTGGAGCACCAGATTACCTTTGACGTGCGCCAGCCCAAGACAAAGGCCTTCACCATGGAGCGGCTGAAGCAGTTTGTGGCTGACCACCCCTATGTGAATGTGCTGCGCTTTACTACCTTCTTCCACCAGTTCACCCTGGTGTTTGATGAATTAAAGCGGGAAAAGTTTGTGGACTGGTACGGCTATTCCGCCTCCGTCTCCCCTTATATCCTGGAGCAGTTTGAGAAAGAGGTCGGCTACCCCTTCCGGGCGGAATACATTGTGGATCAGGGCTACCACAACAACCAGTATCGGGTGCCCAGCAAGGAGTACCTGGATTTTATGGCCTTCCAGCGGCGGGAGGTGGCCAAGCTGGCCAAAGAGATGGTGGACATCACCCACGAATTAGACCGTGAAGCCATGATGTTCCTGGGCGACCACTGGATTGGCACCGAGCCATTCATGCCCGAGTTCGCCTCCATCGGCCTGGACGCGGTGGTGGGAAGCGTGGGCAACGGCTCCACCCTGCGGCTGATCAGCGACATCCCCAATGTCAAATACACCGAAGCCCGGCTGCTGCCCTATTTTTTCCCCGACACCTTCTACGAGGGGGGCAACCCGGTGAAGGAAGCCAAGGAAAACTGGGTTACCGCCCGGCGCGCCATCCTGCGCAAGCCGGTGGACCGCATCGGCTACGGCGGCTACCTGAAACTGGCCTGTCAATTCCCCGATTTCCTTTCCTATGTGGAAAGCGTGTGCCGGGAGTTCCGCCAGCTGTATGAGAATGTGAAGGGCACCACGCCCTACACCATCAAAACCGTGGCGGTATTGAACTGCTGGGGCAAGATGCGCGCCTGGGGCTGCCACATGGTGCACCATGCCCTGTACCAGAAGGAAAACTACAGCTACGCCGGGGTCATCGAAGCCCTCTCCGGCGCCGCCTTTGACGTGCGCTTCCTCAGCTTTGAGGACATTAAAAACAACCCCCATGTGCTGGACGGCATCGATGTCATCCTGAACGTGGGCGACGGGGACACCGCCCATACCGGCGGCGCCTGGTGGGCGGACGCTGAGGTGGTTGCCCCAATCCGCCGCTTTGTCCACGAGGGGGGTGGCTTCATCGGCGTGGGCGAGCCCTCCGGCCACCAGCACCAGGGACGCTATCTGCAATTGGCGGGGCTGATGGGGGTGGAAAAGGAAACGGGCTTCACCCTGAACTACGACAAATACAACTGGCAGGAGCAACCTGACCATTTCATCCTGGCGGACGCGGGGGGCGATGTGGATTTCGGCCAGTGCCGCGCCGGCATCTACGCCCTGGAAGGCGCCCAGGTGCTGAAAACACAGGAGAAAGAAGTGCAGCTGGCGGTGAACACCTTTGGGAAGGGGCGCTCGGTGTACATCAGCGGCCTGCCCTACAGTTTTGACAACGCCCGCCTGCTGCACCGGGGCATCCTGTGGGCCAGCAACGCAGAAGAACAGCTGCACCAGTGGTACAGCAGCAACCCCTGCGTGGATGTGCACGCCTATGTGAAAAACGGCAAGTACTGCGTGGTGAACAACACCTACGAGCCCCAGGAAACCACGGTGTACCTGGGGGATGGCGGCAGCTTCCCCCTGCAGCTTGACGCCAACGAAATCAAGTGGTACGAGATATAATTACATAAATTTTCCTTGCATGAAAAACCGCGGCCGGGACGATGCCCAGCCGCGGTTTTTATATGCCTTTATCTGCCCTGCGCTTCCCTGCGGTACTTGATGGGGCTGATACCCATCAGGCGCTTGAATGCCTGGGAGAAATAGCTGGGGGAGGAAAAACCGGCCATCGCGCTGATTTCCGAGGGGCTGTGGTCGGTATGCCGTAACAGATGGCAGGCTTCCTGCACCCGGCGGCTGGTTAAATAATGCATTGGCGATAGACCATAGTGGCGGTGAAAGGCGCGGGACAGGTAGTACTTGCTGATATGGGCGCGCTCCGCCAGCCAGTCCAGGGAAATACTGTCTTTAAAATGGGCGTCCATCAGCCGCTTGGCCTCGGCGCATTCGCTGTTGCCCATCATTACCGTTTCGCCTGTAATATCCACCGTGGCGTAGCGCCCCGCCTTTTGCAGCAGGATTTCCAAAATGCGCATGCAGATGCCAAGGTACCCTTCCCGCTGGCGGGAAACCTCCCGCAGCATGTCGTGAAAATAGGGCAGCAATTCCCGGTTGTTGGTGCGGTCGTCCACCAGGTAGTAGCGGGGCTGCTCCCCCGAGGGGGTGATGAAGCGCACCCCGCTGACGCCGATGACGATATACTCCAGCATGCCGCTGGGGTTGGACAGTTCCGTATGGGCCACCGCCGGGTTGATTAAGAAGAAATCCCCGTCCGACAGGGGCAGTTTATCCCCGGCGATCTGCAGAAACCCGCTGCCGCCCACGCAGTAAAACAGCTCCGCGTGGTGGTGGCTGTGGGGAATGGATCGCCAGCTTTCGTCATAGCGGGAGATGGCGCAGTAAATCAGCCGCATTTGGCCGCTTTCCTCGGATGGTTTCTGAATGTCGTATCGGATATTGCCCAAGGGTTCCCTCCCGGATGGCGCGCGTGGCTGCGTTGCTTTGTAATGATTCCATCATACGGATAACCCGGCGCCGCGTCAAATACAACCGGTAAGGCTGCCCCCTCAAAAAGAGTTTTGCGCTCCTCCCCTGCCCTGTGGTATGCTGAAAACAACCGCTGCGAACCGACCTTGGAGGAACAGATATGGAATACGGAATACTGGGAAACACGGATATCCGGGTATCGCGTTTATGTGTCGGGTGCATGAGCTTTGGCGACCCCGCCAGCAAGATGCACGCCTGGACCCTTGACCCCGCCCGGAGCGAAGCCATCATCGCCCACGCGCTGGATTTGGGCATCAACTTTTTTGACACCGCCAACACCTATTCCGCCGGTACCAGCGAGGAGTATGTGGGCAAAGCCCTGAAAAAGCACACCACCCGCGACAAGGTGGTCATCGCCACCAAAGTATTTTTCAACGAGGGGCATTTGTCCAGGCAGGCCATCCTGCGGGAAATCGATGGCTCCCTGAAAAGGCTGGGGACGGACTATGTGGATTTGTACATTATCCACCGCTTTGACAAAGACACCCCCATGGAGGAAACCATGGAGGCGCTGGACAGCCTGGTGAAGGCCGGCAAGGTGCGCGCCCTGGGCGCGTCCGCCATGTACGGATACCAGTTCCACAATCTGCAGTTGACGGCCCAGAGAAACGGCTGGACGCCCTTTGTGTCCATGCAGAACCACTACAACCTGCTCTACCGCGAGGATGAGCGGGAACTGATCCCCCTATGCCGGCAGATGAACGTGGCGCTGACGCCCTACAGCCCCCTGGCCGCCGGGCGCCTGTCCAGGCTGGATTGGAAGAGCGATACCCTGCGCAGCCAGACGGACACCACCGCCATCGCCAAGTATGACACCACCCAGGAGCAGGACTACTTCCTCGTCCAGCGTGTCCATGAGCTGGCGGACAAGCACCAGGCCAGCATGACCCAGATCGCCCTGGCCTGGCTGTTTGAGAAGGGCGTTGCCGCGCCCATCATCGGGGCGACCAGGGAAGCATACCTGGACGACGCGGCTGGCGCGCTGAAGGTAAAACTGACAGCGGAGGATGTCCGGTACCTGGAGGAGCTCTACCATCCCCACCGGGTGATGGGCGCCCTCTGAGCGGCAGAAAAACACCTGGGTCTATTCCGTCTTATCAAAACACCCCCTCGGAAGCGCAGGCTCCCAAGGGGGTGTTTCGCTAGGCTTAAACCGCCAGGGTGGTTTTCGTATTGTCCGGGGCGGCGGCCAGCAGAATCTCCCCCTTGATGCAAGTTCTGCCGATAAGCAGCACCAGCAGCAACAGCACCAGCTGCATAAGGGATAAACCAACGACGATTGGGTTGGGGGGATTGTTGATGTCGGTGAGGTTGATAAACAACTGCAGCACGGTAAACACCATAGCGGACACGGCGAACAGCCGGGCGGAGCGCAGGCGGTACTCGCCGCCCCGCCAGAATAGGGTGTGGAGGCCAGCCAGCAGCGCCGGGACACCCGAAAAGAGCATGGTAAAGGCGAAGGGCAGCAGGTACAGGGTGCCGTACCAGAACACCATTGTTTGGTCGATGGCGGCAAACTCGCTGCGCCAGATGTACAGCAGCAGCACACAGCCGGCGATGCTGCACAGGGCTACGATGGCCAGCAGAACAGACAGGATTTTTAGCCTTGTAATACGCTTGCTGCCCGGGTTGCGCACCAGGCGGTAGCGGGCGGGGGAAGCGCGGGGTATGCCCTGTTTGCGCAGGCGGACATTTCTGCGAGCCGCCGCCCCGGCGCGGCCCGCCACATACAGATAGAACAAAATCTGCAGGATGACGGCCACCAATATCAGGATGGCGGTGCGGATGTTCTGCCCCAAAAAACTGCGGGCGCCGCTGTTCATCTCCATGCTGCTCAAGCTGGATTCGGTGGGCACCTGAACAAGGGGCGCCTGCCCACCCTGCCATTTCATCTGATAGGCGCTTTGCCCCCAGGCGCCGCTGGCGGGCAAGTCGATGGTGAAGGAGGCGGCTCCCCGCAGGTTTTCTTCCTTGGCCTGGTAGCTTTGCATGCGGGTGCGCCCGGCGACGCCCTCACGGATGTACAGGGTGGTCGCGTCCAGATCACCCCGTTCCAGGACAACCTGATAGGGCTTGTCCGCCGGCACGGTGACCACCAGCTCCTCCCCGGACATGGACATGGGCAGCACCCCTGTGTTCTGGCTGCCCTGCCCACTGTAGGAAGCGGCCACTTCCCCCTTCTCGTTGAGCACGCGCAGGCTGCTGGCCAGGGTAACCCGCACCTGGCGGTAAGTGGCAGCCGGGGTAAACAATCCTTGCCCGTTGGGGTAAGCGCTCATCCAGGACAGGTACACCGTGGGCATATGCTCGTGCACCAGGTTGTCCGTCAGCCCACCGGCATTGCGCCACTCGTCCTTGAGCATGCCCGATTCCTGCATCATCTTTTCCTGGGTGGCGTTGGAGAAGATGGACAGCATCTTGTTGCCCAAATCCTGCATGGCGCCGCGGAAGTCGGGCGCCTGGTAGATTTCCCTGGCGGTGCCCATCAAAGCCTTCAGCGGGTCGTTGCGGTTGTTCCAGAGGTTGAGCATAAAGGACTGCATGTTGCTTTGGTAGCTCTGGGTATCGGGCACCGATTCGGTAATCGCCCCCAGCATCTTCTGCAGCACCGAGTTGGAGGAGGAATTGCTCCAGAACTCGGTGCCCGTCATGCGGCTGTATGTTAGGCGCACGGGAACCGCGCGCTGGGCATAGTCGCTGTTGATTTCGGCGGCGGGCAGAAAGAAAGTCTGCCCGTAGCGGGTAAACCCCCAGTCGGCAAAGGGCACCATGGGCACAGGGTCAAAGGAGCCCACCACATTGAAGATGGAGGGGTAATTCTGGGCGCCCTCCTGCTTGGTGTTGTTGGGGGTGGCGAAGGTATAGGCGTACAGGTTGTCGGGGGTTACCAGCTTTTTATCCTGCAGGATGGCCGCCGTGCGGTTGGCGATAGCCGCGGCGCGGCTGTAGCCGGAAATCCAGAATTTCGCGTTGTCCAGCTTGTAGGCCTTGGTATAGCGGATCAGCCTGTCCACCACCTGCCAGGCGGCCTGGTCGAACCCTTCGTGATGGGTGCTGTTGCCGATGGAGAAGTTGCTCTTCCACTCGTCCTGATAGCCCCCGCCGCTGACGGCCACCGCCACCACCTGGGCTTTCCCTTGCAGGGTGGCGATGGTTTTATGCCCCATGGCGGTGGCGATGGTGCGCACCGAGGGCTCAATATCGTACTGGGTCAGGCTGATATCCTGAAAACCCATGCTTTCCAGATAGGCGCGGATATTGCTGCCCTTTAGTTTCAAATCCGGCTCCTTGGAGCGGAAGGCGGACAGCGCCATGCCCAGGGAACTTAAGGCCGTGTCGTGGTGATACTCCCTGCCGCTGCGGGCGAAGTAGGCGTCGCTGTAGGCGATGGGCCAGGTAATCTGGCTGCCGGCAGAAAAACGGGCGTTGACCGTTTGAGCCAGCGCCGGGGAAAGGAAGAGAACCAGTACAAGCCACAGGGCCAAGCCCCGGAGAAACACGCCGCCTTTGTTCCGCATAGCCGCGCTCCTTGTCGTTCAGCCGCCTTTGAGCGGCGGGTACATGGGCAATGTAAAACGTACGGTGAAGAGCCCATCCTTTTCCCAGGTGTCAAAGCTGCCCTGGTGGTGCTCGAAAGCCCGCCGGCAGGTTTTCAGGCCGATCCTCGTGCTTTCCGCCCGGCCGCCCTGGGCGATGGTATTCACCACCTCGCACACCAGGGTGCTTTTCTGCGCTCGGCAGGAAATCTTCACCGCCTGCGCAGGGTTGCCGTATTTTAATACATTGGAGAACACATTGTCCACTGCCCGGACAAACAGGGTGTCGCGCACCAGCAGGTCGCCCCGCAGGGGCGGCAAGTCTCTTTCCACTTGAAAACCCTGGCTTTCCAGGTCCATGATATGCTCGCCCAGCAATTGGTGCATCCAGCCGGCCGCGCTGACCCGCTCCAGGGGGGTATCCTCCATGTTTTGGTCAAACACGTAGAAATAATCGAACAATTTGTCCGTCATTTCCTTGATTTGGTAGCCTTTTTTATGGGCGAGGGAGAGAAAGCGAAGCATTTCCCCCTCGTCCTTGTATTTTTTCTGTTGCACCAGGTCCAGATACCCCAGCATGCCCGTCAGCGGGGTGCGCAAATCGTGGGAGATGGCTGTCACCAACTCCTGCCCGGCTTTCTGGGCGCGCTCCTCCTCTTGGCGCTGATTCTGCAGCGCCTGGCGCATGGCGTCGATGCCGAAGGCCAGATCGTACAGCTCATCCTGGCCTTTGAGGGTAATGGGGTGGGTCAGATCGCCCCCCTCCAGGATTTTGATTTCCTGGCGCATGAGGGTGATGTACCTGAGTTTTTTATGAATCAGCGTAACCAGCACCGCCACAAACAGGATAAAGGCGATGGTGCCCGACGCCAGGGTAATCAAATCAAAATACAGAGGGTCGGTGTAGCCGAAGATGTACAGCTGGGCGTCCCCGTCGGGGAAGCGCAGGGTCAGGGTGTCCTCGGGCAGGTTGTTCTCTTCCAAATCCCCCATGGAGGCGACGGCATCCACCGACATACCGGTGGTGTACACCATGCGGTTTTTGTAAAACAGGCTCATCACCACATAGCGCTCCCTGGACTCCCAGGCCTCCAGGGGCGTTAGGTCGCTCAGGCGCACGGACGCGCTGTCGACAAACACCTGCAGGTTGTCCCGCAGTTCCAGGGACTTCCTGCGCTGGTATTGCTCGCTGAAAAAGTACGCGTCCGCCCGCCCGGCGATAACCCCCTGCAGAAAACTGAAGGCGGCCGCCGCCACAGCCAGCGCCAGCAGGACGCTGAGCATCAGGGACACCACCAGGCGGCTGGAGCCAAAGCGCTTACTCAATGCGGTACCCCCTTCCCCAGACGGTGCGGATGATTTCATTGCCCGCGGTATCGCCAATCTTGCGCCGCAGGTTGCGCACATGCACCATCACCGTGTTGTTGGAGGAGTAATAGTAGGGTTCTTCCCAGACGCTTTCATAGATGTTCTGCACCGAGAACACCTTCTTACGGCTTTCCGCCAGCAGCAGCAGGATTTTGTACTCCGTGTCCGTCAGCTGCACTTCCCTGCCGTCCCTGGTAACCGAGCGGTTGGCCCGGTTGATTTCCACCTCGCCCAGCTGGATGGGGCTGTCCTGCCCGCCCTGTTTGGCGCCGTACACCAGGTACCGCCGCAGCGCGGCCTTGACACGGGCCAGCAGTTCGCTGAAGGAAAAGGGCTTGGCCAGGTAATCGTCGCCGCCAGCGGAAAAACCCATGGTCTTGTCGGAATCCTGGGTTTTGGCCGTTAAAAAGATGATGGGTGCCTGGGTATTCTTGCGGATGTCCAGGCACGCGGCAAAGCCGGACTGCCCGGGCATCATGATGTCCAGCAGGATTAAATCCACGCTGTCATCCGCCATGCGCACCGCCTCGATGCCGTCCTTGGCCTCGGCCACCTCAAAGCCTTCGCTTTCCAGCAGCACCCGTACCACCTCGCGGATTTCCGGGTCATCATCCGCGATCAATATTTTCTGTTTTTCCGCCATGCCATTCTCCCCTTTCCATGCCCAGTATACACAGGATACCGCCCCTTGTCATGGGGGCTGCGCCATCTTCAGGATTCTTAAGACATGCCGTCGGGTTTTCTTGGGATTTCTTTGCTACCTTGCTAAGGGAGGTGAAGGAAAGATGGAAGCAACCAGGGAACAAACGCCCACACCCATCATCAAGGTGCGCTCCCTGCGCAAGGAGTACAAGGTGGGAGACGAGAAGGTAGTGGCATTAAACGACATCAACATGGAGGTTATGCGTGGCGAAATCTGCTGCATCTTCGGCACCTCGGGCTCGGGCAAAAGCACGCTGCTGAACCAATTGGCCGGCATGGAAAAACCCAGCCGGGGGGATGTGCTGATCGGCAATGTGCCCATTTCCCGCTTGACGGAGGACCGGCTGGCCGCCTTTCGGCAAAAGCATCTGGGGTTCATTTTCCAATCCTACAACCTGCTGCCCTTCCTGACTGCGCTGGAAAACGTGGCGCTGCCCCTGGCCTTCAGCGGCGTCAGCAAGGAAGCGCGCAGCAAAGCCGCCGCCTCCATGCTGGTAAAGGTGGGGCTGCAGCACCGCATGCAGCACTACCCCGGCCAGATGTCCGGCGGCCAGCAGCAGCGCGTGGGCATCGCCCGGGCCTTTATCAACCATCCAAGGGTGGTGTACGCCGATGAGCCCACGGGCAACCTGGACAGCCAGACCACCCTGGACGTGATGGACATGATGCAGCGCTTTGCCCGCAAATATAACCAGACCATCATTCTGGTAACCCATGACCCGGAAATCAGGAAGTACGCAGACCGCGTCATCACGTTGCAGGATGGCGATATCAAAAGCAATGTAACAGGAGAGCAAATCCAATGAAAACAATGTTCAAACGCCTGGCCGCCCTGGCCCTTGCCCTGCTTATGATGGGCGCGGCGCTGCCCATGCAGGCGGAAACCGTCCCCGCAGCGCCCATGGAAGCGCCGGCGGAAGCCGCGATGGAATCCGCGCCGGAGCCGCCCCCCGCCGCCTCCGAGCCCCCGCCCGCGGCGCCCCAGGCCGCGCCCATCGTAGAGGCGCCCGTGGTCACCGAAAAACCGACGCCTGTTCCTACGGAACAGCCGACGGAACAGCCCACCCAGGAACCCACCCCGGTACCAACTGAAAAACCCACAGAGCAACCCACCCAGCAGCCGACAGCCGTTCCGACGGAAACACCGACAGAACAGCCCACAGCCATCCCGACGGAGAAGCCCACAGCGGAACCCGCCCCGGGGGGCAATGGCGCGCAGCCCACAGGCACCCCTGTGCCTGTAAGCAGGCTGCAGATTCAGGGCCAGTATGACATTGCGGACAGCAGCAACACCATCATCAGCGTGCTGAAAAAAGGCGAGTACGCCGACATCACCGTCTATCTGCGGGACGCGGGCATCACCTCCGACGCCGCTGGCACCCCCAGGGTAACCATGGAGCAGGACGTGTTTCAGCTGGTTCCGGTGCAGAATGTGCCCGCCTATGACGGCCAGCCCCTGGTGCGCAAAACATCCAGCGGCGGCAATGACCTGGACTTTTCCATTACCTTCCCCAACGTCCGGTACATGGGCGAAAAAAACACGCTGCGCTTCAGCGTGCAGTACAGCGGCGCAGCCATCCAGGTGCCCGGCATGGAGGTTATCATCCGGGAATGTTTGGTGAACGAAACGCCCACCCCTACTCCCGCCGGGGAAGAGCCCGCCCCGACCCCTGCCCCCGGCGGAACGGGCGGCACAGAGGATCCTGCCGAGCCTACCCCCACACCTACAGATACCGGAAGCGGGAGCGAGCCTACATCCGTCCCAGCCCCTGCCGCCACGCCCCTGGCCAGCCAGCTGTCGCTGCAAAGCTACGACGTGCTGGACAGCGGCGGCAATCCCCTATCACAAATCAACAAAGATGAGCCCTTTACCCTCATCCTTCATCTGCAGGATGCCAACATCCAGAAGCAGCAGAACAGCACCTTTGCCGCCTTCAACAGCGACAGCAACTTCGCTTCCGCTTCCCTGCCCCAGGTGGATGTGTTCTCCGCCCCCGACGCGCCCCTGGAAATGAGCGTTACCTTTGACAGCCTTACCTGGAAAGGCGGCGGCAATCATCTGGAAGTAACCCTCAGTTACCAGGACGCGGGGCTGACGGGCAGCGTGAGCCTATCCATCACCCAGTGCAAAGCCCAGAGCCCCACCAGCACCCCCGTCCCCACCGCCCAGGGTACCCCCGCCCCCGGCGCCACCCAACAGCCTGCCGCAAGCGCCGCCCCGACGGCCACAGCCGGCGCGCAGGGGGGCAGCGCGACAGCCAAGCCCCAAAGCCCCGCCCCGTCCACCAGCCAGCCGACAGACCCGGCGGGCGACCCTGACGCTACCCCCGTTCCCCTGCCCCAGCCCGTGGTGATGATGACCCGGGGCGACATGAGCGCCGTGAAACCCAAGCAGGAGTTCACCGTGGACGTGTATTTCCTGAACATGGGCAAGACCGCTGTGGAGATGCCGGTAGCCACCTTTACCACCTCCGAGGGGATGATGCTGAAGGAAAAATCCTCCTCCTTCGCGCTGGAAAAGATATTGCCCGGGCAAACCTACAACCTGCGCCTGCACATGCAGGCTTTGGACGAGGTAGCCTCCCAGGTGCAGTATCTGGAAGCCAGCCTGAAGTTCGAGTTTGACGCCCAGGGCGTCCCCCAGCAGGGCACCGCCCAGGAGCGCATCTTCCTGCCGGTGGCCCCGGCGGACAAAGTAATCAAAGCTCCCTCTTTGCAGATGGGCCGCACCGACTTTGGCGGCCCAGTAACCGCCGGACAGGTGTTCGATGTAACCCTCTGGGTGCGCAACACCGGCACGGTGCCCGCCGTGAACGCGGTGGCCAACCTATCCCCCTCCGAAGCGCTGATGCTGCTGGAAGCCTCCTCCTCCGTCCACCTGGGCACCATAGAGCCGGGGAAAACCGCCTCGGTCAACGTGAAGATGCAAGCCATGGGCGAAATACAATCCGCCGCCCAGTTTCTGCAGGCGGACCTGAAGTACGATTTCCTGACGGATAAAAGCGCCGAAAGCGGCAGCCTGAGCGAGAAGATTACCATTCCCGCGGTAATCAAGATCAAGCGGGCCGGGGGCGGCGGGGGCAGCAAGCCCGTGCCCGAGCCTTCGGTGCCCAATATCATCATCAGCAAGTACGACTACGGCGCGGGCCAGATCGCGGCCGGGGCGGAGTTTCCCCTGACGCTTACCTTTAAGAACACCAGCGCCATCCAGGGGGTGGAGAACATCATGCTGACGCTGGAAACCGGGGAAGGGCTGTCCATCACCTCGGAATCCAATACGGTGTATGTCGCCGCCATGGCGCCGGGCGCCCAGGAAACAAAGACCATCCGCATGCAGGCGCTGCCGGGCACCAAGACGGGCTCTGTCTCGCTGAATGTCGGCTTTAAGTACGAGTATGTGGCCCAGGCCAAGCGCAGCAGCGCCAACCTGACGGAAAAGCTGTCCATCCCCATCTACCAGCCCGACCGCATGAACATTAACCCGCCCACCGGCCCCGAGTCCGTCACCGTGGGGGAGGAAGCCACCATCAGCCTGAGCTACTTTAACAAAGGCAAGGGGGATGTGAGCAACCTGTCGGCGGAAATTGTGGGCGATGTGAAAGCCCTGAGCAAGGTGCAGAACCCCGGCAACATCGAGCCGGGAAAATCCGGCACCATCGACTTTATCGTTACCCCGGAGGAGGAAGGGGTCAGCCAGTTTGACATCAACATCACCTACGAGGACGCAGCCGGGGAAACCATCACCCGCAAATACCCGGTGAATTTGAAGGTGAACGGCCTGCCCGACCTGCCCGCCATGGAGGGCGACATGCCCGGGGAGGAGGAGTGGAAGGAAGACAGCCCCCAGACCCCCTGGTATGTGTACGCCGCCCCCGCCGCCGCTGTGGTGACGTTAACAGGCCTGGCTCTGCGCGGCCGAAGGAAAAAGAAGATGCGCCAGCAGGATGCCTTCCGCTTTGACGACGATCTGGAGAACGGCAGCCATGCGTAAAAGCGACCTGATGAGCATGTGCCTGCAGAACCTGATGCGCCGCAAGGCACGCACCTTCCTGACGGTGCTGGGGGTCATCATCGGGTGCTGCGCCATCATCATCATGATTTCCATTGGCGTAGGCATGAAGGAATCCCAGGAAAAGATGCTGTCCCAGATGGGAGACTTAACCATCATTACCGTAACCCCCGCTGGTAAAAGCAAGAACAGCGCCAAACTGAACGACGAGGCCATCCGCTCCTTCAAGCAGATGGCCGGTGTAACCCTGGTAACCCCCAAACTAACCCCGGAGGATGTTCACGCCCAGATCGTGGCGGGTCGGGACAGGCGCTTTGTGGCCGATTACCCCATGATTGCGGGGCTGGACACAGCCGCCATCGAGCCCCTTGGGTACAGGCTCCTGGATGGCGCCTATCCCCGGCAGGAGGCGGGCGCCGCCTTAAGCGGGCAGTTCCTGGCCTACTCCTTTACCGATACCAAGCGGCCTGAAGGCTTCAACACCGTTGACCGCTACAGCGCCTACAACATGGACGGCACCATGGGCGAATTACCCGACCCCTTCTTTGATATGAGCAAAACCCCCATGGAGCTGGTGCTCAAGGCCGGGGAGGGCAATAATGAAAAAACCGTCTCCATCAAACTTTCCATCGTGGGCCAGATGAAGGAGGACAACGGAAAGGGCTACGAAACCAGCGAGGGGCTGGTGATGAACATCAAGGAACTGAGCCGGGCTATGGACAGCCTGCGCAAAGCAGCAGGTCTAAAGAAAGCCGACTCCGCCTACCAGACGGTGCTGGTGAAGGTGAAGGATATTTCCTCGGTTGCCTCTGCGGAAAGCGCCATCAAGCAGATGGGGTACAACACCATGTCCATGGAGTCCATCCGCAAGCCCATGGAAAAGGAAGCCCAGCAAAAGCAGATGATGCTGGGCGGCCTGGGCGCCATTTCCCTGATTGTGGCAGCCCTTGGCATCACCAACACCATGATTATGTCCATCTCCGAGCGCACCAGGGAAATCGGCATCATGAAAGCCCTGGGCTGCTATGTGAAGGATGTGCGCGCCATTTTCCTGATGGAGGCAGGCTGCATCGGCCTGATTGGCGGGGTGTTGGGCATTGTCATCAGCGAAATCATCTCCATCGCCATGAACCTGCTGCAGGGGGGCGCGCAGATCACCGGGTTTCAGGAAGCCCTCCAGAAACTGCGGGACGTGGGCAGCCGCATCTCGGTGATTCCCCCCTGGCTCTTGGTATTCGCCCTGATTTTCTCGGTGTTCATCGGCGTTGGCTCGGGCTACTACCCCGCCAACAAAGCGGTGCGCATCTCCGCCCTGGAAGCCATCAAACACGAATAGACAGGTGAGCTTTCCCCCTATTTTTTCCCTCCAAAGCACCATTGCCGGGCTTTGGAAGGTTTTTGCTTGTAGAGTAACCTCCCCCCATCGCCAGATTGACAACCACCCCTGATGTGATAAGATAAACAGAGAAAAAAGTACAGGGGGCGCCCATGAAACTGCCGTTGGTTGTCTTTGGTTTGCTGGCCGCTTTGCTGCTGGCGGGGCTGTGGGAAAGCCTGCGCCACAGGCGTCATGTGCAACAAATTCCCATCCGGATACTGGTGAACGGCACCCGGGGCAAAACCAGCGTGACCCGGCTGCTGACCGCCGCCCTGCAGGGAGGCGGCCTGGTTACCCGGGGCAAAAGCACGGGCACCGACCCCCGGGAAATGCTGCCGGACGGCACAGAAATAGAAACCCTGCGGCCCCGGGGCGCCCGCATCACCGAGGTGAAGGGCTTTTTCCGCCGGGCGGTCAAGGACAACGCCCAGGCGGTGGTGATTGAGTGCATGGCTGTCCACCCGGAAATGCAGTCGGTGTTCGCGCGCCTGCTGGTGCGGCCCACCCATACCATTATCACTAATAGCTGGGTGGATCATGTGGAGGAAATCGGCGCCACAAGGGAGGAAACCGCCCGCAGCCTGAGCGCTTCGCTGATCCCCGGCACGGTGCTGATTACCGATGACAGCGCCTTCCTTTCCTGGCCGGAGCGGGTGCCAGGGGATACGAGCCCCCTGCCCCCTTCCTACGCGGAGCGTTTTTCCTTCCCCATCTTTGAGAGCAACCTTTCGTTGGTGCTGGCCGCGGCGAAGCTTTGCGGGGTGGACAGGCAAACCGCTCTGGACGCCATGCCCCGCGCCCTGCCCGACGCCGGCATGGCCGGCCCCTTTCAAATGGGGGGCAGCCGGGTTATCAACTCCTTTGCCGCCAACGACCCCGTATCCGCCGCCCAAGCCGCCCAAGGGGCGCGGGAGATGGCGGGGAAAGGCAAACTGATCATTCTGTACAACAACCGGGCGGACCGGGAATACCGCCTGCGCACCTTTTTACCGGTGCTGCGGAGCCTTGCGGACCTCTCCCCCACCCTTTACATCGTGGGGGACAACACCGGCAAGGTAGCTCGCTTCTTTGGCAAGCGCCTGTCCTACCCCAGCCTGCCGCTGGATAGCGGCAGGCTGCTGGACAGCGCGTTTTACCAGGAGGAACAAACCATTTTCTGCATCGGAAACACCAAGGGACCGGGGCACGCCATGCTGCGGTACCTGATTGAGAACGGGGGCAAGGCATGATTCAGACAGCCGTCATCTTCAGCATTCTTCTCAGTTTTCTTTCCCACGAGTTTCTGGGGCTGTACACCGGCGGGCTCATTTCCGGCGGGTACCTGGCCCTCTACCTGTACCAGCCGCTGCGTGTTGCCGCCACCTACGGAGCGGCGCTGGTTGTGTTCGGCATCGTCAAACTGTTAAGCCGCCATCTCATCATCTTCGGCAACCGCCGCTACATGGCCGCCATCCTGACGGGGCTGGTGGTGCACTACGCTTTTTCCCAATTGGTGCCTGTCCTTGTGCCCCTGGGGCAGGATATGCGCATCATCGGCTACATCATCCCCGGGCTGATTGCCAACGACATGCTGCGCCAGGGCGTGGTAAAAACCACCCTGGCTTCCCTGCTGGCCGCAGGGCTGGTGCGCGCCGCCCTGATGCTGGGGGGCCTGGCATGAGCAGCCGGGCAAAAATCAGCACCCCCCACCTGCTTGCCGCCCTGGTGGTGCTGCTGGCGGGGGTATTTGGCAGCCGTTTTCTGGCGGTGCAGGAGCAAAACCCCTGGTACGATGCGCAGGTAGCCGCCGCCCGGCGCATGCAGCAGGCGGAAGCGGTGCTGCTGAACTATGTCAAAACCAACAACATCCCCATCGAGGCGGAGGACATCAACCAGACGGGGCTGCTGGGGCCGGAGTGGACCATGATTACCACCTCCCTGGGGCTGCTGGAAGCCAAGCGCACCAGCCTGAGCCCCGATTTCGCCGCCCTGATGGCAGGCTTTTTCCACGAGGGGGGGCTGCAAAAGGGGGACGCCATCGCCGTTGGGGCCAGCGGCTCCTTCCCGGGGCTGGGCCTGGCCACCGTGTGCGCCGCCACCCAAATGGGGCTGGAGGCACGGGTGATTGCCTCCTTTGGTTCCTCCATGTACGGGGCAACCCGGCCGGAACTGACCTTTCCCAAAATGCTGTCCATCCTGGCGGAGGAAGGGCTGGTGGAATACAACCTGATTGCCGTTTCCCCCGGCGGGGATGACGACCAGGGCATCGGCCCCCTCTATGACGAAACCCCGGAAATTATCATGGGGCTGGTGGAAGCCGCCGGGGTGCCCATCATCAAGGAAAGCAAGCTGGCCGACAGCATCCAGAAGCGTCTGACCGCCTTTGGCGGGGATATCAAGATGTTTGTCAACGTGGGGGGCGCAAGCGCCAACATGGGGGAAACGGGCGCCGGGGTAGAGTTTCCCAACGGGCTGGTGATGAACCCGCCCCCCATCCCCGACTCTCCCATCCGCGGGCTGATTTTCGAGTACGCCGCCCGGCAGATTCCTGTGATTCACCTGTTGAACATACGGGGCCTGGCCCACGACCACGGCATGCTGTTTGACCCCGTTCCCCTGCCCGAGCCCGGGCACAGCGGCCTGTACTTCCGCACCGCCAACAACATGCCTGTCCTGTGGGCGGGGGTGGCCGGCGCCTTGGGCGTTCTGGTCTGGGGGGTTCTGCAAAAAGGGAAGCAGAATCGAACTTTGCAAACAAAAAATCAGGAGGTATCCCCATGAAAAAAGCGTTTGTCTGCGGCGAATCCTACATCGGGCACACGGTGCATATCAAGGGCGCCGACAGCATGGAAACCAACGGTTATTTCGAACAGGTGCGCTGGCTGCGGGGCGCGCTGGAAAACGCCGGGTACGAGGTAACCTACATGCCCTCCCATGCGGCGCTGACCCAGTTCCCCGACACGAAGGAGAAACTGTCCCAGTATGACGTGGTTATCCTGTCGGATGTAGGCGCCAACACCCTGCTGATGCCCGACCGCTCCTTCCGGGAGAGCCTGCCTGCCCCGAATCGTTGTGAGGCGGTGAAGGAGTATGTGCTGCATGGCGGCGGGTTCATCATGGTGGGCGGATTTATGTCCTTTACAGGCATTGAGGGCAAGGCGCGATACGGCGTCACCCCCATCGCCGACATCCTGCCCGTTGCGCTGCTGCCCTATGACGACCGGGTGGAAAACTCCAGCGGCATCGTGCCCCGCACCCTGCTGCCCGGCCACCCCATTGTAAAGGGGCTGCCCCAAGACTGGCATTATTTTATCGGGTATAACAAAACCACCCCGGATCCGCTGCGCGGCGAGGTGTTGGCTGCCATTGGCGGCGACCCGCTGATCGCTGCGGGCGCCTTTGGCCAGGGGCGCAGCGCGGTGTTCACCTCCGACTGCGCGCCCCACTGGGCGCCCAAAACCTTTTTAGAATCCCCCGCCTACCAGACCTTGTGGAAAAACATGGCGAACTGGGTCAGCAAGGCGGTGTAAGCGCCGAAAAAGGGACAAAGACGGGGGGCTGTTCCCCGTGCTCACCGATTGATTTTTCCATGTACACCATATCGTACCAGCGCCCAAATTTGTTGGCGCATTGGGTAAACTGCCCCGCTGGGTGAAACCCCTGTTTGCGGTGGAAGGCCAGGCTGCCCTGGGGGAGGAAAGCATCCTCCCCTTTTGCGTTGGCAATTTTGGCGTACAGGTTGAGCACCCCCTGCCGGCTGAGGATCTCCTCCAGCGCTTCGTACAGGCGTTTTCCAATGCCCTGTCCCCGGCTTTCCATGGCCAGGTACACCGTTGTCTCGGCGGAGTGCTGGTAGGCGGCGCGCTGGCTGAACGCGCCGGCGTAGGCGTAGCCCAGGATGTCCTCCCCCCTTTGGGCCACAAGGAAGGGGTAACGCGTTAGGGTTTCCCGGACGCGCATCGCCATTTCACGCTCGGTAGGGACAATTATCTCGTAGGTGATGGCGGTATCCCGCACATAGGGGGCGTAGATGGCGGCGATAGCCGCCGCGTCTGTTTCCCGCGCGGTTCGGATGCTGATTTCATGCATGCTTTTTCCCTCCCAGGGGCAGTTTAAGCACCGTGCGGTACCCCCAGTCCACCACCCGCCCGGGCAAAGCGCTTAACGCGTACATCAAGGGGCTTGTGCCCTTGCGGTATTTGATTTTCAGCTTCATGTCCTCCAGGGCTCGCACCACCACGTCCACCAGCTCCTGGGGATCGCCTGCCCGCTTGAGCACCAGGTCCATCACAAATTTCAGTTTCGTCAGCACTCTTTGGTAGCGGATGGTGATTTGCAGGGCTTTCTCAAAACTGCCGTCCATGCCGCTGAGCAGCTGGGTCTGGTAGGCGCCTGGCTGTATCTTGATAACCGGGATGCCAAGGAACATCAGCTCCCGCCGCAGGCTGTCGCTGTAGGCCTCAATGGCCCGCTTGGAGGCGCAGTACGCCCCCGCGAAGGGCTGGGAGGCGGACCAGCCCACGGTGGAGGAACAGTTGATGATCCGGCCTTTGCCCCGTTCCACAAACTCGATCAGCAGCCCGTTCACCCGGACGGTGCCCATGACATTGATGTCCATCAGCTTTTCCATCAGCGTTACGCCCTCCCCCTCCACCAGGGAAGAAAACACCGAGATGCCCGCGAAATTCACCACCGCGTCCAGGCAGTCGGTATACCGGGCAAGCTCTTCCCGCGCTGCCAGCAGGCTTTCCATGCTGCGCACATCGGCATACAAGGGGATAACATGGGGCAATTTCCCCAGTTCTTCCAGTTTCCCCTCATTGGTGCCGGCGGCAAATACCTGCCAGCCCCTTTGGGACAGTTCCCGCACGCACAGTTCCCCCAAGCCGCCGGTAGCGCCGGTAAAAAACACGCTTTTCATGGGTTGCTCTCCTCCCCGTAGGTGCCGATGCCGATGATGTCCTGCTGTCTGCGCGCCTTCTGGAAGCCGTTGTAGATGCCCGGCGTCATCACATTTTCGCCCATGAACAGCATGGCGGCGGTCTGGCCGCCGTCCAGGGTATAGGCGTCCACGCAGCCCCTTTCCAGCAGACGATCGGCCACGAAGCTGAGGGGCACCCCGGCGGAGCGTTTGTTGCGCCCCTCCACCATGATGCCCACAAAATGCCCGGGCGCGACCACCCCGATGGCGCTGCGGGGCTCCCGGTGGGTAAAGCTCTGCTGCAGGCGGTCATCCTTCATTTTGTCCTTAAACAGGATGGGGCCAAAGGCCAGCACATCCAGCGCGCCTTTGGCCAGGTAGTCCTGCCCGGTCATCTGCCCGGGGGTGTACATCTCCACATGCCCGTCGGCAAAGAGCGCCAGCTCGTCCAGCGGGGGGATTTTGGCCACCGGCCGGGTGTAGGTATCCTCGTGCAGCAACTTGCCACTGCGGATAATCAGGCCGGTGCGCTCCTTGTTATAAAGGCGGAAGGAGAACAAATCCCCATTCTGGGCGTACACCACGCGGTTGTTCTGGGCGATGGTTTCCGGCCTGTCCTGGGCGCGGGAGGGGTTATCGGGGTTAGCGGAGAAAGCCCGGAAATGCTCCTCCCCCGTAAAGCGCACATCCGCCATGAACCAGACCACCATTTTGCGGTTGTATCGGGCGCTGAAGCGCTCTATCTGCACGGACAGGGTGGGGGAGAGATAAATCCACCGGCCGTTTTCCGCGTCCTGATGGATGAACTCCCTGTCCTTTTCTCCATCCTTCACCAGCAGAAAACCTTCGGGCGTTAATTCCGGCCATCCCTCAAAGGGGGGCAGGGTTTCCACGGGCATGGGGGTGGCGGTGGGCAAGGGGGTAGGCACATCCGTGGGCAGCGGGGTTAGGGAAGGCGTCTGCCCCAAAGCAGGCATGGGCAGCATCAATAGGCTGCACAGCACTCCTGCCAGCAGCCGCCGAAAAACCCCTCTATTCCACCGACGCATACCATCCACCTGCTTTCCGGTTTGATTATACTCACAGCGCCAGGGTTGGTCAAAGAAAAGAACGCCTTCGCTGGTTTTGTTGCAAGCAAAAGCCGCGGAAGGCGGCTCAGACCGTCAAAGAAGTGCAGCGTGTCCAAAAAGTCTGCAAGGCTAGGAACGAATCTGCCAGAAGAGGAAGCTTACATTGGTAGTAAGTGACCAATTCTGGCAGATGAAGTGACAACGCAAGCATGTTTCGTTAGCGAAACATGCGGTTGCTGGCTTTTTCGGCGCGCTGAGCCGCGGAAGGCGGCTTGCTGTGCGTTGTGAAGGGAAATCTCACCGTGTTTCCTGGGTAACCCGCAGCCCTTCCCGATCCACCTTCAGTTCCATGGGCTGCCAGTTACCGGGCACATGGGCGATTGCCTTGGCCATGCGGGTTGGAAAATCTTTTTCATGGTACAGGCACAAAAGGGTGGGGCCCGCGCCGCTGATGCAGAAACCGTCCGCGGCGTTTTCCCTGGCCAGGGTGGCGATTTCCCGGCTGCCGGGAATCAGCGGGTAGCGGTAGGGCTGATGAAGCCTATCCTGCATGGCGATGGCCAGCAGGGGAAAATCCCCCGTTTCCAGGGCGCGCATCAAAAGGGCCGCATGCCCCGCGTTGTACACCCCATCCTGACGGGAAATGCTCTCGGGCAGTGACGCCCGGGCGGCGTGGGTGGCCAGGGCGAAGTCCGGCACCAGGGCAAGAAAATGGATATCCTCATGGACGCTTGCCTGAGCGGCGTACACCCGGCCCCCCTCGGTAACCGACACGCACAGCCCGCCGAAAATCGCGGGCGCCACATTGTCCGGGTGCCCCTCGATACGGGCGGCCAGCTGCAGCAACTCTTCCCTTCCATGGCCAAAGCCGCTGAAATGGGACGCCGCCGCCACCCCGGCCACAATCAGCGCGGCGCTGCTGCCCAGTCCCCGGGAGGGCGGGATGGGCGAATCCACCTGGAGGCGCAGGCCGGGCAAGGATACTCCCCAGGCTTTGGACGCTTCCAGAAAGGCAGTGTAAACCAGGTTGCGCTCATTGCGGTATTCCCGGGGGCAGCCGGAGATGGACAGGCCGGAGGGCATTCGCTCAAAGGTAAAGTCGGCGTATAAATCCAGCGCGCAGCCCAGGCAGTCAAACCCCGGGCCCAGATTAGCGGTGGTGGCGGGCACCCGGATGTTTACCATGAGCCCACCGCCTTGTTTTGTACATAGGCCAGCATGTCCCTGGGGTCAATCACATCCTGGTGCAGCACGGGCTTTGCCTGCAGCCCTGTTAAACTTTGGGGCACAGGCAGACCCAGCCGCTGGCCCAGGATTTCCGCGGCGGAAGCGTCATCGTTAAGGGCAAGACCAAGGGCTTTGGCCATGGCACCGGGGAACTTGAAGGGGGATGCGGTGGACAGCACCACATTGGCGCCGGGCAGCCGGCCCGATTGCTCCAACTCTTCCTTGACCTTCCAGGCGGCGGCGGTATGGGGGTCCATCAGGTAGTGATGCCGCTGCCATACCTTTTCAATGGCGTCCAGGCCTTCCCCGTCCGAGCAGGCGCCGGTGAGGAAGGTCTCCCGGATTTGCTCCATGTACTCCTTTGGCACTTGGTAGAAGCCCTGGGTTCTTAGTTGCTCCATGCAGCCAGCGATAAAGGCCGGGTCGTGGGACACAAAGTACAGCAGCCGCTCCAGATTGCTGGACACCAAGATGTCCATGGAGGGTGAAAGGGTCTGCCGAAGCGCCCGCCTGCGGTCGTACAGGCCGGTTTGGATAAAATCCTTCAGCACATCGTTGGCGTTGGCGGCGCACACCAGTTTGCCCACGGGCAACCCCGCCTTTTTCGCCAGATACCCCGCCAATATATCGCCAAAGTTGCCGGTGGGGACAACAAAATTCACCTGATCCCCCGATTGGATGGCGCCTTGCCTGACCAGCGCCGCGTAGGCGGTGAAATAATAGGTCATCTGGGGCACCAGGCGGCCGATGTTGATGGAATTGGCGCTGGACAGGGCCAGCCCTTCAGGCGGCTGATAGGAAGCAAACACTTCCTTGACCCCGGTCTGGGCGTCGTCAAAATTACCGCGGACGCCGCATACCTTCAGGTTCTTTCCCGCCATGGTGACCATCTGGGCCTTCTGCACGGGGCTGACCCCGTCTTCCGGGTAGAACACCAGAATGCGGATGCCGGAAACCTCCCGAAACCCCGCCAGGGCGGCGGAGCCGGTATCGCCGCTGGTGGCGGTAAGAATCAGGATTTCATCCGTATCCCCCGTCCTCTCCCTGGCCGCGTTCATCATCAGGGGCAGGGCGCACAGCGCCACATCCTTGAAGGCGGCAGTTGGGCCATGGAACAACTCCAGCACATGGCTGTCCCCCACGGGCACCAGGGGGGTGATATCCGGGTGGGAAAAGTGGCCCGCATAGGCCTTGCCGGCCATGGCTTCCGCTTGAAGCGCGAACTCGGGAAACAGAGCGGCCAGAATCTGCCGGGCAGTCTGCAGGAAGCTTTCGCCCTTTAGGCCGGACAAATCCGGGATGTTTTCGGGCACATACAGCCCGCCGTCAGGGGCGATGCCCCGAAGGATCGCTTCCAGCGCCGTTACATCAAAGGATCCGCCCCTGGTGCTGCCGTACAACATGCTGTTCCCCTCCTTTTTCCCCGCTATCTTATCATCTTTGGAGGGCATTAGAAAGGTGAAAACGAAGGGGGTACAAAAAACCGCCTGGAAAAACACCCCCAAGGCAGGGCGGCGCCTGGCTTGGGGGCGGATGATGGCAAAGGGGCAAATGCTTTACTGCGCAAACGCCACATTGATGTTGGCGTTGCTGGTATGGCAGGAAAGGCGCTTATGTCCCGATTGGGTGCTGCCGGGCAGGCTGTTTTTCCCATTGCTGGTGGCGGAATCAATCATATAATCCGCCTGAGCCCCCGGCAGCACCCCTTTGATGTTGCTGTTGCTGGTTTTCAGGGTGATATCGTCCCCCTGGATGTCGCTGCAGGTGATTTTGCCATTACTGGTTACCAGCGACAGCGCCCCTTCGGCCTGAAGGCCTTTCGCCTCTACCCGGGCATTGCTGGTTTTTATCTCCAGGCTGCCGCCGCTTGTTACCTTCTCGGCCACTATCTTGCCATTGGATGTCTTGAGGTGTACTTGCGAAGCGGATATGTTGCGCGCCTGGATGGCTGCGTTGCTGGTCTGCAGCAGCAGGCTGCCCCACAGGGCGATGTCCTCCATGTGAAGGGGCGCGTTGGAGGTGGTCAAGTCCATGGCGGCGGCCACATCCCGGGGCACATACACATCGATGGCATAGGGCTTGGCATAGAAAACATGGAAGGAGAAAAGCGAGCGCCAGGTCCACGGCTGCTGCACAAGAGCCAGCTCCCCTCCTTGGGTGGTGATGTCAAAACGGGTATGCTCATCCACCGGGTAGCGGATACTAATCCGGTCGTCTTCCCCCGCCTGGACGCGGATGGGCATGTCGCGCGCCGCCACCTTAATGTTCCGGATGCCCTGCGTCTTTGCTTCCAAAGTGCGGATAACGCCTTCCTGTTCCATCACCTCTCGCTGGCTGGCGCGGGGGCTCTCCTCCAGAATGCGCGCCGCGATTGCCTCAACCGGCTCCAGGCGGGCGACCGCTTCCTCCTGGCTCAGCCCTTCCTCCTGCATCATGTCAGTAAACAGCTCGTCAAAATAACTGAGCGCCCAGCTCCTTTCTTCCTGGGGCAGGCTGCCCAGCCGCTGCTCAAGGGCAGTAAGAAATTCCGCTGTGTTCATTGGTTCTCCTCCTTTGCTTGCTGTCCCTGTACGGATGCGAGAATCAGCTGGTACACCTGATGCACCTGCTGAAAATCCGCAAGGAACTGCTGCACCTTTTCCTCTCCCAGAGAGGTAATGCGGTAGTATTTCCGCAGCCTGCCGGAATGTTCCTGGGTGTAGGCGCTTACCTGCCCCGCGCCTTCCAAACGCCGGAGAACAGGGTACAGGGTCGACTCGGAAAGCTCAATCGCCCCGGCCGCCTGCCGCACCAGCAGGTAGCCATAGCTATCCCCTTTTAACAGCAGTGCCAATACCACGGCCTCCAACATGCCCCGCTTTAACTGTGTATCCATATGATACCTCCCAATGAATTATACTATACGACGCATAATTTACTCTGTCAAGCAATATTTCTAACTTTTTCGTTTGATGCGCCGCCGCGTCTTTCATCTTCAGCAACACACGACCAGGCCTTCCAGCCTTGGCGCCGAATATAAAAAACCGCCCGCGCATCTCGCGCAGGCGGCAAAAAACGGGAGGATTTTGTTCTACCGGCATTACCTGCCGAAGTAGCGCTTCAACAGGCCTTCGAAGGCTTTGCCGTGACGGGCTTCATCCTTGCACATCTCATGCACGGTATCGTGGACAGCGTCGTAGCCCAGCTCTTTGGCCAGGGTCGCCAATTCCTTTTTGCCCTTGGTGGCGCCGTACTCGGCTTCCACCCGGACAGACAGGTTCTGCTCGCTGCTTTCAGACACCATTTCGCCCAGCAGCTCGGCAAACTTGGCGGCGTGCTCCGCCTCTTCCCAGGCGATGCGCTTGTAGGCTTCCGCCACCTCAGGGAACCCTTCCCTGTCCGCGGCGCGGCTCATGGCCAGGTACATGCCCACTTCGGTGCACTCAGCGGTGAAGTTTTCCCGCAGCCCCATGACCACCCGCTCGTCCAGCCCCTTGGCCACGCCGATGCGGTGCTCGTCCGCCCAGACGCGCTGGGAAGCGACAGGCTCAAACTTATCGCGGGGCGCTTTGCAGACAGGGCAAATCGCCGGCGGCTCCACGCCATCATGGATGTAGCCGCACACCTTACAGACCCATTTCATTTGTTTACCTCCTGATTGATGATACAGTAAGAAATATACCCGCCCCGCCGTCTATCAAACGCGCGGGGCGGGCGGTGTATGTGGGATGTTCTTGTCAGATGAAATACTTTTGCATGTATTCCGGCGCGTCGGAATCGTCGCAGCTGGCGGAGAGGACGAAAAGGATGTTGTGCTTTTCACTCAATTGCTCCAGCTTGTTGAAGAACCATTCCGTTTCGTTGGGCTGGACGTTGACCAGCTTGAAGAACGCGTCAATGAAAATCTGGCTGACATCGAAATTCTGTGAAAGGATGCCGCACAGGAAGCCGTAAAACATTTCCGGGCTGACCATACCGTACTCGCCAGCGTTGACAAAGCGAACTTCGTGGCGCAGGTCGAACATGTAGCGGTTATCGTCATCGATGAAAATCACATCGCCATGCTGGCCGTCGAAAGCCGCGTTGGTCATGTCGATAATGCGCTTGGTCTTGCCGGAACCTTTCTTCCCGTGGATGATCTGTATCATGGGAAATCCCCCCTTTTTGCTGTTCTTTTGTGTATTATACCCCATTTAGCCGAGAATATCCAGACCCATGGTATGAATACAATGGAAGCACTAAGAAAGGATTCAGTGAAGAATTATGATAATCAAACCATCATTTTACCGCATATCGGTAGAAAACCTCTGAAAGCAATCCAATGATAGTTATCCCTTCGGATTGCTTCACCAAGTTTGACGAACAAATCGCAAGAACATATGCTTTTCCCCCAGGAAGGTAGAAAATTCCCACGTCATTCTGCACTGTCCACAAGTCGCCTGTCTTGTTCGCCACGACAACTTTTCCTTCCGGTACTTCATCAAGAAAAACTTGTTTATCGTAACTTTCAATAGCTGGTAGAAGATATGGAAGCTTATTACGAAGTTGCTGAGCTTTCATAAAGTCAATGAGTATTTTGTCAGAAACCTTTGATACAATTTTTCCTGATTCCAGCTTAAGTAAATATTTCCCAATATCACCTGCTGTAATGAAATTATCCCGCCCAGCTTTCAATGATGCTAAATCCAGCATTTTTCTTTGAAGTTTCATGTCAGAAAAGCCAAGATGCTGGCAAAAGGATGTAACTGCTTCACATCCACCGACAATATCAATCAAAGTATTTGTTGCGGAATTATCGCTAACGATGATTGCAAGTTTACACAACTCCTCTATTGTAGGTTTATATTTCCTACTTAAATGCCGTAGAATCCCAGTTCCACCCACAAAGTTTTCATCATGGATTTCTATTTCTTGCTGTAAGGAAAACGCACCTTCCTCCGACTTTTTTAGCACTAGCGAAACAAGCGGAATCTTTATAACGCTTGCTGCAGAGAACCTTTTGTTCGGATTAATTGAGAATTCACTATCATCACCAATAGAGTGATAGAAGATCCCCACATCACCTTCTAATGAAGAAAGAATAGAATAAACTTCTTTTTGTAAACTCATCTCATCCTCCAACTTACTTACATTTTGTTCAAGTATTGCACTGCTGTTTGCGTTAGCAATGCTGCCCCTCTTGGAATAATCCTTTCATCAAGATCAAATTTACTTGTGTGTAACGCTTGTCTAAATCCATCATGAGTTAAGCCGAGCCATACAAAGGCTCCGGGTATGCTTTCTAAGTAGAAAGCAAAATCTTCAGCAATGGTTGAAGGATCTTCAACATAATGAACATTCTCCTCACCAAACAGGGATAATGCCGCGCTTTCAATGATAGAAAGCGAGTACTTATCATTTATTACCGGCATATATCCACGCTCATACTTTAAATCAAACTTCGCCCCATACATATTACAAGTCTTTTCAAGAATACTGGAAATTTCATCTTGAACTTGGTTTCGAGTTTGAACATCAAATGTTCTGACTGTACCCTCTAACGTGCATTCAGGCGCTACAATATTGTACCGAACACCTCCATTAAACATTCCAATTGATACGACAGCTGTTCTCAGGGGATTGATTCTCCTGCTAACTATACTTTGAACATTTTTTACAAAATCAGCCCCTACTAGTATTGAATCAATCCCCTCATGCGGTTGCGCAGCATGGCTGGCTTTCCCATATATCTTCACAAGAAAATGATCAGATGCCGCCATAAGAGCGCCTGATTTTATACCAACATGACCAAATGGCAAATCAGGCCAGACATGGAGACCATAAATCACATCCAAATCATCAATTGCGCCTGAAGCAAGCATGCGTCTTGACCCACCAACCGGTGACATTTCCTCCGCAGGTTGGAATATTAATTTAATTTTTCCCGAGAATGTTTCCCGCATTGACTGAAGTAGGTTCCCTGTGTGTAGCAGAATTGCCATGTGTGCGTCATGTCCGCAAGCATGCATACACCCCATATTGGATGATTTGTACTCCACTTGATTGTCTTCCTGAATGCGCAAAGCATCCATATCTGCGCGAAGTCCAACTGTTTTTCCTGGTTTACTTCCTGCAATTGTGGCAACAATTCCATGACCAGCAATCCCACTAACATAAGGAATCTCTAAAGCATCTAATTCGTTTTCTATAATTCTGGCTGTATTTTCTTCATTATTAGATACTTCAGGATAACGATGGATTTCTCTTCTAATCTGAGTGTATCTATCCATACTAGCTATTGCATCATTAAAAATGCTATGCACGAAACCATCATCTCCACATCGTGAATTTTCAAGGAAGAGGTGCAATGCACCTCTTCCTTGTAATTTAGTTTTCTTTTATGAGTTCATGATATGACTTGGGTTGTCTATCCCTGAACACATGAATCAAGTCTCGCACTTTCGCAGTTTGCGTAAAGTCTATGGAGCCAGTGACGATTTCCTGCTCTCGTCCGCCTTCCGCAATAATATCCCCCCATGGATCGATAATAAGGGAATGACCGCAATAAGTACCCATTGGGCTTGCTCCTACACGATTACACGCGACAACAAACATCTGGTTTTCTATAGCTCTCGCGGTTAACAATGTTTTCCAGTGATTAACACGTGGATTTGGAAAGTCCGATGTGACAATAATTACATCCGCTTTCTTCAAGGCATATGTACGAGCCAACTCTGCAAACCGGATATCATAACAAATCATGAAAGCCAGTTTCCCCAACTCTGTGTCATAAACCTCAGTTTTATCCCCATTTAGGAAAGGAACATTCTCATCCATATCGCTATATAGATGCATCTTTGAGTAGTCCCCCACAATCTCGCCTTCCCGGTTAATTAAAAATGTCGTATTACGCATACCATCACTAAACTGAGTGGCGATAGATCCTGCAACAACCCATACGTTGTATTTTTTCGCTAGATTACATAAAAAACTAACAGATGGGCCATTTTGGGGTTCAACATACTTTTCCATATTCCTGAACATTTCGTCTGAAAAGCCACAACTCCAGTCTTCAGGCAGGATGACTATGTCTGGCCTCGTTGGTTTTTCCATGGCCTCAGCAAAGAGCTTCTCAACATTACGGAAGTTATACTCCGGATCGCAAAACCTGATGTCAGTCTGCAACATCGCAATATTAATCATTTCTACCTCCTTATTAGCCCGCATACATCAGTGATCTGATAAGTACATAGATGAATGTTATTATCGTCAAAACCCAACCGTTTTTCAACATCGCATTAATATCATTGGAACGCGCTAACCCCATTTGCCCAACCATGTCTACGGTTGGTGTCACAAAGAATGTAATCTGGCAGGATACAAGAACAACCAATGCCCAAATCTTCATGTCTACAGCCAATAGCATAACTGTCGGCAAAAACAACTCATGTGTCATTTTTGCTTGGGCTACTCCAGCGCCTGAGATAGCAAACACACCTATTGCTGTTGCAACCATGAGGAAGGCAACTACACCACCAGAATCAATCAAAGGCTGCATGTATCCTGCCAAGGCATCAAGAGCGCCTGATTTGGCTACATAGTTAAGGAAAGGATCGAACAGAACAAACATGAAGAACATCCAGAACATTTTTGATGCGCCTTGCACCATTGTCGTCAATCCTTCTGCCACCTTCATACCCGCTGCAAATGCAGTAACCAAGGAGCAAACCAACATAACAACTATTGCGTAGGATGCGCCTGCCTTTGCAAAGATACCATAAACAAGCATGATAACCATGGTAATCACAAAAGCTAGAGTAGCACGGTTCGTTTTTTCATCTGGCTTGAAGGAGTCAGCAAGCATATCATCTTGACTGTACGTAATCTTACCTTGCGTTTTCTTTTGTGTTCTGAGTGCCATAAAGAATGTAGTACCCCAAACAATTACAGCCAACGGTATACCAGCAGTCATTAAATAGGTCCCATAATCCAAGCCAGTTAAACCCATAATTGTTACCACTGGCGGAACGAATGGTCCAATGTATAAACCTGTTGCCCCAGCTCCGTGAAGAATTACGCCAAGAGTGCTGGGTGTAATTCCAAGGCTGGCAACTATCGGGATAAGAATCGGTGCAATTATCGCATTAGCACCTGCAAGTGTGCCTAACATGCTGACAAGTAACGTGGAAAGTATCATTGAGATAAGTATTGCATGTTTCTGAGATTTTATTTTGAACCGGTTTATCACATAATACACAATATTATGTGCAACTTTTGTCGTTTTCAATACTTCTCCCAAGCCTGATCCCAATACAATAATAAATCCTATCAATGACAAGAACGAACCCAGAGAAGCTTGGAGGGTAGCGCCAAACCCTGTAATTGTTTCACCGGTTAGGATTGCTCCAAATACAACGCTTATTAGCACAGCCACGTTCATATCCATGCCTTTTAGCATGAAAATGATATAGAGAATCAATGGCAATAGACCAAGTATTGCTGGTAAATTAAATATCATACCGATGTCCCCCGTTCAGTATTTTTATTCTTATCCAGATAGATTTCTAACTCTTCGGCTACTTCATTCTGTAGATTGAACTGGTCAATACTGCTGCTTTCATTACATTTCGCGATACTGATAATCAATGCATTGATTAGTGTCAGCGTCGCAACAAAAGTATATGTCATCTCGCTGTTCTTGGCACACAATAGCACGTCTGAGAGAAGAGCTATTGGTGCTCGATTGCTATCAGTAATAGCTACAACTCTTGCCCCTCTGCGCTTAAAGAAATTTGCAATGTCATATGTTAGCCGACTATATCGCGAATAACTTATACAAATCAGCAAATCACCCTTTTGTACATGCTGTAATGTAAATGATATATCATCATTTTTATTCTCTAACAGAATAACATTTCTGTGAAACTCAGCTAACAAGTATCGAAAGTATGTTGCCGCAACCATTGATGTTCTTGAGGCCAGGATATAGATATAGTCCGATTCCCTCACAAGATTGACAACCTCATCGATACGATTGACCAAGTCGTCAGAGTATAAATTCTTTAAAGCATCAATTCCATAGTTAATTTCTGTTAGAAGAACATTATCAGAAGGGTTACTGATACTTTTTCTAAACTCCTCAAACGCAATAATATCGTGACCAACAATTGTTTCGAATGCTTTCTGAAAATTCTTGTAAGAAGAATATCCGATTGTAACAACAAAACGACTTATTGTAGCTGCGCTAACACCTATTGCTATCTCCAACTCAGATATGGACATGAATGGAACTTTTTGTGGATTTTCTAGAACGTAACGAGCAATTCTTTTATGTGATTTGGACAATAAATCAAATTGATTTTCAACTTGCTTCAGTATATTTACTTTTACCATATTGATATCCTCCATTAGTACTATAACATAGTATATCACCTCCGCATATTCTGTTCCATCCAATCTAATTATACTTTTCGATTTTTGAATGTCAATAGAAATTGATAATTATTTTTCATTTTCCTTCTTTTATGATGTTTAATTTTCATTTTAATCATGGGAATAAAAAAATCCCCTCAACTGATAGGGGAAATTATCGAAACAATTATCACTATGGGGATATAGTGCTACATTATTCCTCCTGTTCCTTCTGCCAGGCCATGGTGAGGGCGTCGATAATCTCGTCCAAATCGCCGTCCATGATGGCGTCAATCTGGTAGAGGGTCAGGTTGATACGGTGGTCGGTTACCCGGCCCTGGGGGAAGTTGTAGGTGCGGATGCGCTCGCTGCGGTCACCCGTGCCCAACTGGCCCCGGCGCTCCCCGGCGTAAGCCGCGTCCCGCTCAGCCCGGCGCATGTCGTATAGGCGGGATTTGAGCACCTTCAAGGCCTGTTCCCTGTTTTTGATCTGGCTTTTTTCGTTCTGGCAGGTCACCACCAGGCCGGTGGGCAGATGGGTGATGCGCACCGCGCTGTCGGTGGTGTTGACATGCTGCCCCCCCTGGCCGGAGGAGCGGTACACGTCGATGCGCAGGTCGTTCATGTCCACATCAGCGTCCACATCGTCCATTTCGGGCAGCACGGCCACGGTGGCGGTGCTGGTGTGGATGCGGCCCTGGGATTCGGTGGCGGGCACCCGCTGCACCCGGTGGACGCCGCTTTCAAACTTCATGCGGCTGAACGCCCCGGTGCCCTGCAGCATGAACACCGCTTCCTTGATGCCGCCGATTTCCGACTCGGTGATGCTGGTGTACTGCACCTTGTAACCCCGCCGCTCTGCGTAGCGGGTGTACATGCGCAGCAGCAGGGCGCCAAAGAGCCCCGCCTCGTCCCCCCCGGCCCCGGGGCGGATTTCCATGATGACATTGCGCTTGTCATTGGGGTCCTGGGGCAATAGAAACTGCTTGAGCTTGGCTTCCAGGCTCTCCCTTTGCTCCAATAAATCTGTGAGTTCCTCCTGGGCCATGTCCGCCATGGCGGGGTCGCGGAGCAGTTCCCGGGCACCCTCCATTTCCGCCAGCAGGCTTTGGTAGTTCTGCCAGGCGGCCATGGGCTCCTCCAGCTCCTTCATCTCCCTGATGATGGTCTGCCAGCGGGGGATGTCGGCGATGATGTCCGGCTGGGCGGAAGCAGCGGTCAGCTCTTCATACCTGGCCTGCATCTGCTCAAAGCGTTGTTCCATCATACCTTTCCCTCCTTCATTCTGGCGCGAAGCGCCCGGGGCAATCCGCCCAGGTCGTTGAACACGGCGATGTCCGAAAAATCCTTCCTCGCCAGGTTTGTCACAGCTTCCGCCTGGTTGTCCCCCAGTTCGCACACCAGGTACCCGTTAGCCTTTAGATACTTAGGCGCTTCAGCGATTAACCGGCGGTAGATCCGCATCCCGTCCTCCCCGCCGTCCAGCGCCAGGCGCGGCTCCCTGCGCACCTGGGGCGCCAGGGTATCCAATTCCCCTGCGGGGATATAGGGCGGGTTGCAGAGAATCAGATCATATCTGTCCTGGATAGGCGCGAACAGATCCCCCTGAAAAAAGGTGATGTCCGCGCCGTTTGCCTGGGCGTTGTGCCGGGCGATGTCCAGCGCTTCTTCTGAAATATCCGCCGCGTGGACGGCGCAGTCGGGCCGCAGTTTTTTTACCGCCACCGCCAGGGCGCCGCTGCCGGTGCATAAGTCCAATACCAGCCCGCCCTTTGGTAAAACCTCCAGCGCCGCCTGGCATACTGTTTCGGTGTCCAGCCTGGGGATGAGCACATGGGGCTGCACATGAAAAGGAAAGCCCATAAACCAGGCTTCCTTGATGATGTATTGCAGGGGCTGGCCCTTTGCCAGCTGCGCCACGCCCTCGGAAAATTGCCGGGCTGTGTCCGGCATTACTTCAGGGTCCTGCGCCAGCAGTTCCATGGGGGATATCCCCAGAAGATGGGCCAGCAGGGCGCGGGCGTCGTGGGCGGCGTTATCCGCCAGGCTGCCCGCAAGTTCCAGAGCCCCGATTACCAGCAGTTGGCGGGCGCTTACGCCTGCGCCGCTTGCGCCGGTACCTTTCGCAGCAGAATCCACCCTTCCTCCGTCTCCTCTCCCTCGGGCAGGCCGTTCAAGGCCGCCTGCATGGATACGATGGCCACCTCGCACATTTCATCCGTGGGCGGGCGGGTGGTCAGGCGCTGCAGCTGCATACCAGGCCAGCGCAGGGCGCGGGTCAAGGGGCTGTCGGCATGGGCCAGGGATTTAAGCAGCTCGTAGCTGATGCCCGCCACCAGGGGCAGCAGCAGCAGACGGGTGGCGATGCGGGCCAGATAGTTGGCACCCAGGTCGAACCCGGTGGTGTTAAGCACCGCCTGGTCGATGATGGAATAAAAGATGATGGAGAAGATGAAGGTAATCAGCAGGAAGCTGGTGCCGCAGCGGGGATGCAGGGTGGAAAATTTCTGTACATTGTCCACCGTCAGGGGCAGATCGTTCTCGTGGCAGTAGACGGTCTTGTGCTCGCTGCCGTGGTACTGGAAGGTGCGGCGCAAATCCTTCTGGTAACCGCACAACAGCAGATACCCGATGAGGATGACGGTGCGGATCAGCCCGCTGACCAAATTTACCGCCGTCAGCGACCAGCCGGCGTTGCGCAGGGCTTTTACCGGCAGGTTGGGCAGCAGCACGAACAGACCGACGCTCAGCAGCACGGCCAGCACCATGGCGATGCCCATGAACACCTTGTCCGCCTTCTTGCCCAGCTTGCTGGTCAGCCACTTTTCAAACTTGGAGGGCTCTTCCTCCATCACGCCGCCCATGGTGGCGCTGTCCTCCAACACCCCCATGCCCAGCTTCATCATCAGCACCATGTTGACCGCCCCGCGAATCATGGGGTAGCCCATCCACTTGTGCTTTTTCGCCGGGGACTCGTATCTTTCACGCTTGACGACGATATCGCCATTCTCCCGCCGGACGGCAATGGCCATGTGCTCGGGCGCTTTCATCATCACGCCCTCCAGCACCGCCTGTCCGCCGATATCAGGCCGCCGTTGTTGTTTATTGCTCATTTTTTCTCCTTAACCCATTCAAATCAAGGCCATTCACTATTTAGAGGCCTACACCATATTATACCCAGCATCCAGACGCTCCTGAAAGTTTTGTTTGCGTCCAAAGCGGCGAGGGATTTTGTTCCGCAGCGAGAAGCAGCCGAGGGGAAGCGTAGCAGCGCTACGCTGACCGAGCAGCCGACGACGCCGCGGGGCAAAAGACCCGCCGCGGCGACGCAAACAAGACTGTAGGGAGAGTCCCTAAAACAAGACAGGCAGACCCCGCAGCGTTGCGGACAGTCTGCCTGTCAGTTGGTCATTTCAGTTATTCCATGCCGAAACGCTTCTTGAAGCGATCGACGCGTCCTCCGGTGTCCACCAGCTTCTGCTTGCCGGTAAAGAACGGATGGCACTTGGAGCACACATCGACACGCATCTCCTTCTTGGTGGAGCCGGTCTCGAAGGTTTCGCCGCAGACGCAGCGCACCGTGGCGGTGCCGTACTTGGGATGAATATCCTTTTTCATCGTTATCACCTCTCTTGCGCAAGGTTTCCGGATTCATGGCGCGCAACCATGAGCCGCAAAGGGAAGTATAGCACGATTGAAAACGCAATGCAAGGCATTTTGATGGGATTTTTGCCGCCCCTGGAATCCATCAGGCGTAGCTGTGGATGCTGGGAATCCAGGTGTTGACGCCGATGTAGGTAAAGATGACACACAGAAAACCGATGACGGCGAACCAGGCGGCCTTGTCCCCCCGCCAGCCCCGGCTGATGCGCAGGTGCAGGTAGATGGCATAGATAATCCAGGTAACCAGGGACCAGGTTTCCTTGGGGTCCCAGGTCCAGTAGCGGCCCCAGGCCTTCTGGGCCCAGATGGCGCCGGTAACAATGACCAGGGTTAAAAAGGTAAAGCCCAGGCAGATGATGCGGTAGTTGAGCAGGTCCAGCCGCTCCTTGTCGGGGAAGTAGCGCTCGGTAAACTCGTTATGGTGGAGCCGCCCGTGCATCAGATACAGGAGGGAACCGCCAAAGGCCACCCCGAAGCTGCCGTAGCTGATGATGGCGGTGCTGACATGGATGGACAGCCAGTTGCTCTGCAGAGCGGGCATCAATTCGTTGACCTGCCGGGACTGCATGGCGGCGTAGCCGATAATCAGAAAGATGACGGGCGCCACAAAGGTGCCCAGCGCCCGGTAGCGCTTGTGCCGGGCAAAGATAAGGTACGCCAGGGCAATGCCCCAGGCGAAGCTGGTGGCGAACTCGTACTGGTTGGAAAAGGGCAGCCGCCCCGCGCCGACGGAGCGCACCGCCAGGGCGGCGGTATGCACGATAAACGCCCCCAGCAGCACCCAGCCGGCGATTTCCCCCGGCTTTTCCTTTTTCAGGGTAAAGAACACTATGTAGAGCACCGCCGCCGCCAGGTACAAAAGGGCAGCCGCCGTAAAGAGCACGGTTTCCACTTGCATATAGTTCATGCCTGTATCTCCTTGATGATGATTGCCGCCTTGTCGGCCATCAGAGCCGCTCCCTTGGCGGTGTAGCCCCGCGCCTGACCCTGGCCCAGCCAGGCCTCCTCCGGCCGCAGGTAAAAGGCCAGGAACAGACCCAGCAGCATCAGAACCCCGCCCAAGGCAACGATGGGGATAGCCGGGTCGCTGACCACCTGAATCAGGGAATAGGGCTGGGGCTGGCTTAATACGAAGCGGTAGTCCGCCACCTTGATATCATACCCCATGCCCGCCACATTCATGTCCACCAGCTTGCCCTGGTAGTACAGGGAAAACAGCGCCGCGGGGTTATTGAGGTTGGGCGAGATGGTTCGGGGGCCGTCCATATCCCGCACAAAATCGGGGTACAGGGCGTGGAACACCAGCGCCAGATCCAGGTAGTCCGCGCTCAGGTGCTTAAGTTCCAGGCTTTCCCCTGCAAAGAGGACGCGCTCGTCCAGCCTGTCCTCCCCCCGGTAGGTGGTCAGCGAGGCCGCCCAGCCGGTGGAGTTTTGCAGAAAGCTTTTGCCATAAGCCTGGAACGGATGGTTGACCATGGATTGGCCGGATAGCTGGGTATTGTCCTTTGTATTGTACACCGTCAGTTCCGCGATGTACTGCTCCACCGTGTCGTCGGGGCGAAGGAGGATGTCAAACTTGTCGATGCCCACTTCCAGCTGGGTGCCCGGCACGGGCAGCCTTTGCCCCGGCACGCCGTAGACGCTTTGCTCAAACATCAACAGCTGCCCCAGGGCGAAGCCCACCACGATGACCAGCATGCCCAAGTGGCTCAGCCAGGAGCCCCATACCCCCGCCCGGCGGCGCACAGCGTAGCGCCAGGGGGTGCCGTCCACCTCTACTATTTGTACCTTGCCAAAGCCCATGCGCTTCAGCAGCTTTTCCCCTTCTTCCGGGGTGCAGGCGAAGGAAAAGGTGGGTTTGTCCCGTTTCAGGCTCTTTTCCAGGGAAAAACCCTGGCGGTACTGAGCCAGCACCTTGGGAAAGCGCAGCAGGCTGCACAGGCACAAATTGATAAGCAGCAGCGCCACCAGGGCGATGAACCACCAGGCGGTGAACACCTGGTGGACATCCAGCGCCAGCAGGATGTCCGCCCCTGTCTTACCGTAAAGGCTTTCGTACTGGGCGGGCAGGCCGCCCTGGGGGATGACGCCCCCCAGCACACAGGCCGCCACAATCAGCCCCAGCAGCAGCAGAGCCAGGCTCATGGAGGAAAAGTAGCGCAGCAATTTTTTCAAACAGCCATCCTCCCGGGAGTAAAAATCATCATGCAATCAAAAAGGTACCGCGGGCATAAAGAAAGGGTCTGCCGGGTCAACACGGCAGACCCAGAAAGCAATGGTGTCAGATGCCCATCATGCCCAGCGCCTGGTTGGTCAGCTCTTCCGCCTTGTCCAGGCATTGGGTGGTCAGCCTGCGGTTATGGGCGCCCTCGCTGTTTTCCACAAAGACAAAATCCCAATAGAACTGAGCTTCCCGGTTGAGGGCGCGCAGGGGATCCAGCTCCGCGTCCGTCGCTCCCGCGGCTACCTTGTCGGCCAGGGCGTTGGTGAGAACCACCAATTTGTCGGCAATCTGATAGGTGCGCTCCTCCGTCTTGGCCTGGATGTCCTTGACAAAGCCCGACAAATCCTGGTGGCAGCCGGCGCAGGTGTCGGCAATGGGGCTTTCCAATGGACTGACCAGGTGGTGGGAGCTGTAGCGCTTGCCCTCGTCATTCTTGGGCTTGCCCATGTGACAGTCGGCGCAGCTGAACTGGGCGCCGTGGATGCTGCCCTTGGCGGTGAAGGTTTCAAACTCGGGGTGCTGCACCTTGAGCATGCGGGCGCCGGTGCGGGGGTTGACAAAGTCCGCGAAGCCCAGTTTGTCGTAATAGGCGTAGATGCTCTCGGGGGTGGCGTTGGCGTGCCCTGTATAGGGTAATACCGTGGCCTTGGAATCATCCGGGAAATAGTATTCCACATGGCACTGGGCGCAGGCCAGGTTGGCGGGCTTGACACCATCCTCCGCGGGAATGGCGTCGGCCAGGTAGCCGTGGGTTACCTGCAGGGAAGGCACCTCGTTGCCGTGGCAGTTGTAGCAGCCGATGCCCCCCGCCAACTGGCTGAAGGCCTCGTCAAAGGGCAGCTTGTAGGCGGCGTCCCCCATTTCGTTGACCATGGCGGTATAGTCGTCGGATTTGCAGGTGAGGCAGTTGGCCAAAGGATGGGGCCTGCCGATGTTCTGCACATCCTCCAGGGAATATTCATGCCCCCGGGCGGCGTAGTAGGAATAGCCAAACCCCGACCCTTCATATAAAACAGCGATCTGGGGATGGGCCGCCACATAATCGTAGGTATCCTTATTTTCGGCGTTCTTCAGATAGCTGGCGTACTGGTCGGGATACTGCTCAGCCCACCGTTCCGCGGGCAGGGCTTCAGACGCCGCCCAGGCAGCGCCTGCCACCGACAAAGCGATGAGCACAACAAGAAGAAGTCTCTTTTTCATGGGATTTCCTCCCTTTTTGATTGTCTGATGTCATTATATCCGCAGGGCAATACAGCGTCAAGGAGAAAAACGGTACTTCTGCATCTTTATGAAAGATTCCGTATATCAAAAAAACATAGGAGGAACATTGCCTCTGGCCGATTTTCCCCCAGTTTTGACAAGCCACCCTTGACACCCTCCCGGGATTCATGCTATCTTTCCCTCGTACTCATTTTATCGGAGGATGTATGCGACGTAATCACGCTGACAACCTGCTGCTTACCAACCTGCTGGGCGTACGAATTATTATCGGCGTCAGCAGGTTTTGTTGTATACAAAGGAGCAGGTTAAAGGCTTAGTGAACAGCGCTAATCGCCCGTCCCTTATGTATACAGGGGGACGGGTTTTTATTTGAAAGGAGCGACAGGATGCAGCTGACAGGCGCGGAGATACTCATTCAGGTTTTTATCGAGCAGGGCGTGGACTGTGTATTCGGCTACCCCGGCGGCTCGGTGCTGAATATCTATGACGAGCTCTACAAAGCCCATGACAAAATCAGCCATATCACCACCTGCCACGAACAGGGCGCCGCCCATGCCGCCGACGGCTACGCGAGGGTGACCGGCAAGCCCGGCGTCGTCATCGCCACTTCCGGCCCCGGGGCCACCAACCTGGTAACCGGCATCGCCAACGCCTATTTGGACTCGGTGCCCATGGTGGCCATCACCGGCAATGTCGCCCGCGCCCTCATCGGCCGGGACAGTTTCCAGGAGGTGGACATCACCGGCGTTACCATGCCCATCACCAAGCATAATTATATGGTGAAGGACGTTGCCCGCCTGGCGGACACCCTGCGGCAGGCCTTCAAGCTGGCCATCTCCGGCCGCCCGGGCCCGGTGCTGGTGGACATCCCCAAGGATATCCAGAGCGCCCATACCGAGTATGAGCCCCAGCCCAAGGTGCAGCGCTCCAACGGGCTGAAGGCCGACGACAAGAGCCTGCGGGCCGCGCTGGAGTTGATCAGGGAATCCAAGCGCCCCTACATCTACGCCGGCGGCGGCGTGCTGATTTCCGACGCCTCCCGCGAACTGATGAGCCTGGCGGACATCCTGGACTGCCCCATCGGCACCAGCATGATGGGCCTGAGCGCGGTGAACAACGACCACCCCAGGCACCTGGGCATGTCGGGCATGCACGGGCGCTACGCCGCCAGCAAGGTGCTGAGCATGTCTGACTTGATCATCGCCGTGGGCACCCGCTTTTCCGACCGGGCTACCGGCAATAAGCAGGCCTACCAGTTGGGGCACAAGGTGCTGCATATCGACATCGACCCCGCGGAAATCGGCAAGAACATCATCGCCGACTGCTCCCTGATGGGGGACGTGAAGTTCGTGCTGAAGCAGCTGATGGACGCGGGCGTCAGCCGCACCCCCAGCGACTGGGCCCAGCAGGTGGACAAGGTGCGCCAGGCGCCCGACAACCACCTGCAGATGCCCAAGGAGGAACTGAACCCCCAAACTGCCATTGAGGCGGTGAACGCCCGGCTGCTGCCCGAGGATGTCATCGCTACGGACGTCGGCCAGCACCAATTGTGGACGGCGCAGTACTACCACTTCCAGCGGCCCCGCACCTTTGTTACCTCCGGGGGCCTGGGCACCATGGGCTACGGCTTTGGCGCGGCCATCGGCGCCTGCTTTGGCCGGGGCAAGAAGCGCACGGTGCTCTTTACCTCCGACGGTTCCTTCCATATGAACATGAACGAGATGGCCACCGCCGTTTCCAACAAGCTGCCTTTGACGGTGGTGGTGCTGAACAACCAGGCCCTGGGCATGGTGCGCCAGTGGCAGACCCTGTTCTACGAGGGGCGCTACTCCAACACGACCCTGAACCGGCAGACGGATTTCGCCAAGCTGGCCGACGCCTTTGGCGCCAAGGGTTTTGAAGCCTGGGATCTGGAGAGCATGAACAAGGCGCTGGACGAAGCCCTGCAGATCGAGGGGCCCACCCTCATCAATGTGTGCATCGGCTGCGACGTAAAGGTGCTGCCTATGATTCCCCCCGGCGGCACCATCAACGACATTATCCTGAAGGGGTGAGAAGCATGGAAGGAAAGTTTACTTTATCCATCCTGGTCAACAACGAGGCGGGCGTGCTGACCCGGGTATCCGGCCTGTTCGGCCGCCGGGGCTACAACATCGACAGCCTGTCGGTGGGCGAGACGGAAGACCCGGCGCTGGCGCGCATGACCATCCTCTCCCGGGGGGATGTGGCCACCAGGGACCAGATTATCAAACAGCTGCAGAAGCTGATTGACGTCAAGGCCGTGCAGCTGATGGAGCCGGACAACATGGTCGCCCGGGAGCTGATGCTGATCAAGGTGAACGCGGAGCTGGCCACAAGGGCCCAGATTCACCAGGTGGTGGACGTGTTTCGCGCCAAGGTGGTGGATCTGTCCACCTCCAGCATGACCATCGAAATCACCGGGGAGAAAACCAAGCTGGACGCTTTTATCTCCAACCTTGTTCCCTACGGGATTCTGGAGCTTTGCCGCACCGGGATCACCGCCATTGGAAGAAATTCCGCCATATTAAACGACATTGAAAGTGAGGAGAATTAACCATGGCAACAATGTATTACGAGAAGGATTGCGACCTGAATCTGCTGAAGGGCAAGAAAATCGTGGTGGTGGGCTACGGCAGCCAGGGCCACGCCCACGCGCTGAATTTGAAGGATTCCGGCATGGATGTGACCGTGGGGCTGTACGAAGGCTCCAAGTCCTGGGAGAAGGCCCAGAAGGCCGGGCTGAAGGTGAAAACCACCGCCGAGGCCGTCAAGGACGCCGACATCGTGATGATTCTGGTCAACGACGAAAAGCAGGCGGATCTGTATCAGAAGGACATCGCCCCCAACCTGCGCCCCGGCATGGCGCTGGCCTTCGGCCATGGCTTCAACATCCACTTTGAGCAGATTGTGCCCCCCAAGGATGTGGACGTCATCATGATTGCCCCCAAAGGCCCCGGCCACACCGTGCGCAACCAGTTCAAGGACGGCCGCGGCGTGCCCTGCCTGATTGCCGTGTTCCAGGATGCCACGGGCAACGCCAAAAAACTGGCGCTAGCCTGGGCCATGGGCATTGGCGGCGCAAGGGCGGGCGTGCTGGAAACCACCTTTAAGGAAGAAACGGAAACCGACCTGTTCGGCGAGCAGTGCGTGCTGTGCGGCGGCGTGACCGCCCTGATGAAGGCAGGTTTTGACACCCTGGTGGAAGCCGGCTATCAGCCCGAGAGCGCCTACTTTGAGTGCCTGCACGAGATGAAGCTGATTATCGACCTGGTGCAGGCGGGCGGTTTGGGCTTTATGCGCTACTCCATCAGCGATACCGCCGAGTACGGCGACTACACCGTAGGCCCCCGGATGATTGGCGAAGAAACCAAGAAGGAAATGAAGAAAGTGCTGGGCGAAATCCAGGACGGCACCTTCGCCAAGAACTGGATCGCCGAGAACAAAGGCGGCCGCGGCAATTTCCTGAAAATGCGCAAGGATGCCCAGGAAAGCCTGATTGAGACCACCGGCAAGGAACTGCGCGACAAGATGACCTGGACGCGCGAAAGCTACGAAGAATAAGGAGAACAACATGCTCAGAAGCGACAACATGAAGCAGGGAGCGGGGCGCGCGCCCCAGCGTTCCCTGCTGAAGGCCGCGGGGCTGACGGATGAACAGATTTACAAGCCCCTCATTGGCATCGTCAACTCGTTCAACGAGATTGTGCCCGGCCATATGCATTTGGATAAGATTGCCCGCGCGGTAAAGGACGGGGTGCTCTCCGCCGGCGGCACGCCGCTGGAGTTCAACACCATCGGCGTGTGCGACGGCATCGCCATGGGCCACGAGGGCATGCGGTATTCCCTTTGCACAAGGGAACTGATCGCCGACTCGGTGGAGTGCATGGTGCGTGCCCACGCGCTGGACGCGCTGGTGTTTATCCCCAGCTGCGACAAGGTGGTGCCCGGCATGCTGATGGCTGCCGCCCGCCTGAACCTGCCCTGCATCTTCTTATCCGGCGGCCCAATGTTGTCCCTTCAGGGCGAGCAAGGCCCCATGGACCTCAACTCTGTCTTTGAGGCGGTGGGCGCCCATACCATCGGGCAGATGGACGAAGAGCAACTAAAGCAGGTGGAAGACAACGCCTGCCCCTCCTGCGGGTCGTGCTCGGGCATGTTCACCGCCAACTCCATGAACTGCCTGTCCGAAGCCCTGGGGCTGGCGCTGCCCGGCAACGGCACATTGCCCGCGGTGTACTCCGCCCGGCTGCGCCTGGCCAAGCAGGCCGGCCAGCAGGTAATGAAGGTGCTGGAACAGAACCTGACCTGCCGCCAGATTCTCAACGCCAAAGCCCTGAAAAACGCCCTGACGGTGGACATGGCCCTGGGCTGCTCCACCAACTCGGCGCTGCACCTGGCCGCCATTGCCCACGAGGCGGGGCTGGAGTTCAACCTGGATATGATCAACGAGCTGAGCGCCTCCACCCCCAACCTGTGCAAGCTGGCCCCCGCGGGCAAGCACCACATGCAGGATCTGCACGCCGCCGGCGGGGTGTACGCGGTCATCAAGCAGCTGTTCGATGCGGGCAAGATAGACGGCAGCGCCATGACGGTGCTGGGCGTGCCCATGGCCCAGGCGGCGCAAAACGCCCAGGTGAAGGACGCGTCCGTTATCCGCCCCATGGACGACCCCTATGCCCAGGTAGGCGGCCTGGCGGTGCTGAGGGGCAACATCGCCCCCAAGGGCGCCATTGTGAAGCAGAGCGCCGTGGCCCCTGAAATGCTGCGGCATGAAGGCCCCGCCCGGGTGTTCGACTCGGAAGACGCGGCGGAAAAGGCCATCTTCGGCGGCAAAATCCAAAAGGGCGACGTGGTGGTCATCCGCTACGAAGGGCCCAAGGGCGGCCCGGGCATGCGGGAAATGCTCAGCCCCACCAGCGCCATCGCGGGGATGGGTCTGGACAAGGATGTGGCCCTGATTACCGACGGGCGCTTCTCAGGCGCCACCAGGGGCGCGGCCATTGGCCATGTGTCCCCCGAGGCGGCGTCCGGCGGCCCCATCGGCTTGATTGAGGAAGGCGACATCATCGCCATTGACATCCCCGGCCGCAGCCTGCAGGTGAAACTGACCCCCGAAGAAATGGAGCGACGCCGCAAAGCCTTTGCCCTGCCGCCCAAAAAGCCGCTGACAGGCTACCTGAAACGCTATGCTATGCTGGTCTCCTCCGCGGACAGGGGCGCCGTTTTTGAAGAAAGTGAGGGCTAAATGAGAACCATCAAAATCTTTGACACCACCCTGCGCGATGGGGAGCAGGCTCCCGGCTGCAGCATGGACTTGAAGGAAAAGCTGGAACTGGCGCTGGCCCTTGAAAAAATGGGGGTGGACATTCTGGAGGCGGGCTTCGCCATCGCCTCCCCGGGGGACTTTGAGTCGGTGAGCGAGGTGGCCAAGGTGGTCAAGAACGCCACCGTCGCCTCCCTCGCCCGGGCCACCATGAAGGACATTGATGTGGCGTATGACGCGGTGAAGCATGCCGCCTCCCCCCGCATCCACACCTTCCTGGCCACCTCCCCCACCCACATGGAGTACAAACTGCGCATGACCGAGCAGCAGGTGCTGGACACAATCGCCCAGATGGTGGCCTACGCCAAAGGGAAACTGAGCGACGTGGAGTTTTCCTGCGAGGACGCCACCCGCTCGGACAAGGACTTTCTGGTGAAAGCGGTGACAGCCGCGGTGAAGGCGGGCGCCACCACCATCAACATCCCGGACACCGTGGGCTACACCACCCCCGGGGAAATGGCGGAGCTGATCAAGTACCTCCTGCAGCATGTGGATGGGCTGGACGCTGTTGATTTGTCGGTGCACTGCCACAACGACCTGGGGCTGGGCGCCGCCAATACCCTGGCCGCCATCGCCGCGGGCGCCACCCAGATAGAAACCACCCTGTGCGGCCTGGGCGAAAGGGCGGGCAACGCCTCCATGGAAGAGGTGGTGATGGCGCTGCATACCCGCAGGGATGTGCTGCCCTACAAAACCAACATCGACACCACCCGCATCCACCCCGTCAGCCGCCTGGTGTACTCCATCATCGGCATGCAGGCGCCGCTGAACAAGCCCATCGTGGGCGCCAACGCCTTTGCCCATGAGGCGGGCATCCACCAGCACGGGGTGCTGGCCAACAGGCAGACCTACGAAATCATGACCCCCGAATCGGTGGGGCTTAACACCAACAAGATGATTCTGGGCAAGCACTCGGGCCGCCACGCGGTGGAGGACCGGCTGAAGGATCTGGGATACACCCTGAACAAGGAAGAGATGGACGATCTGTTCGCCCGCTTTAAATCCCTGAGCGACCGGAAGAAAACCATCAACGACAGCGACCTGGAAGCCCTGGTGCTGCACCGCATCACCAGCAACGGCGCCCCCTGGAAACTGGACCGCTTTACGGTGAACTCGGGCAACTATGTGGCCTGCAACGCCGTGGTGCGCATGAGCCATGAGGGAGAACTGTACGAGGAAGTCGCCCTGGGCGACGGCCCCATCGACGCCGCCTTCAACGCGGTGGACAAAATCATGAAAGCGCCGGAGCACCGGCTGGAGGACTACAGCATCCAGACCATTTCCGAAGGCAAGGACGCCCAGGGCGAAGCCATGGTGAAACTGAGCGCGGGCAACCGCAGTTACACGGGGCGGGGCCTTTCCACCGACGTGGTGGAAGCCTCCATCCTGGCCTACATCAACGGCATGAACAAACTGCTGTGAGGGAGGCGCGATGAAGAAGATCCAGATATTCGATTCCACCCTGCGCGACGGCACCCAGGGGGAGGGGATTTCCTACTCTGTCACCGACAAGCTGTCCATCGTCCACACCCTGGACGACTTTGGGATTGATTATATCGAGGCAGGCAACCCTGCCAGCAACCCCAAGGACATCGAGTTCTTCAGCAAGCTAAAGGAAATCCGCCTGCGCCACGCCAAGCTGTGCGCCTTTGGCTCCACCCGCCGCAAGGGCGTGAAGGCGGCGGAGGACAGCAATGTGCAGTCCCTGCTGCAGACACAAACCCCGGCGGTGTCCATCTTCGGCAAGTCCTGGGACATGCATGTGGAAAAGGTACTGCGCGCCACCCTGGATGAAAACCTGGAACTGGTGTACGATACCATCAAGTACATGAAAGACGCGGGGCGGGAAGTCATCTTTGACGCTGAGCACTACTTTGACGGGGTGCTGAATAACGAAGCCTACGCCCTGCAGGTGCTCAAAGCCGCCGTGGAAGCGGGGGCGGACTGCCTGGCGCTGTGCGATACCAACGGCGGCACCCTGCCCCATGTAATCTTCGACAGGGTGCGGCAGGTGGTGGGCCTATTCCCAAAGGTGCATGTGGGCATCCACTGCCACAACGACACGGGCTGCGCGGTGGCATCCTCCATCGCCGCGGTGGAAGCGGGGGCTGTGCAGGTGCAGGGCACCTTCACGGGCACCGGCGAGAGGTGCGGCAACGCGGATTTGTCCATCATCATCCCCAACCTGCAGCTGAAAATGGGCTATTCCTGCGTGGACAGCGACTTAACGGGCCTGTCCCGGGCAGTGCGGCATGTATGCGAAATCAGCAACATGCGGGTGTACCAGTCCAAACCCTATGTGGGGGACAGCGCCTTTGCCCACAAGGGGGGCATGCACATTGACGGGGTCAGCAAGCTGTCCTCCACCTTCGAGCATGTGTCCCCCGAGTCGGTGGGCAATGTGCGCCGCTTCCTGATGAGCGAAGTCTCCGGACGCACCACGGTGCTTAAAAAGCTGGAGAAGGTAGCCCCCGACTTGCAGCGGGACACGCCGGAAGTAGCCCAGATTCTGGAAAAACTGAAGGTGCTGGAAAACAACGGCTACCAGTACGAGGCGGCGGACGCCAGCTTCGAGCTGATGGCGCTGAAAACACTGGGCCGCTACAAGGAGCACTTCACCCCCATCATCTACCGCACCATCGGCGAGTACCCGCCCCCCAACGGGGAGCGCAGCGCCTCCGCGGTGCTGAGCCTAAGGGTGGACGGCCGGGAGGAAACCACCGCCGCCATGGGCAACGGCCCGGTGAACGCCCTGGACAACGCCCTGCGCAAAGCGCTGACGGTTTTCTACCCGGATTTGGGCCAGGTGCGCCTGAGCGACTACAAGGTGCGCGTGCTGACCGGGGCGGAAGCCACCGCCTCCATGGTACGGGTATTGATTGAATCAACCGACGGCGACCGCTCCTGGAACACGGTAGGCGTGGGCACGGACGTGGTGGCCGCCAGCTGGGAGGCGCTATGCGACTCCTTCGAGTACATACTGCACAGAAAGGATGAACACGCATGAGCATGACCATGACGCAAAAAATCATCGCCGCCCACTGCGGCAAGGACTCGGTAAACGCCGGTGAAATCGTGCTGGCCCAGGTGGATATGGTGCTGGGCAACGACATCACCGCCCCGGTAGCCATCAGCGAGTTTGAAAAGGCCGGCTGCCGGGAGGTTTTCCACAAGGAAAAGGTGGCCCTGGTTCTGGATCACTTCGTGCCCAACAAGGACATCAAGGCGGCGGAGCAATCCAAGAAGGTTCGGGATTTCGCCAGCAAGCACGGGGTGGTCAACTTCTTTGACGTGGGCGAGACCGGGGTGGAGCATGCCCTGCTGCCCGAAAAAGGCCTGGTTACCGCGGGCGATTTGATCATCGGCGCGGACAGCCACACCTGCACCTACGGCGCTTTGGGCGCTTTCTCCACCGGCGTAGGCTCCACCGACATGGCGGCGGCCATGGCCTCCGGCAAGGTATGGCTGCGGGTGCCCGAAGCCATCAAGGTGGAGCTGAAAGGCCAATTCCAGCCCCATGTGTCGGGCAAGGATTTGATCCTGCACCTGATCGGCATGATCGGCGTGGACGGCGCTTTATACCAGAGCCTGGAGTTTGTGGGCGAAGGGGTGCAGAACCTGACCATGGACGACCGGCTGTGCGTGTGCAACATGGCCATTGAGGCCGGCGGCAAGAACGGCGTGTTCCCCGTGGACGGCAAGACCCTGGAGTTCCTCACCGCCCACGGCGCCAAGGCCCCCCGGGTGTTCGAGGCGGACAAGGACGCTGTGTACGCCCGCACCATCCAGATTGATTTGGGCGAATTAACCCCCACGGTGTCCTTCCCCCATCTGCCGGAAAACACCCGCACCTTTGACGAAATCCCCGCAGACATGGCCATTGACCAGGTGGTTATCGGCTCCTGCACCAATGGTCGCTACAGCGACTTTGTCATCGCCGCCGACATCATGAAGGACAGGAAGGTGGATTCCCGGGTGCGCTGCCTGATTATCCCCGCCACCCAGCAGATTTATCTGGACTGCATGCACAACGGCTTGTTTGACATCTTCATCAAGGCGGGCTGCGCGGTATCCACCCCCACCTGCGGCCCCTGCCTGGGCGGCCACATGGGCATCCTGGCCAAGGGCGAGAGGTGCGTATCCACCACCAACCGCAACTTTGTCGGCCGCATGGGCCACCCCGAGAGCGAAGTATATTTGGCCAGCCCCGCGGTAGCGGCGGCCAGCGCCATCCTCGGCCGCATCGCGCAGCCGTCCGACCTGTAAGGAGAAGCGAGTATGATTTTGAACGGAAAAGCCCTGCGCTACGGCGACCATGTGGATACCGACGTGATTATCCCCGCCCGGTACCTGAACACCTCCGACGCTAAGGAACTGGCAGCCCACTGCATGGAGGACATTGACAAGGACTTCCTCAAACGGATGCGGCCTGGCGACGTGATTGCCGCCGGCAACAACTTTGGCTGCGGCTCCTCCCGGGAGCACGCGCCGCTGGCCATCAAGACCAGCGGCATCAGCTGCGTGGTGGCCAAGTCCTTCGCCCGCATCTTCTACCGCAACGCCATCAACATCGGTCTGCCCATCGTGGTCAGCCCCCTGGAAATCGCTGACGGCGACCAGGTGGAAGTGGATTTGGACAATGGGGTGCTGAAGAACGTCACCAAGGGCACCCAGGATTCCTTCCCCCCCTTCTCCCCCTTCCTGCAGGAGCTGATTGCCGGGGGCGGCCTGATGAACGCGCTGAAGGAGGGCAAGCTGTGAAGTACCAGATCGCACTCATCCCCGGGGACGGTATCGGCCCGGAAATCATCGACTCGGCCTGCCAGGTGCTGAATAAAGTAGGCGCCACCTATGGCCACGAGTTTATATACACCACCGTGAAGGCCGGCGGCTGCGCCATCGACGAGTTCGGCGTGCCCTTGCCCGATGGCGCTTTGGAGCAGTGCCTGGCGAGCGACTCGGTGCTGTTGGGCGCCGTGGGCGGCCCCAAGTGGGACACCCTGCCCGGCCATCTGCGGCCCGAGCGGGCGCTGCTAAACATCCGCAAGGGCATGGGGCTGTTTGCCAACCTGCGCCCGGCGCGCCTGATGCCCATGCTGAAGGAGGCCAGCCCCCTGCGCCGGGAAACCGCCGAAAAAGGCTTTGACCTGCTGATTGTCAGGGAACTGACCGGCGGCATCTACTTTGGCAAGTCGGGCCGCTACCAGAGTGAGGACGGGGAAACCGCCTTTGACACCGAGACCTACTCGGTGAAGGAAATCCGCCGCATCGGCAAGGTGGCCTTTGAGACCGCCCGCACGCGCCGCGGCCATGTGACCAGCATTGACAAGGCCAACGTGATGGAATCCTCCCGTCTGTGGCGGGAAACCATGCACGAGTTAGCCAAGGAATACCCCGACGTGCAGATGAAGGACATGCTGGTGGACAACGCCGCCATGCAACTGGTGCAGAACCCCAGCCAGTTTGACGTGGTGGTGACCAGCAACATCTTCGGCGATATCCTGTCGGACGAGGCTTCCCAGCTGACGGGCTCCATCGGGCTATTGCCCTCCGCCTCCCTTGGGGAAACCAAGTGCGGCATGTACGAGCCCATCCACGGCTCGGCCCCTGACATCGCCGGGCAGGACATGGCCAACCCCATCGCTACCGTGCTTTCCGCCGCCATGATGCTGCGCCTTTCCTTTGGCTTGACCAAGGAAGCGGATGCCGTGGAAAAAGCGGTGGATGAGGTATTGAACCAGGGGCTGCGCACCCGGGACATCGCATGGGGCGGCCCCAGCGTTTCCGGCAGCGCCATGACCAAGGCCCTGGTGGACAGACTGTAAAACAGGAAAAGGAGGCGTTCCCATGCTGAGCATCAACACCCAGTTGAACACGGCCCCAAAGGCCAAGCCCCAGGATGAAAGCAAGCTGGGCTTTGGCTCCATCTTTACCGACCACATGTTTGTGTGCGACTATACCGAGGGCAAAGGCTGGCATGACGCCCGCATCGTGCCCTACGGCCCCTTCCAGCTGGATCCCTCCAGCGCGGTGCTGCACTACAGCCAGACCATCTTTGAGGGGATGAAGTGCTACCGCCGCAAGGATGGGGAACTGCAGCTCTTCCGCCCCAAGGATAACTTTGCCCGGATGAACCGCTCCGCCCAGCGCATGGGCATGCCCCAGTTGGACACTGAAACCTTCCTGGAGGGCCTGCTGCGGCTGCTGCGGCTGGAAAAGGACTGGGTGCCCCACACCCCCGGCACCAGCCTGTACATCCGCCCCACATTGATCGCTACCGACGCCAAGCTGGGCGTGCACGCCTCCCACAAGTATCTGTTCTACATCATCCTCTCCCCGGTTGGCGCCTACTACCCCGGCGGCCTGGCCCCCAACGACATCTACGTGGAGGATGAGTATGTCCGCGCCGTGCGCGGGGGCATCGGCGAAACCAAGGCCGGCGCCAACTACGCGGCCTCCCTGCTGGCGGGCATGCACGCCGAGAAAAAAGGCTTTGTGCAGGTATTGTGGCTGGACGGGGTGGAGCAGCGCTACATCGAAGAAGTGGGCTCCATGAACATCCTGTTCGTATACGGCAACAAGGTGGTCACCCCCAAGCTGTCGGGCAGCATATTGCCCGGCATCACCAGGGACAGCGTGCTGAAACTGGCCAAGCACCTGGGGTATGAGGTGGCCGAGGAGCGCATGGACATCCACGAGGTGCTGGAGGATATCCAGTCGGGCAAGCTGACGGAGTCCTTCGGCTCGGGCACCGCGGCGGTGATTTCCCCGGTGAAAACCTTCTCCTACAAGGACAAGGTGTACCAGGTGGGCAACGGCGGCATCGGCCCGGTGGCCCAGCAGCTCTACGACACCCTGACAGGCATCCAGTACGGCACGGTGGAGGACACCCTGGGCTGGATTACCAGCGTATAAATCACTAATAGGCGTTCTTGTTGCGGGGAGTACGCGGGGCTTTGCCCCGCACCCCACCAAAGGGCATAATGCCCTTTGGAATCCGCAGCAGGAACGCCTTTTGTTTGCGCATTTTTCTTGCCATTAACCGCGAAGGAAGTTATGATAACACCATCAACCCAAAGGAGCGTAAAGATGAACACTCCCCTTGCTGACCTGCTGCGCGGCAAAAAACTCTACCTGCTGGACATGGACGGCACGCTGTACCTGGGCAGCAGCCTGTTCCCCACCGCTTTGCCCTTTCTGAAGGCCATTAAAGATTCGGGCGCCCAGTACCTGTTTTTAACCAACAACTCCAGCCGGGGCACCGACAGCTATGTAAAGAAGCTCAGCGGCATGGGCATCCCCGCCAGGGAGGAGGACTTTTTCACCTCCACCGACGCCGCCTGCGCCTACCTGCGCGCCCATTACCGGGGCGGTAAAATCTACGCCCTGGGCACGGCCTCCTTCCGGGAGCACCTGAAGCAGGAAGGCTTTCCCATCACCGACCAAATGGAAGAAGGCATCGACTGCCTACTGATGGGCTATGATACCGAGCTTACCTACCAGAAGCTGATTGACGCTTCCATTTTGCTGGGCAAGGGGGTCACCTACCTGGCCACCAACCCCGACTGGGTGTGCCCCACCGCCTTTGGGTATGTGCCCGACTGCGGCTCCATCGCCCAGGCGCTGGAGCACGCCACCGGCCGCCTGCCCCAGTTTTTGGGCAAGCCCCAGCCGGAGATCGCCCTGCTGGCCATGGAAAAAGCGAATGCCAGGCCAGAGGATACCGTGCTGATAGGCGATCGGGTGTACACCGACATCGCCTGCGGCAAGCGGGCGGGCACCGCCACCGTTTTGGTGTTCAGCGGGGAAACCACCCCGGACATTCTGAACAAAAGCGAAACAAAGCCCGACTACGCCGCCCAGGATGTGGGCGAGATCACCAAGGTGCTTGCCTCCCTTTGAGAATCAGCGGATTCCACGTAAGACAGCAGGGTTTACCTGCTGTGAGCGCGTCAAAAAAGGTCCTTCGGACGCTTTTTCGCCGGTTCGGAACGCTTGGGCCCTCCGCCTCTCGCTGCGCTCCCGGGCGGCGGAGGGCATGGAAACCCTTGCTTCGCAAGGCTCACCGCATCACCGCACATGTCGCTGATGCGGATTACAGTAGGAGGGGTTCCCCCTCCTACACCTCCCCTCGTGCATCAAGAAAGCATTTTTTACAGTCCGACAGAAGGGTTTGCCTGCTGTTTTTCCTTGCGCAAATTTCTTGTAAAATCGCCCTCCCCGTGGTATCCTATACACAAAACACGGGACCGTGCGCCCGAAATAATCGTCAGGAGGTTTCCCCCGACATGAAAAAGCTGTTTGCGTTGCTTCTTTGCGTGCTGATGATTCTGCCCGCGACCAGCCTGGCCGCCAATGAGGAATTGACGGGCAAGGTGGTCATCTACACCTCCATGTACCAGTTTGTTATCGACATGATGGACGAAGCCATGGCCAAGGAGTTCCCCAACCTGGATGTGGAGTTCTTCTACGGCGGCACCGGCGCCCTGCAGCAGAAGCTGGCGGGCGAAATCGAGACGGGCAAACTGGGCTGCGACATGATGCTGGTGGCCGAACCCGCCTACTCGCTGGAGCTCAAAGAAGGCGGCTGGCTGCACCCCTATGTGATTGAGAACGCCGCCGACCTGCTGCGCTTCCCCTATGACGAGGAAGGCTACTGGTACCCCGTGCGCGTGTGCAACATGGTGCTGGCCTACAACCCCGAGTTGAACAAGCCGGAAGACCTGCCCAAAACCTTTGAGGAGTTCGCCTATGACCCCAGCCTGAAGGGCTTGATTTCCATGGGCAACCCCCTGACCTCGGGCACCACCATGGCCAGCGTCGCCGCCCTGAGCGACCTGTACGGCTATGAGTATTTTGACGCCCTGGGCAAGAACAACGTGATGATTGAGTCCGGCTCCGTGGCGCTGACCAAGCTGGAAACCGGCGAGTGCAAAGCCATCATGATTCTGGAAGAGTCCGTGCTGAAAAAGCGCAAGGAAGAGGGCAGCAAGCTGTCCGTCATCTATCCGGAAGACGGCGTGATTTTGATTCCCTCCACCGTGATGACCGTGGCTGAGGACCGCAGCGCCAACATGAACGCCGCCGCCTGCGAAGCCATCACCGACTGGCTGCTGTCCGAAGCCGGCCAGAAGTTCGTGCTGGAAGGCTACATGCATTCCGTGTTCAAGGGCAGCACCGAAATCCCCTTTGACTCCATCGACACAGAAAAACTGATTGAAAGCGACATCGGCGTGGATTGGGAGCGCACCTACAAACAGCGCGACGAAATCCAGAACGCCTTCCAGCAGAGCGTAACCATCGCCAACTAAGTACTTTTCCGACGCAATACAACGCGGGCGGAGGCAAGCCGGTATGCCCGGTTTCCCTCCGCCCCTTTTCAGAGGATGCATCGATGAAATCACCCTCCCTCCCCACCATCCACCAGGCGCAGGAGCGCCGCAGCAAGCTGACCCTCGGCCTGCTGATGCTGCTTTCCGCCGCGCTGATTGTTCTGGGCGTAGGCGGCATCCAGGCCCTTGGCCGCTCCGGCTATGATGAAGCCCGGGGCTTCGCCTTTGTGCGGCAAGCGGGACAGATTACCCAAAGCCAGGCCGCCCAGGACAAAGCCCTGTTTGACGCCCTGCCCAAGGAAGCCCAGGCGCGGGTGGAAACGGGCATGGATAACGCCATCCGCAGCCTGTGGCAGCGGGTGCGCTACGCCGGGGAAACCCTGCAGGATTTTTCCCGCATGGAGCCCGCCCGGCGGACAAGCGCGCTGCAATCCCTGCTGAAGGAAACCCAGGATGAAGGCCTGCGCGAGGGCATCAGCCACGCGGCGCAGGCGCTGAGCCTGGCAAACGCCGGCATGGGGTCTGACGGCCTGCCCGCCTATGAAAAACTGCTGGACAGCGTAGCGGAGCTGCTGCCCCAGGCCCAGGCCCAGGATGTGCGCGGCCGACTGCAGCAGATGAAGCAGGATAGCGCCCAGGCCGTGCAGGCGGACATCGCCCACCGGGCCCAGCAATTGTTTGAGGAAGCCGTGGCCGAGCGGCGCCTGTCCCGCTTTGTGGACGGGGGCGCCGGCCTTGTGCCTGTCGCCAAAGCCCTTTTTATGGAGCTGGACGCCACCGCCCCCCAAGCGGATATGACAAAGGCCTTTGAACTGCTCCAGCAGGTGCCCCGTCAGCCGGAAGCCTACGAGGCGCTGTTTGGTAAGCCGCCCCGGGAGGGCATCCCCCAGGTGCTGGCCTTGCTGGATTTGAAGGAAATCGCCGGGGCGCGCCTGGTGGCCTTTAATAAGGAGCTCTATGCCCTGTTAAAGGACAACCATCCCCAGATTGACAGCGTGGATCATCTGCCCCTGCTGGCCCTGCAGGCGGAGGCCATGACGGCGGAATTTGGCGATGTGCTGACCCACCAGGCGGATTTGCTGTCCGCCCAGGCCTGGAACGAGCGCCTCACCCCCTTGCTTAAGGAGGCGGTGGAAGCCGCCCTGCCCAACGCGCCGGAAAAGGAAAAGGCCATGCTGGAATCCCTGTCCCAGGTGCTGGGGGGCGAGGACATCGCCCAGCTGGAAGACAATTTGGCCGCGCAGCTGATTGCCCAGCGGGACGCGGAAACGCTGGCCAGCATTGACGGGTATGTAAAAAACCTGGCGCCGGAAAAGGCGGTGCAGACCAAGCTGCAGCTGCTGACAGCGCTGTACAATTTTGAAGCCCCCCGCCTTTCCTCCGCTGCCCAGAAAGCCCTGGCCGCCCTGAACGACAGCCAGCGATTGGCGGTACGCCAGCAGCTGCTGGCCGCCAGCGGCGACCCTACCGCGCCTCTGCCCGAGGTAGCTAACGAGGTATTAACCGATGGTGAACTGTCCCGGGAGGAGCAGTTGCTGCACCTGTTCCTGGCTGCCAGAGACCATTCCGGCCACTTAATCAGCGAAGCCGCCGACACCGGGCTGCGCCTGGCCATCCGCCAGAACGGTCCCCGGGTGCGCGCGGCGCAGAACATTGCCCAGGGCGGCGGCAACGCCTTTTTCCAGGCCGTCAACAGCCAGGGCAAGGTGCTGACTTTGCTTGGCGCCCTGCTGCTGATTGACGCGCTGCTGCTGTTCTTCCTGATGCTGTCCGGGCGGGACTGGCGTTTCGATGTGAAATGGCTGCTGATCCTGCTGATTGTGGACTTTATGCTGGTGTTCCAGATTCTGCCCCTTGGGTACCTGCTGTTCAAGGCCATCATGCCCGAGGGCAGCCTGTCCTTTGTTACCTTTGGGCGGCTGTTCAGCTACAAGATGAACCGCAGCGCCCTGATCAACACCATTGTGGGCGGCCTGGCCGCCATGGTGCTGGGCACCCTGCTGGCCTTCCCCCTGGCGTGGATGGTAGGGCGCACCAACATGTACGGCAAGAAGTTCTTCCGCGCCCTGTTTGTGGTGACCTATATGGTGCCCCCCTATGTGGGCGCCATGGCGTGGCTGCGGCTGCTGAACCCCAATGTGGGCACCATCAACGTGCTGCTGCGCAATTTGTTCGGCATCACCGCCGCCGCCGGGCCCATCAATGTGTATTCCCTGGGCGGGCTGGTCTGGGTGCTGACCACCTTCTACTACCCCTACGCCTTCATCACCATTTCCCGCGCCATGGAAAAGATGGATCCCTCTTTGGAGGAGGCTTCCCGCATCTCCGGCGCGTCCCCCTTTATCACCCTGATGCGGGTCACCCTGCCCATCATGACTCCCTCGCTGATCGCTGGCGCTTTGCTGGTGTTTGTCAGCGCCGCCAGCTGCTACGGCATCCCCTCCATCATCGGCGCGCCGGGTCGGGTGCACACGGTTACCACCCGCATCATCGAGTATTACGGCCGGGGCACCCAGGGCCTGAACGACGCCACCGGGCTGGCCGTCTTCCTGATGGCGCTGGCCATCCTGATTCTCTACCTGTCGGACTTTGTGGTGGCGAAGAAACAGTACATCACCGTGTCGGGCAAGTCCACCCGGCCCAACATCGTGGATCTGCGCGCCTGGCGGTGGCCGCTGACCATCCTGGTGGCCCTGTTCGCCGTGCTGGTGGTGCTGGTGCCCTTCACCACCATCCTAACCACCAGCCTGAAGATTGACGTGGGCAAGCCCCTGATGGCGGAAGGAAACTTTACCTTCTCCCAGTGGACCACCATCTTCTCCCGCTCGGAAACCATGGACTCGCTGAAAAACAGCCTGATATACGCCTCGGTAGCCGCTACGGTGGGCATTCTGGTAGCCATCACCATGAGCTATCTGATGCAGCGCACCCGCATCAAGGGGCGCAAGCTGCCCGACTTCCTGATTACCCTGGGCTCGGGCTCCCCCTCGGTGGTGATCGCCCTGGGCCTGATTATGACCATGCAGGGGCGCTTTGGGGTAAATATCTACAACACCGCCTACATCATCATCGTGGCGTACCTGATTAAGTACATGATGATGGGTATGCGCACGGTAACCAGCGCCATCAGCCAAATTCATATCTCCCTGGAGGAATCCTCCCAGGTATCGGGGGCTTCCTGGCTGGTCACCATGCGCAAGGTAACGGGGCCGCTGATTTTCCCCTCCATCGCCGCGGGCTGGTTCCTGATTTTTATCCCCTGCTTCTACGAGCTGTCCATGACCACCCTCTTATATTCCAACACCACCAAGACCATCGGCTTCCAGCTGTACGAGTACTGGACCTATACCAGCCAGCCCCAAGCCAGCGCCATGGCCTTTGGCATCCTGCTGATTGTTATCTTCATCAATCAGCTGTTCAACCGCCTGACCAAGGGCGAGTTTACCATTTGATTGAGGAGCGATACCATGTCAAGCGTAACCATCCGCAATGTCACCAAATCCTTCGGCAGCAACCTGATTCTCAGCCAGTTTAACGAAAAGTTCCAGGACGGGGAGTTTGTCACCCTCCTGGGCCCGTCGGGCTGCGGCAAAACCACCATGCTGCGCATGATTGCCGGCTTTGAAAAGCCCACCACCGGGGAAATCTTCATCGACGACACCCTGGTGTCCTCGGACAAGGTGTTCCTGCCGCCCGAAAAGCGGGGGGTGGGCATGGTGTTCCAGAGCTACGCCGTGTGGCCGCATATGGATGTATTCCACAATGTGGCCTATCCCCTGACCATCGCCAAGGTGGACAAGGCCTCCATCGCCAAAAGGGTGGCCCATGTGCTGGACATCGTGCACCTGACCCAGTACGCCCAGCGCTACCCCAACCAGCTCTCCGGCGGCCAGCAGCAGCGCGTCGCCCTGGCCCGGGCTTTGGTGGCAGAGCCCAAGCTATTGCTGCTGGACGAGCCGCTGAGCAACCTGGATGCCAAGCTGCGCGAATCCATGCGCTTTGAAATCAAGGAAATCCAGCGCAACCTGGGCATCACCGTGGTGTATGTGACCCACGACCAGACGGAAGCCATGGCCATGAGCGACCGGGTGTTCCTGATCAACCGCGGGGTGGTGCAGCAGCAGGGCAGCCCGGAAGAAATCTACCGCCAGCCCGTTAACCAGTTTGTGGCGGACTTCCTGGGCAAGGTGGACTTCTTAAAGGGCGTGGCGGAAAACGGCGTCATCCGCTTGAACAACACCGATGTGTCCCTGCCCTACACCGGGGATAAGAGGGGCAATGTGGAGGTCGCCATCCGCCCCGAGAACATCACCATGACCAAGGAAGGCAGCGGCATCCAGGGCACCATCGCCGCCGGCTACTACCTGGGCGACGCCAGCGACTACCGGGTGACGGTGGGGGGCATCTCCCTGCGGGTCATCACCGAAGGCCGCGCCTACCGCAGCTTTGTCCCCGGCGACAAGGTGTTTCTGACCCTGTCCGACTTTATCGTGTACGACGATGACGGGTCGCTGGAGGAGCAGCTGAAGATACAGACCTGACAGCCCTTCATTTTCCCCATGTTAAAACCCCTTGACTGCTTTCCGCAATCAAGGGGTTTTGCTTGGTGGGATTAACTGGGCTCGAACCAGTGACCCCCACGATGTCAACGTGGTACTCTAGCCAACTGAGCTATAATCCCGGGTGCGAAGGTTATATTACCATAGTTTCGGGATGGATGCAAGTATTTTTCCATCTACCGGTATCGTCCCGCAGCCTGGGATATATTCGCGCGCGGCGCGAGGATTATTATTTATGGTAGAGCTTTCTGGTCTGGTAGTGGGGCTCGCTGGTGAGGTTGACGCCCAGGCGGCGGAAGATGTTCTCATCCACCTGGGAGAGGATGACGGAGGTATGCACCTCGCAGCCCTTTAGGTTGGGCAGTTGATCCATGGCCTTGCGGGCAGCCTGGCTGGAGGCGGCGGTGATGGACAGCGCCACCAGGATTTCGTCGCTGTGCAGGCGGGGGTTGTTATTGCCCAGGTAGTCGCATTTCAGGCTCTGCACGGGGCCGATGACCTCCGGCGGGATCAGTTTTTCCGCCTTGGGGATGCCCGCCAGGTGCTTTAAGGCGTTCAGGATGAGGGCCGCGGAAGCGCCCAGCAACTCGCTTGTTTTGGAGGTGATGACCGTGCCGTCGGACAATTGAATAGCGGCTGCGGGCGCGCCTGTCTGCTGGGCGCGCTTGCGGGCGGCGGCCAGCACGGGGCGGTCGTCATCCGTCAGTTCCAGTTGCTGCATGATCAGGCGCAGTTTGGCTACCAGCTCTTCCCCCGCCAGGCCCCGGCGCTGATCGCACAGGGCGCTGTACAGGCGGCGGATAACCTCCTGCTTGGCGGCCATGCTGCACACCTTTTCATCGATGATGGCCTCCGCCACCATGTTGACCCCCATGTCCGTGGGGGATTTATAGGGGGACTTGCCCCAGATGCGCTCGAAAATGGCGTTGAGGATGGGGAACACCTCGATGTCCCGGTTGTAGTTGACGGCCTGCACATTGTAGGCTTCCAGGTGGAAGGGATCCAGCATGTTCACATCGCCCAGATCCACCGTGGCAGCCTCGTAGGCCATGTTGATGGGGTGGCGCAGGGGCAGGTTCCAGGTGGGGAATGTCTCGAACTTGGCGTAGCCCGCCTTGACGCCCCGCTGATGCTCCTGAAACAGTTGGCTCAAGCATACCGCCATTTTGCCCGAGCCCGGCCCCGGGGCGGTAACCAGCACCAGGGGCCGCTCCGTCTCGATAAACTCGTTCTTGCCGTAGCCCTTTTCACTGACCACCAGGGAAATATCCGAAGGATAGCCGGGGATGGGGTAGTGCAGGTACACCTTGACCCCCTGGGCGCGCAGGCGCTTTCTGAACTGGTTGGCGTGCTGCTGCCCGGCGTACTGGGTGATGACCACACTGCCCACATACAAATCGCTGGCGCGGAAGGCGTCAATCAGGCGCAGGACATCCATGTCGTAAGTGATGCCCAAATCGCCCCGTACCTTGTTTTTCTCGATGTCATCGGCGTTGATGGCCACGATGATTTCAGCCTGATCCTTCATTTTCAGCAGCATGGCGATTTTGGAGTCCGGCTTGAAGCCGGGCAGCACGCGGGACGCGTGGAAATCGTCAAATAGTTTGCCGCCTAATTCCAGGTACAGTTTACCGCCGAACTTGCGGATGCGTTTTTTAATCTGGGCGGACTGAAGGGCTGTGTACTTGTCATGGTCAAAGCCGATTTTCATGGTTCCCTCCCTCTGTCATTCGTAATGAAGCCGCTGTTCTATGTGGATAGAAGCGGCGCTTATGCGCATAAAAACCTTTCACATTCTACCCCCTCACCGGGTAAAACGCAATGGATGGTGTGTTTCTCCGCTGTTTATTGATTGTCCGGCGGCTGGTTATTGTCAAGGAAATCGCCGAAAAAGCGGACGGTTTCCTCCTGGGTCAGCTGATAGGTCTGGGTAAAGTATTTAGGCATCAGCGCAGGACGGCGCTCCAGCATCCGGCGGAAATCATCCATGTTCTTTTCCCACCTGGCAAAGGGCACATTGGTCCATTTGGCGGTATGCAGTTCCATTAGAGGGGCGTAGGCCTGCTGCCATGTATCCAGCTCCGCCAATACATCCTGGGCCATGAAACGCTCGTACAGGATGCGCCCGGCCAATGTGAGAAACTCGTCCCGCATGGCAGGCACCCGCATGAGCGCCTGGAAAAACTCGCCGTAGAAGTGCTTGGTTTCCTGCCTGCCGTTGCCCCGGTAGAAGGTCATGGGCTCCAGCTGGGTGGACAGCATGGCCAGATCCAGGTCAAAGAGCATCAGCTTCCACTTGCCGCCGGGCACCTTGTAGTACCTGAGGTTGGATAAATCCCCGTTGCCGGTAATCATCTGAAAGGCCGTATGCACAAACAGGCTGTTGACATCCAGCTGGGACAGCACATGGTCAAGGTTTTCCTGCACGCTCAAATCCTGGTTGCGGCAGAAGGAAGCCAGCGCCTCCAGCTCGTCCCGGCTGCCCTTAAGCTGGATGCCCCGGTTTTTTATGATGGCGATGTTGTCAATCACCTGCTGGTCGGTGATGCCCTCCCACTGGGCGATGGCGTCCTGGTTGGCGCGCTCCCGGATGCTCATGCAGCCCCAGTACGCGCCGTTGACATACACGCTGGCGGGGGCGCTGGCCAGGTACATGATGCCGTAGCCCCTGGACAGGTTGCACAAAAAGGCGTCCCGGATGCGGGTGCGGCCGTAGTCGGTGCCGCCGCCGCGCATGGTAAGGCACTGATACTCCGGATAAAAGCGGGTGGTAAAGGGGTTGAAGGCAAAGCTGCTTTCCCCATAGCCTGAGCGGGCGTAGAGGGAGAAGGTACGGGGCAGGTACACCAGGCTGGTGCCCCCGGTAAGGCGCACGCCGCACAATTGGTTCATCTGAACCTTGCCGTCCTTGAAATACTCGGCATTGGCACGAAACTCGGAGGATATGTTGTGGTTGCCCTGGGAGAAGATGCCGCTGGAGGTAAAGAAGGTGCTTGGGCTGCCCGTCAGGCACAGGGTGTATCCGGGCAGGGGCTCGTCAAACAAATAGGTATTGGTGGCCATGGGGCCGTCAATCATGCCGTCTTGTAACGCCAGGGCGCGCACCGCCGTGTTCTGGCTGATGGCAAGGGGCTGGGTGTACTGGGGGGAGGCGGCGGTGGGCTCGGAGCCGTCCAGGGTGTAGTGGACCCGCGCGCCCAGGGGGGCGGACAGGGTTAACTGAAATTCTTCCTGCGCGTAGCCCCCCGGCCGGGAAAAGGTAACGGCGGGCAGACGTTTGGCATACCCTGTTTCAGGGTTGGGCTGCTGCATGGTGCTCTGGTCCAGGTACTGAAATGTGCCCTTCCCTTCGGGGCGGCCATAGGACACGCTGGCATACTGGCTGTCCCAGCTGAGGCGGTCGATGACCGTCTCGCCGTCGGAGAGCAGCAGGGCGCCGCCGGACTTTTCCAGGCGGAAAACGCTGTTGACATACACATTGCCCCCCTGCGCCTGTTCGGGGCTGCCGGTGCAGTAGACAATGGCTCTCGTCCCCGCGCGCAGCCGGGCGCCCTTGGGGAAAGCCCACCTTTTCAGGTCGGCGGCGTTGTCGCTCAGGTACAAACCCTCCAGCGCGACCTGGGCAGTGCCCGGGTTATACAATTCAACCCAGTCCCAGGGGGATTTCCCCCGGCCCACATCGCCGTTGGCTGCCATGATTTCTGTAATCACCAGCCCCTTGGAAAGGGCGGTTTCATACTGGGCGTTCTCCGCCTGAGCCCTGGTCTGCTTCGTGTTTTCCTGCCCCGGGGTAGGGGCGAAGGTAACCGCATAGTCTTTGCCGTCCCACATGAGGGATGCGTCCTGGGGCAAATCCTGATAGGACAATTCCTGGCTTTGCCCCTCAGGAGAGGTAAGCGTCAGGGTTTCCCCCTCGCTCTTTAAACCAAAGCCCAGCGCTTCCTGGGTGAGTACCAGGTAGCCGCCGGGCGCGAGGGTGCCCGACAGCGCCGCAAGGCGCGGCACCGCGGGCACATCGGTCAGACCCCAGCCCGATAAATCCACTTCCTGGAGGCCGGGGTTATGCAGTTCAATCCAGTCGCTGAGGCTGCCCTCCACCGGGTGCAGGCGGTTGGCCGCCATCACCTCGCTGATGATAACAGCAGGCGCCGGCTGCTCCTTGGCCAACGCGCCAAGGGGCGTTAGGCACAATAGCAGCAGCGCGAGACAGCGCCTGCGCCCCATCAGCGCTCCGCCCGGGGGTCAAAGCCCAGGCGTTTGAGGGTTTCCACCACATAGCTTTCCCGGTACTCCTGCCCCGCTTCTCTGCCCAGGTAGGATTTGAAAAACTCCTCGCAGGCCTGTTCGTAGGGAATGTCGGCGAGGTTGGCGATGATGCGCACGCTGCGGTCAATCAGCTTTTTGTTGGTGGGCAGCACCTGAATCATCCAGTTGCCCCAGACGCGGCCCATCTTAGCCATGGTGGCGGTGCTCAGCACGTTGAAGGCCAATTTCACCAGCAGATGGGTCATCAGTTCCATGCCGGTGCGCTCTACCTGCACAGGCACCCGGATTTCATCCCCCGAGAGGGTGCCCCCGGGGATGTCCCCCAGGCGCAGCACGCTGCCGGCGTCAAAGCGGTCAATCTGGCTGTCGTACCATTGTTTCACTTTGCCCTGGCCGGAGCCGTTGATGTCAATGAGCACCAGGCGGGCGGGGCGGCGCTCCCAGCGGGTTTCATCCGCGGAATTGCCGATGTCGTACTTGAGCACCTCCTGCCCGCCTACCTTGGGCGGGTTGTCGATGATGCTCTGGGCGGCGCCCATCTGGAGGTAATCTTCCTTTGTCCACTCCAGCCCCTTGATGGGGCGCAGGAACACATGCTGCCACGCCACATCGCTGGGGTAGAGGGGGTCTTTGACATACGCCCAGGACACAGGCCCCTCCATGCCCTTGCGCTTAAAGGGGGGCAGGGTGAAGGTGGGCTGGCGCTCGGTGGTATCGGTCATGATGTCCAATAAATAATCATGGGTGATGTAGGTAATCAGACCCTTGTCCTCGTAGGTGGCGGTTTCCATATCCACCGCCTGGGCCAGACCTTGAAGGGCTGCTCCCTGGCGCAGATCATGGCTGAGCCGCTCGAACCCCGCCGCGTACTGCTCGCTTGTCAGCGCCACGGTGCCCAGCACCACGAATTCCTCTTGGCTAAGGTGCTTTTTCAGATACTCCTGGGCCGCCATTTCCAGGGCAGCGCCCGCCACCAGCAGCTCCACCGTGGTAACCTGCATGCGGGTGGAGCCGGACACCGCCATGTTGCCCACAAACAGGGGCATATAGATGATGCCCTCCCGGGCGAACACCTTGCGGCTGCGCTCCAGATGCTGGGTGAGGATGTCCTTGGGGTTGCAGTAGAGGTAGTAGGTGCGGCAGCCCCGCTCGTCCGCCTCGATGGCGGAGCCGTTGATGGAGGCGGACAGGCCGCACTCGGCCAGGGCCACCACCACGTCCCCCTCCCCCACGCCCGCTTCCTGAATCTGCCGGGCGCCGAAGGTCATATAATCTTCGAAGTTTTCCACGCTCTGCACCAGGGCGCGGTCGCCCCCGGTGGTCAGGCTGTTGGTGGTTTCCATCAGGCGCAGCATCTCCTGCCGCCGGACGGGCAACTGCCCCGCCAGGTGCAGAAAGTACCGCCGCCAGGCCGCGTCCAGCTGCAGCGCCATACGCCCCGAGGCGCCTACGCTGGAAAAGAGCACCGTTTTGCCCTCCTCCATGCAGCGCAGGATGTCCTGCACCAGCATGCTGTACTGCTCGGTTTTAAAAGCGTCCGCCGCCACCTGACCAATGCGGTGATCGGCGTCCAGAATGGTTTTCACCCCGGCGGCGGTATCCTTGGCGATGACCGCGCTCAGGTTGCGGGTAACGGGGTTGGACTGCTCGGTGGGGATTACCCCCAGGTGAAACTGCTTTTCATTCTCGCAAAAATCGCGCGCGGCCTGTTGATACTGCATATTGCCCTCCGAATTTGTGTTGGGTTTATTGTACCCTCTTGGCGGTGGTAAATCAACCGTTTGGGCGGTAAAAGACAGGGCTTTGAAGCTGCCTTCAAAGCCCTGGATGAATAGGATTTTTTCAGCCGCAGCTGTCCTTGCCGCAGGCCGAAGCGTGGGGGCATCCGGCGCAGCCGCCTTTGGCCCGGTTTTTCACAATGCCTCTGATCACCAGAGCGCAGACCGCCAGCAGGGCGATGGTTAAAATCCAGGTAGATGTGTTCATTTCTTCCTCCTTACGCGGCGCTGCCCACAGGCACGCCTTTGGGTTCGGGGCGCAGCAGCAGGTATCCAAAGCCCGCCAGCGCCATCAGGGCGACGGCCGTCCACAGGGTGAAGGCGCCGCCGGTCAGCAGCAGGGCCAGTTGGTAGAACACCAGAGATACCCCATAGGCAAACGCTGTCTGATAGCCCACGGCGAAGGCTGTCCAGGGCGCGCTGTTCATTTCCCGGCGGATGGCGCCGATGGCGGCAAAGCAGGGGGCGCACAGCAGGTTAAACAGCAGCAGGGACATGGCGCTGACGGCGGTATAGTGCTGGGCCAGCGCCGCCCAGATTTCCACGCCCCTTTCGGACACTTCGCCAAAGCCAAAGAGGATACCGAAGGTGGATACCACGTTTTCCTTGGCCACCAGGCCCATCACCGTAGCCACCGAGGACTGCCAGTCGCCAAAGCCCAGGGGGATAAACAGCCAGGCGAACAGGCCGCCGATTTTCGCCGCGATGCTCTGATCCATCTGGGCGTCCTCCAGCATGCGCAAAGCGCCGTCCGCAACGCCGAATCTGGAAATAAACCAGATAAAGATGGAGGAGAGCAGGATGACCGACCCGGCCTTTTTAATAAAGCTCCACCCCCGCTCCCACATGGAGCGCAGCACGATGCCGGCGCCGGGTACCCGGTAGGCGGGCAGCTCCATCACAAAAGGAGAGGCGTCGCCGCGGAAGCGGCTGGTTTTTTTAAGCAATACCCCCGAGAGGATCACGGCGAACACGCCGATAAAGTAGGTCATGGGCGTAAACCACCACGGCCCGCCAAAGAGGGCGCCGCCAATCATGGCGATTACCGGCAGCTTGGCGCCGCAGGGAATAAAGGAGGTGGTGGTAATGGTCATCCTCCGGTCCCGGTCGTTCTCAATGGTGCGCGAGGCCATGATGCCGGGCACCGAGCACCCCGAGCCAATCAGCATGGGGATAAAGCTTTTACCCGACAGGCCGAAACGGCGGAACACCCGGTCCAGGATGAAAGCGATGCGCGCCATGTAGCCGCAGGCCTCCAGCAGCGCCAGGAACAAAAACAGCACGAACATCTGGGGCACAAAGCCCAGCACGGCGCCCACGCCGGCGATGATGCCGTCCACCACCAGGCTTTGCATCCAGGGGGCCACCTGCAGGCTTTCCAGCCAGCCCCCTACCACCACGGGCACCCCCGGTACCCAGGTGCCAAAGTCTCCCGTTTCGGGTTCCGCTACGGTCAGCGCCTGCTGATACATGGCCAGGGTCACCTGTTCCGTGCGCTCGGGCTCGGGGCTGTCCTCCCCCATAAACTGGGCGGCGGCGGTCAGGGTCCGCGCCTGCTGGGAAAGAGGCCCTGCCTCCAGGTTCACCCCCGCGTCCTGGGCGGCCTGCTCAAAGGCCTCCGTATAGATTTGGGCGGTGCTGTATTCCTCCAGCTTTTCCTCGTAGGCGGCGCGGCCATTGCCCATCAGGAAGAAGCCGTCCCCAAAGAGGCCGTCGTTGGTGAAGTCCGTTACCCAGGCGCCCACGGTGGACACCGAAATGTAGTACACCAGCACCATCACAACCGCGAAAATGGGCAGCGCCAGCCAGCGGTTGGTAACCACCCGGTCGATTTTGTCGGAGGTGGTCAGGGCATGGCGGTCCTTTTTCACGTGGCTGCCCTTGAGCAGGGCCGTCACCGCCTCATAGCGGGCGGTGGTGATGACACTTTCCGCCTCGTCATCCTGTTCGGCCTCAAAATCAGCGGCGATGGCCGCGGCCGCCTCTGCCTGAGCCTGGGTTAGCGCCAGTTTCTCAGTTGCCTGGCTGTCCTTTTCCAGCAGCTTCAGGGCATACCAGCGGCGTTCCTCCTTTGGCAATTGGGGCAGGGCTTCTTCTTCCACCTGGGTAAGGACGCTTTCCACTTCCTGCCCCAATTTCACCGGCACGGCCGCGGCCGCTTGTTGGGCGGCGCTGACGGCCAGGGAAACCAGGCGGTCTATGCCCGTGTTCTTCAGCGCTGAGATTTCCGCCACCGGGCACTGCAGGCGCTGGGACAGTTCGCCGATGTCCACCTTGTCGCCGCTTTTTGCCACCGCGTCCATCATGTTGACAGCCACCACCACAGGCAGCCCCAAATCCAGCAGCTGGGTGGTGAGGTACAGGTTGCGCTCCAGGTTGGTGCCGTCCACAATGTTGATGATGGCCTGGGGCTTTTCCTCCATCAGGTAGGTGCGCGCCACCACTTCCTCGGGAGAGTAGGGGGAGAGGGAGTAGATGCCCGGCAGGTCGGTCAGGGTCACGTCCTTATGCTTCTTCAGCCGTCCTTCCTTCTTTTCCACGGTAACGCCCGGCCAGTTGCCCACATACTGGTTGGAGCCTGTCAGCAGATTAAACAGGGTGGTTTTGCCGCTGTTGGGGTTGCCCGCAAGGGCGATGGTGAGTGGCTTCATCTCTTCCTCCATAGTTAGTCTCGGCTAACTTCTTTCCATTTTTAACGGCGCCTCAAGCGCCGTTCACAACCGATAGAACCGACGGGTTATCCCGCCGGATGAATCTCAATCATCTGGGCGTCCTCCTTGCGCAGGGACAATTCGTACCCCCGCACCTTGACCTCAATGGGGTCGCCCAGAGGCGCCACCTTGCGGATGTAAACCTCCGCCCCCTTGGTGATGCCCATGTCCATGATGCGCCGCTTCAGCGCCCCTTCCCCCAAGAGCCTGGCCACCGTGACGGTTTCCCCGATGGCGGCGTCCCGCAATGTACGCATGCTTTCCTCCTTCATACAACAATCCGCAGCGCCATGTCGCGGCTGATGGCCACCCGGCTGTCCTTGATGTTGACAATCAGGTTGCCGCAGTTCTCTGACACGACGGTAACAAACTCGCCCGGCACAAAGCCCAGCTTCTCCAGGAACTGTTTGGTTTCCAGTTTTCCGGTGATTTTCCGGATCAGGTTCCGGCTGCCCGGCGTCATCATATGCAGCGGCATAGTGTACCTCCCTCTCAATAGTTAGTTTATCCTAACCACTGCCATGTTAGCCTTGACTAACCAATTTGTCAATCCTTTTTCAAAAATTTGTTAACCTTGCGTTTTTTGTGTACAATAGGGATAGAAAAAGGAGGGACGGCGCTTGGTTATCAAAGAATCCGCGGAAATGTACCTGGAGACCATCTACATCTTAGAAAAGCGCGGCCCCGTGCGCTCGGTTGACATTGCCAACTACACCGGCTTTTCCAAACCCACCATCAGCGAGCAGATGAAAAAGTTCCGCGAGCACGGCTACATCCAGATGGACAAAAAAAATTACATCACCTTAACCGACAATGGCCGGGAGATCGCCGCCAATATCTACGCCCGGCACCAGGTGCTGGCGGAGATGCTGCAGCATATCGGCGTCAGCCCCGACACCGCCCAGCAGGACGCCTGCCGGATAGAGCACTACATCAGCGAGGAAACCTTCGAAAAAATACAGGAATACTTTAAAAAGCAGATGAAAAAGGATTAACAATCCAACACAAAAGCCGCGCTTCCCTTATGAGGAGCGCGGCTTTTTGCTGCTTTTACAGCCCTGTCAAATCAAAATCCGGCGTATATTCCCTGCTGGCGGAGCGCTCGTCCTGGGTGTAGCCAGTCAGCCCCAGCGCATCAGCGTAATCCAGCACCCGGTTGTACTCGGCGTCCGTCACCCGGCGGTTTAATCCCTTGATGCCGCAGAAGGGCTGGGGGGTGTACTGGCGCATCAGGGAGAGGGGGGTGCCCCCGGGCAGCTCGTCATGGATAAAATCCAGCACCTTTTTGCTGTCCCCCGTGCAGCCGGGCAGCAGCAGGTGGCGCATCAGGGTGCCCCTTGTCATGATGCCCTCCCGGTCGTACTGGGGCGCCCCCGTCTGGCGGCACATTTCCTTCAGGGCAAGGGAAGCGACTTCAAAATAGTCAGGCGCCCCGGCGCACAGGGCGCTGAGCCGGGGGGACACATGCTTCAGGTCGGGCAGATACACATTGACGACCCCCTCCAGCATGCGCAATGTCTCCACCCTTTCGTAGCCCGAGGTGTTCCAGACCAGGGGCACCTTGGGGCGGTAGAGGGAGAGGGCCTCCAGGATGGCGGGCACAAAGTGGGTGCCTGTGACCAGCTCAATGGTGTGCACCCCCTCATCCTCCAAGCGCGCCAGCACATCGGCCAGCTGCCTGGCGGTCAGCCTTTTGCCCTGGTTGCGGTGGCTGATACCGTAGTTCTGGCAGAAGGCGCAGCGCAGGGTGCAGCCGGAAAAGAACACCGCACCGCAGCCGTACACGCCGCTGATGCAGGGTTCTTCCCAAAAATGCGGGGCGGCTCTCGCCGCCACCGCGTCTGTTCCCATGCCGCAAAACCCGCCGCCCTGCTCTGGTTCCCGGGCCACGCCGCACAGGCGGGGGCACAGGACGCAGGGGCTCCATCGTTTATCCATGGAAGAATTATACCATAAGGGATGGTCTGTTGACAGCGCTCAAGCGCCCGTTATTTCGGATACCCGCACCCGGCGGTTTTCGTTGAGGGACCGGGTCGCCGCGTCCGCGGTGGCGATGACCGCCCGGGCCGCCTTGCCGTTGAGCAGGGGGCGGAACTCCTGGGTAACTTCCGCGCCGCGCAGCACGGAATCAAAGTAGCGCATCTCGTTCTTCATGATGCTGCTGAGCCAGGTGGGCGGCCTGCGCCCGGGGCGGCCGTACATGACGGCGCCGTCCTGTTCCAGGGCGTGGTTGTAGATGTAGGTCCGCTCGTCGTCTTCTTCCTGGGTTTCGTGAATCAGGAAATGCTCGTCCCCCGCTTTGGTGCGCAAGGTGCCTCCCACATCCTTCATGTCCAGGCGGATGGCGCCCTCGGTGCCCTGAATCAGCACATAGTGCTCGCTCCAGTGGAAGGCGCTGCCGTACTCCACCATGGCGTAGGTGTTGTTGTCAAAGCCCAGGGTGATGAGCAGCAAATCGTCCTCATCGCCAAACTGCTCCCCCTCGTGAGCCACATTGCCGCCCATCATGGTCACTTCCTTGGCAGGGCCCATGATGAACTGGATGCAGTCCAGTTCGTGGATGTGGTGGTACAGATGTCCGCCGGACTTGGCGCGGATCTTTTTCCAGGAGACCGAGGGCTGGGGCGGCTCCCACCCGTTGCGGGCGGAGTGGCAGTACAGCACTTTGCCGATGCGGCCTTCGTTGATGAGTTTTTTGGCGGTGCGCACACCCTTGAAGAAGTTCATCACATGGCCGGCCATGAAGGTGACGCCGTTTTCGTCGCAGGCCTTGACCATCTCGTCGCAATCCTCGAATTTGAGGGCGATGGGCTTTTCGCAGAACACGCTTTTTTTGTTCCGGGCGGCGGCCAGCACCGGCTCCTTATGCAGGTAGTTGGGGGTCGCCACAATCAGGGCGTCCACATCAGGCCGGGCGCACAGGGCGTCCAGGTCCGTTTCCACATCGCAGTTGAGTTCCCTGGCGATGGTTTCGGCGTTGTCCGGATCCAGCACGGCCACCACCCGGGCGCCTTCCAGGGTATTGATGATGCGGGCCAGTTCCGCCCCGAAGTATCCGGTACCCGCCACCGCGTAACCAAGTGTTTTCATACTTTCCTCCGTTATTTGACGGCGCCTTCGGACAGGCCGCCGGTGATTTTATTCTGGATGATGCAAAAGAAGATGATGGAGGGCACAACCACCACGGCGCAGGCGGCCATCAGGGCGCCCCAGTTGAGGATGTCGGCGCCTTCCAGGGTTTTAACGGCGACGGAGATGGTGGTTTTGTCCGAAGAGCTCATGAGGATCATGGCGTAGAGGAACTCGTTCCAGGCGTTGATGAAGGTGTAGATGGCGGTCGCCACCATCCCGGGGGCCACCAGGGGCAGCACGATGACGCGGAACACCTGCAGCTTGTTGGCGCCGTCGATGCGCGCCGCTTCCTCGATGCCGATGGGCACGGTTTTGAAGAACCCCACCAGCAGCCACACGGCATAGGGCACCGAGAAGGACAGGTAGACCATCACCAGGCCGAAGCGGGTATTGGTAAGACCCATCCGGGCCATGATGATGCCGTAGGGAATTACCAGCATGATGGCCGGGAACATGTAGGTAGTAATGAGCAGCTTGGTCATGGCGTTGCCCAGTTTGGGGAAGAAGCGCACGATGCCGTAGGCTGCCAAAGTGGAAATGGTAATGGCAATTAAGGTCGTTGCCAGGGAAATAATCAGGGAATTGCGGATGTTCACCGTAAACTTCAGGGTGACCAACACCGTCTCAAAGTTTTCCAGCGTCCACTGCTTGGGGAAGATGGTGGTGGGGTTGGCCAGCATTTCCGCGCTAGACTTGAACGCGCTCATCAGCAGCCACAGCAGGGGGAACACGCTGACCACGCACATGACAATCAGAAACCCATGGGTAAAGATGGGGCCCAGTTTGCTTCTGCCTTTCATCACAAATCCTCCTTTTCCCACCTGCGCAGCAGCAGGAAATACACCGCGCACAGCACCAGAAGGAATATCAGCAGGATAACCGCCGCCGCCGAAGCCTTGCCTGTCATGCGGCTGGTCCAGCCCAACTTGTAGATGTAGATGGACATGGTGGTGCTTACCGAAGCCGGGCCGCCCGCCGTCATCATGTAGATGATGTCGAAGCTGTTGAACACCCAGATGGTGCGCAGCACTACCAGCAGGCCGATGACCACCTTGATGTGGGGTATGGTGATGGCCCGGAAGGATTGCCAGGCGTTGGCACCGTCTATCTGTGCCGCCTCGTACTGATCCTGGGGGATGGTCTGCAGCGCCGCGTAGGTGTTGACCATGATGAGGGGAGAGCCGAACCAGATGTTGACAAATACCAGCGTGGGCAGCACCAGATGGGGGGTGCTGAGGAACTGCACCATGCCCTCGCTGAGGTTTAATTGGGACAGCATGCTGGGGATAAAGCCGTATATACCGTTTAACAGCCATTTCCAGACCAGCGCGATGGCGATGGAAGGAAACGCCCAGGGGATGATCATGCAGATGCGGTAGATGGTGCGGGGGATTTTTCCCCTCACCTTGTTCAGGCACAAAGCGCCGATGAACCCGATAACCACCTGCCCCAGGAGGCTGAAGAATGTCCAGACAATGGTGTTGAAAAAGGCGTTGTGAAACTCCACATCCTTGAGGATGTTGATGTAGTTGGTAAGGCCGGTAAACTTATAGGCGGGCCGTATCAGCGTACGGTTGGTGAAGCTGTTGGCTACCGTGGAAAACACGGGGTAAATCAGCAGGCTGATGACCACCAGCATGGCCGGCAAAACGAACAGCCAGCGCGTCAAGTTCCTGTCCCTGCGGAAGGTATGACGTAAATCCATTGTTTCTCCTCCCCTTTCTCCTTTGATATGGCCGCCATGGGCGAACCCATGGCGGCCAAGCAGGAGGATTAGTTGATCATGGTGTCAAAAATCTCGGTCAGCTTGTCCTGGGCGCGCTGGGCGGCGACTTCCACCTCAGTGCCGTTGGTGATGATATCCTGGAACATTTCTTCCACGATGCCCTGGCTGGTCAGGTAGCTGGCCTGCACGCTGGGGCCATGCTCAAAGCCGATGGCGCTGCCAAGGCTGATGGCTTCGGAAATGATGGCGATTTCTTCCTTGAACTGTTCCACGGTGGGGTTGGCCAGGAATTTCTCGTTGGTGGTGATGTCCTTAAGCGCCGGCAGCATGCCCACGGGCACAGCGTCCAGGAACCTGACATAGTTGTCTTCCTGATAGAGGAAGGCCAGGAACGCCTTGGCGGCTTCGGGGGCTTTGGCGTTGTTCCAGAGCACCAGCGGGATATGGCTGGTCTCGGCGCCGTAAGCGGGATCGCCTTCGTTCATGGTGGGCAGCAGGGCGCACTTGACATACTGCACCAGGTCGGGGCGGTTGTTCTGCACGCCGGAAACCATGAAGCCTGAGTTGAAGTCAAAAGCGGTCAGGCCCTGATAGTAAAGGGTGGCGTGGTCGAGCACGGTGTAGTTGATGGTTTCGGCGGGAGAGCAGTTCTTGTACACATCCAGCCAGAACTTGATGCCCTCGATGGCCAGCTCGCTGGTGAGGTTGGGGCTTAAATCGTCGTTGAGCAGGCTGCCGCCGCCGGATTGCACATAGAAGTTGAGGTAGCGGGTGCCCAGCAGGTCGTTGGGGCTCAGGGACACGGCCGCGCCGTACACGCCGTCCTTGGTGAGGGCAATGGCAGCGTCATAGAATTCTTTCCAGGTGGTGGGCACTTCCAGGTTGTTGGCTTCCAGCAGGTCCTGGCGGTACCACATGACCTGGGCGTGGGAGTAGTAGGGCACGCCGTAGTTGTTGCCATCCCGGGTCATATCGCTCAGGGCGCGCTCGGAGAAGCGGTCGCGGCCAATCTCGTCAATCAGGTCGGGCACGGGGCTGATGACGCCCGCGTTGACCATTTCCACCACTTCGCCGGTACCCTGGGCGGTGCTGATGTCAGGCAGGTCGCCGGTCATCAGGCCAGCGTTCCACTTGGTGTTGAAATCACCCCAGGAGTAGGTTTCCATCTTGATGGTTACCTTGGGGTTGAGCTCCATGAACTTGTTGGCGGCTTCCTGAATCGCCTCCATGCGGGCGCCCTGGGTAAAGGAATGCCAGAAGGTGATTTCGCCTTCCAGTTCCTTCTGCTCAGCGGGCACCATGGCGGTGATGCCAAGCAGCATGACCAGGACTAGCAGAAAAGACAGTGACTTTTTCATAGGGATCCTCCTTTTTATTGTGGAACGCTCTGTTCCGGTTGTTTGCAGTATACGGCGATTAATTGGACAAAAAAATACAACTATCCTTCATTGATAGCACAATTCCGTCATATCTTGGTTGTAAAGTATATTTACGGCGGCAGCCGTTACAAATTCTGGGAGCGGTGGCGGTACTCGCTGGGCGATATGCCGAAGATTTCCTTGAAGCAGCGGGAAAAATAATTGGGGGTTTCGTAGCCGCAGCTGTAGGAGATTTCCGCCACCGAGTCATTGCGGGTCAGCAGCAGGCGGGCGGCGTGCATCATGCGCATTTCCTTGATAAAATCCACCGGCAGTTTGCCCGTTTGAGCTTTGAACAGACGGCGCAGGGTGCTTTCGCTGACCCCCGCCATCCGGCACATGTCGTCGGTGCTGAGCATCTCCTGGGGGTGGGTAATCAGATAGTCCAGCACCACCGTGATGCGGGGATCCTGCTTAATTTGGGACTTGCGCGCCCGCAGGCGCAGGTTGCTGACCCGGGTAGCGTCCTGGGGCGCGGGCGGCACATGGTCCGGCTGGCTGCCGGCAGCATGCTCGGCCAGCAGGGCGGTAATCTGGCCCAGGCAAGCGTCGATGCGCAGCATTTTCCACGGCTCGCGGCTGAGGGCACTGCGGTAGAGGGTTGCAAACAGTTGCTCCGGGCTCTCGGGCAGCACGCTGATGGGGGGGATGCGGAACAATTCGTTCAGCAGGTTATTGCCCTGCTGCTCGATGGGCACCACAAAGCGCACCGAATAAAAGTCGATGGTTTCCAGCGCCTGGCAGCTGAGCAGGCTGCCGCTGGGGATATAGAAAACATCCCCCGCCTGCACCTCATGCCGCTGCCCGTTGACGGTAAATACCGCCTTGCCCTGGACGATGTAGCGGTACATGCAGTAGGGCACTTCGCTCTCAGGGAAAAACCACCGCTCGGAAAACTGGTAGCGGTCGATGTACAGAAAGGTCATCCTGAAATTGGAATAGATGGGTTCCACGCGGGCTCCTTTTATCCGAATCAGATGGCATCATCATAGGTTGCCCCCGGGAAAAAGTCAAGATTCAAGCCGGAAAACGCCCCCGGCGCGGTTGCGCCCAAGGGGTATTTGGTCTATAATGAACGGTATCAGAGATATATATCCGCAAAAGCAAGAAGGAGGCTTCAAATGAACATTGTAAGGCTTGCGGTAGCCGGCACGCTGGAATCCAATGACGTGCTGGTTTCCGTCGCGCCCGGCGAAGGCAGGGTGGAAATAGAGGTAGAGTCCATCGTGCTGGACCAGTTTGGAGAGAACATCCGCCAGGCTGCCCAGGAAGTGATTGGCGAAATCGGTATTACCAGCGCTAAAGTGCGCTTGGAAGACCGCGGCGCGCTGGACTGCACCGTGAAAGCCCGGGTGGAAACCGCGCTGCGCCGCGCGGGGGAGGCACAAAAATGAGAAGAACCATGTTGTTTATCCCCGGCAACAGCCCGGCCATGCTATTAAACGCCGACATCCACCAGTCCGACGCGGTGATTCTGGACTTGGAGGACGCCGTCGCCCCCGCCGAGAAGGACGCCGCCCGGGTGCTGGTGCGCAACGCCATCAAGACCCTGGGCTTTTCGGGCACAGAGATTATTGTGCGCCTCAACCCCCTGGACACCGAGTATATCCGGGACGATTTAGAAACGGTGATTCCGCTGAAACCCTCGCTGGTGATGCCCACCAAGGTGTCGGACGCGGGGTATATCCAACAGGTGTCCGCCATCATGACCCAGGTGGAGGAAAAACACGGCATTCCCGTTGGCACCGTGGGCATCATCGCCCTGCTGGAAACGGCGGAGGGCATTGAGAACGCCTACCAGATTGCCAAGGCGGACAAACGGGTGAAAGCCCTGTTCCTGGGCGCGGAGGATTTGACCAGCGACCTGCAAGCCGCCCGCACCAAGAAGGGGGATGAAATCCTCTACGCCAGGGGCCGCATCGTGATGGCCGCCCGGGCCGCCCAGGTGGACGTGTACGACACGCCTTTTACCGATGTCAACGATGACGACGGGCTGTCGAAGGACGCCGAGTTCGCCAAGGGCCTTGGCTTTACCGGCAAGGCCGCCATCTCCCCCCGGCACGTGGCCGCCATCAACGAGGTGTTCAGCCCCTCGGAGAAGGAAATCGCCTATGCCAGGGAAGTAATGGACGTGATTGAGGAAGCCAAGAAACTGGGCAAGGGCGCCATCTCGCTGCATGGCAAGATGGTGGACAAACCCATTGTGGACAGGGCGCGCCGGGTGCTGGAAGCCGCCGCCGCTCTGGGACTGGGAGGATACGAGCATGAGTAAAGTAATCGCCACGCTATCTGACGCCATCCGGGAAGCGGGACTGAAGGACGGGATGACCGTCTCCTTCCACCACCATCTGCGCAATGGCGACTTTGTTTTAAACATGGTGATGGAAGAAATCGCCCGCCAGGGCATCAAGGGGCTGACGGTGCAGGCCAGCAGCCTGTTCGACTGCCATTACCCCTTGATTGAGCATATCCGCAACGGCGTGGTCTGCCGCATTGAAACCGACTATATGAACGGGCAGATCGCCAAGGCTATTTCCGAGGGCCTGATGGAGCGGCCGGTGCTGTTCCGCAGCCACGGCGGGCGGCCGGCGGCCATCGATTCGGGCCGGGTAACCATAGACGTGGCGTTCATCGCCGCCCCCGCCAGCGACCCCATGGGCAACGCCAACGGCATTTCCGGCCCCTCGGCCTGCGGCTCCCTGGGCTACGCCATCCCCGACAGTCGCCGGGCGAAAAAAGCGGTGATTATTACCGACAACCTACTGCCCTATCCCCTGTCCCCCGCCAGCATCGAGGAAACGGATGTGGATCTGGTGGTGAAGGTGGACTCCATCGGCGACCCCAAGGGCATCGTGTCGGGCACCACCCGCATGACCCGCGACCCGGTGGCGCTGACCATCGCCCGCTACGCCGCCCAGGTGATTGAGCACAGCGGCCTGTTGAAGGAAGGCTTCTCTTTCCAGACAGGGGCGGGCGGCGCTTCCCTGGCGGTAACCCAGTATTTAAAGCCCATCATGAAGCGCCTGGGTATTACCGGCAGCTTCGGCCTGGGCGGCATTACCGGCTACCTGGTGGACATGCTGGAGGAAGGGTATTTTACCAGCCTGATGGACGTGCAGTGCTTCGATTTGAAGGCGGTGGAATCCATCAGCAAAAACCCGCTACATAAGGAGATTTCCGCCTCCCGTTACGCCAGCCCCCTGGCCAAGTCCGCGGCGGTGAACGCCCTGGACGTGGTGGTGCTGGGCGCCACCCAGATTGACACAGGCTTTAATGTAAACGTGCATACCGACTCCAACGGCTATATCACCGGCGGCTCGGGCGGGCACAGCGACACAGCGGCCGGCGCCAAGCTGGCCATGATTGTGGCGCCCCTGTTCCGCGCTCGCTTGCCCATTGTGGTGGATAAGGTGCTGTGCACCTCTACCCCCGGCAGCACGGTGGACGTGCTGGTTACCCAGCGGGGCGTCGCTGTCAACCCCCAGCGCAAGGAACTCAAGGATATGCTGAAGGCGGGCGGCCTGCCGGTGTACGAGATTGAGGAACTGAAGCAATTAGCGGAAAACTATACCGGCGCGCCCAAGCCCTCCCGCCCCTTTGGCAGGACGGTAGCGGAAGTGGAGTACCGGGATTTCAGCATCATCGACCGCATCGGATGCGTGGAGAGATAACGCCATAGATGGGAGGTACCATGATGGAATTATCACATTTCATTTCCCCCCAACAGATGAAGTACCTGTCCCTGCTGACGGAAAAACACCCCACGGTGCAATCCCTGTACGCTGAAATCAGCAGCATGCAGGCCATGATGGGCCTGCCCAAGGGCACCGAGCATTTCATGAGCGATCTGCACGGCGAGTATGAGGCCTTTGAGCATATCCTGAATAATTGCTCCGGGGTTATCAAGGAAAAAGCTACCCTGCTCTTTGGTGAATGGATGAGCCAGGAGCAAGTTGACGAACTGTGCACGGTAATCTACTACCCCCAGCAGAAAATACGCCTGCTGGAAAAGCAGGGGGTGGTGGACACCTTCTGGTACCGCCGTACGCTGATCAATCTAATCCGCCTGGCCAGGCTGCTGAGCAGCAAGTACACAAGGCAGGATGTGCGCCGGTTTATCCCCGACGACTATGATTTCGTGCTGGACGAACTGATGCACTCCCAGGATGATGAGGATAAAAACCAGCACGCCTACCATGAAAAGATTGTGGATACCTTGCTTGAAATCGGCGCCCAGAAAGAGTTTATCCGGGCGCTGAGCGGGCTGATTAAGAACCTGGCGGTAGCCCGGCTGCATGTGCTGGGCGACCTGTTCGACCGGGGCGGCGCGCCGGACAAGATACTGGATATGCTGATGCGCCACCCCGCGGTGGACTTTACCTGGGGCAACCATGATATTTTGTGGATGGGCGCGGCGGCGGGGTGCATGGCCTGCATCATGGCCACGGTGCGCAATACCCTGAACTACGGGCATTTGCGGCTGCTGGAAAGCAGCTACGGCATCAGCATGCGCCCGCTGTATACCCTGGCGCAGCAGAACTACCCCAACCTAAGCCCCGATGAAGCGGCGCTGAAGACCATCACCATCATGATGTTCAAACTGGAAGGGCAGCTGATTAAACGGCATCCCGAGTTCCAGATGGACGATAAACTGCTGCTGGAGCATATTGATACCAAGACCGCCCGGGTAACGGTGGGAGAGAAAGTCTGGCCGCTGATTTATCAGCAGTTCCCCACACTGGTGGGGAATGACTATTACGCGCTGACGCCGGGAGAGGCCGCGGTGGCCAAACAGCTGAGCGGCGCCTTTGAAAAGAGCGATAAACTGCACCGGCATGTGCGCTTCTTGTACGACCATGGCAGCGTGTACAGGCGCCATAACGGCAACCTGCTGTTCCACGGGTGCATCCCCCTGAATACGGACGGCACCCTGCGGGAAGTAAACATGGAGGGCGAGGGGTATCAGGGACGAGCGTTCCTGGACTACTGCGATAAACAGGCCCGGGCTGCCTACCGGGGACGGCACCAGAAGGATACCGACTTTATGTGGTTTTTATGGTGCGGCGACTTCTCCCCCCTGTGCGGACGGAAGATGAGCACCTTTGCCCATCTGATGATTGCCGACCGGGCCGCGTTTTCCGAGCCCAGGGATCCTTACTATACCTATAACAAAACCGAGGAAGGCTGCGAAATGATGCTGGCCGCCTTTGATTTGAACCCCAAGGAGGGGCGCATCATCAACGGGCATACCCCGGTGCTCAAGGGCGAGTCTCCCCTGAGGGCGGGCGGCAGGATTATCGTGATAGACGGGGGGTTCTGCAAGGCGTACCAGAAGAGAACGGGGATTGCCGGGTATACGCTGATCTCCAATTCCCACGGGATGCGGATTGTGGCCCATGACCCCTTTGCCGGGGTGCAGGACGCGGTGGAGAGCAATAGCGATATTGTGTCCACCCTGACGGAAAACCTGCCCTTTGAGAAACGCCAGATGGTGGCGGATACGGATGAGGGCAAACGCCTGCAGGAAAGGGTAAAGGACTTGAAACTGCTTCTGTACGCCTATCGGGAGGGTATCTTCACCTCCAAGTACGAGGCGGATGAAGAGCAGGGAGAATATTAACGAAACGCGCTCCCCTATTGCAGGTTCCAAGGGGGATGCACAAGACAATCGAAAGCCTGCTTTCGATTGAAAGGAGCCGTCCCGAAGCGCATGCCTCCGATATGCTTGCATATCGGAAAAGAAGCAAAGGGCGCGGCGACGCGGTGGGGTGTGGGGCAAAGCCCCGCATATACATCGCAAGCAAAACAGCGAAGCGTATTTTGCGATTAGCATCGGGCGCTGTAAAGCCACGCGCGATGGAAACACCAACTGAAAGAGGAGGGCATTCGCCCTCCTCTTGCTTACTAATTTATACTCATTCCACCCGCTTGCACACATCCACCCACTGCGCCCGGGTCAGATCCGCCAGCTCCTGGGGCGTAAACCTGGCCGCGGTGTACCAGTCGCCGCAGGCGGGGTAGATGGCATCAAAGCGCTGGAGGGACAGATCCAGATAGGTAGCCGCGTCCTCCGGCACGCCAAAGGGGCATACACCGCCGGGGGCGTAGTTGGTGCGGGCTTGGGTTTCCTCGGGCTTGAGCATCTTGGCCTTGGTATGGAAAAACGCCTTGTACTTGGCGTTGTCCACCTTCTGGTCCCCCGCGGTAACGATGAGCACGGTCTTGCCCTGCACATCAAAGGCGAGGGTCTTGGCGATGCGCTCCTCATCCACTTCCAAGGCCTGGGCGGCCAGGGGCACGGTGGCGATGGACTGCTGGGTGTTGATGATATGCTCCCCCGCGCCCTGCTCCTGAAGCCATTGTACGGCGATTTCTCTGGACATGCTCTTCCCCTCCTTCGTTTGGGGTATTATAGCCAAGGACGGGGGATTTCTCAAGTTTGAAACAAAGAAAGTACGGGTATATCCTAGGGGACCAAGGTTCAGAAAGGAAAGAGAATCATGATGACATTTGTGTACAATGAAGAGAAACGCCGCTACGCGGCCATGGATGAGGGCCAGGAAATCGGCCGTCTGCTGTTTTCCAAGTCCGGCGAGAAGACGCTGGTGTTCAAGCACCTGATTGTGGAACCGGAGCATCGGGGCAAGGGCGTTGCCGGACAGCTGCTCAAGTACGCCATGGAGGATGTGGCCAAAAGAGGCCTGAAGGTTGTGCCGGTGTGCCCCTATGTGCGCAAAGCTTTTGATGAAAACGCCGAATACCGCCAGAATGAAGCCGTCGCCAAAAAGGTGGGCGTGATTGTAGGCAGCCTGCGCAAGGAGTCCTTCTCGCGCAAGGTGGCGGAAAAAATGAGCGATATGCTGCCCGAAGGCTACGCGGGCGAACTGGTGGAAATCGGCCAGCTGCCCCTGTATAACCAGGATTTTGATGAGGGCAACGGCCCGGAAAGCTATGATGCCTTCCGCGCCAAGATAGCCTCCCTGGACGGGCTGATTTTTGTGACGCCCGAGTATAACCGGGGCACCTCCGCGGTGCTTAAAAACGCGATGGACGTCGCCTCCCGCCCCTGGGGCCATAACAAGTGGGGCGGCAAGCCCGCCATGGTGGTGGGCGTTACCCCCGGCGCCCTGGGCGCCATGGCCGCGGTGATTGACGTGCGCAAAACCCTGGCTTTCCTGAACGTGCCCGTGATGGGCCAGCCCGAAGCGTACCTGAGCAACGCGGGCGAAATGTTTAAAGAGGACGGCAGCTTTGCCTCCGAGGAAGTGAAGGGCTTTGTGCAGAAGCTGGTGGACTCCTACGTGAAATTCGCCCAGAAGACACTGGGGTAAGGGTTCCTTGCAGAGTATAAACCCATGAGAACGGGGGCTGCGTTACGGCAGCCCCCGTTTTATTATGCTATCTATTCGTTGCGATTCCCTTATAACCCTTGCGCTGGATAATTCTCTTACTTGATGCCGCTGTGGGCGAAGGACTGGACAAAGCGCTTCTGGAACAGGAAGAAGAGCACCAGCAGGGGCGCGGCCACCAGGAAGGTGGCGGCGGACACATCGCTCCACTGGGCGCCGGTTTCGTAGCTCATGGCGAAGATGGCCAGCCCCACCGTCAGCGGGCGGTTGGCGACGGAGTTGATGACTATTAGCGGCCAGAGGAAGTTGTTCCACTGGTAGCTGGCGGCAATCATACCATGGGCGATGAGCGCGGGCACCAGCAAGGGCACATAAATCTGCAGCAGCATGCGGGGTAGGTTGCACCCGTCTATCTTGGCGGCCTCCTCCAGTTCGTAGGGGATGGTCTTGATGGTCTGGCGCATCAGGAAGGTACCCATAGCCGAGGCAAAGAAGGGCAGCATAGCGCCAAAGAGGGTGTTGGACAGGCCCATGGCGGAGATGGTCTTGTAGTTGGGCAGAATCAGCACGTCGGCGGCAATCATGATCTGCATTAAAAACAGGATGAATAGGGTGTTCTTGAAATGGAAATCCAGCCGCGCGAAGGCGTAGCCCGCCAGGATGATGGTGATGAACTGCATGGCCAGCACGCCGAACACGATGATGAAGGTGTTGGTGTAATAGGTGCCCCAGGGGGCGGCTTGCCAGATGCGGGTAAAGTTGTCCAGGGTGGGCCAGGCGATGGCCAGCAGGTTGGTGGCGTGCTGGTTGGGGATAAAGGCGGTGCGCACCATCCAGATCAGGGGAATCAGGAACACCGCGGCAATCAGGAACATCGCGATGTAGCTCAGGGTCATCCCCAGGCTCAGCTTCCAGCGGAAACGGGGGGCTGTTTTGGTTGTCATATCCATCCCTCCCTTACGCGTAGAAGGTGCGTTTGTCCTGGGTGAAGAACTGCACCATGGTCGCCAGCAGCAAAATGACAATCAGCACCACGGTGATGGCGGAGGCCACCCCGGTGTTGGATTGGTCGAAGGCCTTTTGATATACATAGAAAAGCAGCATGTTGGACGCGTTGTCCGGGCCGCCCTTGGTCATGATATATAAATGATCCACCAGTTTGTAGGCGTTGGTCATGGTGATGATGGTGACATAGATGGTGGTGGGACGCAGCATGGGCCAGGTAATGCGCCGGAAGGCCTGGACGGCGTTGGCGCCGTCGATTTTGGCGGCCTCGTACATTTCCTGGTCGATGCCCTGCAGGCCGGAGATGTAAAAAATCATCACATAGCCCGCCTGCTTCCACACCAGCATGACAATCAGCGCCCAGAGCACGGTGTCCACATTTTCCAGCAGCCGCCAGGTGGGCGCTAGATACCCCAACAGCCCGTACATGGGGGTGTAGACAAACAGCCAGATGTTGGCCACCGCCACCATGGGCAGCAGGGTAGGGTAAAAATAACTGACGCGCACAATGCCCTTGCCCCTTCGCACCTTGTTGGCGAACAGCGCCATGGCCACCGCCAAGGCGATGGACACGGGGATGGTGACGGCAGCGATAATCAAATTGTTGTAAAACGCTTTTTTAAACACCGCGTCCCGGGTAAAGAGGGTGACATAGTTCTGCAGCCCCACCCAGACCGGGCCGGTGACAAAGGTGGACATGTTGTTTTTAAACAGGCTCATGTAGATGCTTTCGCCGATGGGGTACAGGGTGAACACCACCAGTATAATCATGCTGGGCAAAAGCATGCCATAAGCCAGCCAGGTTGATTTGCGTTTTTTCAGGCGGTTGGCCTGGTTGATCCGGGTAGCATTGGATTGCGTGGACGTCATCTTTCCTCCAAAGGACAGTACCTCCCTGCCTGGCGGGAGGCACTGTCCTGTTTACGCGCCTTTCACCGGCGCTTGATTAAATATTTATCTGTAGTCGGCCAGGATGCCGTCCGCCGCGCTCTGGGCGTCCTTCATGGCGTTCTCGGGGGTCTTGGTGCCTGTCATGGCCGCCTCAATGGCGGTATCCAGGATGTCCTGCACCGCGCCCTGGTCGTACACGGAGAACTCGGCGTGGGCAAACTCCAGCTGGTCGCGGGCGGTGAGGGCGGAGGGGAACTCGGCGGCGTAGTCCTTCATGCGCTGGGTGTCATAGGCTTCGGGGCGGGTGGCCACATAGCCGGTGTCGATGGACCACTGGGCGACCCGCTCGGGGTTGTTGGTCATCCATTGGATGAAGGTGTAGGCAGCCTTGGTCTCTTCCTCGGGCACGCCCTTGAACAGGTAGAAGTTGCCGCCGCCGGTGGGGGAGCCAAAGGAGGTATCGGCGGGCAGGCGGCTGGTGCCAAAGTCGAAGGTGGCGTTCTTGCGCACATTGGTCAGGTTGCCGGTGGTGTGGTACATGATGGCGACTTTCTGCTCTAAGAAGTCAGACACGGTGGTGGACCACTTGGGGGTGCCGGGGGCTTGGCTGCCGTCGTCGGACAGGCTCTTCCAGAACTCCAGCCCCTTGATGGTGCGGGCGTCGTCGAAATAGACTTCTTTGCCGTCATCGGACATGATGTTGAAACCATCCTGGGTCAGGGTAAAGGTCTGCAGCATCCAGTAGGCGTAGCCCGCCTTGTCGCTGGGCACCTGGATGCCGTAGCGGGTGGTGTTGCCGGCCGCGTCCTTAACGGTGAGCTTTTGGGCGTATTCCTTCAGCTCCGCCCAGTTGGCGGGGGGCATGTCGGGATCCAGGCCCGCTTCGCGGAACATGTCCTTGTTGTAGTACATGATGATGGTGCTGCGCTGCCACGGAATGCCGTAGGTCTTGCCGTCCAGCTGGCTGTTCTGCATGAAGCCGTCATAAAAACCGTTGAGCCATTTCTGGCCGGCTTCATCGGTGACAAAGCTGTCGTAGTCATACAGCACGCCCATGGAATACAGCTGATACAGGTCGATGGAGAACATCAGGGCGATGGCCGGGGTATTGCCCGCCTGGATGGCCGCCAGCACCTTGGTGCGGGTGTCGGCGTAGGAACCCGCGTACACGGGGTTGACTTTGATGTTGGGGTATTCCTGATGGAACTCGTCGCACAGGGCGGTAATCAGGGCGTCGGGGCCGCCGCCGACGGATACGGGGAAGTACATGTCCAGCTCGATGACTTCCTGGGCATGGGCAAAGGGCACCAGGCCAACCAGCAGCAGACAGGCCAACAACAGGGAAACAAGTTTTCTCATGATAAAGTGGCTCCTCTCTTTCTTGGGGTGCTTTTCTTTTGTGGTCGTACGTTGATGAAGGTATCATAACATAAACAAAATTGGCTGTAAACTGTGTAAAATCGGTGTGAAATCAGCAATTTCATGATGATATTTAAACAAAATTACAGATAAATTGTACAAATAAAATTAACATGGTCTTTTGGGCAAATTATTCCCCAAATCCTCTTGACATTAGACTACTAACATGTTAGTCTTTCACTATCGGAATTATATAAGGGCATGGTAGTCGAGATGACATCAGAACATTTGATAAAAAACCATGACGAACTTTGCAATCATGGCGAACAGAGCGCAAGAAAAAACGCGTTGGATATCATTGAGGAAGGTATTCTTCGGGCAATTCCTTATCAGGAAACCAAGCGGCTCCTTACTGTTAAAAATAATCACTTATCCATCGGCAAACGTATAATCGACTTGAATGAGGTGGCTAATATTTATGTGTTGGGGGTTGGAAAAGGGGCTTATCCTATCGCTTTAGCGATAGAAGAGGCTTTGGGGGCTCGAATAACCGATGGTATTGTTTTAATTAAGCAAGGTGATACAAGACGTCTGAAACACATTGAATTAGTAGAATCCGGCCACCCACTGCCAAACCAAGAAGGTCTTGATGCTTCGTTACGAATCAGAGCAATATTAAAAAAAGCGAAAGAACGAGATTTGGTGCTTGCCCCTATCACTGGCGGGTCCTCAGCCATGATGAATATTCTTCCCGAAGGGATAACTCTTAAAGATCTCATTACAGTAAACGATTTACTTTTAAAAAGTGGCGCCAGCATTTCAAAAATGAATGCTGTTAGAAAGCATCTTTGTGATATGAAGGGCGGACGGTTTGTAGAACACGCCAACCCCGCTGAGGTTCATACCTTTACATTAAACACTGCAACACCTGAGATGCTTTGGCCTGACTTGGTCAATCCCGATCCAACTACGTTTTCCGATGCTATCAGCGTGCTTAAGAACTTTAATCTATGGGAAGCAGTGCCTGAATCCATACGGAAGCACTTAACACAAGGCTTGCAAAACCCCGCCATGGAAACGCCAAAAACGATAACTAACGCTAACAACTATATTCACTACGTCGCTGACCCAGTCACCGCTTGCCAGGCTATGGCGGACAAAGCTAGAGAAATGGGATATTCTGCTCACATTTTGTCAACTGCCCTCGAGGGAGAAGCAAGCAGTTTGGGAATTTTCTTGGCTGGCATCACGAACGAAACAGTACAACGAAATCAACCATTTACACCACCTTGCGTGCTAATCTCAGGAGGAGAAACCACGGTTACCATTGGGGATAAAAAACCGGGAGTTGGAGGCCCTAACCAGGAAACCGCATTGGGATACGTCTCAAAGCTGTTCGTAAAAAGCCCCTGCGTTTGTATTTCTTTAGACAGTGACGGAACAGATGGACCAACAGAAATTGCAGGCGGTATTGTAGACAATACCACAGGAGTTTTAGCACAGGAACTAAACATCAGCATAAGTCAAGCATTAATTGAACACGATTCATCAAAAGCATTAGTTGGATTGGGTGATGCTATTATTACCGGACATACTGGTACAAACATCATGAATTTGCGACTTGTCTTGATTGAAAGGGCGAAAGAAAAATGAGCACGCTTATCAAATCCATTACAGGACGGGAGATATTAAATTCTAGGGGAAAGCCAACCGTTGAAGCCGAGCTTATCACATCAAACGGATTGGTTGTTACTGCGTCTGTGCCAAGCGGTACATCAACTGGAAAATATGAAGCCAGGGAATTGTTTGACGGCGGAAAACGCTATGCGGGCTTTGGCACCAGGAAAGCAGCAGAAAACATTTCATCGGAAATTAATCAAGCGCTATGCGGGTTAGATGTTACCGACCAAAGGAGCATAGACAAGCAACTGATCGAGATAGATGGCTCAGATCAAAAACAGCGCCTTGGCGGAAATGCAATTCTGGCAGCATCCATGGCATGCGCGAAAGCAGGAGCATTATATTTGGGTTTACCGGTGTATCGTTATTTGGGAGGATTTCAGGCAACAAAGTTACCTGATATAGCATCAACCGTGATTTCTGGCGGTGCCTTTTCCCCCTCCGGCTTAGAGTTTGAAGATTACTTGTTGATCATCGAAGGCTTACCCAGTTTCAGTGAAAGTGTTGAAGCCTTATGTCATATGAGAAAGATTTTGGAAAGGATATGCATTGATAGATATGGAGCTGTCGCAGAAGATGGAGGCGCATTAGCTCCTAGCATGAGCAGTACAGAGGAAGCATTCGAAACAATACTGCTTGCAGCAAAAGATGCTGGCTATGAGCAACATGTTAAGCTTGGTTTAGATGTTGCTGCGAATGAGTTGTATTTGGCTGATCAAGGCATTTACCGAATGAAGAATCATTTAATGGACGCAAGTACACTGACACAATACTACCAAAAGCTTGTTAAGGACTTCCCATTAATCTACATTGAGGATCCATTTACAGAGGATCATTGGGATGATTTCGCAAAGCTGACAGAACTGTTGCCCGAGGTGCAAATCGTTGGCGATGACTTGTTCGCGACAAATTCCGTGAGACTAGCAAAAGGAATTTCCCTGCATGCCGCAAACACCTTGCTGTTGAAAGTTAACCAAGCAGGTACGATCACTGAGGCAATGGATGCAGCATGTCTTGCGATAGATCACCGGATTGCAATTACCGCTTCATTGCGTTCCGGTGAAACTAACGATGATTTCCAGGCAGATTTGGCTGTCGCGGTCAGAGCAAGACAAATGAAGTTGGGCTCCCCTGTTAGAGGAGAAAGAAACGCAAAGTATAACAGGTTAATGTGGATAGAAAATGACCTTCTGTAAATGTTATGAAAGGAGGATAAAAAATGTTTGAGCCAGCATACAGAATGTCAGAAAGTGAAGCTATTTACGAGACCTTGAGAAAAGAGATCATTCTCTTAAAAATCCCCCCGCAAACCAAGTTGTCTGAGGTGAAGCTTGCTAAACGATTTGGTGTCAGCCGCGCACCAATAAGAGTTGCCCTGCGAAAATTATCAGATAACGCACTTGTAGAGATTAAACCTCAAAGCGGTTCCTTTGTTACTGCAATTTCCACAGAAAAATCTGCGAACATTAAGGTTGTCAGATATTTACTGGAACCCTATGCAGCTAAACTTGCGGCACCCATGATGACTGATTCGGACCTGAAATACCTGGCCATGCATGTAGGTAGACTTGATGAGCCCATAGGCGACCGTGATCAGAAAAGTTTTCTAATTGATGAAGTTGATGAAGTGTTGCATGACATGATTCTCGCTAGATGCGGCAATCCCGAGCTCACTGCTGTCATCCGTGGTTTTAGGCCAGTGGTCAGCAGACTTAGCCTGGCTAACCTGTCAAGAGACAATGAACGCGCAATCAGTGTTGTACATGAGATGAGGCAACTCTTTGCAGCTCTGGTATCAAGAGATGGGGAGAAGGCTTTTCATGCAATGCAGCAGCATGTTGGCAGTATTAAAATCGCAAAATAATTAGGAGGAAAGTACAATGAAACGGTTTTTAACATTCCTGTTGGCAGGACTTATGATGGTTCTTCCCGCATTATCCCTGGCGCAAGAAACTGATTTCCCGCGCAAAGAGATTCAATTGATCGTTCCCTTCAGTGCCGGCGGCGCAACCGACTTGATGGCCCGCCAGATGCAGCCTCTGTTCAAATCCCTACTGGATGTTACGCTGGTTGTCGAAGATGTTGAAGGTGGCGGCAGTGTAACAGGCGTTACGCAGGCTTTGACATCAAAGCCTGACGGGTATACCGTTGGCTTGGTCACCAGTTCTTACATAGCATTAGACGCGCAGGGCCAGGTTCCCATCCCGCTAAGCGATGTCACGCTTATCTCCTCCCTATCTGAGGATCCGCTTTGTGTAGTAGTAAAACACCCGAAGGCTGGCGGTAAATACGCGAATGCTGAAGAATTCCTGGCGGATGCGAAAGCGCGTCCCGGCGAGGTAATCCTTGCGCAAGCTGGCAATAACAATGCGAACCAAGCATGCGTCGCTGTGCTCGGAGAAGTAGCAGGGATTGAATTTAATAATATTCCGTATGACGGAGCGTCAAGGGTAGTTACCGAGATTATTGGCGGACATATCGAAGCCGGCTGCATGAAACCCGCTGACTGCCTCAGCCAGCTGCAGGCAGAGGAAGTCATGATCGTCGGGACATTTACCCGCGAGCGTGTCGATATCCTTCCCGACGTTCCTACATTTAGTGAATTAGGATATGATGTATTCAAATACGGTGATATCGCCATGATTACTTTCATCGCTGCTCCTAAGGGTGTTGATGAAGCCGTACAAGCCAAGCTATCAGACATGTTCCATACAGTACTTTCCTCTCAGGAATGGCAGGATATTGCTAAAGAGCGTGCTTTTGTAAGCGCACCTGTTGGCGGTGAAGTACTAACCACATATGTGAACAGTGTTTACAATAGCTTGAAAGTTATCGCCGAGAAGGTTTTCGAGTAAGAAACAGATTCACAGGAGGATACCTCCTGCTTAAGAGAGGTATCCTCCTCTACATGGGGGGGGTAAACGCATGGATAAACAAAAGAGGCTAACAGAAATAATTATGTCTGCCTTTATTCTGGCAGTATCTACCTATCTGTTGCAGATTGCCTATACGTCAAAGATAAGAACAAAGGTTCAGGGAATGAACTCCATGGCTTTCCCTAAAGCAATTCTGTATTTGCTTATCGCGCTGTGCTTGTATGTTGCGATAACAGGTGTCATAAACTTAAAAAAAGAAAAAAGTTTGCGAAGATTGGATAAAAAAACGAGCGATCAAGAAAAGTCGCCAATTATTGCTAAGGAAGTCGCCTTATCTGTTGGTTTAATTATCTTATACGCAATTGGATGGCAATTCATCGGCTTTATTCTCAGTTCGATACTGTTTGTGTTTGTTGAAAGCCGAATATTGGATCCTGAAAAGCCTTGGTGGCATACAATGCTAGTAGCAGCTGGCTATACATTATTGGTTTATTTCGCATTTAGCATGGGATTTGGTGTCACATTTCCAGAGCCCATTTTTGCCGCAATTGGCATATAAGGAGTGACATATGGCTGATATAATAAATGGAGTTATTTCTACTGTAACAAATCCCCAGGCAATGTTAATGGTTTTCCTCGGAACCTTTATGGGCTTGGTCTTTGGCTCATTACCAGGGCTTACAGCAACTATGGCAGTTGCTTTGCTTATACCTATGACTTTCACATTAGAGCCCGTGATAGCAATTGGAACTATGCTTGGAGCATATGTTGGCGGCATGGCAGGTGGTGCAGTTGCAGCAATCCTACTGAATATTCCCGGAACCCCCTCCGCAGTTGTAACAACAATCGACGGACATCCAATGGCTAGAGCAGGACGAGGTGCTGAAGCCCTGGGTTGGGCAGCTATTGCGTCCGGCTTTGGCGGCTTGATTAGTTGGGTCTTCTTAGCATTCCTTTCACCCGTTCTTGCCCGCATGGCTACAAGCTTCTCTGCTCCCGAGTATGCAGCACTCGCAATGTTCGGCTTGACCATTATCTCCGCTGTATCCGGCAAGTCTGTTGTAAAAGGCATCATCGCGGGATTGATTGGCATGGTATTGTCATTTGCAGGTACCGATCCTATCTGGGGTGATTTGCGGTTTACCTTTGGCAACTACAATCTGTTATCTGGTGTCGCCACCATGCCTGCATTGATTGGGCTGTATTCCATTCCCCAGATACTGAATGGTTGCACAAATAAGAACACTGTAAGAAACGTGAAAGTGAAGATGAAGAACTTCATGCCTTCTCTAAAGTCGCTATGGAAATCCAAGTGGAATATCATCAGAACAAGTATCATTGGGGTATTTATTGGTATCATACCCGCAACCGGCGGGAACATTGCGGCTTTTATAGCCTATGATCAAGCCAAACGCTTTTCAAAAGAGCCTGAAACATTTGGCAAAGGAAATCCCGATGGTATCATAGCTTCTGAAGCCGCAAACAATGCCGTATGTGGCGGCGCTTTGATCCCATTGTTAACATTGGGAATACCAGGCGATAGTGTTACTGCTGTCATGCTTGGCGGTCTGCTCATCCACGGTCTGACACCAGGTCCAGCGCTCTTTACGGAGCATTATGATGTAGTAATTGGAATTTTTACAACTTTATTGATCGCGACCTTCCTTATGGTACTGATTCAAATGGTAGGCATCAAGTTCTTTGTTAAAGTACTTAGTGTTCCAACAAACTACTTATCTGCCGCGCTGGTTGTTCTCTCGCTTGTTGGTTCTTTCGCACTAAGAAGAAACATGTTTGATGTATTCATGACCATCGGACTAGGACTTTTCGGTTTCTTCCTCATGAAAGGAGGATTCCCAATAGCCCCCGCTGTTTTAGGACTTGTTCTCGGCCGAATGTTTGAAAGAGAATTCCGAACAGCATTAAGAACAAGCAACGGTAATATGTCGGTCTTTATTGAAAGACCAATCGCCCTCGCGCTGATTATCATTTCAGTTGCAGTAGTTGTCAGCACCGCAGTGAAAAGATATCGTGAAAGAGCAAAAGTCAAAGACGAATTTGTTATTTAACAAATTTTCCGTGGATAAACTGGAATAACTGCAGTAATGTTGATATACTTAATTGAACTAGTACAAGTGCACTTGTGCTAGTTCAAAATATAATAAATAAAACATACTTATTAGATGGAGCAAGCATGAACATCTTTGTGTGCATCAAACAGGTGCCGGCCACATCCAAGGTGGAGGTGGACGAAACAACGGGGGTATTGAAGCGGGCGGGGGTCAAGAGCAAGATGAACCCATACGATCTGTTTGCCCTGGAAACGGCGCTGCGCCTGAAAGAGCAGGCGGGCGGCAAGGTTACCGTGGGCACCATGGGGCCGCCCCAGGCGGAGGCCATCATCCGGGAAGCCTACATGATGGGCGCGGATGAGGGGTATGTGTTCTCCGACAGGCGGCTGGGGGGCGCCGATGTGCTGGCCACCAGCTACACCCTGTCCCAGGCCATCCGCACCATTGGGGATTTTGATTTGATTCTCTGCGGCAAGCAGACCACCGACGGGGATACCGCCCAGGTAGGCCCCGCCATCGCCGAGCATTTGAACATCCCCCACGCGGCGTGGGTAAGCCGGGTTACCCCCAGGCAAGGGGGCATCGAGGCGGAACAGCAATTGCAGGATGTGGTGGAGACGGTGCTGCTGCCCTTCCCCTGCCTGCTGACCCTGGAACAGGATATCTGCACCCCGCGGCTGCCCAGCATGAAGAAGCGGCGGGAGACGAAGAACCAGCCGGTAACGGTGTTTGGGCTGGACGCCTTTATGGACAGGGACCCGGACAACTACGGCCTAAGCGGCAGCCCCACCCAGGTTGAGCGGATTTTCCCGCCCGCCAGCGACATAAAGCAGGAGATGCTGACTCAAGGGGATTTGGCCAAACAGCTGCATGACAAATTAAAGGATTGGAAGTTTATCTGATGGCACAACTTGTCGTTATCCCAAGAAAATGCACCAGCTGCGGGCAGTGCGTGGCCGCCTGCCCCTTTGGCGCCATCGACATGCCGGACAAGGCGGAAATCAACGCCGCGTGCAAGATGTGCGGCATCTGCGAGAAGACCTGCCCGGAGAAGGCCATTGTGCGCCTGGAAACCAAGGCAAAGAGCGTGGACAAGCAGGCCTGGCGGGATATTCTGGTGTTTTGTGAAATGAGCGAAGGCCGCCTGCACCCCGTGGGGATGGAGCTGATTGGCAAAGCCCATGAACTGGCTGCGTCCACCGGCTATCAGGTGGACGCGCTGCTGATGGGCAGCAGCTGCCAGCAGGCGGCGGAGGAGCTTACGCATTACGGCGTGCGGCATGTCTATGTGTATGACGACCCCGCCCTGGACTTTTTCCGGGCGGAGGTGTTCGCCGCCTGCGCCGAAGATGTAATCCGCAAGGTAAAGCCCTCCGTGGTGCTGGTGGGCGCTACCGCCCTGGGCCGGTCTTTGGCGCCCCGGCTGTCCACCCGCTTCCGGACAGGGTTAACGGCGGACTGCACCCAGCTGGAACTAAAGGAAAGCAGCGATCTGGTGCAGATACGCCCCGCCTTTGGCGGCAACATCATGGCCCAGATTGTGACCCCCTATACCAGGCCGCAGTTTGCCACCGTGCGCTACAAGGTGATGGACGCCCCCAAAAGGCGGGAAGAAGCCGGCGGGGACATCCTGCCCATGAAATTGCCCAAGAAGGCCGTCAGCCAGGTGCAATTGGTGGATAAGCACCAGGTGCCCAAGGCCGCCAATATTTCCGACGCGGACATCCTGGTGGTGGGCGGCAGGGGGCTGAAAAAGGAAAGCGATTTAGAGATGGTGAAGGAGCTGGCCGCCCTGCTGGGCGGGGAGTACGCCGTAAGCCGCCCGCTGGTGGAAAAGGGATGGGACACCAACGCCCGGCAGATTGGGCTGTCGGGGCGCACGGTGAAGCCCAAGCTGATTATCACCTGCGGGGTATCGGGCGCCATCCAGTTTACCGCCTGCATGGAAGCGGCGGAGCGCATTGTGGCCATCAACGCGGATCCAAACGCCCCCATTTTCCGGGTGGCCCATGTGGGCATTGTGGGGGATGTGTACGACATTGTGCCAAGGCTGATAGCGGACATCAAAAGGGAGAAAAGCCAGTATGCCGGGGTTTAAGCAGATAAACGAACAGGACATCGCCTTTTTTCAGAGCATCCTGCCCAAAGAGCGGGTGTTGGCGGGCGAACAGATCAATGAGGATTTCACCCGGGACGAGATGACCGAGTACGGCACCTTCGACCCCGGGGTGGTGCTGACGGTGATGAGCGCGCAGGAGGTCAGCCAGGTGCTGGCCTACTGCAACCTGCACAACATCCCCGTTACCCCCAGGGGCGCGGGCACCGGCCTGTGCGGCGGGTGCGTGGCCATCTACGGCGGCGTGGTGCTGGATCTGGGGCAGATGAAGCGCCTGGTGGAGGTGGACCCCATCAACATGACCGCCACGGTGGAGCCGGGGCTGATGCTGATGGAGTTTAACAAGATGCTGGAAGGCACGGGGCTGTTCTACCCCCCGGATCCGGGGGAAAAGAGCGCCACGGTGTGCGGCAACATCATGACCAATGCCGGGGGCATGCGGGCGGTGCGCTACGGGGTAACCCGGGACTATGTGCTGGGCATGCAGGTGGTGCTGGCCGACGGCACCATCCAGGAGCTGGGGGGCAAGGTGGTAAAAACCTCCAGCGGGTATAACCTGATGCAATTGCTGTGCGGGTCGGAGGGCACCCTGTGCGTGCTGACCCAGTCCACGGTGAAATTAATCCCCGAGCCCAAGGCCAACCTGTCGCTGCTGGCGCCCTTTGACTCGCTGGAGGACTGCGTGGAAGTGGTGCCCAAGGTGCTCTCCTGCGGGTGCGAGCCCACAGCAGTAGAGTTTATGGAAAAGGAAGTAATCGAGGCGGCGGAAGAGTACCTGGGAAAACAGTTCCCCGATAAAAGCGCCGACGCCTATCTGCTGCTGCGGCTGGACGGCTCCCAGGAGGCGCAGATTGAGCCCAGGCTGGAAGCGGTGACCGACTTGCTGCTGGAAAGCGGCGCCAATGACGTGCTGCTGGCGGATACGGACGAAAGAAAGATGAGCATCTGGGACGCCCGGGGGGCGTTTCTGGAAGCGATTAAGAACTCCACCGTGTCCATGGACGAGTGCGACGTGGTGGTGCCCCGGGAGCGCATCGCCGACTTTGTGCGCTTGTCCCGGGTGGTAAGTAGGGAGAACGCCCTGCGCATCCGCTCCTTCGGCCACGCGGGGGACGGCAATCTGCACCTGTACCTGTGCAAGGATGATTATCCTGATGAGGTATGGCAAAAGAAATGCGCCGCCGCCATGCAGCAACTGTATGACGCGGCGCGGGAGATGGGCGGCGATGTGTCCGGGGAGCACGGCATCGGCCACGCCAAGGCAAAATACCTGGAGGAAAGCGTAGGCGAGGTGCAGATTGGCTTGATGCGGGGCATCAAACAGGCCTTCGACCCCAAGGGCATTTTGAACCCCGGCAAAGTCATCAGCAGACAATAACCCCTGCTGCGGATTCCAAAGGGGGTCACCCCCTTTGGTGGGGGATGGGGCAAAGCCCCATCGCAATCCCCCTAGCAAACACAGCGAAGCGAATGTTCGCGGCTCACAGTACAACAAACAGGGACGGCATCACGCCGTCCCTGTTTTGATTTACTTGTCCCCCATCAGCCAGTCCCGCAGCACCAGGGCGTGGTTTACCGTCTCGCTCCTGGCGCCATACACCAAGGTCACATTCCGGCTCCTAAGCTCCTCCATCACCTGCTGCCTGAACCGCGCAGCCGCGGGGTTGCTATCCAGCTCCTGCAGATAGGCGGCGCGGAACATGGGAAAGTTTTCCTCCATATGCCCGAAGGCCTTGCGCAGGGGTGTGGTGGGGGCGATGTCCTTCGCCCAAACATCCAGCGCCAGCCTTTCCTTGCTCAGCCCCCGGGGCCACAGCCTGTCCACCAGGATCCGGAAGCCATCCCCCGTGTCCGCCGGGGCATAGGCGCGCTTGATGGATATCATATGCTCTGCCATCTTTCCCTCCCTCGGGTGCGCTTTGCCACCCTTTGCAACAGTATACCACCAACAGCCCCGTTTTCTTGACTTGCTTTGAAAGATAGTGCTATTCTTGACAGGCACGATAGAAGAAGCCGTACAAAGGAGCGCTATGAAACCTGTCCGCTACCTGCTGGGCAAGATACGCCAGTATGACCCCGGGATGCTGTGGGTCATTTTGCTTAACACCCTGCTGGAAGCCCTGTACCCCTTCATCTGGGTGGTGGTGCCTTCCCTGATCCTGCGCTACGCCGGGGTGTGGGATAAGGGGCTGCTCATGCGGATGATCATCCTAGCCGGGCTGCTGGCCATGGCCTGCGGGTTTACCGTTACCTACTTCAAGGGCAACTACCGCATGCGCATGAACAAGGTGCGCTACCACCTGATACAGGATCTGATGGCCTTCAGTCTGAAGATGCCCTATGAAAACACCTTGAACCCCAAGGTGCTGGACGACATCAAGTTTGCCAATGAAACGGTTCTCAACCCCCAGCGGGGGGCGGGGGGCATTATTTTAATGATGCTCAGCCTGTTTTCAGGGATGCTGGCGTCCCTGGGGTTTGTGGGGGTGCTCAGCACCCTGTCGCCCTTTTTCACCCTGGCCATGGCCGCCCTGTTCGCCGCAACCTTTTTCCTGAGCAACAGGGCAGATCAGGCGCAGACGGCCTCCTGGGACGCGGCCGTGCCCCTGGACCGGCGGGGCAGCGATTTGTCTGACATCGCCAAGGATCCTCTGTATAAAAAGGACATCCTGCTGTACGGCACCAAAAACCTGCTGCTGGGCTACATCGGCCATCTGCGGGAGCAGCTGCTGACGGTAACCAAAAGCACCATACAAAAGACCTTCCGCGCCCAGGCGCTGATTGCTCTGTTGAACCTTTTGCGGGACGCGGGGCTGTACGCCTTTCTCATCACGGCGTTTCTGCGGGGGGAAATGGACGCCGGGGGCTTCTTCCTGTACACGGGCAGCCTGATGGGCTTTATGACGGTGGCCCAGCAATCCATGACCAATTTGAGTGCTATCCGCCGGGAAGGCCAGCGGTTCAGCAGCTACATGCGCCTGATGGAGGACGCCCCGCCCCCGGAGACTGCCGGCGTCCCCGTCCCCATGAAGGGCAAGCTGGAGGCGCGGCACCTCTGCTTCCGTTACCCCGGCCAGGAGGAATACACCCTTGAGGATGTGTCCTTCCAGGTGGAGGCCGGGGAAAAGCTAGCGCTGGTGGGCGAAAACGGCGCGGGCAAAAGCACGCTGATCAAACTTATCTGCCGGCTGTATCAGCCCACCTCCGGCACCATTACGCTGGGCGGGGTGGACATCTGGCAGATGCCCGAGGAAGAATATTTCGCCTGTCTGGGGGTGGTGTTCCAGGACGCCATGGTGCTGCCCTTCAGCCTGAAGGACAATGTGCTGATGGGCGCCGCCTATGAGGATGCCCTGTACCAGCAGGTATGCGCCCTGTCCCACCTTGACAAAATCGCCGAAGAATTGCCCGAAAAGGACGGCACCACCTTGATGCGCATCCTGGATGATGACGGGGTGGATCTGTCCGGCGGGCAGAAGCAGACGCTGTTTCTGGCCCGGGCGCTGTACAAACGCGGCGCCCAGTTGCTGATACTGGACGAGCCCACCGCCGCCCTGGACCCCCTGAACGAGCGCCGCCTGTATGAAAGCTACGCCGCCCTGTCCCAGGGCAAGAACTGCCTGTTTGTGTCCCACCGTTTGGCCAGCACCCGGTTTTGCGACCGTGTCCTTTTCCTGAAGGAGGGGCAGGTGGCGGAAGCAGGCACCCATGAGGATTTGATGCTTAAGAAAGGCGAGTACGCCGCCCTGTTTGAGGTGCAGGCCAAAAACTACCGGGAGAAGGAGGGCGCGGAATGAAAACCCTCCGAAAAGTATTGCGCATGCTGGGACGCAACGACAAGGCACTGCTGCCCCACGCCTTTATCTACTCCCTGGTCAGCGGCGTGACCCCGCTGGTGAACATCTACCTGCCCAAGCTGATGCTGGACGAGCTGCTGGGCGGGCAGGACGTACGGCTGCTGATTTTTTACACCGCGCTGCTGGCGGCGCTGAACCTGCTGTTCGCCCTGATACGGGATTATGAACGGTACCAGTTGGAAGTACACATCACCATGGCATACACCTACCTGGTCGCCCGAACCAACGACAAGGCCATGAGCCTGAGCTATCAGGATGGAGAAACCAAGGCCACCCAGGATTTGATGGAGCAGGCCGAGTTTTCCACCTATTTCCTCTACGAAATCAATATGCAGCTGTCCGGCTTTGGCATGGTGTTCACCCTGTTGGGCGGCCTGAGCATCCTGGCCGCCAACGACTGGCGGCTGCTGCTGCTGGCCATCCTGCCCAGCCTGCTGTCTCTGCCCTGTTTCCGGCGCGTGAAGGAGCTGGACGTGGACAACAACCGCCGCTCGGCGCCGGAGCACCGGGCGTACATCTACTTTGGCCGCATGGCGGAGGATTTCCGCTGGGCGAAGGACTTGAAATTGTACCAGGGCACCAGCATGATGCTGCGTCGCGCCAAAGCGGTGATGGACCGCATCCTGCGCATCAACCATGAATACTTTACCAAGCACGGCTTCTGGACGGGGCTGGTGCGGCTGCTGGTGGAAGGCCAGACGGCGGCCATCTTCCTGCTGCTGGGGCTGTCCCTGGCCACGGGGCAGGTAACCGCGGGGGCTTTTACCCTGCTGTACGGCGCCTGCCGCCAGTCGGGGGAGGCCATGACGGCCCTAATCAGCCTGTTTGCCCGGCTGAAAACCGCCGACCTGCAGTTTGAGCCCCTGATGGAGCTGCTGGAACTGCCCCAGGAGGAAAGCGCGGACAGCGGGCACATGCCGCCGGATGTGCGGGAGGCTTTGGATAAGGCGCGAAAGGGGCAGGTGGACATCGAGGCAAAGGACATCTCCTTCCGCTACCCCACCGGGGATCGGGATGTATTGCACAACCTGTCTATGCGTATCGCCCCCGGGGAGACCCTGGCGCTGGTGGGGCGCAACGGCGCGGGCAAAAGCACTTTGGTCAGCCTGCTGTGCCGCCTGTACCCGCCCACCTCCGGGGTGATTACCCTCAACGGGGTGGATGTGCGGCGCATTCCCCTCAGCGCTTACCGCGGCGTGCTGGCACCCATCTTTCAGGATTACCGGCTGCTGCCCCTCAAAATCAGCGAAAGCCTGCTGGGCAAGCGCCAGCAGGACATCAGCCCCCAGGACGAGGACAGGCTGACCCGCGCCCTTGGGGAAGTGGGCATGGAGGGCTTTGTGCTATCCGGAAACGAGGGCATCCATACCTATTTGCAGAAGGTGATGGACGAAAAGGGCCTGGTTCCCTCCGGCGGTCAGGATCAGAAACTAGCCCTTGCCCGGGCGGTGTGCCGGCAAGGCACCTTTATCATATTGGACGAGCCCACCGCCGCCCTGGACCCCCGCAGCGAGGAGGAAATCTTCAGCCGCATGCTGTCCCTGACCCGGGGACAGACCTCCCTGTTCATCTCCCACCGCCTGTCCTCCACCCGCTTTGCCGACCGCATCCTGGTGCTGGACGCCGGGCAGGCAGCCCAGAGCGGCACCCATCAGGAACTGATGGCCCAGGAGGGGCTGTACCAAAGGATGTACGCCACCCAGGCGGAGGCGTACCGGAGAGAAGCATAAGGAGCAGCACTATGTTTACACAACTTGGCGTGATGATACATATCCCCCAACAGTCTCGTTGCACGACCTTGGAATTACTGTCCCAGTTGCATACAATGCTGCGGCTTTGCGGGGAAAGCTTTCCTTCCCAGGCTGGAACTTGGCGTGTTGTCAGTGATGCGTATGACGGGATGCAGGTGTATAATTTTTCTTCCTTTGACGAACAAAGTTGGCAGCGCTGGATAGCAAAGTATCAGGATGCCATCTGTTTTGTTTCAGGTGAAGTCGTATTGTCAACATCTAAAAAGAAAAGAAGCATGGTAACCTTTTCCGCAACAATTTCTCGCTCCAAACGGTATACAGTACCCATTATCGATGAGGAGCGTGTGATATGGATACAGATCCCAAAGGCTGTATGGAGCCGAATCAAGCAGGGGGATTTTCTGCAAGGAATTCAGCATGCCTGCAGTGCATTAGAAGCAGCGTATGCATGCGTGGATGATGTGACAATCGCGGCAAAGAGTATCTACACAGGGGGATTCCGATATTTCGGAGTAAACAGCCACAAGATACCTCCCCAGACCCGTTTGCCTGGTATCTATTGGGCGCAATATGTTACGCAGGAAATGATAAGGGAGACAGGTACGCTGCAGGAAATTGAGAATGAAGCACCCTGTGAAGTGAAAGGTATGGTAGGCGAGAATCAGGGGATTTGGCTGCAATTAACCCATGATATCTTGAAAACGCAACGGGAGGATCGGCTGGCCTTACGAAAATATTTTTCAGAATCCCTTTATCAGTTGTCATTACTCGATATAGCGAAATCCGTCAGAATAGATTTGATACCCGTCATCGACTATTTACCTCTTGATGCTGCTGAAATCACCGAAATCGAACGTATCCGAATCAATACAAGAGAAAAAGAAATGTAATCCATCATCAATAGAATAATGTGAAGGGGCTGTAGTTTCGCTACAGCCCCTTTGTTGTTCCTATGATGCCAACGGCGTTCTTATTTCCCCATGACCCTTGCGCGCAGTACGCCAAAGGGTTTGAGCAGCAGCAGGAAGATGCCCGCGCACAGGACGGTCAGCAGGCGGTGGTAGAAGCGAAGTTCCAGCACCTGGGGGGTGCGGATTTCGGTTAATGTGGTAACCGCCGTGCGGTTGTTCCAGAAGGTGGCGGACAAATCCTTCCACTCCACCAGCACCGGGGGCACCCATTCGGGGAAGATGTACACCGGGGCGACCGCCTGGCTAAACACCAGGTATACCCCCGCCAGCCACAACCCCCACAAGGCCAGCAGGCCCGCGCCTTTCAGCAGCCACATAGGCAGGCGTTTGGCCGCGTACTCCCTTTGCAGCCTTTGCTTTTCCGCCGCGTACAGGAACTTTCCGCCCTGCGCCAGCATCCTGCCCATCAGCGCCAATGCCAAAGCGCCCAAGGCGCACAGCAGCCACCTGACAGGCAGCAGGCTGCGGTACCGCTCCTTGCTGCCCTGGTACAAAGCGCCCCCTGTCTGCCAGTTTTCCAGCAGGGTTTTCAGCCTGGTCGCCGCCCCTTGCCCGGGGATGACCCGCAGGGACACCGCCAGCACCTGGGCCTGGATACCGTTTTGGTCAAGGCTCTTCAGCGGCACCTGCACCCGCAGGGCTTCCTTTTCCCCCGGGGTGCGGGCATGGCGGATAACGCCTACTACCTGGTACTCCTTCTCCCCCAGCAAAAAGCTTTCCCCCACCGGCGCGCCGCTGCGGAACAGCTTCACCGCGGTTTGCTCATCCAGCACCGCCGCCCGTTGGCCGCTCTCCAGTTCCTCGGGGTACAGCAGCCTGCCCGCCGTCAATACGGGGGCTGGGTGCATGTAGGTGTCCCCCCACAGGCCGATGACCCGGGCAGTGATGCCACTGCCCGAAGGGGTTTTCAGCTGGGCGCCGTCCAGGTAGCCCTCGGCCATGCGCGCGTCGCTGAGCCCCGGGTTTTCCCGCAGCAGGCCGTCCAGCCTCTTGAGCAGCACGGTCAGCTCGGAATCCTTGGGCTCTTCCTTCTTCTGTTCCTGCTGCTCCTGCTGCTGGCTGTCAGTCTTTTCCTCGGGCTGCTTCTCCTCTATGGTCATTTTGGGCGCGGCGAAGGCGTACTGCAGCGCCATGGGCACCTTTTGCACCTGAAGAAGCGCGAAAGCAGCCGATACAACCAGCAGCAACAGCAGAAGGGCGCGTTTAATCGACATATTCCATCACCTGCTGCCCGTCCGTAATGGTGCGGTCCTCATTGTCCGCCACATCGCTAAAGGACAGGTCATCCTGCAGGGACACCAGTTTATCGCTTTTCTCAATCACCGTCACCGGGGTCTTTTTCACCGTAAAACCAGAATTGCTCAGCAAGCCGCCGTACTGCTGCTGCACGGTGTACACAAAGCTGCTGCCGTCGCTGTCGGTGCGCAGGGCGCTGGCGGGGATCAGCGTGGTGGTCTTGTCCGCCCGGTAAGTAATGCTGACCGGCGTCTGCTTGCCCATTAGGGCGCTTAAGCCGCCCAGGTCGGATATCTGCTTGGCGGTGAGCTCCACATAGGCGTACTTGCGGTTGTCCCCGGACACGGTGATGTCGGAGATGGTTAAATCCCCCTTGATGCCTTCCACCGTGACCTTCATGCCCTTTTTCAGCGTCTTTTTCACCTGGGTGATGTCGCAGCGCAGGCTGGGGGTGTCCCCTTCCTTGCTGATGGTGTACAGCGCCTTCACGCCGTCGTAGCTGTCCCCCACCTTCAGGGCGAACTTGGTTAAATACCCGTCGTGGGGGGCGCGCACTTCCAGCACCGCTGCCCGCTGGGCGTCCAGCGCCAGCATTTTTCGTTGGGCGTCGGCCATTTGCTCCCGGGATTCGTCCTGTTTTTTGATGCTGTCAAAGGTGTTGTTGGCCGCCCGGCGCAGCCCGCCCACCCCGGTATACAAATCCAGCAGTTTGCGATTTGCCAGCTGGCTGTCCACATACGCCTGGAACGCCGTGTCCAGGGCTTCCTGCATGCCTGGGTACTTTTCCTTATCCGCCGTGATTTGGGGCGGCTGTGGGGGAACCTCCGCTGCCTTGCCCTTGGGGGCGGTCAGCAGTTCCTCGGGCAGCTTGCCCCAGGAAGCGATGTCGGGGTTGATGTCATAGTGCAGCTTCTGAGCCAGGGCCATGGCCTCGTAGTGCTTGAGGTAATAGGTGTCGGACGCCTTCACCATGGCGTTGTAAATATCGTTATGCTGGGTGGTCGCGTCCAGGCGGATGGTCTTGGCGCGCTCGTCGACTAGGGCGCGGGCCGCCTTCTTATACTCGGCCACCAGTGTATCCATCTGCTTTTCATACTCCCCGGTAACGGTGGTCAGCAGCAGGTCGCCCTGCTTTACCTGATAGCCTTCCTTGGCCGTTACTTTGCTAACGGACACCCCCAGCCCCGCGGCCTCGGGCAGCACCACGTCCTCCCCCTCGGGGAAGTAGATTTCCCCCGTCAGGGAAATCTTGTCCTCCAATTTGCCGCGGGTCGCTTTGATTTTCTGCACCTTGGGCGTGGTAATGGTCTGCACGGTGCGGGCAAAGAACATGCTCACCGCCAGAATGACCATCAGAATCAGCAGCCCTTTGAGGGCTTTTTGCTTGGTCGTCATGTGTCCCCCTTACTTCATATCGCTCAGCTGGATGCCCAGCAGGATATCTTCCTGAAAATAGGTATACATCAGCAGCGCCGGCAGGATATACAGCGCCGCGCTGGCAAAGGCCACCCCCATCTCCTGGGTGCTTAAGTCGTTGAACATCACCGACAGGGGCAGCTTGTCGCGGGCGTTGCCCAGATAGATCAGCGGCTGCTCCACCATGTTCCAGGAGTCGGCGAAGCTCAGCGCGCAGGCCGCCCCCAGGATGGGCTTGGAGATGGGCAGCACGATGTGCAGAAAGGTGCGCACCGTGCCCGCGCCGTCCATCAGCCCCGCCTCCAGCATCTCCTGGGGAATGGTCACCATGTACTGGCGCACCAGAAAGATGTAGAAGGGCGACACCACCATGGGCAGGATGACCGCCCATACCGTGTTCATCAGCCCCAGGGTGCGCATGGTCAGCACGCTGGGCGCCATGGTTACCTGGAAGGGCAGCAGCATCAGCATCAGCACCAGGAAGAACAGGGTGTCCCTGCCCCGGAACTTGAAGCAGCTCAGCGCGTAGGCCATGGCGGGAATCAGCAGCGCCTGCCCCAGCAGGATGGCGGAGGTATACCGCACGGAGTTGACAAACAGCCGCAGATACACGGGCTTTTCAATCAGCAGGCTGTAGTACTGCCGCAGCGACACCATGGCCGGGGAGAGCAGCACATCCATCCACTGCTTGTCGTCAAAGTTGTTGCGGGTTTTCAGGTACCCCTCCATTTCCTTCACGGGGAAAAAGGAGTACAGGAACGTCAGCACAATGGGCAGCAGGATGACGATGGAAATCAGCACCAGCAGCACGCCGGACAGGCCCCTGACCCATTTTCTGCTGCCGGGACGGTAGCGGGTGGCTTCCCAATTACTCAACGCCACGCACCCCCTTCCGCGCGTACAGGATGCCAAAGAGCACCAACACAATCACCGCGAAGGAATAGGCCGCGGTGGTGACATCCTGATAGTCCAGCATGGCGAACTTGTTGTTCATATAGTGCTGCAGGGTGTACACGGCTTCATTTGGGTAGGCGCCGCCGATGAAGTACACTTCCTTGAAGATTTTGAAGGCGTTTACCCAGGCTAGCACAAACACCAGGAAAGCCGTGGGCAAAATGAGGGGCAGGGTAATCCTCGTTTCCTGCTTCCAGGCGCCCGCCCCCTCGAGCCGGGCGAACTCGTAGAACTCTTCCGGCACGCTCTGCAGGGCGGCGGAAAAGATGATGATGGAAAAGCCGATGTTCTTCCACACATACAGCAGCACCACCGGCACCCTGAGCATGTGGCTTTCCAGCCACAATACCCGGCCCGCCCCCAGCCACACGCTGAGCCGGTTGATGATGCCGCCGTAGTCAAACAGCAGCGTCCAGACAATCAGCATGGCGCTGGTGGGCACCAGGTAGGGCATCAGCAGGATGTTGCGGAAAGGCAGGGAAGCGCGCCCCAGGGAGCGCAGCATCACCGACAGCAGGAAGGACAGCACGAAAATGAGCGGCGCGCTGATGAGGGACAGTTCCAGGGAGTTTTTCAGCCCCAGCCGGAACACCTCGTTCTGCCAGATTCGCTGGTAGTTGGCAAAGCCCACGATATTGTTTTGTATGGTGCCGTCCGTCAGGCTGTAGTAGATGCCCCCGATAAAGGGCACCAGGTAGAACACCATCAGCCCCGCAAGCCCGGGTAGCAGAAACAGCCACAGGCTTTTTTTCTTGGTAAACATTCGCTTCTCGTTTCCGCTTACTGGTTTTCCAGACGGATCAGGCGCAGCTTGGCGTCGCTTTCCTGGATGAACTGATCCAGGCTGAGCTGGCCGCCGAAGTAGCGTTCCCTAAGTTCCGACAAATCCTGCTGGCTCATGAGCATGTTGGTTTTATAGGTCGCGATGTAGCTGTTTTCCATCAGCTGCCGGTAGGCGGCGATGGCAGCGGTGCTGGCCAGGAACTTGCCGTACTCATTGTACTGCGCAAAGTTCTCTTCCATCTGCTTGATGGTGGCTTCCATCTCTGTTTTCTCGGCGCCTTCCGCCTTTTCCAGGGCAACCTTCATGGCTGCCAGCTGCTGGCTGAAGTTGGCCACAACCCGCTCGTGGTCGGGGTTGATGATGGGCTCGTTTTCGCCGGGGTAGAAGGTCACCTTGGACAGCGCGTCCAGCCCCTTGATGTAATTCTCCGCGTAGCGCAGGGCCGCGTCCATGTTCTTGCTCTGGGAATTGATAATCATCACCACGGCTGAACCCTTAACCACCGGAGGCGCGTCCTGGTCCGCCTTCATGCCGAAGAACATATCCGGCGCGCTCATGTCGTTTCCGTCGGGGCGGTTGAGGAAGTACTCGTAGCTTTGCAGATCAAAGGAGTAGCCCTGGGTAAACAGGGTGGGGCGCTGGAAAAACTCGTTCATATCTTCGTTGTTGCTGAAATCCACTTCGTCATCATCCATCAATTGGGTGTTTACCGAAGCCAAGGCCTCGGCCATCTGGCGGAACAGGGGGGTATCCAGGGTCATCTCCTCCCCCTTGTAGGCCATGTAGTCGGTATAGGTGGACAGCAGCAGGTCCTTCAGCCATCCGCTGCCTGTCTGCATGTTGATGTTGTACTCCCCCTCCTGGGCGTGCTCCTCATAGAAGGTCTTGACACTCTGGCACACTTCCCCATAGGTGGCGGGCAGGGGCATGCCCAGCTTGGCAAAGGCTTTGGAGTTCAGGCTCATGCTTTCGATGTTCAGCCGCACGGGCAGGGCGAGGATTTTACCGTCCTGCATGCCCACTTCCTTCATCTGCGGGTACAGCTTGTCCATATGCTCCTGGAACACGGGGCTTGCGGACAAATCCGCCGCGTAGCCCTTCACCAGCAGGTTGGCCACGTCCATCCAGCCGGTCTCGATGAAGAGGATGTCGATACCGTCCTCCCCGCTGACCAGCGCCTGCCCCAGCTCCTGGGCGCTGGAGAACCACTTGTTCTGCAGGGCGGTAACCGACACGTCGGGCATGTTCTGCAAGGCAGCCTTGTGGGCGTTGTTTTCCTCGCCCCCGTAAATCACCAAACTGGTGGCGGGCAAATCCGCGGGGTTGGTGGAGCGCACATGCATGGTGTCGCCCACGCACAGGGCGACGCGGCCGTCGGGCAGCAGGGGCATTTTGTCCCCCGTGCCGCCCCAGAACTCCCGGGTGGGCAAGTAGGCGCACTTTTCCTCGGTGCCGTCGGGCAGGCGGCGGACAACCCCGTTGCCAATCAGGTACAGCACGGCGTCCTTGTCCTTTTCGTACTTGATGGTCATCCCCATGCCCATGTTGCCCGCGTTGAGGTCGGCGAAGGTGCCGATTTCCTCGATAGTATCGCTCTGGGGGTCAAACACACCCAGGGCGGTGGGCACAAAGGCGCTGGTGGCGGGATCGTAGCTGTTGTCCTCATCCCGCACGCTGACCAGCAGCTTGCCGTCCTTATAGGCGGCGATGCCGGTGATGAACTCGCTGTCGTAGGAGGCGGCTTCCCCCGTTGCGATGTCGTAGGACATCAGGGTGCGGTTCTGGGTATTGTTCTGATAGTTGTTGAACAGGCAGTACAGCTGGCCGTTCATCAAAAGCGCCTGCTCGGGCATATCCATGTAGGAGTGCTCCACCCCGGCGTCCGTCTCGTAGGTCTGGGTGCGGTCCTGCATCTGCAGGGACACCGGCTCGCCAAAGACAAGTTCGCCGCCGGAAATATCCAGGGTGAACAGGCGGGCGTTGCTGCCGTCCATGCCCCAGAGTTGCTGGCCGTCCGACAAAAGGATGCTGATGGTGGGTTTTCTCTCCTCCTCCGGCAGGGACAGCTGCTCCAGCTGGTTGTGGCTGGCCGCCAGGGTGAAGGCTGCCTGGCCGCTGAGCCAGGAATAGATGCCCTCGGGGTTCAGGACATAGACCGTGTCCCCCAGCACAGCGGCGCTCCGGATGGAGGAGTACCCCGTCTGGCTTTCGCTGAGCACCTTGATGTCCTCATTGGGAGAGGCGCTTGCCTCAGCCATGGCGGCAAAGGGCAGCAGGGTAAGCAGAAAAAGAAAAACAATCCCTCGAAGCAAGTACTTGTTGCGCATAATTCCTCCGTTCTTTCAACCGGGCGCGGGACGCAGGCCGACATTTGCCTGCTGCCATATTGGTGCGGATGTGCCTGGCGGGAAGTCCTCCCTTTGTTAGACGCTTGGAACCCTGGTTTTGTTTCAAAAGTCAAATAATTCCATGGGTTTTCCCACTCCAGCAGCCCCATGATACCATCAGGTCATGGGGGATTCAAGGAATAACCTTACAGTTTTGTAACAATTAAGAAAGAATTAAGAAATCCAGGCAGTTTATGTCCCGCCTGGATGGGTGAAAAAGATTCTGTTGATGGCCTGCCTGTCAGCCCCTCCACCGAAGCCCAGTGCCGCAGTAGGGGCAGCGGGTGGTGCGGCCAGCGGAAACCATGTTTTCCGCCCCGCAGGAGGTGCATTTCATGGGGTAGCTATCCGTAGTTGTCTCTGTTTCTGTTTCAGGCTGGCGCTGCGGCCTGTCAGGCCAGGCGCCCTCTTGCCCTTCCATCAGCCAGTACTTGATGGGGTGGCTGCCGGGGCTGAGCAGCACAAAATCGCCATCCTTCTGCACCGCGGCTTCGGGCAGGAGGCCCAGCTTGGTCATCCGCTTGACACGGCGGATAAGCGCCTGCTGGCTGATTTTCAGCCGCCCGGCAATCTGTTTGGTATTGCCTACCTCAAGGCCTTTGATCTCGTTAAGAAAGCGGGGGAACTCTTTTACCGCCAGGTAATTCTGCGCCCACTGGTAGATTTTATACAGCACCAGCAGGATGATGAGCAGCGGCGCGGAGGTGCTGAAAGCGCCCCAAAGGAGCAGCCCATACAAAGCGATGCGGGTGATGGTTTTTTTACGAAGCTTTTTCAGCGTAAAATCTAATGCCATAATGCTCCTCTGCGTTGTAGACCCAGGCAGTGACCCAGCCCTTAAAAATGAAGCCTGCTTAGGAGTTGATACCTGCGCCGCAGGAGGGGCAGCTACCGGGCGCATGCCGCTCTGAACTCGCCTTTGCCTGGCGGCCGTGTTCCGTGACATTCCCTCTACCCTGCCTCCCAATGGGCATATCTTAGCATAAAACAGCTTTTTCTTTCAACTTTCCCTGTACAAAGGGTATACTCTACCAACAATCATGGAAAGGAGCCGCCCATGAACCTGCTCGCCCTGCTGCTTGCCCTGTTGCTGGGCATCCTGTCCCCGGCAAAGCCCGCTTTGCCCCTTGGCAGCGAAACGGAAGAATCCCTGATTCACTTCTTTGGCGGCAGCCCGGCCGCCGAAGAGGCCGCCATGGCACACAGTTTCACCGGCCTGTTGGACCTGCGGCCCGCGCACCGCGGCATGGTTGATCCCCTGGGCGTCGTCCAATATTTTAATACCCGGTACCCCCGGCAAATGGACATGGGGTACTATCAGGACGCTGCCTTTGCCCGCCCCGCTCTGGCGGAGGAGTACAACCTGGATGTGAAGGTGCCCGTTTCCCAGTACATCACCCTGCTGTCGGACTTGCCCGCGGACGCCCTGATGCTGACAGATTTATACAATTTTGATGAGGACAACCTGCGCTGGTCCCTCTACCTGCTCAGCGATTTGGACGCGGCCTACCGGCTGCTCATCTGCCGGGAAACCCCGGGCAGCGTCACCTTGCTCGTCATCGACATTCCCGCCCAAAATAGCCGCAAAAATACCGCCAGGTTCGAAGGAACCCGGCGTTTTCAAACAGCCCGCCCATAGCGTGTTCAAAAGGCACGCAAGGCGAGGAACGAAACTGGCCAGGCGAGGAAGCTTACCATAACGTAAGTGCCCGAGCCTGGCCAGTTTCTGTGACGAAGGAAGCATTTTTCCTTCAGAAAAATGCGGTCGCGTGCCTTTTCAACACGCCGCGCAATTTAGTCGTCGGATTCGCAGAACGAAATCCCCATACTCCTTGCTGTTTTCACCATATAATGGGAGGGGGTGACAGGCTTGGCCACGCCGGCCACATCGCTTAGGCTGTTGTGGATGATGCGCTCGCCGTCCAGGGCCACGGTGACGCCGTAGGTGCCGTTGGAAATCAACTGGGCGGCGTGCACGCCGAACTGGGTGGACAGCACCCGGTCGTAGGCGCAGGGGGTGCCGCCGCGCAGGATGTGCCCGGGGATAACGGTGCGGGCTTCCACGTCGATGACTTCCTGCAGTTCCTTTGCCACCTTGGTGGCCACAAAGGTATGGCCGCTGGCCTGGCGCCTGGCCTCGCGCTCCTTGCGCTTCAGGCGGGCTTCCTCCACATCCATGGCGCCCTCGGCCACGGCGATGATGGTGAAGTTTTTGTTGGCCTCGGCGCGCTTTTCCACCACCTTGGCCACTTCCTTGATATCGTAGGGCATCTCGGGAATCAGGATGGCGTCGGCGCCGCCGGCAAGGCCGGCGTACAGGGTAAGCCAGCCCGCCTTGTTGCCCATGATTTCGATAATCATCACCCGGTTGTGGCTGGCGGCGGTGGTGTGGATGCGGTCGATGACATCGGTGGCAATCTCCACCGCGGTATGGAAGCCGAAGGTGAAGTCGGTGCCGTAGATGTCGTTGTCGATTGTTTTGGGCAGGCCGATGACATTGAGCCCTTCCTGGCTGAGCATGTTGGCGGTTTTATGGGTGCCGTTGCCCCCCAAGGTAACCAGGCAGTCCAGCCCCAGTTTTTCGTAGTTGGCTTTCATCTGGGCCACCTTGTCCACATTGTCCTCCCCCACCACCCGCATGTCGCGGAAGGGGGTGCGGCTGGTGCCCAGGATGGTGCCGCCCATGGTGAGGATGTTGGAGAACTGGGCTTTGGTCATCTCCTGATAGTCGCCGTCAATCAGCCCCCGGTATCCGCCGCGGAAACCCACGATCTCCGCGTCAAACAGGGCGTAGGAGGCGCGGGCGACGCCGCGGATGGCGGCGTTGAGGCCCGGGCAGTCGCCGCCGCTGGTGAGGATGCCGATTCTTCTCTTCATAGCCATCCCTCGTTACTTGATGCCAAACACGCCCAGGATGCCGCGGGAAATGGTGCGTCCCACGGAATAGCCGGCGCCGCTGGCGGTAGAGCGGGTAAAGTTATCCAGCATTTTTTCGGCGATGGTCTTTTCCTGCTTGGTGGTCTTGGTTGTTTTCTTTTCCGCCGGCGCGGGCACGGGGGTCGCCTCGGTCATCTGATACTGGGGCTCGTACTGGCCGGTTTTCTCGTTGTACACCAATACCGGAGGCGGCGTCTGAGGACGCACGGCCGGGGACTTTTCCTGCTGCTGGGGCTGGGGCGCGTACACCGTCTGCTGCTGGTAGGGGGCGGCGGGCGGCGCGGCGGGCACCTGCATCTCCTGCTCCACATAGGTGCCGGTGGCCGGGTCAAACACCTTATAGGTGGCCTTGGCGTAGGTGGGCTCGGGGGTGAGTATCTGGGCGGCGGCCTCGGCTACCGTTTCCATGGCCTGCTGTACGGGGCGAAGCACGCTGGTGGCGCTGACGCCCTGGGCGGCAAAGCGGCCAGCGAGCACTTCGTACGCGCTTTCCCTGTCGAAGGAATTGTCGTATTTGCCCTTGATTTCGCTGGCGTCAATCAGCGCGGCGCGCAGGCTGTCGCTGATGGCGCCAATCTGGGACTGGGGCGGCAGAATGATGGCCCGCTGGGTAATGGAGGGGGAGCCGTCCTTTTCCAGGAAGGACAGCAGCGCTTCGCCGGTGCCCAGGGACATGACCGCTTCCTCGGTATCAAAGGCGGGGTTGGGCCGGAAGGTCTGGGCGACGGTTTTCACCGCCCGCTGTTCCTGGGGGGTGAAGGCGCGCAGGGCATGCTGCACCCGGGCCGCCAGCTGGCTGAGCACCGTGGAGGGCACGTCCGCAGGGTTCTGGGTGATAAAGAACACGCCCACGCCCTTGGAGCGGATGAGGCGGATGGTGAGCTCCACCTTGTCCAGCAGCGCGCGGGGGCAATCCTCGAACAACAGGTGGGCTTCGTCAAAGAAGAACACCATCCGGGGCAGCTGGCTGTCGCCCTGTTCAGGCAAAAGCTCGTACAGTTCGCCCAGCATCCACAGCAGGAACGCGGAATACATGTTGGGGCGCAGGAACAGTTTGTCCGCCGCCAGGATGTTGATCATCCCCCGGCCGTCCTCGTCCTGCTTGAGCCAGTCGCCGATGTTCAGGGCGGGCTCGCCGAAAAACTCGTTGCCGCCCTGGTCTTCCAGCACGGCGATGGCGCGCTGGATGGCGCCCACGGAAGCCTTGGTGATGTTGCCGTAGTTGAGGGTGTAGCTGGCGGCGTTTTCCCCGGCGTAGGCCAGCATGGCCCGCAGGTCTTTCAGGTCGATCAGCAGCATGCCCTCGTCATCGGCGATGCGGAACACCAGGTGCAAAACACCGGTCTGGGTTTCGTTAAGCTGCAGCATGCGGCCCAGCAGCAAAGGGCCCATCTCGGACACCGTGGTGCGCACCGGATGGCCGGACTTGCCGAACACATCCCAGAAGGTGACGGGGTTGGCATGGGGGGTGAAGGACTCTACCCCGCAGGTTTCCAGACGGGCTTTGACCTTGTCGTTGATTTCGCCGGGCTTGGACATGCCGGCCAGATCCCCTTTGACGTCGGCCATAAAAACGGGCACGCCCAGCTGGGAGAAAGCCTCCGCCATCACCTGCAGGGTGACGGTCTTGCCGGTGCCGGTAGCCCCGGCAATCAGCCCGTGGCGGTTGGCCATTTCGGGCAGCATCATCACGGCACCTTCTTTGGATGTGCCGATCCAGATTTTGTTGTCATGTAGCATTGTGTTATCCTCCGTTTCGTTTGCTGTTCTCTATTTCCTTTACCATAACCACGGCTTGGGCGCTGATGCCCTCGCCCCGGCCTTCAAAGCCAAGGTGCTCGGTGGTGGTTGCCTTGACAGACACCCGCCCTGGGGGCAAATCCAGCGCGTCCGCGATATTTTGCCGCATCTGGGGCAAGTACCCCGCCAGCTTCGGTTTTTGCGCGACAATTGTGATGTCTACATTATACGGGATAAAGCAGGCATCCGCAAGGATTTCCTTTACTTTCCCCAAAAGATGCAGGGAGGAAACATCCTTGTAGGCCTGCTGGGTATCGGGGAAGTGCTGGCCGATATCCCCCAGGGCGCAGGCGCCCAGCAGCGCGTCCATCAGGGCGTGCAGCGCCACATCGGCGTCGCTGTGCCCCAGCAGCCCCTTTTCGTAGGGGACATCCACGCCGCCAAGAATCAGCTTGCGGCCTTGGGTTAGGGCGTGGACATCGTACCCGATGCCCGCCCGTGGGAATCCTTCCAGCATGTGTTCCGCCCTCCTGACATCCTCCGGCTCGGTCAGCTTGATGTTATCCCTGCCGCCTGGCACCAGGGCCACTTGCACCCCTAGTTTTTCCACCAGGGCGGCGTCGTCGGTGGCATCCTCCGGCGCCTGCTGGTACGCCCTTCGCAGCAATGCCGTCTGAAAGCCCTGGGGCGTCTGCACAGTGTACAATTGCTCCCTGTCCACCGTACCGGTAATAAACCCGTCCAGCCCCTTTTTCACCGTGTCGGTTACCTTGACGGCGGGCACCGCCGCGCCGTGGAGGTCCGCGCTTAGCACGATGTCCTCCACCAGCCTTTGCGTCAGCAGGGGCCGCGCTCCGTCGTGCACCAGCACGATATCGCAATCCTCGGGCAAAAGAGCCAGGCCGTTTTCCACCGACTGGCGGCGGGTATCGCCCCCGGGGGCAAACAGCACGGGCAGGCCTTCCAGCGCCTGCTCAAACAAAGGCTGCTCCTGGGGGCGGATCACCACCGCCAGGCGCTCGCAGGAGGTTAACAAAGTTTGCGCCGCCCGGCGCACGGCGGGCATGCCCCCCACGCGCAGCAGGGTTTTGCTGTCCTTTGCCCCCATGCGCTGGCCGGAGCCCGCCGCCACGATGATGCCCCACACCCTCACGGCTGCTCCTCCCCCAGCCCAAAGACGATGGCGTCATAAATGGCCTGGGCTTTCTGCGGCCAGTTGTCCTTGTAGCGCTGGGCCAAATCCGAGGTGGGCAGGCTGATGTCGATGCGCAGCATGGGGCGCTGCATCTCGTTGATTTCCAGCACCGCGTGGTACTCTTCCCCCCCGTCATGCTCGATGCGGGCAGCCAGCTGCCGCTCCCTTTGGAAGCGGGCGCGGTACTGCTGGGCGGCGCTGTCCACCCGGGATAATTGGGAATCCATGGTGCGGCCGATAAACAGGCGCAGCGCCTGCTGGCCTGCCTCGGTCAGGGACACCAGAAAATCGTTGGCCAGGGGGGCGCGGGTAATCTGGCCGTTGTCCTGCAGGCGGTAGAGGGTGTCCTGCAGATCAAAATAATTCATCAGGTCGTTTTCCACCATGAAGGCGATCAGCTGCATGTTGGTGGACGGCCCCAGTTTGTCCAGGGTATGCAGCAGCAGCATGCGCAGCTGCATGGAGTCGGGTTTGTGCTGCGGGATATCTGTCATTGTTTCCCTCCCATTGTCATCATGGTTGTATTCCACCTTGATGATAAAATTCCTGCATCATGGGGGCAATCTGTGCCGCGTCCCCCAGATATTGTACCCGGTAATGGGGCGGCAGCAGCTGCTGGTACGCCCCCTGGCGGTAGCGCTCGTCCAGCAGCAGCACCACCCCCCTGTCCTCACCGGAGCGGATGACCCGCCCCGCCGCCTGCAGCACCTTGTGCATGCCCGGGTAGCGGTAGGCCAGGTTAAAGCCGTTGTCAAACAAATCATCATACAGGCCGCGCAGTTTTTCCTGGCGGGGGTTCACCATGGGCAGACCCACCCCCACCACGCACACGCCAATCAGGCTCAGCCCCGGCAAATCGATGCCCTCGGCAAAGACGCCGCCCAGTACGCACAGCCCCAGCACAGGCCTGCCATCCCCGGTAAAGCGACGCAAAAAATCGGCGCGCTGGCTATCAAGCATACTTTGGGTCTGTACATGCAGGGGCAATGTTTCGCCATCCAGCAGTTCCGCCACCCTGCGCAAATAGGCGTAGGAGGGGAAAAACACCAGGTACTTGCCGGGATGGGCGCCGTACATCCCCTCGATGGCCGCGGCCACCTGGGGCGCCGTCTGTTCCCTGGCCTGGTAGCGGGTGTCCACCGGCAGGTTCATCACCAGCAGGTTGTCTTCCGGGAAGGGGGAGGGCAGGGCGAAGCAGGCGTCCTCCTCATCGCCGCCCAGCAAATCCCGCATGGCATGCAGGGGGGATAAGGTGGCGGAAAAGAACACGCAGCCCCGCTTTTTCCGGGTGCGCTCCTTCAGATACTCGGTAAAATGCAGGCATTGCAGGGTGAGGCGCTTTTCCTTGCCCTCGGTTTCTATAAACGCGGCGTAATCCCGCGGGCAGCCAAGAGCCCTGCGGTAGAGATACACAAAACGGTACAAGTCCCGCCCCGCGCTCAGCGGCAGCAGGTGGGACACGGGGCTTACTTCTTCCAAAGCAATCTGCAGGCTGTCCGGCGGCGCGTCCAGGGTTTCGTCCAGCTGGCGCAGGGCATGCAGCAGCCCCGTCAGCGCCTTGTACACCGGGGAAGAGCGGCCATGAAGCTTGCCCGCCTCCCGGCGCCAGAGGATGACTTTCTGGCCGGAGAGGGAGGTGGACAGCATGTCCCCCACCCGGCCGGGCAAATTGTGGGCCTCGTCAATCAGCAGGGTTACCTGGCGGTTCTGATCGAACACCCGCTGCAGATACACGATGGGGTCCAGGGCGTAGTTGTAGTCGCACACCACCACATCGGCATACAGGCTGAGGGACAGGGACAGCTCAAAGGGGCACAGCTGATGTCGCTCAGAAAGCTTTTGCAGGTACCCTTCATCCCACAAGCCCTCGTCCAGCGCCTGGCTGATGGCCTCCCGCTCCCTGTCGTAGTGGCCCTTTGCCCGGGGGCAGGTATCCGGATGGCAGCGCATGGTTTCCTGGGGGCAGCTCTTCTCCTTGGCGCTGAGCACCACGCCCCGCACCTGCGCCCCCTGCTTCCGCATGCGCTGCACTTCTTTGAGCGCCGCTTCCCGCCCGGTGGTGCGGGCGGTGAGGAAGAATACCTGCCGGGTCAGCCCCTTGCCCAGGGCTTTGAGCGCCGGGTACAGCACCGCCGCCGACTTGCCGGTGCCTGTGGGCATCACAGCGAACAGCTTTTTGCGCCGGGCGATGGCGATGTACGCCTGGGCGGCCATGTCCCGCTGCCCCTTTCGGTAGTCGGGGTAGGGAAAGGGCAACGCGGAGAGGGACTCGTCCCTTTGCTGGCGCAGAGCCTGCACCCTGGCCATATGCCGGGCGTAAGGCATAAGCAGGGCGAAAAAGCCCTCCCGCAGGGCGTCATGGGACAGCGTTTGCGAAAAATGGCAGACGGTGTCCCCCTCGGGCAGCACATAGCGCACCGTAAGGGCAACCGCTGCCAGCTTTTCCTTCTCCGCCAGCATGAAGGCGTAGCACAGCGCCTGGGCCAGGTGGGCGGGGTGGGGCGCTGGGGGGGCATCCCCCTGGCACAGCTTAATCTCCTCCACCACCGGGGGGGTCTCCGCATCCTGCAGCAAGTCAATACGGCCTGATACCAGAAAGGGCAGGCCTTCCGCCTCCCCCTGCCAAAAAACAGGCACCTCGGCGCGCCCCTCCGCCTGGCTTTGGCGGTTTAGGTGCCCCTTGGTGCCCGCCTGCAAAGCAGCCAGGGAGGAAGGTGTGATATCCGGCTGAAAATAGGTGAACTCCGCCAGCGTACGGGCGGATACCCGCAGGGGCTGGGACGCGCTCATGCCAAATCCTCGTAGTAGACCCGGGTCAGCTCCAGCCCGCAGGCGTCGGCGGTGGGGCCAAGGAGCAGCCGGTTTTTTTCTTCCAGCGCGCGCAGGATGTCCCCGGTGTCCATGCGGCCAAGGCCGACATAAATAAGCGATCCCGCCATGATGCGCACCATGTTGTACAAAAAGGCGTTGCCTGTGACGGTGAGGATGATATCCTCCCCCTGGCGCTGTACATCCAGCTGCTTGAGGGTGCGCACGGTGGTTTTTGCCTTGCTTTCGGCGGATGCGAAGGCGGCAAAATCGTGGGTGCCAAGCAGCGCCTGGGCGGCCTGCCGCATGCTGCTTTCATTCAGCGGCAGGGGCACATGGGCATAGAAGCGCCGCTTCAGGGCACAGGCGTGGCGGCGGTTGTCGATGCGGAAGGTATAGGTTTTGCCCCGGGCGGAAAAGCGGGCGTGCTGGGCGGGGGGTACCTCCCTTGCCAGGCGCACGCTGATGTCTTCGGGCATCATGGAGTTGAACACAAAGGGATACTTGTTCACCGGGATGCGGCCGCGGGTGTCAAAGTGGGCCACCTGCCCCAGGGCGTGCACCCCCGCGTCGGTGCGGCTGGCGCCGTACACCGGCACATAGCGTTTTTCCACGGTGTAAAGCACCTTCTCGATCTCGCCCTGCACGCTGGGGGCGTTCAGCTGGCGCTGCCATCCGGCGTAGCGGGTGCCGTCGTACTCGATGGTTAGAAAGATACGCCGCCAGGCATCGCTCATAACAGTTTCCCCACCAGGAACACGGCCGCCAGCAGCCCCAGCACCACCAGGGCGGCCAGGGCGTCCTTGACGCCGTATTTGAGCACATGCAGCCGGGTGCGGCCCTCCCCGCCGTGGTAGCAGCGGGCTTCCATGGCCATGGCCAGATCCCCCGCGCGGCGGAAAGCGCTGATAAACAGCGGCACCAACAGAGGAATCATCGCCTGGGTGCGCTGCTTGATGTTGCCGCTGGTAAAGTCCGCCCCGCGGGCGGTCTGGGCTTTCATGATTTTGTCCGCTTCCTCCACCAGGGTGGGGATGAAGCGCAGGGCGATGGTCATCATCATGGCCATCTCATGGGCGGGGAACTTAATGACCCGCAAGGGCGACGCCAACTTTTCCAGGCCGTCGGTGAGCACCACCGGAGGGGTGGTCAGCGTCATCAAGCTGGTGCCCATCACCAGGAAAATCAGGCGCAGGGAAAAGTGCAGGGCGTTCATCAGCCCCTCGTATTTGATCACGATAAAGCCCAGGCGGAAAACCACCTCGTCCCCCGCGCCAAAGAACAGGTTGAGGACGAAGGTAAAAATCAGCAGCACCCGCAGGGGGCGGATGGAGCGCAGCATCATTTTGGCGGGGATGCGGCTGACGCGGATGGCCAGCACCAGGAACAGAACGATGGGCACATAGGCTAAAAGGTTGGACGCCATGAACACGGCGATGATGTAGCCCAGGGTAAGCAGTATTTTGGTGCGGGGATCCAGCTGGTGCACAAAGCTGTCTACCGGGTAGTACTGGCCCAGGGTGATGTCACGAAGCATGAGGCGCACCCCCTTTGAGCAGCTTCTCCAACTCGTCCGCCAGGCAGCTCAGCTGGTAGCAGTTGTCGATGGCCAGCCCCTTGCCCCGCAAGCGGTGGGACAGCACACTGGCTTGGGGCACATCCAAGCCCATGCCCGTCAGCCTGTCGTACTGGCTGAAGATTTCCTCCGGGGTGCCGGTCATGGCCAGCTGGCCCTTTTCCATCACGGCGATGCGGGTGGCAAGCTGCGCCACATCGTCCATGCTGTGGGAAATCATCACCACCGTGGTGCCTTCCCGGTGCAGGCGCTGGATATCCTCCAGCAGAAACTTGCGCGCCCGGGGGTCCAGCCCGGCGGTGGGCTCGTCCAACACCAGGATGCGGGGCTGCATGGCCAGCACGCCGGCCAGCGCCACCCGGCGCATCTGCCCGCCGGACAGTTCAAAGGGCGACTTCTGGCCGATTTCCTCGTAGCTAAGCCCCACCATATCCATGGCGGCCAGCACCCTGTCCTTCACTTCCCCGGCGCTTAGCCCCATGTTCTTGGGACCAAAGGCGATGTCCTTTTCCACGGTTTCCTCAAACAGCTGGTACTCGGGGTACTGGAACACCAGCCCCACCTGGAAACGCAGGCGGCGCTTGTCGGTATCCTTGCTGTTGATGTCCTCCCCGTCCAGCAGCACGGCGCCGCTGGTTGGCTGCATCAGCCCGTTGAGGTGCTGGGCCAGGGTGGATTTGCCCGAGCCCGTATGGCCAATGAGGGCGAGGAGCTCGCCGTCGTCAATGGTGAGGTTGATATCGCTGAGCGCCACCGACTGGAAGGGACTGCCCGGCTGGTAGATATGGGTTACGTTCTGCAGGGTTAACGGCATCGCGCCAGCACCTCCCGTTCCATATCCTCCACCGTCAGAATATCCGGAGGCAAATCAATGCCCCGGCCGCGCAGTTCCTCGCTTAAAAGCGCCATGGGGGGCACATCCAAACGGAAGGAACGCAGGGTTTCCCCCTGGGCGAACACCTCCCGGGGGGTGCCGTCCATGCGCACCTCGCCCTGGTGGATGACCATCACCCGCTCGCTTTTGGCGGCCTCCTCCATGAAGTGGGTAATCCAGATGACGGTGATGCCCTGCTCCTGATTCAGGCGCTGCACGGTGTCAAAAACCTCCTTGCGGCCGGAGGGGTCCAGCATGGCGGTGGCTTCGTCCAGTATCAGCGCCTCAGGGTGCATGGCCAGGATGCCGGCGATGGCCACCCGCTGCTTCTGCCCGCCGCTGAGCAGATGGGGCGCCCTGTCCACAAAGGGCAGCATGCCCACCGCGCCCAGGGCCTCGTCGATGCGGGGGGGCATCTGCGGGGAGGGGACGCCGATGTTTTCCATGCCGAAGGCCACATCATCGCGCACCACGGTGGCGACAATCTGGTTGTCCGGGTTCTGGAACACCATGCCCGCCTTCTGGCGGATGTCCCAGGTGTATTGCTCGTCCCTTGTGTCCATGCCGCTGACCAGGATATGCCCCTCGCTGGGCAAAAACAGCCCGTTGAGGAGCTTGGCCAGGGTGGATTTGCCCGAGCCGTTGTGGCCCAAAACCGCCACAAACTCCCCCTTGTTGACGGAAAAGGACACCTTGTTCAGGGCGGGCTTGGCATCCTCGTCGTAGCGGTAGGAAACATTGTTCAGTACAAAATGGGCGCTGCTCATGCCTGCTCCTCCCCGCGGTTGAAGGAACCGCGCATGTCAAAGCGGGCGTAAAACTCCCTGCGGAAGTCCAATAGACGATCCTGGGCGATGGCCTCGCGCACCTGTTCCATCAGGCGCAGAAGGTAGCGCAGGTTGTGGATGCTGACCAGGCGCGCGCCGGTAATCTCCCCCACGTTGAGCAGATGGCGGATATAGGCGCGGCTGTGATGGGTGCAGGCGTAGCAGTCGCACCCTTCCTCGATGGGGCTGAAATCCTCGGCGTATTTAGCGTTGCGCACCACCAGGCGGCCTTCGGGCACCAGGGCAGTGCCGTTGCGGGCGACCCGGGTGGCCAGCACGCAGTCGAACATGTCCACCCCGCGCACCACGCTTTCCACTAGGCAGTCCGCCGTGCCCACGCCCATCAGGTACCGGGGTTTGTCCTTGGGCATCATGGGCATGATGTGGTCGAGGATGTCGTACATGATGTCCTTGGGCTCGCCCACGGACAACCCGCCGATACCGTAGCCAATAAAGTCCATCTCCCCCAGGGTTTCCACGCTCTGCGCGCGCAAATCCCGGTAGAAGGCGCCTTGGACGATGCCAAAGAGCGCCTGGTCCTCCCGGGTGTGGGCGGCCTGGCAGCGCTTGGCCCAGCGGTGGGTACGCTCCATATTCTCTTTGGCTTTGTCATAGTCGCAGAGGTAGGGGGAACACACGTCAAAGGCCATGGCGATGTCCGCACCCAAATCCTGCTGGATCTGCATGGACACTTCCGGCGTCATGTTGAGGAGGCTGCCGTCCAGGTGGTTGCGGAACAGCACCCCCTCCTCGGAAATCTTGTTCAGATCCCCCAGGGAGAACACCTGGAAGCCGCCGCTGTCGGTGAGGATGGGCTTGTCCCAATCCATAAATTTGTGCAGGCCGCCTGCCTTTTTCACCAGGTTTTCCCCGGGGCGCAGGTGCAGGTGGTAGGTGTTGGCCAGCAGGATTTTGGTGCCGATGTCGCGCATCTCCCGGCTGGTCATGGCTTTTACCGTGGCCTGGGTACCCACGGGCATGTAGATGGGGGTGGGGATGTCCCCATGGGGGGTATGCAAAACGCCCAGCCTAGCGCCGGATTGTTTGCAGACTTTGGTTACTTCGTATGTAAAGGGTTTGGCCATTTCGTTCCTTTCAGTAAGGCATTATTCCAAGGGAAGCTGCTCGGAGATGGGCGGCCACACGCTCTGCAGCCCCTCCAACTCCCGCCGGTAGGGCAGCCACAAATTGGGCTGGGGTCGGGGGTTCTCCTCAGTGGGCTTGTTTTCTTCCATGGGCGGGGGCGCGATAAAAACCATCTGCTTGTCGGTGATGGGGTGGGCAAAGCTCAGCCGCATGCCCCACAGGGCAATCTGCGCCCTTGGCTGTTTGCCGCCGTAGCGCTGGTCGCCCTTTAAGGGAAAGCCCGCGGTGGCCATCTGAACGCGGATCTGATGCGCCCGGCCTGTTTCCAGACGCACAATCACCAAGGCGTCCTCTTCCTTCTGGGCGATTTTCCTGGCGTGGAGCACCGCCTCTTTGCCCTTTCTTAGGTAGGAGGGAACGGCCTTGACCATGTTGGTGGCTTCGTCCTTGACCAGAAAATCCCGCAGGGTAAAGCTGGGGGGCGGGTTGCCCTCAACAATCAGCACATACTCCCGCTGCAGGCGGTTATCCCCCAATTGCTTAGCCAGCCGCTGGGCCGCCTTGCTGGTGCGGGCAAACACCAACAGGCCGCCCACCGGGCGGTCCATGCGGTGTACCAGTCCCAAAAAGGCCTCCCCGGGCTTGTCGTACTTTTCCTTCACATGCTTTTTCAGCAGGGACAGCATGTCCTCATCGCCGGTCTTGTCCCCCTGGGTCAGCAGGTTGGGCTCCTTTAAGGCAACGATGACATGGTTATCTTCAAAGAGAATAACGGGGGTTGAAAACATAAGGTTTCCTTTCTGGGTGAAAAGTCGAAGGTAATCAAACGAAGCGATGCATATCAGTTGTGCCGAATATCCACCGTATCCCACACGCCAGCAGCGTGTTCAAAAAGCCTGGAAGGCGAGGAACGCGGCTGGCAACCAAGGGAGCTTACTACAGGTAAGTGACCGCAGGTTGCCAGACTCGTGACGAAGCAAGCAGCCGCAGGCTGCGGTTACAGGCTTTTTCAACACGCTGCTCACAATGTCCAGCGCCCGCTGGCGCCGCAAGGCAACACCCCGCCCGACTCCACCGGCAGAGCCACCTCCTGGGCGTCCACCTGGCCGCCGAACTGGCGCACCACGGTTTTTTGCAGGATGTTGCCCAGGACGGAGGCCTGAAAGCCCGTGGTGTAGCCGTTAATGAGGAAAAACAGGGGGTTTTTGGACAACAGGCCGCTGCACTCCTGCACCAGGTTGTACAGTTCATTCTCCAGCTTCCAGACTTCACCGGTAGGCCCCCGGCCGTAGCTGGGGGGGTCCATCAGGATGCCGTCATAGGTGCTTCCCCGGCGTTTTTCCCGCTGCACAAAGCGCAGGGCGTCCTCCACGATGAAGCGGGTACTGGTTTCGGGCACCTGGGACAGATCCCGGTTTTCCCGGGCCCACTGGGTCATGCCTTTGGCGGCATCCACATGGGTAACATGGGCGCCCGCCTTGCAGCAGGCGACGGTGGCGCCGCCGGTATAGGCGAAAAGGTTGAGCACCTTGGTATTCTTCCTGCCCATCAGCAGGCCCCGCATCCAGTCCCAGTTGGCGGCCTGCTCGGGGAAGAGCCCCGTGTGCTTGAAGCCCGTGGGGCGTACATAGAAGCCCATGTCCTCATAGCGGATGACCCATTTTTCCGGCAGGGAGCGTTCAAAGGTCCAAGCGCCGCCGCCCGTCTCGCTGCGGGCGTAACGGGCATCCGCCTTCTGCCAGAGGGCAGGCTTTTCTTTGGGCCAAATTACCTGGGGATCCGGCCGGATCAGCAGGACATCGCCCCACTTTTCCAGTTTCTCCCCGTCCCCGGTGTCCAGCACCCGGTAATCCCGCCACGCGTCGGCAATAAACATCCCGTTCCCCCTCCCCTTTAACAGGCATAAAGTATATCACAGAAGCAAAGCGGGAACAATCATGCAAGGCCTTCCTGGCGAGAAAAGAACCGCCATCCCCCAAGCGGACGGCGGCTGTGAAGTGGCATCAGCAAACAAATGATTATTGGATGTCGTAGCGCATCAGCACCCTTTCCCCGCCGTAGAGGCTGAGGCTGGGGTTGATGATATTGAACCCCGCGCTGACAAAGTTCTTCTTGGAAGCGAGGTTGCGCGGGGAAGTCACCGCCAGGATGACGCCCTTGCGTTTTCTTTTCGCGTAGGCAATGGCGTAGTCGATGAACGCATGGTGGATGCCCATCCTGCGCCAGTCAGGGTGCACGACGACAAAATCAAAGGTCAGCACATCCTGGGGGAGCAGGTCTTTCATGTTGGTCGCAACCGACAGGCTGCGGTCTGTCGCGTCATCGCTCACCAGCACACAGGCGGCCACCAGGGTATCCCCCTCAAACAGACCGACGCAGTGGTGTTTATGGATGGACTCGATGCTTTCGCTTCTGTCCAGGGGAAAGAAGGCATCCCTGCCCAGGTCCTTGGGAAAGGCGATGTCCTCCAAAGCCAGAAAATCCTGCAAGTCCGCGAACAGCAGCGTTCTGGCCGTAAGGGAGGGCAGGTTGGGCAGATGCACCTCGACCTTTTCTGGGATATACCCCTTGTCATACATGTACAGTTTTTCCTTCAGGTACTTCTCCGTGAAGCGGTATTCCTCCCGGGCGGTATACTTGCCGTAATCCCCTTCGTGGTACTGGCTTTTGCGGTACCGGATCCAGATGTCATACAGCTCAAACATCTTTTGCCAGGAGGAGGAATGGGGCAGTATGTTGGACTCCTGGATATAGGGGCAGTGCATCATCAGAAAAAAACGGTATCCGAACAGGTCGTCAATATCGCTGATGTTGGCGACATTTTTGTTAATCAGGAACCCCAGGTTCTCAAAATAGGAGCAGTAAGCCGCGAAGTTAACGATGCCCACCTTGGCGAAGTTGGGTGCCCCCAAGCCGTTGTTCTTGTCATTTTCCAGGGCATCGCACATCAGCATCAGGCCTTCGTTGTCATGGAAGTAATTGTTCAGCTCTATCAAGCGTTCCGCCTTGTTCGCCTGTTTTCCCGCATGCAGTTCGGTCACAATCATCAAGGCGCTGAATAGGGTTGTCACGATGCTGACGATCTGCAGAACATTATTCGACACAGGTTGGCTGAAACCGATGACAGCCAGGACGAACACCGCGGCCAGAGCAAGAAAAATCACCGCCTTGCGCAGGGTTAACTGGGATATGATGCTGGAGTGAATCCAAGATAAAACGCGCTTCAAACAGACGTCCCCCCTTCCGCTTCGCCGCGGCTCTCATTCCCCATCCCCTGCCCAGTACAGCGCCGCGCGCACCGCGCGCTGCCAGCCGGCCAGGGCTTTGTCCCGGTCCTTTTGGCTCATGGCGGGGGTAAACTCCCGATCCAGATGCCAGATACGCGCCACATCCTCGGGGCTGCGGTACACCCCCGCGGCCAGGCCCGCCAGGGCAGCGGCGCCCAGGGCGGTGGTTTCCAGCACGTCGGGGCGCAGGATGGGCACATTCATGATGTCTGTCTGAAACTGCATCAGGAAGCGGTTGGCGCTGGCGCCGCCGTCCACCTTCAGGCTGGGCGGGGTTTGCCCCGCGTCCCTGGCCATGGCGGAGAGCAGGTCGTGACTCTGGTAGGCGATGGACTCCAGCGCCGCGCGCACAATCTGCGCGCTGGAAGTACCCCTGGTCATGCCCACCAGAGTGCCCCGGGCGTACATGCTCCAGTGAGGCGCACCCAGGCCGGTGAAGGCGGGCACCAGGTAGGCGCCCCCCGTGTCGGGCACGCTGCGGGCCACCGGCTCGCTGTCGGCGGCGGTGGCGATCATCTTGAGTTCGTCCCGCAGCCACTGAATGGTGGCGCCCCCCATGAACACGCTGCCCTCAAAGGCGTAGGTAGGCTTGCCGTCCAGCCGCCAGGCCATGGTGGTCAGCAGCCCTGACTGGGACAGGCGGAACTCGTCGCCAATGTTCATCAGCATAAAGCAGCCTGTGCCGTAGGTGTTCTTGGTGTCGCCGGGGTGAACGCAGGCCTGGCCGAAGAGGGCGGCGTGCTGATCGCCCACCAGCGCCCCCACGGGGATGGGCGCGCCCAGGACATCCTCATCCAGCATGCCGATGATGCGGCTGGTGTCCACCACCTTGGGCAGCACCTGCTCGGGGATGTCCATGATGGCCAGCAGTTCCTTATCCCACTGCTGGGTGTGCAGGTTGAACAGCATGGTGCGGCTGGCGTTGGTGGCGTCCGTCACATGGGGATGCCCTTTGACCAGGTGCCAGGCCAGGTAACTGTCCACCGTGCCAAAGCACAATTCCCCCTTGGCGGCGCGCTCCCGGGCGTCCAGATGGTCCAGCAGCCACTGCAGCTTGGTGCCGGAGAAATAGGCGTCGGGCACCAGGCCGGTTTTTTCCCGGATGGTGGTGTCATGCCCCGCCTGCTTGAGTTTTTCCACATACTCCGCCGTGCGGCGGCACTGCCATACAATGGCGTTGTGCACCGGGCGGCCAGTAGCCCTGTCCCACAGCAGGGTGGTTTCCCGCTGGTTGGTGATGCCGATGGCGGCAATCTCGCTGGCGGAAATGCCCGCTTGCCGCACGGCAGCCCGCAAAGACTCCACCTGGGAAAAAAGGATGTCATCCGGGTTATGCTCCACCCAACCGGGGTGGGGGTAGTGCTGCTTGAACTCCATGGAGGAAGCGGCCATGATGTCCCCCTCGGGGGTAAAGACCACGGCGCGGGAAGAGGTTGTGCCCTGATCCAGCGCCACCAGATACCGTTTATTCATATGTGCCTCCTGTTGTTTGATTATGATGCAGGGGGTTGAGCATGCCAGCCCAGGTTACATCCGCCCATTGTCCCTGGGGATTTTTTGCGTGCTGGCGGAATACCCCCTCGATTTCCATCCCAAGTTTGCGCATCAGATGGACGGATACGGGGCTGATGGTCTCCGCGCAGATTTTGTGCAGGTGAAGTTCGGCAAAGCCGTGCTCTATCAGGGCGTTAGCCGCCTCATACGCATATCCCTGGCGCCAGCAGCCCCTGTGGAATATCCAGCCGATTTCGTAGATGCCCTGGGCTTCGCCTGGCATCTGCTTGAAAAGCAGGTGGCTAATCATCCGCCCCTGCTGGCGATGCCGCGCCGCCAGAGCGATGCCGCTGCGGCGGAAGAAAGCCACCTGTTCCTCTGTTTGCTTAAGTGTATAGGGCGCTTCGCAGCACGCCATCACCACGGGATCGGAAAATATGGCGTGGGCGTCCGGCACGTCCTCCATCCTGTAGGGGCGCAGAATCAGGCGCCGCGTTTCCAAAGAGAAATCACTACGCACAAATACTCCCGAAAAAAATGCAGGCGCGCGGCCTGCATTTTTTCTTGCTTTTATTCGATGCGGATGCCGTACATCTTGGGGTTTTCCGAGCTGGTTCCGATGACCAGGATGTCGTTGTACACCGCGGGGGAGCCTTCAATCTCTCCCTCCAGCTGCAGGGTGTTGACCACTTCGCCGGTCAGGCCCTTCATCATGGTGAGGCGGCCCTTTTCATCCCCCTGGATAATCCAGGCGTCGCCCTGGTCGTTGTAGACAGCCACGGGAGAGGAGATGCTGCCCGATGTGAGGGGAGTCTTCCAGACTTCCTTGCCCGTTTCCTTGTCCAGGGCGATGACGGCGCCGCCGCCCTCCTCCACCTTGTTGACGGTGAAGATAACCAGGCTGGAGATGGACTTGTCCCCCACGACGGGGCTGGCTTTGACGCCGGAGCGCTCGCCCTGATCGAAGGCAACAGGCAGCTGGTACTGCCAGTTTTCCTCGCCCGTCATGGCGTTGAGGCTGCGGATGGTGGCGGTTTTCTTGCCCTTGAGCCTGGTGAACACCGTATTGCCCGTGTACAGGGACAGTGTACCGTCGGTATTGAAATCAAGTGCCGGGGAAGCGTCGGTATTGTCCCCCGCGTCCACCGCCCACACCGTTTCCATGGTGTTGGTATCCACGCAGCGCACGATGCCCTGCTTGTCGGCGATGAAAGCGTAGCCCATGTACATGGCGGCGCTGGCTTCCATGCTGACGGAGGTGTCCTGCTGGTTGCCCTTGCTCTTGAGGTAATGTACCTCCGGGCTGAGGGCCAGGGACATGCTCTCCTGGTTGGCGTAATCGAACTTGGTGTTGAGTTTGGCGGTGTACAAAAGGCCGTTCTCGCCCGCGACAATCATGGTGTCGCTGGAGCGGTCGAACAGGGGGGTGCCGTCAAAGGCGCCGTTGGTGCTGTACTGGCTTTGCTTATCCGTGCGGCGGCCGTTGACAAAATACAGCTCCTTCTGGTCCAGCAGATTGTAGATGTACAGGCCGATGGCGCCGGTCTTGCCGGGCAGTTTGGAGATGCCCTGACCAAAGGCGATCAGCGGCTGGCCCTGGGGATCCACCGCCACGCTGCCCTTGAGCGGGAAGCCCACATCGATGGGCTCCCGGGTGGCGACGCCGTCGTCCAGATCCAGGAAGTATACCTTGCCGTCCTGGGCCGCGAAGATGACTTCCTTCAGCGGGGACACGGCTTTCTTTTCCTCGGTGATGTTCATCGCCAGGCGCAGTTCCTTAGACCATTTGACGATGGCGGGCTGCCCCGTCCACCCCAGGCCGTATACCCGGCCGGAATCCTCGGTGCGCAGGCTGCCCAGCTCTGTCTGCCAGAGGACGGACAGCTGCTGCAATTGCACATCCACGCTGCCAAAGGCGGCGTTGCGGCGGAAGGAATCCCCCCGGAAGGTGAACACGCCCCCCTCGTAGGAGGTATACTGGGCGGGCACATTGATGGGGTCTTCCCTGGTAAAATCATTCTGTTTTCTGCCGCCCAGATAGGTGGCGTCAGTATATTTGAGTTTAGCAGGCGCCGCTGCTTCGGAGGCCTCCGCTGTCAACACAGGCATGGGGGTGGCATCCGGCTGGGCGGGAATGGCCGCTGCCTGCTGCGCCGGGGCAGGCTGCTGGGTGGCAAGGGACTGCTGCCCCTGAGCCTGCTGAGCAATTTCAGGGTACTCATCAGAAATTTCGCCCGTCTCCCCCTCGTTCTCTACAGGGGTTTGCGCCTGCTGGGAAATGTCGGGCTGCTGGGTTTGCAGGGGCTGCGCGGTGACCACGGTTACCGGCGGGATAAAGGGCGGGGCGGTATACACCGCCTGCTGGGTAGCAACCGCCTGGGCTGTCATCTGGGTGGGGGCGGGGGTCGCCTGAGGCTGCTGGGTTGCCCCCAGCAGAGCGAGGCCGGCGGGTTGGCCCGATACCGGCGGCTGTGTAATAGGCGGCTGGGTGGGGATTACGGTGGGCGCCGTGGTGGGCTCGGTAATGCTCATCTGAATGGAACGGCTTTCCGACAGCCACTTGCCGTCCTTGAACACATTGGCGAACACAGCCCCCTCAAAGGGCTCGTCAAACACCACCGTGGCTGTCCACACGGTGTTCTCCGTATCCTTGGCGGCGGTCACGCTGTTGATGACGTTGCCGTTTTCATCCTGCAAGCGCACATCCTCCACCGCGATGTCGGTGGTAAAGGTAAACACGGTGCGCACGCCGGTTACCCCGTAGGGCTCGGCGTTTTCAAACTTAATCAATTTGGGCACAGCCTGGCTGTCGATGCCCAGCACATTGTCGATTACCCCGGCGATGGGCTTGCGGATGGTGCCCAGGGGGCCGGTATTATCCTTGGGAACAAAGAAATACAAGACGGCAACCAACGCCAGCAGCAGCAAAACCAGCCCCACCAGGATAAAGGGCCAGCGGCGGGGCGCGTCCTCATAATCGTCGTAATCGTCATCCCTGTCATCCAGCCGGGTGTTGGGGGGATAATGATCATAATCGTATACGGTGGGCGCGTTGCGCTGGGCGGGCATGGGGGGCTGCTGGGGGTAATGCTCGTTCATGGGCAGGGGCACACGGCCGGAATCCGGCTGGTAGCTGGGGCGCCGCGCCGAGCTTACCTGCGGCTGCTCCTCATTTGCTTTATGCCGGTCCGAGCGGCGCTTTCGCTCCGGTCTTTCGCCCCCGGGGTAGTAGCTTGACAATTCATTCGCCCCTTTCAATCATCGGTGCGTATGTCAGAACGCGATCTTATCCTCGATAAACTGCTTCAGGTCAGCGATGGCCACACGTTCCTGCGCCATGCTGTCGCGCTCGCGCACGGTAACGGTTTCATCTTCCAAGGTATCAAAGTCCACGGTGATGCACAGCGGGGTGCCGATTTCATCCTGGCGGCGGTACCGCTTGCCGATGGAGCCGGACTCGTCATAATCAATCATAAAGTGCTTGGACAGCTGCCGGAACAGCTGGGTCGCCTTGTCCCCCAGCTTGTTTTTCTGCAGGGGCAGCACACAAGCCTTGTAGGGCGCCAGCGCCGGGTGCAGACGCAGCACCACGCGGGTGTCATTCTCCAATTGCTCTTCCTCGTAGGCGTTGCACAGGAAAGCCAGGGCCATGCGGTCCGCTCCCAGGGAGGGCTCCACCACATAGGGGATATAGCGCTCGTTGGTGATGGGGTCGATATATTCCATGTTCTCGCCGCTGGTGTTCTGGTGGGCGGTCAGGTCAAAATCCGTCCGGTCGGCTATGCCCCACAGTTCGCCCCAGCCAAAGGGAAAGAGGAACTCGAAGTCTGTCGTCGCCTTGGAATAATGGGACAATTCCTCGGGCTTGTGGTCGCGCAGACGCAGGTTTTCTTCCTTGATGCCAAGGGACAACAGCCAGTCTCGGCAGAAAGCGCGCCAGTACTCGAACCACTCCAGGTCTGTGCCGGGCTGGCAGAAAAACTCCAGCTCCATCTGCTCAAACTCCCGGGTGCGGAAAATAAAGTTGCCGGGGGTAATCTCGTTGCGGAAGGACTTGCCCACCTGGGCGATGCCCATGGGCAGCTTGCGCCTCGTGGCGCGGACTACGTTTTTAAAGTTGACGAAAATGCCCTGGGCGGTTTCCGGCCGCAGGTACAATTCGGTGGAGTTATCCTCCGTGACTCCCTGATGGGTTTTGAACATCAGGTTGAACTTGCGGATGCCGGTAAAATCCTTCTTGCCGCAGGTGGGGCAGGCGATGCCTTTGTCCTGGATATAGGTTTCCAACTCCTCATTGCTCCAGCCGTCGGCCTGGATGGTTTCGCCCTGGGCTTTGGCCCAGTCCTCCGCCAGCTGATCGGCGCGGAAGCGGGCTTTGCAGGCCTTGCAGTCCATCAGCGGGTCGTTGAAGGTGCCCACATGGCCGGATGCTACCCAGACATTGCGGTTCATCAATATCGCCGCGTCCAAGCCCACATTGGTGGGGGATTCCTGCACGAACTTCTTCCACCAGGCCTTTTTGACGTTGTTTTTAAACTCCACGCCCAGCGGGCCGTAATCCCATGTATTGGCCAGGCCGCCGTAGATTTCGCTGCCTGAGAAGATAAAGCCGCGCACCTTGCACAGCGCTACCAATTTATCCATTGTCAACTTTTCTGGCATGAAAAGAAACCCCTTTCCCCTATATCAGCAACATTTTATCTGTATCCCCAGGGGTTGTCAAGGAAGGGGGGCGGGCATCGTTGACAGGCAAGGGATTACAGGCTAATATGAGGGTGGATATTTCCCCCGTCACTGGTACTTTTTTACGACCTGGGCCGCCTGATGTGCCGCCCGCAAAGTGAGCAGCGCAAATGTACGCAAAGTATGTAAAAAGACCGTTGGATTTTCTTCTGTCGCTTCTGGGGATGGTGGTGCTGTCCCCCGTGTTTTTAATCATCATCATCGCCATCAAACTCAACAGCAGGGGGCCTGTCTTCTTTCAGCAAAAGCGGGTGGGCATCCATAAGAGCACCTTCATGATGCTCAAGTTCCGCACCATGCGCATCGACGCCCCCCACGATACCCCCACCCACCTGCTGGAAGACCCGGATGCGTGGATCACCTCCACCGGCAAATTTCTTCGGAAAACCAGCCTGGACGAGCTGCCCCAGCTGCTGAACATTTTGGCGGGACACATGGCTGTCATCGGCCCGCGCCCGGCGCTGTGGAACCAATACGATTTAATCGCCGAGAGGGACAAGTACAACGCCAACGATGTGCGCCCAGGCCTGACCGGCTGGGCTCAGATTAACGGCCGGGACGCCCTGGAAATCCCGGACAAAGCCCGGTATGACGGGGAGTATGTAAACAACATCAGCCTATCCATGGACATCAAATGCTTTGTGGGCACCATCGTCAGCGTGCTGAAGAACGACGGCGTGGTTGAGGGGGGGACGGGGAGGCTGAATAAAAAGGATACACCAGTTGAGGGTCTTGATAGGCAGCATCTGTCAGAGGACGACTAGCAGGCATCATTCCCATTAGGAGGAAACCCAGAAAGCAGCATTACAGTTGAAGAAAACGCCGGAATTTTGTTGGATTATTTATTGAAAAGCGCCCGCATTAATTGACTGATTACCCCATTTATGGTATGTTTCTCATGTTAGGCATGCAATGAATGTGGACAGTAGGAGGACTAGTGTGAAAATACAGTTTTCGCCGCCGGATATTACTGATCTGGAACTGCGTTATGTGGAAGATGCATTGCGCTCAGGCTGGATTACGACCGGGCCAAAAACCAAGGAGTTTGAAACCAGGCTTTCCGCGTTTTATGGCACCCCGCGCACTGTCTGCGTCAACTCCGCCACCGCCGCGATGGAATTGGTTCTTCGGGAAATGGGCATCGGACCCGGGGATGAGGTGATTACCTCCTCGTATACCTACTCCGCATCAGCTTCCATCATTGAGCATGTGGGAGCAAAAATTGTTTTGGTTGATGTGGCCAAAGACAGCTATTTTATGGACTATGAGCAGCTTGAGCAGGCGATAACAGAACGGACCAAAGCTATCATACCTGTGGACATCGGCGGGGTGATGGCGGACTATGACAAAGTGTATGAGGCCGTCCGCTCCAAGAAGCATCTTTATCATCCCACCAACACAAAACAAGCCCTTTTTGATCATCCTGTTATACTTGCGGATGCCGCGCATTCTATCGGTTCTTCCCTTCGCGGCAAATGCAGCGGCACTTGCGCCGATTTCACCGCTTTTTCTTTCCATGCTGTGAAAAACCTGACCACCTCAGAAGGCGGCGCCATTACCTGGCTGCCCAGAGATGGTATAGAAATCGAGGATTTGTATCAGGATTTCCAACTCTATTCCCTCCACGGGCAGAGCAAGGACGCTTTGTCCAAAATGAGACTGGGTTCCTGGGAGTACGACATCGTGTTCCCAGGCTACAAGTGCAACATGATTGATATCCTGGCCGCGCTGGGATTGGCGCAGTTGGAGCGCTTCCCCGCCATGTCAGAAAAGAGACATCAAACCATCGCGGCTTATGACCAGGCTTTCCTGCCTTTAGGGTTGCAGAGTCTGCAGCATCAAGGCGAAGACCACTGTGGAAATGGCCATCTTTATCTGTTGCGCATCCCCGGTATCAATGAAAAGCAGCGCAATAAAGTGATTGACGCCATGGCGGAAAAGGGAGTTGCCTGCAACGTGCACTTCAAGCCCCTCCCCATGTTCACCGGCTATAAAGCGATGGGTTTTGATATCAAGGATTATCCCAACGCGTACAATCAGTACTGCAATGAGATTACCCTGCCGACCCATACCCTGCTGACTGAGGAACAGGTTGCCTTTGTCATTGAATGCATGACCAGTGTTCTAAAAAAGATGAAAATCGTGTAACCCACATTGCATTTTTCTACGATAAGGAACACCTGCCCGTGATATACAGAAATTTTGTCAAGCGTGTGCTGGATATTCTTCTTTCCCTGATTGCCCTGCCGTTTTTTGGTATCCTATGCCTGGTGCTAGTACCGGCTATCCTTCTGCAAGATGGAAGGCCGGTTTTTTATATTTCTCCGCGGCTGGGCAAAAACGGCAAGGTGTTTCAGATGTACAAGTTCCGCAGCATGCTGAACAACGCGCCGGATATCCGCCTGGAGGACGGTTCCACCTATAACGCAGAAGATGACCCCAGGGTCACCCCGCTGGGGCGTTTGCTGAGAAAAACCTCCCTGGATGAAACCCCGCAGATTCTGAATGTTCTGCGCGGGGATATGAGTTTTGTCGGCCCAAGGCCTGATTTGCCTGGCCAAAGAGAATTATATGACCAGGAGGACATCAAAAAGCTGGATGTCTTGCCCGGTATTACCGGTTACAGCCAGGCATTTTTCCGCAACTCCATTGAATGGAAGGAGCGTCTGAAACTGGATGTTTATTACGCGGAGCATGTATCATTTCTTCTGGATGTAAAAATTATATACCAGACATTTGCGACTGTCCTGACGCGGAAAAATGTCTATGTCAAGCCGCAACAGAACGCGGAGCAACCTGAACAAAACCAGGATGCAGGGAAGGGGTACAAATGAAGTACATTCTATTCATTGGCGGCCGGGTCGGATATGAGGCGCTGAAAATCCTCTCGCCCCTGGTATCCATTCAGCACGTGTTTCTGGAAAAGGAACATGCCCACGAAAACACAACGTACAGCAAGGATATCCTCGCCCATTGCCGGGACAGGGGCATTCCCTGCACCACGCAGCTGGATGACGCATCCGTTGTCGCCATCTGCCAAACAGTTCAGCCGGACTACCTGATGTGCTTTGGGTACAGGAGGATGCTTAGGGAGGCTGTCTGCGCTTGCGCCGGCATCGCCTGTATCGGCAGCCACTTCGCGCCATTGCCCCGGTACCGGGGCTTCGCGCCCCTGAATTGGGTGCTCCTCAACGGTGAGCCGAAAACCGCTGTCAACATTTTTTTCCTGGCGGATCAGGTTGACGCGGGGGACATCATCGCCCGGGAATGGGTCGATATTGACATCAAGGATGACATCAACACCCTGACGGATAAATGCCTGGTTGCTTTGGTACCCGCCCTGCAGAAAGCTGTCCTGTCGCTGGAGAGCGGCCATCCCCAAGGGGAAAAGCAGGATCACAGCCTGGCAAGCTTCACCTGCTCAAGAAATCCTGAGGACGGGCTGATTGACTGGTCGAAAAGCTCCTGGGAGATTTACAACCAGGTCAGAGCGCTGACCTACCCCATGCCGGGGGCGTTCACGACCTATAACGGTGAAAGGCTGTATATCTGGCAGTGCAGCATGGTGGACGAACTGGAATATGTTGGCCGGGTCTGCGGGAAGGTAATCGCAGTTGACCGGGAGAATAAAGCATTCAAAGTGCTGACAGGGGATGGCAGCATCCTGGTCACCAAAGCATCCTTGGATCAGAAAAATCCGGAATGTTCCGCCGACATCAGCAGCATCCGCGTCACGCTGGGCAGGTCGTAGCATGCGCGGTACGCAAACATATTGCACCCTGTCTTTCAACAGGTTCATGCCATGAAAATGCTGTATATCCTCAACCTGGCAAAACGGTTGAACCATTTTTCCCATTCCAGCATGCTGGCCGCTTTGTCCCTGGGAATGAACTTTCATATCGCGAGCAAATTCTCCTATCCATCGCCCAAGGAAGTGCAAAAGGACGAAGAGAAATGGCATGTTTCCATACACCAGGTTGATTTCCGCAGGAACCCCCTGCATCCGGGCAACCTGAAAGCGTGGCGGCAGCTGAATGAGTTGGAAAAAAAGGTACGTTTCACCATCATTCACTGCAATACCCCGGTGGGGGGATTGCTGGGGCGGCTGCTGGGAAGAAAATACCGCATCCATCCGATGATTTACACCGCCCATGGCTTTCATTTCTATCAGGGAGCGCCGCTTATCAACTGGCTGCTGTTTTTTCCCATTGAGTGGCTCTGCGCGCGCTGGACTGATGTGTTGATTACCCTGAACAAAGAAGACTATGCCTTCGCGAAAAAACATATGCCCGCCAAGCGCGTTGAATATACTCCAGGCGTAGGCATTGATACCCGAAAATTTTCCATGCTGTCCGCGGAAAAGAAATCGGAAATACGCCGCAGCCTCGGTGTGCAGGACGACGAATTCATGTTCCTGTCCGTTGGCGAAATATCGCCCAACAAGAATCAAACCAACGCCATCAGGGCATTGGCCAAAGTAAACAATCCGCGTGTCAAGTACTTCATCGCAGGACAGGGTGATCTCCAGACAGAAGTAGAAAAGCTGATTGAAGAGCATGATCTTTCCAGCCAAGTTAAACTACTAGGCTACCGAACAGACATCCCTGATTTATGCGGGGCTGCAGATGCCTACTTGTTTCCATCCTTCCGGGAAGGTCTCTCCGTCGCCCTGATGGAGGCCATGGCCTGCGGGCTGCCGGTGGTGGCTTCCCGGATTCGGGGCAACACGGATCTGATTGATGAGGGAAAGGGCGGGTATCTGGTGGACCCCCGGGACGTGGAGGGGATGGCGCAAGCCATCAAGACGCTGGTCACCAACCCTGAAGCAGCCGCCATGGGGCAGTACAACATGGAAAAGGTCAAGGATTTTGACATGGAGAAGGTAACCCAGGAGTTACGGAGGATATATCAGTCGGTGATGCCAGGGTCAGAAAACTCGGCTGAAAGCTGATGCGATACACCATCTGGCTGCATAAATTGGATTAGGAGCAGAGTAATTGGCACCGCTGCCATTCATAATATCACACACTATCTCATGAGTTTTAAGTAAAATATCATCTGTTCTATCATGTGTCTAATAATTGCTTCGCATTTGAGTGCTAAGCGGCTATAAGAGAATCAATAAAGATAACCACCCGCGATTCGTCCATACTGGACAGTCGCGGGTGGTTTTTCAACGCTGATGCACATTCTGCATGATTACACAAGTTATAATCCCATGCTGGCAAGCGGCTATTCTTTACTCTTTCCCAATGCTTCCCCGCATGGTTTCGCCGTTGCGCAGCCAGACAAACTCCACTTGTTCTCCCTGCGCCATTTTCACCTTGCCAAGATCAATGGCCAGGTTGTTGTCGTCCAGGCGCACCCCATCCACGGATACCAACAGGTCGCCGGCCATCAGGCCAAGTTTGGCGCCCAGGGAGCCTTCGCTTACCTCATGGATCCACACGCCGCCCTCGGAAAGCCCGTAGGAGGGGGCGAGAAAATCGTACAGTACACGGGAATCCCGCATCATTCCCAGCGGAAAGCTGGTGGACAGCTGCTTTTGCTCCTGGGTGAGCCCTGGGTAATACGCCCCGCCCGCGGCAGGGGGCAGCCTTGTGCCGTCGGTGTGGTTCCAGAGCATGACGGAGGGGGCTACAAAGAACTCCTCCCCGCTAGTCCGGCGGTAGTAGGTAACCGCGGCACGGGCTTCCACCGCCTGGCTGTACTCCGGAGCAATGGTCTGCACATGGCGGCCGTCCTTGCCGGGCTCTAAAGGATTCTTGAACTTAAGCGGGTTGGAATAATTGCTGATATTCATTTCCTGCAGGAAACCCGCGGCGTCGGGGGAATAAGCCAGCACAGGCTGTTTCTCCCCATCCAGCATAATCAGTTCGATGGCGACCGCCTCAATAGGCTCCTGGCCCATGTTGGGCAGAATCATTTCTATCTGCCTTTCCCCATTGGGGCCGGTGACAAATTTCATGGAATCCACATAGATGCCATAGGTGCCATTGACAAACTCGTTGGCGGACGCGGGGAGAATGACGGCCAACATCAGAATCAACAGAATGCAAATCTTCTTTTTCACAGCTTTTCCTTTCCATCGCCGGCAGCCCGGCACTCCTTCAACGGCGCGCGGTAAAACGCGGCGCTTACTCCTATGTACCACAATTTTCTCATTCTTCACAGAGGCGCGGTGTTTATTCCCTGTTTTCAGAGACTAAATGGAGGCTGAGACTTGAAAATCCATTAAATGTTTCATTCGAAATATTGCATAACGATAGACAAACGGGGGTTTCGCCCATATAATACGATAGACTGAACGTCTATTCAATCTATAAAAGTGAGAGCATCAAGTGGTTAGAACTCCCCAGCAGAATGAACAGACGCGGGAAAGACGAATGGAGCAGATCCGCATGGAAGCGCTGCGCCAGTTTGCCATGAAAGGCCTAGCCGCGGCGCGCGTCCAGGATATAGCCCATGGCGTAGGCATGGCCCAGGGGCTCCTGTATCACTACTATCCCTCCAAGGAGTCCATCTGTTTGGATTTAATCATGGATGCCTTGGATAAACTGGCGGAGGCAAGCCTTGCCTTAAAAGCCAGGGACATCTCCGCGAAGGAGAAACTTGATACCGCGCTGCGCGGACTGTTCCATTCCATTGAAACGAGTGAGCGCTTTGCCCAAACCTGCTGCCTGATTGCCCAAATGGGAGAAATCGCGCTGCCAGGTAAGGAAAAAGAGTTTATTGCTGAAAAAAGAAAGGCACCTTATCGGATTGTTGCGGACATGATTCGGCAGGGGCAGTCGGATGGCACGTTAGTGCAAGGGAGTGCCGAAGACCTCTCCCTGCTGTTCTGGTCTGTCGTGAATGGACTGGCCATCCACCGCGTTACCCATAATGATTCGGGACCGATGCCGGATTATCGGCTGTTCCTGGCGATGTTTTCAGCATAAACAGAAGGAAAGGATGAAAACAATGGACATATCTATAAAATTAGCGAGATTTTTGGATGCCAACGGCAAGCTGAAGCAATGGCCTGCCAAGCACGCCATACGGGAAGAGGCCTGCGCGTACACCGCGCGGCAGTTTCAGGACGATAGAGACTATACCGAGCAGGAAGTCAATGCAATCCTCGCTTCCGCCCATACATTCGGGGACTATTTCCTGATCCGGCGCACGATGGTCGACAGCGGGTATTTGTGCCGTACGCCGGATGGCAGCCGGTATTGGAAGAACAAGGAGAAGCAAAGGAGCGAAGGCGAATGATCAGCTTCAAAGCCCGTCTGATGCGCGCGTTCATGCGCAACCGGCACTTGATGAAGGGAAAACTCAGACCGCAGACGATTGACCGGAATACTTCCATCGAAAAGCTGAGAAACGATACTCAGGAGGCGGCAAAGCGCCTGGTAAAGCCCACCGCCGGCGTTTCGTTTCATCCGGCGGAAGGCGCGCCGGTTTTCGCGGAATGGGCGGAGCCCCAAGGGATTGAAACGAAAAACATGGTGCTCTACTTCCACGGCGGCGGTTTTGTCATGGGCAGCGCGGTTTCCCACCGAGGGATTGTGGGAAACTTTGTGAAACGCCTTGGCATCAAGGCGCTGACATTTGATTACCGTCTCGCACCGGAATATCCCGCACCCGCGGCGGCCAGCGACGGCGCGGCGATGTACCGGTATGTGCTTGATTTAGGCTATTCGCCGGAGCGCATCGTGTTCGCGGGAGATTCTGCCGGCGGGGGCATCGCCCTTTCCGCCCTGCTGAAGCTGAAGGACGAAGGGGCGCCTATGCCCGCCGCCTGTGTTGTGTTTTCCCCCTGCACGGACGCGACGCTGTCCGGCGAATCCCACCAAACCCGCCTACGGGCAGACCCCTGCACCCCAAAGGGAGCCAACGAAACCTATCTTGGCTATTATGTGGGCGGCGGAGACGCAGAGCACCCTTACACCTCCCCCCTCTTTGGAGAGTTACAAGGTCTGCCGCCGCTGATGATCCAGGTAGGGGACGCGGAAACGCTGTTGGATGATTCCGTACGGTTCGCGAAAAAGGCGGAACAAGCGGGAGTTGAAGTGCACCTGCATGTGTGGGATGGCCTGTTTCACTGTTTCCCCCTGCTCGCGCCCATGTTCCCCGAGGCAACACAGGCCATGGATGAAGTTTATAGGTTTGTTCATGAGAAGCTGGCATAAGGATACAACTCAGTATTGAAAAGTTTAATATAATCTATTCGCAGAGTGGGCTTTGACTCGGCTTTTATCTAAAATCTGTGAACCTCCGTCCCGCCCCGTGAAAAGCCTGCTTTTCACGGAAAGGAGGAGCAAGGAAGCGTTGCGAAAAGCCAGGGGCCCTGCAAGGGACTCCCTGGCTTTGAGCGGAGCGGACTTTGCTCCGACGTGGTCGAGGTGACAGGATTTGAACCTGCGACCTTTTGGTCCCGAACCAAACGCGCTACCAAACTGCGCTACACCTCGTGGAGCCAATAAAGGGACTTGAACCCTTGACCTACGGTTTACGAAACCGTTGCTCTACCAACTGAGCTATATTGGCATCACTGATAAAATCAGCGTGTTATAATATAGCATGAGCGGCAGGGAAAGTCAAACAAAAGGCAAACATTCCGGGCGGGTCATAGGGATGGAAAAAAGTACATTTGTGAAAAAACGATTCCTGCGGCATACGATATTCTCTATCAATCATACATCCGCATCCAATTTCATATGGAGGGGGAAACGCAGCCAGGCAAGGCTCCCCCGGGACACAGGGTTTTCCCTTGGCAACCCGGTATTTCTCCCGGCCTTGCTGCCGACTTTTTCACCAGGGTTCAAACGTGGTATAATAGAGTATCCCTATACGAAAGGATGACAAGCATGTATTTTGATTCTACATTCTTACTGCTGATTCCCGGCATCCTGCTGGCCCTGTGGGCGCAGATGCGGGTCAAGGGCACCTATGAAAAGTACAGCAAAGTGATATCCAATTTTCCGGGCAGCGCCGCCCAGGCCGCCCAGAAAATTCTTGATGACAGCGGCAACGACCGGGTGCGGGTGCAACCCACCCAGGGCATGCTGACAGACCATTACGACCCCCGCAACGAAACGCTGAACCTCTCCGAAGGGGTGTACAGCTCCAACTCCGTCGCCGCCCTTGGCATTGCCGCCCACGAGGCGGGCCACGCCATGCAGAAGAAGGACGGGTACGCGCTGCTGAACCTGCGCACCGCGGTGGTGCCGGTGGTGAACATCGGCTCCTCCCTCAGCCTGCCCATCTTCATCCTGGGCTTTGCCCTATCCTTTGAGCCCTTGGTCACCATCGGCATCATCCTGTTCTCCCTGACAGTGGTCTTTGCCCTGATTACCCTGCCGGTGGAGTTTAACGCCAGTAAGCGGGCGGTGGAAATGCTGAACAACAGCGGCATCATCACCAGCCAGCAGGAGGAGCAGGGGGTTAAAAAGGTGCTCAATGCCGCCGCCATGACCTATGTGGCCGCCGCGGTCAGCGCCATTCTGCAATTGGTCCGGCTGATCCTGCTGCGGCGCAGGAATGATTAGCGTCCGCTATGGAATCTGCAGTATAAGATAGAAAAGCAGCCTCCTTCCCCGATGGAAGGAGGCTGCTTTGTTGATGCTTTGGGTTTACGAATTGAGTAGCTTACAGTTCCCCACGCGGGATGGCATCAGCCTTCGCTGGCTGCCGCGACCAGGGCTTCAAAAATAAGGCGTCCCACCTCGGCGCCGCCGTCAATCAAGCCCAGGGTCTGATCGCCATAATAGGCGGCCCGGCCGTGCACAGCGCGCATGTTGGCGGTATTCTCCGCCCCCTGGGCGGCGGCTACCTGGGCAGCCTGCAGCGCGGGCAGCAGCCCCTCGGCGGCGTGGTTGCGCAGCGCCGCGGCGGCAGGGTCCAGAGCGTCCAGGATGGTTTTCTCCCCCGGTTTGGAGCCTGCCCTTTCCATGATGCGCTCCACCCCCTGGGTGAAAGCCTGGGCCAGCTGAGCCGCGTCCATCTCCTCCAGGCCCTTTAAGGCTTTGGCCATGCCCATCATGCCAAGGGAGGTAATGGTGCCCAGGGAGGAAGGCGCCGCCTCGTTAAAGGCCTTGCCTGCCGCCAGCATCAGCTTACCCAGATCCTTTTCCTCGGTGCTATCCAGCGCCAGGGCGGCCGCGGCGTAGCCGTCGGACATGGAGATGCCCAGATCCCCATCGCCGTTGCGCTGATCCAGTTCAATCAGATACTGTCTGTTTTCCGCCATCACCCGGGCGATTTCCTTCATGCCCCGGCGCAGGCTCTGTGCGTTGGCCATGGGTTCCTCCTTAGATATTTTCGTTGGTGTAGAAGGGGGAGGTGGCGGGAGCGCGCATCAGCGCTTCCAGCTCCTCGTCCAGATGCATCACCGTGACGGACAGGCCCGCCATCTCCATGGAGGTGGCAAACTCGCCCACATGGGGCATCATGGGGGTAATCCCCTTTTCGCTCAGCACCTGGGCGATGCGCCGGTACACAATCAGCAGTTCTTCCTTGGGGGTGGCGCCCAGGCCGTTGACCATGACGGACACCTTGCCGCCCTTTTCCACGGGCATGTCGGCGAAAACCTTGTCCAGCAGCAGGTCGGCGATGGCGTCGGCGGTCATCATTTCCCGCACCTCAATGCCTGGCTCGCCATGGATGCCCATGCCGATTTCAATCTCGTTTTCCCCAATGGAGAAGGTGGGCTTGCCCACTTCGGGCACGATGCAGGGGGACATGGCCACGCCCATGGTGCGGGTATGGTCCAGCGCCTTTTGGGCGGCGGCAGCCACCCCCGCCAGATCCCTGCCTTCCTTGGCCGCGGCGCCAGCTACTTTAAAGGCATACACCATGCCCGCCACGCCCCGGCGCTTGTCCTTGTTTTCCGGCGGCGCAGAGGCCACATCGTCCTTCACACGCACGGTTTTGGTCTGGATATCGTCCTCCATCTCCACCGTTTCGCAGGCCATGTCGAAGTTCATGTTGTCGCCGCCGTAGTTGCCGTACAGGCACAATACGCCCCGGCCCCGGTCGCAGGCTTTGATCATGTCCGCCATCTTCTGGGCGGAGGGGGAGGCAAACACATTGCCCACCGCGCAGCCATCCAGCAGCCCGTCCCCCACATAGCCAAGGAACACCGGCAGATGGCCGCTGCCCCCCGCCGTCACGATGCCCACCTTGCCCTCGGGGGCAGGGTACTTGCTCAGCAGCACCCGCTTGTCGCCGTTGAGCAGCTGCACCCTGTCGCCATAGGCGGCGATGATGCCGTCCATCATCTCGTCCACGAAGTTTTCCGGCCTGTTCAGTACCTTTTTCATCACAATCCTCCTCAATCTTTATATGGTAAATTCAAACGCGTCGCTGAAGTGCGACAAATCCTGCTCCAGCATTTCCATGGCCTGGTACAATTTGTCCGCCAGCAGCGCTTCCAACAACTTTTGATGCCTTTCCTCGGTAAAGCGGATGCGCACCTTTTGCCAAACATCCCAGCAGGACTGGGCGAACGCCCGGTTCTGGATGGACAGGCAGCGCTTGATCTGCTCGTTGATATAGGGGTTTTTTCCCAGGGAATGCAATTGCGTATGGAACTCGGTGTTCATCCGCCAGTCGCTCCACACATCCTCAGACTTATTATAGTGGGAGGGCTGCACTTTGTCCATCAGGCTTTCCAATTCCTGGCGGGTGGCCTTCTGGTACACCAGGGGCAAATTTCCCATTTCCAGAATCATGCGGTACTGCATCACGCTGTTGATATCATCCTGGCTGAGCAGCTTGATTTCGTACCCGTAGCGGGGCAGGCTGCGCAGCACATTCTCGTTGCGCAAATCCACCAGCGCTTCCCGCAGCGCCGCGCGGCTGACGCCGTAGCGCTCCATCAGCGTTTTTTCGTTGAGCACCGCCTCGGGCGGGTATTCCCCCCGGATGATATCCTGCAGGAGGGCGTCGTATATCTGTTGTTTGCCCGGCATCATTTGCCCCCCTCATACGAGTACCCGGGGTTGAGCACCACGCTGCGGCCGCCGGATACTTCCAGGGAGGCGGCGGTGATGTAGGATGCCCTGTCGGAACACAGAAAGACAACCGGCCAGGCAATTTCCTCGGGTTTTGCCACGCGGCGCAGCAAGGTGCCGTTCGCGTTATAGGCTAATTCCTCGGGCGAAATGGTGCGCTCCACCGCCGGGGTCGCAGTAAAGCCGGGCAGCACGCTGTTGACCCGGATGCCGTAGGTGGCATACTCCGCCGCGTACATCACGGCCAGTTCCCGCACCGCGGCCTTCAGCGGCCCGTAGAGGGTGCTGCGCCCCGCCGTGCCGCACCGGGCGGCGAGGGAGGAGATGTTCACAATGGCGCCGCCGGTTTGTTTCATTTGGCGCAGTGCCGCCTGGCAGCCGTAAACCGCCGTGTCAAAGCAGACGGAGACGGTTTGGCGCACCTCCTTATCGGTATACTGCGCCCCCGCCCGGGGGATGCTGCCGCCCACATTGTTCACCCAGCAGTGGATGCCGCCAAAGCGCCGGGCGCTTTCGTCGGCAACTTTGTCCATGTCCTCCTGTCTGGTTGCGTCCGCCTCCATCACCAGCACCTGCCCCAGGGGGGACAGGGCTTGCTCCGCTTCTTTCAGCACCTCTTTGTCCCGGGCGCACAGCGCCACCCGGGCGCCTTCCTGAAGGAAAGCCCGGGCGATTTCAAAGCCGATGCCCCGGCTTCCGCCGGTTATCACCGCTGTTTTGTCCCGCAGACCCAGTTCCATGCTTCCTCCTCAGGCGCCTAGATAGGCTTTCTTTACATCTTCATTGACGGCCAGCTCGGCGCCGGTGCCCGTCAGCGTCATTTTGCCCGTTTCCAGCACATAGCCCCTGTCGGCGATGGACAGGGCCATGGAGGCGTTCTGTTCAATGAGCAGCACGGTGGTGCCTCCCTCGCGGATGCGCAGGATCAGCTCGAAGATTTCCTCCACGATGATGGGCGCCAGGCCTAAGGAGGGTTCGTCCAGCATAATCAGGGCGGGGTCCATCATCAGCCCCCGGGCGATGGCCAGCATCTGCTGCTCGCCCCCTGACAGGCTGCCCCCCGCCTGCTTGGCGCGCTCCTTGAGCCTGGGGAACAGGACAAAGTTCTGCTCCATCAACTGGTTCATGCGCTCCTTGGTGGTACCGGGCTTGCCGAAGGTGCCCGCCACCAGGTTTTCATACACCGTCAATTGGGGGAAGATCTTGCGCCCCTCGGGCACATGGCTGATGCCCATCTTGACGATTTTATCCGGCGCTTTCCGGGTGATGTCCTCCCCCCGGAAGGTAACGCGCCCCTCCGCCTTGTCCACCAAATTGGAGATGGACATGAGGGTGGTGGTTTTGCCCGCGCCGTTGCCGCCGATGAGGGTGATGATTTCCCCCTCGTTGACATGGATGCTGACATTCTGCAGGGCATTGACATAGCCGTAATAGACCGACAGGTTATCCACCCGCAACAATTCGCTCATTTCAATGCCTCCCCCGCCACCAGACCGCGGCCAAAGTACGCGCTTTGCACTTCCTGGTTCACCTTGACCTGATCCGGGGAACCTTCAAATATCTTTTTACCGAAGTTGAGCACCAGGATATGGTTGCAGGAGTTCATCACGAACTTCATGTCGTGCTCGATGACGGCGATGGTGTACCCGTCCTGGTTGAGCATCTTGATAAACTCCATCAGCGACTTGGTTTCCTGGGGGTTCATGCCGGCGGCCGGCTCGTCCAGCAGCAGGATTTTGGGGTCCAGCGCCAGCGCCCGGGCGATTTCCACCTTGCGCTGCATGCCGTAGGACAGGTTGCCCGCCTTGGCGTCCCGGTACTCGTGCAGCCCGATGCTGCGCAGGATGTCCAGGCTCTTTTCGGTGGTGTATTCCTCATCCTGCTTGTACTGTTTGGTGTGGACGATGGCGTCCAGCAGGTTGGATTTGGTTTTGATATGGCAGCCGATTTTCACATTGTCCAGCACCGTCATAAACTTAAACAGCTGCAAGTTCTGGAAGGTGCGGGCGATGCGCAGCTGCGCCGCCTTTTCGGGGCTGACGCCAGTGATGTCCTGCCCCTCGAAGAATATTTTGCCCTTGGTGGGCGGGTAGATGCCCGTGCACACGTTGAAGAAGGTGGTTTTGCCGGCGCCGTTGGGGCCGATGATGCCGAAGATATCCCCCTGCTTAATCTGCATGTCCACTTCTTCCACGGCTTTCAGGCCGCCAAAGTACATGCAGACGCCCTTGGCCTCCAGCAGCGTTGTTTTTCTCTCAGCCATGCGACGCACCCCCTTTCCCGCCCGCGGCGGCGGGCTTGCGCTTGATTTTGCCGCCCGCAAGGATGGAGTTGGACGCCCCGGCGATGCCCTGGGGGCGCAGCCACATCATGGCGATAATCAGCACGGCGTAGATGACATAGCGCCAGCTTTCCAGGAAGCGCAGGGACTCGGTGAGCAGGGTAACGATGGTGCTGCCCACAATGGGGCCAATCAGGGTGCCCTGGCCGCCGATGACAATCATGGCCAGCACATTAAAGCCCGTGTCGGTGGTGAACTGGGACGCCTCGATGTAGTTGACGAAAGGCGCGTAGGCGCAGCCCACCACCCCCGCCCAGAAGGCGCCGTACATGAAGTTGAGGGATTTGTAGAAGCTGGTCTGCACCCCCAGGGACTTGGCGGCGATTTCATCTTCCCGGATGGCAATCCAGGAGCGGCCGACCCGGGAGGCCAGCACTCGCTTGGTCACAAACAGGAAAACCACGCCGATGAACAGGAAGATAAAGTAATAGTACTTGGGGCGGAAGGTGTCCAGCCCGAAAAGCTGGGGGTACGGAATCTGCTTGATGCCCATGGCGCCGCCGGTAACCGGCGTCCAGGTCTGGGCGATGATGCGGATAATTTCCGACGCCCCCAGGGTGACGATGGACAGGTAGATGCCCTTAAGTTTCAAGGTGGGCAGGGACACCAACAGGCCCACCAGCGCCGCCAGCAGCCCAGAGAGGGGCAGCAGCAGCCAGAAGCTGACGCCGAAATTGGTGGACAGGGCCGCCATGGTATAGGCGCCGATGGCGAAAAAGCCGGCCTGGCCCAGGCAGGTCTGCCCCGAATACCCGTTGATGATGTTCAGCGAGCCCGCCAGAGTCGCGTACATTAGAATGTTGCAGGCGTAGCGCACATACAGGGCTTTGGGCAGCAGGAAGGGAACGGCGCAGAGGACGGCCAATATCAGCACGTAGAAAAGCGCCTGGTATTTCTCAAACAACGCTCGTACTTTGCTCATACTCTGCTGCCTTTCTTGCTGGCGAAGCCCTGGGGACGGATGACCAGCATCAGAATCAGGAAGCCGAAGGCGAACATATCCCGGAAGGTAGCCGAGGAGATGGTGATGCCCAGGTTCTCTATGATGCCGATAAACAGGCCGCCCAGCGCGGACATGCGCAGGTCTACCAGGCCGCCCAGCACCGAGGCGGAGAAGGCTTTCATGCTGAAGCCGCCCCAGGTGGTGGTGGAAATGGTGTAGTAATAGATGGCCAGCAAAATGCCCGCGATGCCGCCAAAGCCGCAGCCGATGCAGTTGCCCAGCATGGCGGTGCGCTTGACATTGATGCCCATCAGGTACGCCGCTTCCTTATTCTGGCTGACGGCGCGCAGTGCCACCCCCGACTTGGTGCGGTTGAAAAACAGGGTCAGCGTTACCGCCAGCACCACCACCAGCGCCATGATGACAATCTGCAAAAGCTTCAGATCAATGGAGACAGCGCCGCCCAGGGGGATGGAGAAGGTGCGGTTGTCGATGATGTTCAGCACGGGCTTGGCCTCGGGCCCGAACACAATCTGCACCAGGTTTTTAATCAGCATGCTAAAGCCAATGGTGCACAGCAGCGAAATATGCCGCGGGGCGTTGAAAAACCGCTCGTAGCAAAGCTTGTACACGATGATGCCCAGCACAAAGGAGCTGGCGAAGGCCGCCAGCAGCGCAAGGGGCAGGTTGACGCCCACAAACTGGAACACATAATACGCGCCGAAGGCGCCAATCATCATGATTTCACCGTAGGTGAAGGTAACCATGCCCACCACACCCACAATGACGGAATACCCGATAGCCATCAGTGCGTAAATCGCGCCCTGGCTCAGGCCATTCACCAATTGGTTGAGGAAATACTCCATGCGCCCTCCTTGGAATGCGCCGGCAAAGCCGCGTAAAGGGGAAGCGGGGCGGAACAGCCCGCCCCGCTGGGATTAGAGGGGATGCCCCGCGGACAATACCGCGGGGACTTAGCTATGTGTTTTACTGGTTGACGTAATCGAAGCCTTCCAGTACCTTCCACTCGCCGTTTTCCACGCCGCAGATCATGTAATCGCGCTGGATGTCGCCCGAGGGCTCAAACTTGATGCGGCCGGTGATGCCCACCATTTCCACATCCTGCAGAGCCGCGCGGATGGCGTCGCGGGTGATTTCGCCATCCCCGATGTTCTCGATGGCGGTCTTGATCAGGTACATGGTGTCATAGGCGCAGGCGGGGTGCACGGTGGGGTCAAAGCCTGCCTTGCCGGCGAACTCTTCCTTCCACTTGGTCAGTTCCGCGTTCTGGGGGTCGAAGAAGAAGGGGGAGGTAACGATGATGTTGTCGGGGGTCATCAGCTGGCTGACCACCTGCTCGGAGGTGCCAGGCCCAAGGGCCACGTGCTTGATGTCCCAGCCGGCGGAGTCGGCGGCGTTGAAGATGGCGGAAACCGCGGCGCCCTGGTCCATGACCACCAGCACTTCGGGATCGCTGAGCTTGGCTTTGGTGATGATGGAGCTGAAGTCCGTCTCGTCGGATTTGTATTTTTCCTCGGTCACTTCCAGGCCTTCGATGTCCGCCTGCACCTTGAAGTTTTCAAAGCAGGACAGGCCCCAGTCGCTATCCACGCGAATAACGGCAACCTTGGTGACGCCCAGATACTTTTTCAGGACATAGGTAGCCAGGTAGGGGGCTTCGCCGTCCTGCCGGCCCATGATGGAGAAGCAGAAGGGGCTCATGGAGGCGTAGTCGGGGGCGGAAGCGGTGGGGGACAGCTGCACGACGCCGTAGCGGTCCACGATGCTGGCGTTGGCTTTGCAGGCGCCGGAAGTAAAGTCGCCCAGGATGGCCATGATTTCTTCATCCTCGGCAAAGGCGGTGGCCATGGTGGAGGACACCACGGTGTCGCCCTGGGAGTCTTTCACGTCAATCTCCAGCAGGTAGCCATTGGCGCCGCCGGCGGCGTTGATTTCATCAAGGGCCATCTGCCAGCCAATCTGGAAGCCTTTGCCATACTCGGCGTAGTTGCCGGTCAGGGGCGCCAGGCCACCCAGCTTGATGACGCCCTTGGACTGGGCGGAGGCGGGCAGCGCGAACAGGGACAGCACCAGGACGAGAGCGAGCAGCAGGGTAAACAGCTTTTTCATAACAATCTCCTTATTCCTATCAAATTATTTGCGGAAGTGCAGGTCGCAGGTGGCGCAGCCCTGGGCGATGGTCTGTTTCAGATCCAGCTCCAGGCCCATGGCGTCGGCGATGCCCCGGTCTCCATCCATGGCGATGTCGCACAAAAGGGCGCAGGTCTCATCGTCAAAGCCCAGCTTTTTCCAGGCGGATACCAGGGCGCAGTAGTTGAAGTTGACAGTTACGTTGTCGTAGTCGGCCTCGATGTTCTTCATGTTGAAGGACTGGGGGCCCACCTTGCTTTCATCGCCCAGGAAAGCGTTCTTAAAGTCGGCGCAGTTGTCGGGATCGGGGCAGTTCTTCTTGAAGTTTTCGCCGTGCATGTTGCCCGTGCGGCGGATGGCGCGGCGCAGGATGGGTTCGGCGTCGATGCCGGCCTTGACCAGCTCGTCGTAAATCAGGCCCATCCAGGTGGCGCGGTGCTCAATCTGCGCGCGGTTCACATCCACAATTTCGGCTACAGGGTTGGGGTTGTTGGTAATCATGTCGTTCCTCCTCTATTATTCAATGCAAAGCATGCATTTTCCCGCGTAAAAAAACAGACGATCCATCTGAAAAAAACACTTGGTGGAGAATAAAAGAAAAAGTTAACCGCTGATATATTACTGATTAATCAGCATGATAGCAGGCGGGCAGACAATTGTCAACATACCGGAAAGCCATAGAAAAACGCCCGGTAAACAGCCGGGCGTATGGCGGTATGGGTTCTTTGGACGGGGAAGCGGGAGGAAATTTATTTGGAAAAATCGTTTTTGGAAAATTTCGTCCGTGACAGCGGAAACGCGTTTTCCACATTACACCACCAGGTAGAGCAGCAACTCGGCTATCACAGCCAGGGCAATCACCAGCACCACCGGCAGTTTGTACCAGGCGGCTGCCGCTGCCGTCAGGCCGCCCACCACGCCGATGATGGGGCGGGTGGGATCCACCGAGAGCACCCCGGGGAAAATCAGCGCTGACAGGGCGGTGTAGGGAATCAGGCTTAAAAACTTTTCCCAATAGGGGCTCAGCTTCATTTTTTCGCTAGTCAGCGCCGGCAGCGCTCTGGGAATGTAGGTAACCAGCATCATTAGAAAAATCAGTACATAGATGTTCATTTCCCAGCCCTCCCCCGCACTGGCTTGTCATCAGGCAAAAGGGTGCCAAAGCCAGCGCCGATCAGCATGGACAGCACGATGGCCGTGCCGCCGGGCATGGTCTGGGTTAAAAGGGTGTTGACAAAGGCCGTGAACAGCACGATGGCCACCACCCGCAGGCTTTCTTTCAGGCTGGGCATCAGCATGCTGATGAAGGTGGCGTAGATGGCCACGCTCATGGCGTCCATCATGCGCAGGGGCACCAGGTTCATCAGCATGGTGCCCAGCCAGGTGCCCAGCACCCAGCTTAGGTGCAGAAACAGGTTCATGCCCCCCAGATACGCCGCGTCATCAGGCTGCTTGCGGCTGAGGGAAAACAGGGAGAAGCTTTCGTCGCACACCACATAGGCCAGCAGCAGCTTCTTATACAGGGGCGTGCCCTTCAAGCGGTTCATCACATAGGTGCTCATCACCAGATGGCGGATGTTGATGAAGAACACCCCCGCCACGATAATCAGGGGCGATGTGACCTGCTGCAGCATGTTCAGCGCCAGAAACTGGGAGCTGCCCGCCACCACAATCAGCGACATCATGGTCGCCTCCATCACACTCAGCCCGTACTGGCGTGCCGCCAGCCCGAAGGAAATCCCCACCGAAATCATGCCGATGCACACCGGCAGCGCCTTCTTTACGCCGTTCTGAAACGACTGCAATCCCTTCCACCTCCTGAAACAATGCACCCAGTATAGCAACCATGCGCGAAAAATGCACCCGGCGCCATGTTCTTTTTCTGGCCTTGCCCCCGGAAAAATTTCACAAACCAGTGGCGGGGCGCCATGGGATGTGATATGATGTGTAATCAACAAGAAAACAAACAGTTGGAAAGGTGCGTGCCCATGTCTTTGATGACGATTCGGCCAATGGATGAATTGGAGATTCTGATCCGCCTGTTTTCCGCCGCCCTCATCGGCGCCTTCATCGGCTTGGAGCGGGAGTACAAAAACCGTCCGGCGGGCATGCGCACCCACACCTTGGTGTGCCTGGGCGCGGCCATTGTAGCCATGCTGGAAGGGCTGCTGATGAACAATATTTTAACCACCATGCAGAACGCCGAGGGCGTCGCCATCAGCATGGGGCGCATGAGCGCCCAGGTAATCAGCGGCATCGGCTTTCTGGGGGCGGGCACCATCATGGTGTCTCAAAAGCGCATTGCCGGGCTGACCACCGCCGCCAGCGTATGGACGGTCGCCTGCATCGGGCTGTTGTGCGGCTTTGGCTACTACCTCTTTGGTCTGCTGACGGGCGCCATGGTGATGGGTGTTTTGTTTTTGCAGCGGGTCATCCATGTCAACCACTGGCGCAAGGTCGAAATCCGCTTCCTGCACCGCACGGAAACAATCGCCTACCTGCAGGAGTATTTCGGTAAAAAGGACATTCAGGTGCTGGATGTAGACTTCACCGTGGAAACCATCGAGGATGAAAACGGCAAGCAGAACCTGTACATCAATATCTACACCCTTCAGATGCCCCACGGCGCAAGTTATGCCGACGTGGTGAACGAGTTAAGCCAGTACAAAAATGTCCGCATGGTGCGCACCCGGGCCATGTAGCGGGCAGGCGCAAACAAGCATTCTCTGGTAGAATACTGCCGGAGAATTTTTTATTTGTTTGTAACGAAAGCGCTTTAACCGCGTCCAACAGAGGAAAGGAGGGATGAGATGGATTTTGAAAAAGTCTATGTGCGCTATTTTCAGGTCATCTATCGCTTCCTGCTGTCCCTGAGCACGGACGAGCACCTGTCGGAGGAGCTGGCCCAGGAAGCCTTCATGAAAGCCATGAAAAACGCGGGGCAGTTTGAAGGCCGCTGCGCGCCGGAAACCTGGCTGTGCGCCATCGCCAAAAACTGCTACTTCGACCACCAGCGCGCGCAAAAGCACCGCTTCCAAGGGGATATGCCCGACATCGCCGCCCCCTCCTTTGAGGAGGCGCTGGAGGACAAGGAAACGCGGCTGTTGATCCACCAGGCGCTGCACGAACTGCCCGAGCCCTACAAGGAGGTCTTCACCCTGCGCGTCTTTGGCGATTTAAGCTATGCCCAGATCGGCGCCCTGTTTGGAAAAAGCGAGACCTGGGGACGGGTTACCTACTACCGGGCGAAGGTGAAGCTTCGCGAAACCCTGAAGGAGGATGACAATGCAACGCAATGACTGCAAACTGGCGCAGGACCTGATGCCCCTGCGCATCGAGGAACTCTTGAGCGAGGAAAGCAAAGCCTTTGTGGACGAGCACATCGCTGCCTGCCCCCCCTGCGCCCAAATGTACGGCTACATGCAGGCCACCTTGCCCAAGGAAAAGGAAGCGCAGCAAAGGGAGAGCGCCAGCTTCAAGGCCGCGATGGCCCAGTTTCAAAAGACCATGGCCTGGCGGCGCATCCGGTATATCCTGACCGGGCTGCTGATTGCCGCGCTGATACTGGCGCTATTGACCGCGCTAAACACCATCCGCAAACCCTTAGCCCTTGATAAGTTTGACATCAGCCTGAAGCGGACGCAGGATGGCCAACTGCTGGAAGTGTGGGATTATCACAACACCTCCTACGGCGGCAATTCCTATACCCATGGAGGCACGGACAAAGAGGGCAACTACATCGTTTACCTGAACCACGAGGTTCCCCTGCTGCAGCTGGGGGGATATACCAACGCAGCAAAGCACTATCAGCTTAGCAGCTTCTCCCTGCAGGATGACGGCAACCTGTACGAAAGTGATCTGGTTTTCCATTACGCCTCAGGAAGCTGGGACTCGGGTACCTCTACCCAGATTATGGAGATACGCCAGGGTACTGAAAAGGATTACAAGGTGCTGTACAGGGCGGGGGATACGCTGCCCGCCGCGGAGCAAATGGAATTGGACGCCGCCCGTAGGTACTTGCCTTACGCCCCCCTCACCGCGGAAAACCCCGCGGCTACCCCCCTGCCGCCCGCCGACAATGCTATGCCCTTCGCCCCAAAGCAGGAGACGCCCGTTCTCACAGCGGCACCCGCAAATTAAACAGATAACAAGCAAGCGCGCCCTTTCAGGAAGGCGCGCTTGTTTGTTTTCCATAGATTATTCCGCCGTCATGGCCTCCACCAGGCGCCGGATGAAATCCAGGGGCAGGGGCTTATCCAGGGCAAACCAGACGGAGCGTTTTCCGTGGAGGTGGGGCTTCAGCTCCTCCTGCAAATCTTCCCGCAGGGGGGCGGGATACATGGCCACATGGTCCTTGAAGGCGGAGATGTACACCCGGGCACGGCGCTTGTCCTGCTTGTAGCCTAAAATCCCGTAGCTGACCACCTCTTTGGCATCGGGCATCAGCTTGCGCACCGCTTGGCGCAGGGCTTCGAACTGCTCTTTGGCCTGGGGCGGCACCTGCTTTCTATACGCTTCCGGGGTTTGGGGCTCGGCCTTTTGTCCTGTGGCCGCCTTCCAGGATTTTTCCAGCATGGATTTGAGCACACTCAGATCCACATCCGCTAGCTTGTTGATGTACAGGCAGGACACGCTGATTTTATGCTTGCCCAGCCTGGCCAATTCCTCCCCATAGGTCTCAAAGCCCTCGTTGAAATACACGGTCAGCGACGCTTTGCGGGGACTGAAGCCTAGGATGCCGATTTCCCCCTGGCGGCCTGTGTCGTACTGGTAGCTCTGTTTGCCAAAACCGATGATGCTAGGGCCCCACATCACGGCGGGCTGGGCGGAAATCTCCTCCATCATGCTGATAAGAGTCAAAGCTTCCTCGCGCCTTTTGTCGCTTACGCCCGCGAGAAATTCCACCACAGCCACCTGGGTGGGTTTTGTTTTGTTCTCTGCCGCCATCAGCCCATCTTCCCTTCCATTTGCCGGCCGCCCAGCACATGGAAATGCAGGTGCTGCACGCTCTGGCAGGCATGGGGGCCGCAGTTGGACACCAGGCGGTACCCCTGGGTAAGCCCTTCCTGTTTGGCTACCTTGGCCGCGGCGCGCACACAGGCGGCCAGGCTGTCATCGGGCAGCAGCTCGGTATCATTCAGGCCGGACACATGCTTTTTGGGCACAATCAGCACATGGCTGGGGGTCTGGGGGCTGACATCCTTAAAGGCGTAGCAATGCTCGTCCTCATACACTTTGGCGGAGGGAATTTCCCCGGCGATAATTTTGCAAAACAGACAGTCCATACTTCCTCCTTTATTGGGCGGTAAATACATCGTTTTGATACGCGGTTAATGTGACGGTTTTCAGTTCCCCCGGGGCGGCGCCTGCCGCGCGCACCCGCATGTACTGGGGGGTGTAGCCCTCGGCGATGCCCCCCTCCTCCTCTTCAAAGAGGACTTCCTGCTTGGTGCCCAGCAGGGAGCGGGCGTATGCTTCCGCCATCTCCTCCCCCAGGGCGATCAGCTGGCGGGCCCGCTCTTCCTTAACGGCTTTGGGCAAATGGCCCGGCATGTCCGCCGCCACGGTGCCCGTGCGCTTGCTGTAGGGAAACACATGGACACGGCTGAAGGCGATGGTTTTCACAAAGTCCATGGTTTGCTGGTGTTCTTCCGGGGTTTCCCCGGGAAAGCCCGTTAAAATATCCGTGGTGATGGCGCAGCCGGGGAAATGGCGGCGCAGCATCGCCACCGCCTCCTGGAACTGCCCTGTGGTATAGCGCCTGCGCATGCGGGCCAGCACCGTATCGCTGCCCGATTGCAGCGCCAGATGGAACTGGGGGCACACCTTGGGCTGGGCAGCCAGGGCTTGGGCAAACGCTTCGGAAACTATCACCGGCTCCAGCGACCCCAGGCGCACCCTTTGCACCCCTTGGGGCGCAGCCGCGGCGGCAATGGCGTCCAGCAGGGTTTCGCCGTCCAGATCCCGGCCGTAGCTGCTCAGGTGGATGCCGGTAAGCACCAACTCCTGAAAGCCGGCCAAGGCTAGACGCTCCGCCTCTCGGGCAATCTCGCCCACATCCCGGCTGCGGATGCCGCCCCGCACATGGGGGATGATGCAGTAGGTGCAGAAGCGGTCGCACCCCTCCTGGATTTTAAGCACCGCCCGGGTCTTGCCCATATGGCCGGATATGCTGAGGTTTTCAAAGGGCACCCGGCGCACGTCGGTGACGGCGGCAATGGCGCTGTCCTCCTCCTGGGCTTTACGCAGCAGGGACACCACCTCTTCCCGCTTGGCGTTGCCCACCACCAGACGCACCCCGTCCTCCAGCAGCTTTTCCGCGTCCCGCTGGGCCATGCAGCCCGCCACCACCACCTCAGCCTGGGGGTTGAGCTTTCTGGCGCGGCGCACCATCTGGCGGCTCTTCTTTTCCCCCGTGCCCGTCACCACGCAGGTGTTGACCACGTAGACATCGGCCTCTTCCTCAAAGGGAACGGCGGTATAGCCATCCTGCAGGAACTTTTCCAGCATGGCCTCGGAATCGTATTGGTTTACCTTGCACCCCAGGGTGCAGAACGCCACGCGCTTCATGCCATGTCCCCCGATAAGAGCAAAATGCCGGCGGCGGCTACCAGCCCCGCGGTTTCCGCGCGCAGGATGCGGGGGCCAAGGGTGATGGGCACAGCGCCCAAGGCTTTGATTTCTTCCGGGGTGATGCCGCCTTCAGGGCCGATGATAACGGCCACATCCTCAGCCCCCTGGTAGGCGGCGCGCAAAGGCTGGCCGCCCTCTTCCCAGGGCACCAGCGCCTGCCCGTGCCCGGCGATTCTTTCGCATAGGGCATCAAAATCAATCAGCGGCTCCACCTCGGGGATCCGGGTGCGCTGGGCCTGGCGGGCAGCCTCCCGGGCGATGCGCTGCCACCTGGACAGCTTGCCCTTTTCTTCCCTGGCCACGCAGCGGCACATCAAACAGGGGACAATGGCGGCGACACCCACTTCCGTGCATTTCTGCACGGTGTAGTCCATCCGCTCCCCTTTTGTTAAGCCCTGGTACAGGGTGATGCGCACCGACGCCTCGGTGGAGGGCAGGGGCGCTAGCAGCCGGGCGCCCGGCCTATCCCCCGGCAAAAAGGCGGCGGCATACCGCTGGCCGCCTGCAACAACAGCGATTTCTTCCCCGGGTTTCAGGCGCAGCACCCGCACGGCGTGCTTGGCGTCCTCGGGCGCGAACAAAGCCGCGCCATCCAAAATATCTTCGGTATAAAAAACGTGCATCTTATCCTTTGGCGGCGATGGCGACCCAGTCGCCCTTGCGCCGCGTTTCCAGCACCCTGTAGCCGGCGGCGGCCAGGCCGTCCAGCACATCCTGTTCCCGGCCCTCAATGATGCCCGAGCACAGCAGGATGCCATCCTTCTTTAAATGATTTTTTAAGGGTTCCAGCAGCATCAGGATGACATCGGCCAGTATGTTGGCCACCGCCATGTCGAACACCTGGTCAAGCCCCTGGGTTAAATCCCCCTGGCGGACGGTAACCACATCCTCAAGTCCGTTGCGCTTGACATTGTCCCTGGCTACTTCCACCGCCACGGGGTCAATGTCCACCGCCCATACTTCCTTGGCCCCCAGCAGCCCCGCCGCGATGGACAGGATGCCGCTGCCGGTGCCGATATCCAGGAAGGAGCCCTCGCAAGGGTACGCGTCCATCAGCTCCACGCACAAGGCGGTGGTTTCGTGAGAGCCGGTGCCAAAGGCCATGCCGGGATCCAGCTCCATCACCTTCTCCCCTTCCTGGGGGGTGTAGGGCTCCCAGCTGGGCTTGACCACCAGGGTATCGCCCATGGAAAAGGGCTTGTAGTACTGTTTCCAGTGTTCTGCCCAGTCCTTCTCCTGCACATCAGCATAGATAACGCCCAGGGTGCCCAAATCAAACCCCGCCAAGGCAGGCAATTCGGTAAGCTGCCGGGCAATCCGGGGCAAATCCGCCTCCCCGGGGAACCAAGCCTTCACCTGCACGTCCTGGGGCATGCTCTCCAGCAGGTTGACATCGATCAGTTCCCAGTAGCCGTGGGGCTTGCCGGGGTCGGGAATATCCGCCCGGTCGACAATCTGGGTGCCCTTGGCTCCCTGGGACATTAAAAACTCGGAAACAATGTCCGCCCCCTGGCTATTGGTTGAAACCGTCATCTGCGTCCAGTCCATGCTGCCTCCTTTAAAACAGCCTGATTATACCCCAAATGAAATTTGTTTACAATTCTCACCTTGACCCCCCTTTCCATGATAGGTACCATGAAGGGGGATCGGACATCCCCAAAGGAGGGACACATGAAGCATTCAAACATCACCAAGTTCGTGGCTCTTTTCACCCTGTGCCTGATGCTGTTTTCCGCGGCCCAGGCCGAATTGGTAGGCCAGTATGACGAACAGGACATGAAGACCGCCGAACAGGGCACCATGAACGCGGAGTACATCTACAGCCCGCCCAAGAAAGCCTGGCTTAGCGGCGATAACGGCACCATCCACCTGTGCCTGCCCCCCACCGACTACGAGGTGCCCCAGACGGTGCTGTTCAGCGGCCAGGAAATCGCCCTGCACAACACATTGTATAAGTGGACCGCAGCGGGCATGGAAGAGTGGGCCAACGTCTCCCTGAATGTGGGAGCCGGCGGCACCAGCCTGCAGGGGTGGACAATGGCCAGGAACCTGGTCTTTGAGCAGCCCGAGGTGCAGATGCCAAGCGGCACCCTGAAAGCCGACAATGTAACGAACATGGTCACCCTGCGTGCCGACAACGGCATCACCCAGCGGGAGGTGGACATCTACCCCGAAGGCCAGGAGGTGCAGTTGCTTGGCATGACCCGGGATTACTACTATGTATTGACGGACGGCCAGCGGGGCTTTGTGGAAAAGGAAAATGTCTCCGCCGACGCCGCCACCCTGAGCCGCCTGAAAGCGGCGGAGCCCCGGGTATACGACGACATCCAGCCCGGCTACGAGCAGCGCTACGATGCCTTCAACCAGAAGTACCACGAGATGTTTGATATCTACGGCGACAGCAACACCTGGCCCCTGGAGGCCCGCGCCAAGCTGAGCCAGATGGAAATCAACCTGGGGCTGCTGCCCCGCAGCGACCCCCAGAGCTGGATCAACATCCTGCCGGGGGAGGGGGATTTATCCCTGGAAGACGCCCGCGCCCTGGCGGATCAGGCCATTCTTGGGCAGGAGGTGGGGCTGGACAGTTTTTCCAGCGTCAACAGCCACTACTATGCCCTAACCGGCCAGCCGGACACCCCCATCTGGCAGTTCCGCTACAACGCCAGGCCCGGCAAGCACGACTATGTGGTACGCCTGGACAAGCAGGGCGAGGTTACCGAATCGCTGGCGCTGGACCTGGTTACCTATGATGAGATCGGCCGCAGCCTGATGCAAATCGTGGTCTACGCCGACCCAGTGGAGGAGGTTGAGGGGCTAACCGCCATTCAGGCCGCCGACGCCGCCTGGGACTACTTTACAATGACAACCAAGGATACGCGGGGCCGGGAGGCTTTCAACATGACCGGCACCGCCCATCAACTGGAAGGCACCACCTACTGGATGATCACTATCACGGACAAAACCCTGCCCATCTACGGCCCGCTGAACGCCACCTTTGAGGTGCTGGTGGACGCGGAAACCGGGGATATCGCCGACGCCACCGCGGCGGATACCTACCAATACGCGATGGAGCAGTACAAAAAGCACCAAGCCATCACGGACAAGCAGGAGAAGCAGGGCTGGTTCTTTACCTGGCCGCTGGAAGATTTGAACGCCATGTGGCCGGCCATGTACGGCCTGCCCCGGGAAAGCGATATCTCCCAGGAGGACGCCATCCAGAAAGCCCGGGCGCTGCTGGTTGAAAAAACCGCGGCAACGCCAGAGCTGCTGGACAAGTTGGAAACCTACACCCTGTACGAAAAAATCGGGGATGAGCACAACAAGTGGATGGTGATGTTCACCAACAAGGATACCTTCCGCAGCGTCAACGCCACGGGCTTTATCGCCTGGGTGGACGCCGCCACCGGGGAAGCGGACAGCGTGTACGAGCCCAGGGACGGCAGTCTAATGATGTGGTTCTACTCCCTGGATGGGTTCCCCCTGGACGAGCTGCCCCCGCAGAAAGATATCGATGCCCTGCGGATCGCGCTGCCCAGCAATCCCTCCGAAAACGCCATCCCCATGGAGGAAGCCCAGGACAAGGCCTTCGCGGAAATGAAAAAGCACCTCCCCGAGGCGGACATCAGCCAGTACCAAGCCACCAGCAAGCATGTGACGCAATGGCAAAACCAGTACTGGGTCAGCGTGTTTGTGCCCATGATGGAGATGGAAAGCGAAGTGCTGCCCTCCTATGTGGTGGCCCTCAACGAGGACGGCACCCTGGCCATGCAGACCAGCATGGAGGATTACAACAAGGAGTTGGAAAGCGCCAGGCGCTACCTGCAAACCGAGGAACTGCAGGCGGAACGGGGCATTTTCTGGAGCTGGTCCTACGAGGACAAGCCCCAGTACGACCCCGCCCGCTACGGCCTGCCCGAGGATGATGAACTAAGCGAGCGGGAGGCCATCGCCATCGCCAAAGCCACCCTGTTAGAGCGCTACGGCCTGGACAACGCCACTCTGGACGAATGGCAGCCCATGACAGGCCTGCTGATTGACGGCATGCGCCGCTGGGAAGTGGCCTTCTTCCCCCCGGAAGAGGATAATACTCCCCAGTACTATGAAGCCTACTTTGTGGAAATCGAGGCTAGCACCGGCGTGGTGCTGGTGGCCTACAGCCCCGAGGAGAGCAACGGATAACAGGCGGCTTTCCGCTCGTCAAAAAAGGTCCTTCGGACTCTTTTTCGCCGGTTGGGAACGATGAGGCCCTCCGCCTCTCGCTGCGCTCCCGGGCGGCGTAGGGCGTGGAAACCCTTGCTGCGCAAGGCTTGCCGTCCCACCGCGCATGTCGCTGGGACGGATTGAAGTAGGAGGGATGACCCCTCCTACACCTCCCCTCCAGTATCAAACGGACTTCTTAACAGTTCAAGGCCGCGGCGGTTTTACCGCCGCGGCCTTTTTATATCGGTTTATTCCTATTACATTTTATCCGCCAGCATCTATTTGCGTTTGCGCAGCAAACCCAGCGCGCCGCCGCCTGCATACACAACTACCACCGCGTAAAACGTGAGTACCGCAATGGTCAATGGCGAGAAGCCTTCCTTCAGACCCCGCAGAAAGAAACTGATGCCCGAATACCCAAGCAAAAACAGGATGACCGCGATCAAGGTCAGCATGCGGTCCAGGTGCGCTACCCGGCTGGCATTGTCGCTGAACAGTTCAAAGGGCGTGCCGTCGTTCTCGCGGCGGAAATATCCCCAGGAGAAATACCTGCCCACACACGCTATGCCGCTTTCCGCTAGGAACTGAAGATAGTCCTCCATGCCCTTGCTTCCGCCCTGGGGCGCCATAAACTCCAGGCAGTACTGGTACGCGTCCGGTTCGCCTTGTATAAAATGGTACACAAAGGGCGTGTACCGCTGCAGCTGCCACCCCTGATGGGACATGTCATTGAGCCACTTTTCCTCTTTCTCATAGTCCCACATCCAGAAAATTTTGAATACGCGTTTCATTCCTGCCCCTCCTTCCCAATGATGCTTCGTCCGTTTCTTACCAGTTCCTCCAGGCGTATCAGCTCTTCCCGCAGCACCCGCCCGCCTTGGCCGGTGATGCGGTATTCCTTGCGGCGGCTGCCCCGCTGGGCGGGCAGTTCCTCAATCCACCCTTTTTGGGCAAGGCTGGTGAGCGCCCCGTACAGGGTGCCCGCCGCCAGGCGCACCCGGCCGCCTGACAATTCCTGAGTTCTTTGCATGATGCCGTAGCCATGCAGGGGGCTGTCCAGCGCCAGCAGGATATAGAACACCGCCTCGGTGAGTACAATGGGCTCCATGGCGCTCCTCCTTCCATCGGGGTCCGGTATATCGTTATCCGATACATCGTTAATCGAAGTATACCCTCGCCCAGCGGGCTTGTCAAGGGGTTTTCCCTTGCTTGGGGGCATCAAAATTCATTGCGCGCCGAAGGAAGCTTTGATATGATAGGCGGGAAAGGAAAGGAGGGGCTGATATGAAGAACATGCTGCGTTATTTAAAGAAATACGCCGGCCGCACCATGGCCTCCCTGCCCTTTAACGAGTTGGACGCGGGGCTTCTGTCCCAAATTGTGTACCTGCCCCTGGAGGAACTGTTCAGCCAGCGGGACCAGCTGACCATGGCCGAGGCGGCGGAAGCGCTCAAGGACATGCCCGCCGACAAGCCCTACGAGTTTATGCTGCGGCCGCGGCTGGAAACCCTGCGCTTGTCCGGCGCCTCCCGGCGCTTTGGCAACGCGCCCCTGCGGTTTTTCCAGTGCGACACCGACAAGGATTTTGAGAAGCAGTTCTGCGCCGTCACGGCGTTTTTTGACGGCTTTGCCGTCATTATCTTCCGGGGCACCGATTTGACATTAGCCGGGTGGAAGGAAGACTTCAACATGGCCTACCAGTGCCCCATCCCCGCCCAGGAGGACGCCGTCCACTACCTGGACACCGTCGCCCTGCAGACCAAGGTGCCCCTGCTGGTCTGCGGCCACTCCAAGGGGGGCAATCTGGCGGTGTACGCCTCCCTCCACGCCCGGGAGGACGCTGTGCGCCGCATCCACGCTGTGTATTCCCTGGACGGCCCCGGCCTGTGGGGCGATGACGCGGACAAACTGCACCAAAGGGAGGATGTGCCCCCCATCATCAGCCTGCTGCCCCAGAAAACCCTGGTGGGCATTCTGTTCCAGCAGCCCGAGCCTTACCGGGTGGTGCGCAGCCGCTCCCTGAGCCTTTTGCAGCACGACCCCTACCGCTGGCGGGTGGAGGGCACCCGGTTTAAAACCGCCAAGCGCCTGTCCCTTACCAGCCGCCTGATGGATGACTCCCTGGAAAAGTGGCTCACCGCCCTTTCCGATGGGGATCGGGCGCTGTTTGTGGAAACCCTGTACGCCATTGTCGCCGCCCCCAAAAGGGATACCCTGGGGGGCATTGTACGGGGCGGGCGGCGCAGCGCCCAGCAGATGCTCGCCGCTCTGCAGGACGTGCCCGAGGATGTGATGGACAAGCTGCAGCAGATGGCGGGCCAGCTGTTTACCACCGCGTTTTCCACCATCAAAGGCCGCCTGACCCCAGGAAAGGAAAAATAAGCCATGCAGAAATGGAAAAACAACAAATGGGTGGAGTTCTCCTCCCCCGTTACCCTCACCTTTACCCTGCTGGCTTTAGGCGCCACCCTGCTGGGCATGCTGACAGGCGGCGCCAGCACCCGGCTGCTGTTCAGCGTATACAAAAGTCCCATGGCCAGCCTGTTTTTCTGGCCGCGGCTCTTCCTGCATGTGCTGGGCCACGCGGATCTGGCCCACTTTGCCGGCAACGCCAGCCTGCTGCTGGTGCTGGGTCCCATTGTGGAAAAGCATTACGGCGGCAAACGGCTGATCAGCATGATGGCCCTTACCGCGCTGATTACCGCTGTCTTCCAGCTGCTGATGCTGCCCCATGTGGCCACCCTGGGCGCCAGCGGCATCGTGTTCATGCTGATTCTGCTCTCCGCAGCTTCCGGCGGCTCCTCCCAGAAAATACCGCTGACGCTGATTCTGGTAGCCGTCATCTACCTGGGCAAGGAAATCTACGGCATGGTGTTTTTGAACGACAATATTTCCCAGTTGTCCCACATCGTGGGCGGCCTGTGCGGCATCGGCCTGGGGCTGTATTACAACAAAAATCTCCGATAATATTTGATGCCCAAAGAAATACCCCCTGGCTGGAGGCGTCCGGCCAGGGGGTATTGTTATTCAATGGTTTCTATCAGTTTCATGGCTGTTTTGATGCCGTCCACCGCGGCGGACATGATGCCCCCGGCGTAGCCCGCGCCCTCCCCGGAGGGGAATAAGCCCTGAAGGCTGCTTTGGCCCTGGGCGTCGCGCAGGATGCGCAGGGGCGCGGAGGAGCGGGTTTCCGCCGCGGTGATGACGGCGTCCGGCAGGGCAAAGCCCTTGAGGCGCCGGTCGAAGACCTGGATGGCTTCCCGCAGCACGGGCACGGCAAAGGAAGGCAATGCGGGGGCAGCATCCCCCCAGGCGACCCCCGGGCGGTAGGTGGGCAGCACGCTGCCCGGCCCCTTGGAGGGCACCCCTTGCAGGAAGTCCCCCACCAGCTGAGCGGGGGCATGGTAGCCGCCGCCCCCCAGGGTATAGGCCGCCTCCTCCCATGTCCGTTGGAAGGCGATGCCCGCCAGGGGATGATCAGAAGCAAAATCCTCAGTGCGCACATCGCATAAAAGGGCGCTGTTGGCGTTGGCGCCGTCGCGCAGATAGGCGCTCATACCGTTGGTGCACAGCCGGTTTGCTTCGCTGGCTGAGGGCACCACGGTGCCGCCGGGGCACATGCAAAAGGTATACGCCCCCCGGCCGAAGGAAGTTTTAACCGACAGGTGATACTCCGCCCGGGGCAGATTTTTGTGCCCGGCGAAGGCTCCATATTGGGCCTTGTCCACCAACGATTGGGGATGCTCGATGCGAAAGCCGATGGAAAAGGGCTTCTGCTCCATCTCCACCCCATTTTGATGCAGCATCTCGTAGGTGTCCCGGGCGCTGTGCCCGATAGCCAGCAGCAGGTGGCCGCATCCCGCCTGATGGCGCTGCCCTTCCCGCTGATAGGTGATTCCCCGCAGGGCGTTCCCCTGTATTTGCAGGCTTTCCAGCCGCGCCCCAAACAGCACCTGGCCGCCCAGGGATTCAATCTCCTGCCGGATGGAGGACACCACCTTGGGCAGCTTGTCGGTACCAATGTGGGGGTACTGCAAGAACAAAATGTCCTCAGGCGCGCCGTGGGCTTGGAAGGCCGTCAGCACCTCCTGGCACAGGGGCTCCTTGATGCGGGTGGTTAACTTGCCGTCGGAAAAGGTGCCCGCGCCCCCCTCGCCAAAGAGGATGTTGCTTTCGGTGTCCAGAATGCCCTGGCCCATCAGATGGTTGATTTTTCGGGCGCGGTGCTCCACCTTTTCCCCCCGCTCCAGCACCAGGGGGCGCAGGCCTGCCCGGGCCAGCACCAGCGCGGCGAACAGCCCGCAGGGGCCAAGCCCCACCACCACCGGGGGCAGCGGCGATGACCTGCGCGGCACCGCCAGAGGGATTTCCTTTTCCACAAGTTGGGCCACGCCTGGCTTTAGGCGCTTCATCAGCGCCTGCTCGCCTTTTACTTCCGCTTCCACGGTGCAGACGAAATGGACGCGGCCCTTGTCCCTGGCGTCCACGCTTTGCTTGACGAGGCGAAGGGAGAGGAGGTGTTCCGGGGGCACACGCAGCAGCGACAGCACCTTGCTTCGCAAAGCGCTGCCGTCATAGTCCAGGGGCAGTTTGATGTTGGTAAGCCGCAGCATATCTCTCCGTCAGTTGCCGCACTCGATGGAGATGCTGTTGAACATGCCCAGCAAATCCTCGATGCGCAGTTTTTGTTTGTCCGCGCCCTGCTTATCCAGCACCACGCCGCCCTTGTGCATCATCAGCAGGCGGTCGCCGTACTCCAGGGCGTAACGCAAGTTATGGGTCACCATGATGGTGGTCAGGTTCTTTTCCCGCACCACCCGGTCGGTAAGCTTCATGATGGTTTCGGCGGTCTTGGGGTCCAGCGCCGCGGTGTGCTCGTCCAGAATCAGAAAGTCCACCGGGGTCAGGGTAGCCATCACCAGCGCCAGGGCCTGCCGCTGCCCGCCGGAGAGGCTGCCGCAGCGGGCGTTGAGCATATCCTCCAGCCCCAGCCCCAGGGGGGCCAGCAGCTGTTTGTAGGCAGCGACGCGGTTCTTGTCGGTGCCCTGCTTGAGGCCCATCCGCTTTGTCTTGTTGTCCGACAGGGACAGATTTTCCAGGATGGTCATGCCCGCGCAGGTGCCCATGGCGGGGTTCTGGTGGATGCGGCCGATGCGCCGGTTGCGCACATGCTCTTTTTGGTTGGTGATGTCCTCGCCGTCCATGAGCACCTGGCCGCCCTCCACGGGGATGGAGCCGCACAGGATGTTGAGCAGGGAGGTTTTCCCCGAGCCGTTGCTGCCCACCACCGACACAAACTGGTGCTCACCGATGTTGAGGGAAAAATCCTCAAACAGGCACATCTCCCGTACCGTACCCGGATTATACACCTTGTGGAGCGATTTAACTTCCAGCATGCTTTTTTTCCTTCCCCTTGATGCGGCCCATGGCCAGTATGCCCAGGAACAGGGCGGCGGTGACCAGCTTCATATCGCCGGGGGCCAGGCCGCAGGCGATGGCCAGCGACACGGAGGCCTTGTACAAAAGGGAGCCGATGATGACGGCGGTAGTTTGCTTCACCTTCTGGGCGCGCTTGAAGAGGGTGATGCCGATAATGACCGATGCCAGGCCCAGCACCAGGGTGCCCGCGCCCATGCCCACCTCAAACATCCGCAGATGCTGGCTGAACACGGCGCCCGACAGGGCCACCAGGCTGTTGGCGATAACCAGGCCGGCAATCTTCACATTGCCCTTGTCCCGCGCCAGGGCGGTGACCACCCGGTCGTTATCCCCCACGGCGCGCAGCAGGTACCCCGAGCGGGTGGTGAAGAACCAATCCAGCAGGAACTTCAGGGCCAGGACAATCACCACCAGCAGAATCAGGTTGGCGGCTTCCTTGGGTAGGGCGTTGGCAACAGGGTTGTTGCGGAACAAGGTGGTGGCGGTGCCCCGTACATTCAGTAGGGCGCTGCCGCTTGCGATGCGCAGGTTGATGGAGTACAGCGCCGTCATCACGATAATGCCCGAAAACAGGTCCCTGACTTTCATTTTAACATGGATCAGCCCCGTGGCAAGCCCCGCCAGCGCCCCGGCCAAGGCGGCCGCCAGCAGCGCCAGGAGGGGGTGCCATCCCTCGAGCAGCAAAGAGATGGTCACCACACCCCCCAGGGGGAAGGACCCGTCCACCGTTAAATCGGGGAAGTCCAGGATGGTATAGGTAATCATGATGCCCAGCGCCAGCACCGCGTAGATGAGCCCCTGCTCCAGGGTGGCCGGCAGGCCGGTAAGGAAGGCAGACAGAATATCCATAGGTTCTCCTTGGGAAATGTTTGTTAATCCGTTACTACGCCGATGGCGTCCTTGGCCAGGGCTTCGGGCATCATAATGCCCAGGTATTCCAGCTTTTCAATGTTGATGTAGAGCTTGCTTTCCTCAAACACCTCGTAGGGGATGCTGGCGGCGTCCTCGCCCTTTAGCACACGGGCGGCGATAACGCCGGTGCTGCGGCCAAGGGCAAGGTAATCAATGCCCTCGGAGGCGGCGCAGCCCTTGGCCACCTGCTCGATTTCGCTGCCAAACACGGGGATTTTCTTTTCGTCCGCGGCGTCCAACACCACGTCCAGGTACTGCACCACGGTGTTGTCCAGCAGCATGGACACGCAGTCCACCTTGCTCAGGAGCCCCGGCACCGCCAGGGCGATGTCGCTGCCGGTGGTGATGGCGACCGCCTCGATGGCAAAGCCCTGGGCAGGGGCCAGATCCTGGTAGGTCTTCAGCTGCACTTGGCTGTTCACTTCGCCCACGGTGTAGAGGATGCCGATGGTTTTCGCCTCGGGCATCATGGCGCGGATGGAGCTGAGCTGCTTGGCCACCGGCAGGGTGTCGCTGGTGCCGGTTACCGGGCCAAGGCCCATCTTTTCAGCGTTGGACAGTTCCGCCTCCACGGGGTCGGACACAGCGCTGTACACCACGGGGAGGGCGCCGTCGGCGGCGTTGAAGCTGATGACCGCCATGGGGGTGGCGATGGCGCAGATGAGGTCTACCTTATTGGCGACAAAGTTGGAGGCGATCTGGGCGGCCAGGCTGGTGTCTGCCTGGGCGTTCTGCACTTCATAGACAACGTTTTGCCCTTCCACGAAGCCTTCCTGGGCCATGCCCTCAATAAAGCCTTCCCGGCAGTTGTCCAGGGAGCCGTGCACGGCGTACTGGGCGATGCCCACGGTATAGGTTTTGTCAGCGGCGAAAGAAACAAAGGGAACCAGCAGCAATACGGAAAGAACCAGCGCGATGATTTTTTTCATGGAATGTACCTCTTTCTTTTTCGTCAATTTATTTTCAGCCAGGTTTTTACCGGAAGCAGGCGGACACGCCATCGCGCCTCAGACCATTTGCCGTTTGAAAGCCACATATCCATCCTCCTTTCCAAATAAAAACCGCCCCAGCATCTGATGCTGAGGCGGAGAATGACTTCTTCGCGGTACCACTCAACTTGGCGCAAGCGCCCTCTTGTCCATATGCCAACACATATGCCGCCCTGGTAACGGGTGCGGATCCCGTCACGCCCTACTGCCCTTCGGGGTGCCCTCAGAAGCCCATTCAGCCGGCGATTGCGTACCGCGTTCCCACCTGTAGCGGCTCTCTACGACGTAACCTGTCCTGCCTACTTACTCTTCCTCATTGGTGTACCTGAATCCTACAACGCTTTGTCCGCCGCTGTCAACCATCCGCGGACGAAAAACATCGCAGGAACAATTCGTTCATAAATCATTCATAATGTATTGCAATCCGCGTTCATTCAGTGTACAATACAGGTATCAAGAGAAGCAAAGACAGGCGCGTGGGGCACGCAGACCCACGCGTTTTGCCCGCCGCTTCCCAAATAAAAAGGGGGATCGTATTTTGTCTGACTACAAAAAAATCCTCTTGGAGGAGCTCATCCTTGCGTTAGGCTGTACTGAGCCGATCGCGATCGCGTTGACCGCGGCCCACGCCGGAGAACTTGCCGGTGAACAGCCCGAATCAATCGACGTATACGCGAGCGGCTCTGTCATCAAGAACGCGAACTCGGTCTATGTACCCAATTCCGGCGGTTTGCAGGGGGTGCATATCTCAGCGGCACTGGGTGCCCTGATTGCCAAACCTGAACTGCAGCTGCGGGTGCTGGAAAAAGCCACGGACGAAATCCGTCAGCAGGCCAAGAAACTGATCGACGAGAAGAAGGTCGTCCTGCACCCGGCGAAGGATGTGGACAACCTCTACATCCGGGTCGACATCAAAACAAAGAATCACCTGGCGTCAGCCGTCATTTCCAAGGCGCATACCCGCCTTACCAAAAAGGAATTGGACGGAAAGACGCTGTTTTTATTGGAGGAAACCGACGAGCAGGCCGAAGAGCACGGCGAGAGGCTTACGGATCTGCACTCCATCCTGCACTACGCAAACACCGTCTCCTTCGAGGAAAACCCCGACCTGAAGGCGCTTATGGAGCAGCAGATTGACACCAACATGGCCATCGCCCGCCAGGGTCTGGAAGGTGAATGGGGCCAGCAGGTGGGCCGCACGCTGATGGAACTGGCCGGCGGCAACCTGGAAAGGGAAGCCATCGCCATGGCGGCGGCGGGCTCCGACGCCCGAATGAGTGGCTGCGACATGCCTGTCACCATCAACTCCGGCAGCGGCAACCAGGGCATGACCACCTCCAACCCCGTTATCTACTACGGGCAAAAGACCAATGTAGCCCACGAGAAACTGCTGCGCGCCATGATTCTGGCCAACCTGGTCGCCCTGTATCAGAAACAGTTCATCGGCAAGCTGTCCGCCTTCTGCGGGGCTGTCAGCGCCGGTGCTGCCGCAGGCAGCGGCATCGCCTACCTGAAGGGGCATGATGAAACCGTCATCGCCAACACCATCACCAACACCCTGGCAGTATCCGGCGGCATTGTGTGCGACGGCGCCAAGGGCTCCTGCGCGCTGAAGATCGCCACCTCCCTGCAGAACGCCGTAGTCGGCCTGCACATGGCCGAGCGCGGCCAGGTTTTCCAGCCGGGGGACGGCATTGTGGGCAACAATGTGGATGAAACCATCCGCAACATTGGCCGCATTGCCGCCGAGGGCATGGTATCCACCGATCACACCATCCTGAACATCATGACCCATCAGGCCAACGCCTGATAAAATAATTTTATTATCGGAGGTTGTTCTCAATGGAAACCAAGAAAAAATGGTACCAATCCCTCCTGGTGAAGCTGCTGCTGGGTATTGCCGTGGGTATCGGCATCGGCCTGATTGCCAATGAAGGCTCCATGCAGGTCATCGGCTCCCTGAAGAACCTGCTGGGGCAGCTGATTAACTACTGCGTACCGCTGATCATCCTTGGCTTCATCACCCCCGCCATCGTTGGCCTGAAGGAAAACGCCGGCAAAATGCTGACCATTACCCTGGTATTGTGCTACCTGTCCTCCATCGGCGCCGCGTTCTTCTCTGTGTTCGCCGGCTATGCCATCATCCCCGGCCTGAACATCGCCGCTGACGCCGCCGGCACCCGGGATATGCCTGAGCTGCTGTTCAACCTGGGCATCAGCCCCATCATGCCTGTTATGACGGCGCTGGTTACCTCCATGCTGTTTGGCTTGGCCATTCTCAGCCGCAAGACCCCCACCTTCGAAAAGCTCTTCAACGAGTTCAACGAAATCGTGCTGTGGGTTGTGGACAAGGTCATCCTCAACGTGCTGCCCGTGTTCATCGCCGCCACCTTCGCCACATTGGCCTATGAAGGCGGCATCATCCACCAGCTGCCCGTGTTCCTGAAGGTCATCCTGATCGTTATGGTGGGCCACTACATCTGGCTGGCCGTGCTGTACCTGATTGGCGGCGGCCTGAGCAAAACCAACCCCATGGAAGTTGTCAAGCACTATGGCCCCGCCTACATGACGGCCGTTGGCACCATGTCCTCCGCCGCCACATTGTCCGTTGCCATCAAGTGCGCCCGCAAGGCCAAGACCCTGGATCCCAAGGTGCGCGACTTCGTGGTGCCCCTGGGCGCCACCTGCCACCTGTGCGGCTCTGTGCTGACAGAAGTGTTCTTCGTGATGACCGTTTCCCAGATTCTCTACGGCGCGCTGCCCTCCATGGGAAGCATGATTCTCTTCAGCCTGCTGCTGGGCATCTTCGCCATCGCTGCCCCCGGCGTCCCCGGCGGCACGGTTATGGCCTCCCTGGGCCTGATTACCGGCGTGCTGGGCTTTGACGCCAACGGCGTTGCCCTGATGCTGTCCATCTTCGCCCTGCAGGATTCCTTCGGCACTGCCTGCAACGTTACCGGCGACGGCGCCCTGGCGCTGATGGTGACCGGCCTGTTCAAAAAGGTTCCCGGCCGGGACGGCAACCCGCCCCACACCGCCGCTGACGAAGTGTAAGCTGCGTTTACCTGATAAGGGCCGCCCGAAAGGGCGGCCCTGTTTTATGATGATCATCTTGACAAGCCGGGATTTATTTCGCTTTCGCTATGGGAATCCAAAGCTCCATTTTATAATCTTTGCTATCCATGTTCCCTTCATAATAATATTCAAAATCAGGACTTCCTGAATGAACATAACCATGCTGCGGGAAAAACACTTCCATCGCGTACTTCCAACCGTTGTGAATACACGCTGGAACGCTTCCTGTTAACGCTACAATGGCATACTCCGCTTCTTCAATGTTCAGAACGTCAGGCCCATGCTTATCGCGTGCTCCGCGTCTGCAACGATATAACCCGCCATATAATTGATGGTGCTTGGGTTTTCTACATCGTGACATACGCCTACGCTTTGTCCTTCGCCCAGTCTTGCTAATTCATCATGACTGTATTTTGCATAGAGTTTATCCCAAACCCTCGGACACAAAGATGAATGGATGTTCTGTTCATTGATGCCCGCAACTGTACACGCTTTTTTCTTTTGAATGGTAATGTTCATGCTTTTTCCTCCTCGTATTGTCAGCGCTAACCGCGCCCTTGAGAATAGTTTGAATGGTTTCCCATTCCTGACTTCTGATGGAGTACATCCATGAAAAGTCTTGAACGCAGCCCCAAATGAATCAGATGACTCATATCCATATTTGAACGCAATATCAATGATTTTTTCTTCTGTATCCCTTACTGTCATCGCGGCTTCCGTCAGTCTTCTGCTTCTTAGATATTCTGAAAGAGTGACATCCGTTAGAATCGAAAACAAGCGGCTGAACATCGGATAGGAGTACCCGGATAATTGCGTTACCCTTTTTTCATCTATTTCATTGTCAAGAACTGTTTCAAGATAGTCTATCGTATCATTGAACGACTGCATCATATTCACGTTGCGTCCCTCCTTTCGATTTGCAGTATAGAGGAAGATTGGTTTTCCTTCCCTATGGGATTGGTACAAATTTCATCGGTTTTATCCAAACAAATTCTCATTATTTTCTGAATTTTGAATGATGGTATCACAAGAATAGGAAGATTTCTACCGCTTTCGTTTGCTTCATTGTGGCGTCAAAACTATCTCCACAACCGCGGAGGCATCATCGGCTTTTGCAGGCCTCCCGCCTCGGCCGCCCAAAGGTTGAAAACCTCCAAGGAATCTTATTCGGCGCACGGGGCAATTCTTTTTCTCCTGTTTTCTTGAAAGGCGGGGCAAAGCGTGCTACCATAGGCGGCAGTTCGCCCGGGAGGTTTCTATGATTCGTTTCCGCAATGACACCCACGCCCTGACCGTCTGCGCCATGTTTGTGGCCCTGCTGGTGATTTTTTCCCAGATTGCCATCCCCCTGCCCATGGGGGTGCCCATCAACCTGGCGCTGCTGGCGGTGTACCTGTGCGCCCTGTTGCTGCCCCTGCCCTACGCCCTGATGACCATCGGCGTCTACCTGCTGCTGGGGCTGCTGGGGGTGCCGGTGTTCGCGGGCTTCCGCGGCGGCCCCGCCGCCCTGTTTGGCAAGACGGGGGGCTACCTGCTGGGGTACCTGCTGTGCGCCCTGATTGTGGGATTGCTTAGCCCGAAAACAAAGGGATTCTGGCAAAAAAGCCTGGCCTTGGTGGCGGGGCTGTTTGTCTGCTATGTATTTGGCACCGCCTGGTTTATGCGGCTGACCAACCTGGGGCTGACGGAGAGCCTGGGGTACTGCGTATTCCCCTTCCTGCCGGGGGACGTGGTGAAGATTCTGCTGGGGGCAGGCTTAGCGGGGCGCCTGGGAGCCGCGCTGCAAAAAGTATAAAACAAATCAATTCAGAAGGCCGCGGCCTTCTTTTTTGTCCCTGGATGAAAATAGTTCCAGAAATACAATAAAAATTCTGAAACTTCTTGCCAAAGACACCCCGTCCGCGTATAATGGGGGTATCAAAAGCAAACAATCAGCCAAACCCTTGTTTTTCGCGTAGAACGGCCATGGGAGGTTTTTCCTGTATGACCGATTGCCTGGTGAAAATGACCCAGCTGATGGACACCCTGCCCCCCGCCGAGAAGCGGGCGGCCCGGTGTTTTTGGGAGCACCCCGAAAAAATGCAGGCGGCCACCATCGCCGAGGCCGCCCTGGCCTGCGGCACCAGCAAAGCCACCCTGGTGCGCATGTGCAAGAGCCTGGGGTACAAGGGGTACAAGGATTTTTCCTTTGCCTTCACCCTGTCCGCGGCGTCGGGCAAGGACAAGCATATCGAGTATCAGGAATTGTCCCCCGGGGATGACGTGGCCACCCTGATGCAGCGCATCACCGCCCAGAACCTGGACGCCGTGCGGGACACCACCCTGCTGCTGAGCGAGAACGATGTGGACAGGGCAGCCGCCCTGCTGCACAAGGCCAAGCGGGTGGATTTTTACGGCGTGGGCATGTCCGCCCTGGTGGCGTTGGACGCCCAGATGAAGTTCATGCGGCTGTGCAAGGATACCCAAACCTCCATGGACCCCCATGTGCAGGTGGTGATGGCGGCGCGGCTTAAAAAGGGCGACGCGGCGGTGATCTTCTCCTACTCCGGGGAAACCAGGGACGCCCTGGACACCCTGGCGGCGGTGAAACGCGCCGGGGCTACCGCCATTTCGGTGACCCGCCTGGGTGTAAGCCCCTTAAGCCGGGGCGCCGACCTAAGCCTGCATGTGGCCTCCAGCGAAAACCTGGTGCGCTCGGCGGCCATGTCTTCCCGCATCGCCATGATGCATTTGATGGACCTGCTGTTTTCCGCCGTGGCCGTCCGGGGCTACCAGCGCTACAAGCCCGCCCTGGACAAAACCCACCTGGAAGGCAAGTACAAAAAGAAATAATCCCCAAGGAGGGACTGTATGTCAAACGCGCCCCAGGAATATCTGGCCAATCTGTCCACCGAGCAGGTGATGGAAAACAGCCTGCGCCTGGACAGCATGGACGGGCTGGAGATTGCCCGGTTGATGAACCAGGCGGACAGGGAGGTTGCCCTGGCTGTGGAGCAGGCGCTGCCCCGGATTGGCCAGGCCATCGAGGAAATTGCCCTGCGCATCCGCGGCGGCGGCCGCCTGTTTTATTGCGGCGCCGGCACCAGCGGGCGCCTGGGGGTGCTGGACGCCTCCGAATGTCCGCCCACCTTCGGGGTCTCCCCCAGCATGGTGCAGGGGGTCATCGCCGGGGGCGACAAGGCGCTGCGCCACGCCATTGAAGGGGCGGAGGACAATGCCTTGATGGGCAAAAGCGACATGGAAAACCTGCAGGTATCCGCCAAGGACGCGGTGGTGGCCATCAGCGCCAGCGGCTTTGCCCCCTACTGCATCGGCGCTTTGGAAAAAGCCAGGGAGCTGGGGGCGCTGACCCTGTCCATCTGCTGCAACCGCGGCGCCCGGCTGTCCGCCTACGCCGACATCGCCATGGAAGCCCCCACAGGGCCGGAGGTGCTGAGCGGCTCCACTCGGCTTAAGGCCGGCACCGCCACCAAGATGATGCTGAACATGCTGACCACGGGCATCATGGTGCGCACGGGACGTGTGTACCAGAACCTGATGGTGGACATGAACGCCAGCAACCACAAGCTGAAAGGCCGCGCCCTGCGCATCCTGCAGCGGGCGACAGGCCTGCCCGAAGGCGAAGCCGAAGCGCTGCTGCAAAGCGCCCGCGGCCATGTGAAAACCGCCCTGGTGATGCACAAGGCCGCCTGCGGCCGGGAGGAAGCCATCCATGCCCTGAACAAGGGGGACGGCTGGGTGTCCCGGGCAATGGAACTGCTTCAGGAGGGCAGGGCATAATGCGGCACCTGCAGCAGCGCATGGAGGAAACCGCGCGGCGGTACAGCCAGGAAGGGTATTTCCCTTCCGCCGTGATGACGGTGTTCCGCCAGGATGGCGTTTTGTTCCAGAGCACCCTGGGCGACGCCCGCAACGACACCCTGTTTGACTGCGCGTCGCTGACCAAGATTGCCACCGCCACCCAGGTGCTCTTGGCCATAGACGAAGGACATATGACGCTGGACAGCGCCTTGAGCGGCCTGCTGCCCCCCGTGAGGGATGACGCTTTTTTGCGGCGGCGCCTGGAGCGCGTTACCCTGATTCAATTGCTGACCCACTCCGCCGGGCTGCCCGCCTGGTACCCCTTCTATACCGGCAAGGAGGGTTTCTGGCCCACCCTGCGCGCTGGCCTGGCCCAGCCGCCCGAAGAGGGGGTGGTGTACAGCGACATCGGCTTCATCCTGCTGGGCAAGGTGCTGGAAGAACTGCACCAAAAGCCCCTGGAGCAATGCCTGCAGGACAACCTGGTTGCCCCCTATCAGTTGGGGAACATGACCTACCTGCCCGACACAAGCCTGGACATTATGCCCTCCAGCTACGGCAACCCCATCGAGGAAAACATGGTGCGGGACATGGGGCTATCCTTTGACGGCTGGCGCCCCCATACCCCCATCACCGGGCAAACCAACGACGGCAACGCCCACTACGCGTTCCGCGATGTATCCGGTCACGCGGGGCTCTTCTCCGACGGCAGGAGCCTGGCCAACCTGTGCCGGCTGTACATGAACACAGTCTCCCCCCTGATGATGTCCTCCATGCAGGAGCAGGCCCCCGGCCGGGGGCTGGGCTGGCAGGTGGGCGACATGTATCCCAAGGGCTGCGGCCACACGGGTTTTACCGGCACCAGCCTGTATGTGTCCCCCAACCTGAACATCGGCTGCGTGCTGCTGACCAACCGCCTGTTCTACCCAACGGGCGAAGCCAAACAGACCGCTCCTTTCCGCCGGGACATCCACCAATTGGCGGCTTCCTTCCTGGGATAACAAGGCATCAGGCGCGATGCTTTGCATAATAGAAAACAAACAAAGGAGGATTCCCATGAAAAAGACCCTGTCTGTCCTGCTGGCTCTGCTGATGATGCTGTCCCTGACAGCCCTGGCGCAGGAGCCCATGGTGCTCAAGTATGGCACCGACGCCGAACCCATCGGCTTTGACCCCCACACCGTGCCCGCCCTGGCCTCCACCCGCATCATGCTGCAAATGTATGAAACCCTGGTGGACATGGACGAGGACATGAACGTCATCCCCCGCCTGGCGGAAAGCTGGGAGCAGCCCGACGATTTAACCTATATTTTCCACCTGCGCGAGGGCGTCAAGTTCCACTCCGGCCGAGAAATGAAGGCGGAGGATGTGAAGTACAGCTTTGAGCGCATCCTAAGCCCCGACCTGGGCGCCCTGGGCAACAGCGCCAGCTACGCCGGCTACATCAAGGAAATTGAAGTGGTTGACGAGTACACCGTGAAATTCGTGCTGGAGCAGATCAACGCCCCCTTCCTCTCCGCCCTCTCCTCCACCTACCTAGCCATCGTGGACAAGGAAGCCGTAGAAAAGAATGGCGGCAACCTCTTGCAGGCCAGCGGCGGCACCGGCCCCTTCACCCTGGGTGAGTGGGTACCCGACAACTCCGTCACCGTGAACCGCTTTGCCGATTACTGGCAGGAGGGCGTGCAGTTTGAGCGCATCGAGTTCTATGTCATCACCGACCCCTCCGCCCGCATGAGCGCCCTGCGCACCGGCGAAGTGGACCTGATTGTGGGCGACAGCGCCATGCTGACCCTGGCGGAAAACGCCAACAATGTGGAAATCTACAAAGTGCGCAGCCGCAACTACACCACGCTGTGCCTGAACCTGAACAAGGAAGAGTTCAAGGATGTGCGCGTGCGCCAGGCCATCTCCCTGGCCCTGAACCGGCAGGAAATCATCGACCTGGCCTTCAATGGCGAGGCGGAAATTTCCGGCTTTGCCCCCGCCTCCATGGGCCACTGGGCGGTGGATGTGCTGAACCATCCCCTATACCAGCAGGACATTGAAAAGGCCAAGGAACTGATGAAGGAAGCCGGGTACGAGAACGGCTTTACCGTTACCTGCACCGTGGGCCTGCTTGACAACATCCGCAACAGCGGCACCGTCATCCAGCAGCAGTTGGCCGCCATCGGCATCACCGTGGAAGTGCAGAACAAGGAAAACGCCCAGTATGTGGACGACTGGAAAGCCCACAACTTCGAGCTGATGGTCTGCCAGAACGGCGCCGGCACCGACCCCAACCGCGCGGTGGCCTTCTTCTTCTCCACCACCGGCTCTGCCAACATCGCTGAGTACTCCAACCCCCGGGTGGATGAACTGTGCGAACTGGCCGCGGGTACCTCCAATGTGGACAAGCGCCGTGAGTACTACCATGAAGCCATCAACATCATCCTGGACGAGTGCCCCAATGTAACCTTCGCCAGCCCCTACGACTACATCTACGCTTCCACGAGCCTGAAGGGCTACGCGCCTAACGCCACCAACATGGTGGACTTCCGCGCCGCCTACATCGAAAAGTAACAACCACAGCACCCGGGCAGGGGCCACCCTGCCCGGGATTTCGGGGGTAGCATGAAGAATTACATCATCCGCAGGGTTCTGATGCTTGTGCCCATATTGCTGGGCATCAGCATTGCCATCTTCCTCATCATGCAATTGATACCCGGCGACGTGGTATCGGGCATCCTGGGCATTGAGGAGACGCCGGAACTGCGCGCCATGTGGGAAAAGAAGCTGGGCATCGACCGTCCCCTTGTGACCCAGTACCTTTCCTGGATCGGCGGCGTGGTGCGGGGCGACTTTGGCGAGTCCTTCCGCACGGGGGCTAAGGTGTTCCCCGAAATCCTCTGGCGCTTCTCCATCTCGGCGGAACTGGCGATTCTGGCCTGCGTTGTCGCCTGGCTGATTGCCTTTCCCCTGGGCATCCTGTCCGCCCTCAAGCGCAATTCCGTCATCGACCGCAATGTGCGGGTGCTGGCGCTGCTGGGGGTGTCGGTGCCGGGCTTTGCCTTTGCCACCCTGCTGATTCTCTTCATGGCGCTGGTCTTTGGCTACTACCCGCCCATCAAGTATGTGTCCCTGCTGGAAAACCCTTTAAAGAACCTGGAAATCATGATTTTTCCGGCCATTGTGCTGGGCAGCAGCATGGCGGGCTCCGTCATGCGCATGACCCGCTCCTCCCTATTGGAAGTATTGCGGCAGGATTTTATCAAGGCGGTGCGCGCCACCGGCGCGCCCGAGCGGGTTACCATCATGCGCCACGCCTTCCGCAACGCCAGCATCCCCATCGTCACCCTGGTGGGCATGCAGATTGGCATTCTAATGGGAGGCACCGTGGTCATCGAGCAGATTTTTTCCATCCCGGGCCTTGGGCAGTACCTGTTGACGGGCATCTTCCAGCGGGATTTCCCCATCGTGCAGGGCACGGTGCTGTTTATGGCCGTCATCTATGTGCTGATTAACCTGTTGGTGGACATCCTGTACACCTACATCGACCCGCGCATCACCTACAGCTAAGGAGGGGGCTTATGACAAGCAAGGAACACATCATCGGCCGCCGTCTTTCCCGGGGGGACGGGCTGCTGAAGCAATTATGGCAGGATCCCCTGGGCCGCGCGGGGTTTCTGGGCATCGCCTTGATCATCCTGCTGGCCGTTTTCGCGCCGCTGATCGCCCGCTACGACGTGGCGCAGATCAACGCCCGGTCGCGGCTTGCCGCCCCCAGCATTACCTACTGGTTCGGCACCGACAACTTTGGCCGGGACATCTTCAGCCGCATCATCTACGGCGCCCGGGTATCCCTGATTGTGGGGCTGGTCTCCGTGGGCATCGCCGCGGGCATCGGCTACCTCTTCGGCCTGGCCGCCGGATATTTTGAGGGGCGGGTGGAAAGCGCCATCATGATGCTGATGGACATCATCTTCGCCTTCCCTTCCATCCTGCTGGCGCTTTTGATTGTGGCGGTGCTGGGCACCAGCGTGGTGAACACCATGATTGCCATCGGCATCGTGAACATCCCGGTGTTTGCCCGCACGGTGCGCGCCTCGGTGAAGGCCGTCAAGGGCACCGACTACATTGCCAACGCCCGCTCGGTGGGGCTGAAAAACGGCGCCATCCTGCTGCGCCACATCACCCCCAACGCCCTGGCGCCCTTTACCGTGCAGGCCACCCTGGCCCTGTCCGGCGCCATTTTAACCGAGGCCACCATGAGCTTTCTGGGCTTGGGCATCCAGCCCCCCTCCCCCTCCTGGGGCTCCATGCTGTCGGAAGCCCGCACGTACATGGAAATCGCGCCCTGGATGGTGGTATTCCCCGCGCTGTTCATCATCCTGACCATCCTGTCCTTCAACATCCTGGGGGACGCCCTGCGCGACGCGCTGGACCCCAAACTGAAACTGTAGGAGGGACAGATGGAACACGTACTGGAAATCACCGATCTGAAAATCAGCACCCTCAGGGGCAAGGAAACCGTCCCCCTGCTGGACAAGGTAAGCCTGAAGGTGGGCAGGCAGCAGTGCCTGGGCATTGTGGGCGAGTCGGGCTGCGGCAAGAGCATCACCGCCTCCGCCCTGCTGCAGCTGTTGCCCTACCCCTTAAGCGTCACCGGGGGCAGCGCCTTTTTTACCGCCAGCAGCCAGGCGCGTATGGACCTGCTCACCCTGCCCCCCAAGCTGATGCGCGGCATCCGAGGGCGGGAAATCGCCATGATTTTTCAGGAGCCCATGACCTCCCTGGATCCCATCTTCACCATCCAGCAGCAGATGTTTGAGGCCCTGCACTTCCATTACCCCCACATGACCCACGCGGACAGGATGGACAAGAGCCTGTCCATGCTGCGCAAGGTGAACATTCCCCGCCCCGAGCAGACCCTGGCCTCCTACCCCCATCAGCTGTCCGGCGGGCAATTGCAGCGCATCATGATTGCCATCGCCCTGATGAACAACCCCCGCCTGCTGATCGCCGACGAGCCCACCACGGCGCTGGATGTGACCATCCAGATGCAGATACTGGAACTGATGAATGAGTTAAAGGAAACCAACGACGCCTCGGTGATCATGATTACCCACGACCTGGGCGTCATCGCCGAAACCAGCCAGCATGTGGCGGTGTTCTACGCCGGGCACATCGTGGAGGAAGCGCCGGTGAACGAGTTATTCCACCACCCCCAGCACCCCTACACCAAGGGCCTGCTGCAGTCCATCTCTTCCCTGACGGGGGACAGCCGCCAGCTCTACGCCATCCCCGGCATTGTGCCCCCCGGCGGCAGCTGGGCCGCCCACTGCCGCTTTGCCGCCCGGTGCTCCCACGCAAGCGGGCGGTGCCTAACCGACATGCCCGCGCTCACCGAGGCAGCCCCCGGACATTTCTGCCGGTGTTTCCTGCACAGCCAGGAGGTGGAAGCATGAGCGAGTATCTGCTGGACGTACGCAACCTGAAAACCTATTTTCCCATCAAAGGCGGATTGATGCGCCGCACCATCGGCCATGTCCACGCGGTGGAGGATGTGTCCTTCAAGCTCAAACCCCGGCAGGTGTTCGCCCTGGTGGGCGAGTCGGGCTGCGGCAAGAGCACCACGGGCAAAAGCATCCTGCGCCTGATAGACCCCACCGCCGGCCAGGTAATCTTTGACGGCCAGGACATCGCCGCCCTGCCCCAGGAAGAGGTTCGCCTTTTGCGGCGGGACATGCAGTTCATCTTCCAGAACCCCTACTCCTCCCTGAACCCCCGGATGAACGTATGGCAGCTGCTCAGCGAGCCGCTGAAAACCCATTTCAACCTGCCCGAGTGGGAGATGCACAAGCGGGTGGAAGCCATGCTGGACAAAATTGGCTTTACCCCCGACCAATTGCACCGCTATCCCCACCAGTTTTCCGGCGGCCAGAAGCAGCGCATTTCCATCGCCCGTGCTTTGATTACCGGCCCCCGCTTCGTGGTAGCCGACGAGCCCGTCTCCGCCCTGGACGTTTCCATCCAGGCGCAGATACTGAACCTTCTGGTGCAATTGCAGCAGGATATGGCCCTGTCCATGGTGTTCATCTCCCACGATTTGAACGTGGTGCGCTTCATCAGCAGCGAGGTGGCGGTGATGTACCTGGGCTCCATCATGGAAACAGGCCCCACCCAGGACATCTACGCCCAGCCCCGGCACCCCTATTCCCGGGCGCTGCTCAGCGCCGTGCCCTCCCTGGACCCCCAGCGCAAGAAGGTGCGCCACGCCCTGCAGGGTGAGGTGCCCAACCCCGCCAACCCGCCCACCGGCTGCCCCTTCCACCCCCGCTGCGCCTACGCCACCGACCTGTGCAGGCGGCAGAGACCCGCCCTCACCGAGCAGTTCGGGCGCATGCTGGCCTGCCACCACCCTTTGGAGGATTAATATGGAGTACTACATCGGTTTAATCAGCGGCACTTCCATGGACGGCTGCGACGCCGCCCTGATTGCCTGCGAGGAGGGCAAGGTATCCCTTCAGCACTTTCTGTTGCGGCCCATGCCTGACGCCCTCCGGCAGAGGGTAATGGACTGCTGTTCCCTGGACAAAAGCGACATTGCCCTCACCTGCAGCCTGAATGTGGAGTTGGGGCACTATTTCGCCGCCGCCGCGCTGCAGTTGCTCAAGGAAGCGGGGGTGGACGCCAGCCAGGTCGCCGCCATCGGCTCCCACGGGCAGACGGTGTACCACATCCCCTTTCAGGAAGGGGCGCTTGTGCCCTCCACCCTGCAGCTGGGCGAGCCTGCCGTCATCGCCTATGAAACGGGCATCCCGGTGGTCAGCAGCATGCGGGCCATGGACATGGCCGCCGGCGGCCAGGGCGCGCCCATGGTGCCCTATTCCGAGTACCTCCTCTACCGGGGCAGTCAGGCCGTGGCGCTGCAGAACCTGGGGGGCATCGGCAATGTGACGGTACTGCCCGCCGACTGCGCCATGGACGAGGTCTTCGCATTTGATACCGGCCCCGCCAACATGATCATCGACGGTCTGGCCAGCAGGCTCTTTGGCCTGCCCTACGACGAGGGCGGCGATTTATGCGCCAAGGGCAGCGTGAACCAGGCCCTGCTTGACGAGTGGATGGCCATCCCCTATGTGGACATGCCGCCCCCCAAGTCCACCGGGCGGGAACTGTACGGCAATCAATTCGTGGAGGAGGCCCTGCGCAGGCACCCGGGCATTGCCCCCCACGACTGGCTGGCCACCGCCGCCGCCTACACCGCCCACACCATGCGACGCAACTATGAGCTGTTCGTATTCCCCCGCTGCCCTGACCTTTCCCGCATCATCCTGGGCGGCGGCGGCGCCCACAACCACACCCTGCGCCGCATGATTGCAGACCAGTTCCCCCAGTGCAGCGTCCAAACCCAGGAGGACATCGGCTGGAGTTCCGACGCCAAGGAAGCCGTGGCCTTCGCCCTCATCGCCCGGGAAACCATGGCCCATCGCCCCGGCAACATGCCCAGCGCCACCGGCGCCAAGCAGCCCGTGCCCCTGGGCAGTATTACGTGGCCGCCAGTTAGGTAAGCATCGCAAAAACAGATACATATGGAGATAAATGCGGGGAAGGCGCTTTTGAAAAAGCGCCTTCCCTGAATACTGATGGAAATTATAATGGCATCCAAAGGGCTGAAAGATTTTGTTTCACCGCAAGGAGCAGACGAGGGGAAGCGTAGTTGAACTACGCTGACCGAGCAGTCGACGAAGCGGTGAGACAAAAGATTCAGCCCGACGATGCGATTATGATTGGAATCAGTATCAACCCCATCCTGAAAACTTTACTCTTTGGGTATAAGTCGATTTAGTTTGTTGTCTGAATAACTTGAAAGCCCTTATCCCGGAAGGTTTGTTCCACATCCCCATCCAGGTGCATAGCGTAGACCCGCCCGCGGTAGGCGGGGGGGACTTTTGCCTCCGCCTGGGCAATGGGGCAATGGGTTTTGGAATCATAGCTGGCCATGTCGTGATAAACCCGGGCGTAGGCGCCGCTGATTAGTTTGGCCGCGGTTTCGTCAGCAAACTCCGCCGCGTCGCCGCTGTAGAAGATGGTTTCCTGCCTGTCGCTCAGTTCATAGCCAAAGCAGGGCATATCGGGCACATGGCGTACAGGCATCGCCTTCGCCTGGATGCCGTAGCCCTCCGGCAGGGCGGGGGCGTACCGGTACACCTCTTCCCCCACCCCCATCAGGCGCAGGATCTCCTTTACCGTGTCCACGGGATGCACCACCAGGACCTGCCTGCCCAATAAAAAGTAATTGTAGGAGCACAAGGACGCCAGGGAGCCCACATGGTCGGCGTGCAGGTGGGTAACCAGCACAACCACCCTGTCCCACGGCTCAAGGCCGGGGTGGTGGGAGACGGCGGCAAAGGTGCTTTCGCCGCAGTCCAGCATAATCAGGGTCTTGCCCGCCGCCAGCCAGGCGTTGGTGTTGCCCTCCTGGGGGTGAAAGCCCGCCCCCCGGCCGAAGAAATGCAGTTCCATTTTTACTCCTTGATGCCCGCGCTGACAAAGCTGTTCATAAACTGCTTCTGCAGAATGAAGAACGCCAGCAGCAGCGGCGCGATGATAATCAGGGTAGCCGCGCACACGTTGGCCCACTGCATATTCGCCTCCTTGGATTTAGCGAAGTAGGCAAGGCCCACCGTTAAGGTGCGGTTGTTGATGGAATTGGTGACAATCAGCGGCCAGAGGTAGTTGTTCCAATGGTAGCTGACGGAAATGACGGCGAAGGACATATACGCCGTCTTGGCGCAGGGCACATACACCCGCCAGATGGTCTGCCACAGGGTGGCGCCGTCGATATTGGCAGCTTCCGACAGGGCTTTGGGGATGGTCTTGAAGCTTTGCCGCAGCAGGAAAATAGCCATGGCACTGCCCAGGAAGGGCAGCATGATGCCCAGCTTGGTATCGATGAGGCCCATCTCCGAAAGGGTCATGAAGTTGGGGATAATCAGCACATCGTTGGGGATGATAATCTGCATGAAAATCACCACAATCACCAGCGCCTGCCCGCGGAACTTATACATCGCCAGGGCGTACCCCGCCAGCGTGGAGGTAAAGAACTGAATCACAAAGGTGATGACCACCAAAGTGATGGTGTTCAGGTAGTACCGCCCGAAGGGGATGGTGTTCCACACATACTCCAGGTTTTCCGTGGTAAAGGGCGTGGTGGGCAGGAAGGACATGTTGAAGGACGCTTTGGTCAGCGCCGTTCCCACCAGCCACACCAGGGGAATCAGCCACAGAAGGGCCAGCAGCACGGAAAAACCGGTTATGCTGTATTTCTTTACATTCTGCATCGTGCCGCCTCCTTACGAATAGTGGATCTTGCGATCCTGGCTGAAAAAGCGCGGCAGGCTGACAATCAGCAGCAGCACCAGCATAATCACCGTCAGGGCGTTGGACAGGCCGTAGTTCAGGTTGGTGAAGCCCTGCTGGTAGATATAGTACAAAAGCAAGGTGGAGGCGTTGTTGGGGGCGCCTTCCGTCATGATGATGACATGGTCGGCCAGTTTAAAGCTGTTGGTGAAGGCGATGGTGGACACAAACAAAGTGGTAGGCGCCAGCAGGGGCAGTGTGATGTGCCGGAAGCACTTGGCCCCTGTCGCCCCGTCGATGGTGGCAGCCTCCAGCACCTCCTCGTTGATGGCCTGCAGGCCCGCCAGGTAAAACACCATCAGATAGCCCGCTTCCCGCCACACATACATCACCGCCATGGCGGGCAGCACGGTGGAGCGGTTGCTGAGTACATTCTGCGCCCCCAGGCCCAGGGCAATCATCACCTGGTCGAACAGACCGTTTTGCGCCATGTAGATAAACATCCAGACGCTGGCGATGGCAATCATGGGCATGACCGACGGATAGAAATAGGACGTGCGGATAAACCCCGCCTGCCGTCCCTTGCGGTTGACCAGCAGCGCCAAACCAAGGCCGATGATCATGCTGGGCAGCACCGTCAGCAGCGCGTAGACGATGGTATTGATCATCACCTTATGGAAGGTGCCCGAGCCAATCAGCCGCTGGTAGTTGTCAAACCAGATAAACTCCGGCGCGTCCATGCCCAGGCGGTACTTGGTCAGGCTGAAGGCAACGCTGCGGAAAACCGGGTATACGGTAAACACTAGCATGATAATCAACGAAGGCGCGAGCAGCGCCCACGCGATCCAGGGGTTTTGTCCGCGCCGGGAGGCACTGTGAATACTCCTCATCGCTTTTCTCCTAAAAAAGGGTGCCCCAAGCACAGGCTCGGGGCACCCCGCAAGATTACTGGAAGTCGTACAATAGTTCTTCGCCCTGTTCCTGGGCGGTCTGCAGGGCCTCTTCCGCCGTCATTTCACCGGTGACAGCGGCCTGGATGTTGTCGTTGAGGATGCGCCACATTTCCGCCGCGGAATAGGTGGTCAGTTCCGGCTGGGCGTAGGGCAGCTGCTCGTAGGCGACCAAGGCAGCGGGGAAATCCGCGTAGTAGTTCTTGAGCAGGTCCGTCTCATAGGCGGATTCGCGGGTGGCCACATAGCCGGTGTCGATGCTCCACTGGGCGGCGTTTTCGGTGGAGCACATGAAGCGGATGTACTTCCAGGCCGCCTGCTGGCGCTCTTCACTGATGCCGTTGGTGATGTAGAAGTTGCCGCCGCCGGTGGGGGCGCCGTACTGCCTGCCCGCGGGCAGGAAGGCAACGCCAAAGTCAAAGTCCGCGTTGTTGCGGATGTTGGTCAGGTTGCCCGTGGTGTGGTAAATCATCGCCACTTGTCCTGCCAGGAACTGGGTGGGCAGGTCGGTCCACTGGACGATGCCGGGGGCCATGACCTCGTACTTGTTCTGCAAGTCCAGCCACAGCTGCAAGGCTTCCACATTCTCGGGAGTGTTGAAGTAGATTTCCTTGCCGTCGGCGGACATCAGGCCCACTTCATTGGTGCAGTTCTGCAGGGAGAAGCCGGTAAACGCCCACTGGGCGGAGCCGGAGTTGAGGGCCAGGCCCACGCCCCAGCGCTTGTCGTTGGTCAGCTTCTGGGCATAGTCCACCATCTCCACCCAGTTCTTGGGGGGCGCTTGGGGATCAAGCCCTACTTCCTGGAAGGCGTCCTTGTTGTAGTACATGACCATGGTGGAGCGCTGGAAGGGGATGGAGTAGATGGCGCCTTCCACATAGGAGTCCAGCATGAAGCCGTCGATAAAGTCGTCGACAAAGGCGGCGCCGTCAGGGTCGGCGGCAATCAAATCATCCAGGGGCATGGCCATCTTGGTGGACGCCATGGTAAAGCGCTGGGTGGCCAGGCTGACGAACAGATCCGGGGGGTTGCCGCCCTGGATGGCCGTCTGAATCTTGGTGACTGTGTCATCGTAGTTGCCCGTGTACACCGGCAGCACCTTGATGTCGGGGTTCTGGGCATTGAAGTCCGCTGTCATCTTCTCAATCAGGGCGGCGGCGGAGCCGCCTACGTTGACGGGGAAGTACATGGTCAGTTCCAGGGGCGTCCCGCCAGCCAGCGCCGAGCCCATACCCAGCAGCATGGTCAGACACAGCAGCACAGAAAGAATACGTTTCACAATAATCTCCTCCTCTTTATGGTTCTGATGGTTTTCCTGAGTATAGCATCGGGCATATGCGCTGTCAACGCAAGATTCCTGCATATACCGCCCAAAAGATTTATTTTTTCTTATCCTGAAGCTTCTAATCAGCCTGCCGATACGGGCCGAATCAGCCCTCCCGTCATTTTTATGAATATGCACTTTTTCGGATATATTGCATTTTCTAAGGTGTTAAGGCAAACGCTTCTCCCCTCCCGCCTGTGCGCCGCGCGGCGCGAATGAAGCGCAGGCATTGCCCCGAATGAATGCCCGATATTCTGGTCCCTCGGGGCTTTTTGCCGTTTCCCCGCCCCATCACTTCCGGGCGGAAAGAAAAGAATTTGGTTTTCGGAATCGTTCCCGGGAATGTTTTTGCGGCATTGCTTCAGAAAAAGGCGAAAAAACGGGATATTTCCTTGCGATTTTGGTCAATCAGGAAAATTTGGATAATTTTCTCCCATTTGACACAGACTGAAAATAGGGGGTATACTTTGATTACGATGAAGCGCTCACGCGCACCAATATTTAAGGAGGACTATTCATGCGTAAATTTGTTGCACTTCTAATGACCGCCGTCATGGCGCTGGCACTGTTCGCGATACCCGCCTCGGCAGAGGATGTTTCCATCACCCTGTTTAACAACAAGGTGGAAATTTCCGAGCATCTCCAGAACTTCGCCAAGCAGTACTCGGATAAAACCGAGGGTGTCGTTGTCAATATCGAAACCCTGGGCGGCGGCGCCGACTATTCGGGCAACCTGACGGCCAAACTGACCGCCGACTCCATGCCTGACATCTTTGTCATCGAAGGCGATGGCGACTACAAACTGTGGTCCGAATACCTGCTGGACCTGTCCGAAGAAAAATGGAACGCCGACACCACCCTGGCCTACCATGATCCCGAGGGCAAGGTTGTTGGTTTCCCCGTAGCCATCGAAGGCTTTGGCCTTGGCTACAATGTGGAGCTGCTCAAGAAGGCGGAAATCGATCCCGCCACCCTGACCACCTTCTCCGCCCTGAAGGCCGCCTTTGAAAAACTGGAAGGCATGAAGGTTGAACTGGGTCTGGACTCTGTGGTCTCCATGGGCGCCAGCGTTTCCGGCGGCACCTGGTGGGTAGCCGGCCACCACAACTTCTCTGTCTACCTGGGCGGCGGCCTCGAGTTTGCCGATACCTCCGTTGTGGACAAGTTCAACGCCGGCGAAGTGGACGAGCAGCGCCTGGCCGACTATGCCAAGTATGTGCAGCTGCTGTTCCAGTTCTCCAACCAGACCGTCACCACCACCGGCACCTATGACGACCAGCTGGCCGCCTTTGCCAACCAGAAAGCCGCCTTCATCCACCAGGGCAACTGGATTGATCCCAGCCTTGCGAAAATGAATGTCGCCTTCGAGTATGACTACATCTCCCACCCCTTCAATGACGCCCAGGAGTTCAAGGGCCTATTCCTGTTCGCCCCCAGCTTCTACGTCATCAACTCCAAGGCCGCCCCGGAAAGAATCCAGGCCGCCAAGGACTTCCTCAACGCCCTGGTGTACACCGAAGAAGGCGCTGACTACATGGTCAACAAGGCCGGCATGGTCGCCGCTTTCTCCAACATCACCTTAGAGCCCGCTGGCGGCTTCTCCAAGGCGCTGGTACGTGCCAACGCGGCAGGCGGCAACTACGGCGTGTTCTTCGGCAAGCTGCCCGCGGGCACCGGCCAGGACATCCTCGCCCCCATCTTCGACTTCTTTGCCCAGGACTTCTCTGATGCCGGCATGGAAGGCTTCATCACCGATATCAAGGGTGCTGCCGAAACCGTCGCGCAGCGTCAATAAATGACCTGACGGCAGGCGCCGCATCACGCGGCGCCTGCCTTTTTTCAGCATAAAATGAAAAAAGAAGGAGGGGGCTGAAACAGAATGAAACGCAGCAAAGCTTGGGACGCGGTTTTCCTGGGGCCCAGCCTTATCGCCCTGGTTATGGTGGTCATTCTGCCATTCATACAGGGCATCGGTTTTTCCCTGACGGACTGGAACGGCGTCCGGCCCGTCCTTACCTATGTAGGATTCGCCAACTATCAGGACATGTTCAACTCCGTTGAGTTTCTCTATTCCTTCCTGGTAACGCTGCTGTACACCGTGGTCAACGTGGCGCTGGTCAACGTGGTGGCCTTCCTGCTGGCGCTGCTGGTAACCAGCCGCATCAAGGGGCGCAACATCTACCGGGCGGGGTTCTTCATCCCCAACCTCATCGGCGGTATCGTGCTGGGCTATACCTGGCAGTTCATGTTCAATGACTTTTTCACCGCCCTGGGCGGGCAGCTGGGCATCCAGGCCATGCAGCAATCGCTGATCGCCAACAAGGATACTGTCATCCTGGGCATGTCCATCGTAAACACCTGGCAGTACGCAGGGTACATCATGCTGATCTTCGTCGCCGGCATCCAGTCCACCTCCCAGGAGGTAATGGAAGCGGCCACGGTGGACGGCGCCAGCTATCCCCAGCGGGTCACCAGAATTCTGATCCCCATGATTGCCAACACCTTCACCATCTCCCTGTTCCTGACCATCACCAACTCCTTCAAGATGTTCGACCTGAACGTGGCCCTCACCAACGGCGGGCCCGCCATGCGCTTCATGGGCAAGATTGTCAAATCCAGCCAGCTGCTGGCGCTGACCATCTACAACAAATCCATCACCACCAAGGAGCTGGCCAAAGGCCAGGCCATGAGCGTGGTGTTCTTCCTGGTGCTGGTTGCCTTCTCCCTCCTGCAGGTGTACCTGAGCAAGCGTAAGGAGGTGGAGGCGTAATGGCAGATTCTTTGCATCTGGACGCGGTCGGTTCCAAAAACAGCAACGCCAGGTGGAAGCGCGTGCTGCTGGAAGTGGTGGCCATCATCCTGCTGCTGCTGGTGCTGACCCCCTTTATCGTGGTGCTGTTCAACGCGGGCAAGACTTATGACCAGATTACCCTGTCCCCCGTTGCCCCGCCCAGCGACTGGAGCATGGTGCTCACCAACATCAAGGCGGTATTCAACGACCCCACCACGGACTTTCTGGGCGCGTTCCTGGATTCGCTGACCATTACCGCCATCAGCCTGTCCGTAATCATCTTCTTCTCCTCCATGGCGGCTTGGGTGCTTGTGCGCAATAAGTCCAAGTTCTCCAAGTTTTCCTTCATGCTGTTTGTGGCAGCCATGGTGGTGCCCTTCCAGGTGGTTATGTATCCCATGGTGTATTTCCTCAAGGGCATCGGCGATACCCTGGGCATCCCCGTGCTTGGCACCTACCACGGCATCGTGTTTGCCTATCTGGGCTTTGGCTGCTCTCTGTCCATCTTCATCTTCCACGGCTTTATCAAGGGCGTGCCCCTGGCCTTGGAAGAAAGCGCCTTCATCGACGGCTGCTCCCAGCCCGGGGTGTTCTTCAAAATCATCTTCCCCCTGCTGATGCCCACCGTGATGACGGTCGCCATCCTCAACGGCATCTGGATCTGGAACGACTACCTGCTGCCCCTGTTGGTACTGGGCGGCAACGGCCAGGTACAGACCATTCCTCTGGCGGTCACCGCCTTCGCGGGCGCGTATGTCAAACAGTGGAACCTGATTATGACCGCCGCGCTGATGGCCATGGTGCCCATCGTCATCCTGTTCCTGTTTGCCCAGAAATACATCATCAAGGGCATGGTGGAAGGCGCGATCAAGTAAGCCTGTCCTTCAATAAAAACCTCCCGCTATGCCGGGAGGTTTTTTTCATGGGGATTTTACCTGCCCAGCGCCAATGCTTCCTGCGGGCATGATATAATGGTGGGGAGTATGGCTAGGAAAAGCAAGGAGGATTGCCCATGGCAGCACCGCTGGTTTTATACAAAAGCAAGTACGGCACCACCCGGACATACGCCGAGGCGCTGGGGCGGGCGCTCTCCTGCCCGGCGCTGAGCGTGGACAACGCCCGGCCCCAGGACATCAGCCTGGCGGACACGGTGATCATCGGGGGCAGCATCCGCGCCTCGGGGCTGGGGTTTGCCCGGTTTGTGAAGGCCAACGCCCAGGCATTACGGGGCAAGCGGCTGGTTTTCTTCGCCGTGGGCGCCTCCCCTGTGCCGGGGGCGGGGGATGATACCTTGGCGCAAATCCGCAAGCGCGGCCTGGGCAAATTGTTCCCCGAAGCGCCGCTGTTTTACTGCCGGGGGGATTGGGACATGGAGGGCATGACCTTCTTGGACCGTACCCTGTGCGGCCTGCTGATCAAGAGCCTGCAGAAGAAGGACATAAAAGAGCTGGCGCCCTGGCAGAAAGCGCTGCGGGACGCGGGCACCAAAAAAACCAGCTGGTATGATGAAAAGTACCTCGCGCCGATCCTGGCCGCCGCGCGGGCGGGGTAAGGCGCTTGTATACCGGGATATTCCGCCATTTCGTTGACAAGCAGGCCGCAAGTGCCTACACTGTACAGGAATACACCATTCAGGAGGCAGCATGGAACCTATTTTCGTATCCGGGCACCGCAATCCGGACACCGACTCCATCGTGGCGGCCATGGCGTACGCCGCGCTGCAGAACGCCCTGGGCAACCGGGAGTACATGGCGGTGCGCCTGGGCCCGGTGAACGACGAAACCCAGGCGGCGCTGGACCGCTTCCATTTTGAAGCGCCGGCGCATATCTCCAATGTGCGCACCCAGGTGCGTGATTTAGAGTATGATACCCCGCCGGTGCTCAGCGCGGAACTGACCATCAACGCGGCGTGGAGCGTGTTTGAAAAGGACACGGCTTTGTCCTCCCTGCCGGTGGCGGATGAGAACGGCATGCTGGAAGGGGTCATCACCCGGGGCGATATCGCCTCCTACGATATGGACACCCTGCGGCAGCAGCGCATCGATGATGTGCCCATTTTCAACGTGCTGGCGGCGCTGGAGGGCAATGTGGTGAACACCCCCAGCCATCCGGTGGACACCCTGAGCGGTAATATCGTCATTTCCCTGCCCCGCACCCACGCGGAGCACTTTGGCATTACCCCCGGCTGCATCGCCTTTGTGGGCAACCAGCCCGACGCCTTCCGGGAAGCGCTGGAGCAGCACGCCTCCTGCGTGATTCTGTGCCAGGCCGAGTACACCCAGGAGCACCGGGCGCTGAACCCGGATCTCCTGATTATCTACACCCCCCTGGACGCCTACCGGGCGGCGCGGATGCTGCACCTGTCCCTGTCCATCAGCAGGATTCTGAGCCACGGCAAGCTGGTCACCTTCCAATTGGACGATTATGTGGACGATGTGCGCAACCGGGTGCTGGAGAACCGCTTCCATTCCTATCCCATACTGGATCACCACGGGCATGTGGTGGGCAGCCTGTCGCGCTACCATCTGCTGAACCCCCGGCGCAAAAAGGTGGTGCTGGTGGACCATAACGAGATGAGCCAGTCGGTGCCCGGGCTGGACCAGGCGGAGATAATCGCGGTAATCGACCACCACCGCCTGGCGGATGTGCAGACCATCAACCCCGTGTACATGCGCAACGAGCCGGTGGGCTCTACCAACACCATTATCGGCACCATGTTCCAGGAGAAGGGGCTGGTGCCGCCCCGGAACATGGCGGCGCTGATGGCCACGGCGATTGTGTCGGACACCGTCAGCTTCAAGTCCCCCACCTGCACCAGCAAGGATGTGGCCATGGCCGAGCGCCTGGCGCGCATTGGCGGCGTGGATCTGGAGGAGATCGGCCGGTCGATTTTTACCGCTTCTTCCTCGGATGATAAGTCGCCTAAGGAACTGCTGTTCACCGACTATAAGGATTTCCATATCGCCGGATATAATATTGGGATTGGTCAGGTGACATGCATGGATTCCGGGCAGATATTGGGGCGGAAGGAAGAGCTGCTGGACTTGATGCGCCTGTCCGCCAAGGAGAAGGACCTGGACATGATGCTGCTGATGATTACCGATGTGCTCAAGGAAGGCACCGCGCTGCTGTATGTGGGGGATGGGGATATCATCCGCCAGGCCTTCAATGTGGAAGCTGATGATGGGGAGACCTTCCTGCCCCATGTGGTGAGCCGCAAAAAGCAGGTCGTTCCCGCCCTATCGCTGCTCTGGGGATAATGCTGTAGGTTTCCAAAGGGGAATCATTCCCCTTTGGTGGGTCTGGGCAAAGCCCTCGTCGGAATACC
>CALCQO010000005.1 GCA_937894675.1 uncultured Clostridia bacterium
AACAGAGGTTGTAAACTGTATGAGCTTCTCTTTGCCTGAAGGCGAAGAAGAGGACCGGGGAGAGAAGGAATCCTAATTCACGGGCAAGGCTTGTCCTTGCCCCCGTGGCTGCAACCTAACACGGGCGGCAGTGGCCGTCAAGGGCAGAAGCGCAGCGTCCCTTGACCGGATGCTGCCGCCTGTGTTCGTCCTCATAGCGGCACCTGTACGCGATCGCCGTACAACACCATGAGTTGCGACAGGATGCTGCCCCAGGCTTTCAGTGGCATCGTCCATTTTTCCGTTACCTGCATCGTCACCAGATACAGTTGCTTGAGCAGGGCGTCATCGCTCACAAAGGCCGCCTTCGTTTTGGTCACTTTTCTCAGTTGGCGGTTGAAGTTTTCAATCGCATTTGTGGTGTAGATAATCCGCCGAATTTCTTCAGGATACCGGAACATGGTGGACAGCTCATCCCAGTGTGTACGCCAACTCTTGATTGCTGCCGGATACTTGCTGACCCAAGCGGCCTCCAACTCGTCCAGCGCAGCCAATGCTGCCTCCTCTGTCGGAGCTTTGTAGATGGGCTTGAGGGCTGCTGTAAACGCCTTCACATCCTTGTACGACACATACCGGCTACTGCTGCGAATTTGGTGAATGATGCACCGCTGCACATCCGTTCGTGGATACACCGCGGCAATCGCCTCACTAAATCCGGTCAAACCATCCACAGAGGCAATGAAAATATCTTCTACGCCACGGTTCTTCAACCCCGTCAGCACGCCCAACCAGTACTTTGCGCTTTCTGTTGCCCCAACCCACAACCCAAGCACATCTTTTCTGCCATCCAGGTCGGTGCCAATGCAGATGTACACTGCCTTGCGTACGACTGCACCTTCCTCGCGCACCTTGTAGTGGATAGCATCCAGCATGACCATGGCATACACGCTTTCCAGCGGTCGGTTCTGCCATTCCCGTATCATCGGCAGCAGTTTGTCTGTAATGCGCGACACGCGGCTGGCATCCACCTCAATCCCGTACATCTCGCGCATGGCCTTTTCGATGTCACGGGTAGAAGTTCCCTGTGAATACAGAAACAGAATCTTGTCTTCTATGGCTGAGATGTCCATTTCATGCTTGGGGACAATAGCGGGTTCGTAGGCCCCTTCGCGGTCACGGGGCACCTGTAACTCAATCTCACCCTGGCTACTATTGACAGTTTTCTTGTAATGACCGTTTCGGCTGTTGCTGGTTTGTTTGTTGCGGTAATCGTACTTGCTGTAACCCAACTCATCTTCCAGTTCCGCATCCATGATTTCCTGAATGAGCCCGCTGGTCAGTTCCTTGACCAACGCGTGGACCCCGTCCAAGTCCTTGATGCCGCGTTCGTCAATGAGCTTCCGTAGTGTGCTCTTTTCCCGTTTTGCCATGTGTTTTCCCTCCGTCTTTCATTTCTATCCTCTGACAGAGGTTTACACAATTTATTCAGCACTCTTCCGTCATTGGCTTTCCGGGCTTGTTGATGCCTTGGTTCTTGTTGTTATCGTTCAAACAGCTTGATGGCTGCGCGCGCCAACAGCTCTGCCCCAACGCCGGTAGCACCCATGGGGGCTTTGGCGCTGGCCTTCTCCTGGTAGGCGGTGCCGGCGATATCCAGATGCCCCCACGGCACCCCGAAGGAAAACGCGCGGCAGAACAGCGCGGCCGTGGCCGTGCCCGCGGGCCTGCCTCCAGAGTTTTTGATGTCCGCCCGTTCAGACTTGTTGTG
>CALCQO010000006.1 GCA_937894675.1 uncultured Clostridia bacterium
CCTGAATAGATTATCACACCAATTTCACACTGTCAAGCACATTTTCAGCATTTTTCTTATCTTTTTGCCGCTTGACACCCGCCCCCGCCCTTCCGGCCGCTTCTTGGACAGTTCTGACAAATCACACCACCTGGAAGATGTAGAACTTCAGATTTTCTGACATGCACATTAAAAACGAGAGAAGTAGTGAAAAAGAACCTCGCCTGCATATGTAGCACGACGAGGTATTAAAAAATTCTTAGGTAGTATTATAGATAACAATCAATAATAAAGTGCATTTACTAGTTGATAAGTTTATTCCAAGTGGTAACACCTACTTTACCGTCCGCAGGTATTCCATTGTTGCGTTGGAACCACCAGACAGCTTCCCATGTCGAGTTGCCGTACTGACTATCCAAAGCCCCTTTATAATAGCCTCTATTTTTTAGAGCGTTCTGCACCGTCCAAACCGCGGATCCGGAAGAACCGACTGTCAGTGTCTTTCCGCCCGGCAGCGATGAGGCCGTCGAAGTTGTGTACTGAACTTTCAGCAAGGATAGAACATCGGAACCAGCAATACCGTCTGTTGAAAGACCATTGTCACGTTGGAAGAGCCAAACAGCTTTCCATGTCTCATCACCATATGAACCATCAACGGTTCCTTTATAGTAACCGCGGTTTTTCAGCGCGGTTTGCAAAGCGCGTACAGTAAATCCGGATGCATTGTACTTAAGTTTCACTGCGGTTGTTCCAGGAATCGCATACCCGGAGCCTGCAGTCAGACCCAACGTGGACAGGGTCATGGAGCCAGCCAGTCCATCCGGGAACAAACCTTTATCCCGTTGGAATAGCCATACCGCCTTCCATGTCGCGTCCTGATACTTACCGTCAACATTGGCTTTATAATAGCCCAACTTTTTCAGCGCGTTCTGCAGCGCTCTAACAGCGTCGCCGCTGGAGCCATACTTCAGATTAGTAACTGACAGCGCAGCAGACAACCCCAATGAGCCCAGTGTCTGAGAGCCCGCGATGCCATCCACCTTCAAGCCCTTATCTTTCTGGTACCACCAAACGGCCTGCCATGTTGAGGAGCCGTATTTACCATCTACGGTATCCTTATAGTATCCCAAGGCCTTCAGCTTGGATTGAAGGTTGCTCACATCCGTTCCTGTGCTGCCCTCTTTTAGCACCAGCGCACTTGCGGTTACTGCTGACAGGATGAGCACAAGCGCCAGAATAAGACCGACTATTTTTTTCATGTTGCTTCCTCCTTTTCTTCCCGGAAACATTTGATGCCCTATTATATTCACATAGGTGTACAAAAAACAATAGTAATTGTATGACAAAATGTAACAATCCTGTTACAACGCCTTGTTTTTACAATTCGTTTGCGTCTGGGTACAGGTTTAAGACTCTTCTTTCATTGACTTGAATGATTTAAGGTTCAAAAGCGCAATCGCCTGGGAGATTGTTTCCACTGTATGAAGGGCTACGCCGGGAGGAACCGCAGTTTTTCCGGCTCGTTCCTTGGGGCAGATAATCTGGGTGAAACCCAGCCTGCGGCATTCGTTGATGCGCCTGTCCATCTGGGGCACCACCCGTACCTCCCCCGCCAAGCCCACTTCGCCAATCGCGGCCAGATCCGGCGGCATGGGGCGGTCAGACAGGGAGGACGCAACAGCCAGGCAAAGGGCGAGGTCTGCGGCCGGTTCATTTAATGTCATACCGCCGGCTACGTTGACAAATACATCCTGGTTATAGAGCCTTAATCCCGCCCGCTTCTCCAGCACCGCCAGCAGCAAGGCGATGCGGCCATAGTCCGCCCCGTTCACCGTGCGCCTGGGGGAGTTATAGAAGGATTGTGAAACAAGGGCTTGTATATCCATCAGCATGGGACGGGATCCCTCCATCGCGCAGAAAACGACAGACCCGGACGCGCCGCGCGCCCGCTGGGACAGCATGGTTTCCGAGGCGTGCTCCACGGGAAGCATGCCTTTACCCGTCATTTCAAAGACCCCCAGCTCATTCACCGAGCCAAAACGGTTTTTCACTGCCCGCAGCAGCCTGTACTCCCTTTGGTAGTCGCCTTCAAAGTACAGAACGACATCCACCATATGCTCCAGGATACGCGGTCCGGCAATGGCGCCTTCCTTGGTTACATGACCAACCAGCATCACCGCGCAGCCCGAAGTTTTCGCAAAGCGCATCAGCTGAGAAGCGCATTCCCTCACCTGGCTGACAGAGCCCGGCGCGCTGGCCATTTCCGGACGATATACTGTTTGAATGGAATCAATCACAACATAATCCGGTTGTATTTCATTGAGCTTCGCCTCAATGGCGTCCATGGCGTTTTCAGCCAGAACCAGCAGGCTTTTCTGGGAAGCTTGCAGCCGAACCGCGCGCATCTTAATCTGCCGAGCGCTTTCCTCGCCGCTGACATACAAAACACGCTTTCCATTTTCCGACAGGTGGGAGCATATCTGCAGTAAAAGGGTGCTCTTTCCAACGCCAGGCTCTCCGCCTATTAATAGAAGGGAACCCTCTACAATTCCGCCACCCAGCACCCGGTCGAACTCATCGATTCCGGTGTGAACATAGTTTTGCTCACCGGTTTCCACTTCAGAGAGCAGCTGCGCCTTGGCTCCCGTTCCGCCTCTTTGTTTGTTGGGTTTGGCAGCCGCCTCCTGCTCGCGGACGGTTTCTTCCATTGTATTCCACTGCTCGCATCCGGGACATTTGCCGTACCACCTGGAGGACTCGTATCCGCAGGATGTGCACACAAACAGCGATTTCGCTTTTGCCATACTATCTCCTTCAACCGCCAAGCCCCTACCAGCGGGAGCTTGGCTGTGCTATACTTGATTTTACCATAGAAGCCGGGAGGGCGCCATGAAAAAAGGTATCTGTTTTATCGTTGGCGCGGGAGACTTTACCTCCCGCCACTTGAACATTTCCTCCGGCGATTTATTGCTCGCCGCCGATGGCGGATACGACGCCCTCCATCAGCAGGGGTATACACCGCACATCCTGCTGGGTGATATGGATTCTCTGGGCAGCCTACCCAGGTATGTGCCCCGGATTGTATTCCCGAAAAAAAAGAATGATACGGATGTATCATTGGCGTTGAAATATGGGAGGAAGAAAGGCTTTGAACGCTTTGCTTTGTATGGCATCAGCGGGGGCAGGCCGGATCATTTCTATGCCAACCTGCAGCTGATGGCTGCCTATGCCGATATGGGGGCGCGAGTTCGCGCTGTGATACCTGAAGGAGAAATCTATGCCCTGCGCAACGGGGTCCTTCGGTTGGATGAGCCGAAGGAAACGGTTGTTTCAATATTTTGCCCAAGCGGAACCGCCAAGGGTGTCTGTACGAAGGGGCTAATGTACCCTCTGCGAGGCGCGGAACTTACCAGTGCCTTTCCCCTGGGCGTCAGCAATGAAGTTGCGGATCATCAAGCATCCATCCTGGTTGAAAACGGAACTTTGCTGGTGTTTGTTATGAAGCAGTAACTTATGCTTTACCCTTTAAGAATTCCTCTATCATCTTCTGCAAATCCGCTTCCCGCTTTTCCACATCCTTCAGCAGGGCAATCTGGGCGCGTGCGCGCACCAGGTTGTGATCGGGCGAATTCACTTTGAAGTATAAATCCCCGTCGATATAGTCCGTTAAAAAGCGCATGGCCAATTCGCAGGTGAGCACCTTGATGCCAAGGGGCAATCTGCTTAATTCCTCATTGCTTAAAAAGCCGTTTGTTTCCTGAATAAATCCGCGGGTGAAAGCCCGGGTTTTATCCATATTAAGAGCGATACGCGAGGTATCCTCTTCATCCTCCGCTGCGGTGGACGCGCCGAAACGGATGGCGTCGCCGTAATCATACAAAGCGGAGCCACTCATAACCGTGTCCAAATCAATGACGCAAAGGGCTTTGCCCGTTTCGCTGTCCAGCAGCACGTTATTGGACTTGGTGTCATTATGAGTTACCCGCAGGGGGATGATTCCTTTTTCCAGCAGGCGGACGATTTCGCCCATCATGCGGCGCCTTTCGAAGAAGAACTCGATTTCATCCTCCACAAAGCGTACACGGCCGGCTTTGTCTTCATCGATAGCCCGCACAAAACGGTAGAATCGTTTGGTGGTGTTGTGGAACTCCGGGATGGTTTCGTACAGCCGGTCCACATCAAAGTCTGTCAGTAATTTCTGGAAATTGCCAAAACCACGGCCTACCTCTTCCATCTGGTCCAGGGTATTCACCATGTCCAGCGCGTCCGCTTCCTCAATAAAGGTATAGGCGCGCCAATACTCGCCGTCCTCATCCACATGGATAAAGTCGCCGCTCCTGGTGGGAATCAGTTCCAGCACCCGCCGGTTGGGGTCTTCATGCAAATCCAGCATTTTTTGGCGCAGATGGTCCGTTACACTGACAATGTTGCCCACCACTTCCTTGGGGTGCTTGAATACGTATTGATTGATGTGCTGCAGGGTATACAGGCGCCGCCTGTTGCCCATGATATATTCCAATCGGTATGTGTTGTTGACGTTGCCGCCGGTAATTTCGCTGACCCGAAGGTATTTCCCCTCAAACTGAAAGAATGGGATAATCCCCTTAATATCATTATAAAGCACGTGTTTTCCTGCTTTCTTCCATAATTAATGAATCGATTGAATTGTACATTCGCTTCGCTGCTTTGTCAAACATCAGCCCCTCAGCAGCTTGATGGCGTACAGTGCCAGCAGATGTCCCGGATAGGCGAGGTAGATAAACCACTTGGGCAGGCGGAAACCGCTGTTGGTATTGATGAGCATAAAAGGAAGGGCGAGCAAGGCCAACCCCTGCAGTTTCAGGAATGTCCGCAGCATCCCAATCCAGCGCATCATATAAGTAGAGGACGGAAACAGCATATCATTGGTTACACCAAACACCGCCGATACATCCGAGGAGGTAGACCCCCAAAACAGGCAGAAGGCGGTAAACATGGCAGCGAACGCGCCTTTCTTTTCCCGGCACGCGTACATCATGATGATGAGCAGCACGCCTTTCCAGCCATAATCCATCTGCAGCACCGCCGCGATACTGATGGATAGAAGAGGCGCCCAGATAGCGCTGCCTCTGGTATTGCGCTGTATGCCCGTTACCGCCAGCATGCCCAGCAGCAGGGTGAACATCACGTTCAGTTCCCGCAAGGAATGGTTCAAAGCCAGCATGTAGGGATACTGGGAGATGACCGCCCCCAGCAGCAGCCGCAGCGCGTACTTCTTCCAGTCCTTGGTGTACAGGCACCCCAGAACAATGCCCCAGCAGAAAAGCGGAAAGGCGATTCTGCCGATAATCCGCAGCTGGATATACTGGGGAAAGAAAATAACCCCCGCGTGGTCGCATATCATGGTAACAATTGCCACCAGGCGTATCAGGGAGGAATCGGTGTTCAGGGAAATTCCGGGATTTTCCAGCGTTTGCTGCATACCATCACCTCAAAAAAATTATAGCTTGATTCTCCCCGTTGCGCAAGCGCAGGCCTGCCTGTTTCGGCCTGTTCATACAGCGTTTCTTTCTTTACCTTCCTACCAAAATATGATATTGTTGGCGGCAGGAGGGATGGGATGGAACAGTATCAGATGGGCATGAAAGCCGTCTTGCTGGCCGCGGAAACAATCCTTGAAAGCAGCGGGGAAACCTACCGCGCCGAGGAGACCGCTTTGCGCATGGCCCAGGCTTTCGGGTTTGACAGAACAGAAATCCTCGCCTTTCCAACAGGCTTTACCATCGCCTTTTATCTAAAGGAAGGATGGAAGGAAACCCATGTGGTGCGCATCCGTGAAAGAGCCATCCAGCTTGATTCCATCAACGAGGTCAACACCATCTCCCGGAAAGCCGCCTGCGGGGAGATGAGCGCGATGGAGTCCCTGAAAGCCCTTCAAACCCTGCGCTCCAGGCCTGTACCGCATATCCTGCGGCAGGCATTGATATTCGCTTTGTCCGCCGGATCTTTCTCCGTCATGTTTGGCGGTGGGTTCACGGAGTTTTTCGTTAGTTTCATCGCGGGATTTTTAATGCGCACGCTGATGCCCCTGTATCGGCATATGCAGGCGCCCGCCCCCCTGGTAGCTTTGTTTTCAGGCGCGGTGGCGGCCATCGCTTCCCTTGTGTTAATCCGTGTTTTCGGCGGAAACCAGGAAGCCATCATCGCCGGAGCGATCATGCCCCTGCTGCCAGGGATAGCCATGACAAACGCTGTCCGGGACACCATGCGCGGTGATTTGATTTCCGGCACGGCCAGAGGCGCGGACGCGTTTCTTTCCGCCGTTCTGCTGGCTGCCGGCGTCGCCATCGTCATGATGCTGTAGGAGTAGAGATGCTGACCGTACATGAATTGCTTGGGTGCATGCTGGCTACGGTATTTTTTGCCATGCTGCTGGGCCAGCCGAAGGAAACGCTGGTGTATTCCGCGTTGATCGCGCTTGCCGGGTATGTAACCTATGCCTTGCTGGGCAGGGGGATGCTCGCCTTCTTTCTCAGCGGTTTGGTGGTGGGAATTCTGTGCGAAATCATTGCCCGGATTAAAAAGAAAACCACCACCTTGTTCCTGGTCAGCGGCATCATCCCGCTGGTTCCGGGGCTGGGTTTATACCGAGCCGCTATATTGCTGGCGGAAAAGGACTACAATGGGTCCCTGCGCACCGCTATTGACGCCTTTGGCGGCATCGGCGCAGTGGCGCTGGCCATCACCCTGTCCACTGCCCTGTTCAGCTTTGTTCGTGTAAACCGGCGTTCCCCCAACACCCCTTTGAAAGGAGACCTTCATGCACCTTCTGATAACCAATGATGACGGGTATATGGCCGAGGGCATTCAGACCGTTGCCCGGGTCGCGTACCAGCAGGGGCACACTTTATTAATCAGCGCACCGCTGATGGAGCAAAGCGCCACCAGCCATCGGCTAACCCTGTCCCACCCTTTGACCGCCCATCCTGTGCCCAGCCCGTACGGCGAAGCTTACGCCGTGGACGGTTCCCCTGTGGACTGTATGCGCGTGGCCAGGTATCTGTCCGAAAAGCCTTTTGATTTCTGCCTTTCGGGCATCAATAATGGCGAAAACGTCGGCACTGGCATCTATTACAGCGGCACAGCCGCGGCTGCCAGGGAAGCCGCCATGAACTATTTGCCTTCCATCGCTGTATCCATCGAATCGGGGGCTACAGAGGAAATGCGGGAGAACGTGGCCATGGAAACCATGCGCGTGATGGAATATCTGCGGGCGAATCCCATGCCCCGTATGACCTTTTGCAACATCAATTCCCCCGCGCTGCCCAGGGAAAGCATCCGGGGCATCCGCATGGCGGGCATCAGCCACGCTTTCTTTACCGACGGCTACATCAAGCGCACCAATCCCCGCACCAACCCCTACTTCTGGATGGAGGTAGGCGGCGGGCAGGAAGAAGCGGAGGAAGGCAGCGATTTGTATCTATTAAAACGCGGATATATGACCATGACCTTTGTGGGCGGGCTGATTGACAGAAACGCCGAATACCCCGACCTGCCCCTTCATCATCAAGAACAAGGCAAAGGAGACCTGTAATGGAGCAGCCAACCCTGATCGACAAACTGAATAAAAACGGCAGCCGACTGAGCAAGAGCCACCGGAAACTCGCTGAATTCATCAGCCAGCATTACGATAAAGCGGTTTTTATGACCGCCGCGCGCCTGGCCCAGGTGGTGGGCATTAGCGAAAGCACGGTCGTGCGCTTCGCAACCGCCCTGGGATATGAGGGATATCCCCAGATGCAGCGGACCATGCAGGAGATTGTCCGCCACCGCCTGACAAGCGCCCAGCGCTTCGCCATGACCACGGATTTGCCAGTCAAGGACGCCATCGACTCGGTGCTGCGCATGGATATGCGCAACATCAGAACCACGCTGGAGCAGATTAATGAAGAAGCCTTCGACAGGGCGGTGGACATCATATCCTCGGCACGCTCCATTTATGTATTGGGGCTGCGCTCCGCGGCGCCTCTAGCCGCTTTTTTTACCCACTACCTGCATTATATTTTCAATGATGTGCGTACGGTGAAGGATTTAAGCCATGACATCTTTGAGACCATTTCCCGCATCGACAAGCAGGATGTTCTCATCGCCATCAGCTTTCCCCGGTACTCCAACCGCACGCTGGAGTCCATGCATTTTGCCCACAGCAGGGGCGCGACCGTCATCGGCTTAACCGACGGGCCTCTCAGCCCCCTGCACGACGCTTCCGATATCTGCCTGGACGCCCAGACGGAGATTGCCTCCTTTGTGGATTCCATGGCTGCCCCCATGTCCCTTGTCAACGCGCTGCTGACGGCGCTGGGCATCAAGAACCAGGAAACACTGACCAGTAACTTCAGCGACCTGGAGGGAATCTGGGATAAGTACCGCATCTATGCCGGCAGAGAATAACAGGGTCATCGTCATTGGCGGCGGGCCAGCGGGCATGATGGCCGCCCATTCCGCGCTGCAGGAAGGCGCGGATGTTGTACTGCTTGAAAAGAACGAAAAGCTTGGGAAAAAGCTGTACATCACCGGCAAAGGCCGCTGCAATGTAACCAACGCCGGCGATACGGAAGAGTTGATGCAGTCCTTCCCCCGCAACGGGCGGTTTCTATACGCGGCGCTTCGCAGCTTCTCTCCCGCCGATTTGCAGGCCGCCCTGGCATCCCTGGGCTGCCCCACCAAGGTGGAGCGGGGAAAGCGGGTATACCCGGTTTCAGAAAAAGCGTCGGATGTGACCCGCGCTTTGCAGCGGGGCATCAGCGGAGCGGATATAAGGCTGCACAGCGCTGTACAGGCATTGGTGATGGATAACCAGCAGATTACCGGTGTGCTGCTGGAAGACGGCCGGTTACTGCCCTGTAGGGCGGTTATTGTCGCCACCGGCGGGCTGAGCTATCCGGTAACCGGCTCAACGGGGGATGGCTACCGTTTTGCCCATGAGAGCGGACACCGCCTGCAGGACAGGTACCCATCCCTTGTGCCCATCGAGCTGGATGACGATTGGGCAAAGAGCCTGCAGGGGCTTAGTCTGAAAAATGTTACGCTGACCCTGCATATCGACGGCAAGAAAAAATTTTCCGAACAGGGAGAGCTGCTGTTTACCCATTTTGGTATCTCCGGCCCCCTGAGCCTGTCCGCCAGCTGCCATTTGGCGGGGATAGACGCGCAGCGCGTGCAGATGACGCTGAACATGAAACCCGCCCTGACCCAGCAGACCCTGATTGCCCGGTTGACAAAGGACCTGCAGGAGAACGGCCGGAAAATGCTCAAGAGCATCATGCCCGGTTATCTCCCCCATGCCATGGCGGAACTTTTCCCCGCAATCGCCGGGGTGGAGGACACAAAATTCTGCAACCAGATTACCGTTCAGGAAAGAGAGAAGCTTGCTTCTGTCCTGCAGAATATCCCCCTGCGCTTCTCTTCCCTGCGCTCCTTCCAGGAAGCTGTCGTCACAAGGGGAGGGGTGGATGTAAAGGACATCAACCCCTCCAGCATGGCGTCCAAACATGTGAAGGGCTTGTACTTCGCGGGCGAAGTGCTGGATGTGGACGGGTATACCGGCGGTTTTAACCTGCAGATTGCCTTTTCCACCGGTTTTCTTGCCGGCATGTCCGCGGCGGAATATATCAATAACCAACAAAGTTAAGAGGAATTATGCACTATATTGTCATGGATTTGGAATGGAACCAGCCCCTGAGCTACCACAGTACCCCTTTCCGGAGGGTAGGCGACCAGCTGATGTTTGAAATGATCCAGATTGGCGCAGTTAAGCTGGACGAAAACCGGCGGCTGGTTGGCTCTTTCAACCGCCACATCGCGCCGACCCATTACCAGAAACTGCACCCGCGCATCAGCCGCATCACCGGCATCGCCCAAGAAGATTTAGCCCACGGGCCAAAGTTTCAGGAAGCGCTTGAGCAGTTCGCGGCCTGGTGCGGTGAAGAATTCACCATGCTGACATGGGGCTGCGACGATATCTCCATCCTTGCCCAGAACATGGAGTTCTTCAAAGTGGAGAATACCCTTCCCCCCATCTATGACCTGCAGCCCTTATTCGGGCGCATCATCGACGGCGGAAAAAACAGGCACAGCCTGCGCAAGGCCATGGCGCACTACGGCATCCGCCCCATAGCGGACCATTCCTTCCACAGCGCGGTGGATGACGCGTACTATTCGGCCTTGGTATTCCAGCGTTTCCCCTCCGCCCAAGAGGTGCTGGATTTCCCGGAAACCCCCAAGACACTTGGCCGCACGGGAGATAAAGCCCAGAAGAAGACAGCCCAGAAACGTATCACAGATATCAAAGCCGCACTGAAAAGCAGGACGGCCATGTGCCCCCCCTGCCCTGTCTGCGGCAAGAGAACCATTGTCCCCGAGGGCTATGTGCCCCAAAGCGGGGAATTAACCTACCTGGCTTTGGCGGACTGTAAAAAACACGGTCTGCTGAAATCCGAAATCCAGTTTTCGCCTATGCCCCAGGGCGGGTATCAGATGACCAGCCGGGTGTCCTTGTCCGAGGAGCAGAACCCGGCGTATGTGCGCACGAAGCACCTGCAATGGGCGCAGAAAGTGGCCAAGCTGAAGGAAAAGGAGGAGCCCGCGTGCTGATCAGCCTAAACGGGATTCAAAAGGAATACCTGCATCCCGTCACAGTGGCGCAGGTTGTTCGGGACCTGCTGCCCGACATGCATCGGCAAGTATTGGGATGCTTTTGCAATGGTCCCGTGCTGGAGCTGAACCACATGCTGCAATCAGGCTGCGCGATGCAGGCGCTTACCTACCAGGATGAGGAAGGCCGCCGCATCTACGAGCGCACCCTGCGCTTTGTGCTGCTGATGGCGGTCAAGCGCTGCTTTCCCGGCGAGCAGGTGCGTATTGAGCACTCCATCGGCAGCGGCATCTATATCATCCTGAAGGAACAGCGGCTCTACCCCAACGATGTCCTAACTATCGAGGATACCATGCGGGATATCGTGAAGGAAGATTTGCCTTTGGTGAAGTCCAGGTGGTCCAGGGAGGAAGCCATCGACTACTTTAAGCGGCAGGAGGATGATGAAAAAGCCCGGCTGCTCTCCTACCGGCCTTATGATTTTTTCAACATCTACCAATGCGGCGGTCTGGCGGAATACTTCTACGGCGCCATGCTGCCCTCCACCGGCTGGGTGCCCGTGTTTGCGCTGCACCCCAAGACGCCGGGTTTTGTTATGCTGCTCCCCTCCAAGGAGGATGACAGCAAACCGGCTGCTTTCGTCAGTCAGCCCAAGCAGATGGCTACCTTCGCCCAAAGCAACTATTGGTGCCGGGTGCTGGACTGCACGGACGCGGCGGACTTGAACGATTTAATCAAGCAGGACAGGCTTCGGGATTTTATCCGGGTGAATGAAGCGCTGCACGACAAGTCCATCGCGGAAATCGCCGCCGACATTGTGGACAGGGGTTCCCGGGCAATCTTCATTTCCGGCCCTTCCTCCAGCGGGAAAACCACCTTCGCCAACCGCCTCAGCATCCACCTTCGGGTAAACGGCCTGCGCCCCGTCCTGATTTCCATGGACGATTTTTACAGGAACCGTTCCGACCTGCCGGTGGAGGAGGACGGGCAGCCCGACCTGGAATCCCTGTACGCGCTGGATGTTCCCCTGTTTCAGCAGTGCCTTGCCAGCCTGATATCCGGGCAGGAAACGCCTATGCCCCGCTTTGACTTTACCACCCAGAAGCAGACACGCGGCGCCTATACCATGCATATAGAGCATGCCCAGCCTCTGATTATCGAAGGCATCCACGGCTTGAACCCCATGCTGCATGAAGGGTTTGATCCGAGGATTCTGTTTAAAATCTACATCAGCGAACTGACCTGCCTGAATCTGGACAACCACAACCGGATTCGTACCACCGATGCCCGGCTGCTGCGGCGCATTGTGCGGGATTACCAGTTCCGCAATACCACCCCGCTGGAAACTCTGGCCATGTGGGACAAGGTGCGCAGGGGCGAGGAAAAATGGATTTTCCCCTATCAGGAAAACGCCGATATGATGTTCAACTCCGCCCTGCATTATGAACTGCCCATCCTCAAGCGCCTGTCCTTTGACATGCTGCGCACCATTCCCCGCGACAACATGCATTACCTGAAAAGCAACCGCATTGTAAAAATCCTCAACTATCTGTTGGAAGCGCCGGAGGATATCCTGAGCGAGATTCCCCCGCTGTCCATCCTGAGGGAGTTTATCGGCGGCAATACCCTGTACTCAGACCACGTCAAGTAACCGCGCGTCAAGGAGTTTTCCCCATGAAAACTGCATTTTTTATCAGGAACGCTTTTCTGGATACCCCTTCCTTCCGGCAGATACAACAGGATATGCAGGATGCCGCCAACGCCCTTGGCTTTCAATTTCAGCCGCGCACCAACGCGGATTTTGTCTCGCCCATCCAAACAAAGGATCTCCCTCCCGCCGCGCTGTTCTGGGATAAGGATATAAGGCTTGCCAAGCTTTTGGAGCATCAGGGGATGCGCCTGGTGAACCCGGCGCAAGCCATTGAGGTATGCGATGACAAGACCCTGACCTATCTGGCGCTGCAAAACCAGCTGCCCATGCCCCAGACCCTGCTGTGCCCCATGACCTTTGGCACGCTGGGCTATGGTGAAATGGCGTTTTTGGAGGAAGCGGCCCAAGCACTGGGCTGGCCATTCATCATCAAGGAAGGGTACGGTTCCTACGGCAACCAGGTGTACCTGGTGCATGATATGCCCGAGGCTAAGGGTTTGCTGGCGCGGCTGGGAGCGGTGCCCATCCTGTTTCAACAGTTTATCAAGGAAAGCACGGGGCGGGATATCCGCGCTTATGTAGTAGGCGGCCGGGTGGTTGCCGCCATGGAGCGGAGGAATCTAACCGGAGATTTCCGCGCCAACATTGCCGAGGGCGGTATTGGCAAGCCGTATACCATGTCTTCCGAGGAGGAGCGCATCACGCTGGATGCCGCCCAAGCGCTAAGCCTCGACTTCGCGGGGGTAGACCTGCTGTTTTCCAAAGACGGTCCCCTGCTGTGCGAAGTCAACTCCAACGCCCATTTCCAGGCGCTGAAGGAAGTTACAGGCATCAGCCCGGCTATGGAAATTGCCGCGCTGGTCAGGGAGCTGTTATGACAGGCTGGCTTGTGTATCAACAGGAAGAAATACAGCGCAACCGCTTTTTTATTGAGCAATGGATGGAGGCGGGAAAGCGCAGGAATGCGGATATCCATTTGGTGGCAACGGAGGATATCGCCTTTGGCGTACGGGACGATCTGCCCTTTCTACTGCTTGAAGGCGAGGCGGCAAAGCCGGATTTTGCCGTCATGCGAGTGCAGCAGCCATTGCTCTCCCTTCACCTGGAAAACATGGGTGTGCCCGTGTTCAACAACTCCTATGTGAGCCGGGTTTGCAACGACAAGCGCCTGACACACTCCCTGCTGCAGGGCAAGGTGCCCATGATGGACACCGCCTTTGTGGAGGCGCATGCTTTTCAGCAGCCTTTTGCCTTCCCCGTTGTAGTCAAGGCCGCCCACAGCTGCGGCGGACGAAAGGTTTTTTTATGCCATGATGAACAGGCGTACCGGCACGCGCTGGATATATGCAGCCCTGACAGCGCTGTTGTGCAGCCCCTATGCGACACCCCAGGCAAGGATGTGCGGGTGTATGTGCTGGGAGATACCATGGTGCAGACCATGATGCGCTTTTCCAATGACGGGGATTTTCGGAGTAATCTGGGCCAGGGCGGCAACGCCGCACCCTACGAATTGGACGAGGAAACGCTGGGGCATGTTAAAACCATCCAGTCTCTTTTCACCTTCGGCCTGGTTGGCATCGATTTTATCTTTCACCAGGGCAAATTGGTGTTCAACGAAATTGAGGACGCGGTGGGCACCCGCATGCTGTACATCCACACGGAGCTGAACATTGTGGAGCGCTACCTCGACCACATCCTGTCGGCGGCTGCCCGTTAATCGTCACAATATTGTTACAAATTGGTGAAGAAAATGGGTTGAAGCCATCCCCCTGGTTGGGTTATAATGAAAGGGCCGCAGAGCCCGCGGAGGCAGCATGGAACTGAACCTGCACGGGAAGAACCTGTTTCAGGCAAGAATCGCCGTGATGAGCGCGTTAAAAAGCGCGAAAGCATCGGACTACCGCCTGCGGGTTGTGCATGGGTACCGGGGCGGCACCGCCCTTGGGGATATGGTGCGGCAAGAGTTCCGCGACCACCCCCGCGTCCTGCGAATTGAATCCACGTCCAACCCCGGAGAAACGGTTTTCGTCCTACGGGAATACTGATAAGGAGAACAGAATGCGTTCTACCCCCGCCAAGAGAAACCCCCGCAAACCACGCAAGACGGAGCGCCGCCTCGCGCTGGTGATTTTTTGCGTCGCAGTTTTAGCCCTTTTTATCATCTTCGGGCCCAAGGAGCCTGTGATCAAAGCGCTGAATGTGAACCCCGACGGCCAGGTTACGCTGTCTCATCAAGGGCTTGTCATCAGCGAACTGATGAGCGACAACGCCTCCGCCTTGCCTGATGAGGGTGGCAATTTCCCCGACTGGCTGGAGGTCTGGAACTCCACATCCGAGCCCATGGATCTGGAAGGCATCACCCTGTCCAACCGCTCGGACAAGGCAAAATTCCTGTTCCCCAAAATGACGCTGGAACCTGACAGCCGGGTCATCGTTTTTTGCGATAATCAAAACCAGAATGAAGCGGGCAAGCCCTTCCACGCCAAGTTTAAACTAAGCTCCATCGCCTGCACAGCTTATCTGTTTGATACTTCCGGGCATGTGCTTTCCTCGGTGGAAGCGCCTACCCTCAACGCCAATGAAACCTACTACCTCAACGAGGAAAATGTATATGTTAAGGGGGAAAACATCTTCTCCCCCGGGTTTGCCAACACCATGGAAGGCCATGAAGCCTACATGAACAGCTACCGGGTGGATAACGGCACCCTGCTGCTCAACGAAATCATGGCCGCGCCCCGCACAGGCCTTCGGGATGAGGATGATGAGCTGAGCGACTGGATTGAGCTGAAGAACAGCGGTACGGAAACCATCGACCTAAGCCATTTTGCCCTAAGCGATAACGAGCAGCGGCCGGTGAAGTGGATTTTCCCCCAGGGATCCATCATCGCCCCGGGCGGCACCTACCTGGTATTCTGCTCGGGCAAGGACCGGCCCAACATCGGCGGATATCCCCACACCAATTTTTCCATCGCAGCCGAAGGGGAAACCATCACCCTAAGCACCCGGCAGGGGCAGTTGGTGGACCGCATCGTGTTTGACAACCTGCCCTCCGACAACAGCTACGGCCGCAACCCCGCCACAGGGGCATGGCAGATTTTCACCGTCGCCACCCCAGGCGTGGAGAATGACAGCGCCGGCGCCGCTATGGCGGACCGCTTCCTGCGCTCGCTGAACACCAGCGGCGTGTATATCAGCGAAGCCATGAGCAGCAATAACAGCATCCAGCTGGGGCAGAACCAGGTGTATTCCGACTGGGCGGAGATTGTGAACGAGAGCGATAAAACCGTCGATCTATCCCTCTGGGGGCTGAGCGACAATATCAACTGGCCGCGCAAGTGGCAGTTCCCCGCCGGTACCACCATCATGCCTGGCGAACACAAGGTAATTTATCTGGATAAAAGCCCCACCGCGGGCAGCAACGCAGCAAGCCTGAGCGCGTCCTATGCCCTCAAGCGCCTGGGGGGTGAAACTCTCACCCTGGCGGATCCCACCGGGCGGGTGCTGGACAAGATGCTGATGCCGGCTGTGCCCGTTGATATTTCCTACGGCCGTGCACCCGGGAGGGACGGCTTTTTTTATTTCGATGGACCTACCCCCGGCGCCGCCAACGGCACAGGCTTTACCGGCTTCGCCGCCAACCCGGTGCTGTCCAAAGCGGGCGGGTTGTATAAGGAGAATATCGAGGTTGCCCTCAGCGTGACCGGCGGCGCCACCATCCGCTACACGACGGACGGCTCTGTGCCCACCCTGGAAAACAGCATAGAGTATAAAGAGCCCATTCAAATCAAGGAAACCGTGGTGCTGCGCGCCCGGGCGTTTACCCCGAACCTGCAACCATCCGCCATCACCACGGCGACCTATGTGATGAAAACCTACTTTTCCATGCCCGTTGTCTGCCTGACCACCGATCCCGACGAACTGTGGAACCAGGAAAACGGCATGTACGCTTCCGGCGTGGGGGTTGATTTAACCAGCTATAAATATATTCCCTTTAAGAACCCCACACCTACCTACCGCACCTTCGGCAAGCAGTTCCGCCCCGGGTACGCGGAAATGTTCAACTCGGAAACCGCGGATGTGGTGTTCAGCCAGGGCGTGGAGTTCGGACTGATTGGCCAGTATTCCCTGGACATGCCGCAGAAATCCTTCAAGGTAAAAGCCAAGGCATCCCTGGGCTCGCGGTATTTCAACGCCAAGGTGTTTGAGGACCGCCCCTTTGAGGAGTATAAATCTCTGGTGCTGCGCGTCAGCGGCAACGACTGCGTATGGACCCGCATGGCTGACGGCGTGCAGAGCCGCCTGCTGGAGCAGATTCCTGACACGACGGTCATTCACCAAGCCTGGCAGCCGGTGATTGTCTACCTCAACGGCCAGTATTGGGGGCATTACAATCTGCGGGAGCGGGTCAGCCGGTACTTTGTCGCCCAGCATGAAGGAATCCCCCTGGAAAAGGCCGATGACATGACCATTTTGGAAGCCAGCTGGAAATCCTACCACGGTTCCAACTCCGAATACCGGGCGATGATTGAGAAAATCAAAAACAGCTCCCCCGCCACCAACCCGGAAGATTTGCAGTACATTCTGGACAATGTGGATGTGGACAACCTGTTTGATTTTGTCATCTTCCAGATGTTCTTCGCCAATACCGACTCGGGCAACATCCGCTTCTATCGGGTGCCCGGCGGCAAGTGGAGATGGATTATCTTTGATATGGACTACGGCCTGTTCCGCGCCGCCAATAACGGCGTGCGAAACATGATGAACCCCAAGGGACACGGCTCCAACGACGATATCGATAACACCATCTGGGTAAAACTGCTGGAAAACCAGGAGATGCTGGACAAGTTCCTCACCCGCTTTGGAGAGATCTTCCGTTTTTTGACAACTGACCGCATGCTGGCGCAGATCAATGACAGCTATAAGCTGCTAAGCCCGGAAATGAACATGCACTTTGAGCGCTGGGCCGCGCTGAACCTGAAGAACATCTCCATGGAGCAGCCCCAGACGGTGGACGGCTGCCTGCGCTACTGGGATGCCCGTGTGGACCGTATGCGCAACGTGGTGCGCAAGCGCCCCCGCCATTGCTGGGTGCAGGTAAAGGAATGGTTCAACCTGACGGACGATCAGATGAACGGCTACTTTGGCCCCAAGCCCGAGTACCCCCCGGAAGCGCTGCTGGATAAGGATGATGAGATTTAAGGCAAATTAACCGCTAATTGATATCAACTAACTCCATAAGCATCAAGTAAGCCCAAGTTTCTGAAAGGTAACTTGGGCTTTCGCTTGGCTTTATAAAAGTTGGTAGCGGTACGTCGCATCCTACAAACTTATGCTGTCTTATGAAAGCATGTTTCGCTCGGAAGAAGCAGAGCAAGGCTGCGTTGCGAAAAGCCAGGTACCCTGAAAGGGATTCCCTGGCTTTGCGTGGAGCGGACTTAGCTCCGACGTGGTGCACCAGACAAATCTATATCCGAACTCGTAATGTCTTGTAGCGTAATGGTTTTGTCTGCATCTTTGAAGTTGAAGGTGATGACAGCCTTATCATCGTACAGGAAGATGGCGTTGATGAAAGTATCCACCAGCATCTTCCGGTGTTCCTTCTTGCTGATGTCCAGGACACGGAACTTGTGCAGATAAAACCGCATAAACTCTTCGCTGATCTTTGGCTTTTGCAGCCGTTCGCTGGCGATTTTGATTTCCATATCCTCTTTGATGGCTTCCAGCTCTTCCAGCCTTTGCTTGGTGGAAGGGGTCAGGATGCCTTGCTGGATGGCGTTCAGAAGGTTGTTGATGCCCAGGGTGGCTTCCCTTAGCTGTTGCTCGTAGTGGGGTAGTTCGGTGGGCTCTTTGCCCTGTAGCTCCATCAGCTTGGCGATGATGGCATCAATGGCCTTGTCATCCATCACCATCTGCATGGTGGCGTTCACCACCAGGTCTTCCAGCCATAGCTTCCTTGCGGACTTCTTTTTGCACGTCTTGCGCTTTTTAACCCCCACGCACTTGTAATAGCGATGTACCCGCATCGTCCGGCTGGTGCCGCTTTCCCCGCACATGTAGAGGCCGCAATAACCGCAGAACAGTTTAGTGGTCAGCAGATAATCATCCTCTGCCTTGTGCCGGGCGGGAGCCTTCTGATTCTTCTCCATCTTCTTCTGCACACGGTCAAAGAGGTCCTTCGGTACAATCGCAGGGATGCCATCAGGTATCACTACATCTCGGTAGCTCAACTCGCCCATGTACCGCCTGTTCTTCAGCAGATGCCGCACGCTGCCAAACTGCATGGGTCTGCCCAGGCTGTTCTTGAGGCCCTTCTCGTTGAGCCAGTCCCTGACTTGCTTCAAGGTATGGCCTTCATCATAGCGTTTATAGGCTTCCAGAATGAAGGGAGCAGTTAAGGGATCTATCTCAAAGCGCTGTTCATTGTTGACCAGATATCCGATGGGAACTGTTCCACCAGTGAACTTGGCCTTTAAGGCATTGTCTGTCATTCCCCGAATGACTTTTTCGGATAAGTCAGCAGAATAGTATTCTGCATACCCCTCCAATACAGCCTCCAGAATAATGCCTTCTGCCCCCTCGGAGATAACTTCCGTGGCGGATACCACCTTCACGCCATTGCGCTTGAGCATCGCCTTGTAGCGGGCGCTATCATAGCGGTTGCGAGCGAAGCGGTCCAGCTTCCAGACGATGACCACATCAAACAGCTTCTTGCCGCTGTCCTTGATCATGTTCTGAAACTCTGGGCGGTTGTCTGTCTTAGCCGAATAGGCCCGGTCAATATAATGGCGCAACACGGTCATGCCATTCTTCTCCGCAAAGGCGGTGCATTCCCGCAACTGTCCTTCGATGGACTCTTCCCGCTGGCTGTCGGAGGAATAGCGGGCGTAGATGACTGCTTTCATGACTCAGTTTCACCGCCTTCCGGTAGTTCTCTGATTCTTTCCGCTTCAGACAAGACACGCAGTTGATACTGGGCAATGCCGCGCAGCGTTCTAAACCTTTCCGGCTTGCTTTTCCCTTCTTTGATCAGCTCCGCATTGTGGGTTTCCAAATTGGACAACACGGTTAGCTCCGATATGGATGCGAAATCTAGGATATTGCTGCTCTTGGTGAGTTCAGGGTTGGCTTCCCGCCACGCCTTGGCTGTGCAGTTGAACAGGGCCACATTCAGCAGATCCGCTTCATCCGCATAAGCCAGCCATTCGGTGTTTTTCGTGTAATTGCCTTGCGGCAGCACATAGTTTTTCACTGCATCCGTATGGATTAGGTAGTTGCTCTTTGATAGAAAACGCTTGGCATCCCATTCCAGTTTCAGTCGGTCATTCTCTTCATCCTTGAGGCGCTGGTACTCTTTCAGCAGATACAGCTTAAAGATGGGGCTAATGGCGGAACCGAACTCAAAAGCAATGTCCTTGTGGGCGTAGGTGCCGCCGTACCGCCCGGCTTGCACATACATGCCAATCGCCTGGGTCTTTGCAATCCATTCCTTTACGCTGAGGGTAAAGGTATGTAACCCAGCTTCGCTTCTAAAGTGGTCGAATTCGACCACTTTAAAATCGGGGTTATACATCATCTCCCATGTTCCCAGAAACTCCAAGGTGTTGCGTGTACGTAGCCAGTTCTTGATGACATCCGCTGCCCTGGTGGCATCTGTGCGAGCCTTGGCCATGTTGGTCAGGCTGATATAGTCCTTCTGATCGACGGTGATGATGGTGACTTCAACATCCTGGACGGTTATCACGGAGGTTTTTCTACTCATTTTGTTGCTCCCTCAACATCTGACGCAACGTTTCTCTAAGGCGTTTATTGACCATGGACTTTGGCTCGAAGCACAGCTCAATGAACTTCTCTATCTCGGGATGGCTCATTTCTACTTTCGGTTGCGCTTTATAGATTATTCCTTGCGGGGCATTTGTTCTTCCGTAGATGTAGTCTAAAGAGACATCGAAAAAATCCGCATATTGAATTAGCACATGATAGGGAGCAGAAGCTTCTCCGCTCTCATAGCGATAAATGCTTGATTGACCAACGTTAAAAAGCTTTGCCATTTTCATCTGCGAGAATCCAATACTATCTCTCAAACTACGTAAGCGTTGACCGACAATTTTCAGCATGTTATGACCCCCTCACTGACAACCCGATTATAGTTTAATTGCGCAGGAAAATCAATCCCATTATAGATGTTATAGCAATCCGAAAAACGAGACGCGCATGCGAACTCATCGCCTATTTAGAAGCATAGGATTTAGATAATGACTGTACACTAGAAAGGACTCCAAACAACTTCGATAAAAACCGAAAGACCAGTAGTTGGATCCATGATAGCTTGCTGGGACAATGCTTCACAAGGTCTGACTGATAACAGAATACAGCCCATCAAATACAGCCAAGCCGATTCCAAGTAGCTATGCTGTTGACAATTATTACGTTCAGCGATATACTACGGATACCGTAATAATGAAAGGAGCCGTAGCCGGAATGGAGAACGTTGGTGCGCTGACTGAGGTGTCCCTGTTCATTCTGCTCTCTTTGTATGAGCCACGACATGGCTATGCGGTGATGCAGTTCATTGAGCAGCAGACGGATGGCCGCCTGCGCTTGGGCGCGGGCTCCCTTTACGGTGCGCTGAACAACCTGGCGGACAAGGGCTGGATCGAACCGCTGGGCGAAGCGGACAGGCGGCGCAGGGAATACCGGATCACCCTGATAGGAAAAAAGGTCGTGCAGGGAGAGATCCGGCGCCTGCATCAACTTACGGCCTTTGCGGAAGAGATTGTAGGAGAACAGACATGAGCAAGAGAGTGTACCGATACTTCTATGGCTTTCTGGACAAGCAGCAGAGCTTTCTCAACCGGATGGCGAGGGAGGGGTGGCGCTTGGTGCGCACTGGGCGCATCAGCTATGTGTTTGAGCCTTGCCAGCCCGATGAGTACAACTACTGCGTTGATTTTGTGGCGCATAAGTCGCCCAGGGCATCCCAGGATTACCAGCGCTTTCTGGATGAGATGGGTTACCGCGTCATGACCAAACCCCTGAACATCAACTATTCAATCGGCAAGGTACGTGTGCGCCCCTGGGGCGAGGGGTGGGGCAAGCTGTCCACCAGCCCCGGCGCGTTCAACAAGGAGTTGCTGATTGTGGAAAAGAAGAACGACGGCAAGCCCTTTGAGCTGCATACTACGATGGAGGACCGCATGGCCTACTATCGCATCCAGCGCTCGGCCTGGGGCACCGTGGCACTTGCTTTGGCTGCCTTTGCGGTGTATTCCCTTGTCCGCTATGGATGGGAGTGGCAGGCTGTTGCTCTGGCCGTTCTTGCCTTGTTCCACCTGTGGCCGGCATGGCAGAGCCACCATATCTTTAAACAGTTGAAGGCCCGGTCGGAGGTGATGGAATGATGAAGCGTTTTCTGTGTCTTTTGTTCCCCGTGTTCTTGTTGCTTGGCATGGCAACGGCCGGCCTTGCGGCAACTCAGGAAGACTTTCTGGCCTACTTTGAGGAGAATGCCTTGCCAGGCCTGCAGGCCTGGACAAAGGAAATATCAGAGAAAAGCATCCTCATCATGGGCGAGCATCACGGGGTTGCTGACAACCACTCCCTCTACCTGGATATTCTGCGTAGTTTCCCCGAGGAGCACATCCAGCTGGTGCTGGAGATGTCGCCCAGCTTTGCCTTCCTGTGCGGTGAGTACCTGCAAACGGGAAATGAAACGCTCCTCCAAAATGCCATTGGTCACCTTGTCGGCACCTTTGGATATTCCAAGGAACACCTTGCGTTCTGGCAGGAGGTCAGACAGCTGGCCCAGCAGGGCAAGCGCATCGATGTAATCGGTGTGGACCAGGAGTTCCAGTTGAAAAACACAGCCCTGGCGCTTCTGACCATCGACAAGGAGCGGTTTACGCCCGTGCTGCAGCGCATCAATGCTGCCGGAAGCCGGGGCGCGGACGCATTGATGAAGGAGCTGGCAGCCATCGTCCGGGAGCATGAAGACCTGCCCGCTGACAGCGAGAAGGACCAGGCAGTGCAGGACATCATGCTCAGCCTGGGTCAGCTGCTGGAAAACCCCATGGGTGACAAAGAGCGCGATGTGCCCCTGTATCAGACCTTTGTTAGACGGGTGAAGCCTGATGTCCGCACCCTGGGCATCTTTGGCGGACAGCACATTACAAAGGCGGGGAAAGCACCTACCTTGGTGTCCCAGCTGATGCAGGAAGACCTATTCAGGGAGCAGGCGGCTGTCGCCCAATTGTTCTATGTGGATGCAAGCTATATGGACGCCCGGTCCGGCCAGGCGCTGCCTCTGCAGGGGCTGACGAAGGACTCTGTCATCGTGCAGCATGCGCAGCGGCAGCAGGAAAATGTCGCCATCTATCGTCTGCCGGCCAGTCCCCTGTTTGAGGGGCCGGATGTCAAAGGGCTTTCATTACCCGATCTGTACGATTATGCCCTTGTGACCAGCGGTGCGCAGGCATGTAGCAGATGAGTTCGCCCTACCCAGAAAGTGGCCCTCTGAGTTGGGCTTCCGTAATGCCTTTACTGGCATTGGGTAATCTTCCCTCCTAGTCTTGCACAATGTCATAGACAAACTGAGTCAACAACATGCCAGGAGATTGTTGACACTGCCTGTGGGGGCTCAATTCTTGGTTATCGTAGCAGACTTGCACCGCCCAGCCCCACACAGGGGATTGTCAATCTGGATACAGCCGGCGCGGCCCACCGCCTCCTTGTGCTGCGCGCGGTACAGACCAGGCCGCAGCGTGACACAATCAACGAGTGCCTCCTTTAGGGTACGCTGGGTGGATGTTCCTCTGTTCTTCACCAGTATAGCCCAGGCAGGCACCTGGTGTAAACGCTACTCCGTTTCCATTTGAATCAGGGCCAGCCGCTGGTCCAGTTCCCGGGCTGCCTGTTCATGGCTGACCTGGCCGGACAGGGCCCGGCCCAGGATGCTTTGGGCCCCGGCCTCCATCACCTGGGCAAAGCGGACATCCTTCAGGATGGCTGTCTGCAGCAGCGCCCTGGTTTCCGCCACGATCTCCCGGCTCACCAGGTAGCGGTTCTTCTCCAGGTTTTCTTCCAGGCTGTCCTCATATTGCTTCAGCTGCAGCTCCAGGTTGCTTTTCTCCGCCCCCTCTGCTTCTGTTGCAGCCTTTCTCAGGGCCTCCAGGTAGATGCTGGCCCGCTCCTTCATCATCTCCAGGTTGGTCTGTTCAATGGCTTTCGGACCTTCTGCATACAGCAGCAGCCCTTCTGTCTCCGAAAGGCCCCGAACGTAGTAATCCACATAGGTATTGGCCGCTGCCTCCTGCTGGCTGTGGGGGTTTTGCCCCAGGAGCTGCACCTCGGCCATGGGCAGGGGAGCCTCCTCCTCAAACACCGGCAGGAACAGGGGCTCCATCTGCCGGCCAAAGGCCCGGTAGTTGCTCCAGTACTCCAGGTTCAGCTCGTTCCCGAAGGGGAACAGGGCCTGGACGCTGCTGTCGTCCAGGAAGCTCCGATCCGGCAACTGGACTCGGTCCAGGCGCTCCAGCAGCCCCACAAAACCGGGCTCTGCAAAGGACAGGGACTGCTCCAGCCGGATGCTCCTTGCCACCCAGGATTCCCACAAGAGCTGCAGCAGCTCCTCCCGGCTGGGCGCGTACTCAAACAGGGGCCTGTCTCCGTCCTCCGGGTATTCCGCCATTAAATCCAGCAGCGCCTCCAGGCTCCGGGGCACCGGGATGCCCTGCTCCACAAACAATGCCTCGTTGACATACAGGGGGGAGAAGCGCACCGAAACCGGCACCAGGTAGGGCTTGCCCTCCCGGCTGCCTGCCGCCTTCAGGGCGGGGTACAGCCTGTCCATGTGGCTTTTAATGCCGGGGCTTTCAAAGGCCCGGGCATAGCCCTTGTGCATCAGAGCATCTGTATTCATCTCCGACAGGCTGAGCCGGAACAGGTCAAAGCTGTCCTCCCCCAGCACCATGGCCTCCTGCAAACCCGAGGCCCGGTGCTGATAATCTGTAAAACTGATCTGCACCTCCGGCATCAGGCTGGATGCCAAGCTGTGCTGGTTGTCCGGGTAGCCGCCCCGAATCATCAGCCGGGTGCTGCTCAGCTGCGCAGGCTCGGTCTGCCGGATGCTGATACCCAGCTCGTGGCCAAAGGCCACCAGGCCGCTTCGGATCAGGGCCACCCCGCCCTTGCCATGCTCGCTGCCCAGGTGGGCCACCAGGCTTTCTTCCCCCGCCTCGTCCCGGGCAAAGAGCTGGCTGCCCGACTGGTAGTACACCGTCTTCAGGCCCGGGTCGTACACCAGCCCCGCGCCAAAGGCATTGAGGGGCTGCTGGGTCTGGCCTAAGGTGCTGACCCTGCTGACCTGCCCCCCAATCCTTGTACCAGTCCGAGAGTTAGTTGAGATATAATCA
>CALCQO010000007.1 GCA_937894675.1 uncultured Clostridia bacterium
CAGGAAACGGTCTTTACTAACTCACTGGTTGGTACAAAGACTGGGGGCAGACCAGCGTATGTGGGACAGCACCTTTGATTGCTGCCAATAATCTTGCAGGGAAGGGAAGAATCAGCATCCCACCCGCAACATCGCTTAACTGTTCTTCCGACAACTCGCCTGGTGCGCTGTCAGCCAATGCTTTGCCCAGGGTTGTCACTTCCTCAAGGGAAATGTCGATGCCCTGGTTTGCGAGGAATTCCTTAGCGGCCTCCGGTGTTTCGGAGGAAAGGAACGCCCGCGCCAATGTTTCATCCTGGAGTATCTGCTCGAACTTAGCCTGCATTTCCTGATTCGTCATGCGCCATACTCTCCTTTTCCTGTTTCTGATGCTTGCTATCCTTTATACACATCCGCGTATCGAAATGTTACAGTGGTTTGATTTTTTAATCCAATTCTAAATTCCCCCTCTGCGGAAAAAAGCGCGGCAAGGATTAAAATGCCCCCGGGTGGTTGACAAGCCCGGGGGCATTCTCCTATACTGCGGATAAACGAGAACAAATGTTCTTATTATCGAAAGGAGGAGCCTATGCACAGCGTAACCTTGCTGACAGCCCGCCTGGCGCTGTACGGCGTCAGCCGTAAGGAAGCCGCCCGGCGGCTATGCCTCAGCTACAGCGCCTTCAACCGCAAACTACGGGAAGGCAGGCTAACGAAGGAGGAGATCCAGGCACTGGATGCCCTGGTGAAGGAAAGGGGAGGGGAAGCGGCATGACAGCCCAGGAGTATTTAAGCTATCCCAGGATGCTGGCCGAGCGCATGGAGCGGCTTATCAGGGTGCAGGCCTTTTTGCGCGGCCGGGGAGAGAACGAGCGGGCCCAGCAGCTAAGCCCCGACATCCTGAAACTGGAGAAGGAGCGGGCTCATTGGCGCAAGCGGGTGGAGGGGCGGCTGGCCCTGCTGCCTGATGAGCAGGAGCGTTTCGCCCTGTCCCTTCGGTATCTGGAGGGCATGCGCTCGGAGGATATCGCCGAAACCATGTCCTACTGCGAGCGGCAGATTTACCGCATCCTCAAACGGGGATTGATGCACATCGACTATCTGTTGGCCAGTTAACGGGCATTTTCTGGAAAATCCCTACCGAACATCAGCCCCTTTGCCGCGTGGGAAACACGTCAAAGGGGTTTCCTACTGCCCGTTCCTCCGTACACCCTCCGCATGCCGCGGCGGCGCTAGCGTCATGTTACCGCAATGGCAGGGCGCCGGGGGCAAACAGCAGGTACAGCGCCAGCGCCAGGCACAGCGCCAGCATCAGAAACATGCCCGAATGAAGCGCGCGGTTCATGGGGATCCCTCCTTATACTCTCTACCTGTTAGACGCCAGAAAACGAAAAATGTTGACAGCAAGGCGGAAAGTTTACATTTTGGGATTTCTTGACGGGATAAGGGGGAGGGGCTACAATGGCGGCAAGCACCACATCCCATCCAAAGGGGGAAGCATATGCCCGCGATTCGCACAAAGAACCTGAGCAAGGTGTACCGCAACGGCCGGGGCATCCACGGCGTCGACCTGGAAGTGGCCCGGGGGGACATCTATGGCTTCATCGGCCCCAACGGGGCAGGTAAAAGCACCTTCATCCGCACCATGCTGGGCTTTATGCAGGCGACGGGCGGGGAGGGCTGGCTGCTGGGCAGCCCCGTGCAAGTGAACAAGGCGGACAACCTGCGCCCCGTGGGCTACCTGCCCGGGGAGGCCATCTTTTATAAAGGCATGAAAGCGGCGGAGGTGCTGGCCTACGCTGCCGATTTGCGGCAAAAGGACTGCCGGAAAAAAGCCCGGGAGCTGGCGGAGCTGCTGGACATCGATTTGGGTCAGAAGGTGGACACCCTGTCCCTTGGCAACCGCAAGAAGGTGGGCATCATCGCCGCCTTGCAGCACGAGCCGGACTTGTACATGCTGGACGAGCCCACCAGCGGGCTGGATCCCCTGGTGCAGCGCACCTTCTGGCAGTACATCCAGCGGATGAACGAGGGGGGCGCCACGGTGTTCGTGTCCTCCCACACATTAAGCGAGGTGCAGCGCCACTGCCGCCATGTGGGCGTTATCCGGGAGGGCAGGCTGATTGTGTCCGCCCCGGTGGAGCACTTTGTGAAAACCCAGACCCGCAGGGTCTCGGTGGACGGGGAAGCGGCGGTGGACGATTTGGAGGGCGCGCGGGATGTACAGCGGCATAACGGGCACGTAAGCTTCATTTATCAGGGCGAGATGCAGCCCCTGCTCAAAGCGCTGCACGAGGGCAGCGTACGGGATATGACCATCACCGAGCTGGACCTGGAGGATGTCTTTGGCCAGTATTACGGAGGGCAGCCATGAAGCATGTGTTTGTCAGGGAGTGGCGCGGCGGCTGGAAAGCCATGGCTATCTGGGCGGCGTCCGTGGGCGCCTTCATGGTGTCGGTGATGGCCATGTACCCCATGTTCGAGGAGGAAATGGGGCAGATGGTCGGCCTGTTCAACAACATGGGGGTTTTCTCCGCCATGTTCGGGCTGGACAAAATCAACATCGCCAGCCCCATGGGCTTTTTCGGCCTGGAGGGCGGTATCGTGCTGTCCATCGCCGGGGGGCTGTACGCCGCCATGACGGGCATCGCCATCGTGGCCAAGGAAGAGGGCAGGCGCACGGCGGAGTTTTTATTCGGCCAGCCCCTGAAGCGCGAAAGCGTCCTGCTGGGCAAGCTGCTGGCGCTGGCGGCGCTGGTGCTGGCGCTGAACCTTATCGTTACCCTCTTTGCCTTGCTGGCCTTTTCCCTGGCGGGCTCGGGGCTGGTGGCGGCGGACTTTGCCCGGCTGATGGCCTCCCAACTGCTGATGCACCTGCAGGTAGCCATTCTGTGCTTCGGGCTGTCCTGCTTTTTGAAGGGGGAGTCGGTGGGTCTTGGCATCGGGGTAATGCTGCTGCTGTACGTGATGAGCCTGTTTATCAACATCATCAAAGCACTCCAGCCCCTTGGTTTCCTGACCCCCTTCTACTACGCCGACTACGCCAATGTGGCGGGCGGGCCCATGCGCTGGGCGGAGATTGCCGCGGGCTATGCCCTGGCGCTGGCGGCTGCTGCCGCCGGGGTACTGTACTACCGGCGCAAGGATTTATAAAGCAACGTGTTTTGGACAGCCGGCGCGCCGCGGGGACGCCGGCTTTTTCGTCCGCCTGATATTCGCAACCCAGCCCGCGTGAGAAATTTTGAAAAAAACTCAACTAAACAATTACATAAAAATGTGTAATGTTTAGTTATTTTGTTTTGTTTGTTTGCCCTTGCGAAACGCTGTTTCAGGGGCGGCGCGTTTACCTTGCGGGGCGGGAAAGATGTCGGAAAAGCTATAAAAACAGGACAGAAAACACTTGACACAGGGTGCGCGATGGTTATAATAAAACCATACAAGCAACTAAACGGCAAACCCCGCGTCCAGGCAGACGCAGCCGCGGCCTCAGGCTGCCCGATTCGTCCATCCATCGGTATTCCCCGCCGTTTTTCGGGGAAGCGCGTTGTTCATCTCCTTTGTTTTTCTCAGGCGTTTCTTTTTTCAGCGCCTGATGCCAAAGAAAACACTCAGCACCCAGGAGGTACGCATGGCGATCGCACCCTACCCCACGGACAAGGAAGCCCGGGAAGGCATCCTGGACGTTGGCCGCCGCATGTACGAGCGGGGCTTTGTCGCCGCCAACGACGGCAACATCTCCGTCAAGGTGGCCGACGATGTGCTGTGGGCCACCCCCACCGGGGTTTCCAAGGGATTTATGACCGAGGACATCCTGGTGCAGGTAAAGACCGACGGCACCGTGCTGTACAAGAAGGACCGGGGCCCCTCCTCGGAATTGAAAATGCATCTGCGCGCCTATCAGGAAAACCCCCTGATCCGCGCTGTTACCCATGCCCACCCCCCGGCCAGCACGGCCTTTTCCATCGCGGGGATCAGTCTGGGCAAGCCCATCTACCCCGAGGCCACGGTAAACCTGGGCATCATTCCCTGCGTGCACTACGAAACCCCGGGCACCCAGGGGGTTCCTGATTCCATCGCCCCCTACTGCAGAGACTACAACGGCATCCTGCTTAGCAACCACGGCCCCGTCACCTGGGGCAAAACCCTGCTGGAGGCCTTCTACCGCCTGGAATCCCTGGAGAACTTCGCCCTCATCACCCTGTACCTCAAGCAAATCGGTCAGGAAATGCTGCTGAGCCAGCGGCAGGTGGACGATATGATCGCCGTGCGCAGCCAGCTGGGCACAGACTCCGGCGGCGTCCCCAAGGGCCTGGACGAACCCGTCAACCTGCAGGATCACCTGATTCCCCAAAAAGGCGAGTAATCCCAGGCGCAAAAGGCAATAGAAAGCGAAACCCCATCCTACCCGCCGCGCTCCAACCCCGTCCCTCGCCCCCCGGCGGCGCCGCAGCGCCCGCCGCCTCCCAACCCCGCCCCGCGGGTACCCGGCGGCGCCGCAGCGCCGCCCCAAAACAAACGCAAACCTGTTTGCGTTTGAGAGGAGGAATCCCGCAGCGTACGCCTCCGATGGGCAAAGCCCATCGGAAAGGAAGCGAAGGTCATTCCGACGACGCAGGGCATTCCGACGAGAAAACCTTTGCCGCGTTCACGGCAATGGAAATATAAGGAGGTTTGTTATGAAGAAACTACTCGCTGTGGTGCTTGTCATGGCCATGCTGGTCTCCGTTGCCGGTCTGTCCCTGGCCGAAGCCCCCGCCAACCCCGTCGCCGGCAAGAAGGTAGCCTATGTCATGCTGCTGCCCTCTGCCACCATCTTCCAGATGTGGAAGGATTCCTGCGCCGACCTGTGCGCCGCTCTTGGCGTCGATTTCGACTTCTTCTTCTGCGAAGGCGACTTCAACAAGTGGCAGGACACCATCCGCACCTGCGCCGCGGCCGGCTATGACGGCCTGCTCATCAGCCATGGCAACAGGGACGGCTCCTATGTGTTCCTCAAGGAAGTTACCGAGCAGTACCCGGACATGAAAATCGTTGCCTTTGACACCCAGTTCTACGCCGACGGCGCCGAGCAGAAGCTGGCGGGCGTCACCCAGCTGTTCCAGCAGGACAAGAGCCTGGTCACCGTTCTTCTGGACGAAATGATCGCCAAGTTCGGCGAGGGCGTCCGCCTGATCAAAGTCTGGCGCGGCCCCAACTACAACAGCCCCTTTGACCGCCGCGAAGTCGGCTGGCAGGAATATGAAGCCGCCGGCAAGATTGTGACTGTGGGCGAAGTGCAGCCGCTGCAGGACAGCATCGACTCCTCCAACACCGTCGCCGCCGCCTACCTGCAGGGCTTTGACCGCGCCAATGTGGACGGCCTGATTGCCTACTACGACCTCTACGGCCAGGGCGTGTACAACGCCATCGTGGAAAATGACAACTTCAACGGCAAAAACGGCGATGCCCTGCCCATGATGAGCGTGGACATCGACCCCGTGGACGTCACCAACATGCTGACCCGCCCCGACATCTGGAGCGCCGCCGGCACCACCGACTGGACCCTCAACGGCGAAATCGGCATGCGTCTGCTGATGCTGCAACTGGCCGGTGAGTATGACAAGATTTACGACCCCGCATCCGAGCAGTACGGCGTGGACGTGGTGGAAGTGCCCGGCTCCGCCATCCTGGCCTCCTCCCTGAAGACCGATTCCACGGTAGAGAACCTGGCCAACGTGGCCCCCGACACCTACGGCAACCTGAGCTACCTGTCCGTGGCCGACTGGATGCCCGCGGATCTGATTCACAAATAAACCCGGTCCGCTCAGCCCCATTTGAGCGAGCAATTTCTTGACGGGAAGGCGTCGGAGGTTTTGCTCCGGCGCCTTCCTGCCTGGAAGAAGGAGGGCCCATGGAAAGAAGTACCCTGGGAACGCGCCAGGTATCCATCGAGTTCCCCGGTGTGAAAGCCCTGAGCAATGTGGATTTTGAGGTGTCCACGGGCGAAATACGCGCCGTGGTGGGCGCCAACGGCGCCGGCAAAAGCACCCTGATGAAGGTGCTGGCAGGCGCCAACCCCGAGTATACCGGCGATGTGCTGCTAAACGGCAAGCCCATCGAGCTGCGCACGCCGCTGGCTGCCAAGAGAATCGGCGTGCAGATTGTCTACCAGGAGGTGGACACCGCCCTAATCCCCACCTTCTCGGTGGCGGAAAATGTCATGCTCAACGACACGGTGGTTAACCAGAAGGGCGTGGCCATGAACTGGCGGCGCATGTACCGGGAGGCCCAGAAGGTGCTGGACCGCTTGCACATCACCGTGTCTCCCCGGCGCCTGGTGCAGGATTTGACTCTGGCGGAAAAGCAGATGGTGCTCATCGCCCGGGCGGTGCAGTCCCAATGCAGCTTTTTGATATTGGACGAGCCCACCGCTCCCCTGTCGGAGACGGAGACCAGCCGGCTGTTTGAATTAGTCAATCATCTGAAGGCGAATGAAAACATCGCCATCGTTTTTATATCCCACCGCATCAACGAAATCATCCAGATTTGCGACCGCTATACCGTGATGCGAAACGGCGAGGTGGTGGACACCTCCCCGGTTACGAAGGACACCACCACCCGGGAAATCGTGGAAAAAATGCTGGGGCGCTCCTTTGAGGAGAACTTCCCCAAGGAAGTGGTGCCCATCGGCGACAAGGTGTTCGAGGTGGACAGCCTGGTCAGCGACGACGGCAAGGTGCAGGGGGTGTCCCTGTACGCGCGGCGGGGCGAAATCGTGGGCATCGCCGGGCTGGTGGGCGCGGGCAAGTCGGAACTGTGCAAAACCCTCTTTGGCGCCGCCAAGGTGCACAGCGGGGCCATCAATCTAAAGAACAAAAAACTGCGTATGACCAACCCCTCCCACGCGGTGAAGAGCGGCATCGCCCTGGTGCCCGAGGAGCGGCGCAAGGAAGGCGTGCTGGTGAACGAGAATGTGGCCTTCAACCTGTCCATCTCCAGCCTGTCCAAGTACTGCAAGGGGCCCTTCATGCATAAGCCCGCCATCAAGGTGAACGCCTTAAAGCAGGTGGAGGATCTGGGCATTGTCACCCCCCATGTGCAGCAGTATGTCAAAAACCTCTCCGGCGGCAACCAGCAGAAGGTGTCCATCGGCAAGTGGTTGGCGACGGACTGCTCCGTCTACATTTTTGACGAACCCACCAAGGGGGTGGACGTGGGCGCCAAGCGGGAGATTTTCCATCTGATCAACGACATCGCCAAGCAGGGCAACGCGGTGATCTACGCTTCGTGCGAAAATTCGGAAATCCTGTCCATTACCGACAGGGTGTATGTCATGTTTGACGGCCGGGTCATGGCGGAGCTTGCCACCAAGGATACCTCGGAAGACGAAATCATGCATTATGCCGTGGGCGGGCAATCACCACAGGTAAGGGAGGAACATCCATGACCAGTTTGCAAGGAATTAAAAAACAGCGCGTCGGGCGTTTTCTGCTGGATTGGGCGGCGGTGCTGACGCTGCTGCTTTGCTTTGTCGTCTTTACCCTGGTCAAGGGCAAGGCGTTCATGTCGGAAAGCAACATGATCAACATCCTGCGCGCCATGTCCATCACCACCGTCTTTGGCATTGCCATGACGGTCACCATGGCTACCGACGGCTTTGACATGTCGGCCTGCACCCTGGCCAGCTGCTCGGCGTATGTGTTTGTCAGCATGTACCTGTGGTACGGCCTTTCCCTGGGGATGAGCATCGTGGTCAGCGTGCTGGTAACGCTGGTGATGTACCAATTGACCATGTTCTTAATCCTGGTATGCAAAATCCCCGACATGCTGGCTACGGCGTCGCTGATGTTCGTGCACCAGGGGCTGGGGCAGTGGTACATCGGCGGCGGCGCCGTGTCCACCGGCATGCGCCTGCCCAACGGCAACCCGCCGGTGCGCACCGCGCTGTCCCCCGCGTTTTCCGCCATTGGCCGCGCGCCGCTGATTATCATTATCATGCTGGCTTGCGTGCTGCTGGTGTACATCTTCCTGGAGCATACCAAGTACGGCCGCTACATGTACGCCATCGGCGGCAACAAGCAGGCGGCCAAGCTGTCGGGCATCAACGTGAAGGGCTACCGCTACATGGCCGGTATGATTACCGCGGTGTTCATCGCCGTGGGCGGCATCATGGTAGCGTCCCGCGGCTCCTCGGCCCAGGTGATGAACTCGGACGGGTACTTCATGCAGTCCCTGGCGGCGGTATTTATCGGCCGCACCGTGGGCGGCGCGGAAAAGCCCAACGCCCTGGGCACCCTGGTGGGCGCCATGCTGGTGTCCACTTTGGAAAACGGGCTGACCATCCTGGCGGTGCCCTACTACATGCTGCCCGCGGTAAAGGGCGGGGTGCTGGCCCTGGCGCTGATTGCCGCCTACGCCACCAAGAAGGAACAATAATTGATAACATAATCAATCGGACAAAGGTGAGGAGGTATCAACATGTCCAGGTTTGAAAAATATTTTCTGATGAATGTCCATGACGCCGCGGAGTACGCCCTGGAGAAATTGCCCGACTTTGGCTGGGACAAGGCCACCGTGCAATCTCGAGAGATTGGGGACGGCAACCTGAACTATGTGTTCCGGGTGTGGGACGAAAAGGGGCATTCCGTCATTGTCAAGCACGCGGGGGAGCAGCTGCGCATCTCCGCGGACATGCGGGTGTCCACCGACAGAAACCGCATCGAGTCGGAAATTTTGCAGATACAGGATCAGTACGCCCCGGGCTCTGTGCCCAAGATTTATATGTACGACACGGTAATGAGCGCCTGCATCATGGAGGATCTGTCCGACCACCGCATGATGCGCTACGCCATGATGGATCATGAGATTTTCCCCCACTTTGCCGAGGACATCACCACCTTCATGGTCAACACCCTGCTGCAGACCACCGATGTTACCATGGAGCATAAGGAAAAGAAGGCGCTGGTGAAAAGCTTCATCAACCCGGAACTGTGCGAAATCACCGAGGATCTGGTGCTGATGGAGCCCTACAACGACCTGAACGGGCGCAACCTGGTGTTCCCCCCCAACAAGGAGTTTGTGCAGCGGGAGCTGTACGATGATAAAAAGCTGCACCTGGAAGTAGCAAAGCTGAAGTTCCAGTTTATGAACAACGCCCAGGCGCTGCTGCATGGCGACCTGCATACCGGCTCCATCTTCATCAAGCCCGATTCCACCCGGGTGTTCGACCCGGAGTTTGCCTTCTACGGCCCCATCGGCTACGACGTGGGCAATGTGATTGCCAACCTGGTCTTTGCCTGGGATAATGGCCGCGCCCATAACGAGAAGGCCTTCTGCGACTGGGCGCTGGAGACCATCGTGCAGGTGGTGGATCTGTTTAAGGAGAAGTTCCTCAAAGCCTTTGACGAAAAGGTTACCGAGCCCATGGCCAAGGTGGAGGGCTTTAAGGAATACTATCTGGACACGGTGCTGGCTGATACCGCGGGCTACGCGGGCACCGAGCTGCACCGGCGCACCGTGGGCATGGCCCAGGTGAAGGATGTGACCACCATTGATGACGAGCGCAAGCGCGCCCTGGCCGAGCGCATCAACATCCTGCTGGGCAAGGAACTGATTATGCGCCGGGACGCTTTCAAGACCGGGCAGGACTATCTGGACGCCCTGCGCCGCGCGGCGGACAAGGCACGGGAGGCTTAAATGGACAGCAAGAACATACTGCATATCGACACCGTGGCACTGAATGAAGAAGCCAACGCCCTGGTGATTATCGACCAGACCAAGCTGCCGGGCACAGTGGAAATTTTAGAATTGACTAAGCAGGATGATATCCGCGAGGCCATCTATTTGCTGAAGGTGCGGGGCGCCCCCGCCATCGGCGTGGCGGCGGCCATCGGCGTGTACCTGGCGGCCCGGGATATCAAGACCCAGGAGTATGACGTCTTCCTGAAGGAGTTTCAGGCGGCCAAGGAATACCTGGCCTCCGCCCGGCCAACGGCGGTGAATCTGTTCTGGGCGCTCAACCGCATGGAACAGGTCGTGCTGGATAATAAGGACAAGCCGGTCTCCCGCATTGTGCAGCTGCTGCATGACGAGGCCGTGGAAATCCGGGAAGAGGATATCCGGGTGTGCAAGAGCATCGGCGAGTACGGCTTAAGCCTGATTAAAGACGGCGACGGCATATTGACCCACTGCAACGCCGGGCAATTGGCCACAGTGCGCTACGGCACGGCGCTGGCGCCCATCCACCTGGGCCGGGAAAAAGGGATGAACTTTAAGGTGTTCACCGACGAGACCAGGCCCCTTCTGCAGGGCATGCGCCTGTCCGCCTTTGAAATGGTGTCCGCCGGGGTGGATACCACGGTGATTTGCGACAACATGGCCTCCCAGGTGATGAAGAACGGCTGGGTGCAGGCCATCTTCGTGGGCTGCGACCGGGTGGCCGCCAACGGCGACGCCGCCAACAAGATCGGCACCTCAGGGGTGGCCATCCTGGCCAAGCACTACGGCATCCCCTTCTATGTGTGCGCCCCCACCAGCACCATCGACATGGACATCCACGAGGGCAAGGACATCCCCATTGAGGAGCGCCCCGCCCACGAGGTAACGGAGATGTGGTTCAAGGAGCGCATGGCGCCCCAGGGCGTCAACGTGTACAGCCCGGCCTTCGACGTGTCGGAGAACGAGCTGATTACCGCCATCATCACCGAGTACGGCATCGCCCGCGCCCCCTATACCGAAAGTTTGAAGGAAATCTTCGCCAAAAAGGAACAGGCGCGGAAAAAGTAAAGCCGCGGAACATAGCCCGCGCCTGCCCGTAAGGGCGAAACACAGCGCGCAGAGAGGATTCTATGACCATCCGGGAAATCGCCAGGCTGGCGGGGGTTTCCCCGTCAGCCGTGTCCATTGTGCTCAATGGCCGTAAGGGTGTCAGCGAGGAGACGCGCCGGCATGTGCAGGGCGTGATTGATAAGTACGCCTATGAGGTGCCCAGGCGGCATAAGAAGAACGACCGGCTGAAGCTGATTTTGATTAAATACCGCGCCCACGGCATGGGCATCGAGGAAAACCAGGGCTTTATCGCCTCCATCGTGGACCAGATGGAGAGCGAGTGCCGCAAGTACGGGTTTGATCTGCTGATGTGCAACTGCAACCCGGACACGGCGGAGGAGATTATCAAAGGCCTGATGCTCTCGCCCCCCGACGGGGTCATCTTTATCGCCACCGAAATGCCCAGGAGCGATTACCCGCTGCTGGACGGCTTCAAGTGCCCGGTGGTGGTGCTGGATAACGGCATTCGGTATAAGAATGTGGACTCGGTGGTCATGGATAACGAGGAGATTGCCCTGACGGCGACAAGGTATCTGTATAGCCTGGGGCATCGGCAGCTGTCGTACTTCAAGACCGCCCAGAGGATGCATAACTGCGACGAGCGGTTCGAAGGCTTTTGCCGGGCGATGGAGGAAATGGGGCTCAAAGCCCAGGCGACGGTGCTGCTGACGCCCACGCTGAACGGGGCGTACCAGGACATGAAGCGGCTGCTGAAGTCAGGGGAGTTTGTGCCAAAGGGGGCGGCCATGGCGGATAATGACACCATCGCCATCGGCGCCATCCGCGCCCTGCAGGAGATGGGTTACCATGTGCCGGGGGATATCAGCGTGATTGGGGTGGACGATATTCCTTTCAGCGCCGTGTCCATGCCGGCGCTTACCACCATGCGCATATCCAGGACAACCCTGGGGGTATTGGCGGTGGATACCATCCGCAAACGCCTGCAGTACCCCGCCTGGCCGGGGGTGCATACCCGGGTGGTGGGCAAACTGGTGGTGCGCAACAGCACCCGGGAGGCAACACCCGGCAACCCGCCTAAGGATGGGATTCCAAAGGGATGAAATCCCTTTGGTGGGGTGCGGGGCGAAGCCCTGCGGGAAAGACGCAGCTAAAACAGCGAAGCGCCTTTTTGCGGAAAAACAGGGATTAATTTCAATCACACACAAGTTCGGTATATAATAAGGCTTCTTGCCCAAAGAATGAATGCCTCCCATCTGACAACCTTCAGTTGGGAGGCGTTTTTAATTATCCCGTGAATTTTTGATTATCCCGAGGGTTTTTTGCATCCCCGTTTTCCTTTATCCATGCAAACATCACCCCGTCTGTGCCAACCAACTCAGGCGGGGCAGGGGAACGGGCACAGCGCCCTTTCCTGCTCCCACGGGGGATACTCGTCTCCGGGCGGATTGAATATTACGTGGTCAGGCAGCCGCTCAGGGCTGCTCCTGCTCTTCCAGCAGGCGGCGCAGCGCCAGTTTTCCCCTGGCAATCAGATGGGCAAACTGGGTATGGTTCTTCTGCATAATCTCCGCCGCGTCCCGGTGGCTCATCCCTTGCAGGTAAACCAGCACCAGCGCCTGGCGGTACTCCGGATTCAGTTTGCCCACGGCGGCGTACAAGGTGCTCACATTCTCGCGGGTCAGCCAATCCTCCTCCGCGCTGGGGATGCCCTGGGGCGTTGGCTGCAGGCGGACAATCTGCTCCAGATCCATGGGGATTTCCCGGGTTTTGCGGCACTGCTGCAGCGCCAGGTTGCGCGCGATGCCGTACACATAGGTTTTCAGCGTGGATTGCCCACAAAAACGGCCGCAGCTGGCCACCAGCTCGGCAAAGGTGTCAATCACCAGTTCCTCCGCGTCTTCCCGGTTGTGCACAATGCTGTAAACAAACAGGGTTAAGCCGGGCCGGTGCTGTTCTATCAGCGTTTCCAGCGCCGACTCGTCGCCCGAACAAACGCGGCGGTACAGCTCCATCTCCTGGGTTCTTTCCTGCATGAAGCCCCCTTTATACCGCTGAAATGCCTTTGGTTTTGAACGCGCCCAGAGCCATTCACTTGGGGATAATTTCATTATACGGTTGCAAAAATCCCGCGTCAATCCTTTGAGAATGGGAAGGAAACGGGCGGCTTTCCATGGGCGCGCGGGGGGAAGGACGCTGTCCGCCCCCGCGGCGCTTCTGGTTTTGGCGGGTGTCGGGATTATGCCTCGACGGGCGTGGTTTCTTTTTGTTTTTTTGGGGTGTTTGAGGAAGGCGGTTGATTTGTGTACTTTATACATCAATCTGGCAGGCAGGGCTTGTTGTGGTTAGGCTGGGCTGGGAATACCTTGAAACAGTTTGACTTATCTTTGACTTATCCTGCGCCGCTGTAACGGCCATATAATCAAACAAATTACCCCGCCTGGGATGTTGCCATCCCAGGCGGGGCTTGTTCGTTACAAGTATGCTATTCTCTCAAGCTTTCGTGTGCCACCGCAAAAAGGCGCTACGCTGTTTTTGCTGCGGGTTTTGGCTGGGCTTTGCCCAGACCCACCAAAGGGGGATGATCCCCCTTTGGAAACCCGCGATCAAACCTGCGATTATTTCGCGGGCTCTTCCACGGGCTCGGGCTTGAGGGTGGCGGTGCCGGAGTTCAGGATGCCCTTATACCAGTCGGAGTAGCCGGGGTTCTTCATGTTGACGATGCCCCACATCAGGTCGCCCTGCAGTTCGTCGCCCAGTTTCAGCCAGGTGGCGAAGCGCTCTTCGGCGTTGGCGCAGGCATAATCGGTCAGCATGGCGACGGCTTCGTCCTTCTTGCCGTCGTTGATCATCTTGGCGGCCTCGGCCTGCAGCTCTTCTACCTTCTTGTACTGCTCGTCCATGAAGGCCTGGCGGCGCTCGTGGATGATCGGGATGGCGTAGTCATAGTTGCTGGTAGCGGTCTGCTGCACGTAGGAGTTGATCCACCAGCCGGAATTGCGGTCAAAGTCCTCATAGCGGCTGCCGGTGGAATACAGCTCCGGCAGGCGGGTCTGGGATGCCCACAGGGGTACCAGGAAGGTGGAGTCGGGCGCGCCGTAGCCGTACCATACCAGGCTCTTCGCTTCGTCGGGCAGGTCAGCCTTGATATGGCCCAGCATCACATAGCAGGTGCGGAACATATTAATCGGGCGCTCGGGGTTATTGATGTTCAGCGGGTTGCCGTAGTCGCCCGCGTAGGCGGTGCGCGATACGTCATAGGGGGTGCCGGCATAGTAGTCACCCTTGATCTCGAACACGTCCTGCACGGACAGCTTCTTCTCGGGCACCACGTACAGCGGGAAGCGGTCGGCCTCGGGGTCTAGGTTCAGGCTGGGGGCCACCAGGTCAAACGCGCGCCACTCGCGGCGGGTGGAGTACTTGCCGTTGTAGGGGGCGTACAGCTCGGCGGGGGAGAAGGGCACGTCGCCGCCTTCAACCCACAGGCCGTTGTCGATGGCGAAGGATTTCAGGTTCGCCGAGTACAGGTAGTTCTCCTTGTCCTCAAAGTCCACTTCCATGATGCGGGCGCGGTTGGCGGCCACAAAGAAAGCGTCGTCGGGCAGGCGCACGGCGCACCAGAGGTATCCGCCGTAGGCTTCAAATACCCAGGCTTCATTGCCGTCGACGATGTTGATGGTTTCGCCGGAATCCTTCCAGCCGTACTTGTCAATTAAGTCGCCCATCACTTCCACGGCTTCCCTGGCGGTGGAGGCGCGCTCCAGGGCGATGTCCTGGGCGTTCCAGCAGTCAATCAGGTAGTCGCCCGCGAAAATCAGCGGGGAGACTTTCTTCCAGTATTCCGAATTCCTGTCCACCGAGAAGGTGGCTTCGCCCATGGCGACGCCCTTATCGTTGATGAAGGAATACCGGGAGTGCAGGTACTGGTTAGTGGTCTCGGGCTGCTCGATTTCCATCACGGGCAGGCCGCTGCCATAGTCCTTGGTGTTGGGGTAGTCGCCGTAGTCGCCGTAGTTGTGCGAGTCGATGACCAGGTCGCGGGTCTTACCCTCGCCGCCCTCCATGGGCGGGATGATCCACAGGCGGAAGTCGGCCACGGTGGAGTCGTCGTTGTGGGTGGTAATGGTCGAGCCGTCAACTGTCGCGCCTTTGCCGACCATGACGATGGTGCACGCTGAGGCACTTTGTACCAGCAGCATCACAACAAGCATCAGGGGCAGCAGCCATTTGGTCCTCTTCATGGGTGTTCCTCCTCAAAATATATTGTTCATGGCAGGCCGGCGAAGACCACGCGGCGCCGCCATCAAGCACATTCCTTGGGGGTTAAATCTTGAATACCAGGTCGGGGTCGGCTGTGGCGGGGTCGTGCAGGAAATGGCCGCAGTCCAGCTCCTGCAGTTCTTTATAGGAGGGCCAGGTGGCGATTACCTGCTTCTCGGGGAAGAACATGCCCATGTATTCCACCACCTTGGCGGCGCCTGACAGGTGGCGGCCCACCCGGGTGCGCATGGGCCAACCCGTTTCCAGGCTGTAGGGCACGAATGTCAGCCCCTTGTCGCCTGCGAAGGACAGGAAAAGGTCCTTGCCTTCGGTCATCAGGTCTTCCGTCAGCGGGCCCACAATGCGGTCGATGAAGGGCTCGGGGGTCTCCATCAGCACAGCCAGGGTGTCGCTGTAGTCGCCCCATTCCCGATGGGTAAAGCCCTTCAGGCTGCCGGGGGACTGCTCGATCTTCATATCAAAGGTAGTGGCGGACAAGTCCATGGCCGCCATCATGGCGATATCCATCGCCCTGTCGTGGGCCACATAGGTGCCCACCACCGGGTACATCAGCGACGCTTCATGGGCGTCGATGGACATGTCGATCTTTTCGCTGCGGATCAGCTCCATCACCGCGAAGGCGACCCGCTCGGTCAGCGTGCCGTCCGGCCTGCCCGGGTAGCAGCGGTTCAGGTTGCGCAGATCCTGGTAGGCCTGGCTCTGCCCCGAGGGGTAATGGATATAGGTGAAGCTGTCCGGCCACTGATCCAGGGGATTGGTGACGCGGTCGCCGATTTTGAAGGTGCTCTTGCCCCAGTCGGTCTTGATGTCAAAGGACACCGGGTAGGCGTTGCCCAGGATGCCCGATGTGGTGGCGGAGTAGCTGGCCTGGGGGATGATGAACACCCGGCCTTTTTCCACCTTGATGTTCTCCATCATGATGAAGGCGGACAGGCTGCACGCCGGCTCGTAGGGGTGGGTGCCGCCCATGTACAGTACGCTGCCCCCCTCCACCCCCGAGTCGTACACAAAGATGGGGGTGTCGCTGTAGGTGCCCTTCAGGCTGGGCAGGTAGTCGCTCAGCCAGCGGGTTTCCGTCAGGGCGTCGGAGGACACAACCGTTTCCTTGAACAGGCGCTGGTTGCGGAAGCTGATGCCGCCGATGGCGGCCAGTACCGCCACCACAGCCAGGATGATGATTTTCTGCAGCAGCTTGCTGGGCTGGGCTGTCGCTTGGTGATTGGACAATGCTGTACCCTCCTTTACTTAATCTGAAGCAGGCGCAGGATAAAGGGAACCAGGCAGTAGGCGTACACAAGGTCGTATACCAGCCCCTGGCGCTTCTCCCGCTTGAAGAATTTTTTCAGCAGCGTGATGCCGATAATGGCGGTGATGATATAGTAAATATAGGTAACGATGGTTTGCGCGAGTATCATATTTCCTCCTTTACGCCAGGAAGGCGAAGGTGTTGGGGTAGATCAGCATGATCAGCGCCAATAGACCCAGCAGCAGGCAGGGGGCCGCCACCGCCTTCAAAAAGGAGGTGTAGGTGCCCTGGTAGCCCGTGGCTTCGATGGTCAGCCTTCCCACAATGCGGGAGGGGGGCAGGCAGTCGCCGATGGGGAACATCAGGCTCAGCGCCGCGCACACCACCGTGGTGTTCAGCCCCGCCGTGTTGAACATGAAAATCAGCGGCGTGCCGATGACGATGGCGCTGCCGTAGCTCATGGAGCCCTGGGCAAAAGGCGCGAAGAGCAGCACGGTGGCGTAAATCCACACAAAGGGCAGCAGCACAAAGGCGGTGCCGATCAGGCCCTTCACCCCCGAGGCCGCCATGGAGTTCTGCAGCACGCCCACGCTGATGACGGTGGCCACCAGGGGGAATACCTGCTCCATGGTTTTCTCAAACATGCCGTAGTAATCCTTCAAACCGGCCTTGCCCGGGTTGCACAGGATGGCGACCACCGTGGACAGCACGAACATCAGCGGCAGCCCCAGCACCGGCAGGTCGTAGGGCAGCACCAGCGCCAGGATGAACAGCACCAGCAGCGTCAGGATGGGCAGCAGGATGCGCACCCAGCCGCCCGCGCCGTCATACTTTTCGTTGGCCTCGGGCAGCACCTTCAGGATTTCCTCCTTGGACTGCCGCTTGGCGCCCCAGCCCACATAAATGATGGTGAACGCGCCCACAATCAGGATGGGGATTAGCAGCAGCAGCTCAAACCCCACATAGGGCATGTTGGCCTGGGCGGTCATCAGCATGGTCCACAAATTGATGGGCGGCGCCGCGGCGCTGAGGATGGCGAACACGAACACAAAGGCCGCCGTCTTCCGGTCGGACACGCCCATGAAGCGGATGATGGCCGTTACCAGCGCGCCCAGCACGAACACGGACACCGAGCCCGCGCCCGTCAGCGCGCCGGGAATCAGCATGAACACGCCCATGAAGGTCATCAGCACCCACTTGCTGTTGAAGCGCTTGACCAGTTTTCGCGTGATGGCGTTGAGCGCGCCGGACTCGGAATACACATTCACAAAGAAGGACGCGCAGATGAACAGGATGGCCAGGTCCAGGTTGTTGAACAGCCCCTCCACCAGCAGCCGGATGGGCTCCTTGGTCCAGCCGTGGGCGAAGGCGAACGCGACGCCCACCACACCCGAGGCGGCCATGGAAATCTCCGTGGATTTTAAGTACTTGCTGGACAGGACAAAGGCAATCACCATCGCGGCGGCAATGATGGCGACATCCGCAACTGTGTAAGTCAAATCAATACTCTCCTCCCAGTCGTCAGTTGGACAGCGATTGTTGATGGTTTTCTATGTGTTTGTCGGCGATACGATGAGAAAACCCCCCGCGCGGGCGGGAGGAATATTTTACGGCAGTTTAAAGGCTTCCTTGGCCAGGGCGGTATAGTCCATCGCGGTGTCCAGAACGGTCAGCGGGATGCCGTACTCTTCGCTCAGTTTGTCGAAGCGGCCGTCGGTGTTGCCGTCTTTCACCACGATCATCCACTCGGAAGCGGGGCAGATGGTGTCGATGCAGCGCTCGTTGGCGTTGGTGGGGATGGTGGAACGCTTGTCCTTCTCAATCAGCACGGCGACGATGGGCAGCTCGATCTTCTGGGCATGGGCGACCATGCGCTCCAGGCGGGCGATTTCGTCATCAATGGTGATGCCCGAGGCGCCCAGGCCCTTGTCGGTGGAGCCGATCACGGCGATCAGGCAGGAATAGTCCGCCGCCTCCAGGTCTGCTTCCTGGGGCTCGGCGTTGTAGAAGAAGTCCTTATCCAGGGTAACGACACCAGCCTGGGTGGTCAGCAGGCGTACCATTTTTCCGCCCGGGCCTTGGCCGGCGTTGGTGATCAGGAACGGGGCGTTATAGGTTTTCACTTCCCCCGTGATGGCGGCGGAGGCTGTCAGGCACAGGCCCAGCAGCAGCACAACGCTCAAGAGACCACACATAAGTTTACGCATTTGTTTCCTCCCTTTTTCGGTTGTCAAGTTTTCATTCTGTTTTTATTCTAACATGCTCAATGGGCATGTCAACCCCTGGAACTTTACTTTGTGAAAGACGAAAAGGAAGGAAATACAAGGGTTTTAGGGGGCAGGAGGGCAGGCGCCGACTGGGCAAAAACGTTTCCGGGGAAGCGTGAAAAAAACCTTCCCCGGGCGAAAATTGTCCCAGGGAAGGGGGTGGGTATGTGGTTAGAAAGGGGTTTGTGGGTTAGTGGAGATAAAGAGGCGCGCGGGGGTTATTCTATTGCGCGAATCACCGCAAAAAGATGCTGCGCTGTTGCGTCACCGTGTCCTTCGTTCCTTTTCCGATATGCAGGCATATCGGAGGCATGCACTACGGAACGGCTCCTTTCAATCGAAAGCAGGCTTTCGATTGTTGGGGTACGGGGCACGCTGGGCACCGATACAAACGCAAGCCCGCTTGCGTTTGAGAGGAGGAATCCCGGCGCGAACGCCTCCCGCAGGCAAAGCCAGCGGGAAAGGAAGCAAAGGGTATTCCGACGAGGGCTTTGCCCAGACCCACCAAAGGGGGATGATCCCCTTTTGGAAACCCACAATAGGGCAGTTCTTTTCAGCTTCTAATCCCTTTTCAGCATGGCCTCAGCCTGTTCGAAAGTAGGCATGGCGCTTTGCGCCCCCGCCCCGGTGGTGGAGCAGGCGCCTACGGCGTTGGCAAAGCGCAGCATCCGCTCCGTCTCATACCCATTGGCCAGCGCAAACGCCAGCCCCGCGTTAAAGCTATCCCCGGCGGCGGTGGTATCCACTACCTTTACCTGAAAGCCCGGCGCGTGGATGGCCCGTTCCTGATCCACATACAGGCAGCCGTTGCCGCCCAGTTTGGCCACCACATGCCCGGCGCCCCGCTCCAGCAGCTGCCGGGCGGCTGCCTCCGCCTCCTCCAGGGTGCCCGTGGGCAGCCCCGTCAGCCGGCTCAATTCCCCTTCATTGGGGGTAATATAGTCCACATATCCAAGCAGGCTATCCTGCAGCGGGATGGCGGGAGCGGGGTCCAGCACCACGATGTCCCCCCGCTGCCTGGCACGCTGGGCGGCCCGGGTTACGCTGTACAGCGGGATTTCCAGCTGCAGCATGCACACCTTCTTTTCCGGCGGGTACCCCTGCTTTTCCTCCACAAAGGCGTCCTCCACCAGGGCGTTGGCGCCGGGCACCACCGCGATGCGGTTCTCGCCCTTGCTGTCCACCTCAATCAGCGCCACCCCCGTGGGGGCCTCGCTGGTAATGCCCACGCCGTCGGCGCGGATGCCTTCCTCCTGCATCACCCTTTGGTAGAGGCGGCCGTTATCATCCTCCCCCACCATGCCCACAAAGTACACCTGCGCCCCCAGGCGCGCCGCGGCCACCGCCTGGTTGCCGCCCTTGCCGCCGGGATACACGCGGAAGTCCTGCCCGGTCAGCGTTTCGCCGGGCAGATGAAAGCGGGGCAGCACCACCGTTAAATCAATATTGAGGGAACCAATCACCTGGATGGGAAGCATGGAAAAGCCCTCCTGATATACATGTTTTGCTGTCATTATAGAAATTGCCCCTTGCCTTGTCAAGCAAGGCGCCGGCGCTGTTTTTCGTTGCGTTCCGCCTGTGTGTATGCTACCATACACACAATGGGTATAATCTTGTCAGAAATCATACAACGGGAGGCTTTTTATGAAATGGAGAGGCAGACAGCAGAGCAGCAACGTCAATGACCAGCGCGGCCAATCCGGCGGGATGCGGGGACGCAACATCGCCCTGGGCGGCGGCGGGCTGGGCTTGGTGATTGCCATGGTTATGTTTTTACTCACCGGCGACCCCGGCGCGCTGATGAACCCCGGCGCCGTCGTGCAGCAACCCCCCGCCCAGCAGCAGACCTACCAGGCCACCGAGCTGGAGGAGGAGCTTTTCCAGTACGCGGGCGTGGTGCTCAAGGAGGTGGAGGACACCTGGAACACCATCTTCCCCACCGTTGGCAGGCAGTATAAAGAGCCCACCATGACCATCTATTCCGGCTATGTCAACACCGGCTGCGGCGCGGCGGACAGCGGGGTAGGCCCCTTCTACTGCACGCTGGATCAGAACATCTACATTGATCTTAGCTTCTACAACACCCTGGTCAGCCGCTACGGCGCCAAGCAGGGGGATTTCAGCATGGCCTATGTCATCGCCCACGAGGCGGGGCACCATGTACAGACCCTGCTGGGGGTTACCGACCAGCTGAACGAATTGCGCCAGCGCGTTGCCCGGGGCACCATGACCCAGACCGAGTTCAACGACTACAGCATCCGCTACGAGCTGCAGGCGGACTATCTGGCCGGCGTTGTGGCGCGGCATATCCATGAAAAGGGCAACCTGGAGCAGGGCGACATGCAGGAAGCCATGAGCGCCGCCGCCGCGGTTGGCGACGACGCCATCCAGAAGAAGGCCCAGGGCTATGTGGATCCGGACACCTTCAACCACGGCACCAGCCAGCAGCGGCAGACCTGGTTCAAAAAAGGGTTTGACGCCGGCGACCTGAGCGATTGGGACACCTTCTCGGCCAGCATCTGGTAACGAAACAAACCAAAGAGCGGAACGGCAATCCGCTCTTTTTTCATGCCCTCCCGCGGTGCAAAAAGCCTCGGGCATTAGCCGGCGCCGCCCCTGTTTTCTCCCGCCCCCGCTTTGACGGATGGAGCTCAGCGTGCTATGCTGAGCATAGTTTTTCCCCGCGGTTTGACGCGAAGAAAGGATGCCCATGACCCAGCCCAGAAGAAAAAAGAAAAGAAGAATCTGGCCCTGGCTGCTGCTGCTGGCGGCCCTGGCCGCCGCCGCGCTGTTTTTCTTTGGCCCCCGGGGCCAGGTGCAGCGCGGTTTCAAGCAGGTAGCCGCCCAGAAGCGGGATTTGTCCACCTGGTACGCCTTTTCCGGCAACCTGACCCCCATCACCGATGAGGTGCTCAGCGCCCAGAAACAGATGACCGTGAAGGAGCTCTATGTTAAGGAAAAGGACGATGTGCGGGAGGGGGATGCCCTGCTGCGCGCCTCTGACGGCCAAAGAGTGTACGCCCAGTACACCGGCACCCTGGAGGAATTGTTTATCAAAGAGGACGACATGCTGCAGCCGGGCACCCAGATAGCCCGCCTGGTGGACTATGACCGCCTGGAAGTATCCGTGGATGTGGACGAGTACGACATCGACGCCCTGACACTTGGCAAGCAGGGGGAGGTATTCATCAACGCCCTGGGGCGGACGGTGCGGGGCACCGTGTCCTCCATCGCCCGCAGCGCCACCACCCAGGGGGGCGTCAGCTTCTATGCCGTCAAACTGCAGGTGGAAGCCCAGCCAGGCATCCGCTCGGGGATGAGCGTGGAGGTTCGGGTCCTCAAGGAAAGCGCCCCCGGCGCAATTACCCTGCCGCTGAGCGCCATCAGCTACGATGACGACAACAACCCCTACGTGCTTTTGCAGCAGGACAAGGACATGGTGCAGCGCTACATCGTCACCGGCATCTCCGACGGGGTGTACGTGCAGGTGGTCAGCGGCGTGTCCGACGGGGAAAGTATTTCCTACGCCGATGGCGACATGATGCGCTTTTTCACCTTCGGCCGCCCGCCCATGAGCCAGCGGTAGGGGGCGGGTATGCGGGAAGAATCCGGCTTTTTCTCCATGCGGGGCATCACCAAGGTATACCCCATGGGGGAAGAGGACCATGTGGTCCTCAAACAGGTCGACCTGGATATTGACCGGGGCGAGTTTCTCAGCGTGCTGGGGCCTTCGGGCAGCGGCAAGTCCACCCTGATGAACATCATCGGGCTCCTGGACACCCCCACCTACGGCGAGTACCGTCTTCACGGCAGGGTGATGGCAGACCTGTCCGAGCGGGAGCTGGCCGCCCTGCGCAACAGGGAAATCGGCTTTATCTTCCAATCCTTTCAATTACTGCAGCGCCACAACGCCCTGCGCAATGTGGAGCTGCCTTTAATCTACGCCGGCATGCCGCTGAAAAAGCGGCGGGAGCGGGCGGAGGAGATGCTGCATAAGGTGGGGCTGTCGGACAAAATGTACCACTACCCCAACCAATTGTCCGGCGGCCAGCAGCAGCGGGTGGCCATTGCCCGGGCGCTGTCCACCCACCCCACCATCCTGCTGGCGGACGAGCCCACCGGCGCCCTGGACCAGAAGACCGGGCGGCAGGTGATGGAGCTGTTCAGCGAACTGAACGCCGAGGGGCACACCATCATCATGATTACCCACGACACCCACATCGCCGGCTACGCCAAGCGGGTGGTGCGCATCCTGGACGGGGTGCTCTCCGAAGGGGGGAGGGACGAGGATGCTTAGGGAAAACATCCGCATGTCCTGGGAGAACATTACCGGCAATAAGATGCGCTCCTTCCTGACGGTGCTGGGCATCATCATCGGCGTGATGGCGGTGATTACACTGGTTACCGTCATGCAGAGCGCCACCGCCCAGGTAACCAGCCAGTTCGAGCAGCTGGGCACGGGCACCGTGATGGTGCAGGCGCCGGGCACCCCCCTCAAACGAGGGCTGACGGAAAAGGATCTGCGGGACATTGCCGCGCTGCCCCATGTGTCGGGGGTCAACCCGGAAATCACCACCCGCTTGTCGGTGGTGTTCGGCAGCGCCCTGCAGGAGGATGTCACCATCGAGGGCTGCGGCTCGGGGTACTTTGCCCGCAACAACGCCACCTTGTCCAGGGGGCGGTCCATTTTGCCCGTGGACGAGCAGCAGCAAAGCCATGTCTGCGTCATCGACAAAGCCCTGGCGGGCAACCTGCTCAGCGGCCGGGATCCCCTGGGAGAGGAGCTGCTCATCAACGGGCTGCGCTTTCAGGTGGTGGGCATCCTGGAGGACGCCTCCTCCGAGAATGTCATGGCCCAGTTCGCCGGCACCAACAAGAACGGCAAGGTGATGATGCCCTACACCTCCCTGATGCGTTTGCTTAAGCAGGACAAGGTGAGCCAGCTGAGCGTCTATATCTCCGACACCTCTTTTTCCGCCCAGGTGGTGGAGGATCTGACCGTGCAGCTGGAAAAAGCCTTCAACTACAAGGAGGACAGCTACACCATCATCAACCTGGAAAGCCTGCTGGACACCATGAACACCATGATGGGGCTGATGACCGGGCTGCTGACGGGCATCGCCGCCATTTCCCTGTTGGTGGGCGGTATCGGCATCATGAACATGATGCTGGTCTCCGTCACCGAGCGCACCAACGAAATCGGCCTTCGCAAGGCCTTGGGCGCCCGCCCCGACAGCATCCAGGTTCAGTTTCTGCTGGAAAGCATCATGCTGTCCCTCATCGGGGGCTTCATCGGCATGGTGGTGGGCGTTTCCCTGTCCATGGTGCTGTGCTCGGTGCTGAACATACCCTTTCTCCTGTCCCCGGGCGCCATCGCCCTGGGGGTGGGCTTTTCCTTCGCCGTGGGCGTCATCTTCGGCTGGGCGCCGGCCAACAAAGCCAGCCGCCTCAACCCCATCGACGCCCTGCGCAGCAACTGACATGCCTTTGCATATTGGAGGAACCATGAAAAGAACATTCGCGTTGCTATTATCCGCGCTGCTGTGCCTGGCGGGCACCCCTGCCCTGGCGGCGGATCTGCTGCTGGTGGCCCAGGTAACCGCGGGGGAGGAGGCGGCCCTCACCGCGCCCTTTTCCGGCGAAATAGCGCCCTTCACCCTGCGCGGCGGCGATTTAGTGAAGCAGGGGGAGGAGGCTTTCCGCATACTGCCTAAGGAAGCCTACGCCGAAACAGCGGGCACCCTGGCGGCCATCCATGTAAAGCCGGGGCAGTCCGCCGCCGCGGCGGCGCAGCGCTACGGCGCGGTGATGCAGATTATGCCGGAAGACCGGTTCGAGCTGCACTGCAGCATGCGCACCGGCTACAACAGCAAGGAAAACCGGGATTTGCAGGTGGGCACTTCGGTGTTTATCCGCTCATCCGACGGCAAGCAAACGGCCCAGGGGGAAATCTTCTCCGTCTCCGGCATGAACTTTTCCGTGGCGGTGCAGGGCGGCAACCTGCTGTTTGACGAGGAAGCCCGGGTGTATCGTACCGAGGATTACGCCGACAAGTCCCTGCTGGGCAGGGCCAAGCCCACCGTGGTGCAGCCCTACAAGGTGCAGGGCGGGGGCACGGTGCTCAGCGTCGCTGTGGAAAAGGGCGCCAAGGTACAGGCAGGGGAGTTGCTCTACACCTACGCCCCTGAAACATTGTATGCTGAACAGGTGAAAAACGGCGGCCAGGTGAAGGCGGAGCGGGATTTGATTATCAACACCCTGCAGGCAACCCCCGGCGCCCAGGTGGCCCAGGGCCAGGTGCTGGCCACCGCCTACCCCGCTTCTTCCCTGGGGCTGACCGCCCGGGCCCAGGAGGGGGATTTGGCCATGCTGACCCCCGGCACCCAGGCCGCCGTCACATTCGAGGAATTGGGCCTGCCCCCCCTGCCCGCCACCGTGGAAAGCGTTTCCCGCCTGGGCGCGGGGGAGGACACCGCCCTGTACCAGGTGTACCTCAGCTTTGAGGCGCCGGACACCGTGCTGCTGGGCATGCACGGTACCCTCCGGGTGGAGTGATAGCGGAAATCCGCCATCAAGACCATGCAAAAAACCCGCGACGCCTTTTTCGGCGGCCGCGGGTTTTGCTGTGCGGGATTTATGGCTGGCCGTCTTGGGGCGGGTCCAGGGTAAGCCAGCAGGTGTAGAACACCGAGGGATCGCTGCCCTCGATGGGGGAAACGGCCTGCTCCAGGCTGAGGGTCATGTTGTCCTTCTCCGCCAGGATCTTGATGATGGGGTACTTGCTCAAGTCGGCGCTGTTCCAGGCTTCTTCCCAGGTGTCCCTGGTCAGCCGCTGGGAGATTCCTGCGCCTTCTTCGCCCGATTGGTTCAGGCTATAGGCGTCGATGGGGCCGTAGGCTTCCTCCGCTTTTCGCAGCAGTTCCTGGTAGAAGGGCACGGCGCTGTCCTTGTCTAATACATCCCCGGCGCCGCTTGGGGGCAGCAGCTGGCATTCCAGCCACCAGGAAAGGCCGTCTTTTTGCGGCTCCAGCACCACTGTGCAGACGGGGAACCAGCTGTCCAGCACCCGAAAATCCTGCGCGGACGCCCCCACATAGTGGTAGGGACTTGCCTCGTTTTGCGCCATCACCCGCTGGGTGCGCCCGGCCAGCAGCTGCAGGGCTTCATGGGCTGGGGTGTTCCAGGGGATGCCGCTGAAGGAAAAGACATTGCCCTCCTGGTGTAGCAAATCATGGGGCGGGTCAATGCTTTCCACCACCTGGCGTAAGTCCTGCAGGTCCTTCTTTGCATCCTCCTTGCCGGTGAGGGTGGCGATGGACAGGGTAAGTAAGGTGTTTTCTACAGGGCCTGCCAGCACGGTGTAGTGGCCGTCCCTCAGGTATTCGTAGGTTATATAGGGGCTGTCCTTGACGGTCAGGTGGGTGAAGTTCAACAGCTCCTGCCCCTCGTGCATGTCTCGGGCCGCCTCTTCCAGCCAGGCGCTGTCGATGCTTTGCCCTGCATCTTTGGGGTAGGGGGCTGCCACAATGCGCATCTGCCGCTGGCTTTCCGGGTCAATGCCCAGGGTGACGGTGTTCTCCTCGGTATCCAGCATCTTCCACTGGGCGGGCACCCCGTAGGAAAAGTTCATCAGGTTGAAGCGGCGGCTATCCTCTGTAGCATCAGCAGGGATGTAGTTTTTTTGTAAGGCAGCCATTTCTTCTTTGGAGGCAGGGGAAGGGCTTTCATCCGTTACGCCGGCAATCTGGGCCATCACATCATACAGCATCTGGGGCACCGGGTTGTCGGGGTTCACCGTGCGCTGAAACCCTACCACCAATTGTTCCTGAATCCGACAGGCTATCAGCGCGTCGAGATACTCCTCCTCCTGAATCACGGCGAACAGCGTGGGATTGTCTCCCAATATCGGGGCGGCAAACTGGCTGTCGCTTTTCGTCAGTTCCTCTTTTATCCAGTCCACGGTGACGCCCATCATATCAGCGGCGTTCAATACGTCCTCCAGGCTGACGCACAGCATGGTCATCCCCTCCTGGGTTTCCCAGTAGGCGAAAAACCCCTCCTCATCCTGGTGGGACAGGGTATAGCCCGGCTCCAGGGTGTATTGAAAAGGGCCCATGGTGAAGGTTTCCTCCGCCGGCGCGGCCGTCCACAGCAGCATCAGGCACAGGGCAAGGCTCAGCAGGTTGCGCTTGTTCATATGGCCTCCTCGGATTTTTCTACAGGCAGTATAACACAATCTTTCCGTGGCGTTTGTAAACAAAGCGTTCGGCTTTGACAAAAGGCAGTAGAATGGTTATAATCAGAGCCGGCGTTTAACGCACAAATTTGCGGAGGATAGGGCATGCAGGCTAAAAAAGGGAAACGGAAGGTCAATGGCCGCACATGGTTTATCAGGGCGATGAGTATTTTTCTCGCGCTGCTGATTGTGGGCGGCACCCTGGTTTCGCTGCTGGGTGTCCTGTAACCTTACGCATCAAATAGGAGGGTTTTACCATGGAATTGAAAGGCTCCCGCACTGAACAGAACCTCTGGACCGCTTTTGCCGGCGAAAGCCAGGCCCGCAACAAGTACGACTTCTTCGCCGCCGCCGCCAAAAAGGAAGGCTACGAGCAGATTGCCGGCTTTTTCGCCGAGACTGCCCTGAACGAGAAGGAGCACGCCAAACTGTGGCTGCGCGCTTTGGGCGGCTTCAAGGAAGGCAAAACCGCCGGCGATACCGTGCAGAACCTGAAATGGGCCGCCGAAGGCGAGCACTACGAGTGGACCGACATGTACAAGAACTTTGCCCAGGTCGCCCGCGAGGAAGGCTTTGAAGAAATCGCCCGCATGATGGACGAGGTCGCCCAGGTGGAATTCCAGCACGAGAAGCGCTACAACAAGCTGGCCGAGAACATCAACGAGAGCGTTGTGTTCACTTCCGACAAGGCCGCTTCCTGGCACTGCCGCAACTGCGGGTACATCTACGAGGGCACCGAAGCCCCCGCCGTATGCCCCGCCTGCAAGCATGGCCGCGCCTACTTCGAGCTGATGCAGGATAACTACTAAGAACTAAGCAAAAGCTGGGCATGCCCGGCATAAGACCATCAAAGAACCCCGTGTTGCAAACCGGCAACGCGGGGTTCTTTTCTATTTCCAATACGTCCGGGCATCTTTTGCCAGGCTGAAGCAGGCCTTACAAGCCTTTTTTCCATGTCCGCTGGCCTGCAAAATACCATTGCATACACAGGCCGCTTGATGTAAAATTGAGTAAAACAAACAATGCTGTCAGGAAAATCGCAAGTCCTATCCAAAACGCGAATCCAACATGGAAAAGAGGAATGCGCCATGAAGAAGCCCCGGGTATTTTTTATTCTGTGCGCGCTGGCAATCAGCCTGGCGATGACGGCACAGGCCATGCAGATTTTTGTCAAAACGCCCACGGGCAAAACCATCACCCTGGAAGTGGAAAGCAGCGACTCCGTTTATAATGTCAAAGCCAAAATACAGGACAAGGAAAGCGTTGACCCAAGCAAGCAGATGCTGTATTTCGCCGGAACTTTGCTGCAGGACGAGAGGACGCTGGATGACTACAACATAACGATGGAAGCCACCCTGAGCATGAAATTGAAGGGACAGGAGACGACGGTAACGGCGGCAACCCACAAACCAACGCCAAACCCGACACAAAACCCAACCCCCGTCCCCACACCCAGCCCCAC
>CALCQO010000008.1 GCA_937894675.1 uncultured Clostridia bacterium
TAAGCCCTTCAGCGCCGATGGTACTTGGCTGGTAACGGCCCGGGAGAGTAGGTCGTCGCCGGATTCCACACAGATTGCAGAAAGTACAGCCTTTCTGCAATCCCTGTATTCCTCAGTAGCTCAATGGCAGAGCACCCGGCTGTTAACCGGGTTGTTGTAGGTTCGAGTCCTACCTGGGGAGCCACGTCGGAGCAAAGTCCGCTTTGCTCGCAACCGGAGCCCTGCGGGGCTCCGGTTTTTCGCATCGCTCCCTTGCTCCTCCTTTTCCCGGCAAAGCAGGCTAAGTTTGAAAGGCTGCGAAAAACGAAAAGGCTTTCCAAGTACTGCACCCGATACAAGAAAAACCTAAATCCGGACAGAAATCAACGGTGTATTGCGGGGCTTGCGGAAAATGCAATGTGGGAGAAGCAATGAGATATTAAATTTTTCAAGGAAAGAGGCATTCATGCGATGCTTCACAATTTTATTTTGTGCGTTTAACCAAGAAGTAGGATATGTTGACACTTCAATTCCCGTTTGATATACTCATTACTAGAGTGCCACTTCTTGATGCGGGATTGTTATCGCTATAGATAACCCCGTTTGTACGAGAGGTGGTATTCTTTATTTCTGACATCATTTAGATAATGCACTCAAGATTGTTATTGGGAATGTGCTATAATCATAAAAAGAGATTTGCAATGCTGTCAAGCGAGAAGAAAAGAGGAAACCTATGGACGCTGCCAGAAGAAAAGAACTGATGAACGCCTATAAAGCCAAGCCCGTTGTCGGCGGGGTGTATTGCATTTTCTGCAGCGGCAGCCAGCGCAGGTGGCTGCGATCCTCGGTGGATATGGAGGGGTCGCGCAGCAGGTTTCAGTTCGCGGTGAAGACCAAAAGCAGCCCTGAGCCTGCCATGCGCCAGGAATGGCTGGCATACGGCATAGAGTCCTTCAGCTTTGAATGTCTGGAAGAATTGGAGAAGGGCGAGACGCAAACCGCCCGGGAGTTTGCTGAGGATGTGCAAGCCCTGCTGGACATGTGGCAGGAAAAATTGGGGGAGAAAACAGCGGAATAACGGCAGCGCGATTCTGGAAGAAATCCAACACCGCCCGAACAGGGCGGTTTTTAATTGCCTTGAAATACGTTGAACAGGCGCGCTGAGCAGGCAAAAGGGCAAATTCCCTTAAAAATCAAGCCGAATTCTTAATGTTTCTGAACTTCCAACCAATTACCGCCGGACTATGCTACAATCCGCGTGGTTTCCCTTATTTCGGGCGTGGGGTACGCCCGCGCGGAAGGAAAAAACAAGAATGAGCACACTGACTGGAAAACTATCAAATCGTTCAAAAATCCATCAGCGGATATATACCAGGGGCTGACCACAAAGGAAGCCAAGCGCTTGCAGGAAGAAGGCAAGGGCAACGCGCCGCCCAAAAGCGCGGGGCGCACGGTGGGCCAGATTCTGCTGGGCAACCTGTTTACCTGGTTTAATATATTGAATCTTCTGCTGGCGTTGGCGCTGGTTGCCGTGCGCTCCTACCGGAACATGCTGTTCATGGGGGTGGTGGTGTTCAACACCCTCATCAGCACCGTGCAGGAGGTGCGCGCTAAAAGAACCGTAGATAAACTGACCCTGCTGGTGCAGGCGCCTGTCCCGGTGCTGCGGGACGGCGTATGGGGCGAACTGCCCCCCGAGCAGCTGGTGCTGGGGGATGTGGTGCGTTTTTCCGCTGGGGATCAGGTGTGCGCCGACGCTCAGGTGCTGGACGGCCTGGGCGCCGCCAACGAGTCCCTTTTAACGGGGGAAAGCGACGCGCTGCTGAAAACCCGGGGGGACGCCCTGCTGTCGGGCAGCACCATCACAGAAGGCCGCCTCTTCGCGCGCCTGACCCAGGTGGGGGAAATGAGCTACGCCAGCCAATTGGTGCAAAGCGCGCGCAGGAAAAAGGCGGCCCGCAGCCGCCTGATGGAAGACTTGAAAAAGCTCATCCGCTTCATCAGCGTATTTTTGCTGCCTGTTGGCATCCTGCTGTTTGCCAAGCAGTACTGGCTGCTGAAAAACACCCTGAACACAGCCATCCCCACCACGGTGGCGGCCATGATCGGCATGATTCCCGAGGGCCTGATGCTGCTGACCAGCATGGCCCTTGCTGTGGGCGTCATCCGGCTGGGCAAACAGGATACCCTGGTGCAGGAACTGTACGGCATTGAAAACCTGGCCCGGGTGGATACCCTGTGCGTGGACAAAACGGGCACCATCACCAAGGGCTGCCTGAAGGTGGAGGAAGTGATCCCGCTGGATGGCCGCGGCCAGGAAGACATCAGCACGCAGATGCGGCGCCTGCTCCAGGCGTCGGAGGATGACAACTTGACCTTCCAGGCCCTGCGGGGGCATTTCACCCAAGCCCTGCCGGCGGATACTGTGACCGCCCGGGTGCCCTTCTCCTCCGCCCGCAAGTGGAGCAGCGTGTCCTTCGCCATGCACGGCACCTTGATTATCGGCGCGCCGGAGTTTGTGCTGCATGATATGCCCCCTGCCTTGCAGGAAATGGTCAACACCCATGCCCAGCGGGGGCTGCGGGTGCTGCTGCTGGCCCATAGCTCCAAGGCGCCTGAAAACCAGGTTTTGCCATGCGGCATACAGCCCCTGGCGCTGATTACTTTGCACGATGAAATCCGGGAGGATTTTGCCCAGACCGTCGCCTTCTTAAACCGGGAGGATGTGCAGGTGAAGGTCATCTCGGGGGACAACCCCCGCACCGTGGCGGAGGTTGCCCGCAGGGCGGGGTTGAGCGGCGCGGAGAAATGGGCGGATGCCTCCGCCTTCGCTTCGGATGAGGAACTGGCTCAGGCGGCGGACAAGTACATGGTGTTTGGCCGCGTGGCGCCCGAACAAAAGAAAAAACTGATTCTTGCCCTGAAGCAGCGGGGGCATACCGTGGCCATGGTGGGGGACGGGGTTAACGATGTGCCCGCCCTGAAAAGCTGCGACTGCGCCATCGCCATGGCGGGGGGCAGCGACGCGGCGCGCAAGGTGTCCCAGGTAACGCTGATGCGGGAAAACTTCTCCGCCCTGCCCGCCATCATCCTGGAGGGGCGGTGCGTCATCAACAACATGACCCGCTCGGCCTCCCTGTTTCTGGTGAAAACCTGCTTTTCCTACCTGCTGGCGCTGCTGACGCTGTTTCTGCCCTGGCCTTATCCCTTCAGCCCCATCCAGCTGACCCTCATCAGCACCTTCACTGTGGGCGTCCCCTCCTTCTTCCTGGCGCTGGAGCCCAACAAGGAGCGGGTTAAGACCGGGTTTCTGCAGACCATCCTCACCAACGCGCTGCCTGGGGCTGTGACCAATGTGGTGCTGGTTCTGCTGCTGTTTGTCCTGTCGGATGCGCTGCATTTGCCCGCGGCGCAGCGCTCCACCATCGCGGTGGGCGCCCTTGGGGCGACGGGGCTGATGGTGCTGCTGCAGACGAGCAGGCCCCTTACCCCCCTGCGCCTTGGGCTGCTGGCGGTGATGGCGGCGGGGCTGATTCTGACGGCGCTGCTCTTTGGCCGCTTCTTCCTGCTGGCGCCGCTGCCCGGCAAGGCGCTGACCCTGATGCTGGGGCTGATGGCGCTCTCGCCCCTGCTGTACAGGGCGCTTCGCGGCGCGCTGCCCCGTATCGGGGCGAAACTGTTTGCCAAACTGTCGCCGGACAGCCTATAATGCCCATAGTGTAAAATATTGGAGGGCTCATCAATGGGACAGGAAGCGTGGATTGCCCTGCAGATGCTTTGGGTTTTTGTGCTGGCGGTAGTGCCGGCGGTGCTTGTATACCGCCTGGCGGCGTCCCGGCAGACACTGGTCTATGTCAGCAGCCTGAACGGGCGGCTGATGCGCTGGGGCGCGCTGACGGCGGTGCTGTCATCAATCATCCTGCTGCTGGTGCGGTTTTTGATGTTCGGCGGATACGACGCCATCCCCCCGGGGCCCAAGCGGGAGGTATTCCTGCTGCTCAGCGCCCTGCTGGACAGCGGCTTGAAGCTTGGCTGCCTGTACCTGCTGGCGATGCGCCCGCGCCTGTACATCAACCGGTTTGATGTGATGCTGTTCGCCCTCAGCCTGGGGCTGGGCCAGGGCATCATGCGTGCCTTCATGATGGCGCTGGACGAAAGCCTGCTGCGCTCGCTGCACCAAAGCCTGCTGCAAATCCCGCTGCTGATGGGGTATCAGGCGGTGATGGGCTGGTGCCTCATCAAATATATCGAGGGCGGGGAACGGGGCGGCAAGGGGTATTTCTGGCTTGCCCTGCTGCTGCCAGCCCTGCTGCAGTATGCCCACGAAACCATGGCCCATGCTGCCCACCCGATGGCTGTAACCGCGCGGATTGCTTTGGAGGCCCTGCTCCTCCTGGGGACTGGCTGGCTCACATACCGGGTATCGGTCATCAACCGGGTCTTTCCCCATGCCGATGCCGGCGAGGTGCTGGCGCGGGAAGGCCAGCGGCCCACCTTCCGGCAAAAGATATCCTACCGTTTTGATACCCTGATGTCCGCGGGCAACTTGGGGCTCATCGGCGTGCTGCTGCTGCTGTGCGCCGCGGTGGTGGTGGTGGTGGGGCTGCTGGTGTACTGGAAATCCCCCGGGGCGGTCAGCGGCAAATTGTCCCATGCCATCTGGGCCATCGCCATGCGCATGATTGACAGCGGCAATGTCTCGGCGGATTTGCAGACAGGCAGCCGGTTCTTTGTGGGCGCCACGGTGTTTACCACGGTATTCGGCCTCATCGGCTTATCCAGCCTGATTGGTATCATCAGCAATGTGCTGAGCGTTAAACTGGAAAAGCTGCGGGCAGGCCACGCCAAGATATTGGAAAAAGGGCATGTGCTGTTTCTGGGGGTCAGCGGGGATATGGAAGCCCTGCTGGAATATCTGCTCCACGCCAAACGGGGCCGCAAGCGGCTGAACGTGGTGCTGATGGACGATGTGCCCCAGGAAAAGCTGGAAGCCCAGGTGCCCTCCGGCCTGCTGATGCGCAAAGGCATCCGGGTCATGGTGCGCAGGGGGAATATCTGCGACGCCCACGCCCTGCAGATGGTGAACCTGATGCGGGCGCGGTATGTGGTAATTTCCGGGCAGGACGAGCAGGCGCTCACCTGCGCCATGGGCATCAATCACCTGCTTGGCAAACAGGAGGACCCCGGCCCCAGGGTGGCGCTGCTGCTGCGGGACAGGACGGACCGCCTGGCCGCGGCCCGCTACCTGGATGGGCGCTTCAAGGTGTTCCACGCCAGCGACATCTCCTTCCAGCCCCTGCTGCGGGCGGTGGGTGAGAAGCACTTCCTGGCGGTGTACCAGGCCATGACCAGTTTTTTACGAACCGAGGCGGTATCGGTGCTGCCCGCCCGGGCTGCCGCGGGCAAAGGGTTCTACGATTTGGCGGGGCGCTACCGCTTCAGCACATTAGCCGGGCTTATCCGCCAGGGCGAGGTGGTGCTGAAGCCCGGCAAAGACGCCGTGGTCGCGGCATCGGACTCCCTGATTTTTATCAAGAACCCCCGGGATCCTCTGGGCGCCGGCTGGCTGCCGCCTGCCCTGCCCCCCGCCCCGGCGGCGCAAGTGCCAGCCCATACCCCCGAGGGCATCCGCAGGGTGCTGGTGCTGGGCACCCAGGGCGCGGACGGTTTGATGGAGCGTCTACGGGACCTGTCGCCGGATATCCGCCTGGATTATCTGCCCGCCTACGATACCGCCCGCATCGAGGAAAGCATCGAGGCTGCTGCCTACGATCTGGTGCTGTGCCTGCGGGTACCCGGCATGGATGGAGAAAAGCCCGACAGCCACCTGATGCCCCACCTATTGCTGCTGCATGAACTGCTCGCGGGGCAGGACTGCTACCTGTGCGCCGTGCTGAAGGACAACAGCAACGCCCGCTACGCCTACACCCACCGCATCGTCGACCTGGTGCTGGCTGACGAGCGGGGGCGCTTGATTGCTTCGGACATCCTGGAGGAGAACAGCCCCGTGAAAGCGGTAGAGGAAGCGCTGTTCTTTGGCCCGGGCGGCTTCCGCCTTGTGCCCGCCCAGGCGGTGGCGGGCAGCCAGATGGTGAAGGTAGGCGGGCTGACCAGCGCTCTGGCCCAACAGGGCATCCTGCTGCTTGGTTATGTCCGCCATGGTCAGGGGCATCATGTGTGCCTGAACCCCAACAAGAACGATACCATCGCCTTCCAGGAGGGAGACGAGCTGATTGTGCTCTGAATAATGGCGGTTTTTTGCGTATTGGCACAAAAAAATACCACCTCTCGTACAAACGGGGTTACCAGGAATGATAACGATCCCGCATCAAGAAGTGGTACTCTATATAAAAGTATAGTTAACAAGTAGAAAATTGTCAACCAATTCTCGCTTTCAGCCAGGAAACTAACGAGATTTTATCATCTGAAACAGCAAAGGGAAAATTGTCATTGAGTTGATAAGAGCCAATATAAGTAAAAAGAGCACCCGCCGCCGGGTGCTTTTAATAATCTGGCATGGCTATTTCTTCGCGGCATCCATCAGGATTTCCCGGATGGTTTGCAGCAGCCGCTCCACGCTGTCCGCTGCGCGCTCCCGGGGGTAAAACCCGGCGGACAAAGTAAGTTTGCCGCCGTAGCTGCCGGCGCCCAGCAGGAAGGCGGGGGCGCGCATGGCAGGCGGCAGGGGCAGGATGTCGGTCACGGCGGCACCGCCGAAGGCGAGGTTTTCTGGCACGAAAAGCCCAAAGTTGGACAGGATGGGCGCCGCCATGCCGGAGGCGCGGCTCTTTTGCCCGGCAAGGCGCAGCAGCTCTCTTGCTGTATGATAGGGCATGGCGCGCATGTAGCACATCATGGCGGCGCTGGCCAAACCGGGGCGGCCGGTCTTGATTTGCGCGGTTTGCGTCCGGATGATTTCCAGAACATCGTGAAAGGACGCCTCGGGCGCAATATCAGCCCGGACGGTTTCCATGCCGGACAGGTTGGCGGCCGCGGGCGCGGCATTCTCTTTCAGGTATCGGCGCAAATCCACGGTGAAATGGAGTTCGACGGGCACGGGCTCCGCCTGGGCTTTTGCTGCCGCCATGGCATAGGCGGCCAGCAGGCGGTCATTCACCGTAGCCCCGGGCTGCCGCAGATGACCAAGGGGCAGGGAAAGCCAGCGGTAGGCTGTTTCGCCGCCCTCCAGGCTGGTGAAGGGAAGGGTGGCGATGGGGCCGGGCGCGGGGGCTTCCCGCTTAAGGGCCATGCGGTAATCCGGGATACCGCACCCATCAAACACCCGTTTTTCCGACCGGTCGGCTGCCGCTGCCGTTTTCATTGGACGGCCGGCCAGCCTGGCATTGTAGCATTGGCTCAGCAGGGCAAGGCAGCCCTTGGCGCCGCCGGCGTCTGTGGCCGCGTGGTCAAAACCCAGGCACAGCGCTGTTTGCCGGGGTGTTGTCAGCAGCGTGATAATCAGCCGGGCATGCAGGGGAGAGGGCGTTTGTGTAATTTGGCGCAGCCCCTCCTGTAACCATTCCGCCGCCATCTCAGCAACCTGCACCGCGTCTTCCTGGGGCACCCAGAGGGGCGGATCCTGGGAGTCATCAAACCGGCAGCCCAGCACGGGCTGCAGCTGCGTCAAATCCGCCGCGGCTTGGCGCAGCGCCTCCATATCCAGCCCGCCAGGCAGCAGAGCAATCAGAAAAAGGCGGCCGTTTCCGCTGACTTCGTGGGACAGGTGGTTGGCCCAGTCCTGCCCGGTGGTTTCCAGGATGCTGTTATTTTTCATGGGTATGCCTTTCATGCAGGGACGATTTGTTTCTTTTATCAGTATACGCGCGGGGCGGCAGGCTGTACAGCCCTTGACGGGCCAAGAAGCATCCCGCGCGGTTTGCCCTCATCTGCCGCAATAAAAAAGGAGCATCCCTTTCGGAATGCTCCCGCATGGTGAACTTACTTTACGTTCAGGGGCTGCCTGCTGTCAAAAGCGCTCTGCAGGGCGGCCAGGATGTTGCCGTGGCTGTCGTTGAGGCTCATGGTGGCGGAGGTGGTCACATCGGCCAGCATGGCTTTCTCTTCGTCGGTCAGCTTGGCGTACTTGTCGGCGTCGCCTTCCTTGTCGCTGGTGGCCTGCAGGGGACGGCCGTTGGCGGAGGAGCAGTACTTCTCAAACCAGGCGTTGACTTCCTCGACGGTCTTGCCGACGAACACTTCCTGGAACTTGTCCATCTGCTCCGACCAGGTGCCGGTGCCCATTCTGTAGCCGGTGCCGCGCTGGCGCTTGGTCATCCAGCCGTTGATTTCCTCCAGATAGGTGTCGTTGGTGGGTTCCAGCACGCTGTCCACCTTCTCGTCATGGTTCTCGTCGTAGTTGTAGCTCTGCCCCGGATAGCCGGAGAAGTGGGGCATGGAGGCGCCGTCATAGTTGGGGGTGGCGACTTCCAGCTGATCCACCAGCGCCTGGACGATTTTGCCGTCCTTGTCAAAAATCACGGTGGCGTACACCTGGTTGAAGGAATAGACCTGCACGTCCTTGTCATCCTTGCCCGGGCCGATGCGGCCGGAGTTGGAGATGCCAAAGCCAATGTAGAAATCGCTCTCAGGCAGGGCGGCGGGGGCTTCCTCGGCGGGGGCTTCGCCCATGGCGGCCTTCACGGCGTTCATGATGCCTTCGCTGGTAAAGGTGGCATCGGCCACCACGTCCACATCGGCGCTGTTCGCGGCGACGATGGCTTCGGGGATGGCTTTGAGGGCTTCCTCGGCGATGGAGGGGGTTTCGCTGTTCTCATCCACGGTGACGGCGGTAATCTTGCCGTCTTCCACTGTGACGCTTACCTTGATGGGGCCGCCGAAACCATCAGCTTCCCCGGTGAGCACCTGAGCCTGGGCCGACACGGCGAACAGCAGGGACACGCAAACAAGCAGGAGCAGGGTCTTTTTCATAAACAATCCTCCGTATATATGATATGCCTATAGTATACTGCGTCACACCGCTTTGTTCAAGACGCGGGAAGGGAAAATCCGTCCTTATACCTTGCCCAGATACCCCTTGAGCAACAGCAGGGTGTTCCACAGCCCGTCCTCGTGGACGCGCTCATAGCCATGGCTGGCGGCGACGCCCGGGCCGATGAGGGCGTGGCGGTAGTCGCACCCGGCGGACAGGGCGGCGCTGGTGTCCGACCCATAGTAGGGGTAGATGTCCACCGCGTACTGCAGATTGTCCTGCTGGGCGGTTTCCACCAGGGCGTTGGTCAGCCCGCGGTTGTAGGGGCCGCCGGAATCCTTGGCGCAGATGCTCACCTTGTATTCATCGGTGCTCAAATCGTCCCCTACCACCCCCATGTCTACGGCGATCATGTCGGTGATGCCCTGGGGATGGCCGGAGGCGGCTCCGTGGCCCACTTCCTCGTAGTTGGTAAACAGGATGTACACCGGGCGGCCGCAGGAAATCTCCCCCTTGCCAAAGGCGGCGGCCAAGGCCACCAGCACGGCGGCGGAAGCCTTGTCGTCCATGTGCCGGCTTTTGATAAAGCCCTCGCCGCTTTGCACAAACCGGGGATCCAAGGCGATGAAGTCTCCCGCGCAGATGCCCAGCTTCTGGGTGTCCTCCGCGGATAAAGTGCGCATGTCCAGCACCACTTCCATGTTTTCGTCGGTGCGCTCCAGGGTGCGCAGCTCCTTGTTGGCGTGGACGGCAGGCTGGTTCATGCGCAAAGTGCCGGGGATTTCCTTGCCGCTTCTGGTAAACACCGTCACGTTTTCCTGCTCGGCGTACTGCAGGGGGTAGCCCCCCAGCTGGGTGATGCGCAGCCGTCCGTTGGGCTTAATGGCGCGCACCATCAGCCCCAGGGTATCGATGTGGGCGGACAGCAGGATGCCCTCGCCCTGGGCTTCGTTCAGCTTGCAGAAAACAGCCCCCTTCTGGCTTTGCCAGGGGGACAGCCCCAAAGCGGCCAGCTTGTCCATCAGCAGCTTCTCGGCCAGGTGGGTCATCCCGGTGGGGGAGGGGGTTTGGGCCAGTTCCCGCAGGGCATCGGTAATCATTGGCAGATACAGGTTTTTGTCCATAGAACACTCCTTTGGTGGGATACGCTATTGTACCATGAATGGGAAGTATTGTAAGCCTTCAACCGCTGCGGTGCGGTTTGATTTTCTCCAACTTGAAAAAAGACAATATTATAAAAAATGTTGAATAAATGTTCATTTCAGCAAAGAGTGTAGTATTTTCCGTGGAGGGGGCAAAAAGCATTGAATTTCATTATATGGATGATATAATACAATAGTATATTTTCTACGGTTTTGGCAGCCATATTTTTTTGCGAGGTGTTTTTTTATGAAGAAGAATTCTTTTCTCCGACACGCTGCGATGCTGGCTGTCTTATTTTTATTGTTAACTTCCTGCTTCATCACGCCGGCGGCGGCTGGGGAAACGGCCAATGAGCCCACCATCACTCTGGAGTGGGCGGATATTCCTGCCACCGCGACACAAAACGGCAGGACGGTTGAGTGGACACCGACATCAACAGATGCCGGGGTTTTTGAAATGACCCTCACCATCACCGTCCCCAGGGCTTATCCGGCAAATACATTCCGGGCGGAAATTCCTCAAAGAATCAGGGATGCTATGTCGGGGCTTTCCCAATACACGGTGGAGGTGCCCCTTTCATCAAAGTTTACCTATCAGCAGAGCAGCGATCAGGAATATCTTGTGTTTACAAACACACAGGAGATTGACGGGCCCTATACCTTCAACGCGAAACTCCGCTGTCTCATCAGCCCCTATTCCAGGCAGGGGGAGGACTATCTGATTGTCGCCAAACTATATGAATCCCTGGCAGGAGGCGGCCAAACAGAGTACACCGCTCCTGCCTTGGTGCTGCGAACCATCAGCCCGACCGTTTTTGATTCTTCCACAAAAAAGTATGTGCAAACCTATGGGGATATAGGACGCAGGGCGGTACTGCGCAGCTGGCCCGCGGCCTGGGGGGAGGAACCAGCCCCCGGCAAATTTCCCACGGAGACAGAGTACTTCTATGTCTGGTGGGACTTCGACATCAAATTCGTCGGATACGACTATGTATACACAACCCTGAATGAAACCCAGACAACGGGAGAGATTGTTGGGTATAAGAGAAGCACCAACGCGGATACCGCGCCTACCCGCATTACCCAGGCGGATTTAAATGATATCCTCACCTCCATGAAAGGGCCGTCGACCTATGTCGCGCATTATGACGCGGTTTTGGTGCGCTATCCAAGTTCTTTGCTGGTTACCCAGCAGGATAGCTCAAAGACCTATACAGTCAAAAACACCGCGACCGCTACCCTGTATGGTTCCAACAAGGCGTTCATTGAGGAGAAACCGCTCTCAAGCACCTATACCGTCCGCTTTCTGGATTACGAGTACCCGGGGGACAGCGTCGCCGCCAGTAAAACGTCAATATCAACCAATGATTATGGCATTGGGCTGCTGTCCACACTGGAAGTGGGGGAGAAGCTGCCCCGTGTTTATTTCGGCCGGCCGACCATCAATTTTAGTTTTTACAACGACACCACCTTTTATGGATGGAACCTCACTCAGCAGGCAGGGGAGATGGGCATACTGCCCTATGGCGCGGCCATTACGGACAATACATTCACTTTGCGCGGGGACAAGGGGGAGATTCTGCCTTTGCAAAGCGGGGATTACGCCATTACCAATGTTGCTGTTACGGTTAAAGAGTCTATTGTGGATGATGATCCCACCAAACCAACCCAAACCACGAAGGATGTTTCCCGTACCCCTGACGATTACGCCATTTATCCCGTCATCGTAGAATACCAAACCCAGAAGGATGGTCCATGGGTGGAAGCGACGAGCACGGACTATACGAACTACACCATGCCGACGGGCGTTATCGGGGTTCGGGCAAAAACCACCTCCACCGCGATCGGCCTGCATTTCAGGCTGAGCATCACTGGCATGGACGTCTACTCCACCAAGCACATTCGGGATTTTATCAAAGACAAGGAGCATGTCACCCTTGTTGACAGAAGCCTGTTCCAACCGCTCAACCCAGATGGAACTCCCTTTTCCGCCCCCTTGGCAAGGGAGGCGGAGATTCCCCAATTGACAAGGGTGCCCAAAGTAACCAATACATACAAGTCAGGCAGAACCAGCTATGACCAAACTACGGATTTGTATAAAATCTCCTTTGGTTTGCAGGATGACTTTGGTTACAACACCTATTATGCCGGCGCGGATGTCAGGCAAAAACTGCTTGATCAGGGTTTGATTGTCCAGCGGGAAAAGGGCGTTTTTTATGACCTGCTCCCCCCGGGGGTGGCTTTTGACGCCGGCAGCCTTTCCGTCAGCAGTGGAATGAACCCGATTCCTTTCACCACATCGCTGATTACCAATTGGAATGGTACAGGCCGCGACTTGCTGACCATCAACTGGGAAACCACGCCAAGCTCAGCCCAATATGTGCTCGCTAGCTTTGACGGCTATGTTTCACGCACCTATTACTACGATTATGGGGCAACCGCGCGGAACTATGTGGCGCATGTACATTTGGATGGGGCAACCAAGGCGGCCAACGATACCTCCCCAGGGATAATCACCTCCTTCCCCCAGGACATACAGGACGCTTTCGCCGCGGCCTTTGCGAAGGACAATGTTGCGATAAAAGACAAAGTGGGATATTCCGCCGTTGATGTCAAGATGCTCAAGCCCCTGGAATCATCCCAGTCCATCGCCAACAAAAAGGTGAAAACCCCTGGTGATTTAACCCACACAGGCGAAGCGTTCGTTTTGCAGGCGGAAGGCTACCAGTACCAGATCAGCCGCGCCACCAGCGTGGACGATGTATTTACCAACAATATTTTTGTGGACAACATCGAACAGAATACAGATGCAGCCGGGTGGAAGGGCGTGCTGAGCAGCGTTGATGTTACCCAGCCCCTGGGCAAGGGCGTCGATGTAAAGGTATACTACGCGGCGGCGTATCAGGCGTTGCCGGAGAACACCCCGCCGGATTTTCTGGCCCCCGGCAGCCCATGGATTCCGCTGACAAAAAGCACAAACCTGACCCAGGTTAAAGCAATCGCCTTTGATTTGAGCAAGGACACAAAGGGGGAGGAGTATCACCTGCTGCCCGGGCAAAGCCTGGTGGTAAATCTGAACATGAAAGCCCCGGAAAATGTTCTGCCCTATTTCCAGATTTCCGATGACCCCATAACCCGCAACCAAAGCACATTCTACTATACAAACCAAACCTTAAACGGGGTGGAGAACTACGGCGGCCCCAGCGGGGAAACACAGGTGCATTTGCGCCCGCTGCCGCTGTCCTTTGTAAAAGAAGCGGAGCCCGCGGGCGGCACACCGGACGCGCCGGTTTTGGCTGCGCCGGGGGATGCGATTGTCTACACCCTGACCGCGCAGAATATGGGCGAGTTTGACCAGGCGGCCCATACCATCGTGCTGGAAGAGAATCTTCCCGCCGCTCTTACCCTTGATACCAGCGAGAATAAAGGCCTGCAGTTTGCCTTTGCCGGGGACGCGTTCGCCCCGCTGGACAGCGGCAACCAGCGGATTTCCTGGACAAACATGGGGAACAGCTACCTGTTTACCATCGACCAGCTGGCTAAAGGAGAGCAGGTGCGCATCAGGCTGCATACCCTGGTGAATGAGGAGCAGGGCGCGGCGGACGCCATCACAAACACCGCTGCTTTGCTCAGCGCCCAGGGCATCCCCATGAACCTGACGGGTACGACCTATCACCAGCGCCAGCGCCTGCTGTTGAATTTCGCCGGGAAGAAGGAGCTCAGAAACAGCGGTTTGTCCGCGGGCCAGTTTACCTTTACCCTGGAAGAAGGAACCGCGGAGGGCGGGGCTGCCCTGCCCCTGCTGGCCACCACGACCAATCAGGCGGACGGGGTATTCGCGTTTGCGTCCTATGGCGTTTTCGCGCCGGGGGAATATTGGTATACCATTCGCGAAACCAAGGGAAGCACCCCGGGGATAACCTATGACAGCACCGCTTACACCATCCGGATTTCCGTGCAGGAGGAGGGCAATACCCTGCAAAGCACAGGCGCGGTTGTGTATAAAGATGGTGTGGAGCACCAGGGGGAAATGGTGTTTGAGAATACGTACACAAAACCCGATCCTCCTGTGGCGCCTGCTTCCTTTACCATCCAGGCGAAGAAGGTGCTGAAAGGACAATCGCTGCAGGCGGGCGCTTTCACCTTTGAGCTGTTCGACGGCGCGGGCAACCGGATTGATACCGCCGCCAACGACGCCCAGGGCAACATCGTCTTTGGCAAGCGATCCGCCGGCAACCCCGGAACATATCTGTACACCATAAGCGAAGTACATGACCTGCCCCCCGATCCTTGTGCCAGTCCCAGAGTTAGTTGAGATATAATCAA
>CALCQO010000009.1 GCA_937894675.1 uncultured Clostridia bacterium
GCGCCTGAGGGGCATGGTCATGCACCGGGGGCCGCCCCGTCCGCGCCCCAGTTCAGAGCCGGGGATTTCGATGGTGGTCAGCCCTTCTTCCCTCAGCAGGCGGTTGGTGACGGCGTTGCGGTCGTACACGATCACCTTGCCCGGGGCGATGCACAGGGTGTTGCTGGCGTCGTTCCACTGCTCCCGCTGGGCGGCCACCTCGTCGTCGCCGCCGCAGAAAATCAGCCGCACCCTGTCCAGCCCCATGGCGCGGGCCAGGATGCTGTCAAAAGAGCCCTGCTGTTCCTGGGCGATCAGGGTGCCGTTCTTGCCGGGGGTTAATAGGTAGGCGCTCAGCCTGGGCAGGATGCCCGGGTGCAGGGTGAAGGCGCCGGTGTCCACCTGGGTCATCACCGTGTCCAGGTGCATAAAGGCGCGCTTTTTGGGGATGTCCAGCGCCAGCACCCGGTTGTAGCCGCTGTCTTCATCGTGCAATAGGCGGGCGGCCAGCAGCTCCACCGCTTCCGGCGCGGTGCGCTGGGAGATGCCCACCGCCAGCAGGCCGTCCCCCAGGTTCAGTATGTCGCCCCCCTCCAGGGAAAAGGGCAGGTCCAGATCGTAGTACAGGGGCACCTGGCCGGCAAACTCTCTGTGATAGGCCAGGAAGTATTTGGCGTACAGCGTCTCCCGCTGGCGGGAGGGGGCGTGCATGCGGCTTAAGGACGCGCCCCGGCCAATGATGGCCATGGGATCGCGGGTAAAGTACAAATTGGGCATGGGGCCGGTGACAAACAGGCTGTCCTCCCGGGCGACGCTGGTGAGGGGATGCTTCTTCTTATCGGCCACTTCCTTCTGGGTGATGCCCGCCATGGTCTTTTCCACCATGCTTCGGGTGTCTTCCATGTCCAGCAGAAAGCGGGTGATTTCCTGGCGGTAGTACCGGGCTTCCCCGCCGGAGAGGGTGATGAACTCCTCCACGAACTCTTTCTTCAGCCCCTCATCCCCTTCCAGGGTCTGGGCAATCAGGTCCGTCACATACAGTACCCGCACCCCGTGCTGGATAAGGGCCTGGGCGAAGGCGTCATGCTCCTTCTGGGCGCCGGACACATAGGGGATGTCATCAAACAGCATATGCTCCAGGCGCGAAGGGGTCAACTGCTCCAGCTCCTGCCCGGGGCGGTGCAGCAGCACACTGCTAAGGGGCGCTGTTTCACTATATACGCTGATGTTCATCCGGACCTCTTCCCCGCCCAAAGGCGATGCATACGAAAAGAATAAATACATTTATTTGGTGCCATTTCAGTATAACACGAAGATGGGTGAATAGAAAGACGGCAATGCAGATTTCACAGGCTGTTTCTTGACATCCCCCCCGCGAATTGCTACCCTATACGAGGTTTTCGCAACCAACAGAAAGAGGGATTTTGCATGAAAAAACGCGTTTTGCCGATTTTGCTCCTGCTGGCGCTGGCCGCCGGCCTTTTGCCCCTGGGGGCGTCCGCCGCGGTGAAACCCCGGGAGATGGACTACGCCTACATCGAGGGCAGCCGGGAGTACCTGATTTTGGGCGAGCCTAACACCTACAACCTGGTGATGAGCGGCAGCCCCGAGGATTATACCTATACCTGGACGCTGTATATCCGCCCGGACCTGGGGGAGAACCAGCTGGAGTTTGTCACCGACAAGAAAAAGACCAAGGAAACCAGCTTCACCGTAACGGTGGACAAGGAAGCCCACTACATGGTGTACCTGGAAATCATGGACAGCGATTATTCCAGCGTCACCCTGTCCACGGGCATGATCTGGGCAGGCCCCAAGTCGGACGAGACCGACCCCAACACCATCATCGGCAAGGCGAAGGTGCTGGCGGAGGAAGTGAACCAGCAGGGCTTTACCAGCGATTACGACAAAGCCCTGTGGCTGCACGACTGGCTGACCCATAACGCCGACTACGACGAGAGCATGACGGTGCACGAGGCGGCGGGCGTCATGCTGCACGGCTCGGGTGTGTGCGAAAGCTATGCCCTGGCCTACCAGATGCTGGTGGACGAGATTGACATCCCCGTGCTGTACACCACCGGCTACGCCGGCGGCGAGCTGCACGCCTGGAACCTGATCCAGCTGGACGGGGAATGGTACCATGTGGACGTCACCTGGGACGACCCCACCGGCGGCGGCAATGAAGGCTACGGCTACTTCGGCCTGTCGGACGATTTGATGGGCCGCGACCACGACTGGGAGCGGCAGAACTACATCCTGCCCAAGGCCACCGGGACAGAGTATAATTTCCTCACCCGCAACGGCGCCAAGGACTTCGCCAACGCCCAGGAGATGGACAAGGTGCTTACCGAGGCGCTGACCAACGGCGAAACCACCATCCACTACCTGTACACGGGGGATGATAAGTACTTTGGCGCCATGGACCAGGTGGGCAGGTGGCTGAGCGACAACCGCGCCAAGCACCTGATCAACACCTATTCCCAGACGGGCAGCCGTTTTTCCGGCAAGGTGGAGGTTACCTACACCCAGGCGGATGGCGCCCACTTCTTCACCGATGACGCCTCCTTTGACGCCGCCATGGCCGCGGGGCTCACCGCCAAGGAGCCGGTGGTCAAGGTGCACTACCGGGGCGAGGACAAGTATTACTATATCTCCACCCCCCTGCGCAACTGGCTGTCGGCCAACTCCCGCAAGTACGACGTGACTCAGTACAGCTACACCTACTACGACACCTCCGCTGATGTTACCGTCACCTACGGCGACTTTACCGGGTTTCAGCGCTTCAACAACGATGACGAGCTGAACGCCCTGCTGGACGCCGCTATCGCCAACAAACAGGCGGAACTGAAACTGTACTACACGGGGGAGGACGACTGGTACAACATCGGCAGCAAGCTGAACAACTGGCAGTACGACCAAAAGGACGCTATCGCCGGCATGGAAGGCAGCTACCAGGGGTACACGGCGGATTTGAAAGTAACATATAAATAATTTTAGAAACATGGGGCGGGAGCAATCCCGCCCCAGGCAGTCAAAGAAGTGCAGCGTGTCCAAAAAGTCTGCAAGGCTAGGAACGAATCTGCCAGAAGAGGAAGCTTACATGGTGAGTAAGTGACCGATTCTGGCAGATGAAGTGACAACGCAAGCATGTTTCGTTAGCGGAACATGCGGTTGCTGGCTTTTTTGACACGTTGGGGGCGGGAGCAAACCCGCCCTTTTTTATTTTGACGTTACCCTGGGGTCAATGCTATGATAGGCAAAGCAAAGGGGGGCGGCGTATGGAAGATTTTTTAAAGCCTGTGTTGCAGTTTTTTACCGAGGCGACGGCCAACAGCGCGCTGAATGTAATCGGCACCCTGGCCATGTTCTTTATCGGGCTGTTCGCCATCCGCTGGGTGATGCGCCTGTTGGACGCGGCGCTGGAAAAGAGCAAGCTGGACAAGGGCATCATTACCTTCGTCAGCAGCTTCGCTTCCATCGGGCTCAAGGTCATGCTGGTGGTGATGGCCGCCATCCAGCTGGGGGTGCCCAGCGCTTCCTTTGTAACTCTGATGGGTTCCGCGGGTCTGGCCATCGGCCTTGCCCTGCAGGGGTCGCTGAGCAACCTGGCGGGCGGGTTTATGATTCTGCTGTACCATCCCTTCCGGGTGGGGCATTTCATCCAGGCCGGGGCGGACTCGGGGGTGGTGAAGGAGATCGGCATTTTCTATACCACCCTGGAAACGCCCGACCGCAAGACGGTGGTGCTGCCCAACGGCAATCTGTCCAACGGGGTCATTACCAATGTCACCCAGAGCCCCGAACGGCGGATTGATTTAAGCTTCTCCATGCCCCTGGACTCGGATATCGACCAGGTGAACGAGCTGGTGCGCTCTGTCGCCCGGCAGCATCCCCTGGTGGTGCAGGAAAGGGATATCGAGGTGCGGCTCAATGATATTTCCGGCGGCGTGATGGTGTTTACCCTGCGCGCCTTCGCCCGCCAGGGGGATTGGTGGAAGACCAAGCTGGATTTGACCGAGAATGTGGCCAAGGCCATCCGCGGTGCCGGCCTGCGCTTCGCCGCGCCCCAGGTGGAACTGCGCCAGGGCGCGTTTGAATAGGCAGCGCAGCCAACCTCGTGCTGCGGGTCTGTAAATGAGAAAATCGCCGCGGGATTGCTCCCGTGGCGATTTTTTGGGTAACTTTTTGCGCTCCCATTTTGGGCTGTGATTCATCGGCAAATCAATCTGCCGCTACACCGCTTTGCTTTCCTGGGCATCTTCGCGTAATGCCCGGCCTACCCGCAGCGCGCGCATGGTGCGCTCGCTGCAGTCCGTCAATAAGGAACGGGCGTCGCGTATTGCCTCGCTTAGCCCCATGGGGCGCGGTATCATGCTGGTGAAATAGTCTATGCCGAAGTTGTAGTTTTCGTTTGCCCCATCGCCAATCGTGCCGACCAAGGCGATTACCGGCTTGCCGTACTGTTTTGCCTTTACGCCGATATACCCGGGGATTTTCCCAATATTTGTCTGAAAATCGATGGCGCCTTCAGCGGTAATCACCAGGTCTGCCGATTTTATCTTGTCCTCGATGGGGAAGTACTTTTCGATGATGTCAAACCGGGAATGGAGATGAGCGCCCAGCACTCCGAAAAGGCCGGCGCCCAGTCCGCCGGAAGCGCCTCCTCCGGGTATCAAGCGGACTTCAGCCCCCAGATCTTTCAGTAGGATACTGCTGTAATTATCGAACGCTTGGGATAAGAACTGAATATCCTCGGAACTAGCGCCTTTCTGATGCCCGAATGTATGCGCTACCCCCTTTGGGCCGCAGAGTACATTGCTTATATTGCAGGCCACATGGATGGGGATTTGTTTGATTGCGCCGTCTAGTCCGCTTGCGTCGATGCTGTGCAGGTCGGCAAGCCCCAATCCTCCGTCTGGAATGTAGTTCCCTGAACGATCCAGGAATTTCACACCCAACTCGGCCGCCATGCCGGTGCCGCCGTCCATCGTTCCCGAGTCTCCAAGCCCCACTAAAATGGATTCAGCGCCTTGTGATACCACCAATCGAATCAGTTGCCCGACTCCCCTTGTTGATGTGACAAGCGGGTTTCTCAGATCATGGGGGACCAGTTTCAGCCCGGCGGCGGAGGCCATGTCAATCACGGCTGTCTTTTTCTCTGTATTGCCCAGAAAGCCGTATTCCGCCTGTACGATTTGTCCCACTGGGCCTGATACCTTTGCTACCAGCAGTTCACCACCCGTGGCTTTCACCATCGCGGACGCAAAGCCTTCCCCGCCATCAATCAAAGGCATCAGGTCGACTTGCGTATCTGGTTCAACACGCAGGATGCCGTCTTTGATACAGGAAGCCACCTCTTCTGAAGAAAGGCTCTCTTTGAAGCCGGATGAAGCAATCAGTATTCTCATTTCTTCAATCCCTACTTTCGTTTCCCTCAAATATCTTATCAGGCTCTGTTGGAAACTCAAGGAAAAGGGAATCGCCAGGCCGCGCTTCCGGCAGGTCGGGAACCACCACATCGATGCGCCGGCCTTCATCCCACACGGCTACCATGGCTCTGCCCGCTACCGGGATGGCTTCCGCCAGCTCGACTTTGATGCGGCGGTCACCCGGCTCATAAGCCAGTTTCAGGTTTTCAGGACGGTACATACCCAGGGGCTTCTCGTACTTCTTATCGCGCACATGTCCAACGGGTATCCCTTTGTAATAGTATTTCCCGTCGCTTTGGTCCAAGGACAGCACATTCGCGGGAGGTGTGCCAAGGAAGGTGGCCACAAACGGCGTCGCCGGGTTTTTCAACAGTTCCCGCGGGGAGTCGAACTGCTCTATCTTTCCTTTACGCATGACCGCCACATGGGTGGCCATGGTCATGGCTTCAACCTGGTCGTGGGTCACATAGACGCTGGTGGCGCCGGTGATGCGGTGGATACGCATAAGTTCGTAGCGCATCTCCATGCGCAGCTTCGCGTCCAGGTTGGAAAGGGGTTCATCAAACAACAGCACTTTAGGTTTCGCGGCGATGGTCCGGGTAATGGCCGCGCGCTGCTGCTGCCCGCCCGATATCTCATTCGGGTATCGTTTGCTAAGCTCGGAAATGGACATAATTTTCAGTACTTCTTCAATCCGGGCTTTGCGCTCGCTCGCGCTCCATCCTTTGATTTTCAGCGGCCACTCTATGTTTTCCTCAATGGTCATATGAGGCCATAAGGCGTAGCTCTGGAATACCATCCCAAGGTTCCGCTCCCCGGAGGGCACGATGTTGCCTTTTTCGCCATTGGCCACCAGTTTGCCGTCATAAGAGATTTCACCGGAGGTAGGCTTTTCCAGCCCGGCGAGCATGCGCAATATGGTGGTTTTCCCGCAGCCGGAGGGCCCTAACAGGATAAGCAGCGCGCCTTCGGGTACTTCCAGGGAAACATCGTCAACCGCGACTACATCGCCGAACTTTTTTACAAGATTCTTCAGTTCAATTGAATTACTCATCAGCATTACCCTTTCACAAGCCAGGGTTGGCTTTTCCTGTTAAAGTAATGGACCAACACCGTAGCCGAAACAGAAATAACGGAGACAACCAGGGTGACAGCGTTGCTCAATTGAGCAAAACCCTCAGAGGAATACTGAAAGGATTTAACACTCAGCAAGCTGATGGTGGGTGTAACCAGCATAATCATCAGAGAAAGATCTCTTGCAAGTTTGACAAACACGTTGATGGCGCCGCTGAGCAATGGGCCGGATACCAGCGGCATGTAGATGTCTTTCAGGCGTTTGAACAGGCCCGCCCCTACAACCACGGAGGCTTCCTCCAATTCCGCGGAGACCTGGCTTAAGGCCGCCCGTCCTGCTTGGGAGGCAAAGGGCAATGTGTGGGCGACACCGGCCAACACAAGGAGGGCGAAGGTACCGTACAACGCGGGGAAGGGCCCGAACGGCCGGCCGAACTGCACAATGTAGATCGCGCCGAAGGCGATGGAGGGAATCAGCATCGGTATGTAGCTGAAGATCGCTATCAGCGAGCGCATCCCACGGTGCTGGCTTTTGTTGGTGATGTAGCCAATGGCCAGACCTAGCATGACAGCGATGATACCGCCGATCAAACCCAACAGGAACGAATTCTTGGCCGCGCTGATGATTTCCGGGTTCCGGAACAATCCCGGGATGCCGTCGGCGATGTTCGCCACGGACTCGCCGAACCAGAAGTGCGATGTCAAGCCTCCGCGAAGGGAATTTGTGTACCGCGTAATGCTGGCAAGGAACAGGGTAATTCCGGGAAGAATCGTTGTAACCGTGACAATCAATAGGGCGATGCAGTAGCAAGGCCAACGCCATTTACCCAGGGATTGCCGCTTTTGCCGGCTTCCTTTTCCTGTGAGGGTGGCGAAGGAAAATCGGCTTTTCTTCAGTTTCTCGTTCACCAGCAAGAGGGTTGTGGCGGCGACAATCATCACCAGGGCGATAATGTAGCCTCTTCCCATCTGGCCTGTACGGATGGTGCCGTACAGACGGGTTGACAGCGTGTAATATCTTACCGGCATACCCAGCAGGGCTGGCGAAGCGAAATTGGCGATGGATGTGCCAAAGATCAGCAGCAGCGAGGATGTGATGGACGGGGAAACCACCGGCAGGATGATCTGCCTTAGAATGCCAAAGCGTTTCGCTCCGGTCATTTCCGCGGCTTCGACCAGTTCGCTATTGATGGAGGCCATCGAAGCCCCAATCAGATTATAGGCGAGGGAGTAGTAGTGAAATATCATGGTAATCATGATGGGGATGACCCCCCACGCTAACCAATCAGGGATGGTGATGCCCCAATTCGTTAGAAAGCCGGCAATTCCGCCAAGCCGCTCATTTCGAAACAGGGAGGCCCAGGCGAGGGCGATTGCAAACCCAGGCAGCATGTAGGGAAAGGACGCCAGCGTACCCAGGAAACCTCTGCCCGGAACATCTGTCATCACGACGAGCCAGGCCATAAACCCGCCCAGCAGTATCGCGCCGATGGAGACAACGATTCCGATGATCAGCGTGTTTTTAAAGGGGATCCAGAAAAGATTTTTCGCTATATTACTTGAAAATACCGCGATCCAGCTGTCAACGCCTTTGTTCTCGAAGGTGGAGAGAATCAGGCTTATCAGCGGCATCACCACAAACACGATGAGGTATACTACCAGTACGATTTCGAGCACTGTGGTGGCGGAGAAGCGCCTCTTTATCCAAGTTTTAGCACTTGTGTTGTCATCAGCGTTTCCTGTCATCGTGCTCATGGCTAATTCAACCCCAGGATAAAGTCAGCAACCGTTGCCCGGATTTCGCTACTCTTCACGGGATCGATATACCAGGCGTTCAAATCAGCCAGGGGCACCGCGTCGGGATGGGGCGTGATGTCGGTACGGGTAGCGTAATCGCCCGGCACGTAGAAGGGCTTGTATGCTTCGCCGCCCGTTTCGCTGTCGTCGCCCATCATGAAGTGGATGAGCAGCCTTGCCGCGTTGGGATGCTCGGCTCCCTTTACCAAGGCGAGCATGGCCGGGAAAGAGATGCCGCTGGCGGGCTCAACATCATTCGCGATTTGCAGAGCCCATCCTTCGTCTTCATTGTCGCGGCGGTCGGAATAGGAGGTGAAGCCTACCGGAGGATTGGTTTGGCCTTTTACGCCGATGGCCGCGTTCACGTCATCGGTCGAGGAAACCATGATGACATCGTTTTCCATCAAGGATTTAATGAATTGATAACCGGCGTTCTCAACGCCTTCTTCCAATTCAATGGGTTTTCCGTGCAGCGTTTCGTAAGCTTTTGCCATGGCGTCAGACTGCAGAACGATTTCTGTCATCAGATCCAGGTAGTCCCCGCGCACGGAAGGATCCACCATGATGACCCGGCTTTTCCACTCAGGCTCCACCAGCTGCCAAAGGTTGGTGATGGGAGAACCGTCCGGATTGCTTTCTTCGTTGTACATCAGCACCTTGGTGGAAATCCGGTTGGAAAGCAAGGGCGTCTGATATGCCGCGGGAACGCGGTCGGCGAATTGCGGGGGCATAAAATTCTCAAGAATTCCATTCTGAACCAGCTGGGTGTAGACGGGCGGGGCGTCGGAGACGTACACAACGTCCGCTTTCGCTGACCCGGCGTTGTTCTCCGCCACCAAGCGCGTAATCATTTCTGTGGAGGACATGTCTGCCGATACCAAATCGATTTCGGGGTATGCCGCCTCAAATGCTTTCTCAACAGTCGCGATGCGGCTGGTAAAGGAATAGACGACTACGGAGCCTTCTTTCTTGGCGTCTTCAATCAGTTTATCAAGATCAGCACCCTCTACAGCAGCTTCCTGGGCTACTGGTGTGGCAGTCGGTTCAACTTTGGGGGCCGGCGCGGGGCCGCAGCCTGTCAGGAGCGTCGCAATCAGTAAGAGCGCTACTAGTTTTGCTTTCATTTTTCTTCTCCTCATAAATTATTTAGGGTATGTAAAATCACTCTGATTGAATGATTGTCCCTAACTTCTCAAGCGACTTCAGGGTCTTCCCGCCGTCAAGCTTAGCGAGTGTCAGAATAACCGCGTTGCAGATGGCCATGGGAACAGTGAGGCTTTGATATTCCGATTCTTCCCCCCGCGGGGCGATGAGCTGCAGCGACGAATTGTAGGGCAGCAGGTTGCGTTTCGAGTCTGAAATCATAATGGTTCTTGCCCCGGCATTCTTGAATTCCTCGTACGTGAGGGCCAGGCCCGGCGGTTCCGCGTGGAAAGTGAGCGCCAGCAGCACATCAGTTCGTTGAACGGCCAGCAACCCTTCGGCGATTTCTCTGTACAGACCCGAAAGCAGCACGGTTTGCAGACCGGCGCGCCGCAAGCGCAAATCCAGCATGAATTGCAGAGCGATCGAGTTGCCTTGCGCGAAAATGTAGACGCAGCGGGCTTCGCTTAAGGTTTGGGCAACCAAATCAATCTGGTCCTGGCTGATGTGGTTCTTGATTGCGTTGAGGGCTACCATCTCGTCGCCCACCAGCTTGGCCAATATTTCATTGGAGTCGCTCTTTTCCAGGCGCTTCGTCATCCGCTTCGCTGGCTCTGAAGCCTTCATCGTTTCCGAAATCAAAGCTTCCCGAAACTGGGCATAGCCAGCGTATCCTAACCGTTTAGCGAAGCGGACCGCCGCGGAAGGATGCACCCCTGCCTCCTGGGCTAATTTTGTCGCGGAAAAATATGGGGCGAGCGTGGGATTGGAGAGCAGCACGCCGACCATTTTCGTTTCCGCGGGTGTCAATTGCAGATTTTTGCTTTTTAGTATATTTCTATAATCCATGGTGACATCATAATGCAATAAATACTGCGTGTCAAGGAAAATGAAAAAAATATTGCAAAGAATTTTTCGAGAGGTTGAAAAAGCAGGCGCGGCAAGAGAGGTTGGACGGGAAGTGTGTTTGCGGGGGTGAGGATAGGATGAAGGGGTTCTTAATTATCGGTTGTTTGGAATAGATTTGTTGAAGCGCTAACTATAGGAATAGAATAACGCCCGCTGGTACTTGCTTGTACCAGCGGGCGTTTCTAATTGTTCAGAAGGGTTTTTCCCTTTATATCAAGCGTTAACAGCCGCAAAATACGCTTCGCTGTTGCGTCGCCGTGCCCTTCGTTCCTTTTCCGATATGCAAGGATATCGGAGGCATCCACTACGGGACGGCTCCT
>CALCQO010000010.1 GCA_937894675.1 uncultured Clostridia bacterium
AGCCAAAGCACATAAACAATGCCTGCCGGGAAGGCTTGCAAAAGGGCGCCCGCGGACGGGGCGGCCCCCGGTGCATGACCATGCCCCTCAGGCGCAGCCAAAGCACATAAACAATGCCTGCCGGGAAGGCTTGCAAAAGGGCGCCCGCGGACGGGGCGGCCCCCGGTGCATGACCATGCCCCTCAGGCGCAGCCAAAGCACATAAACAATGCCTGCCGGGAAGGCTTGCAAAAGGGCGCCCGCGGCAGGATAATGGAATGACAAAACGAATGCATCAGCAATCAATCAAGGAGGATCGACCATGGACATCAACCTGAAGGGACGCTCGCTGCTGACCCTGCTGGACTTTTCCGCCGAGGAAATCCGCTACCTGCTGGATACCTCCATCCAACTGAAGGAGAAAAAGAAGCGGGGCGAAAAGGGCGAACTGCTAAGCGGCAAGAACATTGTGCTGCTGTTTGAAAAAACCTCCACCCGCACCCGCTGCGCCTTTGAAGTAGCCTGCTACGACGAGGGGGGCTGCGCCACATTTTTAAGCAACAGCCAGATGGGCAAGAAGGAATCCCTGGAGGATACCGCCCGGGTGCTGGGCCGTTTCTACGACGGCATCGAATTCCGCGGCTTTGACCAGCAGACGGTGGTGGACTTGGCCCGCTGGTCGGGGGTGCCCGTATGGAACGGTCTGACGGATTTGTACCACCCCACCCAGGCGTTGGCCGACATCATGACGCTGATGGAAAACACATCCAAGCCCCTGAATCAGTGCAAGCTGTGCTATGTGGGGGACGCCCGCAACAATGTGGCCAACTCCCTGATGATTATCTGCGCCAAGCTGGGCATGGCCTACACCGCCATCGCCCCCAAGACATTATGGCCTGAGGAAAACCTGCTGGCCGAGATGCGGGAAACCGCCCGGGAAAGTGGCGGCAGCATCACCATCACCGAGGATGTGGACGCGGTGGCGGGCGCCGACGCCCTGTACACCGACGTGTGGGTTTCCATGGGGGAGGAAAGCAAGTTCAGCGAGCGCATCGAGCAGCTGTCCCCCTACCGGGTTACCATGGACATGGTGCAAAAAACAGGCAATGAGGAAGTTATCTTCCTGCACTGCCTGCCGTCTTTCCATGATTTAAACACCGAGGTGGGCCGCGCCGTTTATGAGCAGTACGGCCTGACGGAGATGGAGGTTACCGACGAAGTGTTCCGCGCCCCCTGCTCCAAGGTGTTCGACCAGGCGGAAAACCGCCTGCACACCATCAAAGCGGTGATGGTGTCCACCCTCTGAAACCCCGCGCCCTGTATACAAACAGGGTGAAGGCCAGCAAGTCGGCACTGCCCCCGGGGCTCAGGTTGTCTCGGATCAACTGTACATCCAGCCCGCGCACGGTTTCCAGCGCGGGCTTTTCCTTGCGCATTTTGCGAACCTGTTCCATGAGCTCTTGTTGTTTTTCCATGCCGCCCCGGCGGATGAGGTTGCTGTCGTGCACCTGTTCCATCAGCGCCAGCAGGGCGTATACCCCCGCGTCGTTGAGGGACAGGCCTTCGTTTAGGCTTTGGGTGAGCACGGGCAGGCCGATGTCCCGCACCGCGGGAAAACCCTCCGCCGCCTGGCCACGGGCGCCGGTTAGCCCGTAAAGCACATACTGCCGCACGCCGCCGGTAGCCGTGCCCTGGGCAGCCAGGGCTTTCAGGCTGTCTGTTTCCCGCGCCGCGATCTCCCCCGCTGTTTTCAGCAGAGTGTCGGCCGTTAGGGTTCCTTCCCTTTCCAGCACCCTGCCCGCGGCGCAGCACAGGATGCCCAGCCCGTAGATCGCCCCCATATGGGTGTTGACGCCCCCTGTGGCCTGCAGCATGTTGTCCTGGGCCAGCAGGCCCAGGGCCCGGATGCGGGGCATGCATTGCTGTGCGCCATCACCAGCCATCATGGCGCCCACCTGAGCGCACTGCTCGAAGTAGGGGCGCAGGGCGGCGGCGCTGGCCAGGAAGGTATGCAGATCCATGTCCTGATGGGCGCCGGTGTTGTCGCAATCCACCAGCCCCGGCTTGGGGGTGATGGCCGCCTCCGTCAGCAGCGCCCATTGGGCTGTCTCCCCCACTTGCCGCGCTATGGAAAGGGTAACTTTTTCCCGTACGATATCTTCCACCCGGTTGAAAAGCTCCTGAGCTAAGTGGGCGCGGCTGCGGCCGCACACCGCCGCGGCCTGGCCGCACAGCAGGCAGCTTCTTGGGGGCATGCCCACATCCTCCCGGCTTACCTTTCCGCCGTCTAACCGGATGATATCAATATCCAGCAGACGGCCGAAGGCGTCCGCCTCCTCCAGAGGGCACAGGGCCTTTTTAATGGCCAAAGCGTCCCCCGGGACGGCGCACAGCATTTCCCAGCCGGTGAAGGCGCGGGTATAGCGCGCCTCCAAAGGATGGAAACCTGCTCCTTCAAGGCGGCGCAGGATGGCATCCTCCGCCAGGGCAAAGCCCCGCTGCAGCAGCGGGTTAGTTTTGATTTCCCCGGGAATGTTCATGGTAAAGGAAACCAGCGGGGTGCTGTACTTGGCCAGCATCTCCCGCTGGGTTTGAGCCCTTTGTTCCCGGCAATTGGCCATGTCTTCCACGGTTACGCGCATGGATCCTCCTGTGGGAAGGTAATACATTACGATGATGAGGGGAATAGGCAGCGTACGCCTCCCGCAGGCAAAGCCCGCGGGAAAGGCAGTACAGGGTATTCCGGCAAGTTTCTCTTTGGAATCCGCGGCTTTTTCCTGTTACTTGATCTGGGTCTTGTCCAGGCTGTCCAGGTAGGCTTCCAGGGCGGGGGTGATCTGGGCGATGGTGCCCTCCTCAAAGGGGTTCTGAAGCCCGCACTCCTTCAGCAGCTGCTTGAAGGGCACCATGCCCGAGCGGCCGCAGGCCGTCAGGTAGCTCTGCCAGGCTTCCTCGTGGTTTTCCCTATCCCACACAAAGTACTGGAAGGCGCACACCTGGGAGAGGGTATAGTCCAGATAATAGAAAGGCATGCCGAACACATGGGCCTGGCGCTGCCATCTGCCGCCCTTTTCCAGATACTCCAATCCATTGTAATCCAGATGGGGCAGGTACTTTTTCTCAATTTCCCGGTATTGGGCGCGCCGCTCCTCAGGCGTCGCCTCGGGATGCTCGTACACCCACTCCTGCAGTTCATCAATGCTGGCGCCGTAGGGCAGGAACTTGATGGCGTCGGACACATGGGCGTAGTAATACTTTTCGGTATCCGGGCCGAAGAAATCCTCCATCCAGGGGTGGGTGAAGAACTCCATGCTCATGGAGTGGATTTCCGCCACTTCCATGGTCATGTCCGTCAGCGCCAGGGGGCGGATATCCCGCTGCATGTAGCCCTGGAAGGCGTGGCCCGCCTCGTGGGTCAGCACGTCCACATCGCCGGAGGTGCCGTTGAAATTACTGAAAATGAAGGGCACCTTAAAATCCGGGAAGCTGGTCATAAACCCGCCGCCCCGCTTGCCGGGCTTGGTGGTCAGATCCATCAGCTGCTGCCCGGTCATCACGTCGAAAAACTCCCCGGTTTCCCTGGACAGGGCATGGTACATTTTGGTCGCCTTGTCCACCAGGTATGCTTCCTCGCCCTGGGGCTTGGGGTTGCCGGATACAAACTCCAGATTGTAGTCGAAGTTCTTCATATCCTCGATCTGCAGGCGCTTGGCCTGCTCCCGGTACAGCTTCTGCGCCAGGGGCACCACCGACTCCAGAATCTGCTGGCGGTATTTTTTCGCGTCCTGCTGGTTCCAGTCGGTGCGCCCCATGCGGGCGTAGGCGACGGGGATAAAGTTGTCATACCCAAGCTTCTTTGCGATGCTGTGGCGCACCTTTACCAGGTCATCGTACAGCTTGTCCAGGGTGTCCTGCTGCTGGGCCAGCCAGCCCCAGGCGGCGTCGTTTGCCCGGTTGCGCACATCCCTGTCCTTGGACTGGGTGAAGGGCGTCATGCCCGAGAGGTTGTAGGTGCCGCCGTCAAAGGCAATCTGGGCGGAGGCGATCAGATTTTCGTACTCGGTGCTCAGCTTGTTTTCCTCCACCAGGTCGGGCACGATTTCGGGCTTGAACACCTTGCGCTGCACCTCGAACTTTTCCAGCAGGTGCTTGCCGTACTTATTGACAATCTCGTCCCGGAACTTGCTTTCCAGGGTGATGCGGGCAATCTCCGCCGTAAACTCCTGGAAGCGGGGCATTTCCTCATCGAACACATCGTTTTCCTTCTCGTAGAAGGGGTCGCGGGTGTCGATGGCGTAGCGCACATGGCACAGGGCATACTGGGTGGACAGGCCGGAAGCCAGCTTGTCCATGGCGTCCGCCGCGTCAAAGTATTCCTGGGCTGTCTTGGCATGCTCCATCCGCGCGAGCAGCTCTTTCCCCTGGGCGTAGAGGGCGTCGAAATCCGGTCTCTGATAGGGCAGTTCTTGGAATGTCATGGTATACCTCTTTCTTTATTTCCCCGGGGCTTGCCCGGTTTTGCGTTTCAATGTTTTCAGATAGTCCTTCTGCCGCGGGGTTATCAGGCGGCTTTCCACCGCTTTCTGGATGGCCTTGTTGTGGGTCCAGGAGGGCAGACGGTTTTCCAGCAGGATGGGCAGCGCCGCGTCCCACTGGTGGTACAGAGCGGTGGCTAGGTACCAGGCCTGCATCATGCGCACATAGTACTCTTCGCTCTGGACATCGGCTACCAGGGAGGGCATATCGGGAGTGAAGGCATCCTGCAGATAGTTGCCCAGCAGCACCCCCATGGCGTAGCGGACGGTATAGGGATGATTGTCCCCCAGCCATTTCATTACATAAGGATATACCCGCTGGGGATGCTTCTTGAACACTTTGGGGGAAAAGGTATCGCAGGTCGCCCAGTTATCCACATAGGGCAGAAATTCGTCCGTCAGCCTGAGGGCGGTTTCCAGATCCTGCTCCCTTTCTATGAAAAAGCCGTGGAGGTTGTTTTCCTCCAGATAATGGTGGGGCAGCGCGGCGAGGAAACTCTGCCGCGCCTCAGGGTTGCCCGCCGCTTCTTTCGCGAAAGCGCGCATCAGGGGCGTGCGCACGCCCAGAATCCGCTCCCTGGGCAGGGTGGGAATCAGCCGGGCGACAAAATCGCCGTACTTTTCCTCCGACATCTCCTGCAGCCGTTTCCGGATATCCATAGTCCCTCCTACACAAACAGACGCTTCTTGATGGCGTCCTTCAAGCCCCGCTTCTTTTCCAGCACCAGGAACACCCCGGCCAGCACCAGCAGCGGCAGCCCCGCGTACACCGACCAGTTAAGGAACACTTGCCCCGTGTACAAATCGGCGATGGCGTCAATGGCTACCAGGAAACCGGCCACCAGCAGGCACACCACCGCCGCCCTTTCCAGGGGCTGCCACTCCAGGCGGCGGATGGCCAATATGACCAGCTGCACCAGGATCACCATGGCCGCCAGCACCGGCAGTGCGATGCCCATGTACCAGGCCCTGCCCCCCGTCATGCGGGCGATAAGCAGCAGGTACAGCGCCAGGGTGATAAAATCGATGGCGATATAGGCATAGGGGCGGCGGAAGCGGTAGAACAGGGGCACCAGAAACCAGCAGTACACGCACACCAGGGCGCCGATGACATACAAAGACCAGGTGATGGAGCCCGAGGATAAAAGGTTGACCGCCAAGACCACCAGCGCGGGAATCAGCAGCACCAGCACCGCCAGGCTGCGGCCGTAGCGCAGGTCGATATGCTTGAACACTTCCTCCACCCGTTCTGGGTAGGGCATGCTCTCCGGCGGCGTCCAGGGGCAGGCGGGATCCTGCACCAGGGTCTGGCACAGGGGACAGCTTTTTTCACTGGGGGCCATCTCCACCCCGCAATGGACACAATAGGGCATACGTTTCCTCCCTCGGCTACTGGCCGCGGTTGCTCTCCACCATCACAGGCACCCCCAGTTGGATGAGGGCGGTAAAAAATGCGCGCTCCACATGGGTTTCCTCGATGGTGCGGGAAAAATTGATAAAGGTCTGGTTGTTCACGCTGATGACGCCGCAGGCTACCTTGTTCTTCTTGCCCGGGCCCAGGATAAAGTCAGCCCTGACCACATGCTTCTGCAGGGCTTCGGGCAGGGGCACCGCCCCCATGTTGGACAATGTGGTGGTAAAGTATCTTTCCCCCGTTAAAGAGTACATCAGTTTTAAAAACGGGGTCTTGATAAACAGGGGAATCACCCGCAGAAAACGGTTCTTTTCCGCCGCCACATTGGTGGACATCCGGGCGTTGACCAGCTGCTCCGCCCCTTCCAGGCCGGCGAAGTGCTGCACCTGGCGGATGATGTCCTCCAAGGAATAGTCGCCGTAGGTGGGGTTGATGCTGGCGTTGAAGTAGGAGGCGAAGTTGCGCAGGGTATTGCTGGGGTAATACTTGCGCAGGTTCAGGGGCATGGATACCTTCACCGGCAGATGGCGCTTGCGCCTGTTGTCCTCCGCCTTTTGCACCGTAAGCAGCGCCTGCAGCAGCACGGCGCTTAAAAACACATTGATGGTGGCGCCGTGGCGATGGGCCGCTTCCTTGAGCACAAAGGTGTTGACAATGCCCGTCACCAGCGACAAGCGCCCCGGCATAAGGCCCGTACCGCTGAGGGCGTAGGCCTTCTCCTCCCCCCGGCTGCGGATGCCGTCCCTTGCGTACTTGAGGAAGCTGTCCTCCCACTCCCCCTTGTCGGGGGGCTTGCGCACATCCAGGATGTAGGCGTTTTCGGGCACGCGGGGGCCGTATTTGAGGCGCACATACTCTGCCGCCAGGGTCATCAGAAAGGTGAGGCCGCCGGTGCCGTCGGCAAGGGAGTGGAAGATTTCCACCGCGATGCGGCAGCTGTGGTAGCGCACCCGGAACAGAAACCGGTGTTCCCTGGTCATCAGCATGCGGGCGCAGGGGTTCTGCACATCCTCCTGGGGGACGGGCAGCTGCTTCTGCTTGTCCAGGTAATACCAGAACAGCCCCTTGCGCAGCCGGTAGCCGAACAAGGGGATGCGCTTCAGGGTGTTGTGCAGCGCTTCCTCCAACACCTTCGGGTCGATTTCCTCCCGCAGGGTGACGGACAGGCGGAACACCGCCGTCCAGGTGCGGGACTTGGCGGCGGGGTAGATTTTGGCGGCGTTGTCCAGCTGCAGCCAATCCGGCGCGGCGACAGGCCGCGGTTTACGGATGGCCATGGATGCGTTCCTGCAGGAACTCGTGCATCTGCTGCATGGCTTCCTTGCTCTCGGGCACCCCGTAGAGCACATAGGCGTGCCACATGCCCTCCTTGACCACCAGTTCGCAGGGGCTGCCGGCGCTGTTGAGGCGGTCGGCCATCAGCACGGCGTCCTCCATCAGTACCTCATCGGTGCCCACAAACATCAGGCTGTCGGGCAAGCCCTTCAAATCCCCAAAGAGGGGCGAAATCATGGGGTTCTTCCGGTCGTAGGTGCCGGCGTACTGCTGGGCGCTGTAGCGCAGCCCGTCGCAGCTGAGCAGGGGGTCCAGCCTGCAGGCCTCGTCCACATCCCGCTGCATGTTCAGATCGCACCAGGGGGAGGCGGTGAGGATGGCGGCGGGCAGGGGGATTTTGTCGTCCCGGCACTTCTGCGCCAGGGCATAGCACAGCCCGCCCCCGGCAGATTCCCCCACAAAGGCGATTTTTTCCGGGGCGAAATGCTCCAGCGCCTTCTGATAGGCCATCAGCGCGTCCTCCAGCGCCGCGGGGAAGGGATGCTCGGGCGCCAGGCGGTAGGCGACGCACAGCACAGCGGCCTGAAAATAATCGGCCATGGCGCCGCCAAAACCCTTGGAATACTCCAATTCCCCCGCCGTGTAGGCGCCCCCGTGCAGGTACAAAAGGGCGTAGGCAGGCTCCTGGGTCTTGGGCCAGGCCCAGGACGCTTCGAACAGCTCAAAGGGCTCCTCCTGAAAATGCACCCGGCCTGATACCGCCCGCTGCTGCAGACGGCCCAGCCCCTCCTGCAGTTTGCGGGCTTTCTGGGTGTCCAGCGCCTGCAGCAGGGGGTTGAGCAGGGTAAACTGCCCCCGCATCAGGGTACTCAACAAAGACGCCATACTTCCTCCCTCTTTTCCCGGATGTCCGGATGCTTTATTCTATCACGCGGCGCACACGAGCGCAACGAATCCGGGTTGCCTGGAATTTCCGACACCATGTTTCAGCATGTAAATTATCGTGTATATTCTGCCTATAAGGAGGTATCGCATATGAGTGAAGAAAACAAAAACAATGTGCCTCACCAGGAAGAACACAACGAAAACGGAAACGGCGGCATTGAAGATACCCTGAAGAAAGCCGTCATGGCGACCATCGGCACCGTAGCCGGCGCCGTGGAAAAAGTAGGGGACGTTATCTCCGGCGTCGTCAACAAAGAAAATATCGATAAAATGGCCCACAAGGGCGAAGAAACATTCAAGCAGGTGAAGGATTTCACCGTGGACACCGCCAACACCGTCAAGGACTTTACCGTGGAAACCTATGACAAGGTAAAGCACGCGGTAGTGACCCCCGGGGAAGAAGAGGTGTCCGGCGCGTTGAACCGCGCCGCCGACAGCCTGAAGGATGCCCTGGACAAGGCGCGCGGCGCCCTGCAGCGCACAGCCGGCAGAGGCAATGTGGAAAAGGTTGGCAACAGCCTGCTGCAGGAAATGAACGAGCAGAAGGAATCCATGGAAGCCTTCATCCAGAAGATGCGCGACATCGCTACAGAAGAAGCCGAAATGGTGAAACAGGAGCTGGCCGAGCTGGAAGCCCAGCGGGATGAGACCCTGAAGGAACAGCAGGTGGAAGCCGGCCCCATCAAGCACAGGGACGCGGAGGAGCACACCCTGCCCGACAAGAAACAGGCGGACCTGAACAACCCTGACCGCCTGGGCGACGGGGAGCCCCCCATCAACGCGACCTGAACCAACCCATAACAAAAGCCGCGGCAGCACGCCGCGGCTTTTTCACGTTGAAGAGACTTCTTGGGCATACGCTATTATCCCTTTTCATGCCGCGCCTGTTGCGGCGGCGGGCAAATGCGTGTATTCTGCTGGTAGCAACAAGCAGGAGGCATAAATATGTGGGCAATCATTGGCACATGGCCTTTCGCCCTGCGGGGCGTAGAGCAGGCGGCGCGGGGGCTGGCGGCGGGCCAGGAGGCGATGGAGGCGGCGGTGCAGGCCTGCCGCTTGATTGAGGATGACGAAACGGTAGATAGCGTGGGGCGGGGCGGCATCCCCAACCGGGAGGGCTATTGCGAGCTGGACGCCGCCGTGATGGACGGGCGCAGCCTGGGTATCGGGGCGGTCGCCGGCCTGCGGCATTGCCCCAACGCCGTGCTGGCAGCCCGCGCGCTGCTGGACCACCCCACCCACAACATGCTCTGCGGCCCGGGGGCGGACGCCTTCGCCAGGGAGCAGGGCCTTTCGCAACGCCCCATAGAGACCCCCCAGGCGATGGAGCGCTGGCAGGCGCTCAAGCGGCAGCAGGCTAGCCATGGCCACGACACGGTGTGCTTCCTGGCGCTGTCAAACAATGGCCGGCTGGCCAGCGCGGTAACCACCAGCGGCCTGGGGCTGAAGATGCCCGGCCGCGTGGGGGATTCGCCCCTGGCGGGCAGCGGCTTCTATGCCGATGATGAACTGGGGGCTGCCGCCGCTACAGGCCTTGGGGAGGATATCATGCGGGGGCTGTTAAGCTTCCAGGCGGTCAGCTATCTAAAGCAGGGGCTGCACCCCCAGCAGGCGGCGGAGCAGGCCGTGCTTCAGGCACACCAGCGCATGCTGCGGGGCGGCCATCAGCCTGACAACATGGCCGTCATCTGCCTGGACAAACAGGGCCGCTATGGCGCGGCCTGCAACCATCAGGAATTTGTTTACGCGGCGGCCGCCCAGGGCCAGCCCCCTCACCTGGTGCCCGTGGTGCCTGTTATAGATAACCAACGGGCGGCTGCGCCCAGGGAACTGAAGGGGCTGCGCTGAAACTGCCTGTTTTCTCGGCGGCGTGCAGTGTTGTATGTAAGATAAAAAATGAGCCTGGCGGCCATAAGCTGCCAGGCTCGTTTGTTGTTACAGTAATTGTTTGCCGCGGCCTTTACTTCGCGTATTCCACGCTGCGGGTTTCCCGGATGACGTTCACGCGGATCTGGCCGGGGTATTCCATTTCCTTTTCGATGCGCTTGGCGATTTCCTTGGCCATCAGCTTGGCGCCCTCGTCGTTGATGTCCTCGGGCTTGACCATGATGCGCACCTCGCGGCCCGACTGGATGGCGAAGGATTTGTCCACCCCGGTGAAGGAGTTGGCGATTTCTTCCAGCTTGGTCAGGCGCTTGATGTAGTTCTCCAGGGATTCGCGGCGGGCGCCCGGGCGGGCGGCGCTGATGGCGTCGGCGGCCTGCACCAGCACGGCTTCCACGGTCTGGGGTTCCACATCGTTGTGGTGGGCCAGGATGGCGTGGATGACGCCGGGGCTCTCCCGGTATTTGCGGGCCAGTTCGCCGCCCAGGGATACGTGGGTGCCTTCCTGCTCATGGTCGACGGCCTTGCCGATGTCGTGCAGAAGGCCGGCGCGCTTGGCAAGCTGCACGTCCGCTTCCAATTCGGCGGCCATCAGGCCCGCCAGGTGGCTGACCTCGATGGAGTGCTTCAGTACGTTCTGACCGTAGCTGGTGCGGTATTTCAGCCGTCCCAGCAGGCGCACCAGTTCGGGATGGATGCTGTGCTGGCCGGTCTCAAAGATGGCCTGCTCGCCCGCTTCCTTAATCTGGGCGTCCACTTCCTTGCGGGCTTTGTCCACCATCTCCTCGATGCGGGCGGGGTGGATGCGGCCGTCAGCCAGCAGTTTTTCGATGGCCAGGCGGGAAACCTCCCTGCGGATGGGGTCGAAGGCGGACACGATGATGGCTTCGGGGGTGTCGTCGATGATCAGATCAACGCCCGTCGCCGCTTCCAGGGCACGGATGTTGCGGCCCTCGCGGCCGATGATGCGGCCCTTCATGTCGTCGTTGGGCAGGTTGATGACGGAAACGGTGGTCTCCGCCACGTGGTCGGCAGCGCATTTCTGGATGGCCAGCGCCACGATGTTGCGGGCTTTCTTGTCGCCCTCTTCCTTGGCTTTCTGTTCAATCTCCCGCACCATGGCGGCAGCGTCGTGATAGGCTTCCTTCTGCACCCGGCTGATGATAATCTGGGTGGCTTCGTCGGCGGTGATGCCGGCGATGCGCTCCAGCTCGGAAGCCTGCTTGTTGCGCATTTCCTCGGCTTCGTCCAGGCGCGCCTGGATCTCCTCGGTTTTCTGGTTCAGCCGTTCCTCGCGTTTTTCCAGGTTATCCAGTTTTTTATCGAAAGTTTCCTCCCGCTGGGCAACCCGGCGCTCCGCCCGCTGCTGTTCCGCGCGGCGGTCGTAGATTTCCTTGTCCAAATCGGTTTTCAGGCGCAGCACCTCTTCCTTGGCGGCGAGGATGGTTTCCTTCTTTTTCTCCTCCGCCTTGCGGGTGGCGTCTTCCAAAAGTTCCTTCGCGTACGTTTCAGAACGGCCGATTTTTGCTTCGGACACATTCTTGCGATACATAAAACCCAGCACGGCGCCCACAACAAGGGCTGCCAGCGCGATGACAACGCATACGACTGGTGACATGTGACCCCTCCTTTTTCCTGTATTCTCATTACTTTTTCGGGGTCCGGCAAATATAAATGGCCGCACAGATTCCTCTATACGGCCAAGGGCTGTACGCTACAAACACAGCAATCACAACAGATAGTCTGAATATGGCTCAGACAGCAGCCTGTATGACGAAAACGGGAATACTCCCTTTACACAATCCCGTGGTTTTCCACCGTGGTGTATCTTAACAGCTGCGCACCGGTAAACGGGCACCGCCGGACAATATCATATTAGATGGAAACCGACAGTTTGTCAATAGTTAGGAAAGGCTCATCACGGGCACTCCAGGACGATCAGGGGGATGACCCTTTCCTCCTCCATGCCGCCGGCGTGGACGCCCTTCAATTGCTCCAGCTGGTTCCTGGTGTTGAACAGGGTGCGCGGGGTTTTGGCTACGGCGATATAGTCCCCCAGGGTGTCCTGCAGCCCCTTGGCCAGGGGCGGGGGGCCAAAGAGGCCCGCGGCCAGCGCCTTTTCTTTGGGAAACAACTCAAAATCCTGGCTGTAAGCGGTCTCAAAACGGGTGAGGAAGGCGTTTTCCATACCGGGTTTCACAAAAAAGTTCAGGGCGCGCGGCTCGATGGAGGGCAGGCGGGCCAAGGTGTCCATCAACGCGGCGTCCTCCAGAATCCATTCCCCCCGGCAGTCGATGTGCCCGTGGTCAGCGGTGATGATCAGCAGGGTGTCCCGCAGGCGGGGGGCGAACTCCTCCACGGCGTTCTCGATGTCCAGAAGGATTTGCCGCACCTTTTCATGCCCCGCGCCGTACACGTGCATGGCGCTGTCGGGCTGGTTCCAGTAGGCGTAGACATAGTTGCGCCCGGGGCGGGCGCACAGTTCCTCCAGGCGCTGGCCCATCTGGCGGATGGTGTCCACCTTGTCCTCCCCAAAGGGCTGCAGGCGGTTAGATCCAAAACCCGCCCGGGCGACGCGCTCCACCACCCCTTCATAGGGCATGAAGGCGGGGGCGGCGGGAAAGTCCGCCGCGGGCAGGCCTTCATCATCCCGGTTGGTGAAGACGCCCACATTTTTTTGCAGTTGGGGGTAGTACATGGTCCACCCCAGCCAGCCGTGCTGGGAAGGGAACAGCCCCGACTCCAAGGAGGTGGTGGCCGACGCCGTGGTGGGCGGGAACACCGAGGAATAGGCGGTTTTCAAGTGGCGGTAGAAAAAGCCATCCCGGCTGAGCAGCTGCTCCATATTGTAAAGCCCCATGGCGTCCAGCAGCAGCACCACCACGTTGCGGTACCCCTTTTCCAGCCATGTGTCCGCGGCGGGTAGGGTGTCGTTGACGGTTTCCAGCCCAAAGTGGCGCAGGATGGAGCAGCCCAGGTTGGCAATGGTGTTCTTGGTTTCAAACATACAAACTCTCCTTTGCGATGGGGGTATCATACCCCTTTTGGCCTGCCGCCGCAACGCGGCGCGGAAAACCCCTTTCTTTTCCCGGCCATATTGTTAAATATTTCGTAACTTTTACAGAATCATTGCAAAGGTTTAGCCAAATCGGTATAATAGCCGTGGCCGCACCCGCGGCAGGAAGGATGTACCATGAGCGAAGATCCACGCAGCCTGGTTTACCGGCTGATCAACAATATCCGCCGCGTCATTGTGGGCAAGGACGAAGCCATCGAGCTGGCGCTGATTGCCCTGTTGTGCAAAGGCCATGTGTTAATTGAGGACGTGCCCGGCGTTGGCAAAACCACTTTGGCGGCGTCCCTGGCCAAATCCCTGGACTGCACCTTTGGCCGCATCCAGTTTACCCCCGACGTGATGCCCTCGGACGTGACGGGCTTTACCATGTGCAACATGCAGACGGGGGAAATGGAATACAAGCCCGGCGCCGTGATGGTGCAGGTGCTGCTGGCTGACGAAATCAACCGCACCAGCCCCAAGACCCAGTCCAGTTTATTGGAAGTAATGGAAGAAGGCCAGGTCACGGTGGACGGCACCACCTACCAGCTGCCCCAGCCCTTCATGGTGCTGGCCACCCAGAACCCCATCGACTTTGTGGGCACCTATCCTTTGCCTGAGGCGCAGATGGACCGCTTTTTCCTGCGCATCCGCATCGGCTACCCCACCATCGAGGAAGAGATGGACGTGCTGGGCCGCCATACCGGGCAGGAATCGCCGCTGAAAGCCCTGGGGCCGGTGTGCGGCACCCGGGAAGTGCTGGACATGCAGAGCCAGGTAGGCGCGGTATACTCCAGCCCCGAAGCCCGCAGCTATGTGGCCACCATCGCCGCCCACACCAGGCAGCACCCCGCGCTGCAGCTGGGGGTATCCCCCCGGGGCACCATTGCCCTGCTGCGGGCTGCCCAGGCCTGCGCCGTGCTGGCGGGCAGAGACTATGTTCTGCCCGACGACGTACGCCACATGGCGCTGCCCGTACTGTGCCACCGGCTGATTTTAACCCCCGAAGCCCGCATGAAGGGCATGACGGCGGAACAACTGATGAACGAAGTGCTCTTAAGCGTGTCTGTGCCGGGCAAGGTGTCATGACCGGCAGGCTGTATACCGTCCTGCTCGCCCTGGTGTCAATGCTGGTAAGCGCGTTGTCCCTGGGGGGGCAGGTTTTTTACCTGTTCAGCCTGGTGCTGGGCGCGATGCTGCTCTACAGCTTGCTCAGCGTGCTGCTGGCCCGAAACATGCTGCAGGTAAAGCAAACCACGGATGTGACGGAACGGGAGCGGGGGGAAACCTCCACCCTGCACATGGAAGCCAATTTGAAAAGCCCCCTGCCCATCGCCCCCTTGCAGTTTGATCTGCTTTTGCCCGGCGGCGAAAGCCGCATGGCCATGGATACGGGCATATTCAGCAAGCGCAGCGCTGCCTTCCCCTTCCGCCTGCAGCATGTGGGGGTGTTCCCGGTGGGGGCGCAGAGCTTCTGGGTCAGCGATGTGTTCGGGCTGTTTAGGCTGAGGAAAAAGTGGAAGGACCCCTTGCCCCAGGTAGTGTCCCTGCCCCGGCCTTTCGGGGTAGAGCGGCTGAAGTTTCCACCCCAGGATGACGGCAACATGCTGACCAACCGCTCGGGCGAGGACATTACCTCCCCCGAGGATACGCGCAACTACCGCCAGGGCGACGCCCTCAAGCGCATCCACTGGAAGTTAAGCCAGCGGATGGGCGAGTTGATTGTGCGCCGTTTTGAGGTGCCTTCTCCCCCGGATACCCTGATATTGATGGACTGCAGCGACCCGGTGGGCGGCGACAGCCAGGAGGACGGGCTGATGCGCCTGCGGGACACCCTGTGCGAAACGGCGCTGTCCGCCGCCAAGATGCAGATGGAGGACAACAACCCCGTGAGGGTGCCCCTGTACGGGGCGCGCACAGGCGAGTTCCAGGCCGACCACGCGGGCAACCTGCAGCTGTTGCGCGAGGAACTGGCCTACCAGCTGTTCCGCGGCGGCGAGCCTTTCGAGAAAACCCTCAACGTGGAGCTGCGCCGCATGCGCCGCACGGGCGCCACGGTGATTATTACCACGCGCCTGGACGCCCAGGTGGTGGAAGCGGTAAAGAACATCCGCCTGTCGGGCCCCAATGTGCGCTACTATTATGTAACCTTTACCCCTGACGCGCCGGAGAACACCCCCTTTATCAGCCGCTTGCAGCACCATCTGGTGGAGGTATGCTATGTCACTCCCGCGTAACTGGCAGCGCCAGCTCATGTCCTGGCTGCTGAGCAGCCTGGTGGGCTTTGGCTCCCTCTGGCCGCTGCTGGATTTGCTGGCCCTGGGGCAGGAAGCCCCGGCAGCCCTTGTTTACATATTGGTCTTTACCCTGGCCGTGCGGCTGACCGAGGGCATCAAAGCCGGCATCCGCCCTCTGGTTCGCCTTGGGCTGCTGGCTGCCTTTGTGCTGGCAAACGGGGGTGTCCAGAAAGGGGCGCAGCTATTCAGCGCCATGGTGAACTTGGTGCCCCTGCCCTCCGCCCTGCTGCTGTACAGCGATTTTCTGGTGCCCCTGCTGGCTTTGGTGATGGCCCTCTTCGGCCTGCTGCTGACCGCCGGGGACGCCGCCCACGCCGTGCCCCTGATTTTAACCGTGTCGGTGATGACCTGGATGAGCGGCTCCCGCCAGAACTTGAGCCACTACCTGCCCATGGCGCTGAGCATCCCCCTGCTGTTTGCCTTTAACCGCCCGCTGAACGCCCTTTTAACCGAGCGGCAGGAGGTGGGCTCCCCCCGCCGGTTTATCCGCCGGGCATTGCCCCTGGCACTGGTGATTCTGCTGGCCGCCTCCCTGTTGACACCCCAGTACCGCACCACCTACGCCCCCATGGAGCAAAAGGCGGACGAGCTGCGCCAATTGATCAACGATTACTTTTTCTTTACCGACTCGCGCCAGTCCTTTTCCCTGCGCTCGGAGGGCTGGCAGCCCATGGGCGATGAGGGCTTGGGCGGCGTGCCCCAGGTACCCGACACCCCGGTGATGGAGGTGCGGGGCGACGGACGCCTCTACCTGCGCGGCGCCATAAGGGATATGTACAACGGCCGCGCCTGGTACGACACCATTTCCAGCCAGCGCTACAGCTACAACTCCATCCGGTACCTTTCCCTCAGGGACACTTTGCTGGACATGAACCTGCCCCCCGAGGGGAATACCGCCTCCAAACAGGCGGCGGTGCACATGCTGCGCGCCTCCACCTCCACCCTGTTTTTGCCCCAGCGCGCTCGGGACATGGTGCTGGGGGTGCGGATGGTGCCCTATTTCAACCTGTCCACCGAGCTGTTCATCACCCGCAACCTGGAAGCCGGGGACGGCTACTCCGTCAGCTATGAGGACTATGTCGCCGGCAGCGAGGTGGCGCAGCTGGCCAAGCGGCTGGAAAGCCGCGATGACCCGCGCTATGCCAACCTGCAGCAGCAGTACACCCAGCTGCCCGCCCACCTGACCCCCGACGGCATCATCGCCGACCTGGCCCGCAGCATAGCGGGCAACGCGGGCACGCCCTACGAGATGGCGGACAAAATCATGCGCACCCTGAAACAGAACTACAGTTATACGCTGAACGTGCCGCCCACCCCCACCGACATTGACTTCACCGCCCATTTCCTGTTTGAGAGCAAGGCAGGCTACTGCACCTATTTCGCCACCGCCATGGTGGTATTGGCCCGCAGTTTGAACCTGCCCGCCCGCTATGTGGAAGGCTTTCTGGCCGAGGGCGAGGGTACGGACAGCCCCGTAACCCTGACCAGCCGCAACGGCCACGCCTGGGCAGAGGTCTACATCCCCTCGGTGGGCTGGGTGGTGTTTGACGCCACCGCCCCTTCCTCCGACGAAAGCGGCGGGGACAGCGGCGGCGACCAGCAGCCCGAGCCTTCCCCCAGCCCTGAAGTGCAGCCCACCCCCTCCCCGGAGCCGGAGGAAGCCCCCGAGCCCACCCCCAGCCCCACCCCGCAGAACCTGCCCACCAC
>CALCQO010000011.1 GCA_937894675.1 uncultured Clostridia bacterium
GAACACGGAAGTTAAGCTCACTTGTGCCGATGATACTTGGCGGGCAGCCGCCTGGAAAAGTAGGTCGATGCCGGCTCCTCCCACAGCGGTCCTCCTCTTGGGCCGCTGTGGGTTCTCCACATTTTCCTCAATAGCTCAGTTGGTAGAGCATGCGGCTGTTAACCGCAGGGTCGTTGGTTCGAGTCCAACTTGGGGAGCCATCGATCTTTCATGCCGTGCCGTCTTGCGGGCGGCATGGCATGAGGGATTCTTTCAATTATGGGCCTTTAGCTCAGCTGGTCAGAGCAACCGGCTCATAACCGGTCGGTCCCGGGTTCGAATCCCTGAAGGCCCACCATTTTTGAAATAGGGGTATAGCTCAGTTGGTAGAGCAGCGGTCTCCAAAACCGCGTGCCGAGGGTTCAAATCCTTCTGCCCCTGCCATCATATCAAACAAAAAACCTGCTGGAATAGCTTATTAGGCTATTCTATGCAGGTTTTTTGTTTGATTTTTTGTGGGCTCCTCCAGTGATTCCTCTTAATTCCCAAAAGGAACAGAAGCCCAGTGTCATCACCCGGCTTTTTTGGTGGCCAGGCGGGGCTGGGGGCGCCGGGGTGCCAGAAGAGCACAGCGTTGGGCAGTTTTGCGGGCTGCGGGGTCATTGCCATGGCTTTTTCGACAGAAGGCAGGGTAACATTTGCGAAATACAGGATTGGATATAATAGCTAGTATTTCGCAATTAAAACATGATAATATTACAAAAATCGCAAAATATATTGACAAGTACAATAAAAACTTGTATTTTAATAATACAGGTTAGGACCGCATACCCATGTGAAGGACAAAAGGAAAGGTTGGTTGACGTATGCCGGAAATTGTTCCCCAAAGACTGCGGGAGCAGGCCTTTGAAAGCATCAAGGACATGGTCCGATCGGGCGAGCTGAAGCAGGGAGACCTGCTGCCCAGCGAGAATCGGCTGGCCGAGCTGCTGGGGGTCAGTCGGGTGACGGTGCGCTGGGCATTGAATCAGTTAGCCGAGGCCGGCATCATCAGCACCCGAAAGGGAAAGGGCAGCACGGTGGTGGTGGACTGGAAGGGCCTCTTGGAGCAGGGTGAGCTTCACGACCAGGCGGAAGAATACCAGGCCGTCTTTCTTCAGTCCACCCAGGCCAGACGGCTCATCGAACCCGTGGTGGCCCGGTGGTCTGCCGAGAGCGCCACGGAGGAAGACATTACCCGGATGGAGTTCTCCCTTGGAAACGAGGAGGAAGAGTTTGTATTCTCCCCACTCATGGGAGAAGTCACCCAGCAGATGGATTTTCACACCTGCATCTGGATCTCTCTCCATAATACCATTTTGATGGACACCTGGAAGCATCTGGCGGAGACCTCCAGAATCATTAATCAGCTTCCTTTTGTGCCGCCCACCCACCGCAGCTGGCAGAAGACGGAAGCATGGGAGCAGCACAGGCGCATCTTTGACGCCATCCGGGGCCGACAGGGGGACTACGCCTATTTCTATATGTTGGAGCACTGTGACTGGATTACCGAGACCTACGGACAGTATTTTAAGGACTTTTTAAGATAAGTGCTGTGCCCGCGAAAGCACTAATGTCTTTTGTGTGGATACAGTACCCCGCCTATGCCCCGGTGTGTGGGCGCCGTCAAGGGGCGGTGATATTTCCGTTTTTGGTATGGGCCAAGGGAAAATCTTGCCGGAACGGGGATTTTTGATAACCGGAAATAAAAGCTGGGAGGTGTGTTGATGAGGTACGGCCTTGGCAAGGGTTATAACCGGATAGGGCCGGATTGCCTCAGAAGGAAGAAATCGGCAAGCAGAAAAAGGCAAGCAGAGAAATAGGAATGGAGGGTGTATGTATGAAGATCACATCAGTTGACGTTATCACCATGAAAAGGCAGGACTTCTGCGCGCAAACACCGGTTATCTGCCGTATCAACACGGATGAAGGGCTTTACGGATACGGTGAGGCGGGGGTATCGATCAACGATTTTTCTCTGGGCTCCGCAAAATTGCTGGAGCTGTTCGCTAAGTCTATCATTGGAATGAATCCCCTTGAGATCGACGTTATCTGGAGCAAGCTGTATTCAAATTTCTGGGCGCAGGGCTCCGGCGGCGTCATTATGGCTGCCATCAGCGCCATCGACGTGGCGCTGTGGGACATTAAGGGCAAATACTTTAATGTTCCCGTTTACATGCTGCTGGGCGGCAAACACCGCGACAAACTCCGCGCCTATGCCAGCCAACTACAGAACGGCTGGGGGTATGAGGAGTTTCTGCGCTCACCGGGCGATCTGGGCTTCCTCAGGGAGGCCTGTGTCGCCGCCATAGAGGACGGATACGATGCGGTAAAGATCGACTTCATCAATAAATATGAAGATGGCAAGCGCATGGGCACCGACATTCTGAAGAACTGGATTCCCCCCAACCTGATGAACCTTTTTGTAAAGCGCGTCGAGGTCGCCCGTGAGGCGGTTGGCCCCGATGTGGACATCATCATGGAGAACCACTGTCTCACCTCTGCCAACACGGCCATTCAGTTGGGCCTTGCGACCCAGCACCTGAACATCATGATGCTGGAAGAGCCGGCAAACCCCCTTAGTCCGCTGGAATACAAGCGTGTTTCTGAAAAGCTCAACATTCCTGTGGCCACCGGAGAGCGTTCCTGGCTGCGTTGGGGATTCCTGCCGCTGCTGGAAAATGGCAGCCTTTCCGTCATCCAGCCGGATCTTGGAAACTGCGGCGGCATTACCGAGGGCCGGAAGATTGCAGACCTTGCAAATACTTATGGCGTTACCGTGCAGACGCACACCTGCAACACCCCGCTGAGCGTGGCCGCGGCGCTACACCTGGAGGTGGCGATTCCCAACTTTATCATTCACGAGCACCACACCGTCAACACCCTGCCCGCGACGCGGGAATGCTGCGTGTATGATTACCAGCCGGTCAACGGGTATTTTGATATTCCCGAGATTCCGGGCATCGGCAACGAACTGACCGAAAAAGCGCTGGCGGAATCCTCCATTGTCACCGTCAAATAGGGCGCTTGTCCGGCTTGTGTAAAAAAACGGATTATGATGCAGGGGGAATGAGTTATGGAAACAACAAATAAGAAAAGCGACGGCTTACTGGGTGTACCCTCCCTGTTCTTTATGGGGCTGGGCTCCGTCATCGGCGCCGGCGTTGTAACCTATGTCGGCCTTGCCGTGGGTTACACGGGACGCGCAACCTGGATCGCATATCTTGCCGCCATCCTGTTGGGCTTTCTTGCCAACCTTCCGTTGGTTCTGATGTCCTCGGCGGCCAGGATACACGGCGGGAACTATTCCTTTATGGCAACGACAATGGGTGACGTCATGGGCGGATATTACGGCATTACCAACACGCTGTCGGTCCTTGCGTTTTCCAACTTCGGGCTTTCGCTGGGGCTGTATCTCAATGTGGTGTTCCCCGCAGTTCCTAAAAAGGTCTTTGCCATTGCGGGTATTTCGATTTTCTTCCTTATCAACCTTCTTGGCACCGGAAAAATGGCTGCGCTGCAGAATATCCTGTCTGTCACTTTAATTGTGGGGCTTCTGCTGTTTGGGTTCCTGGGGATGACCAGGCTGCAGCCGGATACCTTCTCTGCCATGTTTTCTGCAGACTATTTTCTTCCGGGCACCCCCGAGGGGCGCGGCGGAAGCTGGGGCTTCTTTCAGGCGATTATGGTCTTGATGGGCTCGACGCAGGGGTACACACTGATTACCTCCTTCAGCGGCAGAAGCCGCGATGCAAAGCGGAGCATGCCCCTTGCCCTCAGCTTGATTCCCCTTGCGCTGATTGTCATCTACGGCTCGGTGGGGCTTACCATGAGCAACGTGCTGCCCGCCGCCGAAACAGCCAACCAGCCCCTGACCGTTGTGGCAAAGCTTCTGTTTTCGCCCTTTGTCTATTACCTGTTTGTCTTTGCGGGCCCGGTTATGGCTCTCGCCACCACTCTCAACTCCTCCTTCGGCGTCTTTGAACGTCCCTTGGTGCAAGTTACAAAGGACGGATGGCTCCCCCAAAGCTTTGCCAAGGAGAACAAAAACGGCGTGGCCTGGAAGTTCATGGCAGCCTTTGTCGTCATCGCCGTTATCCCGATCCTCCTCAACTTCAGCATCGGCACCATTTTAAGCAACCTGACCTTTGCTACCTCCTTTGCCAATATCCTTCTGGTCATCGGCATCGCCCGGTATCCCAAAACTATGGAGGGCGCATGGGAAAACCGCGCATGGAAGGTCCCCAAGTGGTTCTTCTACGGCGCCTGCGGGGTGTGCTTTATCATCCGCCTTTTCCTCATGTACCGCTCCATCCTTACCGCAAACCTTACCATGGCCATTGTCTCGGTTGCGGTCATGCTGGCCACGCTTCTCTACTGCTTCTGGCGCAAAAAAAGCGGAAAGGTAAGCGTCGCCAAAAGCTGGGAGCTCCAATAAGTCCCTTGTCACCCCATGGCGGCAGTACGGCGGCCCGATCGGGCCGCCGTATCAATGAGAAAACCCCAAGCGGCAGTTTTCTGCTTTGGACAAAGGAATGCCGGCAGCGGATTGTTTGCTTGTACATCAGTATGATAGAAGGTCATAAACAATATGGAACTGCTAAAATTATTCGCGCTGTTTGCCGTCATGATGGTTGTCCTTGTGGCGCTGAAAAAGCCCCTTTGGCTGGGCGCTTCGGTAGCGATTATTCTAAGCTTTTTTGTCTACCGGATTTCCCCTCCGGACGCCCTTAAGCTCATCGGCGGCGCCGTTACCTCCCGGTCCACCGTGGAGATTCTGGCGGTGATTTACCTGGTCAATTTCCTCCAGGTGATGATGCAGAAGAAGGGTGCCATTGCCCAAGCGGAAAGCGCCATGATGCGGCTGTTTAACAACCGGCGGTCCATCATCATTTTCGCGCCGATTTTTATGGGGCTTCTGCCCGCGCCCAACGCGGTGGTGCTGTCGGCTCCCATCGTGGATACCACAGCCGGCAACGACTTAAG
>CALCQO010000012.1 GCA_937894675.1 uncultured Clostridia bacterium
GAAGTGTCTGATAAAAAATCTCCTATTTTTTTTTAATTTTTAAAAAAAAACCCCCTCCCCCATGCCCCATCCGCAAAAAACTTCAAAATTGAATCCGCAAAAAGGCCTGGCGTACTCCCGTATACCAGGCTATTATATAAAAGTTTTGAAGGAGGGGTGCGGGGAGGATGCTTTTTCAAAAGCGTCCTCCCCGCAAAACTTATATCCTACTTTACTCCACGCCCTCGACCCTAAGCACGCTCTCCACCCGGGCGATGGCGGGGTCGATGGCCTGCAGGGCGGCCTGCAGGCTTTTTTCGTGGGCGCGGTGGGTGATGACGATGACGGGAACGCCGCTGTCCCCTTCGGACTTGCGCTGAAGGATGGAGGAGATGCTGACATCATGCTCGCCCAGCTTGGTGGTGATATGCCCCAGCACGCCGGGCTTGTCCTGGGCGCACAGGCGCAGGTAGAAGGCGGACTGCCAGTTGTCGGTCACCGTCAGGCTAGGGTGCAGATGGGAAGTATTTTCAAAGGAGGGGTAGTCGGGCTCGGGGTGGGAGAGGGCATGCACCGTATCGCTGAGGATGGCGCCCGCCGTGGGCAGGCTGCCCGCGCCCCGGCCGTAGAGCATCATGTCCCCGCAGGCGTGGCCGTGCAGGAACACCGCGTTGAAGGCGCCGCCCACGCTGGCCAGGGGATGGGTTTCGGGCACAAAGGCGGGGTGCACCCGCACGTCCACGGTGTCGCCCTGGCGCTTGCCGATGGCCAGCAGCTTCAGGCGGTAGCCCAGATCCTTGCCTGCGGCGATGTCGCGCACCTGCACCTGCTCGATGCCCTCGCGGTGGATATGCTCGTAGGGGATGCGGGCATGGAAGGCCAGGCTGGAGAGGATGGACAGCTTGTACGCCGCGTCGTACCCGCCCACATCGCTGGCGGGGTCGGGCTCAGCCAGACCCAGCGCCTGGGCTTCCTGCAGCACCTCGCTGTAGGGGCGCATCTCGTCGGTCATTTTAGAGAGGATGTAGTTGGTGGTGCCGTTGACAATGCCCATCACCTGGGTGACGCGGTTGGCCTGCATGGACTCGGACAGGGTGCGGATGACCGGCACCGCGCCGCATACGCTGGCCTCAAAGTGCAGCCCGGCGCCGCCTTCCAGGGCGGCGGCCTGCAGGATGTGCCAGTTGAGGGCGATGGCCATTTTGTTGGCGGTGACCACTGTTTTGCCCCGGCGCAAAGCCTGAGCCATCAGGGTCGTGGCCGGCTCCTCGCCGCCCATGCACTCGATGACCAGGGAAATCTCCCCATCCCCCAGGATGTCCTCGGGGTTGGCTGTCAGCTTTTCGGCGGGAATGCCCTCCCGGCGCTTGGACAGATCCCGCACCAGGATTTTTTTCACCTGGATGTCCAGATGGTTGCGGTGCCCGATGGTTGGCCGCATATCCTCCAGCAGGGTGTAGACGCCGCTGCCCACATTGCCGCAGCCCAGCATGCCGATTGTCATCTGTTTCATAGGTAAACCTCCATCATCAGGGGTGATTGTTATGATGTACAGCGGGCTCCGGGGCCAGCAGCGCGCACCCCGCCTCCGCAAGGGTTTGCAGGGCATTGTCCCAATCCCGCTGTTGTACGAACAGGTAGTCCGTTTGATAGGTGGACACGGCGAACAGGCTGATGCCCCTGCGCGATAGCGCCTGGGACAGGCCCGCCAGAATGCCCACCAGGGAAAAGTCCAGCTCCCCCGCCACATACAGGCCGCGCCAGCCATCCTCCCGCTTGAGGGCGCCCGGCGGCGCCAGGCGGGTGGGGCAGACCAGGGAGTATTCCCGGGGCGTGCGCGCCAGGAAACAGTAGGGCGCTTCCAGGCTGACCCCCTCAAAGGAGGCCAATAGGCAAACGGAAAACCCCTCTTCCAGGGGCTGGATGGGCAAAGCTTGCAGCATAGCGCACCTCCCGCGGCAATAGTATAGCGGAAATTCCCTGTTCCGTGCATGGGATTTTGGTATTTGCGCGGTATTTTCCGGCCTCCGGGCAAACCTTGCCCGCCCACGGGTATTTGTGTGCGCATTGTGTAAAACCCGCTTGTTTGCGCTTGATTTTTAAGATGAATCCTGTATAATGAAACAAGATTACAATGTGTGGAGGTACCTATATGAGATCCATCCCGATTAAATTAAGTTTTGCCGAGGAAGTAAAAACATTCGTCAACGTGGCCAACCGCTACCCCTATGATATGGATCTGCGCGCCGGCCGCCACGTGGTGGATGCCAAATCCATCCTAGGTATCTTCTCGCTGGATTTGTCCCAGCCCATCACCCTGGAAGTGTACGCGGACGAGTGCGAGGATCTGGTCAACGACCTGCAGCAGTTTGTCATTAAATAAACCCCCGGCGCGCGGCGCCATAAATGGGCGGCATATCTGCCGCCTTGTGTGCCCTGCGCAGGCTTTGCCTTGGCGGGGCATTTTTGTATGTGTATATCCGCGCCCAGCGCGAGAAAGAGGTACCAGATGATTCTTTGCGACGCCCACTGCGATACCCTGTATAATCTGTATACCAAGCCCGGCCAGCCCACGGACATTACCATGGAGCGGCTGGAAAAAGGCGGGGTCAACCTGCAGACCATGGCCATGTACATCGGCTCCGACCCCAGCCCCGAAGCGGTGGATAAGCTGATGAAGGGCATGTTTGAGGAGTTTGAGAAACTGAAGCAGCAGGGCTGGGTGCAGGCCATGGATCCCAGCGAAACGGAGGACGGCAAGGTAAAGGTGATGCTGTCCCTGGAAGGCTGCGAGCCTTTCGAGAAGGGCCTGACGGTGATAGAGGAATACCGCCGTAAGGGCATCCGCATGGCCGCCATCACCTGGAATTTCTCCAATAAACTGGCCACTTCCCATAACACCGACGCCACCACGGGGCTGACGGAGTACGGCATGCAGGCGATTAAAGAGATGCAGCGCCTTGGCATCGCGGCGGACGTGTCCCACATCAACGAGGCCGGTTTTTGGGATATTATCAACAAAACCGACGCGCCGCCGGTGGCCAGCCATTCCTGCGCCCGGGCGCTGAGCGAGCATACCCGCAATTTGACGGATGAGCAGCTGAAAGCCATGTTCCAGAACGGCGGCTGGGTGGGCATTAACTTCTTCCCCAAGTTCCTGAATATCGACGGCCCCAGCACCCTGGACACGGTGGTGGATCATATCGACCATATGTACCAACTGGGCGGCGCCGGGTATGTGGGCCTGGGCAGCGATTTTGACGGCATCGGCACCAAGCCCGAGGGCCTGGATAACCCGCTGGACTTCCCCGCCCTGCTGAACAAGCTGCGGGAGAGGGGCTATAAGAAGCCCGACCTGGAGGATATCGCCGGGCAGGCCTTCATCCGCTACTACAAGCGCATTTCCTGACAGCGTCATAGTGAGGATTCCAAAGAAAATCATTTCCTTTGGTGGGGTTTGGGGCAACGCCCCATAAAAAACCCAGCGGACACAGCGCACGTCTGTCCGCGGCAAACGCGGATAGCGGAAAGAACGCGCGATACGAAAACCCTATGCGGAGCAGCCTGCTCCGCCTTTTTTACAGGGAGGGCATGGCCATCACCAGAGTAAAAGCACAACCGAAAACCAGGCGACGCCTGCTGATTTCGCTGATTCTGCTGGCGTTTCTGCTGTGGTGCGCTTGGGACACCTCCAACCTGATGGTTACCCGCTATACCATCGTAAGCCCCCGCCTGCCCCAGCGCTTCGACGGCTTCACCATCGCCCAGGTGTCGGATTTGCACAACGCGGTGTTCGGCAAGGAGAATGAACGCCTGCTGGCGCTCCTTCAGCAGGCGGAGCCGGATATCATCGCCCTGACGGGGGATTTGGCGGATTCCCGGCATACGGATATAGACGCCGCCCTTGCCTTCGTCCGGCAGGCCGCGGCCATCGCCCCTTTGTACTATGTCATCGGCAACCACGAGGCGCGGCTGGCGGAATACCCGGCCTTTGAAAAAGAACTGAAAGCCCTGCATGTCACGGTGCTGCATAACCAATCGGCGTATCTGGACAGGGATAGCCAGCGCCTGCGCGTCGCCGGCATGGACGACCCCGGCCTGCAAGGCAGCCGCCTGACCCGGGAGGAGGAAGCGCAGGTTGCCGAAAACTACCTGCGCGCCATCGGCCGGAGCGGGGATTTTACCCTGCTGCTGAGCCACCGCCCCAAGTTCCTGCCCCTGTACGCTCAGTACGGTATGGACGCCGTGCTCACCGGGCACACCCACGGCGGGCAGTTCCGTTTGCCCTCTTTGGGCGCTTTCTTCCTGCCCGGCCAGGGCTTCTTCCCCCGCCTGGACGCGGGACTCTTTGAGGAAGAGGGCACCCAGATGGTCATCAGCCGGGGCCTGGGCAACAGCATCATCCCGCTGAGAATCCTCAACCGGCCGGAGTTGGTGGTGGTGGATCTGAAAACCTCGCCCGGCGGCGATTGATGAAATCCCTCCCCTGTGCTATCCTTTGAGTAGAATACAGTTTTTGTCCCCTCCGCGCCGGAAGGAGAAGAAAAGATGGCTCTCACCATACGGGATATGTTAGGCCTCCCCTCCTTGTCCATGGCCCAGGTCGTGGCCGGGCAGGGCGGGCTGGATACGGCGGTGGACAGCGTGTCCGTGCTGGAATGGATGGATCTGAAATCCTTCCAGCGCCAGTTTTTTGTGCAGAATGAAATCGTCATCACTTCCTTCTACGCCTTCCGCCACGATGTGCCCGCCCAGCTGACGGCTATCCGGCGCCTGAAGGAATCCGGGGAAGTGGGGATGATTCTATACTATGTCGGCGTTATCCTGCCCCGGCTGGACCCGCGGGTCATCCGCCTGGCGGACGCGCTGCAGTTTCCCATCCTGATGATGCCCCCCAACCGGATGGAGTTCCGCTATTCCGAGGCCATCGCGGACATCAGCGAGCGCATCCGCCGCAACCGCCTGGGCGACAACAATTTTGTACAGAATACATTGGAGCGCCTGGCCGGGGTGCCGGAAATGCACCGCACCATTTCCACCGTGCTCAACATGCTGAGCAACCAGCTGCAGATGACGCTGATTCTCACCGACGGCCACTACGGCGAGTACGTGGCGGCCGCCTGGCCCCCCGCCCAGGGCATCCCCGTTCGCGCCATGCTGGACGGCTACCTGGCCAGCCAGGATGTCGGGGAGGGGTACAGCGTGGTGGGCGTCTACCCGGTCAGCAACACCAGGTGGCAGCACGCCCGTCTGCTGGCCATCGCCCAGCAGAACGCCCCCGGCCAGCGGGAGCATGCCGCCATGGCTGCCCAAGTGCTGGAATTGACCCTGAAGCTGTGGAAAAGCTACGAGTTTGACAATTACAGCGCCGACCTGATCAGCGCTGCCATCAACAACGAGGAGACGGAATTAAAACGGCTGCTGAAGCGCCGGGGCCAGAGCGGCTTTCCCTATACCACCCTGTGGGTGATTGCCGTACCCGGCCGGGAGGATCATTACGAGCAGCGCTCCCTGCTGCTGGCAAGCGCCTACCGCCGCCTGCTGACCAGCCTGGAAAAGGACCGCATGCAGGGCCATCTGGCGGTGTTTGACGGGTACATCATCGGCATCCTGGGCGCGGTGGCGCCGGACTATCTGCTAGGCTTGCTTGCGGGGCAGGGGCTGATGGGGGCGCAGATTTTCTCCCTGCCCTCGCCCAAGCATTTCCACCAAAGCTTTCTGCGCACCCTGGATGTAATGGACATGGCCGCTCTGGTCTACCCTGACAAAGCCTGTGTATCCCCCCAGGAACTGCGCTTTCTGGAAGCGCTGAAGGAATGCCGGGACAAAGGCCAGGAAAGCGTGGAGGAGGCGCTGTCCGTCCTTGCCCCCCTGCGGGAGGGCAGCGATAAGGAAGGCAGCATGCTGGTTACCCTGGGCTGCTACCTGCTGGACTGCGGCGGCAGTATGGAGGAAACGGCTAGCCGCCTGTACCTGCACCGCAACACCATCAAATACCGCCTGCAGAAAATGGAGCATCTGCTGGGCTTTTCCCTCACCGCACTGCCCGGTTCCATGGCGCTGTACAAAGCCCTGGCGTTGTTGCGTTTACAAGGGAATGTCCCCGGAAACCGGAGCTGAAGGGCCAATCACGCCTCTTTTTTGTCAGAATCGACAAAGAAGAGGCTTTTATTTCGTCTTTTCGACATATAAACCCCCTTGAGCACTTTATATAATCATCGTATCAAGCTGAGAACCCTTCTCAGCCATCGTTCCTTCCCATAGACCCCCGCCCCGCTGTTCAGGGCGGGAATAGCCAAACGGCGGCGGACACGCGCGGACAGCCCGGACGCGGGCACAGGAGGCGCTGCCCGGAACAGACGCCGCGGCGGGCAGGGAAAAATCTGCAAACGCATCAACAAAGGAGATATGGATGAGTACGGAAGTAAAACAGGTTGCCCGGGATGTATCGGGCGACTACGTAGCCTCCAGCGTTCCCCTGGAGGAACGCAAAAGTTCCGCCAACATCTTCGCCACGGTAGCGGGCTGGATCATCTGCCTGTCCACCATGCTCACCGGCGGCGCCCTGGCCATGGGGCTGGACTTTCAATCGGCCCTCATCGCCACGGTGGCGGGCATGGCCATCCTGACGGTCATCTCTGCGCCGCTGGCGGCGCTGGGCGGCAAGTTCGGCGTGAGCACCACCATGATTACACGCCCGGTGTTCGGCATGCTGGGCTCCAAGGTGTTCGGCATCATCGTCGCCCTGCTCAACGGCATCGGCTGGTTCGCCTTTCAGGCGGCCTTCTTCGCCCTGACCATGCAGCAGCTGTTCCCCAATTCCTTCTTCAATGATCTAACGGTGGGCTCCATCATCGGCGGCTTCTTCATGACGCTGACCGCGCTGTACGGTTACAAGGGCATCGCCATCCTCAGCTTCCTGGCCGTGCCGCTGATTATCATCCTGAGCGCCTTTGGCGGCATCGCGGCGGTGGAAACAGGGGGCGGCCTAAACGCGCTGCTGAGCGCCACCGCCACGGGCACCCCCATCTCCCTCTCCAGCGCCATCGCCATCGTGGTGGGCAACGCGGTGCTGGGCTCCCTGATTCTCTCGGACATTTCCCGCTACGCGAAAAACGCCAAGACAGGCGCGGTGTCCGCCTCCATGGGGTACCTCATCGGCGGCGTGTTCACCATCATCTGCGGCCTGGCCATGGCTTATGTGACCAATGTGCAGGGCATCGGCTCCACCCCCAACCTTCCCCAGGTCATGGTTACTTTGGGGCTGGGCGTGGGCGCGCTGGTCATCCTGGTGCTGGCCCAGTGGACCACCAACACCGCCAACCTCTACTCCGCCTCCCTGGGCATCGGCTCCTTCCTCAATGTGCCCCAGAAGGTCACCGTCGCCATCATGGGCATCATCGGTACCTTAATGGCGGTGTTCAATGTGTATGAAATCTTTATTCCCTTCCTGGTAGCCCTGGGCACAGCCCTGCCCCCCATCGGCGGCGTGATGCTGGCGGACTACTACATCCTGCACAAGCTGGTGAAAAAGGAAGAATACGCCTTTGAGCACGGCACCAAGTATCCCCAGCTCAACCTGCTGGCGGTGGGCGTGGTGGTGATTACCTCCGTGCTGACCACCGGCCCCTTCAAGAACATGTTCATGGCCAGCTTCATGAGCCTGATTATCGCTTTTGCCGCCTACGGCGTCCTTGCCTCCTTCATGAGCAAGTCGGGCATCCGCTATACCATCGGCGAAAGCGTGTCCAAATAGGAGGGATCTATGAAAAGCAAGAACATCATCTACCTAAACATCGCCCTGGCCATTGTCAACGCGGTGCTGGGCATCATCAACGCCAAATGGTTTCTGGTGCTGGCCGCCCTCTTCCTGTCCGCCCTGGTGCTGCTGGGCGCTCTGAAGTACCTGGTAAAGCCCACCTATGAAAACCTGCGCAGCTTTAGCTGGTACAACATCATCGCGGGGCTGAGCATCCTGTCCCTGGCATGGAGCAGCTTCTACGGGCTGCCTACCCTGGGGTTTGGGCAGATTATCGCCGCCCTGCTGATTACCCTGGGCGCGTGCTACACCCTGTATCTTGCCGTGAAAGAAGGCAAGGTAGCCCTGATACCCTAAGGAGGCGGCATGGGACTATACAGCGTAATGCGCGATGAAAACCTGCTGCTGACCGCCGCGCAAAGCGCGCGCAGCATCCTGATGATTTCCTGCCCGGGCTGCGCCTGCGAGAGCCTGTCCTACGAGGAGGACCTGCCCAACCGCCTGCTGGAGCAGGGCAAGGACATGGACTCCTCGGCGGTGGCGGTCAACATGGTGCGCACCCGGTGGGTTGACAGGCTGACCGCCATGGGCAAGCAGGTGGACACCCTGAGCGTGGTGTTCCCCTGTGAAATGTTCGACACCGACCGGGAAGCCATCCTAAACGCCCTGCCCGGCCACGACACGGTGATGATACTGGCCTGCGGCTCCGCCTACATCGGCATCCAGGACATCCTGAAGGATTACCAGGGCACCATCATCCCCATGATGCACACCAAGGGCAGCTTTGTGTTCCGCCTGGTGAAGGACGAAACAGGCAAGCATTCCAAAGTGGAGCGGGCCACTGCCCGCATCAATAAAAAATAAGCAATTCGGGAGATAAAGAAAATGATTAAGACCATGACGGATCTGGACGATTTTGTACGCGGCTCCACCCTGTACGGCACAGGCGGCGGCGGCCCCCAGGTAATGGGGCGCAAGCTGCTGCTTGGCAGCTTTGAGGAAGGCAAGGATATTTCCTGGATCGACATCGATACATTGCAGGACGACGATTGGATCTGCACCGCCTTCTACATGGGCTCCATCGCCCCGCTGACCGACAAGGACAGGGAAAACATGGAGATGCTGGGCCTGAAGGAGCGGGTGGAGCCCCGGGTGCTGGTGCGCGCCGTGAAGGAACTGGAAAAGGAACTGGGCGTCACCTTTGCCGCCATTGTGCCGGTGGAGCTGGGGGGCATCAACAGCCCCGCCCCGGTGGACGCCGCCGCCCAGATGGGCAAAAAGGTGCTGGACGCCGACCTGGCAGGCCGTGCCGTGCCCGAGGTGGCCCAGACCCTGCCCCGCATCAAAAAGCTGCCCATCGCCCCCTTAACCTGCTGCGACGCCTGGGGCAATGTGGTGCTGATTCGGGAAACCCACGGGTACGACTTTGCCGAGCAGCTGGGCAAGATGATTTCCATCCCCGCCTACGAGCCTATCGGCATGGCCTGCTTCGCCATGCAGGTGAAGGACGCCAAAGGCGCCATCGTCAAGGGCACCATGACGCGCAACCTGGAAACAGGGCGCGCCGTGCGGGAAGCTCGGGAAAAGGGCGAGGACACCGCCCTGGCTTTCGCCAAGGCAGCCGGCGGCAGCGTTATCTTCCGGGGCGAAGTAACCAAAAAGGAATGGGAGAGCAAGGGCGGCTACATGTTCGTCGACCTGTTCATCAAAGGCAAGGAAGACTTTGCCGGGCATGAGCTGAAAATCTGGGCCAAGAACGAAAACCATATGACCTGGCTGGACGGCAAGCCCTACATCATGAGCCCGGACCTGGTGCAGTGCGTGTACGAGGAGGGCGGCGACCCCATCACCAACACCGACATCAAGGAAGGCGACCAGGTGGCCGTGGTGGCCATCGCCCATCCTTTGTACCGCAGCGATGAGGGGCTGAAGGTGCTGGGCCCCATCCATTACGGCTTTAAAGACATCCCCTATACCGCCATGGAAGAGGCCATGGGCTGAGCGGAAAACGCTGACCTGTGCCCTGTTCAGGAAACCGGGGGAAGGGCACGCCCTTCCCCTTTTGATATGGAGGCATTATGAAGCAAAACAATGTATTTGACTGGTTCCGCGCTCTCTCCCGCGTGCCCCGGGTTTCGGGGGAGGAAAAAGCCATCAGCGACTGGATGGTGCGCGCCGCCCACGAGCTGGGCCTGGAGGTTCTACAGGACAGCGCGAGCAACATCATCATCCGCAAGGGCGAAGGAACACCCGTCATCCTGCAAGGCCATCTGGACATGGTGGGAGAGAAGGAGGCGGACAGCCCCCACGATTTCCACCAGGACGCCCTGGACATCATTGAGGAGGACGGCTGGCTCAAGGCCGACAAAACCACCTTGGGGGCGGACAACGGCATGGCCCTGGCCATGATGCTGACCCTGCTGCACGATGAGGACGCCGGCCTACCCGCCCTGGAGTTGGTGATGACCACCGGGGAAGAAGTGGGCCTAACGGGGGCGCACCAGCTGCCCGAAGGCAAGCTGAAAGGAAACATGCTCATCAACCTGGACGCGGAGGAGGAGGGGGTCTTCCTGACCTCCTGCGCTGGGGGGGAAACCATTCATCTGCGGTTTACCCCAAAGTACGAAAGGGACGCTGTTCCCTGCACCAGAATCACCCTGGGAGGGCTTCGGGGCGGACATTCGGGGCTGGAAATCAACAGCCAGCGGGTCAACGCCATCAAAGCCCTGGGCGAACTGCTGCACGAAAGCCAGGCGCGCCTGTGCCGTTTTGAGGCCCCGGGCAAGTTCAACGCCATCTGCCGGCAGGCTTCGGCGGTGATTCCCACGGAGGACCTGGACCTGCTGACGCGGCACGCCAAGGATTGGCTGGAAAAAATTCGCGTCTTGGAAAAGGACGCGCGGTTTTCCACCGAGGAGGCGGAAGCCAGCCCGCCCCTGACCGGGGAAAGCGCCCGGCTTTGGACTGCCTTGCTCCACGCCTGGCCTGACGGCGTGTACACCATGTCGCCGGATTTGGAGGGGCTGGTGGAAAGCTCCAGCAACCTGGGGCTGGCGGAGGAGGAGAACGGCGCGTGGCTGCTGACCGCCTCCCTGCGTTCCTCCTCCCCTGAAAAAATGGCGGAACTGGAAAACAAGCTGCGCGCTTTGGCAAAGGAAGCGGGCGGGGAGATTCAAATCTCCGGCGCGTACCCCGGCTGGGCGTTTGAAAAGGAAAGCCCCCTGCGGGACACCGCCGCAAAGGTCTGGCAGCGGCTGTTCGGCCAGCCGCCCCGCATCACCGCCATCCACGCGGGGCTGGAGTGCGGCGTGATCAAATCCAAATACCCAAATGTGCAGATGCTCTCCCTTGGCCCCACGCTGCTGGACGTCCACACCCCCCGGGAACGGGTGGAAAAAGCCTCGGTGGAGCGGGTCTACCATTTCCTGCGGGAATTGCTGAAGGAGCTGAAGGGCTGAGGGGCCTTTCTTGACATAGAAGCTCTGCTGTGCCATCATTGATGTGCCAATGAGCCGTTATTAACCATACAAACCGCGGCGTAAACCTCGCTGCGGTATTTCTTTTTTACTTACTTCACATTTTACAGTCCCCATGCGTCTAATCAGTGAAGGGGGTGGAGCATATGTTTATCCAGGGCCCGGATAAACGGGAAGAGCGCTTGAACCAACTGGTTACCCTGTACGAGCGGGATTTGCTGCGCATGTGCTTCGTCTATCTGCGTGATGCCGCCCTGGCGGAGGACGCTGTACAGGAAACCTTTCTGAAAGCCTATAAGGCGCTGCCCTCCTTCCGGGAGGAGGCCTCTGAAAAAACCTGGTTGATGCGTATTGCCATCAACACCTGCAAGGACATGCGGCGCGGCGGTTGGTTCCGCTATGTGAACCGAAATGTCAGCCTGGACAGTCTTCCCGCCCCCCTTCAAGACCCCACTGGGGAAGACAACCTGCTGACGCTGGAAATCATGCGCCTGCCGCGCAAGCAGATGGAAGTTATCCTTCTATACTATTACCAGCACATGACGGTATACGACATTGGACAATTGCTGGGCATTACCGGCACTTCGGTTTCCCAACGGCTGAAAAAAGCCCGGCAGCAATTGCGCAACGCGCTGGAAGGAGAGCAAAATGGTTAAACAAGATAATCTGCACGAGAAAGTGCGCCATGCCCTGGATACCCAGCTCTCCGGCCTGGTGGAGAAGCCTGGCCGCGCCCAAAGCATCCTGCGCCTTGCCAACGGAGAGGAGCAACCCATGAAACGCAAAGTATCCTTGGCCTTGGTGATGGCCTTGACATTCGCCCTGGCGCTTGCTGGGGTAACCCTGGCTGCATCCCTGGGGGTGTTTGGACAATTCGCCCAGGATGAAAACAAACAGCAGCGCATGGAAACGTTGGACAGCAAAGCCCAAACCTATGACACAACCGTGGAGGTAACGCCCGAGGTAGAGATAACGCCTGCCAAAGAAGCGGAAAATGACTATGAGCTGTTGCTGGCCTACCAAAAGGAGCGCGCCTTTACATTCACGCTGAACCAGGCACACACCGCGGGCAGCAGCCTGTTCGTGTCTTACACCCTGGAGGGCATTGCCCCCAACCTAACCAAGGGCGAAGGCCTGCCCACCGGCCCCTTTGATTGGATACAGGAAGAAGGACAATGGTCGGAAGAAAATCAGCTATGGAACAACCCAGAGCTTCAGGACGAGGCTGGAAATTGGCTGAATGCTAAGGATGGCCGCTACATCAAGGTGGACTCGGCAGGCATGGGCGATGGCGCTAACCTTTTGGACGGTACTGTCCTTGACATACTGGATGGCGACACCCAGCGCCTGGATGACAACACCCTGCAAGGCTACATGGAGTGCGCCTTGCCCAAAGGCCTTGAGGGAGATACCCTCACCTTTCAAGTGTACCTCGTCTATGGCTCCATGGTTGTATACCAAGACCAAGAAGGGTACAAAACCGCCTACGTCAGCCTGCCGGACAAGAAGAACATCCAATACATCCCGCTTACCATCAGCCGCACAGGCACCACCGTTTCCAAGGCCGGAAGCCTAAACACGGACACCTACAGCGTAATAACCCAGGTATTCATCAGCGATATCGACCTGCAGGGCACCGCTAAAATAGAAGTGCCCCAAAGCTGGACAGCCCCTTGGAAGATGCTTGGCGATGGCACGGGGCAGACGGACTATATCATGGACTACAAACTGTATATTGGGGACACGCCACAAAACAACCAAAACGGCGGCGTCCTGGTGGTGGATGATACCCACCTGGAAATTTCCCTGCGCTATAACCTGCCCAAGGAAGGGGACGTCCTGCGCCTCGTACCCGTATACTCAAAAACCGGGGATCACCCGAAAGAGGGTATCGATTTGAAGTAACCCACAAAGTCCCATGATAAAACCCCCTGCTGTCCGAACAACGGATAGCAGGGGGTTCACCATTACTAAGATAGGAAGGACCGATTTACAGCACCCCATCCTCCAGCCGGTACCCCTTGGGCATGGGCTCTTCCTTGAGGAAATGGAAATTTTCGTCCCGCAGGATGGGCAGGAAGTATTCATAGGGCAGGGTGTCAAACTCGCTGCCGTAGGCGCTGGCGCCGAACCAGCCGCCTTCCTTAGCTTTCAGGTTCAGATCCCGGGCGAACTTGGTGCGGTTGGCGCAGTCGTGCATGGCGATGGGCCAGTTTTCCTCCGCCGCCTGCCGCATCAGCTTGAGGGTCAGCTGCCGGCTCCACACGGGGGAAATGTAGCCCCGGCGGGACATGTACATGTTTTCCCCCTGGTAGTTGGCGATGTTGTTGGGGTTCAGGTGCAATTCCGCGCAGTTCATCAAATCAATGCCCGTGTCCAGAATCTGCTGCTTTTTCTGCTGGAAGCAGGCGTAGAAGGAGGGGGTCATGGGGGTCTCAATGCCCACGGTGGGGATGTATTTCTTGGCGGTAGCCATGGCTGCAATCACCTTGTCGGCGCAATCTGAGGCACCCAAATTGAAGCGCAGCTCATCCAAACCTGCCTCCCCCAGGGCTTTCAGGTTGTCCTCAGTAGCCAGGGTGCCGTTGGTGTACATGTGCTGGTGGATGCCCGCCTGCTTGAATTTGCCGATGATGGGATAATACTCCTCAATCTCCATGAAGGGCTCCAGGTACACATAGGACACCCCAGTGGGGTGGGGCTGGGCGGACAGCAGCAGGTCGATATCCTCGGTATAAAAGCGGGTGCCCCCGATGTCCCACGCCCCTTTGCCGATGGGCGGGATATTGTCCATCTCGCCGTAATCGTAACAGAAGGTACAGCGCAGGTTGCACACATTGGTTTTGCGGATGGCCGTCAGCCCCGTGCCTGTCAGGCAGGAGGCGCAGCCCTTGGAAAACTTTTTGGCAGGCCCCACATAGTAGGTGCGGTTCCTAAGGGACTGCAGCCCGGGAATGGCATGCAGCAGTTCGTTGTTCTGCCCTTCCACGCTGTCCTCAATTTGTTTCAGCACCGCCCAGACAATTTCCTCCTGCCGGGGGGACAGTTCCTCCCCCTCAGGGAGGGCAGCGAAAAAGGTAAACCAGTGCAAGGCGTCCTGTTTGGGAATGTTCATAGCCGCTCCTTGATGTTTAAATTTGATGTTACCGATACCCCTGCCAGAAGATGTCCTCCGCTTCCCGCATCAGGCTGCCGGCTGTTTCTTCCATTTCCAGGGCTTCCTCCAGGGGGATTTCCTTCTCCCACACCAGCTGGGCGTTATCATAGACCCGCGCGCTGAGGATGCCGGGCTGCAGCTCGTTCTCCTGACACAACAGGTGCCGCACCTGCGCCAAATCCTCCCCCTGCCAGGCGTACAGGCTTTCCTGGCGCAAAAGGCCCGCCAGCCCCAAAGATTCCTGGGTGTGGATAAGCCCCTTGTCCCGCAGCACCTCGTGGTTGCACAGCAGCACGCTGGAAACGGGGGCGCTGCGGAAGGCGCCGGAACCCTCGTCATAGGGGTAAAGGGTGTAGTACATGTTGGACGCCCCCTGAGCCCAGGGCACCAACAAATCGGGGAGGCCGTCCAGGGTGAGATCCTCAAAGCGGAAGTCCGCCGCCATGTCCTCCTGCTGGGCAAAGACCTCCAGCTCGTTGATGGGCTGGCAGGGGGACATCCACACCTGCACCCGCTTGGCAATGATGGGCTCCCCCGGCAGGTGGATGAGGCGGGTATCCAGCACTTCCACAGTAAAAGCCAGGGCGGACGCCGGCAGCGCCAGCAGGCAGAGTATCAGCAGCTTTCTGATGGTTTTCATGGTTACTCCTCCCCTTTGTCCAGGATTTGCAGCGCCCATTCCCTCGCCGCCTTCATGGCGGTGGGCAGGGGCAGGGCGCGGATATCCTGAGCGCTGGCCCACAAGCCCCCGGGAATGTCGGTTTTCTCCTCGGTTTGCCAGTGGCGCACCGTCATGTTCCAGACCCGATGGGTAAACACATGCCGGGCTGTGCCCAGTGTTTTCACCTCGCGGGCGGAAATGCCCATTTGCCCCAGGGCTTTGGCGATGGCAGATTTGCTTTGGGCATCCTCCAGCAGCACAAACACATACAAGCCCTTGAGCAGCGTTTCCTTGCGGCGCCGCAGCAGCACCTGATCCCCGCATTGCAGCAGGATGACCGCCATGTCCATCTGCACCGGGGGCTTTTTTGCGTCCATCACCGGTAGGGTATCCGGCTCCCCCTCCAGATAAGCCAGGCAGGCTTTTTGCAGGGGACAGCGGTGGCACTCGGGCGTGCCGGGCAGGCAGATGGTAGCGCCCAGGTCCATCAGCGCCTGGTTCATATCCCCGGGGCGGTCTTCGGGCATCAGGGACTTGCCCAAATCGTGCAGTTGGCGCTTGACGGCCGGGCGGCCGATGTTGTCGGTGATGTGAAACAGCCGGGCAATCACCCGGTTCAGGTTGCCGTCCATGGCGGGCACGGGCTGCCCAAAGGCAATGGAGGCGATGGCGGCGGCGGTGTAGGGGCCGATGCCGGGCAGTTTAACCAGCTCTTCCGCCGTGGTGGGAAAACCCTTGCCTGCCAGAAGGCGGGCGGTTTTTAACAAATTGCGGGCGCGGCTGTAGTAGCCCAGCCCCTCCCAGGCCTTGAGCACATCGGTTTCCTCCGCCGCGGCCAGGGCTTCTACCGTGGGAAACAAAGCGGTAAACCGGGTAAAATAGGAGGTAACGGTGGCCGTGCGGGTTTGCTGCAGCATGATTTCCGACAACCACACATGGTAGGGGTTGCCGCTGTCCCGGAAGGGGAAGGCCCGCTTGTGGGCATCATACCAGGCAAGAAGGGGCAGGGTAAGGGTGTCAATCGTTCGCATAGGGGCAGTATACCACAGGCGGCGCCCTCTGTGCGCATGGCGGGAAAAAGCAAGGCGATAAAAGACATTTCGCGCAAATTTTATGTATTTCCGAGTATTTTTGAGCATTTCGTAGATATTTTGAGATTGCATCAATTTTTCCAGCAATTTACCCTCTCTTTTCGCTTGCTAAAAACCCGTTGATGGGGTATATTACTCATCGAGAGGTTAGCACTCATATATCGAGAGTGCTAACAAGAAGAGTAACAGGAGGCTATGAAATGACAATCAAACCCTTGGGCGACCGCGTCGTCATCAAGAATGTGGAAGTGGAAGAAACAACCAAGAGCGGCATTATTTTAACAGGCGCCGCCAAAGAGAAGCCCCAGATGGCGGAAGTCATCGCTGTGGGCCCCGGCGGCAATGTGGACGGCAAGGAAATCACCATGCATGTGAAAAAGGGCCAGAAGGTGATTTATTCCAAGTACGCCGGCACCGAAGTGAAGCTGGATGGCGACGAGCTGATTATCGTGCGCCAGAACGACATCCTCGCGGTTGTTGAGAAATAAGCAGGAAGAAGGAGATATACAATGGCAAAGCAAATTAAATTCGGCGAAGATGCCCGCCGCGCACTGGAAACAGGCATCAACACCCTGGCCGACACGGTCAAGATTACCCTGGGCCCCAAGGGCCGCAACGTGGTGCTGGACAAGAAGTACGGCGCCCCCACCATCACCAATGACGGTGTGACCATCGCCAAGGAAATCGACCTGGAAGATGCCTTTGAGAATATGGGCGCCCAGCTGATTAAAGAAGTAGCCACCAAGACCAACGACGTGGCGGGCGATGGCACCACCACCGCCACCCTGCTGGCCCAGGCCATCGTGCGCGAGGGCCTCAAAAACCTGGCCGCCGGCGCCAACCCCATGGGGCTGAAGCAAGGCATCGAGAAGGCCACCGCCGCCGCCGTGGAAGGGCTGAAGGAAATCTCCCAGCCCATCAAGAGCAAGACCTCCATCGCCCAGGTTGCCGCCATTTCCGCCGGCGACGAGGAAATCGGCCAGCTGATCAGCGACGCCATGGACGTGGTGGGCAAGGACGGCGTCATCACCGTGGAAGAAAGCAAAACCATGAAGACCGACCTGACCACCGTGGAAGGCATGCAGTTCGACCGCGGCTACACCAGCGCCTACATGGTAACCGACACCGACAAGATGGAAGCGGTGCTGGACAACCCCTACATCCTGATTACCGACAAGAAAATCAGCAACATCCAGGAAATCCTGCCCGTGCTGGAAAAGGTTGTGCAGGCCGGCCGTAAGCTGATGATCATCGCCGAGGATGTGGAAGGCGAAGCCCTGGCCACCCTGGTTGTCAACAAGCTGCGCGGCACCTTCACCTGCGTTGCCGTCAAGGCCCCCGGCTTTGGCGACCGCCGCAAGGAAATGCTGCGGGACATCGCCATCTTAACCGGCGGCGAAGTAATCAGCGACGAGCTGGGCCTGGAGCTGAAGGAAACCTCCCTGGAGCAGTTGGGCCAGGCCAAGACGGTGAAAGTGGACAAGGAAAACACCACCATCATCGACGGCGCCGGCGAAAAGAGCGAGATTGAAGCCCGCGTCAGCCAGATTAAGACCCAGGTTGCCGAAACCACCAGCGACTACGACAAGGAAAAGCTGCAGGAGCGTCTGGCCAAGCTGGCCGGCGGTGTCGCCGTCATCAACGTAGGCGCGGCCACCGAAGTGGAAATGAAGGAGCGCAAAATGCGCATTGAGGATGCCCTGGCTGCCACCCGCGCGGCCGTGGAAGAAGGCATCGTACCCGGCGGCGGCGTGGCCCTGCTCAACGCCTCCGACAAGGTGAAGGACCTGCTGACCAAGACCACCGGCGATGTGAAGACCGGCGTGCAGATCGTGCTGCGCGCGGTGGAAGAGCCCGTGCGCCAGATTGCCTCCAACGGCGGCATCGAAGGCAGCGTCATCATCGACACCATCCGCCGCAGCCGCAAGAAGGGCTATGGCTACGACGTGGCCAAGGGCGAGTATGTGGACATGATGGAGCGGGGCATCATCGACCCCACCAAGGTGAGCCGCAGCGCGCTGCAGAACGCGGCCAGCATCGGCGCCATGGTGCTGACCACCGAGAGCCTGGTGACCGACATCCCCGAACCCGAGCCGGCCATGCCCGCGGGCGGCGGCGGCGGTATGGGGGGAATGTATTGAGCCGCTGACGCGGCCGGCGTAAAATCTTCGATTTTCCGCCGATAGACGGGGGTTTTCCAATTTCCCCTGTGGGCTGACGCCCACGGGCGGGGAAATTGCAAGGAATCTTTGCCTGCGGCAAAGGCCCCGCCCACCCGGCGAAGCCGGGTGATACGAATGAAACAGGGGCATCCTGCCCCTGTACCCCTGGTAGATTAGTTAATATAGATAAAGCGCCTTCGCGAAAGCGGAGGCGCTTTGCTTTGCAAAGCGGCCTCCGGGGACGCGGGTGTTTGGGGATCTGCGCGGTGGGGTTGGTATGGTTTAGATCTTTGGTTGTTGTGCCGCGCCGGAATGGAGTGCTGTTGGTTTTATTCTTGTTGTCCGTTCGCTTCGGGATAGGCTTTCAGCAACGCTTCATTGGCGAGGAGCAGTTTCTGGTAGTAGGCTTCGTAGGCGGGGCTTAGTTTGCGCATGGCGGGGAGGAATACATCATTGTAGCCATTTTGCTGGTTCAGTTTTTTCATTTCCATCATCAGGCGGTAGCCGGGGGTCGCCTGGTAGGCCGGTGTCTGTCTGATGGACAGGTAGGCTTCCATGGCTTCCTTGTTTTCCGCCAGATATTTTTCCGGGTTTTCCGCGGCTTGCCGCAGGCTTTGGGACACATTGTGGATGTCCTCCTGGCTGATGGTTAACATGGTTTCTTCCACCTCCGACAGCAAGGCTGGGGGGATGGACATGTCCACGTTGTCAAGAAAATCTACAACGGTGTCAAAGGCATCCTGTTGCTCTCGGGTGGTGACGGGCTCCTGCAGGTAGGGGGCAAAATGGGCCAGGGCGTATTGGCCGAAGAGGCCGGGGAATTTGTCCAGCATGCGCCTCAGGATGGATTGCCGCCTGTCCAGCTGTTCCGCCTGGGCCTGCATGCTTTGCCAATCACCTGTGGCGGCCAGTGTTTGCAGCAGTTTCTGTTTTTCTGTCAGGGTTTCCAGATTCAGATTCCCCTGGGCGGCCAGTTTCCGCAGGCTTTGCTTTTCGTCCCCCGTCAGCACATCCCGGATATCCCGGATGGTCAGCCCCAGGCTCCTAAGGGCGGCGATCCGCCGCAGCCGCCGCACATCCTGCATGGAATAGTCCCGATAGCCATTCTCCAGCACCCGGGGGCTGATGAGGCCCTGTTCCTCATAGTATGCCGCGGCTTTCCTCGTTACGCCGCATGCCTTGCACGCTTCCAGTATGTACATCCTTCCACCTCCCGCACTCAGCATACACCCCTCCCCAAGGGGACAGTCAAGGGGCTTTTTCATTTGTCTGTCGCGCCCTATACATGGTTTATACACCCCAAAGAAATATTGGATAATTCTTTGGGGATTTCAATTTTTTTGCAAACATATGTTCCTGTATTTATACTCCAAAGAACTGAATATTTCTTTGGTAGAATAAAGCATTTCAATATTTCAACGAATTTTCAATAAATGGTTGCATTTTGTACTTAGCTTTGTTATATTACACTATATGTAGATTTTGAGAGGCTTGTTGCTAGTGGAAACTTTGGCTGCAGTATTGGTGTTATTATTCATGATCGCCGCCCTCGCCACGATGGGCTACTGTTCCGTCTCCCGCCAAAGGGAGCACAGCCAGGTTGAGCGCATGCGCACCACCGATATGTACAAACGCCTCTACCGGCAAATGACCCAGCTGAACAACCACGCGGTGGATCAGATTATCATCGAGTCCAGCGGCGTTACCGTAACCAGCGTCTACCCGGCCCACACGCTGCTGAGCTTTGGTTTCAAACAGAACGGCAATGCCTGCCGCAACTGCGACACCGCCCGCCTGGTGGCCCACAGCCTGGCCAGCGATTTTTCCATCCTGGGGGACTCGGACACCTACAAGCTGTCCCGCTACCGCATCTACCGCCTCAACGGCCGCAAGGAGTATGGATACGCCTACACCATGCGCCGCGCCTGCAAGGACAGAATCTTCGAGTACCACGACAGCCGCCAGCTGCGCATCTATTAATCGAATCTTCCTTTCCTCCTTTTCCCTGACGGCGCCCGGCGCGCCGCCAGGGTTTTCTTTCTTGCATGGAAAACTAAATTTTTTCTGTTTCCAGACACTGTCACCATTTCTGCTTTCCGACCGTCTAACAAGTGAAAGGGGGTGCGGTATGGACTTTGTTGCGGTACCCGACAATGTCCGCCAACAGGCGCTGGAGCGCCTCGCGCGGGAATACGGCAGCGCGCTGCTGCGCATGTGCTACGTGTACCTGAAGGACACAGGCCTTGCCGAAGACGCCGCCCAGGACACCCTGCTCAAGGCCTACAGCAGCCTGCATACCCTGCGGGAAAAGCAAAGCGAAAAAACCTGGCTGATGCGCATTGCCATCAACACCTGCAGGGATTATCTGCGCACCCCATGGATGCGCCGGGTGGACAGGCGGGTGGATATGGATACCCTGCCGGAGGAAACCCAAAGCGATCCCCTGCCCGACAGCCAGGTGCTGGACGCCGTGATGGCGCTGCCGCCCAAGTATAAGGATGCGGTGCTGCTGCGCTACTACCAGGACATGAAACACAAGGACATCGCGGACACCCTTGGCATCTCCATGGATGCCGCGAAAACCCGCCTGAAGCGGGCCAACGAAAAACTGCGCCGCAAGCTGGAAGGATGGTATTACGATGAATAACCCGATAAAAAATGCCATGGATACGAAACTCGCCAGCCTTGCGTGGGACGAGCGGCACAGCCGCAGGCTGCTGCGCGCCGTCCAGGAAGGAACAAAAATGAAAAAGAAACTACCCCTCAGCCTGGCCATAGCCCTTGGCATGGTGCTGATTGCCGCCGCGGCCTACGCCGCCCTTACCTTTACCCGCGCCCCCCAGGCGGATGCCGCCTACAAGGCAAGGCAGGCGCTGATGGAAACCTACGGCCTAAGCCCCGCGACCCTGGGCCTGTTCTACCCGGTGGAAGAGAAAACGGACGGCGGTTGGGTTGTCACCTTCTATGGGGAGGGGCTGGCAAACGGCCTGATTGGCGACTACACCGTCCGCATTCAAGGGGAGGAAGCGGCCGCCACCTGGACCCACGACAGCGCCGACAAAGCGCTGCTGGACAGCGGCAGCCTTGCTTCCCCCGCCTGGGGGCAGCAGCAGATGAAAAAAGCCCTGCTGGAGCCGGAGGCAGCCAACCAGGCCATCGCCCGCTACTATGAAGAACACCCTGAAGAAAGGGGCAAGCCCCCCGCCTTTCAACCGCCCCAAATTACGCTGAAGGAAGAGGAAAGCTACTGGAACGGCCTGATTATCCAAGAGGGGCAGCCGGACAAGAAAGCCCTGCCCATGGAGGAAGCCCAGGCCAAAGCCGAAGCCGCCATCATGGAAGAGTTCGCTTTGACTAAGGAGGATTTGCAGGACGCCCTCGTCGAGCACAGCTACCATGCGGTGGTTTCCAAGGCGCATAACCCCCTGCGGGGCTTCCGGTTCTTCTTTGAAAAGGTCGGCGTGAACCTGGACATCGGCGTGATGATGGACGCCTACACCGGGGAAATCTATACCATCGGCATCTTGACAGGCGGCAACGAATAACGCACAGCGGCAAAAAGCCTGTACTCCCCGCGGAGTACAGGCTTTTTGCATGTTGACGAAAGCGGATTGTTCTGATATTGTTTTTTTCGGACAGTTCATCATATTCGCGCATGCGCCTGGCAGAGGCAACCGGGTTTGGTTTCGCCGCCCTGCCGGGGCAGAAAGGACAATTCCTTGGAGCAGCACCGCCTGAAAAGGGTTATCGGATGGGAGCCCTTTCTCTTCCTCCTGGGGTTTTTCGCTATCGCCGCCCTGTTTGTTTCCCGGATGGGCTTTGTCAACACCCTCTCCACCATCATGCAGACAGCCTACAAGCTGCTGCTGGATACTGTGCTGTTCCTGACCGCCATCGCCGTCATCGCGGGGGCTCTCTCGGGCCTATTGCAGGAGTTTGGCGTGGTGGCGCTGATTGACAAATTGATGACCCCCCTGATGCGCCCCCTGTTCGGCATGCCCGGCGCGGCCAGCATCGGCGCCATCACCACCTATATGAGCGACAACCCCGCCATATTGACCCTGGCGGCGGACAAGAACTACCTGCGCTATTTCCACAAATACCAGATGCCCGCGCTGACCAACCTGGGCACCGCCTTTGGCATGGGCGCCATCATCACCACCTATGTGCTGGGCTTAAGCGCCCTGACGGGGCAGAATTACTTCCTCGCCGCCTTGGTAGGCAACCTGGGGGCGGTGGTGGGGGCCATCATCTCCACCCGGCTGATGCTGCTGTTTACCAGGCGCCTGTTCGGCGCCGACGCCCAGGCCCTGGAGGAGGAGCCCCAGCCCCTGCCCCGCACCCACCGCGTCGTGCGCACCGGCTCGGCCGCCTCCCGGTTTCTGGCCTCCATGCTGGACGGGGGAAAAACGGGGGTGCAGATGGGCATCGACATCATCCCCGGGGTGCTGGTGATCTGCACCTTTGTGATGATGCTGACCGGCCGCCCCGCCGAAAACGGCCTGTACACCGGCGCGGCCTTTGAGGGCATCGGTCTGCTGCCCGCCCTGGGGGAAAAGCTGCAGGGCATCATCTCCCCCCTGTTCGGCTTAACCAGCGCTGAGGGCATCGCCGTGCCCATCACCGCCCTGGGTTCCTCCGGCGCGTCGCTGAGCATCGTAACCCGCCTGGTGAAGGAAGGCTTGGCCAACCAGCACGATGTGGCGGTGTTTACCGCCATGTGCATGTGCATGAGCGGGTACCTGAGCACCCATGTGGCCATGATGAACGCCCTGGGCTACAGCAACCTGACGGGCAAAGCCATCGCCTGCCACACCATCGGCGGCCTGCTGGCGGGTGTCAGCGCCCATCTGATATATACGCTGATTGCTCTGGTAGTATAGGGGATTGTCAAGGGGCTGCCCCTTTCATCCGCAACGCGAAACGGCGCTTTCCTCTGAAAGCGCCGTTTTTTCTATCAATTGAATTACGGGAAGGATTTACCAGATAATCCTCGGCAGTTTCCTGTCGATATGGTGCTGCACATAGGCAAGCAGTGTGTCCAGGGGCGGGCTGTCAATGGGGGGTGTTTTGTCGATGCCCTGTACCAGCACCTGCCGCAGCCAGGAAAGCTGCCCTGCCGTTACATACATGGTGCCCGGAGCGTTGCCCTTGCACGCCCCGCAGCGGATGCCCCCCATCTCGGCGTCCAAAAAGGCGCTTTCCTCCCCCATCTGCCTGCCGCAGGCAACGCAGTGGTTGAGGCGGGGCTTGAAGCCCTCGATGACGCTGATGTGCAGCAGAAACGCCGCCGTCACGGCGCTGTTGTCGTATTCCCCATAGGCCAGGCGGCTTAAGGAACGGGCCAGCAGGATGTACAAATGCTCCGCCGGCTCTTCCTTCTGGGCGGCCGCCTCCGCCGCCGCCAGCATCACCGCCCCGTGGCTAAGCCGGGTCACGTCATTCCGCAAGGGAAAAAAGCTGTCGCCCAGGGCAAAGGAGGTAAGGGTCTCGTGTCCCTTGCCCTGGTAGGTAATGTATTCCCCCATGGTGAACAGCTCGCAGGCGGAGAGCAGCGGGCTTTTCACCTTCCGGCAGCCCCGGGCGGTCACATCCACCCGGCCGCGCTTGGGGGTCAGCAAAGACAGGATGCGGTCGTTATCCCGGTAATCTATCCGGCGCAGTACAATGCCCTGGGTGGTGTTGTACGCCACGGCGCTCTCCTTTCTTCAGATGGCGCAACAGCCCGGAGTATCCGGGCTGAAGATAGGAAAATCACAATCAATTGTATGCCAGGGTTACCGCTGTTCCCCCAGAAAGAAAATGGCCATGGTGCCGGGCCCCGAGTGGGAGCCGATCAGGCGCCCCACGGGGGAAATAAAGACCTGGGTACCCGGGCGGCTTTCCTTGACAAAATTGGCCACATACTCCGCCTCGTCTTCGCAGTCGCCGTGGCTGATGAACACCTTCTGCCCTTCCTTGGGAACGGCGAACTCCAGCATCTTATCCGCCATGGTTTTCAGCGCTTTCTTGCGCCCCTGCACCTTTTCCTTGAGCACCAGCTTGCCTTCCTCGTTGACATGCATCACGGGCTTGATGCGCAGCATGCTGCCCATCACCGCCGAGGTGCGGCTGACACGCCCGCCCCGGAAGAGGAAGTTTAAATCGTCCACGGTAAACCAGTGGATGATTTTCTGGCGGTTGTCCTCCGCCCACTTGGCGCATTCCTCCAGGCTTTTCCCCTGGGCGCGCTGCTGGATAACACAGTCCACCATCAGCCCCTGGCCAAGGGAAGCGCACAGGGTGTCCACCACGCGCACCTTGGCGTTCGGCATTTCTTCCCGCAGCATTTCCAGCGCCGTAAAGGCCGAGCGCACCGAGCCGGAGATGCCCCCCGACAGGGTCAGGCACAACACCTCTTCCCCCTTGGTCAGCAGCTCTTTAAAGGTGGTGAAATAGGTATCCACATTCACCTGGGAGGTGGTGGAAACCGAGCCCTGGCGCAGCTTGTCGTAAAACTCCTTGCTGGTTTCCTCATCCCCGGGTTTGTTCAGCCCCGGCACCCCGTCCAGCTGGTAGGGCATGGGCAGCACGGTAAGCTTTTCCTGTTTCTCTATATAGGTTAGTGGCAAATCGCACCCGATATCCGTAACAATCCAGAAAGCCATTGGTAATTCCCCCTCCAAATATTTCTAAGTAATTATAGCAAGCCCGGGGAAAAGCGTCAATTTGCGCCTTGCCTATTATCCCTTGAAAAGGGCCAGGATGTCCTCGGTTTTCAGTTTCTCGGGCATCACTTCCCCGGCAGTCACCAGTTTATCAAACAGCTTCCGCTTTCTGGCGCCCAGCTGCACCACCTGCTCCTCGATGGAGTGGAGGGTTACCAGGCGGATGACCTGCACCTTCTTGTCCTGCCCCACCCGGTGGGCCCGGTCGATGGCCTGATCCTCGGTGGTGGGGTTCCACCAGGGATCGTAGTGGATGACGGTGTCCGCCCCCGTCAGGTTCAGCCCGGTGCCCCCGGCCTTGAGGGAAATCAGGAACATCTGCCCCTCCCCCTCGTTGAAGCGCTGGGTTAATTCCAGCCGCTCCCTGGCGGGGGTGTCCCCATCCAGGTACATGCTGGTAATGTTCAGCGCGTCCAGGCGGGGTTTGATCATGGCCAGCATCTTGGTGAACTGGGAAAACAGCAGCACCCGGTGCCCGTTCTCCAGGATGGGGGGCAGGATTTCCATCAGCAGCTCCAGCTTGGCGCTTTCCCCCAGGTAGGTGTCCAGCACCAGTTGGGGGTGGCAGCAGATTTGCCGCAGCTCCGTCATGGCGGCCAGCACCTCCCCCCGGCTGCCTTTAAGCCCTTGGCGGGCCAGCAGGTTCTGCACGCTTTCCCTCTTTTGCAGCAGCACGGCGCTGTACACCTTGCGCTGCTCGGCCTCCATGGCGGCGTACAGGGTGGTCTCGGTTTTTTCGGGCAGTTCGGCCATTACTTCGCTCTTAAGCCTGCGCATCAGGAAGGGGCGGATGCGGCGGCGCAGATCCTGAGCGTTGCGGCCCTCGTCAAAGCGGCGCAGAAACTCCCGGAAGGGGGGCAGGTAGCCGGGCAGGGCAAAATCGAACAGCGACCACAGTTCCCCCACATTGTTTTCCATGGGGGTGCCCGACAGAGCCACATAGGCCTGGGCATCCAGCCGCTTCACCGAATGGGCGGCCATGGACACAGGGTTCTTGATATTCTGGGCCTCGTCCAGCACGGCGAAGCGGAAGGGAATGTCCTGGATGGCGTCAATATCCTGCCGGATGACGGGGTAGCTGGTGATAACCAAATCCGGCGCTTTGGGGCCGGTTATGGCGGCAATCTGCTTCTCCCGGGCGGCCCGGGTGCCCGACACCACCAGGGTGGATAGCTGCGGGGCGAAGCGCTTGGCTTCCAGCTGCCAGTTATACACAAGGGAGGTGGGGGTGATAACGATGGAGGGCCTGCGCTCCTCCTCGTTCTGCAGGGCATAGAGGATGGCGGCCAGCATCTGCACGGTTTTGCCAAGGCCCATCTCATCCGCCAGAATGCCCCCCATCCGGAGGCGGTAGAGGGAATAGAGCCACTCAAACCCCCGCTGCTGGTAGGCGTACAGCCCCTGGATGGGCGACTGGATGGCCCCCGTGCGCAGCGCGGCGCCCTGGAGGGTGGCGCTGTCGGCGGTAACGGGCAGGTTCTTTTCCTTCACCAGGGCGTTGAGGTAGGCGGCGCGGTAGAGGCCCACATCCCGCTGGTTCAGGCTGTATTCCCGGGCCTCGCAGTAGGCTTCCGCCAGCTCCTCCCATTCCTTCGCCCCCTCCAGGGACAAAAAGGTGCCGTCGCTGTAGCGGAAATACCGTTTCTTGCGGCGGATGGCGTCCAGCAGGGGCAGCAGCTCCTCCACGGGGGTGTCATCATCGTACAGTTCCAGCACCAGGCGGTTTTCGCTGCTCTTTAAGGCGCCCGACAGCCGGGGGGTGCGCACGGTAAGCTTTCTGAACTCGTTGCTGAAAAACACCTGGGCCTTTTCGCTCAGCCGCGACGCGCCGCCTGTCACAAAGCGGTAGACGCTTTCCTCATCATTCATGAAGGCGTAGCCCCGGCGCACATGAAAGCCCGCCAGCGCCAGCTCCTCCATCACCAGTTTTTCCCCCGCCGCGTCCCGCAGCAGAAGGGGCGGGATGTCCTCCTTCAGCACAAAGGGGTCAATCTCGTGGCTGCCGTAGGCAAACACCGTGCGGGCCACGATGTCCACCCCGTCCTTGTCCAGGTACACCCGGCTTTGCAGGGGGAAGCGCACCATGCGCCTGCGCAGGGTGGGGTGGAAGGTGATGCCGCTGGAGCGCATCAGGGCGGGGAGCAGTTCCCCCATCACCCGGGGCACGCTGTCCCGGCCAAAGAGGAACACCGAGCGCCTGCCCGCGCGGAAGGACAGCACGGCCCGAAGCACCGCGCGGTCCTGGGGGCTGACAGACACCACCTCGTCATCCACCAGCAGGTAGGCGCCGTCCTCCGTCAGGCTCTGGCACACATCGGGCAGCAGGGTGCTGACCACCAGCGACTTTTCCGAGCCGGACACCTCGAACACAAAGGGCAGGGGCTTCCGGGCGATGCCCGCTACGTCGATGGATTTGTCCCCATACTCCAGGCGGAAGGGCATGTTTTCCAAAGCGCCCAGCACCAGGGAAGCGATGGCGGCGTTCAGGGGCATCTCCCGCGCCTGGGTCGCCTGGGGGGAGGCGCCGGCCATCTCCAAAGCCCGGCAGTGGGCGTCCAGCACGCCCAGCAGCTGGCGCTGCTGTTTGTTGTAGGAAGACCACCTGGGCTCGTAGGTGAAGCCCTTGCCGAAGGACACGCTCTTCTGCCTGCGCACGGCTTCCAGAAAGTCGGGGATGTGGCGCACCACGTACAGGCGGCTTTCCCCCGTGCGCAGCGACAGGCTCAAGCCTTCACGGGACAGCGTCAGCGTCGGTTCCAATTTCAGGTTTTCCGCCAGGGGCAATGCCGCGGCCGCCGCGTCAAAGAGCACGTCGGACGCGGCGCTGCGCTGGCGCAGCGCCATGGCGCGCAGGGTGCCGTCCCGGGCGGCAAAAAGCACGGCGGCCACGGTGTAGCGGTTGATGACCTTCAGCCCGTCGCTGAGCAGGCTGTCATTGGCGCCGATGGTTACCGTGTGGTAGGGATCCCCCGCCACCATGTATTCCGCCTTCAGGCGCGTACGCTGCAGCATGCGCACCTGGCCGGCTTTCAGCAGGCGCTGACCCTCCAGCCACTCCGTTTCCCCCGCTTTTTCCCTGATTTTCTTTAACGACAGCATGAAACCTCCCAAAAAATAAAAAGGCTAATTTGTAATATTCGCCGCCGGGCCTCCCAAATCCTGCCTGGAAAAAACCCCAAAGACAAAGAACAGGCAAGGAGTACACCTTTTGGGCAAAATCGGGTAAGATGGGAAGGGAAACCCAAGGAAGACGGGAAGGCAGGTACGACGATGAAGCGATGGATGATTTTGCTGCTGGCACTGGCTCTGTGCGCCCCCGCGGCGCTGGGGCAGGAGGATGTGTACCGGCAGGTAATCCAACAGGGCAGGGGCAGCCTGGTGGCTGTGCCCTCCTTTGAGGAAGAGGCCTCCTACACCTTCCATGCCGCCGCCCCCCAGGTGGCAAGCCCGGAATACTTTACAGCAACTGGCCAAACCCCGGACCAGTACCTGGGCATCGCAGGGCAAGCCCAGCAAAGCCAGGTTCCCGGCGCCCAGCTGGGCTACCGCTTTTTGTCGGACAACCGCAACATCTACCCCATCAGCCTGTCCCCCGACGGCCAGACCCTGCTGATGGGGGAGGGAAGCACCTTGCTGCTCAAGAGGGGGCAGGATCTGTATCCCCTCAGCCTGAATATCCAGCGCAGCGGCGGGGAGGAGCAGGCGGTCTTTCACCTGCGGGGGGACGCTGATGCCCGCGTCGGCACCGAAGGGGTGGTCTGGTCCCCCGATGGGCGGTACATCGCCTTCCCCTTTGCCGCGCGCAATGAGGGTACCTCCGGCAACTGGCCGCTGATGCTGGCGGACACCCAAACCAATGAGCTGTTCGCCGCCAAAGTCTACCAAGGCCCGCTGGGAAACAAGCTTACCGCCTATGCCCAGGGGGTATTCAGCCCGGACAGCCAATGGCTGTACTACACCGAAAATGTAAACGACATCCTGCGGCTGTGCCGCTATCATATGGAAAAAAACATCCACGAAGTGCTATTGGACACAGGGCTTGATTACCACGGCCGCCCCGGCATGGGGTGGGACGGGGAGGGCCGCCTGGTCTGCGCCCTGATTCGGGAGGGGGAAACCTACCTGGCGGCCTTTACGCCCCAGGGGGAAACCTACACCCTGGGCACCCGGCCTCTGCCGGGCGGGGTGCTGCCTCACCTGGTGCAGACCGCGCCGGGCGCCGTGATGACGCGGGTGAGCGGGCTGTCGCCCAGCCAGGGGGCGCCCTTTACCTACCTCATCAATGACCAGGCGCTGCTGCCCGTCACCGACAGCCTGGGGCAGGTGTCCTTTGCCTACAGCCAGCCCCTCACCGCTTCAGAGGACATGGAAGCCTTCCGGGACAGCCAGCTGGCCGCCCCGCCGGACACAGCCCTGCATTCCCTGGCCGTAAGGCCTGACGGCAGGTACGCTTTCGCCGCGGCGGTGCAGGGCGAAGGCAATGTCTCCCTGCACCTGATTGACCTCCAAAGCCTGGCCAGCGCCCCCCTCTTTGTTTCTGAGGAGGATGCCCGGGGCGTTCCCGCCCTTGCGGGCGACCGCTTCAGCCATGGCCTTTTCTGGTATGGGGAGGACGGGCTGTTCACCGCCCCCTTCATGGGGGTTGTGAAACAGTTTCAAATCCAGGCCCAATAACGCGTGCGGCACGGAATACCGCGGATTTTTCCAAAAATTTACATAGAACGGGTATCATGGTTGTAGCAAGAGAAGGAGGTCGCGGGATGAAACGTTGGTTGATTGTTTTGGCTGCCCTTGTTCTTCTGGGAACAAGCCTGACAGCTTTCGCGTCGGAGGACGCGTATCAGCGGATATTCGCGGCGGGCGGCGCCCGCCTGAGGGAAAAAACCTTGGCGGAAAGCGCGGAGGAAAGCCATCAAACGGCGCTGGACAAGGGGCAGATGTCCGTGGTGAGCGTCTCCCCCGATGGGCAGACCGTGCTGCTGTCGATGGACAGCGACTTGTTTGTGCTTACGCAAGGCAAACTGTCTCTTCTCAACGCGCGGGATGTCACCACCGGGCAGGCGGAAGAGTACCTGAGCGATCCGGTTATCCGGCGCCTGGGCGCCGAAGGCGCTGTCTGGTCGCCCAATAGCCGGTATGTGGTGTTTCCCAACGCCAGGAGCGTCACCACCTACCTGCGGTCCGTTCCCCTTATGATGGCTGACACCAAAGCCGGGGAGATATTCCCCATCAAAACCTATCAGCAAACCACCGGGGTGGTTCTGGAATCCTTCATGCAGGGAGTATTCAGCCCGGACAGCCAAGCCTTTTATTACACGGACATCGTGGGCGGCATAAGCCGCCTGAACCGCTATTCCCTGCGGGATCATACCAGTGAAACCCTTACGGAGGTTGGGGAAAACGCCTACGGCTACCCCGGCATGGCCTGCGGCGGGGACACCCTTACCTGGTATGCCTATCAGAACGCGGAAAATCGACTGAACGTTTACCATCTGAAAGATGGAGCCCTTTCCCAGCAGCCCCTGGCGCTGCCCCGCGCCTTGCAGCCCCAATACTACGCCGCCGCCGGGCAAACGGTGCTGACCAGCCAATCGGTGCTGTCCGGCATATACATGGGCATGGTGCATCTGCTGGACGGCAAGCCCCTGGGCGCCCAGGTGGGCAGCAATGGCCTGGCTGTGTTCCATCTGGGCGAGCCCCTGGACACCCAGGAAGCCCTGGACGCCTGGCTTGCCGTCCAGGAGGATTATAAAAACGACCCGGCGCGGGTGGCGCACCTGGCCGTCTCCCCGGACGGACGCTACGCCCTGGCGATGCTACTTTTCAATAACTACGCCGACCATACCTTCTGGCTGTTGGATGTAAACACCCTGCAGGCCGTCCCGGTGGAAGCGGATTTGGGGGAAAACCCCGTGGTGTACCTTGCCAAAGGGGCGCGCTACATGCCCGGCCTCAGCCTGGAAGCGGGCGGGATGGTTGTCGCCTCCACCGACGGGTTAAGCGCCAAGCTGTACCAGTTGGAGCCTGCCAAATAATAAGCGTATGCACGCAAAAGCCCTGTGAGAAATCACAGGGCTTTCTTGTGCTAGTAAGTGACCGATTCTGGCAGATGAAGTGACAACGCAAGCATGTTTCGGTATCGAAACATGCGGTTGCTGGCTTTTTCGACACGCTGAGCCCTGTGAGAGAATCACAGGGCTTTCATTGTGGTTTATATGGGATAGCTGATGCTCTCCACCCCGAAGCGGCCGGGGGCGAGGGGCGTTTGTTTCAGGAAGGCCAGGGAAGCGTCAAAGTCCTTGCGCTCAAACAGTTCGGTGATGCCAAGGGCCTTCGCGTCCCGGCCGAACAAGTCAATGGCTGCCTCCCGCCCGGGGGTGCTCACCGCCTGCCGGGCCAAGCGCACATAGCGCAGGGACAGTTGCTCCCGCAGGACACGCTGGCGGCAGGGGTCTTCAGTTGCATGGCCCAAAGCCAGGGCAAGCAAGTCTTCCGCCTTTTTTAGTGTTTCCTCGGATAGGTAGGGGGCGTCAGGCGGGTCGTAGATGCTGGCATGGCATGCTCCCGGCGTTTGCCATAGCTGGGCATAGGCTTCCATGGCCTCCCCCGCCGGTCCGTAGTAGGCCTGGCAGAAGGTGCGGGTCAGGGCGTTCGTGTCCTCCCCCGGGTTCCACAGGAGCCTAGCCAGCAGGTAAATTTTCAGCTGCCCCAGGGCGCCGGCCTTGCCCAAAGAGAAGTTGCCCTGGGCAAACATCCCCTTGACGCCGCGGCGCCGCAGTAGTTCCAAATTGGGCTTTAACACCTGGAGGTTGGGAAAGGGCTGCAGGTAGTTGGCGTAGTTGGTGGTGTAGTCCCAGATATACAGGTTGCCGCAGATGTCCGCCCAACCCAGCAGGTCCGAAAGGAAGGGGTTGCTGTCCTGCCTAGCGCCGTGGAAATCCGCCGACACCCCCGCCTGCACATCCACAGCGCTGATCTGGCAGCCGCAGTCCTCCATGGGGTGGGCAAAGCAGTTCTCGATGCCGCACAGGCGCACGATGACATTGCGCCGGGGCTTCACGCCCCTTGGCGGCTTGCGGCAGTACAGGTAGGCGAAGGTGTGGATGTACACATCCGGATGCGCCTTTTCCACTTCTTCCGCCACCTGGTTCACAAAGGCAATCATGCTGCCGGCGGCGCTGCCCGCCGCGTCGTCCAGCGCCTTGCAGGCGGGGCACTGGCAGTTGTTGTACCAGTCGTTCATGGAGACGGAAAAGATGGTGTATTCCGGGTTTTCTTCCTTCCACTTCAGCACCCCCCGCACCACCAGGCGCAGCACCTCGGGGTTGGTCAGGCACAACTGGGATTTATCCCGCAGCCGCTTGCCTTCCACCAGGGAAAAGTACTCCGGGTGGCTGTCAAACCAGGTTTCCGCGGGCACCAACTGAAAAAAGGTATGGGAAAAGTTATAGAACATCATTTTGCCGCCCTGCTCCTTGGTGATGGAAGAGCGGGCGGAGTTGAGCCGCAGCTTGACGGCGAAGGTCCCCTCCATGGCCTCCCGCCAGAACAGTTCCCGGGCGTGGAAGGCAGGAATCTGGGTGTCCTCCCCCTCAGGCAAGGACAGGGAGCCCTTAGGCACCACCTCGCAGTCGGGGGCGAAAAAGCCGCAGCCCAGTTTCTCCAGCAGGTGATAGGCACCGTACACAAAGCCATCCGGGGTGGAAGCCCATAGGCGGATGCCCTCCTTGGCTACCGTTAAGCGAAAGGCCCCGGGCGCAAGGGCAGCGTCCTCCGCCATGCGCAGGGCAAAGCCCGAGGCATCCTCGGTTACGGGGTATTCCCCGCCGGACATTTTTCCCAGGTACCTGGACAGTTCCCCCGCGGCGTACTGGGCCGCGGGGATGGGAAGGGGCTGAATGGGGAAGGACGCGGGCAGCTGCATGGCAACCTCCAACACTTTCATATGGATAATCTCTCCCCCATTGTACAGAGGAAAGCCTGCCGCCGCAAGCCGTCCGGGACAGGCAGGACCCCTTAAATGGTTACCGTTTTTGACAAGAGAAAAAAATCCTGTTATAGTGATATGGTTGACGCTGTCATGAAATACCCGCCCGGGTATGCGTCCAAGACGTTCCATGTGTCATAACCGCTGCGGAAAATCCTACATTTCGTAAGGGGCTATGTTTGCTGTTGGCAGCGCAATGTAAGGAGGTTCCCATGAAGAATAGAAAGATTGCCTGGCTGTGCGTACTGACCAGCCTGATGATGATGCTGTTTGCCAGCGCAAGCGCCCAAACCGCCGTATTTGGCGACGCCGGATGGGACAGCATGAAGTTCCACAACGCCGTCGCCATGCTCATCGCCAAGGAAGCCTACGGCATGGACAGCGAGGAAATGTCCGGCTCCACCGCCATTACCTACAACGCCCTCAAGCGGGGAGACATCCATATCTACACCGAGACATGGACCGACTCCATCGCCCCCTACCAGCAGGATGTGGCCGACGGTAAAATTATCGAGTTGGGCATCAACTATGATGACAATATCCAGGGGCTCTATGTTCCCCGGTATGTCATCGAGGGCGACGAAAGCCGGGGCATCGTCCCCATGGCGCCAGATCTGAAAACCGTCGCCGATTTGAAGGACTATCCCCACCTCTTCCCCGACCCGGAAGACCCGGGCAAGGGCCGCATCTACGGCGCCATTTCCGGGTGGATGGTGGATGAAATCATGCGTAAAAAAGTGGAATTTTACGGCCTGGACTCCCTGTACAACTACATGGACCCCGGCTCTGACCCGGCGCTGGCCGCCGCCATCGTCGGCGCTTACGAAAAAGGTGATCCCATTGTCGCCTATTATTGGGAGCCTGCCTGGATTACCGGCAAGTACGACCTGGTGCTTTTAGAGGATGCCCCTTATGAGCCCGAGTTGTACCTAAAAGGCGAGTGCGCCTGCCCCTCCATCAAGCTGACCGTCTGCGTCAACCCCGAGTTCTATCAGAATAACCCTGAGTTCTGCGAATTCTTAAGCAAGTATGCCACCTCCAGCGCCCTGACCAGCGAAGCGCTGGCGTATATGAACGATTATGACGCGGATTATCCGGAGACTGCCCACTGGTTCCTGCAGCAGCATCCGGAACTGCTGGACCAGTGGCTGCCGGAAGACAAGGCGGAATTGGTGCGCAGCGCGCTGTAATACATCCATATGCCTGATTGGCTGCGCGGCGTCCGAGCGCCGCGCAGCCAGCCTTTCGCAAATTTCGATCAAAAGGAGGGGTTCCTATGCCCGAATGGTTTACCCGTTTTCCTCAGGCATTGTCCCTTGACATCAAAAAGCCCATCGACGACGCCATTGAATACATGGTGCAAAACTGGGGCGGTTTCTTCGACGGGGTGTCCGATACCCTGCGCGCGCTGCTGCTGTGGGTGCGCACAGCCGTCAATATCATTCCCTGGTGGGCGCTGATTGCCACGGTGTTTGTGCTGACGCTGAAAACCAGCGGGCGGCTCAGCCGCGCGCTGCTGTATGCGGGGCTACTGTTGTTTGTGGGCATCATCGGCTTATGGGAGATGATGTACGCCACCTTAACCATCATTGTTACTTCGGTTATCTTATCCCTGCTGCTGGGCTTTCCCCTGGGGGTGCTGATTTCCTTCAGCGACAGGGCCAGCCGCCTGGTACGACCGGTGCTGGACACCATGCAGACTATGCCCAGCTTTGTATACCTGATTCCCGCCGTGATGCTGCTGGGGCTGGGCAATGTGCCGGCGGTGATTGCCACCATCATCTACGCCATGCCCCCCATCGTGCGCATGACCAGCCACGGCATCCGCCAGGTGGACAGGGAGGTGGTGGAAGCCGCCCAGTCCTTTGGCTCGACCCGCTTCCAACTGCTCACCAAGGTGCTGATTCCCCAGGCCATGCCCACCATCATGGCAGGGGTGAACCAAACCATCATGATGGCCATTTCTATGGTGGTTACCTGCTCCATGATTGGGGCGACGGGCCTAGGCTCCGAGGTGCTCAAGGGCATCAACCGCCTGGAAAGCGGCCGGGGCTTTGCAGCGGGCACCGCCATCGTCATTGTCGCCATCATCATCGACCGGCTCACCCAGGGTTTTGCCAAGGGAGGTGTTGAGCATGCAGAATAATCCAAACACAAACCCCGCCCCGGAAAGGGACATCATCCTGAAAGTGGAGCATCTGACAAAGATGTTCGGCCGGCGAAAGAGCCAGGCGAAGGAGATGCAGGCCAAGGGACGAAGCCGGGACGACATCCTGAAGGAAACAGGGGTCACCATCGCGGTGGACGATGTTTCCTTTGAAGCCGAGCGCGGCAAAACATTCTCCCTGATTGGCCTGTCCGGCTCGGGCAAATCCACTGTGGTACGCTGCCTGAACTTCCTATGGCAGCCCACAGAGGGCAGCATCTTTTTCAACGGCGAAAACATCGCAGACTATTCCCCCCAGCAGTTGATGGAGTACCGCCGCAAGCATATTTCCATGGTGTTTCAAAGCTTCGGACTTTTGTCCCACCGGGATGTGCTGGACAATGTGGCCTACGGCCTGGAGATACGGGGCATCGACAAAAAGAAGCGCACCGACGCCGCCATGCGCATGATTGAGATGGTCAACCTGAAAGGATGGGAAAACAAAAACGTCGGCGAGCTCAGCGGCGGCATGCGCCAGCGGGTGGGCATCGCCCGGGCGCTGGCCAACGACCCGGACATCCTGTTAATGGACGAGCCCTTCTCCGCCCTGGACCCCCTGGTGCGCCGTGATATGCAGTTTGAAATGCTGTCCATCCAGGAAAAGTTGAACAAGACCATCATATTCATCACCCATGACATCAACGAGGCCTTCAAACTGGGCGACCAGGTAGCCATCATGCGGGACGGGCGGATTGTGCAAACCGACACCCCCGAAAACATGACCCAGAACCCGGCGGATGACTATGTGCGGGACTTTATTGATTCTGCCGACAAGGCGCAGATTTACTATGTAAAGCACTTCATGCAGCGGCCCGCCTGCTTAATCAGGCAGCAGGAAGGCGTCGCCCTTGCCCTCAAGCAAATGCGCAGCAACGACCTGTCCAGCGCTTATGTGGTGGACAACCGCATGAAGTTTATCGGGGTCATCACCCTCGACAACGCCTTCCGGGTAAGGGCGGGGGAACTAAGTTTTGATGATGCCATTGTGCGGGATGTGCCCGCCACCACCAGGGATACCCAGATTGCCGATTTGATTCCCCTGGCATCCCAGGCGCGCTTCCCCATCGTCGTACTGGACGAGAAAGGCCGTTTGGAGGGAATCATCAGCAAGGCCGCCATACTCACCTCGCTGCAATAAACAGGCACTCCCTGTTGTAAATGAGGTATGCAAAGAGCCGGACGGGGACAACCCCATCCGGCTCTTTTTGTTGTGTAACTACATGAACAGCAGCAGGGACACCGCCATAACCGCCATGCCTGCCAGCACCCCGGCGATGGCCACATGGTGCTTGCCGTACTTCTCGGCGCTGGGCAGCAGTTCGTCAAAGGAGATGAACACCATGATGCCCGATACCCCGGCGTACAATATGCCGTAAAGGGCGTCGGACATAAAGGGCATCAGCACCAGATACCCAAGCAGCGCCCCCAGTGGCTCAGCCAGGCCGGAGAGAAAGCTCATCCCAAAGGCTTTCCATCGGTTGCCGGTGGCGTAGTAGATGGGCGCGGACACCGCGATGCCCTCGGGGATGTTGTGGATGGCGATGGCCGCCACGATGGGCAGCGCCATGCCGGGGTCGCGTAGGGCGGACACAAAGGTGGCGATGCCCTCGGGGAAGTTGTGGATGCCCACCGCCAGCGCCGTCAGGACGCCCGCCCGTTTCAGTTTGTGGGCGGGGGGCTCCTCCACCTGCCAGTTGTCGGCTTCGTGGGGGTTATCCTCCTCGGGGATCAGTTTGTCGATGATGGCAATCAGCGCCATGCCCCCCAGGAAAGCCAGCAGGCGCACCAGTTCCCCCTGGCGCGCCCCGTAGGCCAGGGACAATAGTTCCATGGCTTCGGGCATCATCTCCACAAAGGAGATATACACCATCACCCCGGCGGACAACCCTAAAGAAAAGGTTAAAAAGGTGGTGTTTGTTTTTTTGGCAAACACCCCGAACAGCCCGCCGATGCCCGTGCTTAAGCCCGCCGCGGCGGACATGAGCAGGGCCAGTACCACATTGCCTTCCATCAGATAAACAGCCACAGGCTCAGCGCCATGATGGCCATGCCCCCCACCAGACCGTAGATGGCCAGGTGATGCTCGCCGTAGACCTCGGCGCCGGGCAGCAGTTCGTCAAAGGAAATGAACACCATGATGCCCGCCACCAGGCCGTAGAGGATGCCGAACACCGCGTCGTTCATGAAGGGCAGCAGAATCAAATAGCCAATCAGCGCGCCCAGAGGCTCGGACAGGCCCGCCAGAAAGGAATAGCCCAGCGCCTTTTTGCGGCTGCCGCCCGAGCAGTAGATGGGCATGGCCACCGAGATACCCTCGGGGATGTTGTGGATGGCGATGGCGATGATGATGGGCAGCGCCACCCGCAGAGACTGGGTAGCCGACACGAAGGCGGCGATGCCCTCGGGGAAGTTATGGATGGCGATGGCCACCGCCGTCATGACGCCGGTGCGCTTTAAGTTCTGGGTTTTGCCGTTTTGCACCGCCGGAAGCGGGCAGGAAGCCATTTCGTGGGGGTTCTCGTCCTCGGGGATGAATTTGTCAATCAGGGCAATCAGGAACATGCCCGCAAAAAAGGACAGCACGGTGTACAGCGACCCCGTCTTTTCCCCGTACATGCCGCCAAGCAGGGCGTTGGCTTCGGGGAAGAGTTCGATCATGGACACATAGATCATCACCCCCGCGGAAAAGCCCATGCTGATGGACAGAAAGCGGTTGTTGCTCCGCTTGGTGAACAGGGTAATCAGCCCGCCGATGCCTGTGGCCAGGCCGGAGAGCAGGGTTAACAGAAACGCCAGTAACACATTATCCATTGAGGTTGTTGACTCCTTCATCAAGCATTTGTTGGACATCCCGCATCAGGCTGGGCAATTGCCGCTCAAAGGGAACCCCCAGGCGGCTGTCCTGCCCTTCCTCATGCCAGGCGATGCTGCCGCTGACAAAGCGCACCGCCAGATCAAGGGCTTTTTCCAGGGGCAGCCCCCGCAGCAGCGCGCCGATGGCGGCGGAAGCCAGCAGATCCCCTGTACCGGGGAAACTGCCTGGGTGCCTGGCGGCGTAGGCGCCACCAATTCTCCCCTCAGAAAGACACATGGCGCCCAGCTCCTGCCCCCGGGCAACGCCGGTCAGCACGGCGGCGGGGGCAAAACCCTGGGTCAGGCGGCGCAGGATGTCCTCCTCCCCGCCTGCTTCCTTATATTCTACCCCAAGCAGCATCGATGCCTCGGTGCGGTTGGGAAAGATAACTTCCGCCCGCTTGCACAGCAGCGCGAAGCCCTCCTTCAGCGCCGCGGTAACAAAACTGTAGGGCTTGCCGTGGTCGCCCATCACCGGGTCCACAAACAGCCGGGCGCCGCCCCGCTGATAGCGCTCCACCAGCTTCATCACCAGGGGAAGTTGGTGCCCGCCTCCCAGGTAGCCCACATAGACGCCGTCAAAGGAAAGGGGCATCTGGGCCCATCGGTCAGCGATTTCCCGCATATCCTCCAGCATGTCCCGGCGGTATACGCCGTCAAAGGCGGTGTGGGCGCTCAGCAGCGCCGTGGGCAGAGGCACCGCCTGCACCCCCAGGCAAGACAAAACGGGCAGTGCCACCGTCAGGGAGCATCGCCCGATACAGGATAAATCCTGGATAACCAGCAGTTTTTGTTGCCGGTGCGTAGCCATGGTTACAGCGCGCGTTCCTTGCCGAAGAAGGCGACGCACAGGGTGCCCGGGCCGCAGTGGGCGCCGATAACGGGCCCGATCATCTGCACGCGGATGCCCTTCAGGTTGGGCAGTTTCTGGCGCAGCATCTCTTCCATGGCCTGGGCCGCTTCCTCATTATCCCCATGCATCAGCAACAGCTCCTGCCCCTCGGGGTTTTCGATGGTCTCGGCCACCTTGTCCGCCAGGGTACGCATGGCCTTTTTGCGGCCCTGCACCTTGCTCTCCGGCTCAATCTTGCCTTCCTTGCTCAGCACCAGAATGGGCTTGATGTCCAGCACCGAACCCAGCAGCGCGCTGGTGGAGGAGATGCGGCCGCCCCGCTTTAAATACACCAGGTCTTCCACGGTGAACCAGGCGTGGGCTTTCAGCCTGTTCTCCAGCAGCCAGGCTTCCACCTCGTCCATGGAGGCGCCCTGCTCGTACATTTCGTGGGCCTTGATGACCAGCAGCGACATGGGGCCGCAGATGGACAGGGTGTCCACCACCGTCATTCTGCGCTGGGGGTACTTGGCCAGCAGCTCGTCCCGGGCGGCGTACACATTCTGGATGGTGGCCGACATTTTGGAGGAGAAGGCCACGAACAGCAGATCCTTTTCCTGTAAAATGGGCTCGAAATACTCCAGGTACGCGGCGGTGGGCAGCAGGGAGGTGTTGGGGGTGGAGCCTTCCCGCATGCGGGCGAAGAGCTTTTTCTCCTGCCCCGTGCGGCCGCTGTCGTCCAGATACTCCACGCCGTCCAGGGTATAGGGCATCTGCACCAGGGGAATCTGTTTCTCGTCGGCTATGGAAAACAGCAGATCGCTGTCTGAGTCTGTCATGAAAACATAGTTCTGCGCCATGCTATCTACTCCTTTACAGGTGAGGTGGGCCAGGGGATGGTCGGCTTGATTGTACCATTAGTAATGCGACATTTGCAACCTATCTGTAGGAAAATGCCCCGGCACACTCGCCAAGGCGAGCCGTCAAAAAGCCTTTTTTAACGGGTAGGTTCGATGGGCCATCCGCCTCTCGTTTCGCTCCCGGGCGGCGTCTGGCAAGGAAACCCTTGCTTGGCAAGGCTGACCGCCCCACCGCGCATGTCGCTGGGGCGGATGTGCCATCAGAGGGCTCTGCCCTCCGATACCTCCCCGGGCGTCCATACAAAAACCTGCCCCAGTACTTTGACTGGGGCAGGCTGCCATTCTTCGTTAAGATTCTGCCGCTTCGCCGCTGTCCGCGATGGGCGCTTCGGCAGTGCCTTCTTCCTTGGGGGCGTCGGGCAGGGCGGGGGGCGCGTTGAGGATGTCCATGAACTCTTCCCCCGTCAGGGTTTCATGCTCGTACAGGTGCTTGGCCAGCTCGTGCAGCTTGGTCAGGTTGTCCCGGATGATGTCCCCGGCCTTGTTGTACTGCTTTTTCACCAGCTCGATGGTCATCCGGTCGATGCGGGCGCCCGTCTCGGCGGAACCGGTGGACACCAGGGAGCCCCCCAGGTAGGGGTTGACATCCTGCTCGAAGGACACCATGCCAAACTCGTCGGACATGCCCAGGCGGGAAATCATGGCCCGGGCCAGCTTGGTTGCCTGCTCAATGTCGTTGGCGGCGCCGGTGGTGATGGAGCCGAACACGATTTCCTCGGTGACCCGCCCGGCGGTGAGGGTGGCGATCTTGTTCTCGATTTCTTCCTTGCTCATCAGGAACTTCTCGTCCTCCTCCACCTGCATGGTGTAGCCCAGGGCGCCGGAGGTGCGGGGGATGATGGTAATCTTGTGCACGGGGGCGGATTCCTTCTGCTTGGCCGCCACCATGGCGTGCCCCACCTCGTGGTAGGCGACAATCAGCTTTTCCTTGTCGGACAGCACCCGGTTCTTCTTTTCGTAGCCCGCCAGCACCACTTCGATGGATTCTTCCAGATCCCGCTGGGACACCCGCTTGCGCCCTTCCCTTACAGCCCGCAGGGCGGCCTCGTTGATGATGTTGGCCAAATCCGCGCCGCTGGTGCCCGCCGCCGCCTTGGCCACCGTTTCCAGGTTGATGCCCGGGTCGGTCTTTACTTTTTTAATATGCACCTTCAAAATCTCCACGCGGCCCAGCAAATCGGGCAGCTCCACGGGGATTCTGCGGTCGAAGCGGCCGGGGCGCAGCAGCGCCGGGTCCAGGATTTCCGGGCGGTTGGTGGCCGCCAGCAGCACCACACCCTTCTTGCCGTCAAAGCCGTCCATCTCGGCCAGCAATTGGTTGAGGGTCTGCTCCCGCTCGTCATTGCCGCCGCCGTAGCCGGTGCTCTCGCGCTTTTTGCCGATGGTGTCAATTTCGTCGATGAACACGATGCAGGGGGCCTTTTCCTCGGCCTGCTTGAACAGGTCGCGGATTTTGGCCGCGCCCATGCCCACGAACATCTCCACAAACTCGGAGCCCGAGATGGAGAAGAAGGGCACATTGGCTTCCCCCGCCACGGCCTTGGCCAGCAGCGTCTTGCCCGTGCCCGGAGGGCCCACCAGCAGCGCGCCCTTGGGCAGCTTGGCGCCGATTTCGGCGTATTTTTCCGGGGTGTGCAGAAAGTCCACAATCTCGCTCAGGGCTTCCTTGGCCTCGTCCTGCCCGGCCACATCGGAAAACTTGATGCCCGTTTCCGACTGGATGTAGATGCGGGCGTTGCTCTTGCCCAGCTGCATGGCGTTCATGCCGCCGCCCATGCGCTTCATCATCTGCTTGCTCAGCACATTGCCAAGTAGCATAAAGATGCCGATGGGCAGTATCCAGCTGAGCAGGAACTGCATCATGGGGGACGCCTGCTCCACAATGGGGGAGGAATAATCCACCCCCGCCTCGTTGAGCCGGGTGACCAGGTCATTGTCCGCCACGATGCCCGTCATGTACAGCTTGGCTTCAGGCTTGGTTTTATCGGCGAAGGTGATTTTATTCTCCGCCCTGTCGATATACACCTGGCTCAGCTTATCCTGCCCCAGCATGGTGAGGAACTGGCTGTAGCTGGCCTCCTCCACCTTGGGGTTCAGGAGGGAGGGCATGATAAAGGTGTTCAGCAGGATAATCACCGCCATGGCGATGGCGTAGTAGTAAAAGATATTTTTCTTGGGGTCTTTGAATTCTTTCATCTCGTGCCTCTCGTTTATCGGATCATGGGAATCAGGGCTTCATTGTAGGAGATGCTGATGCGCGCCACCCTGCCCCCCTGAATCTGGTAGGTAAGCAGGATAGTGCCCGGGTTCAGGATGCCCGTTTCCAGGTAGCAGTACTCCAGGTTCCCTTCCAGGGAGTTATCGCTAAGCACCTCATAGGCGCCGTAGCCGGAGGTATTGTAGTAGATGCCCCGGTCCCCATTGGGGGAGGGCAGCTGCCCCATATCCCGGTACTGGGCAGTCACTTCCTCCATGGCCATGCCCACCTTGGTTTTGCGCGGGGCGGTCATGCCCGTGTCGGCGGTGTCCACATAGAACAGCAGGTTGCCTTCGTCCTTCAGTACAAATCTCGCCTGCCCCCAGGGGTACAACAGGGTGGTGACGGTGCCCTTCACCAAAGTGTCGGTGCCCGTCTCTTCCCCCGTGGGCGTGCCGTAGGCGGTGATGAACTGGTCCTTGGTGGTCTTCATCAGGGCGAACTTGTCGAACTTGTCCCCATCGCCGAAGACTTTTTTGGTGGAGCCGCCGATTTTATAGTCCATCACCAGCTCGTTGCTCACCTTGCCGTATTTGTTGACGGCGATGGCCCGAAGGTTCACACGCCCCGAGGGCAGCTGGATGGCATCGCCCGTAAACTCCGGGCTGTTGACGGTGGGGCGGGTGCCGTCGATGGTGTAGTAAAAGCGCACGTCTTTGTCATCGCCCACATTGCGCAGTTTTACCTTGAAGGGACGGCTGTGCTCGCCCGGCTGCACATTGGCGCGGGGCGCCACGGGGACGGGCAGGCGGATGGTGTATTTGACATTCATCTCGTCGCTCATCAAATCCCCGGACACGCACACGGCGCGGTAGGTGTGCACCCCCTCGGTCATCACCAGGGGCTCGGTGTACAATACGCCCTCCTCGGGCAAAATGGCCTCGGGGCTGGTGGTATAGAAAATCTCATACCCCTGGTCGGACAGGAAGGACACCGTTTGGGTAAACATGTGGGCGCCGCCGGGCAAAGAGGCAGTGGGCGCCTTGGGCACCAGCTGGCTGCGCTCCTTATAGAAGCTGGCGTCCCCCGTGTCCTCGTAGGCCACGCGCATCAGCTCGGCCGCTTCCGCCACATTCAGCAGGCGGATGGCGCTGCGGTACGCCTGGGTGCGCAAAGCGCGGCGGGAAGGTTCGTCCCCCGTGCCCTGGGTGTAGATGGTGGTGTAGATTTCCTCCGCCTTGGTTGTGTCCCCGACGGCTTCGTAGGCTTCCGCCAGCTTGAAGAGGTTGATTAAGTAATTCTCGTTCTCCGGCTCCTGCTCGGCGGCCTTTTCATACAGGGCGATGGCCTTGGGGATGTCCCCCCGGTCCATGTTTTCCTCGCCCACCGTCCACAGGGCGTCGGCGCTGGCCTCCCGCCCCATGCGGGCCATGATGACCTGGCCGTTAGGGGTAACCATCAGGTAGACATAGCTGCCGATGGCCAGGAAAAACAGCAGGATGGCGACGGCGAACCACACCCACGCCCAGTTGATGACATGCTTTTTGTAGTAATAGCTGTCCTTGCGGGGCTTGGGGGCGCTGCGCCGCCTGGGTCTGCGCTTGCGGCGCTTCTTCTCCTGGGAGCGCTTGCCCGCCATTTCGCCGTAGACGGGCGTATCCTCGCTGATGTGGCGGGACGGCTTTTCCTCCCCCATGTAGGCGCCGCAGTAGGGGCACACATGGGAAGCGCTCTGGGATTGTTTGCCGCAGCGGCCGCAGAGCATGGTCATCAGTCTTCCATCCCAAAGAGGGCGGCGTATGCGCTGTCCTCCTCCGTAAACTCCCGCTCGGGGGGATCGCCGCCCAGTTCCTCAATGGCGTTGCGGATTTCGATAAAATCAAGGTAGGGGGTGCCGTCATCCAGCGCCGCTTCCATCAAAAGGGGCAGCGCCCGCGCGTCCTGGGTTCTGCCCAGATAGGCGGCCAGGATGGCCCTTCTGCCGGGATTATCGGCGAACAGGTCCATCAGTTCCTCCGTTACCCTTTCGTTGCCGGGGTAACGGCTGAGCACCGACAGCAGCGCTTCCTTGCCGCTGCCCGACGCATCGTCCAGCGCCTCCAGCATGGCGGGCACGGCGGCCTCGCCCATCTCCTCCAGGCTTTCCACGGCGTTGTCGCTCAGCTCCAGCGGCTCTTCCCCCGTCACCTGCCAGCGCACATACAAGTCCATGGGCTTTTCGCTCTGGATTTCCCGCAGCAGGGATACCGCCAGCATACGGGCTTCCATGGGGGCGTCCGTATCCAGCAGCAAATGATACAGGGCGTCCTGGCTGGCAAGGCCCAGATCCGCGATGCGGTTGAGCAGCATGTCGGGCACATGGACATTGCCCCGCAGGTATTCCTCCAGCCATTCCACCAATTCCTCAGGCTGGGTGAACTGTTCAAAATACTCGCCGGGCTTTTCCCCCTCCAGCCAGGGGGCGGGGGTGTCCAGAAAGTCCGCGTACACCTGGGGCACTTCCTCCTCCAGGCGGTCGGCGTTTGCGTAGGCTTCCTCGTTTTCCTCCAGCCAGGCGTTCAGGTGCTGGCTGAACTTTTCGTCAAAATCAATCAGGCGCATGCTCGTCCCCCTTGGCGGAAGCGTCTTTCAGCAATTGCCGCACATCCTCGGGCGTGAAGTGCCGCCTGGTGCGGCAGAACCAGCAGACCATTTCCACATCCTTGCCCGAATCAATCATGTCCCTCAGTTCCTGTTCCCCTGTGGCAATCAGCGCCGCCTGCATCTTCTCCCGTGAGCAGTCGCAGGCAAAGTGCAGGGGACCAGAAGAGAGAATCTGCAAATCCATGTCCTTGAACCAGGCGCGGGCCAATTCCTCCATGGAGCGGTCGTAGATTTCCCGGCTGATGTTGGAAAAGAAGGGGATGCGCATTTCCAGGTTGTCCAGGGTTTCATCGGTGCAGCCGGGCATGGCCTGTATCAGGATGCCGCCGCTGGAGAGCACCGTGCCCTCCTGGTTCAAACACCCCAGCGCCAATAGGGAAGGGGTCTGCTCGGACACGGCGAAGTACTTGGTCAAATCCTCCGCCACCCCGCCGGACACCAGCTCGCTGGTGCCCACATAGGGTTCCCCGGTGCCAAAGTCCTTAATTACCGTCAGGCGGCCCTGGGTGCCGATAAAGCCGGGCACATCCTGGCGGCCGTCCTCCAGCAGAGGCAATTGTATCTGCGGGTTGTCCACGGTGATTTTCAGGGTGTCGCCCCGGCCCACCGCGGTGATTTTGCCGCCCGCGCCTTCCCCGGCGAAGGTCAGGGTTACGCTGCCCTTCTCCTCCTTAATCATGCTGGACAGCATAGCGGCGGCGGGCAGCACCCTGCCCATGGCGGCGGCGGCGGTGTCGCTGGCCAGGTGGGTGTCGGCTGCCAGCTGCGCCATGCGGGTGGTGCGGCACATCATCACCCGCGCCTGACCGTCCATGACCGTCATGCGCAGGAGGGAGTCGGGGGCGTTGTAGATCAGGCCATCCATGGCCACAAGGGGCATATCGTTCATGTTTCCTCCGTGAAAGGCTTTCTGGCCATCAGGTGCATGCGCTCGTCCCGAGCGCCCGCTTCCCGGGCCAGGTCGCCGTACAATGTAATCTGTTCAAACCCGGCCTTTTCCAGACCGGCGGTTATTTCCTGAGCGCTGTGGGCCTGCTGGCTCTGGGTTTCCACGATGCGCCGGTAGCTGTCCTTTTCCCTGGCAAAGATGTCCAGCTGCATGTGCACCCGGCGGCGGGAGGCCTCCCACTCGTTCTGCCAGATGTAGGCGATGTCCTCTTCCGCCTTGAATAGGGTGTTGCTGCCCAGCACATGCTCCAGTTTATAGGGGGTGGACACATCCAGCGCCAGCACGCCGCCAGGCTTTAAAGCGGCGTAGGCGCTTTGGTAAAACTCCTCCGTCTGCCGGGGGGTCATCAGGTAGTTAAGACCGTCGCAGGTGCACAGCACCGCGTCCGCGGGTTTGTGCAGTGCCAAACGGCGCATGTCCTGGCGCACAAAGCGGATGTCCCGCCCGTGGGCTTTGGCCTTGGGGATGGCTACCTCCAGCATGGCTTCGGACAAGTCAATGCCTGTCATGGCAAAGGTTTGGCTCAGCGGGATGGTAAGGTTGCCGGTGCCGCAGGCGCATTCGGCCACCCTGGCCCCCGGGGCGACCCCCCATTCCAGCAGCAGGTCCTTGTAAAAGGCGGCCCAGGCGGCATAGTCCACCCCCCGCATCAGCCGGTCGTACACCTGGGCGAAGGAGGTATACATCAGATGATGGTGCCCGAGGTGTCCTGGGCATCCCTCGCCGGGCGCTGGGGAGGCAGGTCCTCCTCCTCATCGCCGTCCTCGTCCTCCTCCTCCGCCAGGCCCCGGTTCACCTGCACCCCTTCCATGCGGCTGTTGATGTACTTGTCAAACACCCCATTGGTGAAGGAGGCGTACACAAACCGCGCCAGGGCGTTGCCCAGCAGCAGGTAGTACCCGCCCAGGAACATCAGCGCGTACAGGGCATAGGGGGTAAACAGGGCGAAGAGGGCCACCAGCAGGGTGGGCACCAGCATTATCAGGCGCACCCCCACGGTGTGGGGCAGGCGGCCGATGGCCAGCAGGAACGAGTTCTTGACGAACTGGCCGAACTTCATATCGTAGGTTACCAGCATGGGATACATGTAGGTAAGCGCCAACATCCACAACAGCCCCAGGGTGAGAGCGAAAATCTGGGGGATGATGTACAGCACGCTGTCCCCCGCCATGGAGCCGTAAAACTGCCAGCACAGCAGCATCACAAAGGGCACAAAGCCGGTAATGGCCGAGACCCCCAGGGCCTGCTTCCAGTTTTCCTTTACCGCGTCCTTAAAGTCGCTCCAGACGAAGGCGTGCTCGTCCCTGGCCCAGTTGCGGGTGATGTACGCCATGCCCGCCTGCACGGGGCCGGTGATGGCGATGCAGGGAATCAGCCACAAAAAGGACAGGAATAGGACCCCCTGGATGGCGCTGCCGAAGTTTTCGTAGATGTTGAGCATCTCGGGCGTGGCGGCGGCCATGTCCTGCTGCACGGTCATGTACAGGTTCATCAGGGTAAACAGGTTGCTCACCAGGCGCGAGAGCACATACATCATGGGCAGAAACGCGATGATGGCGATGACATTCAGCCGGAACAGCCCGGTAAAGCGCACGCGCAGCATCTCCCAAAACAACTGCCAGCGGTTGCGGGGCAGGTTTTCCTTGTTGTAATCCCCTTTGCCGGACTTGCCGTAGTAATAGTTGTTGAGCATCTTGCCGAACATCATAAACCCCCTGCGTAAATCAATCCATCAAACAGTATAACACGCCGGGGGGCCAAAATAAACCAATGGGGTGTTAACAATCTGTAACGCCTGGCTCCCCCGCGCGCATTTTGTTTTCCGCCCCCGGTTGAAGGGCGTTTTCAGGGTATAATGAAAGCAGCGTGAATTGACAAGCCGCATCCGGCTTGCTACAATTCCAACAACAGAACATAGGCAGAGCGAAGCGTCTCTGCCAACAAACATGAGGAGGAATATCATGAAGAAACTCATCGCCCTTGCATTGACCCTGATGATGGTGTTTTCCGCCGTCTCCGCCCTGGCCGAGGGCGTTAAAATCGGCATCGTCACCCCGGACGCCGACCACGGCTTTACCGGTGAATCCGTCGCCCATGCCCGTGCGGAAGCCGAAGCCCTGAAGGCCGCCGGCGTCATCGAAGACTACATGATGGGCGTTGGCAACGAAGCCGCCAAGCAGATCGAGCGCCTGGACGAAATCATCGCCTGGGGCCCGGACGCCATCGTGCTCTGGCCCATCGAGGGCGACCAGCTGCGCAACGAAGCCCAGAAAATCGTGGACGAAAAGATTCCGCTGATTATCTACGACCGCCTGATTGAGAACTTCAAAGGCATGTCCGGCGAAATCATGGGCGACAACGTGGCCATCGGCAACCAGATGGGCGAATACCTGCTCAAATTCTACGAGGAAGACCTGAAGGCCGGCAAGACCATCACCTACCTGCTATTCATCGGCGACGCCTCCACCGTTTCCAAGCAGCGCACCCAGGGCATGCTGGACATCCTGGACGCCAGCGAGTACAAGGATCAGTTCAAGCTCTTGCAGGACGGCTTCCAGACTGACTGGAGCAACGCCAAATCCCAGGAATTCATGGAGAACTGGCTGACCACCGCCTCCAGCGAGGACATCAAGGAACTGGATCTGATTGTCACCCATGACGACGAAATCGTCGACGGCATCATGACCGTCATCCGCGACGACGCGGCGCTGGAAAACCTGCGTCTGATCACCTCCGTGGGCGGCCGCCGCGAGACCCTGGCCATCTTTGACGCGGTCGAGAAGCCCGCGCTGGTTACCTACTTCTTCAGCCCCTCCATGGTGCGCGAAGCCATCCGCCTGGGTGTCGCCGCCGCCAAGGGCGAGGAATATGCCGGCCAGAAAATCGAAGGCCAGATCTTCCTGATTCCCACCATCGAAATCGACAAGGAAAGCAAAGCCGATTACGAGAAGAGCCAGGATTACATCGACCGCTACTCCATCGCCGACTAATGGCTGAAACGGGGTGGGCACGAAGGGGTAACCCCTCTGAACACCCCCAATAAAGTTCCCATTCCTCGGGGCCGGGCTGCGCCCGGCCCCGTTTCTATCCACTACGTACGACCAGTATGGAGGAACGCCTTTGCTCACAGAAATGCGCGGCATTGTCATGGACTTTGGCCCCGTGCGCGCCGTGGACCATGTGGATCTTACCGTAGAACCCGGGGAAATCCACGGCCTGCTGGGGGAAAACGGCGCGGGCAAATCCACCCTGATGAACGTGCTGGCCGGCACCTTTGTGCCCAAGGCCGGGGACATCCGCCTCAACGGGCAGACGGTGCGCATGCACAACGCCCGCACCGCCATGCGCCACGGCATCCGCTTTATTCACCAGGAACTGAACCTGTGCCAGGACTTGAAGGTTTTTGAGAACATGTACCTGGCCCAGGAGCTGAAAACCAAGGGCGGTTTATTGGACAAGCAGCGCATGGCGGACAACGCGAAAAAAGTGTTTGAGCGCATGCGGGTGGCCATCGACCCCTGGGAAACGGTGGAGAACCTGCAGACCGCCGACAAGCAGCTGGTGGAAATCGCCCGGGCGCTGCTGTTTGAGTGCGACCTGATTATCATGGACGAGCCCACCTCCGCCCTATCGGGGCAGGAAATCGACAACCTGTTCGCCATCATGCGCCAGCTGAAGCAGCAGGGGGTCAGCTTTATCTACATTTCCCATAAGATGCCCGAGATCTTTGAAATCTGCGAAACCTACACCGTGCTTCGGGACGGCAAATTCGTCAGCACCGGAAACATCCAGGATGTCACCCAGGAGCAGATTACCCAGATGATGACGGGCAAGGCCCTGCAGGACGATACTTTTGACAGCCGGGTATCCTCCGCCAAAGAACAGGTTGCCCTGGAAGCCCGGGATTTGTCCGGGGACGGGTTTGCCCATGTGTCCTTTGCCCTGCGGGCGGGGGAAATTTTGGCCGTTACCGGCCTGCAGTCTTCCGGCCGGGAGCAGTTGGCCGACGCCCTCTTTGGGGTCATGCCCCATACCGGCGAGATACTGGTACAGGGCAAGCCGGTCAAGGGCAGCGTACGCTCCTTCATGCGCCGGGGGGTAGCCATGGTGCCCCGCAACCGCAAGGAACGGGGCATCCACAACGATTTAAACATACTGGACAACCTGTCCATGGGGTACTTCAACACCCGGATGAAGGAAAAAATCATCAGCGCCGCCAAGGAAAAAGCCCGGTACCTGCGCCAGAAGCAGGCCCTCCGCATCCGGGCGGACAACCCCAAAAACGTCATCTCTTCCCTCTCGGGGGGCAACCAGCAGAAGGTAATTCTGGGCCGGTGGCTGGAGACGGACGCCAATGTGCTGCTTTTTGACAACCCCACCCAGGGCATTGACGTGGGCAGCAAGTTTGAAATCTACAACCTGATGCTGGCACTGGCCAAGGAGGGCAAGGCCATTTTGTGCTTTTCGGCGGAGTTCCCCGAAATCCTCAAGGTGGCCGACCGCTGCGTCGTGATGTACAAGGGAAGCATCAGCGCGGTACTGGACAGAAGCCAGATGACGGAGGAAAGCCTGATGCATCATTCCACGGGGTCAGTAAGGGAGAATCAACATGTCTGAAGCCGTAAAGCCAAAGAGCCTGGATATCAAGACCCTCGGGAAGCGCCTGCTGACCGACTACAGCTACCTGGTATCCTTTATCCTGATTGTGGCCATCGCCGTGGGGGTCAACCCCAACTTTTTCAGGTGGCGCAATGTGAGCAACATCTTTCTGCAGTCCGCTACCAGCACGGGGCTCATCGCCCTGGGGATGACCATGGTCATCTGCGCCGGGCAGATTGACATTTCCGTAGGCGCCCAGGTGGCCATCATCTCCGGCTTTGGCATCGAGGTGCTCAACGCCACCCAGAGCATCTGGCTGATGCTGCTGTTCTGCCTGGTGTTCGGCACCTTCATCGGCACCTTCAACGGCCTGCTGGTGGCCAAGGGGCGCATGCCCGCCATGATCGCCACCCTGGCGGTGCAGACCAGCTGCCGGGCCATCATCAACCACTTTGGCCAGGGCGGCCCCTTCACCGTGGCCGGGGGCATCGCCACCGAGCCCTACTACGAAAGCTTCCGCCAGGTGGCCAACGGCAGCCTGGACATCCTGGGCTACCGCCTGCCCTACCCCATGATTCTGTTCATTGTGATGGCGCTGCTGTTCGGGTTGATTATGCAGCGCACCAAGCTGGGCAAGCACATCTACGCCATCGGCTCCAACGAGGTGTCCGCGGGGCTGGCGGGCGTAAATGTGGACGCCACCAAGGTTGCCGTGTTCTCCATCACCGGCCTCATGTGCGGGCTGACGGCGTGGGTCTACTCCTCCCGGCTGATGGCGGTGGCCTCCGCCAACGCCGGCAACCTGTTTGAAATGGACGCCATCGCCGCTGTCGCCATCGGCGGCACCGCCATGTCCGGCGGCCGGGGCAAGGTAATCGGCAGTTTCCTGGGGGTATTGATGTTCAAAATCATCAGCAATACCCTGGTAGCCGCCAAGGTGCCCACCTTCCTGACGGGGGCGATTTCCGGCGGCATCATCATCATCGCCGTGCTGCTGCAGAGCATGCGGGGCAGAAGGAAGTAAGAAATGAAAGATCTATTGCATGTAGGCATCATCGGCTGCGGCCGCATCACCGAATTGCGCCACGCGCCGGAGTACGCGAACAACCCCCGGGCGAAAATCATGGGCTTTGTGGACAGCCGCGAGGAAAAAGCCAAAGAAATGGTCAAGCTCTTTGGCGGCAAGGTGTACCCCACCTTGAAGGATATGCTGGCGGATAAGAGCATCGACGCCGTCAGCGTCAACGTGGCCAACATCGCCCACGCTGAGGTGGCCATCGCCGCCCTGGACGCGGGCAAGCATGTGCTGCTGGAAAAGCCCATGGCCGTTACCCTGAAGGAATGCGAGGACATCGTGGCCGCCGGCAAGCGCAACAACCGCCTGGTAATGCTGGGCCATAACCAGCGCTTCGCCAAAGCCCATGTGAAAGCCCGGGACATGATCCGCAGCGGGGCGATCGGCACCCCCCTGGCCTTCCGCACCACCTTTGGCCACGCCGGCCCCGAGTGCTGGACGGGCAACGCCGACAGCTGGTTTATCCATAAGGAGCGGGCCGCCTTCGGCGTGCTGGCGGATTTGGGCATCCACAAGACCGACCTGATCCACTTCCTGCTGGAAGACCCCATTGTGGAAGTGTCCGCCTTCCTGGGCACCCTGGACAAGCGCTACCCCGACGGGGGCAAAATCGACCTGGAGGATAACGCTACCTGCCTGTACCGCACCCACGCCGGGGTGATGGGCACCCTGCATGTCAGCTGGACATTCAATTCGGGCGAGGACAACGCCACCCGCGTCTACGGCACCAAGGGCGTGCTGCGCATGTATGACGATCCCACCTACTCCCTCATCTTCGAGCCGGTAGAGGGCAAACGGAAAAAATACAAGCTGGACGAACTGACCAGCAACGAGGACCAGAACGCCGGCAAGGCCGCCAACACCGGCGTCATCGACGCCTTCGTCAGCGGCGTGCTGGACAATATCCACCCCGTCATCGACGGCGAGGAAGCCCTCAAAGCCATGCGCGTCATCTTCGCCGCCGCCGACTCCGCCAAGACCGGCAAAATGGTGAGGGTGAGGCAGAAGTAGGCTGGCAAGTACACATATTCCGCCGCCAAGCAATTTGGCGGCATTTATTTTTTCCGCTTGATTGAAAAACCCTATTGACAATATGATATCATTATGATATCAATATGAATGTCGACAGGAATTGTTCTCCATATCTCAATTTTACAAACTTGTGTTATAATACCGCGCGGGCTGGATGCAGCCTGAAGGAGGAGGGATCAAATGAAACTGGAAGTCAAGGACATCCGCAAGAGCTTTGGCGAGAGGGAGATTCTGCACGGCATTTCCTTCGAGGTGGTCAGCGGCAAAGCCATGGGGTTTCTGGGGCGCAACGGCGCCGGGAAAAGCACCACCATCCGCTGCCTGATGGACGTGTTCCATCAGGATTCGGGGGAGTTTCTGCTTGACGGCAAGCCCTTTAAGACGGGGGATTACCGCATCGGCTACCTGCCGGAGGAGCGGGGCATGTACGCCAAGAACAAGGTGCTGAATCAGCTGACGTATTTTGCCATGCTGCGGGGGGCGGACAAGGCCTCCGCGGAAAAGTCCGCCATGGAGTGGATTGATTTTTTCAACCTGGGCGACTACGCCAAGCGCCCCCTGGAGCATCTGAGCAAGGGCAACCAGCAGAAAATCCAGATTGCCCAGGCGTTTCTGAACGACCCGGATATCCTGATACTGGACGAGCCCTTCAGCGGCCTGGACCCGGTGAACGCCCAGGTGTTTAAGAACGCTGTGGCCGACTTTGTCAAACGGGGCAAGCTGGTGATTTTCTCCAGCCACCAGATGGGCTATGTGGAGGAAGTCTGCGACGATGTTACCCTGATACACGACGGCAGCATCCTGCTGTCGGGGGATCTGGACGAAATCAAGCGCGCACGGGGCGAGAACAAGCTGCTGCTGGAGGTGGACGCTGTGGCGGATGAGGAAGTCATCCAGGCCATCCAGACCGCCTTCCCCGGCACTCAGGGCACCCCCTACCTGGCGGACAAGGGCGTCATCCTGGACACCCACAACACCGCCACCCAGCAGCAGATGCTGACGTACCTGGCGGGCAGCAACTGGACCATCGCCCGCTTCGGGCTGTACGAGCCCAGCCTCAACGATATTTTCGTATCCACCGTAGGAGGTGAAAAGGCATGAGGAATTTTAAGATTGTCTTCGGGTTCGAGCTGAAAAACCAGCTGGCCAAAAAGAGCGTGATTGTGACCACCCTACTGATTATGCTGGCGGTATTCGCCCTGTTCAACATTCCCCGCATCATGAATCTGTTTGACTCCGGAAAGACGGACAATGTGCAGCAGCAGGACACCACCCTGACCCAGGATGTGGGCTATGTGTTTGCCGATCAGACGCTGGAGCCGGTTGTATCCGGCGCCCTGGGGCTGACGCAGGAGAATCTCTATCCCTCCAGGGACAGCCTGGTGCAGGATTTGCAGAACAAGAAACTGACCGTGGGCTTTGTGGTGAACAGCCTGACCAATTTTGAGTCCGTCTGGCAGGATAAAGACCTGGAATCCAACCAGGGCACCCGTCTGGCCGAGGTGATGAAGGAGCTGTACACCTCCCAGAAGCTGTCGGAAATGAATGTCACCATGGATCAGGTGGCCCAGATTCAGACCACCCAGGTGGAACAGGTGGAAACCGTGATGGGCAAAAACAGCAGCAACAATGTGCTGCTGGCTTTCGGACTGCTGTTTGTCGTGTATATCTTTGTGCTGATTTACGGGCAGGTAACCAGCACAATCATCGCCCGGGAGAAGGACTCCAAAACCATGGAGCTGCTGATTACCTCCTGCAAGCCCTCCGCCTTGATCCTGGGCAAGGTGGCCGCCAGCGCCGTCGCCGCCGTGGTGCAGATCGCCGGCATCGCCCTGGCCGCCTTCATCGGCTTCCAACTGAACAAGCACCTGCTGCCCCCCATGCTGACCATGATGCTGTCTGGCACCCTGACCCGCAGCTATATCCTGACCTATATCTTCTATTCCGTGGTCGGCTACATTATGTACCTGTTCCTGTACGCGGCGCTGGGCTCCACGGTGAGCAAGGTGGAGGACGTGAACAACGCCACCGGCTTTATCCAGTTCATCTTCATCGGCGGGTATCTGGCGGCGTCCTTCGCCATGAACATGCCCTCCTCGGGGGTAGCGGTGGTTACCTCCATGATTCCCTTCACCAGCCTGATGGTGATGCCCCTGCGCTCCGCCATTGTGACGGTGCCCTTCTGGCAGCACCTGGTGTCCGGCTCCCTGCTGCTGCTGACCACGGTGTTCCTGGCGGTGCTGAGCATTAAAATTTACAGCTGGGGCACGCTGAACTACGGTAATAAAACCGGCTTCTTCCACGCCATCAAGATGACGCTCAAGAGCGAGAAGAGGGCGTAAACTTTCTGGCAGCCACCCATGTTGCGGATTCCAAAGGGCATCATGCCCTTTGGTGGGGTGTGGGGCAAAGCCCCGCATCATCCCAGCCAAAGCAAAACAGCAAAGCGTATTTTGCGATGAGGATGGCAAGTAACAAAAGTAAAACATGCAAATACAAAAACAAAGGCAGCCGCAATCAAGATGCGGCTGCTTTTTCATGCAACAACCAAATTATCTTATCAATTAGGGAAAACAAAGAGATACGTCCCCTGTGTTTCCCCAGCTCCTCGCCCCGCCACCAAGCGCGTTCAAAAGGCCTGGAAGCCGAGGAACGAAAAAGCCCGGGCGAGGGAGCTTACCGTAACGTAAGTGACCGAGCCCGGGCGTTATTAGTGACGAAGGAAGCATTTGCTCAGCAAATGCGGTTACAGGCCTTTTCAACGCGCGTCACCCAAGGGGTATTTCTTTATCCATAAAGTATCCCGCCATCCTATGCCACCACGGCCAATCATGATCCACATCGTAGCCCCAGAAGTCCACCCGGTGGGGCAGGCCTTTTTCGATGAGCAGCTGGTTGATTTCGTGGTTGGAAGGCAGGAGGGTTTCCTCCCAGCGGCCCTGGCCGATGCACAGGTACAGGCGGCTTTTATGGTAGAGGGGCATGTAGTGGTGGCTGCGGGGCATGCCCCGCAAAAAGTCGCAGGGGGAGTTGTCGTACACCAGGTCGTCCATGTAGTCGCCAAAGAACACGTCGGCCTTGTAAAAGCCGCTCAGGGCGATAGCGGCGTCAAAGAGGTCAGGCCGCCGCAGCTGGGCGATGGCGGCGTGGCAGGCCCCCATGCTGGTGCCAAAGGTCATGATGGGGTCATCCGACCAGGCGCGGTCGTAGATAAAGGGCACCAGCTCGTCGGTGAGGTAGTGGAAATACTTCTCCTGCATCTCGATGCTGTAGCGGGGATGCTGGTGAGCGGCGGACCAGGATTCCCGGTCGATGCTGTCCACGCAGAACAGGCGCAGGCGGCCGGCGTTGATCCATGGCGACAGGGTGTCCACCATGCCAAAACCCTCAAAATCCATGTGCCTGCCGTCCTGGCAGGGGAAAACAACGCAGCTTTTGCCCCCGTGGCCGTAGATGCTAAGGGGCATCTCCCGGTTCAGCTCCCGGCTGAAGAAGGAAGTGGTTTCTTTGTGCATAACGGTCCTTTCAAAAAAAGTGATGCGGATATCCTAAAAGCGCCCCTCAAGTGGCGGGCGATTGCTGGGTGACAAAGGCGACAAACTCGTCAATCTCTTCCTTGGTGGCCACCTTGGCCAGGTACACCGTGTTGCCCATGACCCGGGCTTCCACATCGGGCATGCGGGTGCACAGCGCCAGGCGGTCGCGGTAGGTATCCATAATTTCCTGATGGGTGCGCACATACCGGTACTCGTCATGGCGGCTGGCGGAGATGCAGTAGTTGCTGGGCCCTTGGGGCACGGAGGCGGTTTTGTCGAAGGCCACCATGTCCGCCCAGATCTGGAACACATCCTCGCTGCGGGCATAGTTGTACATGTCCGGCGAAAAGCCCCCCGCCGGACGCATGTTTACCTCCAGCGCCAGGTACGCCCCCTTGGGGGCAAGGCCGGGATGGTCGCGGTTTAAGCGGAAAAACTCCAGGTGCACGAAGCGGCTTTTGATGCCGAAAGCCTCCACCACCTTCAGCCCCAGGGGCTTTAGCTCGGGGATGGGCTCGGGGCAGGAGTAGAACACGCAGTCCACCCCGTCGTTCACCATGGTCATGATGGAGACGGGGCACTCCAGGGAGATATCGAAGATGGGCTCGCCCCTGGAGTTGATGATGGCGTCGTAGGTGACCACCTCGCCGTCCAGGTACTCCTCCAACAGGTAGGTGTCGCCGTCCTTTTGCTGAAACCATTTTTCCACATCCGGGGGGCCGCTGAGCTTGTAGGTCTTGGCGGCGCCCACCCCCTTGTCGGGCTTGACCACCAGGGGGTAGCCCACCTTGTTAGCAAAGGCCAGGGCGTTTTCCAGGGTGGTGACCACCTCGCCCCGGGCGCAGGGCACGCCGGCCTTGGCGAAATATTCCTTCATCAGGGATTTGCTCTTCACCGGCTCGATATTGCTGACATGGAAGCCGTGGGGAATATTGAAATCGGTGCGCAGCCGGGCATCCTTCTCCAGCCAGTATTCATTGTTGGACTCCAGAAAGTCCAGCTTGCCGTATTTAAACGTAAAAAACGCCACGGCGCGCAGCATCTCGTCGTAGTCTTCCAGGTTGTTCACCTTGTAATACTCGGTCAGCGCCTCCCGGAGGGTCTGGTCCAGGTTTTCATACCGTTCCTGGCCGATGCCCAGCACCGTGACGCCGTTGCACTTGAGGCGGTCGCAGAACTGCCAGTTGGATTTGGGGAACTCGGGGGAAATATACACAAATTTCATGGATCATCCGTCCTTTTTCCATTTGCCCCGCGGGGCAGAAACAGTATACCGCGCCTACCGGGAAAAAATGCCCCGGGGCGGCAAAAGCCCTGTTCTTTCTTTGTTCAGGGGTTCAGGTTGATGTTCACGTTCACCTTGGGCAGCGCCTTTAACATGCGGCTGTAGGTCTTGTTTTCCTCCAGGAAGGTTTCCCCGGCGGCGGTCAGCAGATGCCGGCCAAACAAGTCCTCCCCCGCCTCCCCCTGGATGGGGGTAATCAGCCCCTGCTGAACCAGTTGATCAAACAGCAGCGCCAGGCGACCCTTTGTTTTGGACAGTTTGCTTTCCGGGATGGTCTTTTCCGCGCTGAGCGCCTGGAGGATCAGGGTCTTGCGGCCCAGCTGGCTGTCCGCCTTGCCCGCTTCAAACCGGTAGGGGGGCAGAGCGCCGTCGGGGATGCGCCACTTCCTGCCCTGTTTCTTTGCCTGGTGAACAAAGCCGTCCCGGCACAGGCGGCCAACCTCCCCCTCGCTGACACCCCACAGGGCGGAGGCTTGCTTGGTATCCACGGGCATCCCTCCCTCACGCATTCCTGCCGATACTGTACCAAAAAACAGCCTTCATCACAACTGCTTAGCCCTTTGCAAACCCATTGTCTAACATAGGGGGGATGGGTTATAATACATCAACATTACAACCACACAGGAGGAATCACCATGTTGATTGGTATCCCCAAAGAAATCATGCACGCGGAGAACCGCGTGGCGGCGACGCCGGAAACCTGCAAAAAACTGATTGCCGACGGCCATCGGGTACTGGTGCAGCAGGGCGCCGGGCTGGGCGCCTATTTCCATGATGAGGAGTATGAAGCCAGCGGAGCCCAGCTGGTGGACAGCGCGGCCGCCCTTTTTGAGCAGGCGGAAATGATTCTCAAGGTCAAGGAGCCCATTTTTAATCAGGAGCTGGGCGTGCACGAGGCGGACTTAATGCGCCCCGGCCAGTATTTGATTACCTTCATCCACCCCGCTTCCCCCAGCAACCACCAGATGGTGCAGCGCCTGGCGGAAAAGGGCGTCACCGCCCTGACCCTGGACGGGGTGCCCCGCATCACCCGGGCGCAGAACATGGACGCCCTTACCTCCATGAGCACCTGCGCCGGCTACAAGGGCATGCTGATGGCGGCCAACCTGCTGCCCTCCTTTATCCCGCAGATTTTCAGTGCCGTGGGCATGGTAAAGCCCCTGAACGTGCTGGTAATCGGCGCCGGGGTGGGCGGCATGCAGGCTTTGGCCACCGCCAAGCGCCTGGGCGCGGTGGTGCACGCCATCGATATCCGCGCCGACGCGAGGGAGCAGGCCGCGTCCCTGGGGGCAAAGATTATCGACATCGGCATCCCCGAGGAAATGGCCCACGGGCCCGGCGGCTACGCCCTGGCCCTGCCTAAGGATTTGCTGCAGCACGAGCGGGAGATGATTGCCCCCCACCTGCCCCAGATGGACATCGTGTTTTTAAGCGCCCTGGTGCCCGGCAAGCTGGCGCCGGTGCTGATCACCAGGGACATGGTGGACACCATGAAGTCCGGCTCTGTCATCGTGGACATTTCCATCGACCAGGGCGGCAACTGCGAAAGCACCGTGCCCGGCGAAACCGCCGGCCAGGGGCTGGTGCACCTGATTGGCATCAAGAACATCCCCGGGCTGCTGCCCAAATCCTCCACCTGGATGTTCGCCCAGAATGTCTACAACCTGGTGAAATACCTGGTGAAGGATGGAAAAATCCAATTGGACACCCAGGATGAAATCGTCCAGGGCATTCTGACGACCAGGGACGGCGCCATTGTGCACCAGGGGGCGAGGGAGGCCATGGGACTGTGAGCAGAGAAGTGATTTTATTGCTGGTCTTCGCGGCGGCGACGCTGCTGGGGTACCGGCTGATTAAAGCGGTGCCCAGCCTGCTGCACACGCCGCTGATGAGCGGCATGAACGCCTTAAGCGGCGTGACGGTGCTGGGCATGGTTACCGCCACCGCCCTGGCGGTGGGCTTTGGCAGCAAGGTGCTGGGCATCATCGGCATCGTGTGCGCCACCATCAATGTGGTGGCGGGCTTTCTGGTAACTGACCGCATGCTGGGCATGTTCAAGGGCAGCCGGGAAGAACACGAGAGGGAGGATGAGGCATGAGCGGCACCCTCTACTACCTTGTCAGCGCCCTGCTGAGCCTGCTGGTGCTGCTGGGCATTTACTGGATGAGCCGGGTATCCATGGCGGTCAAAGGCAACCGGCTGAGCGCCCTTGCCATGCTGGCGGCCATTGTCATCGTGCTGGTAAAGGAAAACATCCTGACGGAAGCTTCCGTCCTGCTGGGCCTGGCCCTGGGCACCGCCCTGGGCATCGTGATGGCGCGGAAGGTGAAAATGATTACCATGCCCCAGATGGTGGGGCTGCTGAACGGACTGGGCGGCCTGGCTTCCGCCCTGGCGGCGCTGCTGACATTGCAAAGCAACCCTGCCCTGCCCAGTTTTGAGCGTTTCACCGCCATGCTGGCGCTGGCCGTGGGCGCGCTGACCTTTACGGGCAGCCTGGTGGCCGCGGGCAAACTGCACCGCCTGCTGCCCCAAAAACCCATCGCCCTGCCCAGCCACCGACTGCTGACAGGGCTGAGCGCCCTGCTGACCGCCCTGCTTCTGGTACTGCCCCTTATGCAAAGCGGGCAAACCATGCTGTATGCTGTTCTCGCCCTGGTTTTCAGCCTGGCGCTGGGCGTGCTGATTGCCCTGCCTGTGGGCGGCGCCGACATGCCCATCACCATTTCCCTGCTTAACTCTACCTCCGGCGTGGCGGCGGCCATCGCCGGCATGGCCATCGGCGATGTGCTGCTGGTGTCCGTGGGCGGCATCGTGGGCGCTTCCGGCCTGCTGCTCACCCAGATTATGTGCCGCTCCATGAACCGCAAACTGTCGGACATCCTGTTCGCCCGCTCGCTGGGGGACAGGCGCCCCGCGCCCGCCGCGGCGGAAAAAGCGGAGGTAGCCGCGCCCGCGCCCGAAGCTCAGATAGAACAACAGCCCCAGGCCGCGGACAAATCCCTGCTGACTGACTGGCTGCAGGAGGCCAGGGATATCATCATCATCCCCGGCTACGGCATGGCCGTTTCCCAGGCGCAGGAACTGGTGAAAGCCCTGCATGACGCCCTGGAAACAGGCGGCAGGCAGGTGCGCTTTGCCATCCACCCCGTGGCGGGGCGCATGCCCGGGCATATGAATGTACTGCTGGCCGAGGTGGACATCCCCTACGACAAACTGTTTGAGATGGACGACATCAACCCCTTAATGGCCCAGGCTGACCTGGTGGTGGTAATCGGCGCCAACGATGTGGTGAACCCCGCCGCCAACACCGCCGAGGGCACCCCCATCTACGGCATGCCGGTGCTGGACGCCCAGGCGGCCAGGCGGCTGATTATCTGCAACTTCGACCTGCAGCCCGGCTACGCTGGGGTACCCAACCCCCTGTATGAGCCAAGCCCCCACATTCTGATGCTGCTGGGCGACGCCAAGGACAGCCTGCGGGACATGCTGGCGGCGCTGGACGCGTAAACTGATATAACAATAATCAAGTGCCCGGCGGAGAACATCCGCCGGGCACTTGCCTATGTTTCTATCGTTCTTAGCCCCTTCAGGTCAGCCGGGCGTGGAGCTCCTGCAGGCTGTTCACCTGGATGCCCTTCCTGCCCTCCTCCAAGCCGCTCACGGCGGCCATGGCGGCGGCGATGGTGGTGAAATAGGGGATTTTCTTGGACACCGCCAGTCTGCGGATGCTGCCGTGGTGGCCGCTGGGGGTGTTGACAATCATCCCCACCTCGTCCTGCTCAATGGCGTTTAGCACATAATGGCCGCCGGGGGCGTCCGCCTTGGTCACCCGATCCGCCGGGATGCCCGCCGCGTCCAGCATGTCGCAGGTTTTGTCGGTGGCGCACAGGGTAAAGCCCAAAGCCAGCAGCCTTCTGGCGATGTCCAGCAGCCGGGGCTTGTCCCGGTCGTTGACGCTCAGCAGCACCTTGCCCTCCCTGGGCAGGGCGGAGCCGGTTGCCTCCTCCGCCTTCAAAAAGGCGGCGCCGAATGTTTCCGAAAGGCCCAGCACCTCGCCGGTGGAGCGCATCTCCGGCCCCAGCAGGGGATCCACCTCCTGGAACATATAGAAGGGAAACACCGCCTCCTTGACGCCGTAGTAGGGGATATCCCGGTGGACAGCCAGTTCCGCCAGGGGCGGAGTCTGCACATAGGGGCGCATGGACACCCGGATGGCAGCCTCCACCATGTTCAAGGCGCACACCTTGGACACCAGGGGCACCGTGCGGGACGCCCGGGGATTAGCCTCCAGCATGAACACCTTGCCGTTTTCGATGGCGTACTGGATGTTGAGCAAGCCCCTGACGCCGATTTCCCGCGCCAGGCTTTGGGAATAGTGGGTAATCAAATCCAGGTTCTCCTGTGAAATGGTGCGGGAGGGGATGACGCAGGCGGAATCCCCCGAATGGATGCCCGCCGGCTCGATATGCTCGATCACCGCGGGGATGATGGCCGTTTCCCCGTCGCAGATGGCGTCGGACTCGCACTCCAGGGCGTTGAGCAAGAAGCGGTCGATCAGCACCGGCCGCTCGGCGCTGATTTCCGTGGCAGAGCGCATGTAGGCGGCCAACCCCTCCTCGTCATACACCGTTTCCATGCCCCGGCCGCCCAGCACAAAGGAAGGCCGCACGATGACGGGATAGCCGATGCCCCGAGCCACTTCAAAAGCCTCCTGCAGGGTAAAAGCCATGCCCGACTCGGGCATGGGGATGTGCAGGCGCTGGGCCACGGCCTCAAACTGCTCCCGGTCCTCGGCGGCGGCGATGACCTCCGGCGGGGTGCCGATGATGTTGGCGCCGTTTTTCTTCAGCAGCCGGGCGATGTTCAGCGGGGTCTGGCCGCCGAACTGTACAATCACCCCCAGGGGGTTCTCCCGGCGGTGGATGTTCATCACGTCTTCCAGCGTCAAGGGCTCAAAGTACAGGCGGTCGGAAATGTCATAGTCGGTGGACACCGTTTCCGGGTTGCAGTTGACCATGATGGTCTGAAAACCCAGCTTGCGGATGGCCTTGGCGGCGTGTACGCAGCAATAGTCAAACTCGATGCCCTGGCCGATGCGGTTGGGGCCGCTGCCCAGCACCATCACCTTGCGCTGACCGTCGCCCTCGATTTTTTCCCCCTGGCCATGGTAGCTGGAGTAGTAGTAGGCACTGTCCTTGGTGCCGCTGACATGGATGGGGTAGTACCCCGGCACGATGCCCGCCTCCAGTCGGGCCGCGGCCACCGCCATCTCCTTCAGGCCCAGGATTTCCGACAGGTACTTGTCGGAAAAGCCGCTGCGCTTGGCATGCAGCAGCACCTCCCCATCGGGCACGCCGCCCTTGTAGGCCAGCAGGGCGTTCTCCTCCTCCACCAGCTCCCGCATCTGGTCGATGAAGTAGGGCTTGATCTTGGTGAGCGCGAAGAGCTCCTGGGTGGTTGCCCCCTTGCGCAGCGCTTCGTACATGATAAACTGCCGCTCGCTGGTGGGTTTTTGCAGCAAAGCCAGCAACTCCACCTTGCTAAGGCTATGGTAGTTGGCGGCAAAGCCCAGGCCGAAGCGCTTGATTTCCAGCCCCCGCAGGGCTTTCTGGAAGGCTTCCTTGTAGGTTTTGCCGATGCTCATCACTTCGCCTACGGCGCGCATCTGGGTGCCCAGTTCGTCCTTGATGCCCTTGAACTTTTCAAAAGCCCACCGGGCGAACTTAATCACCACATAGTCATCACTGGGCACATACTTATCCAGGGTGCCGTGCTTGCCGCAGGGGATTTCATCCAGGGTGATGCCCATGGCCAGCATGGCGGACACCAACGCGATGGGAAAGCCCGTAGCCTTGGACGCCAGCGCCGAGGAGCGGGAGGTGCGGGGGTTGATTTCAATCACAATAATGCGCCCGGTATCCGGGTCGTGGGCGAACTGCACATTGGTGCCGCCGATGACGCCCACTTCTTCCACAATCTTGAAGGCGGCTTCCTTCAAGCGCTGCTGCACGGCTTCAGAGATGGTCAGCATGGGGGCAGAGCAGAAGGAATCCCCGGTATGCACGCCCAGGGGGTCGATGTTCTCGATGAAGCACACCGCCACCATCTGGCCTTTGCGGTCGCGCACCACCTCCACCTCCAGCTCTTCCCAGCCGAGGATGGATTCCTCCACCAATACCTGACCTACGGGGCTGGCTTTCAGGCCACGGGCCATTACTTCCCGCAGCTGCTGGGGGCTGTACACCAGGCCGCCGCCGGTGCCGCCCATGGTGTATGCGGGGCGCAGCACCACCGGATAACCCAGGGAGGCGGCAATCTGCTCCCCTTCCTGAAGGGAATAGGCCACATCGCTGCGCGCCGACTCGATGCCCAGGCGTTCCAGCGTTTTTTTAAACTCCACCCGGTCTTCCCCCCGGCGGATGGCGTCCAGGGACACGCCGATAATCTGCACCCCGTACTTTTCCAGCACGCCCTTTTCCGCCAATTCGGAGCATAAATTAAGGCCTGATTGCCCACCAAGATTTGGTAACAGGGCATCAGGCCGTTCTTTCGCAATGATTTGTTCCAGATAATCCACATTCAACGGTTCAATATAGGTCTTGTCCGCGGTTTCCGGGTCCGTCATGATGGTGGCGGGGTTGGAATTGACAAGAACAATTTCATACCCCAGGCTCCTGAGCGCCTTGCACGCCTGGGTGCCGGAATAGTCAAACTCGCACGCCTGCCCGATGACAATGGGCCCCGATCCAATGATCAATATCTTGTTGATGCCCGGCTTGTCCATACTTCCTCCTTCAAACAACGCCTTGTCCCTGCTGCACAATAGGCTGCCGCACACCCTTGGATACGCAAACAACCTATCTTTTTATTTTATCAGTTCCCGAGCCCGCCGTCAAAGGGTTTTCAAAAGGACTTCAGCGGAAAAACGCAAGTCCGCGCTTACTGTTTTTCTCTTGAGCAATTTCAAGCGGCTGATGTTTTCCTTTTGTATTCGAGAGGGGCAGGATGGGAAACGGCTGCCGTTGACAGCTCGGCGCGGGAATGGATAGAATACACCAGAGAAACAGGAAAGCAGATGAGGAAACCGCCATGCAGCATACAAGGAAAAGGCACCTAACCATCGGAACCCTTCCCGCCCTGTTGTGGGGAGAGGAACAGGACAAAGCCGTGCTGGCCGTCCATGGCCAGGGGGGCAGCAAGGAAGAAGCCGCCCTGCTCGCCCAGGTGGTGTGCCCCTTGGGCTGGCAGGTGCTCAGCGTGGATTTGCCCGGGCACGGGGAGCGTGCGGGAAAGGAACCTGCCTTCCTGCCCTGGAACTGCGTGGCGGAGCTGCGGCAGGCGGAAGGGTTTCTGCAAGAAAACTGGCGGCAAAAAGCCCTGTACGCGGCCAGCATCGGGGCATGGCTCAGCCTGCTGTCCTTTCACCCCACAACCTTCCACCGCTGCCTGCTGGTCTCCCCCCTGCTGGACATGGAAAGCCTGATTCTATCAATGATGAAGGAAGCGGGGGTAACGGAAAGCAAACTAAGGCAGGAACAGACCATCCCCGCCGCCTCGGGACAAATTCTCTCCTGGGAATATCTGACCTACGCCCGCGCCCATCCGGCGCCCCCCTGGCCCTGCCCCACCAGCATCCTCTACGGGGAGGGGGACAGCCTGGTTCTCCTTGCCTCGGTGCGGGATTTTGCCCAGCGCAATACCTGCTCCTTCACCATCCAGCCCGGCGGGGAGCACTGGTTCCACACCCCGGAGCAGCTGGATTATTTGAAGGGTTGGATAGGGCGGGAGATGGATTGATGGCGAAAGCGCCTTTTGCACCTTTCGCTATTGCAGCAGAGCTTTTTCGTCAAGGAGAAAATCCTCAAGACCCGCAGCAGAATCCCGTTTTCATTATGCCGGGGAACAAAGCTTCGCATGCGTTCTTCCCGCTGGAGAAGTTGACAAACCAACCCGGAAACATTACAATTTCATTGAAAAGTACACATAACATCACAGAACAAGCGAAGGTAGAGATATGAAACCTATTCAAAAGACTCTCATCATGCTTTTTGCGATGCTTCTTTTTGTCAGCGACATGGGCCTTAGCACTCATGCCGCAAGCGGCAATGCGGATACCATCATCGAATTAACAAGCAGCGAGGGTGAAAGCTTCGAGGTTGCCCTGCCGCAGCAAACAAACCTTCCCTATCTGAGGAACGGGATGGGCCTTGGCTATGGCTTTTCTGACGGCCTCTGCTATTTTTATAATGTCGGGGAAAAATACGGATACATTAATAGACAGGGGCAGGTGGTCTATCCTGCGGAGCTTGACGCGGCAGAGGATTACAACAATGGATTTGCCTATGTAAAAAAGGAAGGCGTTTGGGGATTTCTTGACACCTCTTTCCGGTTTTTCCCGGCGCCCGGCCGAGAAAATTGGGATGTTTTTCCAGCCTATATCAATTATCAGCAGAGTGCGGCTGATGAACAAGTGCTGGAAGCGCAGTACATTACCTTTCAGGACAAAGACAGCAAACTATGGGGGGTCGCGGATAGGCGGTTCAATACCATAATCCCCGCTGCATGGGAAGATAGGATACACAATCTTGATGACCTGACGCCCGTCATGAAAAACGGAAAGTATGGCTACATTGATAAAGGCGGCACCCTTGTGATTGATACCGTATGGGATTTCGCCTGGCCATTCAGCGAAGGGCTGGCGGTTGTCGAAAAAGACGGTTTATATGGCTATATCAACGAGCAGGGGGATGTGGTGATTGAACCGCAATTTGTTGAGGCGGAGCCCTTTTGCTTTGGCGTGGCGCCGGTGCTGCTTCATCGGGAAGGAGAAGAAGACAGATGGGTGCAAGTGGACGCCTCCGGAAGCGTCAACTATCGCCCGCAGTATCAGGGATATGAATGGTTGACAGATACTCTGTTATCCGTAAAGAAAAATGACCTTTATGGGTTAATGGACGCTCAAGGCAACCTTCTGCAAAAACCGCAGTGGAATGTAATTCGTCCTTTCAGCAAAGGCATTGCGATGGTAGAGGGAGAGGGCGGCTATGGTTTTATTAACGACAGAGGGGATGTAATCAGTAAACCCCAATGGGACAGTGATTACTATGCCTATTACAACGCTTCGGATACTTCGGGCGAACCCATTGTGTCTGAGGAACTCACCTATGAATACGATGATGTCATCCGTGTATGCAAGGATGAGGAAAGCGGAAATGTACACAAATGCGGCTTTATGGACACGGACGGTCATGTCATCATTCCCCCGCAGGAGTTATTAGCGGATAACTTTTCAGAAGGCTTCGCTGCCGTCTACCATGAGGGGAAGCATGGATACATCGACAAAACCGGCAAAGTGGTCATCCCCCTGCAATGGGACAAAGCGTATGCCTTTCATAATGGGGTTGCCCTGGTGATGCAGTACAGACCGCCCCGGGAGGGAGAAGAGCCCTTATTCGCTAACAAGAATGTGGTTGAAGAGTGGGGCCTGATTGGTAAGAATGGTCAGGTACTCATAGAACCCAAGTGGGACCAGGTCCCCCTGTTTGGGGAGGGCGTTATCATCGCTGATGAAGACGGGCTTTGGAACGTCTACGACATGCAAGGCAATTTGCTGAGTAAATAACAAGAAAGAAACAGACTCGAAGGAATCTGCCTTCGAGTCTGTTTTCCTTTGCCTGTTAAATCAGCGGTTCCCCGGTCATTTCCTTGGGGATGGGGATGCCCATGGCTTTGAGCATGGTGGGGGCGATGTCGCACAGGCGGCCGCCCTCCCGCAGGGCTTTGCCCACATACTCCTTGCCGCAGGCGATGAAGGGTACGGGGTTGGTGGTATGGGCGGTGAAAGGCTCGCCGGTTTCGTAGTCAATCATCTGGTCGGCGTTGCCATGGTCGGCGGTGATGAACACCCGGCCGCCCCTTTCCAGAATGGCGTCGGCCAGCAAGCCCACGTCCTTGTCCACTTCCGTAACAGCCTTTTCCGCGGCCTCCAGCACGCCGGTATGGCCCACCATGTCGCAGTTGGCGTAGTTGAGGATCATCACGTCATACTTGTCCGTGGCAATCAGCTCCAGGGCTTCCCGGGTGACTTCCGGAGCGCTCATCTCGGGCTTCAGGTCGAAGGTGGCCACCTCTTTATCCGAGGGAATCAGCACCCGGTCCTCGCCGCCGTTCTTTTCCTCCACGCCGCCGTTGAAGAAGAAGGTGACATGGGCGTACTTCTGGGTTTCGGCGATGCGCAGCTGGGTCTTGCCCAGATCCGACAGGTATTCCCCCATGGTATTGGTGAGGGTTTCCGGCGGGTTGACGATTTTGAGCCCCGTGAAGGTTTCGTCATACTGGGTCATGGTGACAAACTGCAGAGGGATGAAGCCCCGCTGGCGGTCGAAACCGGCAAAATCCTGCTGGATGAAGGCGCGGGTCAGCTGCCGCGCCCGGTCGGGGCGGAAGTTGAAGAACACCACGCTGTCGCCGCTCTGCACAGTGGCGACAGGCTTGCCATCCTTGAGAACCACCGTGGGCTGGATAAACTCGTCCGTTTCGCCCTTGTCGTAGCTTTGCAGCACGGCCTGCTCGGCGGACAGGGCAGTGGTGCCCTCGCCCATGGCGATGGCGTTATAGCCCTTTTCCACACGGGTCCAGATGTTGTCCCGGTCCATGCCCCAGTAGCGGCCTTGCACACTGGCGATTTCGCCCACGCCGATTTCCTTGATCTTGTCTTCCAGCTGGCGCACAAACTCGATGCCGGAGGTGGGCGGCACGTCGCGCCCGTCCATCAGGCAGTGGATGAATACCTTGGTAAGCCCCCTGTCCTTGGCCATCTGCAGCAGGGCGTACAGGTGGGTGTTATGGCTGTGCACGCCGCCGTCGGACAAAAGCCCCAGAAAGTGCAGGGCGCCGCCGTTATCCCGGGCCACGTCCATCGCCCACAGCAGGGGTTCCTTCTTGAACAGTTCCCCGGTCTGGATGTCCCGGGTGATGCGGGTGAGTTCCTGGTACACTATGCGCCCGGCGCCGATGTTCAGATGCCCCACCTCGGAGTTGCCCATCTGCCCGTCGGGCAGCCCCACGTCCATGCCGCTGGCGCCAATCTGGGTGTGGGGGTACTGGGCCTTGAGGCGGTCCAAATTGGGGGTACCGGCGATGCGCACGGCATTGCCCACGGGGTTTTCATTGATGCCCAGCCCGTCCATGATAATCAGGGCTGTCAGTTGTTTCTGCATACTTCTTCCTTACTCCTGATAGTTGACGACCTTGGCGAAATCCTCCGCCTTCAGGGAAGCGCCGCCGATGAGGCCGCCGTCAATCTCCGGCTGGGCCATCAGGCCTTTGACATTCTTGGGGTTCATGGAGCCGCCGTACTGGATGCGCACGGCATTGGCCACCCGCTTGCCGTACTTATCGGCGATGGCCTTGCGGATGACGCCGATGGTCTCGTTGGCCTGCTCGTCCGTGGCGGTCAGACCGGTGCCGATGGCCCACACAGGCTCATACGCGATAACGACGGACTTAACTTCCTCCTCCGTCATGCCCGAGAGGGCAATCAGGGTCTGGTAGGTAACCAGGGCGTCGGTGTACCCGGCTTCCCGTTCTTCCTTCTTCTCACCCACGCAGATGATGGGAATCAGGCCGCCCGCCAGGGCCGCCCTGGAGCGCAGGTTGACGGTGACATCCGTCTCCCCAAAGTACTGCCGCCGCTCGCTATGGCCGATGATGGCGTAGGTAACGCCCGCTTCCTTCAGCATCTTGGCGGAAATTTCCCCTGTATAGGCGCCCTTCTCGGCGAAATGCACATTCTGCGCGCCCACCTTGATGGCGCTGCCCTTGGTAGCCTTCACCGCCGCGGGGATGTCGATGGCGGGTACGCACACCACCACCACAGGCTTGGCGCCCTTCACCAGGGGCTTAAGTTCATTGATCAGTTCCGCGCCCTCGTTGGGGGTATTGTTCATTTTCCAGTTGCCGGCAATCACAGGTTTCCGCATAGAATGTCCTTTCTGCAAATCAGTCATCAGGGAGTACCTCGGGGCGCTGCCCCGAACCCCGCCAAAGGGCATGATGCCCTTTGGAATCCGCGATAAAATAAACCAAGAGTTTCAAGATACCATACCCACCCAAGTGGGTCTCAAATCATAACAAACCTACGATATTGTGGGGGAAGCGCGTTCAAAAACCCGCAAGGCAAGGAACGAAGCCGGGTCAGCGAGGGAGCTTACCGTGCTACGACATGACCAAGCCTACCCTGCCATCGTAACATGGAATGACGGACTTTAGGTGAGCGTGCTTCAACGATAATCCGGGGGAAGCGCGTTCAAAAACCCGCAAGGCAAGGAACGAAGCCGGGTCAGCGAGGGAGCTTACCGTGCGTAAGTGACCGAGCTGACACGGCTTCAGTGACGCAGCATGGCGGGATTTTTCAACGCGCGCCTTTATTTATTATTCAGCGCCGCTACGCCGGGTAATTCGATTCCTTCGAGGAACTCCAGCGACGCGCCGCCGCCGGTGGAAATGTGGCTGATTTTGTCAGCAAAGCCCATCTGCTCCACCGCCGCGGCGCTGTCGCCGCCGCCCACGATGGTGGTGGCGGAGGAGTCGGCCAGGGCCTTGGCCACGGCCTTGGTGCCTTCGGCGAAAGCGGGCATCTCAAACACGCCCATGGGGCCGTTCCACACAACGGTCTTGGCGTTCTTGATTTCACCAGCGAAAGCTTCCCGTGCCTTGGGGCCGATGTCCAGAGCCTGCCAGCCCTCGGGGATGCTGTTGGAAGCGACTACCTGGGTGTTGGCTTCATTGCTGAAGGCATCCGCCGCGACGGAGTCTTCCGGCAGCAGCAGCTTTACGCCCTTCTGCCTGGCTTTCTCCAGCAGTTCCTTGGCCAAATCCACCTTGTCGGCTTCCAGCAGGGAGTTGCCGATTTCGCCGCCCTGGGCCTTGATGAAGGTATAGGCCATGCCGCCGCCAATGAGCAGCACATCCACCTTCTCCAGCAGGTTGTTGATGACATTGATTTTGTCGCTGACTTTGGCGCCGCCCAGGATGGCCGCGAAGGGGCGCACGGGGTTGTTGACGGCATCGCCCAGGAACTGCAGTTCCTTCTCAATCAGGAAGCCGGAAACGGCCACGGGCATATAGTGGGCAACGCCCTCGGTGGAGGCGTGGGCCCGGTGGGCGGTGCCAAAGGCATCGTTCACATAGATTTCGCCGTAGGAGGCCAGCTTCTTGGTAAAGTTCTCCTCGTTCTTTTCCTCTTCCTTGTGGTAGCGCAGGTTTTCCAGCAGGGCGACTTCGCCGTTCTTCAGGGAAGCGACCACCTTGTCGGCATCCTCGCCGATGACATCCTTGGCCATTTTCACTTCCTGCCCCAGCAACTCGGACAGGCGCTTGGCGACGGGCGCCAGGGAATACTTGGGGTTCACTTCGCCCTTGGGGCGGCCCATGTGGCTGCACAGCACCACTTTTGCGTTATGATCCAGCAGGTATTTGATGGTGGGCAGCGCGCCCACGATGCGGTTTTCATCGGTAATCCTGTCCCCGTCCATAGGCACGTTAAAATCCACGCGCACCAGCACCCGCTTGCCGTCTACATTGATGTCCCGGATGGTTTTCTTGTTCATACCTTTTCTCCTTATATGTTTTCATCGAGATGACGCGATATGGATAAGGCTTTCGCCTTCCAAACTTATTGAAGCAGCCTTAGGATGCTGCGGGCCGCCCCCTCGTCCAGTATCAGGGAGTCGGGCGGGTTATGGCGCACGGCGGCCAGGATGGCCTGCCCCTTGCACGCGCCTGCCGCCACCGCCATCATGCGGCTGCCGGGGCGCTGGGTCTGCAATTCCGCGCTGACAGAGGGGCTCTGGTACACGGTGCGGCCTTCGATGTCAAAGAAATCCCCCAGGGATTCGCCCACCGCGCCAAGGTGCAGCAGAGTTTCCACCTGAGCAGTTTCCAGCCCGCGGCGGCGGGCCATGGCGTCCGCTCGGCCTACCCCAAAGAGGATGATGTCGGCGTTGCGCATCAATTCCACCGTCTCGCGGATGGCGGGCATCTTGAGCATCTCCCGCATGGCCGACAGATTCAGCCCGTCGGGCAGGTGAATCAGCCGGCACTGGGCATTCATGTGGGAGGCCAGATCCCCGGCCACCGTGTCCGCCTGGGTGGAGGCGGCGCTGCCCATGCCGCCCCGGGCGGGCACAACCATGACCCCCGCGGCACAGGGCACCATGGATCGGGCCACCTCCGCCATGGTGGTGCCGCCGGCAATAGCGATGACCATGTCCTGCCGTACCAACTGGCGCAGGCGGTGGGCGGCGGCGCGGCCCACATCCTTGAGGACCGCGGCATTCTCGTCCGCGTCCCCGGAGACCACCATCACCCGGTCGACCCCCAGTTTCTGGGTCAGCTCCCGCTCCAGCCCGCCCAAATCCGTCACCATGCGGCACAGCAGCCGGGCTTCGGGGATCAGCGCCCGGCCCGAGCGGGTCAGCGCCATGCCGGAAGCGGAATAGTCAATCAAGCCCTGGGTTTTCAGGGCGTCGGCGGCGGCGCGCACTTCCCTCTCGGACAGCCCCAGCATCTGGGCGGCCGCCCGGCGGCCCACCGGCTCGCGGTTTTCAATATGCTCCAGCAGCATGGCACGCCTGCCAATCTCGGTCATATGTTCGGGCGCCAGCTTGCACAGAAGCGCCCACGATAAATCCTGCATCCAACCTCCTTGGCCGAAAATCAGCCCACCGGGGAATTTTTGCCCCAACAGGGGAATTATACCCCAAACCCCGGCGGAAAGGCAACATATTAGGAGTAATTTTGCAATTTTCAGCCTTTCTTCAAATATTTATATCATCCAAATGGGAACAATCAGGTTATCCCGGTCGAAAGCGCTTAGCCTGTCTGCCATACAGAGAACCGCACTTGTCCCAATACGCAGAGGCGCTTTGTTCAGCACGCCAAACCCGCGCACGATGCGCCGGTCAGGGCTCGCGGTTTTCTTGATTTCCAGCGGAAAAATCTGACCGTTTTCCTCCAGGATAACATCAATCTCCTTCGCGTCCCGATCGCGGTAGTAGTGCAGGTACGGCTGTCTGCCTGCGTTCTGATAGGTCTTCATCATTTCTGATACGGCAAAGTTTTCCAGTAGCGCGCCGCTCATGGCGCCTCTCTGGGCCACTTCAGGCGATGACCACCTGGTCAAATGGCACACCAGCCCCGTATCGTAAAAATACAGTTTCGGCGTTTTGATGGTACGCTTCAAAACATTATTGGAGTAGGGATGCAGCAGAAACACAATACCCAGGGTTTCCAGCACATTAAGCCAATTCTTGCATGTTACCTGGTCTATGTCCGCGTCATCGGCGATAGCTTTGTAGTTGACCAATTGGGACGCTCTGGCGGCCGCGGATGTAATGAAGCGGATAAACTTCAGCGCGTCCACCGTGTTGGACAGCTCCCGGACATCCCGCTGGACATAGGTTGACAGATAGGAAGAATAATAGATGTCCCGGTCGGTATACTGACCGCTTGCGAGCCCGGGCATGCAGCCTTCCCAAAGGCGATTGAAAAGCTCCGGCGCCGTTATCGGTTGGATGATTTTGCTTTGATCCGTCAATATGTCAAAATTGGTGGTGAAGGGCATATTGGGTACGCCTGATAATTCCCGCTGGGATAAAGGCGACATGTGCAGCAGGGCAACGCGCCCGGCGAGGGACTCCTGCACCCCGCGCATCAGGCGGAAAATCTGCGATCCTGTCAGCCAGAAACTGCCAGGCTGATGGGTTTTATCCACATGGATTTTGATATAGGTAAACAGTTCCGGCGCGTATTGCACTTCATCAATCAATACAGGGGGCTTATGCAGTTCAAGGAACAGCTTTGGGTCGGTTTTCGCCAGTTCCCGCATCGACAAGTCATCAAGGGAGACATATTCCCGCCCCAAACCCTCCCGCTGGGCCAATTCCATCAGCATGGTTGTTTTGCCTGCCTGGCGAGGTCCTGTCAGCAGGATGGCAGGCCAGGACTTGCTTAATTCCAGCACACAGTCCTCCATATGCCGCTTGATGTAGGTCATCGTCATCCTCCTTTTTCGGCAATAATATAACTTTTCCTCATTTTAGCCGAAGATCTGAGGACGGTCAAGCGTTAATTTCGGCAGAAATACAAATCTTTCGCATTTTAGCCGAAAGAAAACCTGCTGCCATCACCAGCGCGCCTATGCAACCCGGCGTGAGAATTAATCCAATTTTAATCTTCTTCTCAGCCCGCCCTTATCTTGATGCCCTATGCTGAAAGCAAATCAAGGCAGCAACGCCTGAAAGAATGGGAGGAAAGCACATTGGAAGGCAACATGAAACGGTACCTGGCGATGGTGGAATGGCAGCTGCGCAACCTGCCCAAGGACAGGCGTGCCCAGGTCATCAAGGATATCCGCTACGAGATGGAGCTGAAAAAGCTGCAGCAGGGGCTGACGGAGGATGAACTGATCCTGGCCATGCCCACCCCCCGCCAGCTGGCCCTTGAGTACGGCGGCCTGGATACCCCCCTGTACGCCCAGGATGTCCCCAGCGCGAAGGAGCTGGAGAAGCGGGCCAGGCAGGAGGAGGAAGAAGCCCAGCGCCATCAGAAGCGGGAGGAAGAAAAGGCCCAGCGCAAAGCCCGTAGACAGGAAGAGAAGGACAGCCGCAAGGCCGCCTGCGCTGCCGGCAGCTGCAAGGTTAACCCCCTGATGAACATGCTGAAATTCGCCTTTGGCCTGTACCTGTTCTTCGCCATCCTGCGGGCGGCGCCCTCAATAATCGGCGGTCTTATCGGCCTGTTCGCCGCCTTTCTGAGCATGGTAATCGTGGTGCCCATGGTGTTTGGCATATTGGGCTTTGTGTTCCAGATTGTCTTTGGCGTCCTCGGCGCGGTGTTCAAGGCCATCTTCCGGGGATTCGCGTAAGCGCACCCTTCCATAGCGTTCCAAAGCCCCTCCGGCTTTCAGCCGGAGGGGCTAGATTGTCAAAGATGTGCAGCGTGTCCAAAAAGTCTGCAAGGCTAGGAACGAATCTGCCAGAAGAGGAAGCTTACATGGTGAGTAAGTGACCGATTCTGGCAGATGAAGTAAACGCAAGCATGTTTCGGTATCGAAACATGCGGTTGCCGGCTTTTTCGACACGCTGGTCCCTCCGGCTTTCACCCGGAGGGGCTTTATTCGTTTTGCATACGGGTATATTCTTGTAATTCTTTTTCAAAGGAGTACCCCATGCCCCAACTGCAAGCCAATGTATCCTTCCTGGCGCCCCACCCCGAGTATCTGCACCTTCCCGCCCCGGGCGGCCAGGTGTATTGCGGTTGCGATCAGGAGTGGTTTGCCGGCTACTGGCAGCGCAAGGCGGGCTGCGGGCCCAGCACCCTGAGCAACCTGGTGCTGTACCTGACAAGGGCGGGCAAAGCAAACCACCAGCCTATCCCCGACAAAGCCGCCATGACAAAGCTGATGCGGGCCATGTGGGACTATGTGACCCCCGGGCTGATGGGCCTCAACGACATTCACAAGTTCGCCTCCGGGGGCAATCAAGCCCTGAAAGAACTGGGCAGCGGCTGCACCTTAACCGCCCAGGACGCCGGGCAGCCCCTTTCCAGCCTGGTGGATTTTATTACCCAGGGGCTGAAGGAAGGGCCTGTCGCCTTTTTGAACCTGGCCCGCACCCAGCAGGGCCCCCTGGAGCCCTGGCACTGGATGACCCTGGTGGGCCTGGATACGGACGCCGCTGGCCATCCCCTGATGCGCCTGTACGACAACGGCAAGGAAATCTCGGCGGATTTGGCCGTATGGCACCAACGGGGCACCGCCGGCGGGTTTGTTCGGCTGGACAGCGGGCAGCGCCGGGAATAGACGAATACTCAAAACAGCCGCCACAGAAGTTGTGGCGGCTGTTGTTTATTTTGATATTTTACTTCAGCGAAACAGGAAAGGCCTTTTCCTCCTGATAGAAGCGCAAGCCAGGGTCATTCATCGCTTCATGGTACTGAACGCCTTCCTTCAGGGTAAAGGGCACGAAGGTGATTTTGTCGGGCACCCTGTCCAGATCTGCGATGGAGAAAGAGCCCCTCATCTCCTGGGTGTTTTCCTCGTCCAAGCCCACCCCGGCATGGTTGAAGGAGAAGCCGCTTGAGGGCAGGATGACGTCCTTGCTGCGCAGCTCAAAGTAGCTGCGGGGCTCCCGGTCGTCCTTGTCCATGGTGCCGTCGGTATGGCGCAGCAGCAATTGGTATTCGCTGCCCAGGAAGGCCGCCCGCACGCTGGTGACCACCACCTCATACCCCTCCATGGGCACCACCTGTTCCCCCTGAAACTGCTTGAGCTCCGCGTTGGGCTTGGTGGTGAATGTGCGCTGGGCCCTGTCCGCTTCCTCAAAGGCGCCGGAGAGCACCAGCCTTTCCCAGTCCCGCTTCAGGTAGTACTCCTCCTCCTTCATGCCCTTGGGAACGGGCAGGTTGGCGGCATACTCCAGGGTATTGTCCCCGTAGGTCAGCAGGATTTCCTTGTTCTGATAGGCATCCGCGAACAGTTGGTTGTGCTGGTCGTGGGTGATCGCGCCGCCCAAATCCACATAGCCTTTGCTGGTATATTGGTCGTGGGTTATAGGCCAATTCGGCTTTAAGGTATGCAGGGTCAGCGTCCAGGTGATTTCCTCGCGGATGGCGGCGGTGTCCTCAAAGTCTTCGTCCCAGAGCACCATGTCAAGCATGGCGTTGCCGGGGCCGGCGGGGTTGTCCGCCATCTCGGGCATCCAAAAGCCGTCCAGGTACTCAAAGCCCGCTTCCGGGTCGGTCATCAGCACCTTATCCCCGCTTTGCGCGGTCATCCTGGGGAACACCAGCACCTGCTCCGCCCCCTCCCTGGGCTCAAAGTGCATGGCCAGAATCAGCCGCATGCCGTCGGACACAGCGTCGTTGATGGACATGGTGAAATAGTCGTTCTCATAGGTTTCGTCTATGGTAGTAATTTTATCGGCAAACTTGGGGGGAACCGCTTTCTCCACGCTGTAGCGCAGGGACAGGGCCAGGCCGGCGGAGGCCAGCAGCACCAGCAGGGCGAAGACCAGAGCGAAGGACAGTTTCTTTTTCACGGGTTTCTCCTCCTGAAGGGTACGCGCCGTACGCACCAGGCTGTCCCGGAGCGCGGCGGGGACAGGAGGATAGGCCTGTTGCAGATCATTAAGTTTCATAGGCGGCTTCCTCCTTGGTTAATTCCAGTTTCAGGGCTTTGCGCGCCTGCATCAGGCGGCCCCGCACGGTGGCCTGGGGCACCTTGAGGGCCTGGGCCACCTCTTTCACGGGCCATCCCTCCAGGTAATGAAGGATGACGCACAGGCGCTGTTTTTCCGGCAGCCTGTCTACCAGGTCCCGGGCAGTCATATCGTAGGCAGGGGCGGGGGTTTCAGGCAGGGTTTCCATGGGAATCACCCGCTGGCCAGCGCGGGCGATATTGCGGCACTCGTTGATGAGGATGCGGATCAGCCAGGTGGTGAACAGCCTTTCATCCCGCAGGGTATGCCGCTTTTCCCAGGCTTTGAGCAGGGCGTTCTGCATGGCGTCCTGCCGGTCGGCGTCATGGCGCAGCAACCCGCAGGCCACGCGGTACATGGTCTGCGCCTTGTTCTGGGCAATCTGTTCAAAGAAGGCCTTGTCCAGCAGTGTGCCCACCCCTTTCCGTTTTCGGATATCCTTACCCATTAGACGCACAAGGAGGGGGAAAAGTCAAAACGGAACGCGCTTACAGGAAAGTTTCACCCCTTCCCCCGCCGCCTGCCGGGCGAAAACTGCCGCAAAGGTTTGCTCTTGCCCGGCTTTTTCCGCCCCCCGCATTGAACGGCAAGGGGAAAACATGTATAATGCTTGTAACTATGACAAAGAGGTGAGGGCATGATCAACGCAAACGATTTTGCAACGGCGCTGAACCTGAAAACCTTTTCCCCTTCCTCCCAGGAGGAATGGAACATTGAGTCGGCGGAGTTTAACCGCCCGGGGCTGGAATTGGTAGGCTTTTACGAGCATTTCGCCTACAACCGCCCCCAGGTGTTCGGCAATGTGGAGATGACGTATCTGGATTCCCTCTCCGTGGCTGAGCGGGAGGAATGCCTGAACAAGTTCTTTTCCTACCCCATCCCCTGCGTGACAGTGTGCCGCGGCTTTGTGCCCTCGGAGGATTTTCTGACCAGCGCGCGCAAAAATGACGTGGCGGTCTACGGCACCACCGAGCCCACCACCAAGTTTATCGTCAACGCCATTTTGTACCTGAACAACGCCCTGGCCCCCCGCACCACCATGCACGCCGTGCTGGTGGACGTGTACGGGGCAGGGGTGCTCATCACCGGGGAAAGCGGCGTGGGCAAGTCGGAATCCGCCCTGGAACTGGTGAAGCGCGGCCACCAATTGGTGGCCGACGACGTGGTGGACATCCGCCGGGTGTCCGACAACCGGCTGATTGGCGAAGCCCCCGAAACGGTGCGCCATTTTATGGAAATACGGGGCATCGGCATCATCGACATCCGCCAGATGTTCGGCGTGGGCAGCGTATTGATGAACAAGGCCATCGACATCTCGGTGCACCTGGAAAACTGGAAGGAAAAGAAGGAGTATGACCGCCTGGGCCTGGACGAGGAGTTTACCACCATCCTGGATGTTCGCATCCCCCACCTGGTCATCCCCGTGCGCCCGGGGCGCAACCTGTCCATCATCATCGAGGTGGCGGCCCGCAACTACAGCCTGAAAAAGCTGGGCTATTCCGCGGCGCGGGAGTTGGACAAGCGGCTCAACGACATGATGAACCGGGGCAAGTAACGGCGCGCCGCAAAGTTTTCACCATAAACAGATTTTAATCCACAAGGAGGATGTATGCTGTATTTAGGCATCGACTTGGGGGGCACCCACATCGGCTGCGGTGTGGTGGACCGGGAGGGCCGCATCCTGGCCCAGGCGGAAACCCCCACCCTGGCGGAGCGCCCCTATGAGGACGTGGTGCGGGACATGGCCGCCTGCTGCATGCAGGCGCTGACCCAGGCCGAGTGCAAGGTGGAGGATATCGCCACCATCGGCATCGGCATCCCGGGCATCGCTGACAACGAGACAGGCATTGTGATTTTCTGCACCAATTTGGGCTGGCACGATGTGCCCCTGAAGGCGGAACTGCAAAAATACATCAACCGCCCCATCTATATCGAGAATGACGCCACCGTAGCCGGCTTTGCCGAGAGCGTCGCCGGCGTCAGCAAGGGCTGCCGCAGCAGCGTGTTTTTAACCCTGGGCACCGGGGTGGGCGGCGGCATCATCATCGACGGCAAGCCCTGGACGGGCGCCCACGGCGTGGCCAGCGAACTGGGGCATCTGACCATCGAGCTGGACGGCATCCCCTGCACCTGCGGCAAGGACGGGTGCCTGGAGCGCTACTGCAGCGCCACCGCCATCATCCGCATGGGCAAGGAAGCCTGCCTGAGCCATCCCCACTGCGACATCGCCCAGCGGGTCAACGGGGATTTAAGCAAAATTACCGCCAAAATTGTCATCGACTCCGCCCGCTCGGGGGATGACATCAGCATGCGCATCTTCCACCGCTACTGCCGCTACCTGGCGCTGGCCATCAACAATGTGGTATCCTTCCTGGATCCGGAAATGGTGGTGCTGGGCGGGGGCGTCAGCCACGCGGGGGATTTCCTGCTGGACGCCGTGCGCGCCAAGCTGCCCTATTTCCTGATGTTCAAAACCATGCCCTACGCCCAGATTCATCTGGCGCAATTGGGCAACCAGGCGGGCATCATCGGCGCGGCCATGCTGGCGCGTATCATCACCGAAGAAGGGGAAACAAAACATGCTTATTAAAGAACTCTACCACCAGACACCAAAGGACGGCAGCCCGGTGCGCCTGTCCGGCTGGGTGCGCACCCTGCGCGACAGCAAGGCCTTTGCTTTCATCGAGCTGAACGACGGCTCCTCCTTCCGCAACCTGCAGGTGGTTTGCAGTGATACCCTGCCCAATTTTGAGCAGGTAACCCACATCACCACCGGCAGCGCCGTCACGGTATCGGGCAAACTGGTGCTGACCCCCGACATGAAGCAGCCCTTTGAGGTGCACGCCGAGGAAGTGGTGGTGGAAGGCCTGGCGGACAATGACTACCCCCTGCAGAAAAAGCGCCACACCTTTGAATACCTGCGCACCATCGCCCACCTGCGCCCCCGCAGCAACACTTTCTACGCGGTGTTCCGCATCCGCTCCCTGGCGGCCCAGGCCATCCACCGGTATCTGGCCGAGCGGGGCTTTGTGTATGTGCACACCCCCATCATCACCACCAGCGACGCTGAGGGCGCGGGGGAAATGTTCCAGGTAACGACGCTGGATGTAGGCAACCCCGCCCGCACAAAGGACGGCCAGGTGGATTACAATGAGGACTTTTTCGGCAAGCACGCCAGCCTGACGGTATCGGGGCAATTGAACGTGGAAGCCTACTGCATGGCCTTTTCCAAGGTGTACACCTTCGGCCCCACCTTCCGGGCGGAGAAGAGCAACACCCCCCGCCACGCGGCGGAATTCTGGATGATCGAGCCGGAAATCGCCTTCGCCGACCTGGATGACGACATGGCGCTGGAAGAAGACATGATCAAACACGTCATCGCCGATGTGCTGCGGGACGCCCCCGACGAAATCAACTTCCTGAGCCAGTTTGTGGACAAGGGCCTGAAGGAGCGCCTGGAGCTGGTGAAGGACGCGGAGTTCGCCCGGGTTACCTACACCGACGCCATCGACATTTTGTTAAATAGCGGCAAAGCATTCGAGTACCCCGTTTCCTGGGGGGTGGATCTGCAGACCGAGCACGAGCGCTACCTGACAGAAGTGCATTTCCAGCGCCCGGTGTTCGTGTACAACTACCCCAAGGACATCAAGGCCTTCTACATGCGTATGAACGAGGACGGCAAGACCGTCGCCGCCGTGGACCTGCTGGTGCCCGGCATCGGCGAGTTGGTGGGCGGCAGCCAGCGCGAAGAGCGCTACGACATGCTTTTAAAGCGCATCCAGGAAATGGGCCTGGAAGCCGAGGATTATAGCTGGTATATGGACCTGCGCCGCTTTGGCACGGTGAAGCACGCCGGCTTTGGCCTTGGCTTTGAGCGCTTTGTCATGTACTTAACCGGCATCAGCAACATCCGGGACGTGCTGCCCTTCCCCCGCACCACAGGCACGGCGGAGTTTTAAGGCACTCCCGGCATTCCATGAAATAGGGGCGAGAGAAGCACTCGTCTTATTGTGATATCAAAAGAAAGAGGGGATACACATGAAACGCAACCGGGTACTGCTGTTGATTCTGGCTCTGGTGCTGATTGTGGGCGGCAGCTACGGCGCCCACTGGGTAAACACCAACAAGGGCCGCACCGATGTGGAGCGCATCTACTTTGACACCGACAGGGGCACCCTGTCGGGGCTGCTATACCTGCCCGAGGGGGTATCCGCCGCCCAGCCCCGCCCCACGGTGATTGTAACCCATGGCTACCTCAACTCGGGCGAAATGCAGGATTTGAACGCCATCGAGCTGTCCCGCCGGGGCTATGTGGTGCTGGCGCTGGACATGTACGACCATGGCCACTCCAAAGCCAATGAGGCCTATACCGGCAGCTTCATGAACTTCTGGCCCACCGCCATGTGGGACGCGGCCAACTACATGTACCAGCAGCCCTATGTGCTCAAGGACGAGCAGGGCAACGGCATCATCGGCCTGACGGGCCATTCCATGGGCGGTTTCTCCTCCTCCATGGCCATCTATGAGGATGAGAAGGCCTTCGCGCAAAACGGCTACCGGGTGATTTACACCAGCCTCACCCACGGCTCGGACTACTACTGGACAGGCTTTCTGGGGCTGACCACCGAATTGGCCTCCGAAAACAGCGGCGGGCGCACCCTGGGCAAGCTGGCCGCCCAGTTTGACGAGTTCTTCTTCAACCCCGACCCCAACAGCCGGGGCGCGGTGGTGAAAAAGAACTATGTAGACACCGACGCGGGCAAGGTGTTCCTGGAGCAGGACGCCCCGGTGCCCGGCACCTGGTACGACACCAGCGACGGCGGCAAGCGCATCGTGTACCAGCCCTATGAAATCCACCCCTGGAACCATTTCTCCACCACCTCCACCGCCCACACGGTGGACTTCTACACCACCGCCTTCAAGGATTACAACCAGAACATCAGCCTGCTGCCCAGCGGCAGCCAGATCTGGCTCTACAAGGAATTGGCCGAGGGCGTGGCCCTGGCAGGCTTCTTCCTGCTGATTCTGGCCCTGGGGCTCTTTGCCGTCCAGATGCCCATCCTCCATACCCGCCGGGAGGAAGAGTCGGCCGAAGCCGCCGTCATCGCCGCCCCCGGGGTGGGCGCGGGCCTTGGCAAAATGGCTTCCCTGATGTTCGCCGTGCTGCTGCCGGCCATCTTCTTCCCCGCCATCATGGATAAGAACCTGGGCAGCGACATGATGATGCTGCTGACCATGGCGGGCCTGGTGTTCGCCATCGTGGGCCTGGTGGGCCTGGTGCGCGCCAATGAAAAGCGGGTGCGCGTGGGCGCCCTGGTGGTGCTGGGCGCCGGCCTGGGCCTGGCGCTGCTGACCCGTCTGCCCTCCTTCACCATCGTGCGGCTGTGGAGCGCCCCCACCACCAACCAGATTGCCTTCTGGGCGCTGATTAGCATATGCTTTTCCCTGTTGTTCATGGGGATGACCTATCTTGGCGGCGGCGAAAAGCAGGGCGTCACCATGGCGGACTACGGCCTGCGCCTGCCCCTGAAGGGCATCGCCGTCTCCCTGCTGGCCGCCGGGATCATCACCGCCATCGGCTACGCGGTGGTATTCGCCGTGGACGCGCTGTGGCAGGTGGACTTCCGCCTGTGGGTGCTGGCGTTCAAGACCTTCGAACCCAGCCTGCTGATCAAGGTGCTGCCCTACCTGCTGCCCTTCTTCCTGTACTACCTGGTCAGCGGCGCCGCCATCTTCTACAACACAAGGAATGTTCCCGGCTGCAAGGGCTGCCTGCTGGCCATGCTGCTCAACGCCGGCGGCATCGCCCTGTACCTGATTGTCCACTACGGCTTGCTGTTCGCCACCGGCACCGCCCTGTTCCCCACCCAGCCGCTGAGCAGCATCCTGCTAATCGCCCTGACCCCCACCCTGATGGCGGCGGCGGTGTACACCCGCGCCTGGTCCAACGAAACCGGCAATGTGTGGCTGCCCGCCTTCCTCAACGCCCTGCTGATGACCATCATGACGGTGGCCAACACGGCGGTGTACTTCCGCTGAAACCGCTGACGCGGGCGGGGCACTTTACAAATCAAACAAATAATGGGTAAAATATACATGAAGGGGGTAGAAATCCTCTACCCCCTTCATGTATTCTACAAAAAGTGACCCATAAAATTTCAATAAATGGTTTTGTCATAGAGTCGTTGCTTGATGGTACAACATTTCTTCCGCGAAAAAAACAAAGACCATTATGAAATACAAATAAAGGAGATGCACCCGATGAGTACAGTTGAAAACAATGCTGCTCCAAACAACAACGACAATATGCTTACCAACATCCTCTCCACTGCGATACAGATTCCCGGGTTTAAAGTGGACAGGGCAAATTTTCTCAAGAATCAGTTCCGTAATTCTTCTATTGATCTTCAGGAATCGATTATCAAAGATGGCCCTGTTGAGGCAGGTTTCTCCAAGAGCGATTTGAGAAAAAAAGCAGAAGGAATTGTTAACAACAGGACACTGCTATCCACAGGTGCATCCTTTATTGCAGGCTTACCTGGCGGTCTAGCGATGGCGGCAACAGTTCCTGCTGATGTATTGCAATTCTATGCTAACGCTCTTGGGATGGCTCAGGAAATTGCGTATCTTTATGGTGAGGAGGATTTATGGTCAGGCAATTTGCCCGACAACCAAATGGTAACGAATCAGTTGATACTCTACTGTGGCGTTATGTTAGGTTCAAGCGGCGCAGCCCAAGCCACAAGAATTATGACCTCCGCTTTGACAAAGCAAGCCTTGACAAAAATCCCGCAAAAAGCACTGACAAAAACATTCTATTATCCGGTTGTTAAATCCGTTGCGAAATTTTTTGGTGCAAAAATGACGAAGGATGTTTTCGCAAAAGGCATATCCAAAGCCGTTCCCCTTATCGGCGGCATCGTTTCAGGCGGTATCACCCTTGCGACTCTGCGTCCCATGGGGCTAAGACTAATTGATGTTCTGGAAGAAGCACATTTTTCATACACCGAAGAAGAGTTACAACAGGATTTAAGGGATGTCATTATTATTAATGAAAAAGATGAAGAAAAAGAAGAAAATAACAAGGGCGAGATACAGAATAATGAAAGTATACCTGTAGAAACCAGTTTAGCTGATGCAACAATTATGCCCTTTGCATCAGCGATTCCTGTTGCAAGTGCCTCAACTACCAACCCACAAACTGTCATGGAAAAAATTTTGCAGGCAAAACAGTTGCTTGATGCCGGCGCTATCAATGAGGAAGAATTCGGGAAGATTAAAGCCTCCATCATGGCGCAAATGTAAACACTACTGTGCTTCCTCTCATATATGGTAAGATAAGCTTAAACGGGACCAGAACATTCTGGCCCCGTTTTGTGTTTCAAAGTGTCCGTCACGATTGCGCGGCGTGTTCAAAACCCGCAAGACGAGGAACGAAAAAACCCGGGCGAGGGAGCTTACCGTTGCGTAAGTGACCGAGCCCGGGCCTTTTCAGTGACGAAGGAAGCATTTTCCATAAGAAAATGCGGTTGCGGGCTTTTTCAACGCGCCGCCTCACCCTACCATTCCGGTGAAAAATTTCTCCGGATCATAATCAATCTCCACCGTCGAACACTGTACCTGCAGCCCAGCCGCCAATGCCCGTACCTCTTCCCGCAGCTTGCGCTGGGAGGCGGCGTCCTCCAGGGTGGTAAAGAGGGTAACGGTGAAGTTGTGACTTTCGCCATCCATACTCCACACATGCAGGTGCCCCACACCGTGCACCCCGGGCAGGGCCAGCAGCTGGCGCTCCAGGCTGTCCATGTCCACCCCCTCGGGGACCGATTCCATCAGGATGTCAATGGCGCTGAGCACCTGGGGCACAGCCTTAATCAGGATAAACAGGGAGATGGCCACGGACATCAGAGGATCCAGGAAGTACCAGGGCTGGAAGCGCAGGATGATGGAAATGACCAGAATGCCAATCCACCCCACCATGTCCTCCAGCATGTGCAGGTTGAGCATGCCCTCGTTGCGGCTGTGCCCCCGGCTCAGCGCCCAGGCGGAAACGCCGTTGAGCAGGATGGCCAGCACCGCCATCACCAGCATGCCGTCGTAATTGACGGCCTCTGGTTTTAGCAGCCGGGGCACGCTGCGCATCAGGGCGAAGAGGCTGCCCACAATCAGCACAATGCCGGTAATCAGGGCGCCCAGCAGGGAAAACCGCCGGTGGCCGAAGGAATACTTCTTGTCCGCGTGCTTCCTGCTTTTCTTCTCCAAAAAGAATGCCAGCCCCACGCTGAGGGCGTCCCCCAGGTCGTGGACAGCGTCGGCGAAAATGGCGGTGGAGTTGAGCAGGGCGCCGAAAACAAACTCCGCGATGGCAAAGAGCAGGTTCATGGCGAACACGATGGCGATGTTGCGCACCGAGCTGTTTTCCCCATGGTGATGGCCATGGTCGTGGCTGTGGCTATGGCCGTGATGGGCATCCGCCCGCGTTTTTTCCTCCCGGGGACGCAGGGCCACCTTGCCCGCGTCCAGCACGGCGCGCACCACCTGCTCATCCGCGCCCTCGGGCACATGGAGCAATTGGGTATGGGGGTCATAGGCAAAGCCCGTTACGCCGGTGGCTTCCTCCACCTTGCGCAGCAAATCCTCCGAACAGTCCCCGCAGTGCAGGGGGGATATCTTCCAGTCCTTCATATTTCCTCCACATGCTCCTGTACCTGCTGGAGCACGGTATATACATGGTGATCCGACGGCCTGTACAGGCTGCTGCGCCCCTGGCGGCGGCTGGTCACCAGCCGCTCCCTTTTGAGCACCGCCAATTGATGGCTCAGGGCGGACTGCTCCATCCCCAGCCTTTCGCACAGGGCTTTCACGCTTAATTCCTCCTGTTTCAGCAGAAGCAGGATGCGCAGCCGCGTTTCGTCCGCCAGGGTTTTCAGCATCCGGGACGCGCTGACAATGTGCTGTTCCTTCATGGCTGCCCCTTTCATGATTCTTCATTCATATGAATGTTCGTTCATTATAAATCCCGACGGGCTGCTTGTCAACGGGAAAGCGAGGCGCTTTCCCCTCAGGCTGTGGTATAATGCCCAAAGAAACCACGCTTTAAGGAGAAGGGTATGCCCGATACAGCCAGCGTCGTCCCGGTGGTGGCCGCCCTCATCTGGGATGGGGAGCGGTTTTTCGCCTGCCAGCGCCCCGCCCACAAAGCCCGCCCCCTGCACTGGGAGTTTCCCGGCGGCAAGGTGGAACCGGGAGAAAGCCACGCCCAGGCCCTCAAACGGGAGTGCCGGGAGGAACTGGGCTGCACCGTGGCGGTGAAGGACTTGTTCATGGAGGTAACCCACACCTACCCGGACATCACCGTGCGGCTGTACCTGTACAACTGCGTAATCGCTAAGGGCGCCCCCCAGCTGCTGGAGCACGCCGCCTTCGCCTGGCTCAGGCGGGAGGACATCCCCGGCTACCTCTTCTGCCCGGCGGATGAGGAGATACTGGAGAAAATCAAAGCCATTTCGCCGGATTCCCGCTGAACAGCAGAAAACAGAATGCCAAACATCCGCGGATACAGGGGGCAGCATGCTTGCCTCGGCCTCATTTTTTCATTGAAAACCCTGCCGCCAACAAGCGACCATCCAGGAAGCGCCTGCTGCCCCGCAAGCAGCACCCACGGCATCCCGATTCAAAGCTTGCCTTTCCGCTTTTCAGGGCGGAAAGGATTTGTTATAATCCAAACTAACAATACAAAACGGGAGGTACTCCATGGAAATTCTCATCATCTGCCAAGCGCAGTCAGAAGGCAATCTGCTCAATGTGTATGAGGGCAGAGCCGATTATGCGCTCACGCCCCAGGGGCACCAGCAGGCAAAGCAATTGGCAAGCTATCTGTCCGAAACCTTTTCCTTGGATGGCATGTACTGCAGCCCCCTGCTGCGGGCTCGGCAAACAGCAGAATACATCGAGGAAATGTGCCAAGTCGGTATGCTGGTAGATGAAGATCTGGTGGAGTTTGACTATGGCCAGCTGACCGGTATGGAAAAAAGCGAAGCCAATAAAAAGTTCCCGCCGATTTACAACCAGCCGCCCGAACAGTCCGCCTATGGGCAGGAAACACCCGCGGCCTTCTTCACCCGTGTACAAAACACCCTCCCCCGGATTTTTAGCTCCAACGACGAGCGCGCTACCATCGCCATCATCACCCATGAGAAGGTCATCAACCAATTGTATCGAACCATGCTGGAGATACCCAATGGCCAGCGGGCGGACTTCGTCACAGGAGAAACCGGCATCCACCGCTGGTCCATTGGCAGAGGGAAATTTCAGATTGTATACGCTAACCTCATGCCCCATATGCAAAACGCCTGACCCTTAGGACAAGGGGCAGCGCCAAGGGAATCCCATGCCATTTCGCCGGATTCCCGCTGAACAACAGAAAACAGAGGACCAAGAAACAAAGAATAAACCCTTCACCGTACTGGCGGCGAAGGGTTTTTTCTATCGCGGGATTTGCCCTTCCAGGCAGCAGGGCATGGGTAACCCAGCCCGTTCTCTTCCACGCCCAGCCGTGCCCCCTTTCCACTCCTCCACCGCGTTCATAAACCGACATATTCACATAATCTGTTTTGTCTTTCGGATGGTTTTTATGTTTACATATCTTCCAATAATATTTATAATTAGGCAAGGCGTCTGAAGATGTCTATATTTCGACAACTTCCCCGTGAATTGGAGGAGTGCAGGATGAAAAAGATGGGCTGGTTTCCTAAACAGGCTTTGGTATTTTTACTCGTTTTTACCCAGATATGGGCGGGGTTTGTTTCCCCGGCGCTAGCCAGCGAGCCGCCCCTGGTCTACACCACCCCCTTGCCCACCCTGCCGCCCTACAACAACAGCATTTTTGAGGTAACCGTTCTGGTGCAGGCGCCTGACCCCGCCAGCCCCGGGGCGTTTGTACCTGTTGAAAACATGAACGTCACCCTGCGGGGGGATGGCCAAAGTCAATCCCTGTTCACCGGCCCGGAGGGGCTGACCACCTTTACCCTCCACAGCCCCGGCTCCGCCTTTGTATCCCTGGAACTGCCGGACAACCCCGACTTGCCGCCCTGGGCGGGCTACCGGCTGGACGCCCATGAAACCATGATTGTGGTTGGCGATAAGCTGACCACCTATGTAACCATCACCCTGGACCCCCGCGATCCGGCGGACGACGGCACCACCGGGGGCGTGCGGCTACACAAGGTATACTATCCCTACCCCTTCGGGGCGGAGACCCTGAACAACGCTATGATGAACCTGCTGGAGTTGACCGGCCCCAGCGTGGCGGGCGCCCAGTTTATCATCGCCCGGGATGATTACACCGGCATTCCGCCAGCTAGTGCCTGGCTGCGGGACGGCGCATCCAACAATGATTTTACCGCCACCCCCGAGGAGGCCAGAAAGTACATTTCGGGGGAGGACGGCCAGGTTCTCATCGACGGGCTGCTCCCCGGTGATTACATCGTCTACGAGTACTCCGCCCTCACGGGCGAACCGGTAGAGCTGCTGCGCATGCAAACCTTTCGGGTTACAGCGGGCATGATTACCGCAACCCCCTGGTACATGCCGCCCACGCCCTTTGTCAACACCGAGCCCAGTTTCTCCATGCTCTTTGAAAAAAGAGACCCCGCGACGCAAGAGGGCCTGTCGGGGGCGGAGTTTATTGTCTACAAGCTGGACGAAAACAATGACCCCCAGTATCTATCCTACCGCACCCCGCCCACGCCCCCCAGCGCCGTGCTGCCCACCTATACCCCCGACGATAACCAGGCCTATGTGTTTGAGAGCAACCGGCTGAGCACCTCCCAGCCCGGCGACCCGCTCTACTGGATGCAGGCTAAAGGCCGTTTCGTTGTCAGCGGTCTGGAGCCCGGCGTTCCCTACTTTATCCGGGAGGTAACGCCGCCTGCGGGGTACACGGCCGCGGGCGCGGACATCCTCATCAATGAAAATCTGAAGATTGACTATGCGGGTCTGATGACAGGCGAAGTAGCGCCTCAAGTTCTTCCCAATGACAGGGTCACAGGCGCCCAGGTATTCACCAAGTATCTGTCCAATTCCGCATATTTGAACCTGCCAGGAGACCCCCTGCCCGGCGCCCAGTTCATGCTGTACCGTGCCAATGCCCAAGGCGGTCAGGAACTGGCTGTTGGCGGCGGCACCCAGGACAATCAGCCCCTGGTCTTTGATGCCCTGCCCTTTGATTTTGATACCGAATTGGCGGCGTTCCAGGCATCCCGCTCCGCGGACTATGACATGCACAATGTCTACCAGGATTTCGCCGCTTCCCTGAACCCCGCGCCCCAGGTATTCACCTCCCGGGACCCTAGCGGCAGCCTGGTCATCTACGGCTTGCCCGAGGATTCCGCCGGCCAGGTATATTATCTGCGGGAAATCAGCGCGCCCCAAGGGGTCAGCGTAGGCTTAGAAAAAGCCTTCACCATCGAGAACGGGACAATTGTACCCCACCCCGCCCCCGAGCCGCCCCCTGAGGGGGAACTGCCCCCTAACCCCAAGGACATCATCAACACCCTGCTGCCCGGCAGCCTGCTCATCCGCAAGACGGACCTCTACGGCGCTCCCCTAAGCAAAGTCGGGTTCCGGGTATATGTCAGCCGCATGGAAAATGGCGTACTCACCAACCATTACCTGACAGATATCCCCGCCGCGCCTACGCAGGAGAATCCCAACCCAGCCCTGCCCCTGAGCGGGCCGGACGCGATTGTCGAGGCGATGGCCTTCACCACCAATACAAACGGCCAGGCCGTCGTGCCCTACCTGCCGGTGGAGGATGGCCAGGGCAATGTCTACACCTATAACGTGGAAGAAATCGAGCCCCCCGCCGGGTACCTGATGAACAACGATGTATCAACCCCGAATTTTAGTTTTGCGTTTTTAGATACGCCCGGCTATGAGATGTACTTTACCAACACCAAGGTTCCCCCGGTACCCGTGGATTTACCCGCCGTCAAAGAGCTGCGGGATCTTGAGGGCAACCTGCTGAACCTGGCGGACTTCCCGCCCTTTACCTTTGAGGTGCTGTTCAAGAACGAGGTTATCGGCACCCTGCACAGCGATGAAAACGGCAGCATCCTCTTTGAGGATGTCTGGATTGACACAAGCGGCATGACCCAGCAGGAGCTGGCCGCCCCCGCCACCCTGACCCTGCGGGAAGTGGTGCCCGAGGAGCCGGTGCCTGGCATCATCTACGACACCCGGCAGTATGTCATCCCCTTCTATTTCTCCGGGCCCATGCTCAACGACATGGGTGTGCATCCCCAGCCGGACGCGCCCGCTCTAAGGCCAGGCCGCGGCTCCACCCGGGATAGCACCGTCTCGACCCACGGCGTCTATACCATCGTGCCGCTGATTCTGGGCGGGCAACTGTCCCTGGACATCCGCTTTGTCAACATCTACAACCTGACCGAGCCCTTCCTGGTGGAAAAGAAGTTTGTGGGCATCCAAAACTATGTAGGAATAATTACCATTGACCTTTTGCAGAAAGACCTGGAAGGGAATTTCGTGCTGTTTGACAGGGTGCATGTGGACGGCACCGTGGACGCGGGAACAGAGGACGCTCAAGTACCCGGCGAGTATGAGCCCTGGAAATACCGCTGGGTAGGCCTGCCTTCCCACATCCCCAGCCATGACCCGGCCACCGGCATCACCACCCTGCTGCCCGCTGAGTACCGAATCAGCGAATTCGAAACCCCGCTAGATTTTGAAGACAGCGTGGTCATGGACGAGACCGGCAATTTCCTGGTGAACAACAGCCGTCCGGGCACCGTCATCGCCCGTAAGGACTGGGACGGCAACCCGCCATCGGGCACCCTGCAATTCCGGCTGTACCAGAAGGTGCTGGAAACCGGCGAGGAGCGCGCCCAGGGCGGTGCCGTCACCCTCACCGGCCAGGCAACATCAGACGGCACGAACGCCGGTGAACTGGAAGGTTGGCGCTACCTGTGGACAGGCCTGCCCAAGGAGGGCGTCTCCGACACCGGGGCATACGAATCCTACAAGTACCTGGTCAAGGAGCCCACCCCGCCTGAGGGGTATGTATGGGACACCGTGGCCAGCACCAGCCTGCGCATCGTGAACCGGCTGACGACCACTTCCCGCACTGTGATCAAGCAATGGCAGGGCGGCAGCGAGCCGCGGCCCCCGGTAACCTTCGTGCTGATGCAAGATGGAAAGGACTACCTGGAAGGCACCATCGAGCCTGGAAAGACTAGCTTCACCTGGGAAAACCTACCCCGCTACAGCGTGCCAGGCGACCCTTCCAGCCGGGAATATGTATACACCGTACGGGAAAAACCGCTGACGCAGTACAGCGGCCAGCCGGCAGGCGACGGATGGAGCTATCTGAACACCTTTGTGCCGCCCCTTCCCGCCTATGTGCCCCTGCGCGCGGCCAAGACCTTTGAGGGGCAGGAGCTATCGGGGGATGATTTCACCTTCCAATTGTTCCGGCTGCAGGACAATGTGGAAACCCTGCTGCAGGAGCGCACCAACAACGCGCTGGGGGAAGTGGCCTTCGAGTCGCTGAAAATCACCGCCCCTGGCACCTTCATCTACCGTCTGCGCGAGAAGGACGGCGGCGACCCCGCCATCGCCTATGATAAGCGGGAGTACCAGATTACCGTCACCTCGGATTTGCTGGATAACAACACCCTCTTTGCCCGAATCACCAATGTGCTGCTGGACGGCGCGGGCTACAGCGACCCCAACCTGGTATTCCTCTTTGAGAACAAGCCTGCCCCCGAGGAGACCGATCCGCCGACTGACACTGATCCGCCTGTGGTCACCGATCCGCCTGCCTACCAGGCCATCCGGGTACCCCTGCAGGCGCGCAAGGAGCAGCGCGGCGGCAGGCTCACAGAAGGCGCCTACACCTTTACCCTGAAGGATCACGCGGGCAATGAACTGGAAACCGTTGCCAACCACGCGGACGGCAGCATTGTCTTCACCCCCCGGCGCTTCAGCCGCACCGGCACCTTCCTGTACACCCTCACGGAAAACAGCGGCGGCAACGCCTCCATCGCCTACGACAGCACCGTCTACATCGCCCGGGTGCGGGTCACCGCTTCCGGCGGCCAGCTCAGCGCCCAGGTGGACTACCTGAAGGATGACATGCCCATCGACGCGGTGCCGGTGTTCGTCAATACAGTCATCCCGCCCAGCACGGGGGATGACGGGCTCAGGAACATCCTGATAATCAGCGTTCTTGCGCTGATGTTGCTGGGCGGCGCGGTGGTGGCGGAGAGGCGAAGGAAAAAGCGGTTATAACTTAAACAGTAATAATGAAATAAGAGCAAGTAAACAGCCCGCATCTGCGGGCTGTTTGCTTGCGTTATAAAGAAGTCTATACATAATTAACTATCCCAGTTAACCGCAAAATACGCTTCGCTGTTTTGCTGACGGCTTTGGACAGGTTTCTGGGCTTTGCCCAGACCCACCAAAGGGGAATGATTCCCCTTTGGAAACCCGCAATAAGGGTTTCTCCAGAGTCAGTATTTCGGCAGCTCGATGCCCGCTTCCTGGGCGGCCTCGGCCAGTTTATCCAGCGCCTGGGTAATCTGCTCGGGTTTATGCTCGCTGATTACGCAGAACCGCAGCCTCGCCTTCCCCCTTGGCACGGCGGGGAACACCGCCGGGGGCACGAACACGCCCTTTTCCCGCAGCATATTGCTCAGCAGGAAAGCGTCCTCATCCCTGCCCACCAATATGGGGATAATCGCCGTCTCCCCCGCCAGGCAGGTATTGAAGCCCCGCTTATGGGCCTCGCTGGTAAAGTACCTGATATTCTCGTGCAGCCTGGCCATGATGCTCTTATCGCTGCGCAGCAGGCGGATGGCTTCCAGGCACGCCGCCGCCAGGGGCGGGCTGATGCCCACCGAGAACACGAACCCGGGCAGGTTATACCGCATATACTCAATAATAGCGCGGCTGCCCGCCAGGTACCCGCCGCAGGTGCCCAGGCCCTTGCTCAGCGTACCCATATGGATGTCCACATCGTTGGGGGCGAGGCCGAAGTACTCGTCCACGCCGCCGCCCGTCTCGCCAATCACACAGGCGGAGTGGGCCTCGTCCACCATCAGGAAGCAGCCGTACTTTTTCTTGATCTCCACAAACTTGGGCACATCGGCGATGTCGCCGTCCATGGAGTAGGCGCCCTCAATGATAATCAGCACCTTCTCAAACTTATGCCGCTGGGTTTTCAGGATCGTTTCCAGCGCAACAATGTCATTGTGGGGGAAGGGGCGGGACTGGGCGCGGCTTAGCTGGCAGCCCTGGGCGATGGAGTTATGGGCCAGGGCGTCATACACAATCAGGTCGTTCTTGCCGCAGAAGTTGCCCACGAAGGTCACATTGGTGGAGTGGCCGCCCACCAGCACCAGCGCCGCCTCGGCGTGCTTCCAGTCGGCAATCTCCCTCTCCAGTTCCTGATACAGGCTCTTTTCCCCCGCCAGCAGGCGGCTGCCCGAGGCGCTGGTGCCGTACTTGTCGATGGCCTTCTTGGCCGCTTCCTTGGTTTCTTTGCGGCCCGACATGCCCGCGTAGTTGTAGGAGCCAAAGTTCAGCACCTCGTGCCCGTCCATCAGGCTGGTGTCAAACAGCGCCGACTCGTGGCAGACAAAGTAGGGGTTGGGCTGGCCGGAGCCCAGCAGCGCCTGCTCCCTAAGGGCGAACTCCTGGAACTCGGGGGTCTGGGTAAAGTCGGTGATGGGCGCTACATCCTTCTTTTCCTCCGCTTCCGGCGCGCGGCCGGACATGCGCTGGCTGAGCAGGTCGGTTAAATCGTTCACCGTGGTGCACAGGCCGTACTCTTCCACGGGAATGAGCACGGAGAAAAGCTCTTCCACCTTCAGCGACAGGCTCATCACCTGCAGGCTGTCGCCCCCTAAATCGTTGATAAAGTGGGCGGTATCTCCCACCTGGTTGACGGGGATGTCCAGCGTTTCAGCGTACACCCGGCGCACCTTGGCGCGGATTTCTTCCTTGCTCAAATCCTCGGGCACCGTTTCCTCATTCACCAGGGGCGCCGTTTCCGTCATGGGGGCGGCGCCGGACTTCAAGTCCAGATCCCGGTAGGCGATGCGCTTACTCTCCACCATGTCCTTGAGCGCGATGCGCTTTACCTTGATGCCGTTAGCCGTCTCAAACTTATCGGGGGTGGCCAGCACCCGGGTAACCTTTTTGAGCACCGGGAGCTTTGCGTTGATGGCGGACACTTTGCGCATCAGATCCAGCAGGAACTTATCGTCCCGGTAGCGGTCGCCCACCGACAGCACCAGGGTAATATCCTCATACTGGGTGCGGTTGCGGCGGCGGGTGGGCAGCGCCCGCTCCCCTTCCTGGGTGCGGATGCCCAGCACGCAGAACTGATCCACATTCTCCAGATCGCTGAAGGAGTCCTCCAGCTCGTCGGGATACACATTCTCCCCCGACTCGTTGATGATGACATCCTTGCTGCGGCCTTCCACATACATGCGCTTGCCCTTTTCCAGGCGCACGATGTCGCCGGTGGGGAACCAGCCGTCCTGGTCGGTGCCCGGGCCCACCAGCTGCCCCTCCACCAGGCGGCCGGAGTGGATGGAGGTGCCGCGGATGTACATTTCGCCGATGTTATTGCGCTGGCCGTCGCTTTGCACCCGATATTCCACCGTGCTCAGCGGCCGGCCCACCGAGCCGGAGGTGCGGGTGTTCAGGTGCATGCTGGTTTCCACCGAGGTGATGGCCGTTTCCGTCATGCCAAAGCCGGCGATGGTGTAGTAGCCCAGCGCCGCGATGGTGCGCATGTGCTCCCGGGGGGTATGGCTGCCGCCCAGGATGACGCAGCGGATGTCGGGGCCAATCAGCTGGCTGACCACATCCTTAAACAGATGGTTCCTGGCAAAGTCCATGCCCCAGGTGGGGAACACGGACTGCAGCCCCAGGCTGACGCTCTTGGCGAACTTGAACATGGCCCGCTTGGCCGCCGGCTGCTTAGCCACCTTCTTCTGCAGGCCCACCGACAGGCTGTTGGCCAGCAGGGGCACCGCCACCAGAAACTCCACCTTGAAATGGCAGCAGGTGTGCAGGATGGTTTCCGGGCTGCGGTTGGCCAGGTACACCGTTTCGTACCCGATAAAGTGCACCCACAAGAGGTTCACCATGAAGCCGAAGATATGGTGGAAGGGCAGGAAGGCCAGCGCCCGGCGGGGCACATCATCCACAATGCGGCGGTTGAGGTTGTGCAGCAGTTCAGAGTTGAGCACCTGCTCGCAGACCGCTTTCTCGTTGTACACAAAGATGCGGCTGGTGGCGGTGGTGCCCGATGTGCACAGCGCCACGCTGTCGGCAAAGTCGGGCGCAAAGCCCTCGGGCGCTTTGGGCGCCTGGAACAAATCCTCCGTCAGCACCTGCACATAGCCCTTGTCAATCAGGCGCTTTTTCTGGGTGATGACGCCGATGGCCCCCGCTTCTTTGAGCATGTGGCCCGTCATCTCGTCGCTCAGGTTGGCGTCCAGCAGCAGGGCGTTGCACCCGGCCATGATCAGCCCCCAGAAAATGGCGAACCATTCCTTGCAGGTTTCCTGCTGGATGGCCACAAACCTGCCGTGGTTGTCCCCCAGGAGGGGCTTTAAGTACGCGGCAAAGTTGGTTGCCTGCTGCCTCAAATCCCCAAAGGTGTACAGGCCGTCCTCCTCCCCCTTGAGCCAGTGGGCGGCGGGCCGCTCGGGCTGGGAACAGGTGATGTCAAACAGTGTTTTCAGCGTCATATCCTGGCGAAGCTGCGCGCTGCGCCCCATAATATCCGTTGTGTACGGCATAGAATCCTCCTTCAGCACCTTGTGTATTCAAACCCCGTAATACAGGGATAAGAGCTTGAGAAATATCCGGGAAGGCAGCAGGTCGTGCAGCCACAGCGCCGCCCTTTCGGGCAATTTTACCGCCTTCAGCCGCGCGGGCAGCCGCTTTTTTTCCAGCGCCCGGGCTACTTTTTGCCCCAGTTTCGCTGGGTCGGAGCCCCCCGACTCGTCCCGGGCGATGGCGGCGGTGACCCGCTCAAAGGAGGCGCGGTAGCTTTCCTCCACCTGTTGGGCGTGGGGGCGGTACTTGCTCTGCCCGCCCTGGTGATCCCCCGGCTCCACCACCATCACCTGGATGCCAAAGGGGGCGCACTCCATGTGCAGCGCCTCGCTCCAGCCTTCCAGGGCATGCTTGGAGGCCGCGTAGGGCCCCTCAAAGGGGGTGGCCAGCAGACCGTTGACAGAGGAATAGTTGACAATCTTGCCCCTGCCCCTTTGACGCATCAGCGGCAGGGCCGCCTGGGTCATGCGTACCGCGCCCAGAAAGTTGACCTCCAGCACCTGCTGATACTCCTGCAGGGACAGGCTCTCCGCCGGCCCCAGAATCAGCACCCCGGCAGCGTTGATCAGCGCGTCCGGCGGCCCGAAGGCGCTGAGGGCTTCCTGTACAAAGGCCGCCGCGCTCTCCTCCCGGGTCACATCCAGGGGCAGCAGGAGAGCGCTTCCCTCCCGCGCTTTCGTAAAGGAGCGGGCGCCGCCCGCCACCTGCCAGCCCCTCGCCAGCAAAGCCTCCATGGTGTGCTTGCCCAGCCCGCTGCTGGCGCCCGTGATCCACACGGTGTTGGCCATTAAAGAACCTCCTACAATCAAGTAACTAACTTGGCCCCTAAATTGATGACCAATTTGCAAGGGGCATCGGGGAACGCAGTGCCCCGATTGCCATCATTTCGAGCGGCGTGTACGCGAGAAATGCGCTTTGCGCAGCAAAGCTTCCGCGCGTTTTCCCGCCCGTGAGCGCAGCGAACAGGGAAAACGCCCCCCGTTCCTACCAATGGCGAAGGACGCAGTCCTTTGCCGTTGAGCGTTTACGCCTCATCCCGGTATTGATTAGGCGTCATCCCAATATGCCGCTTGAAAATCTCCGAAAAACGGCTCTGGGACGAGAACTGGCACAGGCCCGCAATCTCCTGGAGGGAGTAGCGGCTGAAGCGCAGGAAGTGGCAGGCTTCCTCCACCCGGCGCTTCTGGATGTACACCATCATGGCGACACCGGTTTCCTTCTTGAAGCGGGCGGAGAGATAATCCCTATGCACCCCCACATGGTCGGCGATGGTCTGGGCGGTCAGTTTGTCGGTCAGATGATGGTCGATAAAGGCGATGGCGCCCCGCACCACGCTGGACAGGGTGCCCGGCAGATCCTCGGGGCTGGGGGCTTCCTCGGGCTCGGGGACGGTTTCGGCGGGCTTGACGAACAACTTTTGCAGCATGCGCCCCAGGTAGTACAGGGTATCCCCCTCCACCACGGGCAGCCCCGACAGGTAGCGGCGCAGGCTGCCCTCCCGCTGCACCATGGGGCCCAGCACCCGGAACATGCGCCGCATGCGGGTGTCGTCCATTTCCCGCAGGGTCACAGGCCCCGCCAGCAGCATCAGGTCGTCCCCGGCGTTTAAGAAGATGAAATGCTCCCGCCAGGAGGATTTGACATGCTGGGGCAAAAAGAGCTGCTGGAACTGGATGTCCAGCCCCCGTAGGGGGTCCGCCCCGCTGAGCAGGAGGCTTGCGGTCATCCGTTCCTCGGGCAGGGACAGGAAGCAGCGGAAACCGCGGTAGAGGGAGATGGGAACGCGGCAGGCGTAATGGAAAAGCTGCGCGCTTTGCATGGCCTCCAACTGCGTCATCCAACCCCTCCTTCCTGTGACTTCAGAATAATAACATAAACATCAGAAAAAAGATATACCATTGCATCAGGCCGCGTTTCCTTCTGTTTTGCCTGGCCTTTGATTGAAGTATGGGGGAGAAATGTGTACAATGGGGGCAGCAACAGCAGAACAGGGGCGCGCCCCGCGGCGGCCCCGCCAAAGGGAGGGCTTATGAAAAGCATCACATCCACCGGCTACAACCCAGCCCGGCTGGGCTGGGAGGAGAGCGTTTTCCATACCGCCAACGGCTACCTGGGGGTGCGCGGCAGCCCGGAGGAGGGCGCGCCTGAGGGCGTTTTTTCGGTGCGGGGCGCCTATATCAACGGTTTTTACGACATCAAAGACATCCAGTACGGCGAGAAACTCTACGGCTTTCCGGAAACCCAGCAGACCACCATCAACCTGATGGACGTGCAGACGGTGCGCCTGTGGGTGGAGGGGGAGCGCTTTACTCTGAGTGAAGGGGAAGTGCTCAAATACGACCGGGAGCTGTTCCTGGACAGGGGCGTCAGCGAAAAGCGCGTCCTGTGGCGCTCGCCCCAGGGCAGGGAGGTATTCATCCGCGCCCGGCGCATGGCCAGCCTGGAACAGAAGGAACTGTTCCTGATGAAGTACGCCGTCATGCCCATGAACTTTTCGGGCGAAGTGGTGCTGGAGAGCGAGGAAAGCGGCGAGGTATCCAACTTTTTCAACCCCAATGACCCCCGGGTGGCGGCGGAAGCGCTGAAGCACCTGCACATCACCCGGGCGGAGCATACCCCCGGCGGCACTTTGCTGGCGGGCAGGACGGACCGCTCCAGCCTGGAAATCGCCTGCGCCGTCGCCCACCAGGTGGAGAGCGCCGCGGAGAAGGAAACCTGGCAGGCGGGGGAGCGGCTGTTTACCCGTTTCAAAGCCCATGTGCCACAGGAGGAAAGCCTGACGCTGACCAAATGGTGCGTGTACGCCGACAGCCGCCGGCATCCTGACGCCCAGGACGCCGCCCAGCGCATTCTGGAAGACAGCCTGGCCAAGGGGCTGCAGCACTTCCTGGCCCGGCAGACCCAGATTCTCAGCGCCTTCTGGGCGGCCAGCCGGGTGGAGGTAGAGGGGGACAAGGCCCTGCAGAGCAGCCTGGACTACAGCCTGTATACCCTGCTGTGCTCCGCCGGGTGGGAGGGCATCAGCTCGGTAGGCGCCAAGGGGTTAAGCGGCGAGGGGTACGAGGGGCATTATTTTTGGGACACGGAAATCTATGTATTCCCCTTCTTCCTGATGACCAGCCGGAACATCGCCAAGGGCCTGCTGGAATACCGCTACAATATTTTGGACAAAGCCCGGGAGCACGCCCGGCTGATGGGCCACCCCAAGGGCGCGCTGTACGCCTGGCGCACCATCACCGGCAGCGAGTGCAGCGGGTACTACCCCTCGGGCTCGGCCCAGTACCATTTAACGGGGGACGTGTCCCATGCTTTCATCCAGTATTACCTGGCCACGGGAGATCTTACCTTTATGAGGGACAGAGGCGCCGAGGTGCTGGTGGAAACCGCCCGGCTGTGGCTGGACGCGGGGCACGAGGAAAAAGGCCAGTTCCGCATTGACGCGGTAACCGGCCCGGACGAGTATACCTGCGTGGTGAACAACAACTTCTATACCAACGCCGTGGCCAGGGAAAACCTGAGCTGGGCGGCGAAAATCATCAAAATTCTGGACAAGCAGGGCATGGCGGAGGATGTGCGCAAAAAGCTGAACATCACCAAGGAGGAGCTGCGCGCCTTTGAAAAGGCCGCCAAGCGTATGTACCTGCCCTATGATAAGGAGAGGGACATCCACGCCCAGGACGACAGCTTCCTGCGCAAGCAGAGGCTGGATTTGAAGGCCATCCCCAAGGAGAACTTCCCCCTGCTGCTGCATTACCATCCCCTGTGGCTGTACCGCCACCAGGTGTGCAAGCAGGCGGACACGGTGCTGGCCCACTACCTGTTTGAGGATCTGGCCGAGCCCTCCACCATGGCAAACAGCTATGCCTATTACGAGCAATGCACCACCCACGATTCCTCCCTGTCCACCTGCGTGTTCTCCATCATGGCGGCCAAACTGGGGGATCTGGGCAAGGCCATGGACTACTTCAACCGCTCCGCCACATTGGATCTGGACGATACCCACGGCAATACCCGGGACGGCATCCATACCGCCAACATGGGGGGCAGCTACCTGGCCATGGTGGCGGGCTTTGGCGGCATGCGCATCAAGGAGGACGGTCTGCACCTAAGCCCCCAGCTGCCCGAAAAGTGGGAAGGGTACGCCTTCCGCCTGCGCTATCAGGACAGCCTGATTGCCTGCCGGGTCCGCAGGAAGGGCTGCGTGCTGGAGGTGCTGGAAGGCAAGGACGTAAAGGTGTATGTGCACGGCCAGAAGGTAAAGCTGAAAAAGGGCGAAAGGACAAAGGTGGACGCGTGATGGACTGCACAAAGTGCCGCGCGGAGCGCTGCAAAAAGGAAGAAGGCCCCATCCCTCCCGGCTGCTCCATGGAGGAGACAGAACTATTGGAGGAAGCGGAGCGGCTGCTGAAACTGGAGGAAAACCTGGCTTTCTTTCAGGCCGTCGCCCGGGTGGAGGCGGAGGGCTACTGCAAGTGGCCCCGGGTGCGGGAAATCGCCGAAATCTGCAAACGCATGGGCTTCACGCGCGTCGGCCTTGCCTACTGCACGGGGATGAAAGCGGAGGCGGCAGCCTTCAGCGACATCATGAAAGAGCACGGCATTGAAACCACCGCCGCCATGTGCAAATCCGGCGGACTGCCCAAGGAGGAGTTCGGGCTTACGGATAAGGACAAGGTGCGCCCCGGCACATTTGAAGTAATCTGCAACCCCATCATGCAGGCGCTGTACCTGAACAAGCAGCAGACGCCGCTGAATGTGATTTTGGGGTTGTGCGCCGGGCATGACGCCCTGTTCGTCAAGTACGCCAAGGCTTTTTCCATCACCCTCATCGCCAAGGACCGGGTGATGGCCCATAACCCGGCGGGGGCGCTGTATGTGAAGAACTACACCCGCGGGATGCTCTTTGACTGAGGGGGCGGCCAGCCCCAAGGCGCGGCCGCGGAAAACACTGGGCAGCCGGGAATCCCCCTGGGTGCAGGGGCTGAGCGCTTTGATCGCGGGGCAGGATAAGGCAACAGTGGCGCACTGGTGCATGGACTATGCCCAGCGGCATGTGCTGCCAATATATGAGGGGGCATACCCCGGGGATGACCGGCCCCGGCAGGCATTGGATGCGTCCCGCGCCTGGTTCCGGGGGGAAATAAAGATGGCGCAGGTGAAGGACGTGATTCTGAACCAGTGCCATCAGGCCGCCCGGGAAAAAGAGAATGACCCCGCCGCCCAGGCGGCGGCCCGGTGCGTGGGCCACGCGGCGGCCTGCTTTCACAGCAAACGCCACGCCCTGGGCCTGGTGTTCTATGGCACGGCTGCCCTGGCCTACAGGCAGCTTGGGCTAAAGGAAACCAGGGAAGCCTATGAGCGCTTCGCCGAAGCGGAATGCGCCCGGATGGAGCAGGCGCTGCTTGCGAGGATCGCGGGAAAGGAATAATCTCCCCCTATTGAGGATTCCAAAGGGAATCATTCCCTTTGGTGGGGTACGGGGCGAAGCCCCGTTGCATACCCGTAAGCAAAACAGCGCAGCGAATTTTGCGGCTAAAGCCGCCTCGTTTCATGAAACAGCTCGTATTTCCCCTTACTCAAGAAAGGAACACCATGCCCGACTACACCCTGGCCGAACTGACCCAGGCCCGCCAGGCGCTGCAATCCACCCTGAACAAATGCAACGCCGTCAGCCTGGACAAGCTGCCCAAGGCACAGCAAACCCTGCTGACCCGGCGCGTCCAGGCGCTGGAGATTGCCCTGCACCTGATGGACAGGGAAATCAGCCAGCAGAATTCCGCATCCCAAAACGAACAAAGCAGCGGCTGAACCGCTGCTTTCTGTATACGACCGATTCCCCTTAATCAAACACCGCTTCCCAATGCTTGGCCCGGTAAGCTTCAAAGCACAGGCGGATTTGGGCCTGGGTGGTCTTGGATTCCGCCAGGGGCGGCAGCGCCTCCAGGGCAAAGTATCCGCTGGCGATGGTCTCCAGGTTGGGGGCAAACTGCCCGCCCATTTCCTCGCACAGCACAAACACCTTGCAGATGCCGTGAACGGAGGGGGGCAGGTTGTGCTTTTTTCTGTCCAGCAGGGCAATCACCTTAATCGCCCGGGCGTCCAGCCCGGCTTCTTCCTTCACTTCCTTCAGAGCGTTTTCCTTCACCGACAGATCCGCGTCCACCCAGCCGCCGGGCAGCGCCCAGAGGCCGTCCCGCTCCTGCACCAGCAGGATTTTTCCCTCCTTGAACAGGGCGGCCCGGGTGTCCAGCTTGGGGGTCTGGTAGCCCTTTTCATCGCAGAACACATCTTTCACCTTTTCGATGGGCAGCCCCGTGGTGTCCGCCATCATTTCCGCCGAGATGTCCCGGATGCGCTGGTACCGCTCGTGGTCATAGGCGTCCTTGCCGTAGGTCAGTCCCGCCTGGGCCAGGCTTTGCAGCTCCGCCGCCCACCTGGTTATCTGGTTGATTGTTTCCATGCTTTTCCCCCGTCTTTGCCTTTTCCCCAGTGTACACCATTGCTGAAAGGGGCACAATCCCGGCCGCTTCCCATATAAAAATCCGGAAAATTCGCCGCCCGCGCAACAAAATGCCTCTTCCCGCTGTCAGTTAGAATGGAAAGGGGGATTTTTATGAAACGATTGGTAAGCCTGCTCCTGTTCGCCTGCCTGCTGCCCGTCAGCGTCCTTGCTTTTCAAAAGGGCTTTGGCGAATACCGGATGGACCATGTGAATGTACGTAAAAGCCCCGGCGGCGATATCCTGTTCCAGAAACAGCAGGGGGAGGAAGTGTACATCCTGGAAGAAAAAAGCCAGGGCGGGCACCTGTGGTACAAGGTAAACACCTATGACCCGGCCCGGGTGAACCCTCGGGTAGGCTGGGTGCGCGCCGATATGATCATCCCCCCGGACACCCTGTTCCAGAACATCGTTCAGATAGACGCCGGCAGCGAGCATCTCATCGCCCTGCGCCGGGACGGCACCGCGGTCTACGGCGGCCAGCAGCACAAGTACCCGGACATGCTCCAGGGCACCCGGCCCGAAGGCTGGCAGGATATCCAGCAGGTAGCCGCCGGGTTTTTCTCGGTCTACGGCCTGCGCAGGGACGGCAGCCTTGTGCGCTGGGGCATCCGGGGCCCGGCGGAGGGCACCAAAGGCGTACAGGACGCCCAGGGCCGCCTGGTGCCCTTTGCTGCCATGGATGGACAGAACGACACCTTTTTAGGGCTGATGCAGGACGGCTCCCTGTACCTGTTCACAGGAAACCAGCTGACTATGCTGCTGCCCCCCGGCAGCCAGGTGCGGCATTTCGCCGCCTGGTGGGAAATCTACGGCGCGGGGCTGGCGGTCATCGATGGGCGAATCCATGGGCTGACACGCTCCCACGAAGCCCTTTTCCTCACCGGCAATCTGCAGGCCAAAATCGCCACCTGGAAGGATGTCGCGCAGGTGGTTGCCGGCTACCGCCTCCCCGCCCGGGAGAGCGCGTCCCAGGAGGAGGGCGGCGCCCCCCTCATCGCGGCCCTCACCAAAGTGGGCAAGGTGTACGCCCTGGATGACGCCATGGCGCGGGACACCCTAGGCTGGACAGGCATCCAAAAAATCGACAGCGGCGACGGCTTTCTGGCCGGTCTCACCCAGGACGGCCGGGTGCTGTGCGCGGGCGAAAACAAGCACAAAATCGCCGCCGACATCGCCCCATGGCAAAACATCGTCGACATCGCCTGCGGCGATGATTTCTGCGCCGGCGTCACCCAGGACGGCCGCCTGCTCTTCGCCGGGGAAGCGTCCTTCAGCCATCATTAAATTCTGATATCACTGCATAATAAAAAGGTAGAATAGACATCTACCTCTACGCGGAATTCAATTATTACCATCCATTATTCAGCGCTATACCGTAGCCAGGCTAAACAATGAAGTTTCTTTACTGTCCTTATCCTTTGACACTGCCTGCGGTGAGCCCCTGAACAAAGTAACGTTGAAATACAATAAACAGCGCCACAACAGGCAGCAAGGTTAATGTAGACATAGCAAAAACATATCCCCACTGAGTAAACTGGTGCTGGCCGAAAAAGCCTGCTATAGCGATGGGAAGCGTGCGGAGTTCAGTATTGTTGATAACAGTATTGGCCCAAGGGTATTCCTCCCAAGCGGTTAAAAAGTTAAAAATGCTTACAGAGGCAATGGCTGGCGCAGCCAAAGGCAGCACAATACTTCTATAAACCATGATAATGCTGGCCCCATCAATGAAGCTTGCTTCAAAAATTTCTTTAGGGATGCCTTCTACATAACCTTTGATCATAAATGTGGAGAAAGGTATCACCCACGCAACATAGAAGGGCACCAACCCAAACAACCTATTCACCAGTCCCAACTGAACAGCCAGTTCGAATTGGGGAACAATCATCGTCATGCCGGGGATGATCATGGTTAGAATAATAAGAGAAAAGAGAAATGATTTCCCCCAAAACTGGAACCTTCCCAAAGCATATGCCATGGCAGAGGAAACAGACGCCGCGGCAGCGATGGTGGTCAGCGAAACCGCCAGAGAATTTAAAAAATTTCGCAGAAACTTACTCTGAGATAGAATGTATTGGAAGTTCTCCAGGGTAACATTCTCCATTCTCGGGAAAAACCGCGGAGGAAATTCATAAAGCGCTCCATTGGGTCTAAGCGCTGTGGACAACATATATATCATTGGCAGCATGCTGATAATAGCGCCAAGTGCCAGTATCAACGTGAACAGCCAGGTTGTCTTCTTTTTTTTCAGTACTTTGCCTGCCACTGTTTCCGCCTCCTACACAGCATCCTGCGACTTCATCAGCCTGAACTGCAGCGCGGAAAGAATGCCCAAAGCAAGCGCCATCACAAAGCTCAGCGCGGCAGCATACCCGAAATCCCCCGTACTGAATGATTTAAAGTACATCCAAGTAAGCAGCGTATCCGTCAAGTGCGCAGGTTTGCCTCCCGTAATCAGCTTGATAGACGTAAACACGCTAAAGCCACCAATACTTAACATAACCAGGGCAAATAGGATCGTTCCCCGAATTGAGGGCAATGTTACATGAATGAATTGCTTCCAGCGATTGCATCCATCCATTTCCGCAGCTTCATACAAATCTGCTGAAACCTGTTGAAGGGCAGCAAGGAATATTACCATGTTCCAACCTACACCCTTCCAGATGCCCAAGACCATTGCGACGGTTAATCCGCTCCACCGACTATCCAGCCATCGGATGTTTGCGCCGCTGACATGCAGCACACGCGTCAGCAAATAGTTGAGTAGGCCTTCCGTATTGAACACATAGCGGAATACCAACGAAGCGATAACCCACGAGGTTATCACCGGTAAATAGTATACAACCCGAAATGTCACCTGCAACCTTTTAATATTGTTTATTAGCACAGCTACAAACAAACCAAGCATCATTTGTCCTGGTACTGTAACCAGCGTGTACACCAGGCTATTCACAAAAACCGTCCAGAATGTCCGGTCTGTGCTAACGGCAATATAGTTTCCAAGCCCAATAAACGGTTGATTCACCATACTGCTCAGCGTCCACTCGCGAAAGCTTACCCAGAACAAGCGCAGCATGGGGTACATGGTAAACACAAGAAATATCGCCAGCCCTGGTAGGAGCAGCGCCCCTAATTGAATTTTTCCCTTGATGGATTTCGTTTCCATTCCTGCCACCTCTGGGGCGGGCGGCAAGCGCCCGCCCCAATAGAACCTATTACTCTTTCAGAAGACCGTCAAATACGACAGCAAGATCATCCATGGCTTGCTGAGCAGATTTTTCCCCTTGTATTACCGCGTTTACCGCGACCATAAGCTCATTATCCATTTTAGACCATGCGGCAACCGTGGGACGCGCTTTCGCCGTTTGAATAGCTTCCAGGAAGGGGGCAAACTCTTGCTCCTGCACCGTCTGGCTATCCAACGCTGCCTTGCTAACCGGAATCTGACCAACAGTAGCCATCTGTGTCTGCGCAAATTCGCTTGTCATAAACTTCATGAACTTCCAGGCAGCTTCTTTGTTTGCGGAATTAAACATGGCAATATCTTCACCGCCCAACACAGAAACAGAACCGCCCTTCCCTGCGGGCATCATGGCTGTACCATAGGCAACATCGGGATAAGCGCCCGTTAATTCAGCAATCTTCCATGGGCCTTCCAGCATCATCGCATACCGGCCGGTGCCAAAGCCGTCCGTCATGGGGATGTCACCGCTGTTAAAGCCCGTCAAAGCGCCTTCGGACACCAAGGACACGAACGTCTCAATGGCGTTGACTGTTTCTGCGCTGTTGATGTGTCCACTGGCTGCCGTTTGCTCATCGTTTGTTAAACTGCCTCCAAAGCTCCAGATAAAGGGAGCCAGATTCCAGCCGCTCAGCCCGGGCTCATTCCAGCCCCATACTTGCTGTCCCTGAGCGTTGTTGCCAGAAAGTTTACGCACCGCCGCCGCCCATTCATCTGTGGTCGTGGGTACATTCACCCCCGCGGCGTTCAGCATATCGGTGTTGTAGAAGAGGATTTTGCTATTGGTGTTTAAGCCAAGCCCATAAGTATCTCCCGCAATTTTCGCAGTGGACATGGCGCTGTCGAGCAGTTGTCCCGCTACGCTGTCAAAGTCCGCCATCTCTTTGTTCAAAGGGACAAGCACACCGAGTTGCTGAAACTCCGGTAACCAGGCAATATCTGCCCGCATGACATCCGGAAGCTGATTGGTGCTGACGCTAATCAAAATTTTATCATGTAGTTCAGCCCATTCATGAGAAACCGCGTTTACCTTGATATCCGGGTTTTCTTTTTCAAACTGGGGAATCAGTACATTGGTTAAGGTTTCATTCTCTTTGGATTGCGCACTGTAATGATGCCAGAAATTAAGGGTAACTGGCTCGCTTGCGTGCACGGCTGGAACGATGATAACAACACTCATGATCAGGCAGAGTACCAACAAGAATCGTTTTGGTTTCAACATAGGCTTTCCTCCTTTAATTGTATATGATTTCAACGGCTTTGGGTTGAACGCAAACATTCACGCTCCCATCCGTAAAATCCTCAGCTTTTTCCCCCCGGTTAATACAAACTACTATGCGAGACTGCTCAATGCGCCTTTCAAACACAAACAGGTTTCCCTCTGCATGCAGCGTCCGGTAATCACCCTTGCGTACCGCTTCATTTTCCTTTCTGATATAAGCCAATTCTTTAACCCAAGCATGCAGGCTGCTCTGCTGTAAGTCCCATCTCATACCCCCGCGGCATCCAGGGTCATTTTCCCCGCGCATGCCAAGCTCGTCCCCGTAGTAAATTGCCGGACTTCCAGGAAAGAGCATCATCACAGCAAAAGCAAGTTTTACCATGCTCTCATCGTTGTTGCAAAGGGTCATAAAGCGAGGTGTATCATGGCTGCCGATCAAGTTATACATGGCCTGGTTTACCTGCCAAGGATACTTCATCAGCATATTCTGCAAACGCTGGCTCAGCTGCAAAGCGTCAATGGTGCGAGCCGCAAAAAAGTCCACCATTGCATCGCGAAACAAGTAGTTCATGGCGCAGTCCAGTTGATCGCCATGCAATACCCATTTGCTGGCATCCCCCCATGTTTCACCAAGCAGCAATACATTCGGGTGTTTACGTTTCACGCAACTGCGCAGATATCTCCATGTATCACAGTCAACCTCATCCGCCACGTCTAAACGCCAGCCATCAATGGCCGCATAGTCAATCCAGAACAGCATCACTTGTAGCAGATAATCGCGCACTTCTGCGTTGGTAGTATTCAGCCTGGGCATGTAGCGGTAGTCTCCAACGCACTCATAATTCATTTCCTCAATAGAAACCGGAAAGGATTGGGGAAAGAACCAATCCCGATAAGGCGAAAGCTCCCCTTTCTTCAACAAGTCTTGAAAGGGTTCGAAATTTGTTCCGCAGTGATTGAACACCCCGTCCAGAAGCACTTTAATACCCAGTTTATGCGCTTGCTCAACCAGTGTTTTTACATCATCATTTGTGCCAAATGCTGAATCCACCCGAAAGTAGTCAATGGTCGCGTACTTGTGATTAAAGTCCGCATAAAACACCGGTGTCAAATAGAGAGCTTCCACTCCTAATTCCTTAAGATAAGGCATTTTTTTACGAATGCCCTCTAAGTCACCGCCGAAGTATCCTTCACGTTCAGGCTGTGCCTCACGCCATTGGGTATGCCGCTCTCTCCCATCGGCAGCCGCAAATCGTTCTGGGAATATCTGATAGTAGATTAACCCCTGGCTCCATTGAGGTACATGGATGACGTCGCTTGGATTTACCTGCAACAGTTCAAAAAAGCCACTTACAGGTTGGCCCTCCGAAGTTCCCTGCGTCGTATAAAAGTGCACTCTCCCTTGCGTATCGACTATACGAAAATAGTACTTGATGTAGTGAGCCACGTACGGAAAATGGATGTCTGCTTGCCACATATCATGCGCCGCATCGCTCAGGCGAACAGACATCTCTGCCTGCTGTGCCGGCTCGTGAACGGGTTTGGTTCGCGGCCAAAATACAATGCGGCAAGAGCTCGCTTCGCCAAGCCCGCACCTCAAAAAAAACTGTACACGATTGCGTGCAACCGCTTGCACATACGGACGAAATGGGTGATGCTCAATAGCGGCGGGGTTCACGGGTTTCACGCCCTTTCTGTTGACTTTCGCTTTATAAGAGTGGTTGAAAGGAGCATTTGTTGCGACGGCATAGGTTTCTCAATTCGTTGAAACAGCATGGTCGCGCATTGTTCTCCAAGCAGGTCGGTGTCAATATCAATGGCTGTCAGAGGAGGATCCATAAACTCCGCAAGCGGAAAATTATCAAATGTGACGATACCCACTTGTTTGGGAACATTCAGCTGAAGCCGCTTCAAGGTGCTCATGAGGCCAAATGCAGTATAATTATCACAACAAATAAAGGCGTCAGGTTTTTCTTCCATATTTTTTAGCGCTTGATAACTTGCTTTTTCCGCTGATTCCGGTGTGCCCTTCGTATTGACAACATAGGGTTTCTGGTGTGCTTCAATTGCGTCAGTATAACCGGTGATGCGTTGTTTCACGAAACCCGCGTCAGGATTGCCCCCAAGAAAGCAAATGCGTTGATAGCCTCTTTCGTATAGGTGCGCTACAGCTTGCGCGCTTCCCTGGGCGTTGTGTAAATCCACCCAGCTAACCTGCAACCCGCTTCTGGCTGGTTGCCCAAGAAAGACATAGGGAAAATTCATATTATTCAGCACGTCCAATAAATGCGCATCCAAGGCAAATGGCGGGACAATCAAGCCGTCCACTTGTTTTTGCATCACCAAGTCTTCAATTGGCGACCGCTTCTCTCCCTCTTTGTAGCTGCTGGAAATAATCACATTGTATCCATAGGATTGAGCCGCACGTTCTATGGCGAACAAACTGCGGCTGAAAAAAAAGTTGCTAAACTCCTCACTATTGCTTGCATCCAACACGACACCAATAGAAGCACTGGACCCTTTCGCTAGGTTTCTCGCAATGCTGTTGGGATGATAGTTCAGCTCCCGCGCGGCATCGAGTACTTTACGGCGCGTCTCTTCGCTGATATTTCGGTATCCGTTTAGGACACGGGAAACTGTCGAGGAATTTACCCCGACTTTCCGAGCTATGTCTTGAACGGTAACGGCCATAACAAACTCCTGCTTATCTCATATGTAGCGCCCCTGTATATGCAACCGCTTGCATTGACCTTATCATACATCATCGGTAATAGAATAGCAAGGGGTTCTGACAATTTTTTCTGAGCAACGGCCAAAGAAGAACGGGAGCCTGTTTCTTACTCCCCCACCCTCTGCTTCACGCTGATGTTTTACGATGATACGATCATACCTTCCATTAGGCAGAATATGATATCATATCATGAGTATCCGCAAGGAGGAATTTGGATGAAATACAATGATTTAATCCCCGAATTGATGGTATCGGATATTAACAAGTCAAAGGACTTTTATGTCAGCCTGCTGGGCTTTCGCGCCGCGTATGAGCGGGAAGAGGATCGGTTTGTCTTTTTAACCCGCCAGGAAATACAGATCATGCTGGAGCAGGGCTCCCCGGAGGAATTGGCGGGCATGGTCTACCCTTTTGGAAAAGGAATCAACTTCTCCTTTGGGATGGATGATGTGGAGGCCGTCTATCAGCGGTTTCTCGACGCCCAATACCCTATAATGAACGAGTTAGAAAAAAGAAGCTTCCGCGTAGAGAACTCGGAAGTCACACAGATGGAGTTTTGCATCCGCGACCCGGATGGGTATGTTATCCGGGTTACAAGCTAATCCTTATATCCTACAACGAATCATGCAGCGCATACCCCCCGCCGCGTACTTACCCCTTCGCCTTGCCAAGGGATAAGGAGCCAATGGTACTCCAACATTCCAAAGTCAGAGCCTCCAAAACACCCAACCCGTCCCTTCCGTCCCCAAACAATCGAAAGCCTCTGCTTTCGATTGAAAGGAGGAATCATGAAGCGGACGCCCCCGACGGGCGCAGCCCGTTGGGAAGGAGCGCAATGCATTCCGACGACGTACCCAAAACAAACGCAAGCCCGCTTGCGTTTGAGAGGAGGGGCCATGCAGCGTATGCCCCCGACACGCCCCAGTGTCGGGAAAGAAGCGGAATGCGCCCCGACGAAAGAGGCCGCGCTGATGAGGCGCGGCCAAAGAAGGAAGGAAGGAAGTTACAAAGTTGGTGTATGTGTTTTCCTGCGGATATTTTACCACATCCAACAAAAAAGGTAAAGCCCTTTTTTGACGGATATTTTGTATCGGATTGCATAATGTTTTATGCCGTGTTTTCGTTGAAATACCTTGCTTCCCGCTCCTTGGGGCAGTATGATGGAAAAAAAGAGAGGGGCGGATTATGAACGACGAGGAAAAATTATCCGGCATCAACTTTGGCCAGGACGTTTCCTTCATCCGGGACAACCACCTGTTCCGCCTGCGGGCGGCGGCCATCATCCTGCGGGATCATCATGTGCTGATGGCGCGCAACCAACGCAACTCCTATTACTACTCGATCGGCGGCGCGGTGCATCTGGGCGAAAGCCTGCAGGACGCTCTGCGCCGGGAGGTGCTGGAAGAAACGGGGCTGGATTTGCCCATCATGCGGCTTGTCGCGGTGCACCAGAATTTCTTTCACGATGCGGAGATGGGCCGTCAATTCTGGCATGAAATCGCCTTTTACTACCTGATGGATTACCAGGGCCAGCCGCTGAAGCATACCGGCAGCCTGTCCATGCTGGATATCCCCGAAACCCTGCATTGGCTGCCCCTTGACAGCTATGCGGCCTACAAGGCCTATCCCCGGTTCTTTCAGGATTTGCCCGCGCTACTCAAGCAGGACGCCCCCGCCCAGATTATCACCCGGGAATAGCGCCGCCCCAGTAGGAGGATGCCATGCTCAAACTGGCCGTTTTAATGGAAAACACCGCCCACACCCCCCAGTTCGCCTGCGAGCATGGGTGGAGCGTGCATGTGCAAACGCCCCGGCACCGCCTGCTGTTTGACGCGGGGCAGTCCCCCGCCTTTTTAGACAACGCCCGCACCCTGGGCATCGGCCTGGACAAGGCGGACACCGCCGTGCTGTCCCACGGGCATTACGATCACAGCGGCGGGCTGGAAGCCTTTCTGCGAATCAACCATCATGCCCCGGTATACCTCAGCCGCTATGCCCTGGAGCCCCACTATCACGGCCAGGAGCGGTACATCGGCGTAAGCCCGGCGCTGTCCGAAAGCAACCGATTGGTGTTTGTGGAGGACGCTTTGACGCTGGATGAGGAACTGGAGCTTGTCTCCTGCAACGCCCTGCCCAAGCGGTACCCTATGAGCAGCGCGGGGCTGACCCGCCGGGCGGGCGACAACTACCTGCCTGATGATTTCCGCCACGAGATCTACCTGCTAATCCATGACGGGAAACGGCGCGTGCTGCTAAGCGGCTGCTCCCACAAGGGCATCCTGAACATCATGGATTGGCTGCAGCCCGATGTGCTCATCGGCGGCTTTCACCTGATGCACGAGCAGGCGGAACAGGACAACCCCTGGCTGAACGAGGTGGCGGACAAACTGCTTGCCTACCCTTGCCAGTACTACACCTGCCACTGCACGGGGCTTGCGCCCTATGGGTACCTGAAAGAGATCATGGGAGACAGGCTGCGGTATTTGGCAGCGGGGCAAGTGGTGGAGATTTAGGCAGGAACAAATTATTAAGAACCCACCTATTAAAGTTTTTCTGGATGGGGTACGGGGAAGGCATCTTTTTTCAAAAAGATGCCTTCCCCGTTAACTATCGTTCTATCTATTTACTTGTCCTGTTAGCCGCAAAATACGCTGCGCTGTTTTGCTTGCGGGATTGCGTGTGGGGTTTCACCCCACGCCCCACCAAAGGGAAATGATTTCCCTTTGGAAACCCGCAATTGGTAACCCGCAATTTATCCCTTTATGCCGCCGCCGGTAACGCCGGCGATGATCTTCTCGCTCAGGAACAGGTACAGCAGGAAGGTGGGCAGGAACACGATGATGACCGAGGCGAACATGCCCGCCCAGTCGCCGGTATACTTCATGGAGTTAATCATGGAGTACAGGCCCACCGCAACCGGCCTTGTGGCGTTGGAGTTAGCGAAAATCAGGCTCATGAAGTACTCATTCCAGATATTGATGAAGTTGAAAATGCTCACCGTGATGATGCCCGGCTGCGCCAGAGGCAGCATGATGGTCCAGAAGGTGCGCATGGGCGGGCATCCGTCAATGGACGCCGCTTCCTCATAGCTGCGGCTCAGGTTGCTGAAAAAGGTCAGCAGAAAAATGGTAGTATAGGGCACATTGATGCCCACATACAGGAAAATCATCAGCAGGCGGATGGTGCCGTCCTGGGTCAGCAGGTTCAGCCGGGATACTGAGGAGAACAGCGGCAGGATGATCATCACCACCGGCACGCCCATGGCGGCGACAAATCCGTTCTGCACCAGGCGGTTGCCGGCAAATTTGAAGCGGGACAGCACATAGCTGGCAGGCGCCGCCACCATCACCAACAGGCCTACGGACACAATGGAATACAACAGGGAGTTGGTGAAGAACACCGACACGTTCTGGCTGGTCCACGCCTTGGCGTAGTTCTCAAAATGCAGCCCGGTGGGGAACTGAAGCGCCCGGCCCAGGAAAATATCCTTGGTGGTGGACAGGGACGCCGCCCCAATCCACCCAATCAGCACAAAGGTAAACAGAATCCACAGGGTAATGATGATATATCCCGGCAGGAGGCTGCTTTCCTTTTTCCAGTTGATGCGTTCGCGGATTTTATGGTTGCTCATAATGCCTCCTCCCTTAAAATTCCAGCTCGTCATCGCGGATGAGCAGGTTAATCACAATAAACACAGCCACCACGCACAGCCCCAGCAGGATGCCCACCGCGGCGCCCACACCGGCGTTGCGCTCGGTAACCACATTGCCCCCAGAGAACACCTGGTTATACAGGTACACCATGGGCGTGATGGTATCCACGTCGGACACCACCGTGGAAAACAGCTGCGACCAGGTAAAGAAGGATACCGAGGTAATGGACCACATGGTGATATTGGTCTTAATCACGCCCTTCAGCAGCGGCAGGGTGATATGGGTAAACTGCCCCAGAATGTTGGCACCGTCGATGGAGGCGGCCTCATAATAATCGTGGGGGATTTTTTCAATGCCCGAGGAGAAGATGAGCATGTGGTAGCCCACCATGCCAAAGCAGTAGGCATAGGTGAGCGCCCAGAACTTATTGCCCGCGGCCGTCCACTGGGTGGCGGCCATGCCCTTCATGCCCAGCGCGTTGAATACCCCCGTCAGCAGGCCGAAGCGCGGGTTGTACACAAATTGCAGCCACATGGTGGCCAGCGCCACGGCGGAGATGATGTTGGGCAGGTAGATCACCGCGCGGTAGAACTTCTTGCCCCGGATGCCCGAGTTGAGGATGACGGCGAACAGCAGCGCCAGGGTCATCACCACCAGGCCCCCCACCCCCCAGATGCGCACCAGGTTCCACATGGAAATGCGGAACAGGCTGGTGTCCGCCAGCTTGGCATAGTTGTCAAAATTGACAAATGTCCACGCGTCCATGCCGGAGGTGATGTTCTCTACATTGTAAAAGCTCATCAGCGCCGTGCGGAATATGGGGTAGAGGAAAATCAGGGAAAAGAACAGCAGGGCAGGCGCCAGGAACGCGATAATCATGCCTCTGTTGCGGGTATGCATAGGGTTCAGCTCCTCCTTGTCGGCGGGGAAAGGGGTTTTGCCCGGCTTTCAGCCGTTTTGTTGACAGGTACAAACGAAGGAGCGGCACAGCCGCTCCTTCGTGATGAAAAACTTAGTTCGAGGCGGATTTGGCTTCCAGGTTATCCACAAACTGCTGGGCGGTGATTTCGCCGGCGCACAGTTTCTGCAGTTCCTGCTTGATGATGGGGGTCATGTCGGCGTTGTCCTCAATGCCGGCGGCCCAGGGGAAGCGCACGCTGAGGCTGTCCATGACGGGCTTCACGCCAGCCAGGGCGGCGGGCCATTCGGTGTTGGTGGTGTCAGCGGGGATGCCCACGGACTCCACGGACAGCATCTGGTCATGCTCGCCTTTGGTCAGCTTCACGATCAGGTCGAAAGCTTCCTGGGCAACTTCAGACTTGTTGTTGATGGCGAAGACCTGGGCGCCGTAGTTGGCACCCTCCACGCCCACGGTGCCGCCTTCAACGGCGGGGTAGGAGAAGCAGCCCCACACGAAATCCGGGCCGGTCATGGCTTTGACTTCGTTGGGCAGCCAGGAACCGTTCAGGTACATGCCGGCCAGACCCAGCGCCATTTCACCGTTCTGGTTGGTGGGCCACACGGAGGAGCCGATGGTGGGAGAGAAGTAGCCCTTGGTGGCCATGTCTTCCAGCGCCTGGGCAGACTTGAGCACGGCGGGTTCCTCGGCCCACAGGCCTTCCTTGACAACCTTGGTGACGCCGGCGGAGCCCAGGTAGCGGGCCATGTGATAGCCCAGGGTGCTCAGGATGTAGGCGTCGTCAGAGGTGACGGGGATGTAGCCGGCGGCCTTGACCTTTTCGCAGGCGTCCAGGAAGGCTTCCCAGGTCTGGGGCACTTCGGTGATGCCGGCTTCGTCAAAGATAGCCTGGTTGTAGAAATAGTTGAATACGTTGGGCTGATAGGGGATGGACTTGAGCACGCCGCCGCCTACTTCGCGGCAGGCGCCCATGAGGCCGGCGATGGCAGTGGCTTCGTAATCGGAGGCCTTGACCATCTCTTCCAGATCCAGGATGTAGCTGCCCCACAGGGTGTTGACGCGGTCGATATCCTCATCAAACAGGTCGATGACGGTGCCGGCGTCCAGCGCGGGCTGCAGGCCTTCACGGATGCCCGTGCGGCCCTTGAACTGCAGGTCTACCTTGTTGCCGGTTTCGGCGACATAGGCGTCCACAGCCTTCTGGATGACGATGCCCTGGGGCTCGGTGCTTTCCCACATGGACCAGTACACGATGGTTTTGCCTTCGGCGGAGGCGATGGATGCCAGGGACAGCATCATCACCAGGGCCAGCAGCATGGCGATAGTCTTCTTCATAAAACCCTCCATATTTTTTCGGACAATAGTACTTTCTGATTGTTATGGTAGCACAACCATTCCTTTGAAAACCATAAAAATACGATGGAAAACTGTAGAAAAAGCACGCAGATGGGCAGTAAAAAGCCCCGGCAGTTGCCGGGGCTTTTGAAACGATTGGTGGTGCGGTTTGCTTATTTCTTGCCGCCCAGCATGTTCTTCACGGTGGAGACGATGGCCATCAGAGCGCCGCCGCCCACGCCGCCGCCCAGGATGCTGGCGATGATGGAGCCGATGTCCAGGTTGCCGGTGGCGGCAGCGCCGCCGATGCCCAGCAGGCCCAGAATCTGACCGCCCAGGCCGCCGCCCAGAATGCCGGCCAGGATGTCGCCGATCTTGCCCAGGGACAGTTTGGGCATTACTTTGCCCGCGCCCGCGCCGCCGATGGCGCCGGATACCAGTTGAATGATGATGCTAACAATATTTGTCATAGTGAAACCTTCTTTCGTAATCAATACCCATGCAGATTATACCCGCCGCACGGTTTTCAAACGCATCATAGGGAGGTGGGGAAAAATTGTCAAGTAAAATGTGGGTAAACCCTTGGCCGCCCTACGCCCAGCGCCTGCGCAGCCCATAGGCGCCCAGCAGCAGGAGGGACAGGCACAGCAGCGTGAGGGGCAGCGCCAGGCCGTCATCCCCCGTCGCTGGCAGCACCACGGCGTTGGTGAACACCATATCGCCGTCATAGGGCACGCCGTCCTTTTCCAGGGAAACCGATGCCTTCAGCACCCCATTTTCGCCCCGGGTGCTGACCTTGACAGTGTACTTTGTCTCGTCATACCGGATGTCCGATTCGCTGCCCGCCAGCTCCCGCACGCTGTAGCGGTAGTTGGAAACCTCCTTGCTGAAGGTTCTGTCGGGGAATACAACGCTGCCGTCCCTGGCGTTCGCCGCCCGGGCAATCTCCTTGCCGGAAGCGTCCGAGAGCACAAAGGTAAACTGCCCCTCCCGCAGAGCGCCGTTGGTGAGCACCTTGCTGGCTTTCAGCGGCACCTGGATGGCAGCGTAGACAACTTCAGGCAGCTGCCACTGGGCATATACGGTTATATCCTGCAGCACATCGCTGAGGGAAGTGAACCAAGTACCGCTGCCGTCGCGCCTGGTATTCCAGCCCAGAAAGGGCAGCGCCTTGCCGTCGGTGCCCGTATAGGCCGGGTCGTCCGGCATCAGGGCGCCCACAAACAGGGTGGTTCCATCCTCTTCCATCGCCGGTACATCCTGCGCCACGATTTGGGGGGCGCCGTCCCCCAGGGCGGCCGTGTTCTTGTCAAAGGTTACCTGGGGGAACACAAAGCCGATTTGCACCTCGTTGGAGGGGGTGTCGAGGATGGGCTCATCTTGGGGATAATTAAACAACTGCCACCGTACCATTCCATCCACATTGCCCTTCAGGGGCAGGGTTGTTCCATTTTCCGCCAATGTTCTTGCCAGAGCGGCGGGCAGCTGAAAGCCTCCGTTGGCAGGCAGGTTCAGCGACATGGGCAGGGTATATTGGTTAGCCAGCGAAGCCTGCACCTTGTTTTCAATATCAGTATTGCCATTCTGGTTCTTGGGTTCCGCCACCACGGTAAAGCTTTGGATTGTTTTGGATGTATCCAGCACAGTGACATTAAATACATCCTTCTCAGCGGAACGAGTGACATACGATACTTCAAGAGGAATATTGGTGCCGTCTGTGGCGACAGCAACAACCGCTTTCACTCGGAAGGGATAGCTGCGGAACTCCAGCCCCTGTATGGTAGATGCTGTCAGCGTGCCCTCAGGCGGATAAAAGGTCATGTTCACTTCCGACTGACTGATTTGTCCTACCCGATCCTGCTTCACAACATAAGCAACACCTTTATTCATGCCAAAGAGGGAGTCTACAGGCAAATTGAGGTTCTGCGGACGGTAATACGCGATGATGGTTTTGTTGTAGGCTGTGTAGCCAAAATCCGATGCGGAAAAGCTTAAGGAAGCATCCGTCAATTGATACGCATTCTGCGTGTAGCTTTTCACGCCGCGGCCGCCTAAAAAGCTGGATGCCTGGGCGGCATTGGCCACACTTTCATAGACTTTCAGCCATCGGTGCTTGTTGATGTTTTGATTGGCCTGTGGTATAGCGTCAAATGGTGCTGGTAACCCGGTAGGTATCCATCTTTCAAACAACCCATCATAATAGGCGTAGAGGGTAATTTCCCCTGTTGTCTGGCTGCCCAGGGCGTCTCCCAGGGTATTGCCCGGGGAATACAGGGGCGTGTCCCCGCTAAGATTCACCTGAGATTTGGGAACGGTTGTCCACCCCACAAAATCACGCATTTTGATAAGGCCTTCGTCCGTGTAGGGCACGGTCCCCTGCGCACCCAGTTCTGTCGTGTCAGGCGCGTTGCTGTACACTACGGGAACTTTCGTATATATCTCTTCATTCGCTGTGACATTGCTGGTGACAATCATATAATTGACCGTCACATTGTAAGGCCCCAGCGCCAGGGCGGGCGCCCATGCCAGCAGCAGAAGCGCCGCGGCCAAACCGCAGAGAATTCGTTTTCTGTTCAGCATACTCCAATCCTTTCAGCGCGTGATGACAGACAGGGAGTTTTATATGTAAAACAGTATACAGTACAAGGCTTTTCCCCTCAATACCCGCCCGCCCCCAAAGTCCGTATAAATCCAGAGTTTTCGTCACTTTATCGACAGGTTTTAGAAATCTGTCTACCTCTCGGGACACAAACGCCCCGCGAAAAGAGTATTCATCACACATCCGGCGGTTTACGGCTTTTCTTCTTTGGTTGATAAGGGGTTTTCCGACCCGGCGCCAGCCCCGCCTGTTCCGGCTCTCATCATTTTCCGCACACATCTCCCCTCAGCAAAGACCCGGCGCCTCCCAAGGGAAGCAGCCGGGTCTTGTTGCTTGTTTTGCGGCGGGCAAACCGCCCCGTCATCAAATAATGCTTAGAACAGATGGAAGTGCACGAACACCTGGGCCAGCAGGCTGGCCACCAGGGACACCACGGTAATCTGGGTGTTGATGGAGGGGCCGGCGGTGTCTTTGAAGGGGTCCCCTACGGTGTCGCCGATAACGGCGGCCTTGTGGGCGTCGGAGCCCTTGCCGCCCTCATTGCCCGCTTCAATGTACTTCTTGCTGTTGTCCCAGATACCGCCGGCGTTGGACATGAACAGGGCCAACAGCAGGCCGGAAGCGATGTTGCCCAGCAGGAAGCCGCCCACGGCTTCCACGCCGCCGATGAAGCCCACCAACAGGGTGGCCACAATGGCGACCATGCCCGCGGGAATCAGCTCCTTCAAGGCGCCGGTGGTGGCAATGTCGATGCACTTGTTGTACTCGGGTTCCACGCCGGGCTCACCCTCGGCCAGGCCTTTGATTTCCTTGAACTGGCGGTGAATTTCGGCGATCATGCGCTGGGCGTTCTTGTCCACGCCCAGAATCAGCATGGCGCTGAACACGGCGGGGATGGCAGCGCCCACCAGGATGCCGAAGAACACGGTGGGGTTCATGATGTCAAAGCCTGTTATCAGCTGAACGGTAGCGTCGCCCATGGCCGTGATGGCGGCGTTGACTTCCTCCATGAAGGCGCCAAGCAGGGAAATAACGGTGAGGCCGGCGGCGCCGATGGCAAAGCCCTTGGTAACGGCTTTGACGGTGTTGCCGGCAGAGTCCAGCTCGTCCGCCACGCGGATGGTTTCCTCGCCCAGGCCGCCCATTTCAGCAAGGCCGCGGGCATTGTCCACGATGGGGCCGTAGGCGTCGTTGGAGATGATGGTGCCCACGATGGACAGCATGCCAACCGCCGACATGGCAATGCCGAACATGCCGCCCAGGCGGTGGGCAATCAGCGCGGAGAGGGCGATACCCACCATGGCGGGCAGCGCGCTTAAGAAGCCGTAGGATACGCCCGAGAGGATGGTGAAGGCAGGCCCCGTGGCGGAAGCTTTGGCCACCTTGCGCACGATGGGCATGTTGTCGTCGGTAAAGTAGTTGGTGGCAAGGCCGATGATAACGCCTACCAGCAGGCCCACCGCGGAGGCGGCCCAGTACTTCCACTCAAACCCGAAGAGCAGGGTGGCCAGCGCCGTCAGCGCCATGAAGATGCCGGTGGCGGTGTAGGTGGACAGGTTGAGGGCCTTGGTGGGGGTGCCGCTGGGGCCGATTTTGCACAGGTAGATGCCCGCGATGGAGCTAAGCAAGCCCAGAGCCGCGTAGCAGAACACCATGGCGGGATTCTTGCCGCCAATGGCCGTCGCCATAACCAGGGCTGCCGCCATGGTGGCCACATTGCTGTCGAACAGGTCGGCGCCCATGCCGGCCACGTCGCCCACGTTGTCGCCCACGTTGTCGGCGATAACGGCGGGGTTGCGGGGGTCATCCTCGGGAATGCCCAGTTCCACTTTGCCCGCCAGGTCGGCGGATACGTCCGCCGTCTTGGTGAAGATGCCGCCGCCGGCCTTGGCAAACAGGGCCAGGGAGCTGGCGCCAAAGGAGAAGGCCAGCAGCTTGGAGGCGTCGCCCACCAGCAGCATGACGCCCATCACGCCCAGCAGGCAGATGGCAACCACCACCAGGCCCATGACGGCGCCGCCGCGGAAGCCGATGAGGAACGCGGGCTTGATATCCTCCTGGGCAGCCTCGGCGCAGCGCGCGTTGGCGAGGGAGGCAACGTAAATGCCGATTTTTCCGGCGATGGCGCTGAACACGGTGCCCACGATGTAGCACACAGCCATCAGGATATTATCCTTGGTGTTGGCCGCTTCCATCCAGACCGGATGGGGCAGGAACAGGAAAATCAGCACCGCCATGATGCCCGCGAATACCGCCAGCAGCAGGTATTCCTTGCGCATGAAGGCGTTGGCGCCGCTGCGGATGAGGCCGGCGACGCGCTCAATCTCCTTGTTGTCGTTCTTCTGCTGCTTGACCCAGTTGATCAGGTACACGGCAAAGGCAAATGCCAGCACGATAACCAGGGCGCAGAGCACGTAGACAATCGTCAGGTGTTCCATGGGTTGCCTCCTTATAAATCATAGTACCTTGCATAGTATACGCTGAAAAGCCCGGGGTGACAACTGCTATTTGAGGGAAAACAGCACAGAAACGCACTGTAAGACGGGTAGTCTGCCTTGTTCCCGGCGCGGCTGGCCTGAATTATCCAGAATCCTTCACCGAAAAAACACATTTTTGCCACACATCTTGGGGATACTCAGGGTGCGGCAGGCGCTGCCGACGAAACCGGAGGTTTTTGTGATGAAGAAAGTTTTGACCCTTTTATTGGCTTTGGCCCTGGCGCTGGGGGCGGGCACGGCTGCCCTGGCGCAGGAAAGGGCGTACAGCGCGGAGGAAATGCTGGCGCTGACTTTGGAGGACGAGTACCGGGCCAAGGCGATGTATGAGGCGGTGGTAGCCCGCTACGGCCAGGTGACCCCTTTTGTCAACCTGATCAGCGCCGAGCAGAACCACATCGACATGCTGACGAACCTGATGACGAGCAAAGGCATGCTGGTCGCCCCCGTGATTCAGCCGGCGCAAGCGCCTGACACCCTGGAACAGGCGCTGCAGGCGGGCGCGGAGGCGGAAGTTGCCAACATCGCCCTGTACGAAAAGATGCTGGCCCAGGACAATGTGCCCCAGGATGTGCAGGCCTTATTCACCCGGCTGATGGGCGCCTCCCGGCAGCACCTGCGGGCTTTCACCGGCATGAACGGCCGGGGCGGCCGTGTCTGGGCTCAGGAGTCTGCCCAGCTGCCCTCCCAGGAAGAACCAGCAACAGCGGCGGAGGAAACCGGGGAGGAAATCGCCCGGGAGGATGTGCTGGACGAGTCCGCTTGGGAGGGTAAGGAGGACGCCGATGTTTCCGCCTTTGTCCCCGGCCAGGGCAGAGGGCGCGGGCAAGGCCAGCCCGGCATGGGCGCGCGCGGCAGCCAGCAGCCCTTCGGCCAAGGCCAGGGCATGCGCCGGAACTCCCCCTTTGGCGGACAGGGCAACGGACAGGGCTTTGGCAACCGGGGCTTTGGCAACGGCAGCCAGCAGCCCTTTGGCAGGGGCCAGGGCATGGGCGGCGGCGGCCCCTTGAATGGCCAGAGCAATGGGCAAGGCTTGGGCGGCCGGAACATGCCCCATGGACGGGGCTTTGGCCAGGGCAATACCCGGCGCGGGAATATGCCGCAGTGCCCCTGCGACCAGTGTCCTCTGAATACCCCTGCCCAGTAAACCCGCAACGGCACAGATAACCATTCTCCCTTCCTTGGCGGCTGCATGCAAACGCGGCCGCCCTTCTCTGCCCACGGCCGGGGATAGCCCATTTTCCCTTTCAATGGTATGATGGGCGTAGCTGAAACAGGAAGGAGAAAGCCATGCAGAAGTTCAGGAAAAAGGGAGGGGACTACCTGGTGATGGCGCTGGCCGCCGTCATATCCTCCGTGGGCGTGTATTTTTTCAAGTTTCCCAACCACTTCACCACCGGCGGGGTATCGGGCCTGGCTATCGTGACCCGGGCGTTCCTGCCGGGGATGTCCCAGACGCTGCTGACCAACATATTCAACATCGGCCTGATGCTGCTGGGCATGCTGACCATGGGCAAGGCTTTCGCCCTGCGCGCCGGGGTATACAGCCTGATGTTTTCAGGCATGATTGCCCTGCTGGAACTGCTCTTTCCCCTCAGCGCGCCGCTGACCAACCAGCCCTTTATGGAATTGATCCTGGCTGTCCTGCTGCCCTCCATCAGCACGGCGCTGCTGTTTAACATCGGCTCCTCCGGCGGGGGCACCGATGTCATCGCCATGATGCTGAAAAAATACGCCGGGGTGTACAACACCGGCACCGCTTTGCTGCTGGCGGACCTGGCCATCGGCCTTGCCTCCTTCTTTGTGTTTGACGTGCAGACGGGCATCTTCTCGGTGTTTGGCCTGGCCATGCGCTCGGTGCTGACGGACATCGCCTTAACGAGCCTCAACCAGCGCAAATACTTCCACATCATCACCGCCGACCCCGGCCCCATCCAAACCTTTATCACCGATACCCTGGGGCGCTCCGCCACCCTGTTTGAGGGGGTGGGCGCCTACACCGGGGATGACCGCACCCTGATTCTTACCGTGGTCAGCCCCCGGCAGGCGGTAGAGCTGCGCAACCATGTCAAATCCCTGTCGCCAAAAAACTTCCTGCTGATTACCAACACCTCCGAAATCATCGGCCGGGGCTTCAGAAGCCCGGTGTAAAGAAAAGTTCCCATATATCTATACATAAAAAAAGGAAGCCGCCGTGGCTTCCTTTTAATAAGCAATGTCATCGGTCATGTCAGGGCAGCACCTGAACGCTGTAGAGCATCAGCGCGCCTTGAGGCAGTTTGGGGACAATGGTCAGTGTTTTCAGGCTGCCAAGGTCTGCCCCCGCAAAGCGCTCCAGGGGAATCACCTGTGTTAGCAATGGCTGAGGACGGCTCCAGACGGGGTTGCCCAGGGGGTCAGTTTCTTCGGTGCCCTTTTCAAACTGCAGGGAGGTATCCTTCTGGGAGGATAGGGCAACTGCCGCCTGCCGCTTACCATCGGACAGGGTGATTTCCACCTCCATGCCAAGGCCGGGGTCGTTGAGAGGATTGGAGGCGTTAACCGCCCAGGTAATCAGCAGCCGGGAAGTAGGGAGCAAGGGTTTTGCCAGGGGCAGGATGTCCATAGTCAGCCTGGGGGCTTTGTCGGCTTTTTGCCAGGTAATATCGTAAACCAGTACCGGGGAATCGGCGGTACCGTCCAGCCCGGGCGGGGAGAATAGGCCGCTGGTATGCTGCCCGTTTTGCAAAGCGGTAGCATTGACCAGTTTCGCCGATAGCTCTTTGGTCTTGATGCCCTTCAGGTGAAGGTTAGGAGCCTCCGCCAGATTCAGAGCGCCTGGGGCGTAAGCTGTCAAGGCGCAGGGAAGGGGATAGGTGGCGAAATAGTCGGGGTTCAGCCTGTCTTCCAGAGGTTTTCCTGCCTGCAAGAAAGAGCACACTTCCCCAACATATAGGGCGGCAAAGGCGCGGATGATGTCCGGCGCCGCCAGGGCGGCCCCATCAAACACCTGAGGATCCTGGCGCCCGTCCAGTTCGCTGTTAAGGGACACATGGTTGGCTTGCTTCAGCGAGGTAACCAGCACAGGCAATTTTGGCCGGGACACCTGCATGGCGTTCAGCCAGGGGGAATAGCCGGGCAAATCAGGCATGTCCCCATCAAACTGGGGCAATAGCACGGCAGTTGGCACCTGTGCAGGGGCAGGCACGCTGGTTTGCATGCCCGGCAGGGGATAGTCCGCGCTGCCCAGCACCTTTTTGCCATCCTCTGAGGCAATGCCAATGTAGCTGGTAGGCGCCAGCAGCATGCTGCCCTTCACTTTCTTACCCCGGGCTAGATAGAGGTTAGCCAGCAGCGGCGCGATGCCCCCGCCCCGGGAGTGACCCACAAAATACAGGGTATTCATATCTACCTTGCCCTGGAGGGATTGTTTAAATACCTTTTCACCCCCGTTGGCCTTACCAAGCAAAGCCAGATGCGCTTCCACCAACTGGAAGGCAGCCTCCACCTCGTCCCCTTCCTGCTGATATACGGGGTTCATATCGATGGACAGGGCAAAAAAGCCCCGGGCAGCCAGCTCTCTTGCCAGATACGCCAGCCCTTGGTAATAGGGGGTCGTGTCCTGCTCCCCCTCCAGATGGCGGCCATGGAGCAGCACCACCAACGGGCTGTCGCTGCCCTGGGGGATGCCTATCACCCCCCGCAAGGGTGTCTTGTCTGCCCCCGCTTCGTACAGCAGAGTTTCCACCTGAGGGGAGGCTGTGGGCACTTGCCCGGCAACACCTGTGCTCACCAACAAAGCAAACAGCACAAACAGGGTAAGGATTCTTTTCAGCATGGGGGTCCCTCCCGATAAAAAACGCAGGCTTTCACCTGCGGCTTACCCTTTTCCCTTCCCGCACTGCGGGCACAGGCCGTAGATGATAATCTCGCTGCGCTCGGGCAAAAACCCCTCCAGCTGGGGCACATGGTCGGTATCCAGGCTGACGGGCAGGTTCCACAGCCCCTGGCAGCCCTTGCAGCGGAAATGGGCATGGGGCATCAGGGTGGCGTCGTAGTGCAGGTGCTCGTCATCCACCCGCAGGGGCAGCACCAGGCCTTTTTCCGCCAGCAGGTTCAGGGTGTTGTACACTGTCGCCCGGGAGCAGCTTTGCCCGGCGGCGTTGATGTGCTCGTACATTTTTTCCCGGGTGGGGTGGGTTTCGATGGACAAAAGATACGCCAAAAGTTTCAGCCTCAGCGGCGTCGGCTGGATGTCCTTCTCCAGCAGCATGGTCTGCAGTTCTGTTTCATTCAATGGCTGATGCAATACCTGGTTCATCAAAATTCTCCTTCAAAGGTATTGACATTATTTTAGAATGATTCTATACTGTTGTCAAGGTTAGAATGATTCTATGCTACCGCAAAATTTATTTAGGAGGGATTCTATGCATAACGATGGACGAGACAACACGGAAAAGAAACCTTTACAGGCTGTAAACGGCCGCCCTGTGGCGGAGAATGAGAACATCCGCACCGCCGGGCGGCGCGGGGGTGTCATGCTGGACGATACCTGGTACCTGGAGAAAATGAGCCACTTCAACCGGGAAGTCATCCCCGAGCGGCGCATGCACGCCAAGGGCTCAGGCGCCTTTGGCACCTTCACCGTTACCCATGACATCACCCAATACTCCAAGGCGGCCATCTTCTCCCAGATTGGCAAGCAGACCGACATGTTCGCCCGCTTCTCCACCGTGGCCGGCGAGCGCGGCGCCGCCGACGCCGAGCGGGACATCCGCGGCTTCGCCCTGAAGTTCTACACGGAGGAGGGCAACTGGGACCTGGTGGGCAACAACACCCCCGTGTTCTTCTTCCGCGACCCCATGCTCTTCCCCGATCTGAACCACGCCGTCAAGCGCGACCCGCGCACCAACATGCGCTCCCCCCAGAACAACTGGGATTTCTGGTCCGCCCTGCCCGAGGCACTGCACCAGGTTACCATCACCATGGGCGACCGGGGCATCCCCACCAGCTACCGGCACATGCACGGCTTTGGTTCCCACACCTACTCCCTCATCAACAAGGACAACCAGCGCGTCTGGGTCAAGTTCCACCTGGTCAACCAGCAGGGCATTGAGTACCTCACCGATGCCCAGGCCGCCGACGTGGTCGCTAAGGACAGGGAATCCCACCAGCGCGATCTGTACGACGCCATCGAGCGGGGCGAGTTCCCCCGCTGGAAGATGTTCATCCAGGTGATGACCGAGGAGCAGGCCCGCAATCACAAGGACAACCCCTTTGATTTAACCAAGGTGTGGTTCAAGGGCGAGTACCCCCTCATCGAGGTGGGCTATTTCGAGCTGAACCGCAACCCCGCCAACTACTACGCCGATGTGGAGCAGGCGGCTTTCAACCCCGCCGACATCGTGCCGGGCATCAGCTATTCCCCCGACCGGATGCTCCAGGGCCGCCTCTTTGCCTACGGCGACGCCCAGCGCTACCGCCTGGGGGTCAACCATCAGCAGATTCCCGTCAACCGCCCCAAGGTGGAGGCCAACTCCTACCACCGCGACGGCGCCATGCGGGTGGACGGCAACTTCGGTTCCGCCCTGCACTACAACCCCAACTCCTACGGCATGTGGAAGGATAACCGCAACGAGCTGATTCCGCCCCATGACGGCGAGGGCGCCGAGCATAACTACGATTTCCGCCAGGATGACGAGAACTATTACGAGCAGCCCGGCAAGCTCTTCAACCTCATGGGCAAGGAAGAGCAGCAGCGCCTGTTCGACAACACCGCCCGCAACATGGACGGCACCACCGAACTGGTGAAAAAGCGCCACATCCGCCACTGCTACCTGGCCGACCCCGCTTACGGCGAGGGCGTAGCCAAGGCCCTGGGCATCGACATCGCCTCCGTGGATATGAACGACACCTACGGCGCCCGCGCCTAAAAGGATGGGTCAAGGGGTGAAACCCCTTGTCGGGGTCTGGGGCGGAAGCCCCGGGGAATGAATGATATTTTCGCGGGGGAAAGCATTTTTGAAAAAATGCTCTCCCCCGCACCCCCTCTCGAAAAACCTTGGAATAAATCCTAAGCAAAGACAGCGAAGCGTCTCTTTGCGGCAAACCCGGATAGAAATGAGCGGGCGGCACCCCGCAAACCGCCCCATTTCTTGCTTCAAATCAAGTACATCCGTCAGCAACTGTGGTATATTCACCATAGCATCCCATTTCACGAAGGAGTTTTTCATGCCCGTCAAGCGCCTGCTGCTGTTTCTCCTGGGTACCCTCAGCCTGCTGCTGGGGCTGATCGGCATGCTTTTCCCCGTGCTGCCCACCACCCCCTTCCTGCTGATGAGCGCGGCCTGCTACCTGAAAAGCTCCCGCAAAATGTACGCCTGGCTGATGAAGAACCGCTTCACCGGCCCGCTGATTTATGAGTACAGCGTTACCCGGGCGGTGCCCCTTGCCACCAAGCGCAGCGCCATCGCCATCGTCTGGCTGGGCATCGGGCTGTCCATGGCGCTGGTTCACTCCCTGCCCGTGCGCGTGCTGCTGCCCGTGATTGCACTAGGCGTCACCTGGCATATCTCCAGCCTGAAAACCCTGCGCCCCGAGGACATCCCCGCCGCCCGGCAGCAATACCGCCAGTTCGCCGCGGAGCTGTAGAAAAAAACGCGAAAAAAATGAAGGAAACCGCCTGAACAGGGCGGTTTGTTTGTTATGGAGGATTGCTGGACGCCCAAGGGGAGGTATAGGAGGGGGAACCCCTCCTACTGGAATCCGCATCAGCGGCATGCGCGGTGGTGCGGTTAGCCTTGCGAAGCAAGGGTTTCTACGCCTTTCAACCCTCGGGAGCGCAGCGGGAGGCGGATGGCCCAATCGTTCCTTATCGGCGAAAAAGCATCCGAAGGACCTTTTTTAACGCGTTGCTGCCTGAACAGGGCGGTTTTGTGGTATATTCCATATATGTAGGAATACATGAAGCAAAGCGACATGAATTTTGAACTGAAAATCCTGATAATATATGGAGGTATACATGAAGAAAACCCGCATACTGTCATTGCTGATGGCACTGATGCTCGTTTTCACCGTTCAGGCTTTGGTGGAAACCACCGAAACCCCGGCACTCACCTCGGACAATACCGCCGCTCCCTCGCTGGGCGAGAGAATCAGCCAGATCGCCGCGCCTTTGGCCGAGCTGGATTTGGCAAGCGCCCCCTATGAGCAGGCTTACAACACAACATTGACCGCCATGCAGGAAGTGGCCGCCCTGAAGGGGGATACCCAGACCGCCCTGGAGGATGAAGACCAGGCCGCCCTGGACAAGCTGTTTGAAAACGTGGCCGCCGCCTGGAAAGCCCTGGGCAAGCGCGCTGTGGAAACACAGGGCACCACCTTTGACATGTTCGCCGAGAATGGCGCCTTCCTTGGCGATGGCGGCCAGCCCGCTGCCCCCACGGCGCCCGAATCCCTGGAGGATTACGCCGCCCGCGCCAAGGCTGAGGCCGAACTGCTGGCCGAGCGCAAGGGCCTCTACTTTGCCCTGTACAACGACGATGTAAAGCATATTCCCATCCGCGTCAGCACCGCCCGGGGCGTGCTGGCCAGCGCGGGCTTTCCCACCCATGAGGAACTGCGCGTCAACCATGTGCCCGTGGGGCTGATTTCCCGCATGAACGGCACCGCGCTGCTGAGCGCTGAAACGCTGATCCGCGTCAAACAGGCCCAGTGGCTGCTGCAGAACAAGGGCATGCTGGCCAAGGAAACCCTGGTGGACTATAAGACGCTGCTGAACAAAGGCCTGGAACTGGACGGACAGCTGCTGAGCGAACTGCCCAAGATGGTGCATAATGATGTTTTCCAGGAAAGCTTCCTGGTACACCACCCCGCGGACGGATACTACCGCCTGGATGTCATCGGCATCCATGCCCCCACACCCCCGCCTGTGGTAGTTCCCGTCGCGCCCCCCGCGGCGCCGGTAACGCCCCCTGTTGTGGAGGCGCCCCCGGTGGAGAAGCCGGTAGAGGAACCCCCGACAGAGGAACCCGCGGAAGAAAACCCTGTGGAAGAACCGGGTCCGGGGGAAGGGCCTGATGTGCCTCAGCCCTAATTGATAGAATGCTTCCCATAGGGAGTAATCCAAACGAATCATCAACAACCCATTGCTTCCATGCCCGCCTGCATAGGCGGGCATTAGCGCGTCAAAAAAGGTCCTTCGGACACTTTTTCGCCGTTGGGAACGATGAGGCCCTCCGCCTCTCGCTACGCTCCCGGGCGGCGGAGGGCATGGATACCCTTGCTACGCAAGGCTAGCCGCTTCACCGCACATGTCGCTGATGCGGATTACAGTAGGAGGGGTTCCCCCTCCTACACCTCCCCTCTGATATCAAAAGGTCTTCTTTGACTGTCTGATGCCCGCCTGTAGTGGCGGGCATTTTTTCCTGTACAAATGTTCATTTGGCGTTTATACTGAAAAAAGAGCAAAATTCCAACCGGAATGAACATCATACAACGACATAGGAGGTTCCCATGACGAAAAAACGTGTCCTGTCCCTGTTAACAGCGCTGCTGGTACTGCTCAGCGTGCCGGCCATGCTGGAAACCAGCGTCCCGTCCGCCCTGCCCTCCGCCCAGGAGATCATTCCCATGATTCTCAGCGGTTCGGAAACCGCCGTGCAGATGGCCCGGCAGTTTTTCAAGACCGCCCCCTTCGACCAGGCCTACGCCGCCCTGGAGGAAGCCCTGAAAGGCATCGCCGGCGGGGAGCCCTCCGCCCAGACCCCGGAGCTGACGCCCGAGCAGCTTGCAAGCCTGCAGGCCCTGGGCCAGGAAGCCTTCAACACCTTGGGCAGCCGCGCGGTGGAAACCCAGGGCACCACCTATAACATGTTCGCCCAGGACGGCGCCTTCATTGGCGACGGCATCCCCGCCAACGGCCAGGATATACCCGCCGAAGAGAAAACAGCCCTTTTCCTGCAGTTGCTTGGCGAGAAGAAAGCGCTGTACACCGCCCTGCATCACGATAACGTAACCCCCATCGAAATCCGGCTGAGCACCGACAAAGCCGTGCTGGCCAGCGCCGGCTTCACCATGGTGGAAGGTCTCACCATCAACAACATCCCCGTGCAGCTGATCAGCCGCGGCAACGGCACTGCCCTCATCAGCGCCGAAACCCTGCTGGCTGTTCTGGATGCCCAGTGGCTGATGATGAACAACCCCGGCCTGATGGCGCCTCAGCTGCTGGTGGATAACAGAACCCTGCTGGCAGACGGCCAGGCAGCCGACCCCGCCAAGCTGGCGGAAGCACCCAAGCCGCGCCACGACCAGCTGCTTGGGGAAAAATTCCTTGTCTACCATCCCGAGGATGGGTATTACCGTCTGGTGGTAGTGGGTGTGCACGCCCCCATCCCCGAGGTTGTCCCCGTCGCAGCGCCCGCGGCGGCACCGGAAGTAACCCCCGCGCCGCCGGTGGAAACTGAGCCGCCCGCGCCAGTGGAAACCGAAGCCCCGCCCCCGCCTGTTGACACTTATATACCTGTGGACATCCTTCCTGCCCTGTAACAGAGGATTGAGCATCACTGCCCAACATGGTCAGAGCCGCCCCCGGTATGGGGACGGCTCATTTATTGTACGGGGCTTGCGGTTTATTTCGCCAGATCCCCCGTTTCCCCGAACACCCGGAGAAACTCCTGAATTCTGGTTTTTATCAGGTCGCGTACCTTCCTTGTTTTTTCCAGCTTTTCTTCCTGGGTGCCTGTGAAGGAGGAAGGGTCTGGAAAGTCCCAGGCAAGGCTCCATTTCGCCCCCGGGAAGATAGGGCACATCTGCCCGGCGGACTGCTCGCACACCTTGACCACCAGGTCATACGTCCTGCCTTCCCGGAAGAAATCGAACACCGAGTTGACCGGGTTGCGGGACAGGTCATACCCGTCCTCCGCCATCACCTGCACCACCAAGGGGTTCAATACCCCCGGCTCCAGCCCGGCGCTTTCGGCCTGGTACGCCCCTTTACCCAGGCTGTTCAGATAGGTCATCGCCATTTGGCTTCGGGCAGAGTTATGCACGCACACAAACAATACTTTCATGGATTACTTCCTTTCCCCGTCGGTTGACGGGCCCGCTTGAGGACGCTGATTCTGAAGAATGCGGACAACCTCTTCTTTTTTCAGCACCTTGCCGTAGGAAACCACCTTTCCATCCACCACCAGCGCCGGGGTGGACATGACGCCCCAGGCGGCAATCTGGGCAAAATCCCTGACATGCTCGATGGTTGTGTCCATCCCCATGTCTTCCAGCGCCGCCCTGGCCGCTTCTTCCAACTGATTGCAGGCGGCGCACCCGCTACCCAGTACCTTCACCGCCGCGCCCTGCCTCTGGGAAGGGCTTGCCTGCTCCCCCGCGGGAGCCTCCAGGGTTTGCCGCGGCTGTTCCTGCGGCTTTTTCTTTCCAAACAATGCCATAAGGGTTCCTCCTTCTGTTATAGGATGTATGCCTGAAGCGCGTTGAACACATACCCGACGATGATGATGCCCACTGTGCAGATGGCGATGAACAGCGCCAGCAGCCTGGGCTTCACCGCCTTTCTGAGCATAATCATGGAAGGCAGGGACAAAGTGGTAACCGCCATCATGAATGCCAGAATGGAGCCCAGCAGCGCCCCTTTGCCCAATAACGCCTCCGCGATGGGAATGGTGCCGAAAATATCGCCGTACATGGGCACGCCGATTACCGTGGCCAGCACCACTCCAAAGGGATTTCTGCTGCCCAGCACCGCCGCGACCCACTCCTGAGGGATCCAGTTGTGGATGACGGCGCCGATGCCCACCCCTATTAGAATATACGGAAAGACCTTTTTAAACGTTGATACGACCTGGTCTTTCGCGTACAGCAACCGGTCTCGGCGGCTAAGCTGGGGGGATTGGATGTCCACCTTTCCGGCGGCGAGGATAAAGCTTTCCACATGCTTTTCCATGCGCATTTTTTCAATCAGCGTGCCGCCGGCAACGGCGATAACCAGCCCCAGGAGCACATACAGTACCGCGACCTTGGCGCCGAAGATGCTCATCAACAGCATCAGGGAGCCCAGGTCCACCATGGGGGAGGAAATCAGAAAGGAAAAAGTGACCCCCAGGGGCAATCCAGCCGAGGTAAAACCGATGAACAGCGGAATGGAGGAGCAGGAGCAAAAGGGCGTTACCGTGCCCAGCAGCGCGGCCAGGATATTGGCCCAGACGCCATGGAAATTGCCCAGGATTTTCTTGCTTCTTTCCGGCGGAAAGTAGCTTTGGATGTAGCTGATGATGAAAATCAGCACGCACAGCAGCACGACAATCTTGATGACATCGTACAGAAAAAACTGCAGGCTGCCCACCCAGCGGTTGGCGCCGTCCAGCCCCAGGGCAGCAAGGGCGTTGCCAATCAGTTCATTCAGCCAACGCATGCCCAGAACCTGGTTCTGGATAAAGTTCCACGCCGATTTTACACTTTGCATACCGATAGCGCCTTCTTCTTTCAATGTTCAGAGGCCAAAAAGCCCCTTAGTCCTGCGCGCACAGGGCGCTTTGGGCACAAGCAGCCCGGCTTTCCGCCCTGGTCAGTTGCTCCAGCAGCGCGGCGGCCGCCTGGCTGCCCTCCGGGCTGATACGGTAGTGCGTCCACTTGCCCTCCTGCCGCCCCTGCACAATGCCTGATTCGCAGAGGATTTTCATGTGATAGCTCAGGGTGGACTGAGGCAGCGCCAGCTGTTCGAAGAGCACGCAGACGCACTTCTCCCCGCTTTGAAGGATTTCCAGGATTCGTAGGCGTTTTTCATCGCACAGCGCTTTGAAAACCTTCGCGTTCCGGGCGTACCTCGTCATACCGCGTCTCCTCCTCAAATCGAATATTCTTGATTTGTATCTTACAGCAGCCTTTCTCCGCCTGTCAATCAAAATTTATGTAAAATGCCGCCTGATTTCTGCCATTCGCCCCGCGCCCTTGTTTCTGGTATAATCAAAGCAAACAAAAGCGCAAGGGGTGTTTCCATGCCTTTTATCATCGTACGCGACGACATCACCACCATGCAGGTGGACGCCATTGTCAACGCCGCCAACGAAAGCCTGCTGGGCGGCGGTGGGATGGACGGGCAGATCCACCGGGCCGCCGGCCCCAAGCTGCTGGAAGAATGCAGGACGCTGGGTGGCTGCGAAACAGGCGGCGCCAAAATCACCAAGGGGTACAACCTGCCCGCAAAGTACATCATCCACGCCGTGGGCCCCGTGTGGCAGGGCGGCAGCCAGAGGGAAAAGGAGCTGCTGGCATCCTGCTACCGCCAGGCTCTGCAGCTGGCGGCGGACAAGGGGCTGGAGAGCGTCGCATTCCCCCTGATTTCCTCCGGCATCTACGGCTACCCCAAGGACCAGGCGCTACAGGTGGCGGCGGACACCATCCGCGCCTTCCTGGAGCAAAACGACATGCTGGTGTACCTGGCGGTGTTCGACAGAAAAGCCCTGGAGGCAAGCCAGGGCCTGTTTCAGGATATCCAGTCTTTTATCGACGAAAAGTATGTGGAGGAACGTGCCGACTGGCTGGAGACAACCAGCCGCCGCCGGGTAGAATTTGGCGGGCAATGGGAGGATGCCGTCCGGGGAAACCTGCCTCCCCGGGCGTGGGAATTACAATCGGAAAGCCCCTTGGAGCAATCCCCCTGGGAGACAGACGACGAAGCGGCTTCGTCACGGGACTACACCAGGCGCCAGCATCCCCGGCCCTACGCGAAAACCAAACGCGGGCTGTCCCTACCCCGCCTTAAAGGGAAAAAGAAAAGCCCCCCCCTTGAAGAAACCCAGGAGATGGAGGTTCTGCGCGCGCCCGCCCCGGCGATGGCGCCCCAATCCCTCGCGGACAGGCTGAAACAGATGGACGAAACCTTCTCCCAGACCCTGCTGCGGCGCATCGACCTGGCCGGCCTCAGCGACCCTCAGTGTTACAAAAAAGCCAATGTGGACCGCAAGCTTTTCTCCAAAATCCGGGGGGACATCCACTACCGCCCCTCCAAACAGACCGCCATCGCCTTCGCCCTGGCCCTGGAAATGAGCCTGGAGGACACCCAGGATTTGCTGCGCAAGGCAGGCTACGCCCTGTCCCCCAGCAGCAAGGCGGACATCATCGTGGAGTACTTCATCCTCCACAACAACTACGACATTTTCGAAATCAACCAGGCCCTCTTCGCCTTCGACCAGGTGCTGCTGGGGGCGTAGGGCGGGCAGGATATTTTTAATGGATCCAAATTTTCAGATAAAAAACAGGGGCGTGAGCCCCTGTGTCATATTGCCGTATTTTGCCTTTCCATAGGGCGGTAAACCCCTGATTCAATCAGTATACCTCAATGACCGGTGAGGAATAATCCGTATAACCATCCCCCGAATCGTACACCCGGCACTCCAGCCAGAGTTTTCCCGGGCTGGAGGTTGTGTAGTCCATCACCGACCTTTGCTGCCTGGGGGATTCCGTCATGGAGCCGTAGCTGCGTCTGCCGGCGGTATCCTCAAACACCCAGCGGTAGTCGTACCATAGATACCCCATATACACATTGGGGGAGTACTGCGCCCAGACAACCACCCGGGCATTGCTGCCCGCCCGCACACGGTTTGCCGGCACCTCGAACGCCACCTCCTCCGCCTGGGCGTTCTGGGGCATAAACTGCGCCCGCTGGCTGGCTTCAGCCCCCCGGGCGTCCGTCACATAGAAGGAGATAGAATTGCGCGGGTACATGCCCTCCTTGACGGGATAGGAAACCTGCGCGTAATCGCCGATGCCCGAGCCCGTAAAGTCGATGTCATCCTCCCAGATGTAATGGTACTCATAAGGCGCCGTGCCGCCCGTTGCCAAAAAGGTGACAACCAGGTTCTGCCCCGGCCGGGGATTAAAATCGCTGAGGTTGATAAAAGCCTGCAGAGGCTGGGCGCTTGTTGTCTGGGAGGTAAAACCCTGCACACAGGTGTCCGGCACATAGCCGCGCACCTTTTTACCGCCCACGGTGTATTCCACCATCACATAGCCTTTCTCCCATCCAAAGGCCAGCACCGCCTGGCCCGCGGACAGATACTCCTGCCGGGGGGCGTAGTGCTGCCCGGGCCCGTAATACACCTGGGAGCCTGCCTGCATCTGGGTATGGGTGCCCTCCTGGATGCCCCAGGGAACCTCCCCATAGGCGTTGATGCGCTTCATCCCCGTGTAGGCGCGGTAGAGAAGGCCGCGCTTCTCAAACTCCACCAACCCCCAGGGAACGCTGCCCATCACCTGCTCAATGAGGGTAATGGGGGTGTTCTGGGGCAGGGTGCCCAATTCCTCCGTGTACAGGGTGGACGGCCCGGAGCGGGTGGCCATCCGCTGGTTGAGGGACGCCTGCACCGCACCGGCGGGGGACACGGACAGCATCAGCAGCAAAGCCAGCAGCAGGGACAGCAGCTTTTTCATGGGGATTCCTCCCTTTCATTTTTCTGATAACATGATTGTAAAGCATACCCGCCCGCCGCGCAAGGGCGGAGTCGGAAACTTGCTGGAATACAATTTTCACGCCTTGACGCAACAAAACCCACCCGCCGGGTGTTACCATAAGTAGAACACCCAAAGGAGGACAGGATGAAAAAGTACGGATCGCTTCTGATGATATGGATGCTGGCGGTATGTATGCTGCCGTTTACCGCCCAGGCGGGGGATCCCTACTGGCGGGGGTATGTAGGGGGGACGGACAGCGTGCCGGTGTACGCCGCCGCCAAGAAGGGCGCCAGGGAAATCGGCCGCTTGCACCTGGGGACGGAGGTGTACGGCAACGCCCGGGGCAGCTATGTGGAGGTAATGCTGCCCTACGAGGAGCGCCTGGGGTATATGCGCGTGGCGGATTTGCAGGAAATTCCGCCGGAAACGAAGCGTTTTTCCGTGTTTGCCGTAACGGGGGACGAGGTGCCCCTGTACCAGGATAACAGCGAAAAGAGCCGGGTGATTGCCCGGCACGCGGCAGGCTCCCTGGGTTATGTGATGGGGGAAATGAGCAGCGGTCTTGCCTATGTTGCCATCGGCGAGATGCGGGGCTTTGTGCCCCTTCACAGCATCCGGAAAACTGGGCAGGAAACCCAGGCGGTTCAGTACATGGTGGAACTGCCGCTGCTGGAAGAAAAAACCATTTCCTTCACCGGGCAATACCTGATGAACAGCGCCACCGGGTACGGGCTGAGCAGCTTTTTCTACATGTCCCCCTATGAGGCGAAAGACGGGATGGCCACCCTGCGCATCGCCGCTTATGTAGGGGCGTATGCCCAACTGACCACCGGCGCCTTCCTGCCGGTTGGGTATATAGACGGCAGCTACCAGCCCCAGATGGCGTATGTAAGCAACCCCCAGCCCTACGAGCGGCTGAACCTGCGGTGGGAGCCGAGCAAGGACGGCCACCTTTTGGCGAAATTCTATACCGGCGTACCGGTACAGGTGCTTTCCCGTATTGACGGCTGGGCGGCGGTGGTGATGGCGGACAACCGGACCGGCTATGTGCTGGAGGAGTTTCTGCGCTTGGGGGCTGCGGAAAAAGCGCCCTCCCTGCCCCAGCTGCGGGCCAAGCGGGGAGTCGATACCTACTATGATTCTCAAGGGGAAAGGCACACGCTGCATTTGAAAAAGGGCGAAATCGTAGACGTGCTGGGCATGGATTTGGGCTACTCCCGTGATACCTGCATTGTGCGCTATCAGGGGTTGTATCTGCCTGTCCCCCTTGCTGATTTTGAAAGCGCCGGCGGCGACTATTGGCCTGCCCGGGTGTCGGGGGGCAGCCTGAATATGCGGGACACGCCCGATACCGCCTCCAGCCAGGTGGTCGCTAAAATCCCCGAGAGGACAGAGATCAGCGTGCTCTTCCGGGGAGAACAATGGAGCGAGGTACTCCACAAAGGAACAAGGGGCTGGGTGATGACCCGGTATCTGCGGTTTGATTGAGGAACCTTACAGGATTTTTCGGATAGCCATGACCCATAGAAAAAGGGACGCCGTTCATGATGAGCGGCGTCCCTTTGATGATGAATTTCAGACTTCCTCGGGGATATCCTGGTCGATGTCCGGGGCGATGGTCAGGCGCACCATCTCAATGCGGGTCTGGCTGGCTTTGGTAACGGTGAAGGTATAGCGGCCGTGGGTGACCTTTTCGCTTCCCCGGCCGGAGGGGATGTACCCCAACTGCTCGATGATCCACCCGGCGATGGTGTCGGCGTCCTCCGACTCGATCTCGATGTCCATCAGGCGGCTTAAGTCGCTCAGGGGCACGGAGCCCTTCATCACATACTCGTGGTCGCTGATTTTTTTGATATCGTCGTTGCTCTCCCCGTACTCGTCCACGATTTCGCCGACGATTTCACTCATCAGATCTTCCAGGGTGACGATGCCCTCCATGCCGCCAAACTCGTCCACGATGATGGCGATCTGGGTGCGGGAGTTGCGGAACTTAATCAGCAGTTCATCGGTGGTCAGCGTTTCGGGGATGAACAGGGGCGGGCGGGCCACGTCCTTGAGCGTCATCTTGCCGCTGCGCAGGGCTTCGCGCTTGAGGAGGATATCCTTTAAATGCAGCACGCCGATGATGTTGTCCTTATCGTCATCATACAGGGGGATACGGGAATGCTTCTGGCGCAGCAGCTTGTCCAGGTTGTCGCTGTGGCCGTCCTGGATGTCAATCATCACCGTGTCCACCCGGGGCACCATGATTTCGGTAACCAGGCGCGAATCCAGCGACAGCACGCCCCGCATCATGTTGAACTCATCCATGTCGATGGCGCCGTCATTGCGGCTGGAGTTGAGCAGGGCTTTCATTTCACTGCGGGTCAGCTTTTCTTCCTTCTTGGTAAAATCAATGGGGGTGATGCGCTTGAGCAGCCCGGTGGAGATGTTCAGCAACCAGATGAAGGGCTTGAACACCGTGCGCATGGCAAGGATAAACCCGGAGGAAACCCGGGCGTAGGTTTCAGGTATCTGCAGGGCGACCTGCTTGGGGTAGAGTTCGCCCAGCACCAAAGTGATATAGGAAATCACCAGGGTGACGATGAAGGTGGCGATGGTTTCCGCACCAGCGCCCATGCCGAAAAGAGGCGCCAGCCTGCTGACAAACGCCTGGGAAGCGGAGGCGGAGTTGAAGAACCCGCCCAATGTGATACCCACCTGGATGGCTGACAGAAAGGAATCCGAATCCGCCAGCAGCCTTTGCACCCGGCGCGCCTTTTTGTCGCCCTTATCCGCCATTTCCTTGATTCTGGCAGGGTTCAGAGACACGAAGGCCATTTCGGCCCCCGCAAGAAATGCATTGAGCAATGTCAATACAAAAATCAGTACGATTGAGCCGAACAGGTTACTACCGGCAGGGTCATCCATAAGGGGAAACCACACTCCTTCAAAAATGATATGGGTGATTATAGCAATATTGAAAGAAATTAGCAACTCGGGGGAACAAGGCGCGCGTCATCATGCGGCTTTCCGCTTTATTTTCCCTGCTTTTTGAACACTTTTTGAAACAGCTGCCTGCTGTTTTTCAGGTAATAGCGAAAGGATGCCCGGTTGTCCGGCCAGGCCAGCGTCTGGGCGGCAAGGAACAAAGGAAGGGAGATGCAGCCGGCGAGGATGCCGACTGTAACGAAATCTTTCCAGGTGGTAATGTCCGGAAAAATGGCGGAAAAAAGCAGCTGGGCGATGATAAACACCAGGAAGTTGATGGCGTGGATGGAATAGGTACGCTGTACCCCGCGGCGCAGCAGCTTTGTGTTGGCATAGAAAATGACATCGTTGACGCGGTACAGCTGGGAAATGATGGTGCCCGCCAGCACGCCGTAAATGCCCCAGATTGCTACGCCAATCAGGGAAATCACCAATTTAAGCCCTGTTTCAATCAGGGTCTGGGGCAAGGTGTTTTTAAAGTGCCCGGCATAGTTGATGGTCTGCTGCATGGGCTGGCGCATGGCGGACAATAGCTCGATGCTGACAAACATCAGGACCAGCAGGCGGTCCGCGTACACCACGTCTTCCACCCCGCTGGTATACAGCCTGACAAAGGAATAGAGGGCAAAGAAGATTACCCCGTAGACGGAAAAAGCGAGGGCGCTGAACCAGGACTCAAACTGGTCGAAGCGGCGGATATATTTGGCCCTGTCCGTTTGATAGGTTTGCCCCAGGATAAAATCCACGCTGTTCTGTATATTGAACAGCAGGTTGCCCAGCTGGGACATCACCAGTTTGTAGATGGAGTACACGCTGACCACCTTCAGGCCGGAAACAACGCTCAGCAGCAGCACATCGGTGTTGTGGTACACCAGCGCGCCCAGCTGGTGCACCAGCATATAGTTTTTCTGGGAAATTGCCTCGTAATCAGGCTTGGCGTCCAGAGAAATCTGGGGATAATGCTTCTTCATGTACCGGTCGATATACCAAGCCTGCAGAAGCTGAATAACGCACTGGGCGATGATGACGGGCAGCACATCCATGCCCTGGAGAATGAGGAACACCTTGGCCAGCCCAGCCAGTACGGAAATCAGCGTGGACAGCAGGGTAAGGATATAATTTTTTCCATCCGCCTTCAGCAGCAGGACAAACTTTGCCTGGATATAGAAGGACACAACCTGGGGCAGCCCCACCAGGAAGATAATCAGGCTGACGGTCGCGTGGGGCTGGTCGATGGCCACCACCAGCGGGTACAGGGCGGAAACGGCCACAAGGGTCAGCCCGTAGAGCAGGCTGGTTTTCTTATAATACGTGTTGGTGGCGGACAGGATGCCGTTGATTTTGCCCCAATCCTGCCGGGCGACAGGGCCGTACAATGCCTGCAGGGTAACGCCACCCACCCCGGCTTCAAAAATGGCCAGGTACACCAGGATCTGGTTGGCGGAGCTGAGCAGACCGTTGACTTCCGAGCCGAAGCTGGTGATAAACAGCCTGGGCAACAGAAAGCCGATGGCAATCATCATCAACTGCCCAAAGGAGGCGCTGGCCAGGTTCAAAAGGCTCCGTTTCCGGTTTGTCATCATGTAACTCCGCGCCGCCTGGGACGGCGTCTTTCCATTGCTTTGCTGGCGGTGAAGGCTTTTCCGCGGGGGAATAAAAGAAAGCCTGCAGCACAGGGATAGAATAGAGCAAGGGCGGAGAATTTGCAACCGGAGATGGGGTCGGCAAGCCTGTCCATTCCGTTCGAGCGCCCCGCCCGCATTGACAAAGTCCCCGGTTTTGTTATACTTCAAAATGATATTGGGTACGCGGAAACCTGAGAATCCCGCAGGATTCAGGAAGAGGACGGCATGATTTTCACAAAAACAACCATCGAGGGTGTGTACATCATCGATTTGGATATCAAAGGGGATGACCGGGGCTTTTTCGCCCGCACCTTCTGCAGGGAAGAGTTTCTGGCCCACGGCCTGGAGCCCCTGGTGGAGCAGTGCAACCTGTCCTTCAACCATAAAAAGGGCACGCTGCGGGGCATGCACATGCAGATTGCCCCCCACCCGGAAGCCAAGTATGTGCGCTGCATCAGGGGCGCCGTGTATGACATCGTGGTGGATATGCGCCCAGGCTCCCCCACCAGGTTTGCCCATGTGGGGGTGGAGCTGAGCGCCGACAACCGCCGGGGAATCTATATCCCCCCCTATTTTGCCCACGGCTACCAGACGCTGACCGACGACGCCGAGGTAGCCTACCAGGTCAGCGGCAGGTATGCCCCCCAGGCGGAACGGGGCCTGCGCTACGACGACCCGAAGCTGAACCTGTCCTGGCCGCTGGAAGTAAGCGTCATCAACGACAAGGATTTGAACTGGCCGCTGCTTGCAAACCGCAGTGAAGCGGACTTTGACCACATCTGAAGAGGAAGATATGCTGATTATCGACACAGCCCTGCAAAAACGCGAGAAAGAGAACAACCCTGTCAAGGTGGCGCTGATTGGTGCCGGTTTTATGGGACGGGGCCTTGTCAACCAGGTGGAGAACTCCACCCCCGGGATGCGCATGGTGGCCATCTGCAACCGCACCCCGGCCAACGCCCAGCGGGCGTACCGGGAGGCGGGGGTAGAGAATGCTGCCGCCGTGGAAACCGCCGCGGAGCTGGACAGGGTGGTCGCCGCCGGAGGATACGCCATCACCAGTGATTACCGGGTAGTCTGCGAGGCTGCCCAGGTGGACATCATCGTGGAAGCCACCGGCGCCGTGGAATACGGCGCCCATATCGTGCTGTACGCCATCAAGCAAAAGAAACACATGGTGCTGATGAACGCCGAGGTGGACGCCACCGTGGGGCCGCTGCTGGCCAAAAAGGCGGAGGAAGCCGGCATCGTGCTGACCGGGTGCGACGGCGACCAGCCTGGAGTGGAAATGAACCTGTACCGTTTTGTGAAGGGCCTGGGCCTAAAGCCCCTGGTGTGCGGCAACATCAAGGGATTGCAGGATGCCTACCGCAACCCCACCACCCAGGAAGGCTTCGCTAAGCGCTGGGGGCAGGACCCCGCCATGGTAACCAGCTTTGCCGACGGCACCAAGGTGTCCTTCGAGCAGGCGCTGGTAGCCAACGCCACGGGGATGAGCATCCACAAACGGGGCATGCTGGGCATGGACCATACCGGCCACCTGGACGAGCTGACGAAGGTGTACGATGTGCAGGAGCTTGAAAGGCTGGGCGGCGCGGTGGACTATGTGGTAGGCGCCAAGCCCGCCCCGGGGGTATTTGTCATGGCCACCCAGGACGACCCCAAGCAGCAGCATTACCTGAACTACTACAAATTGGGGGAGGGCCCGCTGTACAGCTTCTACACCCCCTACCACCTGTGCCATCTGGAGGTGCCCACCACCTGCGCCCGGGCGGTGCTCTTTGGCGACGCCGCCATCAAACCCCTGGGCCCGCCCATGGTGGACGTGGTGGCGACAGCAAAAATCGATTTGAAAGCCGGCCAGGTGCTGGACGGGCTGGGCGGCTACCATACCTACGGCCAGGCCGAGCGCGCCGACATCACCGCCCGGGAGAAACTGCTTCCCATGGGGGTGGCTGTGGGCTGCACACTGATCAGGGACATCCCCAAGGACCAGGTACTCACCTATGAGGATGTGATTCTTCCTGAGGGACGGCTGATCGACCAGCTGCGGGCGGAGCAAACCGCGTATTTCGGCCTCTGAGCATCTGAATCCAGGCTAATCGCATCACAACGTAACAAAGAAAGACCCCTTGGAGGGTCTTTCTTGTTATCCATCATTCTCTTATACAGCCCGTAGGGTTATTCCCCGGCGGCTGCCGCTTGCCGCGCCCTTTGGTCAAGGAACAGGGTAATCTGCTCCTCCATGCACCCAAGGGCGTCGCCGCCGTCATTGCGGCATTTGGTCCATTCCACCGTTTTTTTGATAGCTGTCTCCAGGCTCCACACGGGGCGCCAGCCGAAGACGGACTTCAGCAAAGAGCAATCCAGCTTCAGGAAGGAGGCCTCGTGGGGGCCGCCGTCCCAGCGGTTGACCCAGGCGGCCTTTCCGCCCCAGGTTTTGCAGAACAAATCCACCAGGCGGCCGGTCTGGCTGCAGCCGTCTTCATCCGGGCCCACATTGTAGCAGCCCGCGTACTTGCCGTCCTCAAACTGTTTCCAGGCAATCAGCAGGTAGGCGTACAGGGGCTCCAGCACATGCTGGTAGGGGCGGGTGGAGAAGGGGTTGCGCACAACGATGTCCTCCTCCTTGATGGCGGCGCGCACGCTGTCGGGGATGATCCGGTCCTTGGCGAAGTCCCCGCCGCCAATCACATTGCCCGCCCGGGCGGTGGAGATGGGGGTTTTGCCCTCGCCGAAGAAGCAGCGCTTGTAGCAGGCGGTGACCAGTTCCGAGCAGGACTTGCTGTTGGAATAGGGGTCGTACCCATCCAGCCGCTCATTTTCCCGGTAGCCCCAAGCCCATTCCCTGTTCTCGTACACCTTGTCGGTGGTCACATTCAGGAAGGACTGTACGCCCCCGTGCAGCCGGACGCACTCCAATAGGTTCAGGGTGCCCATCACATTGGTTTCATAGGTGCCCCGAGGGTCCTGATAGCTTTCCCGCACCAGGGGCTGGGCGGCCAGGTGGAACACAATCTGGGGGTCGCACCGCTCAAAAGCCGCCCGCAGGGCGTCCACGTCCCGGACGTCCCCGATGACGGAGTCCATCCCCTCCCCTACCCGGGCGATGTCGAACAGGGCCGGGTCGGTATTGGGCGCCAGGGCGCAGCCTGTTACCTTCGCCCCCGCCATTTTCAGCATGGTGCACAACCAGGAGCCCTTAAAGCCCGTATGGCCGGTGACAAACACCCGTTTGCCCCGGTAAAAATCCATCATGTCCATTACCACACCTTCCAGGGGGCGTTGCCGCTCTTGAGCAGGGATTCCAGCAGCTCCTTGTCCCGCAAGGTATCCATGCACTGCCAGAAGCCGTGGTGCGGATACGCTACCAGCTGTCCCTGGGTGGCCAGGGTATTCAGGGGGCCTTTTTCCAGAATCGTGGTGTCATCCGTCAGATAGTCCATGATGCCCTGCTCAAACACCATGAAGCCGCCGTTGACCCAGCCTCCGTCTTCCTTGTTCTTTTCCTTGAATTGGCTGATCTGCTGGCTGTCCTCAACCACCAGGGTGCCAAAGCGGCTGCCGGGCTGGATGGCCGTGAGGGTGGCGATTTTCTTCTGGCTGCGGTGGAAGTCGATCAGGGCGTTGATGTCCACGTCCGACACCCCGTCGCCGTAGGTCAGCATGAAGGGCTCGCCCTGCAGGTACTCCCGCACCCGCTTGACGCGCCCGCCCGTCATGGTGTTCAGCCCCGTGTCCACCAGCGTTACCTTCCAGGGCTCGGAGTTGTTGTTGTGCACCGTCATCTCATTTCTGGAGGTGAAATCGAAGGTGACATCCGAGGTGTGCAGGTAGTAGTCGGCGAAGAACTCCTTGATGACATACTGTTTGTAGCCGCAGCAGATGATGAAATCGTTGTGCCCGAAGGAGGAGTAGTATTTCATGATGTGCCACAGGATGGGCATGCCGCCCAGCTCAATCATGGGTTTGGGGATCAGATGGCTCTGCTCGCTGATGCGGGTACCAAAGCCGCCTGCCAGGATGATGGTTTTCATGCTTGCTCCTTTCGTTGTGCCCTCAGCCAAAGAAAAGGCTGAGATAGTTCCTGGTGTGCCAGTACCCCTGGGTAAGCAGGCGGTACAGGCGTTTTCTTACGGGGCGCTCCGCCATGCGGGCGGGGGTAAAGAAATCTTCCACCTGTTTGCCGGAATAGTCTGAATACGCCTCGTGGTAGATGGCCTGGTTCTGCTCGTTTTCAAACAGCCTGCGCATCAGCTTGCCCATCCTGGTGCTGCGGGCGGCGTAATTCACAAAATCCACCCGGTCGCTGACAAAGGCCCGCTTTGTTTTCTCCGACAGGGACTCGTTGACAAACACCCGGTAGTATCCCATGCGCTCCATGGTGCGGTACAGCTTGTACTGTCCGCTGAAGCGGTAGAGGAAAAACCAGTCGAAGGAGGGGTGGAACTGGGGGTTGAAGCCGCCGGAAGCAAGCAGGGCGTCCCGGCGGAAGGCGCTGCCGCAGGTGGGGGCGCCGTACACATTGCCGATTTTGATGTGGCTGTCCACCCTGCGCAGGCGCAGCAGGCGCCCGGGGCTAAGCCGGTCGTACAAGTGGGACAGGCGGGAGCGGGCCTTGCCCGCCGCCTCCTCTAGGGTGCCGCCTTCCTTTAACTCGTAGGACAAAGCCATTAGGCCGTCCGCGCCCTTTTTGCAGGCAAGCAGCCGCTGGAAACGCTTGATATAATCAGGCAGCAGGATGTCGTCATCATGCAGGTAGGCCACCCACTGCCCCCGAGCCAGTTGGGCGCAGCGGTTCCAGTTGCCGGCGATGCCCAGGTTTTCCCCGTTGCGGTAATAGAAAAGATGGGGGACGCCGTAGCTTTCCATCATCTGCTGGGTGGGGGAGGGAGTCCCCTCCGGTGGCTCGTTGTCCACCACCACCACCTCGTAGGGGATGCCGGCGTCCTGCTGGTTCAGGGCGCTGTCCAAAGCAATCTTTAAAAAATCCGGCCGCCGGAAGGTGGGAATCACGATGGACAGAAAGGGCGCGAGGCACTTAGCGGGGTCGCCCTTGATCAATAGGGATTGCACCCCGTCATAGACGGCGAAATTGTCGGTATACATCATGTAGTCGGTCTGCTGCATTGCTGTGCCTTTCCGCGCCATGGATGGCGGTGGTTAGTCTGCTTTCGCCTAGCGGCGCAGGAAGCGCTCTAAAAATTTCCAGGTATAATAGGGGCTGCGGGCGTTGAGCCACAGCCGCACTTTCAGCAGGGGAGAAAGCTTTTCCTTCATCAGGCGGCTGGCTGCCTGCCGGTACTGGGCGAGCAGCTGGCGGTAGCGCTGCTGGTAGGCGGGGCTCTTTACATCCAGACGGGTATAGCTGTTGGCCAGCACATGCAGCCCCACGGCGCAGGCGTGGTAGGCGCCCGAAGGGGGCATGCCGTTGTCCAGCAGGGTCCGGGCCCGCTCGAACTGGGCTTGCGCCCCGTCCAGGCGGCGCAGAGAGTAGGCGCTGCCGGTGATGCTGTCCGAGCGCTGAAAATAATAGTACAGGGCGTCGGAGATGCAGGCCACCTTGTCGCAGCCCAGCAGTACATGGTGGATGACAAACTCGTCCTCGTGCAGCTTGCCCAGGGGGAAGCGCAGGGTGCGGAACAGCTCCTTCCGGTAGAGCTTGGTGCAGGCCACGACCCAGTACCAGTTGCCGTCCTCCTCCAGCTTTTGAAGGATGTTGGCTTTCCCCTCCAGCACCTCGTCCCTGATGGCCTGGACGCCCTGGCGGTCCATAGCACCCTTTTCGTCAACCAGCGCATAGTTGCACACGCTCATCTGGGCGTTGCTGCTTGAAAGAGCCTGGTAGAGCCGGGCCATCATCTCCGGGTGGATGGTGTCATCGCTGTCGATAAAGGCGAGGAGGTCACCCCTGGCCGCGTCCAGCCCCGCGTTGCGGGCGGCGGACAGGCCGCCGTTTTCCTGGTGAATCACCCGCACCCGGCTGTCCCTGGCGGCAAAGGCGTCGCAGAGGGCGGCGCTATCGTCGGTGGAGCCGTCGTTGACCAATATCACTTCCAGGGGACTGTAAGTCTGGTTTAATATGCTGTCCACGCAGGCGGGCAAAAATGCCTGGGTGTTGTACACCGGCACCAATACGCTGATCAGGGGCGCCTTATCCGCTGTGTTTGCCGTGCTTTGTTTTTCCATCAGCCGTTCCCCACTTGGCGCAGGCCGGACAGCCGCGCGTACAAAAGGGGAGACAGGCGGAACAGGTCCAGCTTGTCGGGCAGGGCTTTCCTTGGCCGCTTGGCCAGCATCTGTTTGATTTGGCCCCCCAGGCCGGGGAAAAGGGCGTCAATTTCGCCGTCCAGGCGCTTGACAGCGGCGCCAGGACGCAGCATTTCCGCGTCCATCAAATGGCGCAGGCACATGGCGTAGGTGCCCGCGTAGCTGTGGGGGATGTCGAAATCATCCATGTGCCGGGCCAGGGTCTGAAAACCGGGGGATTGTTTGGATAAAAACACGTCCCGCACCCGCTGAAGGGCGCCGATGGCGGAAAACTTTTTTACGCTGTAGGTGTTCATCACCGAGGCGGGATGCTGCAGATACATGCTTCGGATATGGGGGGAAAACAGCACCTCCCCGGCATGGGTCAGCCCTTTGTAGGCAAACTCCACATCCTCCCCGGCGGTACAGCCTTCGGTATAACGAATCTGGTAATCCGTCAGCAGGCTCTTGCGGTAGGCGGCGCTGCCCGTCCAGATGCGGGTGGTTTTGCCTAGAAGAATGGCCTCCAGCACAGCCAGCCCCGGCCTTTTCAGCGGGACGGGGTCTGTGTAGGGAAAGCGCTGGAGGGTTTCCCCTTCAATGCCCACCAAATCATAAGGCCAGTGGATGATATCCGCCTGGGTGCCGCGTATTTCCTCTAGCAGCCCGGCAACAAAGCCCTCCGCCACCCAATCATCCGCGTCCAGGAAGAAAACGAAGGCGCCTTCCGCCCTTTCCAGCCCCCAGTTTCTGGCGGAGCTGACGCCGCCGTTGGGCTTGGTGAGCAAAGCAACCCTGGCACCGGGGTTGCCGCTGATAATTTCTTCCACAACTTTGGCGGTATCATCCTGGGAGCCGTCGTTGACCACCAGGATTTCCACGCCGGCATCCATTTGCGTAAGCAGGGAGGACAAAGTACGCCCGATGAAAGCCTCCGCGTTGTACGCGGGGATAATCACGCTCAGCGCGATGCTCACAGGCGGTTGTCCCTCCTTTATCTGCCGCGGGCTTTCAGCGCCGCTTGAATGCTTGATGGGCGCGTGCCCTCGCCGGCGCCCTTGACGCGCGGAATTCCGGTAAAAAACAGGTATTTCCAGTACAAAATCATAGTATCATCCGTGCAAATGCTTGTCAATCCAAGTTGCCTTTCCTGCCTGAAGCGCCCCTTGATTCCGCCTGATTCCGGTTGACCTCTGCTGATCGAAGGGCTATCATGCAGTTAACAAGCGCTTTTCGGGGTACATTGCCTGTGCAGCATCTTGGAAGGAGTGATTCGTATCCCCCATGTGGATTTGGCCGTTATCGGCAGCGGCGCCGGACTGATTGTCCTGGAGGCGGCATTGAAAAAGGGGCTCACATGCGCCCTGATTGAAAAGGACAAGTTTGGCGGCACCTGCCTGAACAGGGGGTGCATCCCCACCAAAATGCTGGTGTACCCGGCAGATCTGGTGCGGGAAGCCCAGCGGGGGGAACGCCTTGGTGTCTCCTTCCCCAAGCCGGACATCGATTGGGGCAGGATTTCCCAGCGCGTCTGGCAGCAGATAGACGCCAACATTGAACTGCGCCAGGGCTACCTGAACACACCGAACCTGCTGGTGCTGGAGGGAACAGGCGCCTTTGTGGACAAGCACACCCTGCGGGTGGAACTCAACCAGGGCGGCACCACCACTCTGACGGCGGATACCATTCTGGTGGCCGCCGGCGGCCGCAGCGTGCTTCCCCCCATCCAGGGTCTGCAGGAAGCCGACTGCCTGACCTATGAGAACTTTTTCGGCGACCGCTACCCCAAGCAGGTTTACAGCAGCCTTGCCATCATCGGCGGCGGCGTCATCGGGGTGGAGTTTGCCCACATTTTTTCCTCCCTGGGCTCCAAAGTAACCGTCATCGGCCGGGCGCCCCAGCTGCTGCGCGGCGAGGAGGAGGAATCCGCCCGCCTGGTGCAAAGCCAGCTGAAGGAAAACGGCGTGTCCCTTTTGCTGGGGCACGAGGCGGTGCGCATTGAAAAGAGGGACGGCATCAAGCGCGTCATCAGCCGGTGCATGGAAACGGGGGTGGAAACCGCAGTGGAAGCCCAGGAGGTGCTGATTGCCTCGGGCACCCGCCCCAACAGCGACCTGGTGCAGGCCGAAAACGCGGGCATCGCCCTGGACAGCCATGGCGGCATTCTGCTGAACGAATACCTGCAGACCAATGTGCCCCACATCTACGCCCTGGGGGATATCACCGGCAAAATGCTCTTCCGCCACAAGGCCAACTATGAAGCTCAGCTGCTGGCGGACAACCTGTACCTGGATAAGCCCCTTCGCAAGGCGGACTATACCGCCGTGCCCATGGCGGCCTTCACCGCCCCCCAATTGGCCAGCGTGGGGCTGACGGAAAAACAGGCCCAGGAGCAGGGCATCCCATACCAGGTGCTGCGCAATAGCTACGGCAGCATCGCCGCCGGCTTCTCCATGGGCTACAGCGCCAAGGAGCAGGACGCCGGCTTTATCAAGGTGCTGGTGGGAGAAAACGACAAGCTGCTGGGGGTGCATGTGGCGGGCTACCAAGCCGCTGCCCTCATCCAGCCCTATGTGTACCTGATGAACGCCTACTCCGGCGCCCGGTACGGCAGCGCCATCCGCCTGATTCAGCAGTCCATGACCATCCACCCCTCCCTGTCGGAGCTGACCGCCTGGGCGTTTGAGAATTACTGAGCAAGCATTGAGGAAATAAGAACGCCCCTGAATATACATTGAACAGCACCCCCAAGTTGGATGAAAACCAACCGAGGGGGTGCTGTTTCGTATGCGTGGGCGTCTATTGTATGGTTTTATCCGGCTTATCCGCGCTTTTCCCAGTGCCGGCGGACCAGGGCGGCGGCGCCCAGCGCCAGGCTGGCCAGCAGGAGGCTCAGGACGATGCCCGGGGTTGGGTCGCCTGTATTGGGCAGTTCCATGCTGTTGACAAATTCCATTCTCCCGGTATAGGGTTTGCCGTTTTGCTCGATGTCCGCCTGGGCCTGCAGCCGGCCGTTGACCGCTGTGGTGGTGATATACACGGTGTACACCGTCTCATCATACTGGACGCCCGGCTGCGCGTCCAGCCGCTCCTGGATGGTGTATCGGAACCTGCTGACAGCCCGGCTGAAGGTGCGCTCCGGGAAGGTGACCAGGCCGTTTTCGTCGTTGCTTGCCTCCGCCAGCACCTTGCCGGTGGCGTCTTTGAGCAGGAAGGTGAACTGCCCGGGTGCCAGGCGGCCGTTTCTGAGGGTCTTTTGCGCCTGCAGGGGCACCCGGATTGCGGGGTAGGCAGGGGTGGGGGTAGGGGGCGGCGGGCCCTCGTAGTGGTTGACAAAGGCTGGCGCGTCCGCGCTCTGGTCCTCCAGCAGCCAGGATAAGCTGGAGGTCAGCAAACCGGTATCCGTGTCCCGGGTGACGGTCACCTGGGCGATGTACACCCGCTCATCCAACTGGAAATGATCCGGGGCGGGCACCGGGATGTCTTCCCGTACTTCAAATCGGTACTCCCCTGGCTGGGTAAAGCGCAGCGCCGGGAAAACGATGCTGCCGTCCGCCTGGTTGCCCACCCGGTGGCTGGGCTGCTCGATACCATCCAAGGGGCGAAGAAGGAAGAAGAACTCGTCCGCCTTAAGGGGTTCATCCGCCCTGCCCTCCAGGCTTTTCTGCCCGCGCAGGGCCAGCAGGACGCTGGTGCTTTGGTGGTAGGTGGGCTCGCTGTCCAGGGGATACTCCTGCTGGAACACCTGGGTGATGGAGGCGGTGTTTTCGTACACAACTTCCTCCTGGCCAACGGGCAGGTTCTGCACCTTAGTGGTCACAAAAAAGGTGAACACCTGATTGGCCGCCATATGGGGGATGCTGAAAACCAGCTCTTGTCCCTGGGCAGCCAGCCGCGCCAGACCCACATGCTCGGCCAGGGGCTTGCGGGTGGCCGGGTCCCCGTCAATCATCATCTCCACCGGAAACTGGATCTGCAATCCTTCGGGGATGCTGTCCTCCAGGCGGATATCCGTAATGGCTTGCACGGTGTTGGTGTTTTTCACGTCCAGCCGGTACACGATGGTATCGTCCACCAGCACCACGGCGGGGGCTTCCGGCGTGCCGCTGGGGGGATCGCTGCTCTTGTCCAGTTCCACCGTGTGGCGCAGCTGCACCCGCACGGTGTTGCCCTGCTCGATGACCGGCACAGGCGCGTCGCCCCCGGTAGCCACCAGGGCGCCGGCGTACAGGCTGTTGTTGTAGGCGTAGATGACCGGGTCCAGATAGGGCACGGGGTTGGCCGGAGCCCGCATGTGCAGGTAGACGGACAAAGCTTCCAGGGGGCCCAGGATGTAGGGGTTGCCGTTGCGGTCCAGGCTCATGTCCACCGCCAGGGTCCGGGCCTTAGCCAGGTCGGCCGCCTCCCCGCCCCAACGGGTCCACAGGCTGGTGTCGGCCAGGTTGTCATGGCCCTCGATTACACGGGGCTTTAGAACCTGGGTGGAGTAGTAGATCCTGGGGTCGATGCCTCTTAGGTAGGGCTGGCGGGTGTCAACGCCCACCAGGGTGCCCTGCCAGTGCGCAAGGGTGGGCTGGGCAAGTTCCAGGGTGTCAAAGAACACCAGATCCTGGGTCTTGGCGGTTTCATAATTCAGCAGGCGCAGGCGGTAGGTATAGCTGCCCCCCGCGGCTGCCTGGCTGAGGGTGCCGTACTCCGCTTCCTCTTCCCCCTTGACCATCTTGCTGTGGCCCAGCGCGGTGTTCATGTAGCGGGTCAGCAGGTAGTTGGCGGAGGCATACAGGAAGTTGTCCTGGCTGGGGTCCGTGCCCCCGCCGTCCAGATCGCTCATATGGGGGTGGGTGCTGGGGTCGTGAGACCAGGGGCTGATGTCCGGCTTGCCCTGCACCATGCTCTGGCTGCCGTCCCGGTTTTGAAGCAGGCGGTACGCCGCGTGGTTGGTAAGCCGGCCGCCCCACTCGCTGACGCTGAAGAAGGGATAGGTCATGTTGTAGAGCAGGTTGGCCCCGGTGTACAGGTACTGGTACATGGTGCCCATGACGGGCACATAGTAGTTTTCAGCCCATGCGGCCGGCATCCTGGCATGCACTTTCAGCATAACCCGGCCGGAGCCCTGATAGTCCGGGATGCGTTCCAGGGACAGGATTTCCATATCCCGGGCGGTCAGGTAGCCGCCGCCGGTGCGCACCTCGTTCTGGGTAACCCGCACGCTGCCGGTGTCCACATCGGCGCCCAGGGGCAGCAGGTCGTGGAAAACAAACTCCCGGTGGTCGGGCAGGGCAAGCTGCTTCAGCTCCGCCAGGGTGGCAGTGCCCAGGGGGGTCCGCTCATAGGCCTGCACCAACACGGGGAAGGTGTACACGTCGTTGGCCTGGGATGGGGCCATGATCATTTTTTCCATGGTGGAGTACACCTGGAAGCCCGCCAGTTTGAAGTAGTCGTTATCCTCTCGGGTCATGTACAGGGTGCCGTCGGCTTCGTGCATTTCCATCAGCACTTCGTTGTAGACAAACTGCTCCTGGATGTCCCCGGCGATGGAGGCCAGCACCGTGGGCGAAGCGTACAGCCCCACCTGCATGGTGGCCGCAATGTTGATCTGGCTGGAGATGTTGTTTGGGTCGCTGGTGATTTTGTAGCCCTTAGCGCCTTTGGGTAAAACGATGCCATGGGTCCAGTCGGAGGAATAGGTGGCGGTGCTGCCATCGGGCTTGGTGTGGGTGTAGGTGGAGCGGGCTGAGGTTTTGGCGGTGAGCTTGATGGAGCCGTAGTTCACCCAGGCACCCGCGGCGTTCTGGTAGGACAGCAGCAGCGCGGTATGGTTTTCGATGGGCTTGAGCTGCTCCCGCATGCCGTACAGCACGCTGGGCACCAGCTCATAATCCGTATGGGTGATGTTGATGGAGTAGATGTCGTAATCCTCGGGCTTCATTTGGTTTTCCGGATCCATGGTAATCAGGTAGAGCTGGTTATCCGTCAGGGTGGTGGTCCAGGGGCGCTTCATATACTGCCCTTCAGAATAGGTCAGCCCGGGGGCTCTTGCGGTGGAGGAAATTTTGAAGGGGTAGGCGTCCCTGGGCGAAAAATTATAACTGGAATTGAAAAGCAGAATGGGGCTAGTGTCCCCCGGCTCCTTGTTGTTCATCAGGTTCATGAAGCCCCAATGGGTGCCTTTGCCGGTTTTGCTTACATTGCTGTAGCCAACCGGCGGGTCATACTCGGCTATTTTGAACAGCAGTTTGGCGGTCTTTTCCAGGTAGGAAGAAGCGTCCTCATAGCCGTCCAGGGTTACTTTGAATGTGTTTTCCAGTTCGTAGCCTGTGTAGCCCTCAAAGGCCTGCAGCAAATCCTTGTGGTAGCGGAAGTAGAAATATCCCGATTGGGTTTTGGTGTTGCTGGTGGGGGTGATGATGTTCTGCGCCGGCTGGGTCAGCATGTACTCATCATAGCTGGCCTGGAAGGTTTTGCCGTAGGTCTGGCCGTTGGACTGCACAGCGGCAATTTCCTTATAGCCAATCATCTCGTACATGTTTGGGTCGGCCGGCAGGGTGTGCACATCGTCCACATAGATCCAGTAGGGCTGGGTATTGTACTGGGACGGGAGGTAGGAAACATGCCAGCGGACATAGAAATAATCGTCCACATTGGCAAACTCCGGCCGCGGCTCGCCCAGCTCTGCCGGCCAGCCCTCCAGCATGGTGCCGGATTTGGCCGCGCTCTCCAGGGTGGCGGTGGTGTCGTGGCGCAGGTACAGCTCGCTTTCTTTGCGGAAAACAATGGGGTTGTCCGGGTCCAGAGGGTTTTCCCGGGTGACGGTGAACGTGGCCTGCAGGGTTTTTTCATAGCCGTCCGCGGGATTATCATCGGCGACACCGTCGGGCACCAGGGAGGAATAGGGCAGCCGCCAGCCAAAGTCCATGCCGGCGTTGCCGGCATACTCCGGGGTCTTATAGTTGCTGATAACCACTTGGTCGTTCCAGGGGTCCGCGTCCCCATGGTCATCAATGGTGTACCAGAAGGGGGACTCGTTGGAGGTATTGGGCTGCCTGGGCACCCCGGTTACCAAACTGTCCACCGGCTGGCCGTCCCGGCCGGCAAAGACATGCAGGGGAATGCGCACCTCGATGGCGCCCGGGGGCAGGGGCGGTTCGTTCTCGCTGCCGTAGGAAACATTGATGACCGCCACAAACTCCCGGGCCAGGTTCATCTTGGGCTTGGCGATCAGGCTGGTGTTGCCATCGCCCAGGGTGATGATGCCGTAGTTGCTGCTGGTGTTGGCGTTGGTAGCCTTCCACAAAAAGGTATGGGCCGAATCCTGATCCTGGGAGGTGGCGCCGGCAGGCAGCCACAGCAGCAGGCACAAGAGCAAGCTCAGCAGCACGAAAACCAGCGCGCCGCGCCTGGGCTGCCGGCCCCCGATGTTCCTGTTTATATGATTTTGTTGCATCATCTTTGTCCTCCGGTTTCCTGGCCGTTGGGTGCGTTTCATCGCCTTTACCCTCATGGGCAGGTGGATTGCCGCTTCTTGGGTGCCTCCAGGCAGTTGACGACCGGTACAAATTAAGCAATTCCCTGCCGGGCAGCCCCGGCAGAATAGACGTATTACCAATAATTGTATAGTTTTTTCGTCATTGGTCAAATTGCCGCTTTGACATGACCGCCTGGGCGCTTGAAAATGATGAAACGAAGGTTGGCTGATAAAGCGCGCCTCCGGCGGTGCAGAACCGCCGGAGGCGCGCGTTTGCAGTTTTTCGTTTTATCCTTGGGAACAGTTTTTTCTATGGGCTTTCAACTTGCTCATGGCCCAGTCGTAATGACTTGCGGTGGCGCTTACGAAATAGGAGCCCAGGGTACTGCCGCCAACCCATGAGAAAATATCCTTTGTGAATAACTCTTTATCTGAAAATGTTTCAGCAAGCTTCATCACCTCATGATGGGAATGCTGATACATCTGCCGGGCTTTCTCCAGCGTTGTCTGTTGATGCATCTCCCAGAATCCGACATTCATATCGCCATAGGTCTTCCAGTTGTAAGGCGGCGGGAGAAAGGGCTTTGCCTCCCCTTTTTGACTTGCGGCAACCCAGTTGAGAACAAGTTGATGCCACTCGTACAGATGGATAAGGATGTCCCGCACATTCTTATCCCTTTTCCAATGGGCTTCTGTTTTCTTTTCGTCACTGGAAAAGTCAAAAGGTGTTTGGTGTTCCGACTCTGTCATGCCTGCGATCATGTCCTGTAGTTTTTGAAAGTTTGTTTCAGAAGCGCTAAGCAAGTCCGCTTTTGATGTCGCTCTTCCCATTATGTCCTCCTTTTTTCCTACGTGCGGTAATGCCGGGCTTATTGACTGTTTCCACTATCTTCATGGTAACAAAGATTTGTGGACAACAGTGTGTCATATTAAGAATAAGTGTTTAACATTTTTTCCAAACGCTCTTTTATCAGATGCCGTATTCTGTCTGGCTCGATAACCTTCGCATGAACTCCAAAGGACAGAATATAACCGTATACCCATTCGTCCTCAATGAAATCCATGGTGACAAGATAGCTACCGTCCCCGGTTTCCCAGATATTCTCTTCCGGAAACTCATCTAAAACCCTGTGCTTAGCTTCTGGTGCTACGCACATTGTTATGGCAGTAGTTGGAAAGGCAGTCTTCCCTTCTCCGGGCATGGAGAAATCGACATCCCTCGGAACAAATCCTTGTTCCAGCACCTTAGCGTGACGCATCCTGGTTATGCGAAACACCCGAGGAGCGTTCTTCACAAGGCAAAAGGCTTTTACATACCAGGAGCGGTCTTTAAACCACAGCTTATAAGGCTCAACCGTTCTATGACTGTTCTGACCATCGGTGGAGGTATACGCAAAGGTCAACAGTTTTCTTGACAGAATCGCCTGCCGGGCAGCTTCCAGGGGCGCTTGTATTCTACCGCCCCAATCTTGATAATCAACTTCAATATATCCTGTGTTCCTCTGCCCGAAAAAGGAAGACAATTTGGATAATGTCGCCTCCACGGCGTTTGCGTCCAGCCCATGTAAGCCCTGCAGGGCGGACAGAATATCTCTTTTTTCGTCTTCTGTGAGAATGGTTTTGTTCAACACATAGTCAGGCATAAGAGAAATGCCGCCATTTTTCCCCTTACTCATATAAATGGGAATACCGCCGGAGGATAGCTCCTCCACATCCCGATAGATGGTTCTGGCGGACACATGAAAGTGGCCAGCCAGCTCTTTCGCTGTCATTCTGTCCTTATTCAGCAACAGATACACAATTTCAAATCGTCGGTGGATGCTCATTTTCTTCCCCCGCACCTTCATTCTCCCTTTATTTTATAGAGAAAAGCGCAGCCAGGCAAGGGGCTGCGCTGAATCGTCAACAACCAATTTCTAGCGGAATCGAAGTTACTTAAATATCGCCCCCATCAAAGACCCGTCCACGGCGTTAAACTCGGCCCAGCAGGTGTAGCTGGACTGGGCGGCCTCTTCATCCTGGTAGGTTACCAGCCATACCGGGGTGAAGGCCAGGCCTTTTTCGCCAGGCAGCTGGATGGGGCTGTAGGTAAGGCTGACGGATAGGATGCTTTCCACCTTGGAAGGGTAGCGGGAGGCGGCGATTTCCTTGGGCAGTTTGTCCGCTACGCTTTGGGGGGATACCAGGGCTTCGGGGGTGGACAGCACCTCCCCCTGGATGAACATGTCCCGCATGCTCAGGCGGGCTATGCCCCGGCCGTTGACAAAGGCAGAGACGGAATGGGTTGCCGCGCTGTCGCTGCCTGCCTGGGCGCCGGGTTTGCGGTAGACCAGGAAGAAGCCTTCTTCCTGCGGGGGAATCACGGAAAAGTCCCGGGTGGGCACATTGGTTTTCGCCTTGCCCGATGCCAGACGGTCGGCGTAGTCCTTGGCCAAGGCCTGGATGCGCGCCTCGCTCATGTCCAAGGCGCTTTGCATCGTGTAGCCCTGCATATTGAAGCGGGCCATCAGCTCCTCCACCTGCTTCCGGGCATCCTCCAGGGTGATTTGCGCCAGGGTTGTTGTATCCAGAACGGGGGCTTCCCCCTCGCCTGTCCAGCCCAGCAAGGCGCTGGAGGCCAGGGAAGCGATCTGCTCCGACAGGGCGCCCCAGGGGGCAAGTTGGGGCGGCTGTTCGGGGGCGTCCGCCGCCAGGGTGTTGAAGGTGCCCTCATTCTCCCGGTAGAACAGGGCTTCGGGGCTCCACTGCAGCTCCGCCTGGTCGTTGAAGGTGATATTGTACGCCTCCCGTTTGGCGATGCCCGTTTGGTTGAACCACTCCGGTTGCAGCTGGGCCCCAAAATCCCGCCGCTCGGCCTTGTACAGGGGCATGGTGCCCGACTGTTTGTAGGCTTCCGGCACGAGGATTTGGTACTCCTCCCCATCGGCGGGGTGAAGGGCGGCTACGGTTGCCTGCGGCGGAGCTGCCGCGGCGGTCTCCATGGGCAGGGGCTGCACCGGAACCTGCCACGACTTCCCCTGGCGGGTTTCCTCTAGCACCTCCCCTTCAGGGCTAATGGCCACCAGGGAGGTATACATCTCCAGGGTGTAGCGCTCTCCCTTGGGGATGGTGAGAGCGTCGGACATCTCGAAGGAGAAGCGCAGGCTGCCGTCCCGCTGGGGCGCGGTGGTAATGCCTATCACGCCGGGGGTCATCAAGGGGCCGCCGTCCACCGACACCTTGTCGGGCAGAGCCCGGGCCTTCAGCAGCCTGCCGCCCCGGGTTTTGGCGGTTTCCAGCAGGGTGGGGGTGCCTTCGGGGGCGGTTTCCGCCCGACCGCCCTCACCATGGATGTCGTAGCCAAAGGGGGCGTCGGGGGAAGAATCCTCCCCCATCAGCACATCCCTGCCGCCCTCCTGTACCCGGATGGTGCCTACGCCGTAGAGGCCGTTGTCCCGGTAGACCACCTCGTCCAATGTAAACACCACGCCGCCGTAGGCGAAGGACTGGCTGTTTGCCGCCACCTCCCCCTGCTCCAGCCAGGCCTTGGTGTCCTGGCCGTAGAGTTTGCCGAAGAAATCCGCCGCCTGGGAAGAGAAGGCGGCATAGGCCGCCGCCATCAGGGCAATGATCAGAGCCGCCGCCAATATCAGGGTGCGGGCCGCGTATTTTTTCATGAGTATTTCCTCCGTTTTTTTCAGGGCGGAGGCCACGCTCTGCTGAAAACTGTCGGGGGTCGCGCCGTACATGCGCTGTAAATCTGGTTTCATTTGCGTGCCTCCTCTAAGGTAAGGGTTTCCCGAAGCATCATGCGCCCCCGGTGCAGCTGGGATTTTACCGTGCCCTGGGGCAAACGCAGAATACTGGAAATTTCCCGGATGCTGTAGCCTTCCACATAGTAGAGCACCATGGGCAGGCGGTATTTTTGTTCAAGGGAAGTGAAGAGCTGATACACGTCCTTCTGGGCGTCCGGGGCGGTTTCCCGCTCGGGCAGGGTGTCGCTTGGCACCTCCCGCTTCTTGCGGCGCAGCAGGGCGTAGCACTCGTTTTTCAGGATGCGCACCACCCAGGCCCCCATGGCTTCCTCCTTGCGCAAAGAGCGCTGGCCGCGCCATGCCTTCTCGATGGCGGCCTGCACGGCGTCCTCCCTGTCGCACAGCTGGGGCAGTATGGTGGTGGCCACCCGGTACAGGGTATCCTGCATGGCCACAATGCGCCTGGCAAACTCCTCTTGGGTCATGATATTCCTCCACAGGTTTGTACAATCGATTCTACACCCTATAGATGCGTAGGAGGGCAAAAGGTTGCGCGGGACGGGGATTGTTTACATTTGAATGCCGTTAGAGATAAACTTGACATACACTGGATGAAGACTGGACATAAAAAAGAGGCGCTCTCCGCGCCTCAAAGGTTTTCGATATGCTCTTTACCAAACAATTTCTCTTATAGCCCCCGCCCCAATGCCTCCTTCATGGCCGCGGGGTACCAGGGCGCCGTCTGCCGGCGGCGCCAGAAATCAGCCGCTGGCTTTTATGGCCGAGCAGCTAGAGAAGGCGGTAGGTGAGGCTGCGGATTGGATGCTTTCCAGTTTGCTGGGAAAGCGGGAAACTGCGTTTTCCTGGGGCAGTTTGCCCGCCTCGCTATGGGGGACATCAGAAATTCGGGGCAGACAGCGCTTCCCCGGACGAACCTGTCCCGCTGCTCCGGCGGGCGATGCCCCGGCTGTTTAGGCCAGCGATGCCTTAGTTATTGCCGCCGCCGAGGATGGAATTCAGGATGTCCTGAAGGTCAAAGCCCATCTGCGGCTCGGGCTGCGCCTGCTGCTGCGGCTGCTGTTTGGGCTGGGCTACCTTGATGTCCAGGGGGTTCTTGCTGGGTGTTTTTTCAGCCGGTCTTTCGTTGCGGGCGGGCGCGGTGCGCCGGGCGGCGGGACGGTTGGCGGCGGCCTGGGCGGGGCGCTTGAAGGTGTACATCAGAAAACTGCTGCCAAGGGGATTGACGCTAATCAACTCCCAGCCTTCTTCCCCGGCAGTGTTCAATTGATCCAGCCGGATGGTGTCTTTGATGCTTACCCCGTTTTCCAGCCGGAAGACGAGATAGTTGTATTCCCAGTTTTGCATAGGCGAGCCCTCCTTATGTGGATGTATCTGGTATCATTCTACCACACCTGAGCGTACGCAAACAGCCCGGAGTTTACGAAGGAACCGCGGATGATGATTGAATCAAATCCCGGAACCGGGGCACCGCCTGGCTGATGGCGTCAGCGATGAGCTGCTGGCCTTTGTCGCCGGGGTGCATGCCGTCCACGCTGTAGTAGCTTTCCATGTCCTTCTGGGCTAAAAAGGCGTCCCGCAGGTCGAACAGCAGGCAGCCGGTGGCCTGCGCCGCTTGATGGACGGCGGCGGCATAGCGCTCCTGCCAATGGTAGATGTTCTGCACATTGCCCACATATTCCCTGATGTTTTCCCCATCCAGCCCCTGGGACACCCAGAAAATAAACCGGGGAGCGATCAGGGGCGGCGGCGTGACCAGCAGGGGGATGTGCCCCCTCTCCCGTACCGCCTGGACGAATGTTTCCAATGTTTGCTGAAATACGGGCAGCGCCAGTTTGGCGGCGTGCTGTTCCTGGGGGCGGGCGGCTACCTCGTCCCATTTCAGGTTGCAGTCGTTGCCGCCGTACAAAAGGGCCACCACACGGGTGGAAAGCGGCTCCGCCTGGGCAAAGTCCGCCAGCCCCTCGGCCGCGGATGCCCCAAAGCGGGAGCGGTTGTCCACCTTCAGGATGCCCTTTTCCTCCAGAATGGCCGCGTAGGTGCGCTTGGCCACGGCATAACGCTTGCGGCCCTCGTCAAACACCACGCCCCGGCCGATGGAATCCCCCCAGACGGTAATGCTCAGCATGTTTTCACCCCTTCCAACCATTGGCTGCTGCGCTGAGTATATCACGAAAGGGGAGGAGAAGGTATACACCCTGCCCATCCTGCTGGTGCTGATGGCGCGGGTCCGCGCCGCCATCGCAGAACGCGGCGCCCGGCCGCGGCGTTTGAACTGCCTGGCGGGGTTATTCCACCGTTTCAGCTGAAGTACCGCCGGGGAAACGAAAGGGAGGCCGCGCGGCCTCCCTTGGATACCCATTTTTCTGTTGATACATGCCGGTGTGCCTTTGGAAGACGCTTCCCGGCGGCTTGCTTATTTTCCCGCCGCCTGCAGAAGGAACAGCCCCGGCAGGTAGGCGTCAAACACCAGATTGCCCTCCTGCTGGGTAAAGGGGATTTCATCGGGGGTCATGTCCGCCCCCAACTGAGCCAGGGCAAAGGTGCCTTCCCCGGCAACGGGCAGGGTAATCCGCACGGCGCCGGTGGTGGGCACACTGACGCCGCCTACCTCCAGCAGGACGATATACAGAGCGTCGGCGCTGCCGGGCAGGGCCAGGCGGCGGACGACCAGTTCCCCATTCTTGGGGGCATAGGAAAGACGCAGGCGGTTGTAGGAAGCGTTCTCCACCATGGGGGCGGTGAACGCCTGGTTGCCGAAAGATCCCTGGCCGCACACCCCGCACAGGCGCAGGGCGGCGTCCCCTACCTTATGTTCCGTAAACTCGCAGGGGACAGTTTTTGGTTCGCCGCACACCACACAGGCGGCGGTGTGCCCTTCCCCGTCAGGCGCCCAGGCGCCGTAGCGGTGCACCAGCCAGGGCAGCACCTTATCCTGCCGCTGCCCGCAGCGGGCGCAGGTGTAGGCCTCCAGCCCCTTCACCACGCAGGCGGGCGCTTTGCTGCGCCCCGCGTCATAGCGCAGGTTGTGCCCCAGGGCGGGCTGGGTGGTGGTATAGGTGTCGGCGCACCGGGCGCAGGTATAAACAGTTTTCCCTTCCGCCGTGCAGGTGGGGGCGGTGACGGCGGCCTTGTAATCATGCCCCAGGGCGAACTGGGTGGTGGTATAGGTATCCCTGCAGCGGGCGCAGGTATAAACAATTTTCCCTACCGCTGTGCAGGTAGAGGTGGTGACAGCGGCTTTGTAGTCGTGACCCAGGGCGGGTAATTGGGAGCTATAGGTATACTTGCAGAGGGAGCAGGTATAAAACATCGTCCCGGAGTCCCAACAGTTTGGCGCGGTGCCGGAAGGGAGATATTGATGTGCTGCATAGTCACCATAAAACTGACCGCAGCTTGTACATTTTGCTTTTACTGTACAGGTGGCCGTACCGCCGCTGCAAAAGACTGCTCCGAACTCATTATCGCAACGATCGCAACGAGGCGTATGTGTACCATCGTCATTCGGTATATTTGACCACCCCATTGCTGTATCACCGCAAGTTGGACACTTCCAGTAATCGGCTCCAGCCACCCCTTTCTGGGCGGGCAGCAGCAACGCGGCTGCCATCAGCAGCGCCAGCAGCGCCAACAGCCCCTTGAACTGATGGCGGCGGAAAAAGTCTTTCAACGAAACATGTTTCATGGAGTCCTCCTTTATCCCTCAAGGTTTTAAAAGTTTCAGCATCCTGTTCCCGTGGCTGTTCTTTTGCGTCATTATGGTCTCCGCCGGGTACGGGCTGGCTGCCCCGGCTTGCGGATGGATCATCCCCTTCAAAAACAATGTCCGGTGTCCCCAATTTCTCTTATATTAGTTAGTGTCAAATCAGCCCAAAATCTGCCACCCCGGAAGAGCCTTTTGCGAAATATTTTTTTGACCGGGGGACAATGCATCGAAAAACGGACATCCCCTGCCCCCAGACCCCTGGTTTGTGATAGAATGAAGAAAACGGGGCGCCGGGCAGCGCGCCTCAAAGGCAAGGAGGGCGGCCGCCAGGCGGCAGCGAAGAATAAGATGAAGGATATCGCGTATTACAACGGCGCCATCACCCCCATGGCGGAGATGACCATCCCCCTGATGGACCGGGCGGTGTACTTTGGCGATGGCATTTACGATGTGATCTATGTGCACAACGGCATCATGTTTTCCCCCGAGGATCATCTGGACAGGCTGCTGACCAACTGCGGCCTGATGCGCATGGATTTTGACATGCCCAAGCAGGAATTGCGGGCGCTGCTGCAAAGCTTGATCGACCAGCTGGACAGGGACATCCTGCATGTGAACCTGTACGTCCAGATTTCCCGGGGCACCGCGCCGCGCAGCCACGCCTTCCCCAAGCCGCCCTGCAAGGCCAATTTGCTGGTCTTTGCCCACGGCTTTACCCCCCGGGCGGACAAGCCTTTCTACGCCATCACCGCCCCGGACAAGCGCTTCCAGTTTTGCAACATCAAAACCATCAACTTAATCCCCAACATCCTGGCCAACCAGGCCTCCAAGGAAGCGGGGGCGGAGGAGTGCATTTTCATCCGGGACGGGTTCATCACCGAAGGCAGCCACAGCAATGTGTCCATCCTGAAGGACGGGGTGCTCATCACCCCGCCGCTGAGCGAATGGATACTGCCCAGCATTACCCGCAAGCATTTGCTGCAGGTGTGTGAAAAGGCGGGCATCCCGGTGGTTGAGCGCCCCTTTACCCTGCAGGAAATGATGGACGCCGACGAAATCATGGTGGGCGCCTCCCTGTTCCTTTTGCAAAGGGTGCTGAAAATTGACAGCCAGCAGGCAGGCGGCAAGGATGACGCGAGGTGGAAGCGCATCAACGGCGACTATCTGAAGCGCTTTGAGGAAGAAACAGCCCCCCGGTAACAGGAGTTTTCATGATGTATTGTTTCAGCGCCACGGGCAACAGCCGCCATATAGCGGACAAGCTGGGCGCACTGCTTGGGGAAAAAGTGCAGGACATCACCCACGAAACCCGCCTCGATCTGTCGGGGCGCGTCATCCTGGTGTGCCCCTGCTACTACTGGGGGGTGCCCGACATGGTGCGCGCCCTGCTGAAAAAAACGCCTTTCCCGGCGGGCTTTCCCGTGCATTTTGTTGTTACCTGCGGCGGGTTTCTGGGCACCACCGACCATCTGGTGCAAGCCCTGGTGCGGCCGGCGAAGGCGCTGTGCTGCCAGGTGAGGATGCAGACCAACTACATCCTGCGCTACCGGGTGGACACGGGGGAAAGGCTGGCGCGCAGGCTGCGCGGGGCGGAGGAAACGCTGCCAGGCATTGCCGCCGCCATAAGGGAAGGCCGGGGGCTGTACAAAAGCAGCCCTCTGCTGCGGCCCCTTGCCAGCAAGATGTACAGCCTGTACGACAAAGGCCGGAACACCCAGCCCTTTTACGCCACCGACGCCTGCACCAGCTGCGGGCTGTGCGCCCAAAGCTGCCCTGACAAGGCTATCACCATGAACCAGGGCCGCCCCCGGTGGGACAAACCCCAGTGCCAGCTGTGCCTGAAATGCCTGCACCGCTGCCCCGCAAGCGCCATCGAGTATGGCGAAGCCACCAGGGGAAAAGCCCGATACACCTATCCTAACGAAAAGATACCATCACGATAAGGAGAACATCATGCTGCTGATTCGCAACGCCACCATCTTCAACGCTGTCCAGGAAGAGCCCTTTGAAGGGGACATCCTGATGGACAAGGGCAAGATTGCCCGCATCGGCAAGAACATAAAAGCAAAGGGCGCCCAGGAGTTTGACGCGGCCGGGCTCTACGCCTTCCCCGGCTTTATCGAGGCCCACAGCCACCTGGGGCTGGACGGCTACGGCATCGGCTACGAAGGCACCGACTACAACGAGATGAACGACCAGGTAACCCCCCACCTGCGGGCGCTGGATGGCTTTAAGCCCATGCAGCCCCATCTGGCCGCCGCCGCCCGGGCGGGGGTCACCACGGTGTGCACGGGGCCGGGCAGCGCCAATGTGATTGGCGGCACCTTCATCGCGGTGAAAACCGTGGGAAAGCGGGTGGACGACATGGTCATCAAGGAAGGCGCCGCCATGAAATGCGCCTTTGGCGAAAACCCTAAGCGGGTGTACCGGGAGAAGGGGGTCTCCACCCGGATGACCACCGCCGCCAAGCTGCGGGAAGCGCTGTTCAAAGCCCGGGAATACCTGCAAAAGAAGGAAGCGGCGGGGGACGACGCTAGCAAGCTGCCCGCCTACGATATGAAGAACGAGGCGCTGATTCCCGTACTAAAAGGCGAAATGCCCCTGAAAGCCCATGCCCACGCCACCGAGGATATCTTTACCGCCCTGCGCGTCGCGCGGGAGTTTGGCGTGCGCCTTACCCTGGAGCATGTTACCGAAGGCCACCTGATTGCTGAGGAACTGGCCCGGGAAAACGTGCCCCTGGCGGTGGGCCCGTCCCTGACCCACGCCTCCAAGTTCGAGCTGCGCAACCGCTCCTGGACCACCCCCGGGGTGCTGGCCAAGGCGGGCTGCCAGGTAAGCATCATTACCGACGCCCCGGTCATCCCCCAGCAGTACCTGCCCCTGTGCGCCGGGCTGGCCCACAAGGCGGGGATGGACAAGTTCCAGGCGCTGCAGGCCATCACCATCAACCCCGCCAGGCACATCGGCATCGCCGAGAGGGTGGGCAGCCTGGAGAAAGGCAAGGACGCCGACATCGTGCTCACCGACGGCTGCCCCTTTGAGGTGCAGACCAAGGTGGTGCGGGTGTACATCAACGGCGTGCAGGTGGAGGAGGGGGAGGAGGAATAATCCCCCGCCGCTTAACAGGAGGGCGCCATGAACCCGGAGGAACAGCATCAACAGCATACTGAGCAGCAGCCGGAAAGCCCGGAAACAAAGGACGACCTGGACCTGCAGGGCAACGCCATCGCCGTAGGCGCGGCGGTGGGGCTGTCTTTGGGGGCGTCCCTGGGCGCGGCCTTTGGCGACACGGGGACGGGCACAGCCATCGGCCTGGCCTTGGGGTGCGCCGCCGGCTTTGTGATGGAAAACGGCAGGAAAAAACCGCCGAAGTAGAACGCGGCGGCAGGCAAAGGAGGCAGAATGCGGTTAACCTTTCATAACCCCGGGGAAGACTATATGGTAAGCAGCGTGCTGGAGTTCCAGACAGAGGGGGAAACAGCCCTGTGGTCGGACGCCGTCTATTACTTTTATCCGGAAATCGACCAGGAGAAAGCCAAAGCCCTGCCCCACAGCCAGCGCGCGGCGTACATTAGCCAGCATATCCGGGACAAGTACCGGGAGCTGCTGCCGGTACTGGAGGAAAAGCTTCCCCTGTATACCCAGCACTGGCAGGCGCACCAGGGGCAGATTGCCGCGGCGCTTTCGGAAGCTTTTGAACTGAACGCCGACGAACTGTTCAACGATCTGCGCTGCAACATCTCCCTCAACCCCGTGTCGCCCCGCTATTTGCGGGAAAAGTACTTTGAGGTGTTCTACCTCAACAGCCAGCGGGGCGCCCTGGGCATCGCCATCCACGAAATTATCCATTTTTTCTGGTTCCATGTCTGGCAGCAGGAGTTCGGGTCTCACCCCGACACCTGGGAGCGGCCGCATCTGCCCTGGATTCTCAGCGAGATGGCGGTGGAAGCCATCATGAGCGACGAGCGCCTCAGCAGCATCAACCCCTATTACCCCCGGGAAAACGGCGGCTGCGTGTACCCCTATTTCCAAAACATGGTAATCGACGGCACGCCCATCCTGGATACTTTAGCGGGGATGTACAAGCAGCCCATCCGGGGCTTTATGCGGGAGGCCTACGCCTACTGCCAGCGGCATGAAGCCGCCATCCGCCGCCATATCGAGGAAGAGGAAAAGACCTTTTAACTACGGGAGGTTTGTATGGACAAAGCAAACTACATCTACCTGCGTCTGGTGGACAAGCCCCCGCGCAAAGCCCTGGTGAAGCGGGGCGTTGCGGCGCGGGAGTACATGAGCTACTGCCTGGAGGTAGGCTGCGATGTGTGGGAACAGCTGCGCCCCCTGGCCGCCCCTGGGGAGGAGCCGGTATGCCTGTGGCTGCCGGATGCCTTCCGCGCCCCCGGCACCTCCGTCTATGTGCAGGGGGTGGAACGGCCGTTGGAGGATAATCGTCCGGTACCGGAAGGCTTGGACACCATCATTCTGCCTGCCGCCACCTACCTTCTGTTCCAAGGCATGCCCTTTGCGGAAGAGGACTATGCCCAGGCGGTACATCAGGTGCAGCAGGCCATGGACGCCTACGACCCCGCTGTTCTTGGCCTCCAGTGGGATGACGAAAGCCCCCGGGTGCAGCTGGAGCCCGTCGGCAGCCGGGGATATATGGAAATGCGGGCGGTGAAACCCCTGTGATGGACATAGCGGGTTGGACGGACAACTTTCTTTTATCGCTGCGCGCTTTGTTCGGGCAGCGCCTCTGGTTTGCCGGCCTGCAGGGCAGTTACGCCCGGGGGGAAGCCACCGGAGAGAGCGACATCGACATGGTGGTCATCATGGACACTTTAGCCCCCCAGGACATCCGGGCGTACCGGGCCATGCTGGACGCATTGCCGGGCCGGGACAAGCTGTGCGGCTTCCTCAGCGGCAAACAGGAGCTGCTGGCCTGGGAGCCTGCCGATCTGTTCCAGCTGTACCATGACACCAAGCCCCTGTTGGGGGACTTGCGGCCTCTGCTGGAAAAACTGGACGATAAGGCGGTAAAAAGGGCCATCAAAATCGGCGCCTGCAACCTGTACCACGGCTGCGTGCACAACATGCTCTACACCCAAAGCGAAGACATCCTGCGGGGGCTGTACAAGTCCGCCGCCTTTACGGCGCAGGCCATCTGCTTCCAGCAGACGGGGCAATACATCCGCCGCCAGCAGGATGCCATGCGCCTCCTGCAGGGGCGGGAGCGCGCCATCCTGCAGACTGCCCTGGCTTTGAAAAGCGGGGCTGCGGTGGATTTTGAGGCCATGTCCGACGCCCTGTTCGCCTTCGCCCGGCACTGGGTGATGAACGGATAAAAACATCCGCGTAGAGAAAACCGCGCTGCTGACAGGCTGTCAGGGCGCGGTTTTGTGATGGATGGATTTGCTTTATGCCTTACCCCAGGCTGTCCACCGTGCGGCGGATGTAGGCGCTGTCGATGACATCGTAGCGGTCCTCCGGCGGGTAGAGGGCGCCGCCGTAGTAGATGTCCCGGTTGTTGGCGGTGGAGGTGTCCATCTGGGGCTTGTGCCGGGCAATGTGCAGTTGAGAAGCGCCGGTGTAGGCAGCAATCCTGGCGGCGTTGGCCAGGGTAACCCCGGCGCCGGGCAGTATCTGGATGGCGTCCCCGGCGAAAGCCACCATCTCCTTGATGGTGTCCATGGCGAAGAACACATCGGGCTGCTGGCCGCTGGTCAGCACCCGCTGCACGCCCAGGCCAATCAGGTTATCCAAGGCCCGTTTCCAATCGGGGGTTACATCCAAGGCGCGGTGGAACACCGCCTCCTTGCCCTTCTCTTTGGCGATGTTCACCAGCTGCGCGGTGCGCCCCTCATCAATGGTGCCGTCGGGGTGCAGAAAGCCGAACACCAGGCCGTCGGCGCCAGCGGCCGCCATCTCCCGGGCGTCGTGCAGGGCGGTAGCAAACTCCGCCTCGGTATAACAAAAGCCGCCCTGGCGGGGACGCACCATGGCGATGATGGGCAGGGGCGTGCGCTCCTTAGCCACCCGCAGCGCCCCCAGGGTGGGGGTCAGCCCGCCGTGGAACAGGCTGCTGTTCAATTCCACCCGATCAGCGCCCCCCAGGTGCGCCTGAATCACATCGTCCGCCGAGCCGCAGCAAACTTCCAACAGGATGTTCTGATGCATAAGTACCTCCTGATATATTCTCTGTATAGAAGGATTGTAGCATACGAGCCCGCTTTGTTAAAGTTTTTCTGGATGGGGTACGGGGAAGGCGTCTTTTTTCAAAAAGACGCCTTCCCCGTAAATCGTCTTGGGTTAATTATTCTATGTATATAAAAGGAGCATCACTCCGGCGTAATTGGCTCAATCCGATTTACATCGAAAGTCCAGGCTCGAGAGGATGCTCCCCGTAGTTGTATTGTATCTGATACAGTGACAGATAGTCAATGGCACAGTCTGGCTTTGTTTGCGCCTCCATCTTGCGCTTCAATCTCGTTTGTAAAGCAGTCCCGTACCTTTTTCTTGCTCCCTTCACCGCAAAAAGGCGCTGCGCTGTTTTTGCTGGGTTTTCTTGAAGGTTTGCGGGGGTTTCACCCCCGCGCAGATCGGAAGAGCACACGTCTGAACTCC
>CALCQO010000013.1 GCA_937894675.1 uncultured Clostridia bacterium
GGGGACATAGGAAGAGCCCCCTCCGCTACTGGAAGGTTTATCCTCCGGCTTGGGTGTTACGGGCGGCTTCGCTGGTTCTTCTTTTTTGATTTGCTCCTTTGCCTTATCCGCATCTACCAACATCTCAAAGGCTTCTGCACGGGTGGCTTCTCCATCCGGCTTTACCGTACCATCGGGGTAGCCGTTCACAATGTCGTACTTTTTACCGGTGCAGATGCTGGCTTTATCCCCATCACTGAGCCCGTCGTCATCAGAAAACCCGGTAACGCAAGGGCATGATGGGTCATGTTCTCCCTTGCCGATAGCCCTTACCAGCATGCGAATCATCTCCATGCGGGTGATGGGTTTGTCCGGCTGGAACTTCATGCCGAAATCATCCTTTTGAATGACTCCCGCAATGATGAGCGCCTCTACTTGCTGCGCCGACCAGTGGCCGGCAATGTCGGTAAAGGAAATGGTGACTTCGCTTACATTTGGTTCCGGCAGTTCCATGGTTCTGGCAATCAGGGCAGCAAACTCGCCTCTGGTAATGATGGCATCGGGGTGTACCAGACCATCGGGATAGCCGCAGATGATACCCTTATTCGCAAGGATCTGAATGGCTTCCTCTGCCCAATGGCCTTTGGCATCCTCAAAATATCGGTTCACCGCATAGGCACTTCCCGCAATCAGAGAAACCAACAAGCAGACCAAGAGGAGAATGCCCAGCGGCCTTTTCATTTTCCTATTCATAGGTTACCTCCTACATCCCGCCCATAGCAGGCTGGCTTTGCTCCTGCCGGGGTTCGGGGGATTCCTGTTTCTGTGAGGCGGCCCGCCCCTGGGTCAGAGCCTGCTGATAGGCATCCATGACCGTCTTGTCAAATTCCGCCTTGGCCTCCTTGGTGCAGGGGAAGCAGATATCCTTGTACTCACCGTTTCCGGCTTTGTAGCTGGGCATGGAAACAAACAGCCCCTTGGAGCCCTCCATGACCTTGATGCCCCGCACGGCAAAATCGCCGTAAACATTGACCGAAGCGGTGGCCTTGCAACTTCCCTCTGGGCGGATGGAGTGAATTTTCACATCATATTTGGGAATGGCTGGTGTTGTAGGCATGATTTTCCTCCTTTTTTAAAGTTTTTGATGCCATTAACCTCCGTAGTTGAACATTTCCTTAATGCGCTCAGTCAGGGTCGGCAGGACCGTTTCCCCAAACAGTGCGTAAAGCCCCGCAAGGAGCAGGGCGCCAAGGACAACGGCCAGCAGGATTTTGATAGCCGTATCGATGTAACCCTCCCCGGCGTTGCCGGTGAGAATGCTCCTGCTGCGCAATAAGAGACTGGCGGCCTCCTTAACCGCCATAATCTTGTGTGAAATTGTGCCTTTTATCTTTTTCATAAGCTGAACCATATAGTTTCCTCCCTTTTATTGATCGGGGCATGAGAAAAGACAGCCTGAAGCTGCCTACATACCCATGTCCATGGTTTGGGTTTGCTCCGGTCCCTCGAAGCTGATCTGCTCGAAACCGAAGCGGTCGCAGTAGTGATACTCGCTGCCCTGTGCGTCATAAAGCTCCACCACGTCAGACATGGACAGAGAATGTCCGTTATATCCCGGCGGGTGATTGATATTGCACCTTGCATAGATGGCTTCGAGGTCGTTGGTGTCGAGCTGACCGTCATAGGCGATACGGTAATCTTCAGGAGACGGTTCTCCAAACTGCCGCACCATTTCTTCGTAGGATATAAACTTCTTGAGAATATCTACATCGGGCTTAAGCTGCCAGATGCGGACATTCTTCAGGGGAGTGGCGGCTTCCATGCCGCCCATTCGTTCCCCTGCAAGAAGCCGCTCCATCACGCCGTCTGTCCACTCAGGCGTTAAGGAATGGCTCTTTAGCCAGCCGGACAGCTCATCATTTCGGAAGATGCTGTCCACCACGGCTTTTTCTTTTTCTGTGTATCCCGCCGGATTCCCATAGTAGGAAATGAGGCCATTTTTTAATGAGATTCCAGACATATTTCCACCTCCGTCACTTCATTTCCATCCCTCCCATAGCGGAAGATTCCTGCTCCCGCATCTCTGAGAGCTTTTCAATCGCCCAATCGGGAAGGTGGCTGTCCGCGAGCACGCCGACAAAGTCGGTTCTATCCCAGCGGGTTTTCTCACCGTCTGCGAGGTTGGTGGCAAAGACAGCCCGTCCTCTGGCGACCGCATGAGCGCCGAATCCGCCGGTACACAGCCAGAGCTGATCCTGTGCCGTGAGGCAGCTTTCCTTCAGCGCTTTGGGCGAGAGGACAACTACCTTGCCCTCAAAATCTTGCTTTTCCGTATCGGGTAGGCAGTGGGTATGGTCGAACAGGGCAAGGCTCTGGTATGCCCTGCGGTACTGGTTGACAAAACCGTCCAGCACCGCAGGATGGCTGTCAACAGCGAATTTACTGTTGCTGTCGGTGTAGGCGTCCTTGTCGGGCGGGATATAGTTCTGCTTTGCCCAATCGTGGTTGCCGCGGGAAAAGCGCCCATCGTAGTCCTTCCGCTGAAGGGAGTTGGCGAGAACGTAAGCCACCCGGTGGTATCCAAACTTGGCAATTACGCTTTCGGCGCAGTCCTTGTCGAGATACATGCCGTCAAAGTCCCGGCGAATCGCTTCCTCAATGGCATCTTTACAGGCCACGTTCTCCTTATGGCTATCCCGCCACAGGGGAAGCTGGTTCAGCCGCTTTGCTTCCTCACGAGAATAAGGGTAAACATACGGAAAATCATTTGCCATAGACGATTTCCTCCAGCATAATCAGTTCATCCAGCTCCGCAAGGCAGATGCCGCTCAGTGCCAGAACCTCCAGAATATCGGGGGAGATATCGGTGATATCCTGCTGAATATCGACGGCGGCAACCGTGATCTCTCCGCTGTCCTCATCGGTGCAGGCTTCCAGCTTGGTGCCTGCGGGAATACCCACTTCCTCCATCAGATAATCGGGGATATGGATGCACTGGCTTTCATCCAAAAGGTCATGGCAGAGAGAGCAGTTTGCTACCCACTCGGCAGGATTGCCAAGGCGTGAGGTGTGCTTCACTGTGTTTTCACAGTCCTCGCAGAGTCCATCGCCGCAGTTATCGCAAAGCCCGCAGGCGTCGGCAAGGGTGACAGTCAGGCTGGAGGCAATGGTGCTGAGGCTTTGGATGGCTCTTGACACCTCCAGTGCTGTCATTTTGTCCTTCATAAATACAAGGGCACCCTCGGCGGCATGAAGCTCCAAGGTATCCTTGTCCGTAAAGCCGGACATCTGGCAGGCATCGGCAGGGAGGCCGATTTGGGGCATAGGATTCTTTTTCATAAGGTTGGTTCCTCCTTTTCAGTGTTTAGACAGCCCACGTCAAACAGATTAAGCTGTGAGGGGGCGTTTTCCTCACGTTCCTGCATGTCGTAGTTGGCAATGAGGATTTCGGGGAACTGCGCCCCATTGTCATAGCGCTGTTTGATGTTATTGATACGGGTATAAGAGTCAATTTGAATTCCCGGCGCATCGTAGAGGTCACGGATAAACTCACAGTCGTTATATGAGAGCAGGAATTTACCTTCGATCCGCAGGAGTGCATCCCGCAGACGGATGTGATCTTTTTCTGTGAAGCCGTCCTCGCCTACATTTTTGTAGTAGCTTTCAGTTTCAAAATAAGGCGGGTCACAGTAGAAAAAACTGACGGGTCGGTCATACTGGCCGATCAGCTTTTCAAAATCCTTGTTTTCAATGACTACCTTGGCAAGGCGTCTGTGGGCCTGTTCAATGACCGGGAAATTGGCGCGAATATCGTGGGGCTGACTGCCGTAACTGGTAAGCCCTGACGCATAGCTGTAACGGATGAGCTGGTAAAACCACGCCGCTTTTTGCACATCGGAAGCAGGGCTGTCACGGGCGAGAGCATTTTTTACAAACTCAAAATCCTCACGGGAGTTGAGGGCATATTGCAGTGCTTCCATCAGCTCATAGGGCTTTTCCCGCACACAGCGGTACAGATTGACCAACAGGCTGTTGAAGTCGTTGTAGACCTCAAAGTCATTACCGGGCGCCTTATGAAAAAGCACCCAGCCGCCCCCGCCGAATACCTCGATGTACCGCTCATAATAGAGGGGGAAAAGCGTGACGATCAGCTCACGCAGGGATTTCTTGCCGCCGATCCAGGACATAAAGCTGTTCAGGAGTCATCACCTCCCTCCAGCGGCAGGCGCATCTGCGTATCGTCAAATGCCGCGAGGGAACGCCTGAGCCCTGTGATGGCGGCGCTGATTCCGCTGATGCGGTTTCTCATGTGCCGAATGGTCAGGCGGACTTCTGCTTCCGTCTTTGCATAAAAATATCCGCTTTGATCGCTGGCGATTGGGATACCATCACGGCGCAGGGCATTGACCAGATTCCGTAGCTCCTTGCCTGAAATGCGAAAGGTCAGTTCCAGCGTTTTGCTTATAACGGCATTTTCTGCGCCGTGATGGTATTTGTGCAGATGCTCTGCAAGCCGCTCTTTTTTCATGGCTGCTCCTTTCCGGTCGTTTCCCCGGAAAGGAAGGCGAAAAAGGCACAAAAAACAAGGCCGAATCCTGTTGGGGAAACGGCCCTGTTTTGATTTTGGGTCTAAAAAAGTACAGACGTGATTGTCTATGCTACTTGATGATGCCGAACTCTCTTAAAACTGTTACGCAGTCCTTGGCGCCTTGAATGTATAGATGCTGTCCATGCTCTCCCAGCAGTAGCTGCATGGCCTCAAAATATGAATCCACCAGTTGTTTAAGTTCCTCATCGTACTTTGGATGATCTTTTACCAGCACCGATGCATCCCGTTGCTGTTTGATTGCTTTCCTGACATCCGCGTTGGATTTCGCCAGCTCCGCAAAGGCTGCGTCAAAGCGCTCGTCCATTGCAGTCTGCAGAGATTCTTTCCATTGCTCCATTCTATGCACCTCCTTCAAGCACAACACAATGCCACAGTTTTTTGAAAATAGCTATATCAAATACAAAGATTCCGCTATTTTATCTCCATGCCGCGGCTTGGTTCAGGGCGTGCAAGGCATTGTTCCGTGGTCATGCCCTCCGGCATGAGCAGGATGCAATCCCTTATCCTCATTCTGAACAGCATCTACCACGCACAGTTTTTCCGTTGTGATACCAATGCCGATTCCATCCATCGCTTTCTGCAAGTCCGGCTCATTGGCGGGAAAGGTGATGACCGCTGTGCGATAGGAGGGGGCATCACGCTTTCGCAGTTTCATTTCTAACATCGGTTTTCTTCCTTTCTGTTTTTTCGGTGGATCTTATTCATATCAGTTCTGAGGCAATCTCCCTCCGAGCTGTAGCAGATGAAACCGTGGGAGGGGTATGGACAGTTGCCGCAGCTCTCGAACGGACCGCAAGGCCGTTCCTCCGGCTGTATCTTGCCTGTTGTTATGAGAGTATCCGAATCGTAACAGGCATTTTTTCTATTTTTCTTGTATCGTACCAGCATGGCTCTCCTTTCCATAAACGCAAAAAGGGCGC
>CALCQO010000014.1 GCA_937894675.1 uncultured Clostridia bacterium
TTGATTATATCTCAACTAACTCTCGGACTGGTACAAGGATTGGGGGGCAGGTCACTCATCAACATCTTTGTCCGGGCAATCTACCTCTGGGACGACAAATGGACAATCATCCTCAATGGCGGGAAGCGGCCCATCGAAATCAAGGACATCCCCCTGGATGATATTGAAGCCGACAACAAAGCCTTTGAGTGTTCGCATATGATGGCAGAAGCTCCACCAAAACAGTCTGAATTCATGTTCAGACTGTTTTCTGTTGATACTGAAGCTAAGTAGGGTATGTCGCAACCGTTTTCTAGTGATTTTGTGCAATGCGGCATTCACCTAAAGGGTTTTATGGTATAATTGGTGTTAGCAACGATCAGTGGTACGCGCCGAAGGAGGATTGGTTTTATCTTTACTGGTTTCACACAGGATATGCTGTCATTCATGATGGATATCCGGTTTAACAATAACAAAACTTTCATGCAGGAACATAGGGAGCAGTACATTGAAGTAATGCGCACACCCTATTATCAGTTGATAGAGTCCCTCGCGCCAACCATGTTGGAGATTAGTCCAAACATGGAGGTTCGTCCAGCCAAGTGCCTATCCAGAATATTCAGGGATACGCGATTCTCCCATGATAAGTCCCCGTACCGAGACCATCACTGGGTTGCCTTTCGGCAGGCGGGTATCCCGCGCATAGGTGCCCCTATGTATTGGATGGAAATACGCATAGAAAAAGTAAGTTGGGGATTAGGGTATTGGGGTGAAAACAAAGGCGCAACAGATATCATGCGCAGACGCATGCTGGCGAAACCGGATGAATTTGCCGTACTCAACAAAATCCTCAATAAATACCACTATGTGGTAGCGGGGGACGAGTACAAAAGAATCTCAATACCCGATAATCTTCATTCTGCGGTGCAGAGCTGGTATCCGAAGAAAGAACTGTTGTTTATCCGTCAAAACATCAACCCGGACGTGATTTTTTCCACCAGGATTTTGGAGTTACTGTCACAAGAATTCAAAGCGCTGGCCCCTATATACCATATGATGCAGGGGAGCTATGAACTGGCACTGCATGAGGAGGCAAACCAATGACTTATCAACATTTAAAAAGCGGTACAGACATACGCGGCAAAGCGATTGGTTCAGACGCGGCTCTAAACGCGGCAACCGCGGAGCGGATTGGGTACGCGTTTATCAAATGGCTGGAAAGCAAGGGCAATCATCAAATTCACGTCGCCATCGGGCGTGATTCCAGGATAAGCGGAGAAGCGATGCTAAACTCCTGCGCTAAGGGGATGATGAAAGGCGGCGCTCATGTGCTGCGTTTTGGTTTATGCACAACGCCTGCCATGTACCAGAGCCTCCATCATCCCAGTTTGGGACTCTCTGCGTCCATCATGGTAACGGCCAGCCACCATCCTTCCAACCGCAACGGGTTTAAGTTTTTCACGAGGGAGCAGGGAAGCATTTCATCCAAAATGCTGAATGAAATACTGCTTACCATGGAAAAGGTTCAGATTCCGGAACAGGATGCTTCTTTGGCATCCATAGAGGATTATGATTATCTGGGCGTCTATTGTGAGGACCTGGCAGCGATTGTTCGAAAAAAATTGAACACCGATGTCAACTGCCCATTGCTTGGACTGCACGTTGTGGTTGACGCGGGCAATGGAGCCGGCGGCTTTTATGAAAGCTTGCTGAAGGACCTTGGCGCGTGGACAGAAGGCAGCCAGTTTTTGGAACCCGACGGCTTGTTTCCCAACCATATGCCCAACCCGGAAGATCCGATAGCCATGCGTTCTCTCAGTGAAGTTGTGAAACATGTAGGCGCAGACATTGGGGTAATTTTTGACGCTGATTGCGACCGCGCCGCCATAGTCGACGGCAACGGTAAGGAAATCAACCGCAACCGGCTCATAGCCCTGGTTTCCGCTATCCTGCTGGATAAAACACCGGGCATTACGGTTGTTACAGACTCCGTCACCTCATCAGGATTGTCGAAATTCATCGGAGAATGGGGCGGGGTGCATTACCGCTATAAACGCGGATACAGAAATGTGATTGATGAGGCAATCCGACTGAATCATTCCGGTATCAATTGTCCTTTAGCGATGGAAACAAGCGGACATGCCGCGTTCCAGGAAAACGATTTTATTGATGACGGCATGTACTTAAGTACCCTCCTGATATGTGAGTCACTTCGCTACAAAAAGGAAGGAAAATCCCTCTTTTCACTGATTGACAGCTTGGAAGAGCCTGTTGAAAGCGCGGAAATCAGATTGGCCATTCAGGCGGAAGACTATCATGCGGTAGGTTTAAAAGTGATAGAAACCGTTATGGACCATGCCACCTATAACAAGGAATGGTCAATTGCTCCGGACAACAGAGAGGGCGTTCGCATCAATCTAAGCCTGGATGGCGGTATTGATAATGCCTGGTTCCTGCTGCGTCTTTCTGTGCACGATCCGGTCCTGCCATTAAATATCGAAAGCGATGTAGCAGGCGGTATCACACTCATCGTGAAACAGCTGCATCAGGTACTCCAGGGAATCCCGGATGTGGATTTGACGCAGCTTGCTCCATATCTCCAGTAATCATTAGGAAAGGATAAGCCTATGCAGAATAAAACTGTAAACACAATTCGAGTATTATCCGCTGATATGGTACAGCAAGCCAACAGCGGCCACCCTGGCGCCCCTATGGGTATGGCGCCCATTGCGCATGCCCTATGGATGAAGCATGCTGTACATGACGCAAAAAATCCCGGGTGGCCGAATCGGGACCGGATGGTGCTCTCCAATGGTCACGCAAGCGCTATGCTGTACTCTGTGCTGCATCTTTGCGGTTACGGATATTCCATGGAGGACTTAAAGAATTTCCGGCAACTGAACAGCATTACCCCTGGCCATCCAGACCGCCATGTGGACAGAGGTGTAGAGGTGACTACCGGACCGCTCGGCCAGGGCATTGCCAACGCTGTCGGGATGGCGATTGCGGAAACCATGTTGGCGGAAAAATTTAACCGTCCAGGATTCCCGATTGTCAATCACAGAACCTATGCCATTTGCGGTGACGGATGCCTGATGGAAGGGATTAGCGGTGAGGCCAGCTCGTTAGCTGGCACACTCAAACTATCCAAACTGACGGTACTGTATGATGATAATGAAATCAGCATTGAGGGTTCGACCGATCTCGCGTTTCGCGAGGATGTCGGCAAGCGTTATGAGGCGTACGGCTGGCAGGTGATTCGTGTAGCGGATGGCAATGACACCGACCAGGTGCTATCAGCCCTGCAACATGCAGAAACCAATGATAAACCTACCCTGATTATTTGCCCCACCATTATTGCCTACGGTTCGCAGGCAAAACAGGGAACAGCCAGCGCCCATGGCGAACCGCTGGGAAAAGAGAATCTGTCGGCCTTAAAGGAAGCCTTCAGCATGCCGGATACAAGTTTTATAGTTTCTGATGATGTATACAAGTACGTCGATGGATTCATGGGGGAAAAGCATGAGGCCTTCCTGCAATGGCAGGATATGTTCAGTCAATATGCCAAGCAGCATCCGGAATTGGCAGAGGAGTGGAACGCCTGGAACAATTCCGACTTAACCACCGATCAATTGGCAAGCAATCAGGAGTTATGGCAATTCTCCGAGTCTGCCTCCGCCACGAGATCCGATTCCGGCGTGATGATCAATCGCCTCGCGAAAATTGTTCCAAACCTTATTGGGGGATCCGCGGACCTTGCTCCTTCCAATAAAACAGTTATCACGGATGGAGGATGGTACAGCGCGGATAACAGAAGCGGGCGGAATATTCACTTTGGTGTGCGTGAGCATGCCATGGGTGCTATTTGTAATGGAATTGCTGCCCATGGAGGACTTCGGGTGTTCTGCGGTACATTCCTGGTGTTCAGCGATTACATGAAGAATGCCATCCGTTTGTCGGCCCTTATGAAACTACCTGTAACCTATGTGTTAACCCATGACTCCATTGGCGTGGGTGAGGACGGGGAAACCCATCAGCCTATTGAGCACCTGACCGCACTGCGTTCAATTCCTGAATTGCTGGTTTATCGTCCAGCCGATGGTCATGAAACGGCAGCTGTTTGGATTGCCGCCTTAACTTCCGGTTTTCCAACCTGCATTGCTCTAACCAGACAGAATGTTCCAAATTATAATGAAACATCCGCGGAGGCGCTGAAAGGCGCGTACATAATCCATGATGAGGAACAGCCCGATTTGCTGCTGATGGCTTCCGGAAGCGAATTGCAGTGCGTGGTAGATGCGCAAAAAACACTGGAAGAGCAAGGAGTTAAAGCGAAAGTAGTATCCGTTCCAAGTATGGAAATGTTTTTACGGCAAACAGAAGCTTATCAACATCAGGTGTTAAACCCAGCGGTTCGCAAGCGCATATCGATAGAAGCGGCTTCAACTATGCCATGGTACAGATTTACAGGGCTTGAGGGTATAGCTATAGGGATCGATCACTTTGGTGCCTCCGCTCCTGCGGACGAATTATTCAAACTGTATTGGATAAACGCTGAAGAAGTTGTGAGGAGAACCCTGGAGATTCTTAGATAGTTACAATCTGAATCGGAGCCACTATAAAATGAAAGGCTGCTAATCATATTGGCAGTCTTTTCTTATCAGAAACAGGGAATACTCCGGTATGGCAATAACATACTTCACAATGCGACCCTTCAACAATACCGAAGTTCGTAAACTTATAAACGTTACGACACAAAAAAGCTGCCAATACTGGCAGCTTATGAAATAATAAAATGTTTTACTTAATAACGCGAAATACTGATACGACTTTCCCAAGGACTTCAACAGATGGGGTGTAGATCGGCGCCATGCTGTTGTTCTCCGGCTGCAAGCGGAAATGGCCATTCTCTTTAAAATAACGTTTCACGGTAGCGTCTCCCTGGAGCAGGGCAACCACAATATCGCCATTATTGGCTGTTGATTGCTTGTGAACAATGATGGTATCGCCATGCATGATTCCAACATTCATCATGCTGTCTCCTCGGACGGTTAACGCGAAGTGTTCGCCTTTTCCCAGCATAAAGGTGGGGATTTCAAGATAATCATCATAGTTTTCTTCCGCCAGAATGGGAGAACCTGCAGCAACAGGGCCAAGCAAAGGAACGGAAATGAAGCTTTGCTCCTTATCCTCGTCCTTGAGCAGTTCCATCGCTCGGGGCTTCATGGCATCCCGGCGCAATAGCCCCTTATTCTCCAAGCGTTTTAAATGACCATGAACTGTGGAGGTAGATTTTAAGCCGACAGCGTCGCATATTTCACGCACAGAAGGGGGATACCCTCTGAGCGCTATTTGTTCCTTGATGTATTCCAGGATGAACTGCTGCGTTTCCCCGCGGGAACGCTTTTGTTTGCCTGTATCGATTGTCATGCAAATTCCCTCCTGTTTATGTTATGGGTATTATACCACGCAAACAAACGTTTGCAAAGCATCATTTCCATCAAACTTTTTGTTCGCCTTCTGTTTGGATGGAAGTATCCGGTAAAACGATTCTTTTTGCTGCTTCGCGCTTTCTTTGATCTGTCATCGCGGCGTAATGCCTTCGTGTTGTGTTGACATCGGAATGCCCCAACGCGTCCGCGACCAGATAGATATCGCCGGTTTCCTGATACAGGTTTGTTCCGAACGTGCTGCGCAGCTTATGCGGGCTGATTCGTTTCTTCAACGGAGCCGCGATCATTGCGTATTTTTTTACCATGTTTTCTACCGCTCGGATAGTAATCCGCCGTTTTTGCAGGGACAGGAAAAGTGCCTGTTCATGCCCAGTAAGGGGAGTGACCTGAGATCTTTCCTCGATATAATCGCGTAAAACATGTTTCACCTGGTTTGAATAGTAGAGGATTGTTTGATTGCCGCCTTTGCGAACCACGGTAAAAGCGTTTTTATCAAAGTCTAAATCATGTAAATCAAGACCAACCAATTCACTTACCCGAACACCAGTACCTAGAAACAGCATAAGGATTGCCAAATCACGTTTCCGAGTGGATTCCAAATAAGCTTTTTGCTTGCTGGATAGACCATTGCCAGTCAGAACCGCGTCAATCATTTCCTGAACTTCATTGGTTTCCATATACAAAATCGGTTTTTCACGTTTTTTGGGTAAGGATACCAATGTCGCGATATTAGCGGGAATCATCTCATTTTTAAACATGTATTCGAACAATGATCGTATGGAACATAGTTTCCGCATGATCCCCAGCTCATTGTTTTGGATAAAAACAGGGGAGATGCCCGCCGGGTTGTTGTCATCCAATTTTGTGTATTGCAGAAGATACTCCTGGAAAGCTTCAATATCTCTCGCTGAAATCTTTTCCATCTCATTCAGGGTGATTAACTCTGGCTTACTATTCGCAAAAGTAAACTGCTCTGTACAAAGAAAATGGAAGAAGAGACGCAAGTCATATGCATACGCCAAACGAGTCAGCGCGCTGGTTGTCTGGGAAATGGATCGGAAATAGTCGGAACATACGGCGGGAAGCCTTTTTAGAAGCTCCTTGATACGCTCATTATGCTTTTGTGATTGAAGCTTGTGGTAGCTTATCGGCTTTGCCATATCAGTGTAATCCTTTCGTTGATGGATGATGAGTTATTTGTTGGATGAGGGGATATATCTGCATGCCGAGAAAAATAATCGCTTAGAATCGATTCTGTTGATTTTCAAAATCAAGGCACCAGTACTCCGCAGCAAGATGATATGTGGTTTGCATCAGCATATAGCATCTCATCAGGAGAAGAACCATTCCGAAAATAAATACTGTGCAGATGAAACTCTCAGTTCATCGATTCATGAAAACGAGAGAATGCGTGATCAAAGCCGCAACAAATGCATGTCTATGGCGTCCATTCATCATCATACTCGGCTATCCATCAAATCGTATCATACTCTTTAAATAAAAGCAATACTATTCGTAAAAGATGCCTTTTGCGAATAGTATATAAAGATTTCACTTATATAGGTTAATGGCTTACTTGGCTTGTCCTACAGTTCCAGCTGCCGCTTCCATTCCGGTGCCGTTCCCCTGGGTTGGACTTTCCTGGTTCATTTGGACATGCTTTTGGATTTCGGCTTTCGCCAATTCATCACATCGATTGTTTTCCAAATGCTCGGCGTGACCGGGTACTTTGTGATATGTTACAGATTCATGCCGCCGCATGGTCAGCATTAAAAGCTTCCACAGATCCTGATTCTCCACCGGTTTCTTATCCGATGTAATCCAACCGTTTTTCTGCCAGTTCTCTATCCATTTCTTCTCAAACGCGTTGACAACATACGCAGAATCGGAATGAATATGTACTTCGCAGCGTTCTTTCAATGCCCCAAGCCCACTGATAACGGCAAACAGCTCCATCCGGTTATTGGTTGTCATGGGCATGCTGCCGCTGATTTCCTTCTTGTGCGCGCCAAATTGAAGTATTGCCGCCCATCCCCCAGGCCCGGGATTACCGGAGCAAGCGCCGTCCGTGTAGATGTTGACAACTTTGGGTTGTTTGTTCTGTTCTGACATACTCAGGCGTTGGTAACCAATTCGAGCGTGTCTCGCGCGATAACGATTTCTTCGTTCGTGGGAACCACAAGTACCTTCACTTTGCTGTCAGGAGCGGAAATATCTGCTTCTTTGCCCCTAACCTTGTTTTTCTCCTCATCAATTTTCGCGCCAAGGAATTCCATATCCTTCATCACACTGGAACGCAGTTCGGGACCGTTCTCCCCTATGCCGGCGGTAAAAGCGATAATATCCACGCCGCCCATTACCGCGGCATAAGCGCCGATGTACTTTTTAATCCCCATATCCAACATATCCAGAGCATACTGGGCTTCCTGATTGCCTTCCGCGGCGGCATCTTCTACGTCACGCATGTCGCTGCTGACGCCGCTGATACCAACAAGTCCGCTCTTTTTATTCAGGATTTCCAGCATTTCATTGATGTCAATCTTGTCATTGTTCATGATAAACTGCATAACAGCAGGATCAATATTGCCGCTGCGGGTGCCCATGATTAAGCCTTCAAGCGGCGTTAAGCCCATGCTGGTATCCACGCATTTGCCATGATCAACCGCTGTAATAGAGGAACCATTGCCTAAATGGCAGGTGATGATACGCAAGTCTTCTTTCTTCTTGCCCAGCATTTCCGCGGCGCGGGCGCTGACATAGCGGTGGCTTGTGCCATGGAAACCATAGCGGCGCACGCGCAAACGCTTGTAATACTCCAGCGGGACGCCATACAGGTATGCCTTTGGCGGCATGGTCTGATGGAAGGAAGTATCAAAAACCGCAACCATGGGGGTGTTGGGCATAACTTCCTGGCAAGCCTGAATACCCATCAGATTCGCAGGGTTGTGCAAAGGTCCCAGAGGAATATTCTCTTTGATCGCCTCGATAACCGGCTCGGAAATAATGACGGATGCGGTAAATTTCTCGCCGCCATGCAGCACTCGATGCCCCACAGCGCCTATCTCGTCCATGTTTTTTACAACGCCATGCTTTTCGTCCGTCAACGCTTTGAGCATATGCTCGCTGGCGACAACATGGTTTTTCATGGGTGTCTCAACGATAAACTTTTCACCATCAACCCGCTGGGTCAGCTTGCTGCCTTCAATGCCAATGCGCTCAATCAATCCTTTGGCTAATGTCTTTTCATCATCCATATCAATCAGCTGATACTTAAGTGAGGACGACCCGGCATTAACAATCAAAATTTTCATTGCGTATTCCCCCATGTATATTATTCTATTTGTGATTATACAACAGAAAGCCAAAAAAGAAAAGAAGGCAGAAGCTCTGCCTTCTTGATTAGGTAGTTTTTAGCCTTCGATAACGCTGGCAACGGCGCCGGCGCCCACAGTGTGGCCGCCTTCA
>CALCQO010000015.1 GCA_937894675.1 uncultured Clostridia bacterium
ACCCATCTCATTGTTGGTGCCGTAGGTAATGTCGCAGGCATAGGCGGCGCGCCGCTGTTCATTGGTTAAATCATGCACAATCACGCCGACGCTGATGCCCATGAAGTTAAACAGCTTGCCCATATCCTCCCCCTGGAAGGATGCCAGGTAGTCATTGACCGTGACGATATGGACACCTTCTCCCGTGAGGGCGTTCAGATACGCAGGCAGGCAGGCGGTCAGCGTCTTGCCTTCCCCTGTTTTCATCTCGGCGATTCTCCCCTGATGCAGCACAATGCCGCCCATTAACTGAACCCTGAAGGGGCGCAGACCCAGGGTCCGCCAGGCTGCTTCCCGCACAGCGGCAAAGGCTTCGGGCAATAAATCGTCCAGTGTCTCACCCTGCTGATAACGGTTCTTGAATTCTTGGGTTTTCGCGGCCAGTTCGTCATCCGTCAAGCTGGAAAAATGCGGCTCCAGCCGCTCAATCTGATCCGCCTTCTGTTGAATGGGTTTAAGCTGGGCATCAGCGCCCATGCCGAAAATCTTTTTTAAAGAATCAAACATCATACTCTCCTTTGGGCATAAGCCGGATATAATTATATCATGCCCCGCAAACATACTGCAATGGTTTACAATTCCCGGCGTCTCGGGTAAGATAGCCGTGGAAAAGGAGGTATTATGTATTCCTCACAGAATGTAACAGATATAACCTCTCAGCTTCGAAAGCGGACATTCCTGCTCGCCATTCCCCTGGTTCTTCTGCTTGCAGGTGTCGTTGCATCCATCCTGCACCGCGTCCAGTGGCTTACCATACTGCTGTTTATCCTGTGTTGTTTTGTCCTGATCTTTTGCTGGGGGCTTTTTCTGTCCCCTTTGCATCAATACAGGAAGTTTCTGCAAAGCGCTATCCATGGCCAGAACCGGACAATGGAAGGATATTTCAAGCGGTTCGTAGATGAAAAATCTGAGCGCGACGGTGTCTATTTTATTCCGTTATTCATCAACATCAGCAACTCCGACGAGGAAGAGGACGACAGGCTGTTCTACTTTGACGCCAACCTGCCGCTTCCGGATTGGAAAGTTGGCGAGAAGCTGTCCATCACCTCCCAGGATAAAGCGGTAATCAGCTGGCAGCGGATATAAACCATTGTAAAAAGCGCGCTCCCGCAATCGGAGCGCGCTTTAAAAATTTTAGTCCTTGAGGATATCACCTATCAGCTGGTCCACCATCATCAGCATGCGCGGCAGGTGGAAAGGCCCTTTGAAGGTACTGCCCTTGCAGGGCGGCTCTGTCGGCTTTCCATCCCGGCGCAGGTAGCCATACCATTCCCCATACTCCGGATCGCTGAAATGCGTCTTGCAATAATCCAGTGTTTTCTTAAACCAGTTCAGGTACTCCTGTTTTCCAGTATCCCGGTACGCCATCATGGACGCGATCAGGGTTTCATTATGCGGCCACCATAGCTTCATGTCATGCTCATATGCTTCCGGCGGCTTGCCAAGGCAGTCGATAAAGTACAGCAAACCGCCATACTCGTAGTCCCAGCCGCTGTTGATGGCATCGTCAAAAAGGGATTCCGTTTCCGTGTACAACGCGTCATCCTGCAAGCGCTTTGCTTCTTCCATCAGAAACCAGGCGCATTCGATATCATGGCCTGGGTTCACGATGCGTCCCGCGGTGATATCTCCCATAAACTCGCCTTCGGGTCCGACATTTTCCAAAGTGCATTTTAGATCCTTTTTCCGATGATACTGGAAAATATCCTGGACGCATTTTTCACTGCGGGCATTATAGATGACAGCGAGCTCCGGGTCCACCATGCGCATGATGCTGGTCAGGTTCAGGTAGATCATTGGGTCCGCCAGAGAGCGGCCTGTGCGCGTCTCCGGAATCGTCTTTGGCCCCATACCTGTTGGGTCTTTGATCAGCCCGTTGTTCAAATTCCAGATCATATCATACGCGGCCCGGGCACGCTTCAAGTTTTCCTTGTTTCCGGTCAGCTCATAATACTCCGCGTTGGCCATGGCGTAAAAGCCTTCGCTGAAGCAGTACCTGCGCTGGCGCAGGGGCTTTCCGTCGGCTGTCACAGTAAAGTACATTCTATCTCCCGCATCCCGATTAATGCAATACTTTTCCATGAAGTTAAGGCAGGACTCCGCCGCCTCCCGCCATTCCTTCTTTTCACCATATACATTACACAGTCTAGAAAAAGTCCAGGCCGCCCTGCCTTGCATCCAGACACTTTTATCGGTAGAGAAAATCTCGCCCTTCCGATCCAGGCAAGTGTACATTCCGCCGTGCTCGTGATCCAGACCGTTCTTCAGCCAGAATTGGATGCTGCGGTCCAGTTCTTCCTTTATCCATTTCCGTGTTTCCTGTAAGTATGTGCTCATGTGCCGCTCCTTTATCAGTATTCTTCGAAAGAAATTGCCTTTGAGTATTTACCGGAAGCAAAATGCGCCATCATCGCCGCGATGAAAGCTTCCTCATTCCTGGCTTCCAGGGCTTTCACAATATTCTCATGCTTCGTGATGCTTTCATCAAGATGCTTTAGCTTCTCCACTGTTTTAAAGTTCTCATCCACCGACCAGATGGCGTCCATCATTGATAACAGCGTAGGGTTTTCGATGTTGGCAAAGATTGCCATATGAAACTCCCGATCATCCGCGTGGAAGAACTGATGATTGCGCCACCTTTCCTTGATATGCTCCAGGATGGAACGGATGTTCCTTACATCCTCTTCCCGTAGCGTTTTGAAGGCATCCTTCATAAAGCCAAGTTCCAAGCGTTTCCTGATGTCCAGCATATCCGTAATTGTATGAACCTCGTCGCCAAGGCTGGTGAATATCACATTCTGAAAAACAAAATCTAGGTTAAATTTTTGCAGGACAGTTCCTTTGCCGCGCTGGGCAGATACCAATCCCATCAATTCCATGGATTTAATAGCTTCCCGCAGCACATTTCTGCTGACACCCAGTTTCTCGCACAGGGCTTGCTCAGTGGGCAGTAAATCCCCAGGCTGCAGATTGTTCCGGATGATATATGCCCGGATTTCCCGAAAAACCTGCACATACAGGTTTTCCTTGCTCGCTTTGTCCATGCAATGCTCCTCAAATGTACTACAATATAAATAACCTTTTCGGAGTGACTTGTCAATCATTTATCAAAATCTGCTTACTGTAATTATCATGCTTCTTACCTAACGACTTAATGCTTTATACAACAAACAACCGCCCCTCTAATAGAGGGGCGGTTGTGATGTGGAATCCGGCGGCGACCTACTCTCCCGGGCCGTTACCAGCCAAGTACCAT
>CALCQO010000016.1 GCA_937894675.1 uncultured Clostridia bacterium
AGGTACAACAGCCCTTCCCCCGCGATGAGGAGCTGAAAGCAAAAACCGCCAGACTGGAGGAACTCAACGCCCTGCTGAACATGGACAAGAAGGAGCCGGAGATTATGGACGAGGAGCCGGATGAGAATGTGCGCGCGCCCTCCCGTCCTTCCCCACAGATGGAGCGATAAAGTCAGCCTGCCGGTGTGCAGGTTATTTTTATGAAGAAACGAGGAGGAAAACATGGGATACCAAGAAAGCTGGCTGTATGTAAAACCGCAGCGATATTTTGACAAGCTCATCCGCGCCTACGACAAGGCGGAGCAATCGGGCTATTACCGTGTGGCCGGCGCGGAGCCGCGATCCGTTGTCGTACTGAAAAAGCCCTTTGGCGACCTGCCCGCAGGAACCCGGCTTTTGTGGGTATGCGGCGACCGGGGCTTTCACAGCGCAGGCGGCGTCTTTGGCGGCAACCTGCATTGCGGAGGCCGCTTGCAGGTCATCCCTATAGAATCGGTGCTGGACGGCCCCACTGACCGCCGCATCGACGGGATCGACCTTGACGGGCCTGCCCCCAGCGAAAATGAGTACATGAAGCGTTACAGCGCCGCCAACTACGCCCACCGCCTGCGCGTGGGGCAAGAGAGATAGGAGGGATTTACCGTGGCCGAAAAAGAAGAATTGGAAACCCGGCTCTATGAGCGAATGATGCAAGAAAATGAGGCGTTTCTTACCGACTTGAAAACCAAGCCCGCCGATGACATTATCCATCACGCCTATGAAATTGCCTGCCGGGAAAATCTGCTGATGCTGTTTGAGGACGAAACCAGCCTGACGCCAAGGCAGCTTGAAACCCTGCTGGAGTTTGAGCATCCGCTGGCGGAGCTTTACGATGATTGGATTAACCGGGATACCGATGAGATGGATCATTTCAGAAACAGCGTGATTTCCGGCACCAATGATATTCTTGACAACCGCGCCGAGGAAAAATACAAGAACCCGGCCCAGCCGATGTACGGGAAATCAAGAAGCGAAGCCTTGACCTGCGATGAATATCACGAATGGAAATACAATCACAGGCGCAGCGTAGCGTGCGCACGGGTATTCTGTAAGCATGGCACCAATGCCTACCACGACCAAACCTTTCCTGCCTTCCTCCAAAAATGGGAGGACACTTTCGGCAAAGAACGCTGTATGTTCGTACTGGCCTGCACCATACAGCAGCGCGAGAGCGATGGGCGCTTCTATCCCCCAGCGCGGCAGGCAGCGGCGCGATTCACCGCCCAAATGGAGATTGCCGGCGACCGCACAACGGATTATGCCGTGGATGCCCATTCCTGCATTGTCAACATCGCCATGGAGCGTTTCGCAAGACCGGAGCGCAGCACAGCGCAGGAGCAGGACGCAGCGCAAAAGAAAAAACCACAGCCGGAGCGATGACACGGCTGAATCCCCGAAGGAGGTAAAGCTATGCCTTATGTCCCACCGGAGCAGGTGGCCCGCGCCCGCGAGATGGACCTGCTGACCTATCTGCAACACTATGAGCCGAACGAGTTGGTGCATTTCAGCGGCGGCACCTATACCACCCGCACCCATGACTCCTTAAAAATCTCAAACGGGAAATGGTGCTGGTGGTCACGGGGCATCGGCGGCAGCACGGCGCTGGACTATCTCATTGAGGTTCGGGGCCTGACGCTCCCGGAAGCCGTGGCCGCCATCACCGGCTGCGAGATTACGGAGCGCCGCAGGGAGGGCAATGTCACATATATGCC
>CALCQO010000017.1 GCA_937894675.1 uncultured Clostridia bacterium
CGATCCTTCCGCAAAACCGCTTGCGGTTCTTCGTTTCAAAGTCCTTCCGGGTGGCCACAAGGATGTTGGCGGCGGGGTAGAGCTGTAAAAATTCGGTGGCCCATTGTTCCGTGAGATGATTGGGTACCACAAACAGGCTCTTTTGGCACAATCCCAATCGCTTGGATTCCATCGCCGCGGCTACCATCTCGAAGGTCTTGCCCGCGCCCACTACATGGGCCAGCAAAGTATTTCCGCCGTACATAATGTGAGCGATGGCGTTGACCTGATGCTTGCGCAGGGTGATTTCAGGGTTCATGCCGGAGAAATTGATGTGGCTGCCGTCATACTCACGGGGGCGGTTGGAATTGAACAGGATATTGTAGGCTTTGCAGACGACTTCGCGCCTGTCTGGGTCTTTCCAGAGCCATTCGGCAAAGGCTTCTTTCAAAAGCTCCTGCTTGCTCTGGGCGATGGCGGTTTCCTTCTTGTTGAGGACCGCCGTCCTCCGCCCATCAGCTTCATACTGGTAGTCAAAAATGCGGACATCCTTCAGGTTCAGGCTGTCCTCGATGATCTCATAGGCGTTGGCGCGCTTGGTGCCGTAGGTGTTGAACGCCTTGACATTGCCCCGGTCGTTGTTTTTTCCCTCGATGCGCCACTCGCCGGTGACTTGGGAGTAATGCACCTTGATATTCCATTGGGCGCTGCGAGGCGTCCCCAGCGTTTCAAAGATGAATTGCCGGTAGTAGTCCGGCTTCAGCCATGTAGCGCCCAGCCGCACGGAAATCTCGCTGGCGGTCAAATCGGTGGGCTGCACCTGCGAGAGCGCGTCCGCGTTGGGCTGAAATTGCGGGTCATTGGCGGCCTTCTCCTTTGCAAAGGCCAGCTTGCTTCTGACATTGCCGGAGAGGTATTCGTCCGCAGGCAGATATTTTTCGTTGACGCCTTCCACATACTCCGGATTGAGAAACACCACGCCGGCAAGCTCTGAAAACAGGGTTTCCTCGTCCTTGCCGGTAAGCTGTCCCATGTACTCCATGTCCACGCGCGCTTTTTCCCCGATGGACAGGGCCAATGCTTCCACGGCTGTGTCCACCTTTTCGGCGGGCTTGTGGCTGCGGATGGTGCGCTTGGTGAACAGGTCGGCCTTGCGCTTGAGATTGCGGTCCTCGTCCAGCACCTCCAGCGAACACAGGAGGAAATAGGAACTGTCCTGGTCAAAAGCGATGGCGTTGCCGCGTGAATTGATGAGGCCGTAGTCCTTGGTAAAGCGGTCATAAAGCCGGTTTAGCTTGGCCTGCTGGTCCTTTATTTCATTTTCGGGATAGTCCTCCGTCTGGTATTCCAGCAGGGTACGGACGCAATCCCGCAGCTCGATCATGCCCCGGATGCGGCTCTCCGCGGTCTTGGACACCTCCACCGGGTTCATGCGGCTGTTTTCCCGGTAATAGATTTGGCCATTTACCAGTGTAAAAGAGAAGTTTCGCACCGTGGGGTCGGCTTCGATAGAACGGTCCTCGCCGCCCAGATCATCCTCGCGGTCGTATTCGGTGATCTCGCCATTGATGTTCTGGATCGCGTTTTCCAGCAGCGTACCTAAATCCTGCTCCGGATATGGCTCGCAGGTTGGCGTGGGACCGTAGGGGCCGGACACCATCTTCATCTCGCCCAGAATCATGTCCGGGTGGCCTGCAAAGTAGCTGTTCATCTGGATGCCGTTGTCATCGGTGGCAAGGTGTACCCATTCCGGTTCAATGTCCACCATGCGGTCGCGCTTTTGCAGGAAAAGAATATCTGATGTTACCTCGGTGCCTGCGGCGGCCTTGAAGGTCGTGTTGGGCAGGCGGATGGCACCCAGCAGCTCTGCCCGCTGCGCGATGTACTTTCTGGCGCTGCCGGTGCGCTTATCCATTGTAAAGCTGGAAGTGACAAAGGCGATGACGCCGCCCGGCCTGACCTTATCCAGCGTTTTGGCGATGAAGTATTCATGGATAGGGAGATTCAGCCGGTCGTAGCGGCGGTCCGCCACCTTAAACTGGCCAAAGGGCACATTGCCCACGGCTACATCGAAGAAGTTATCCGGGTAGTCCATCTTCTCATAGCCCCGGATGGACACGCTGGAGCGTTGGTATAGCTGCCGGGCGATTCTGCCGGATAGGTCGTCCAACTCCACGCCGTATAGCTTGCTGCCGGCCATACTCCCCGGCAGAAGGCCGAAGAAGTTGCCCGTGCCGCAGGCCGGCTCCAAAATGTTGCCCTGGGCATAGCCAAGCTGGGAAAGGGCCTGATACATGGAGCGAATGACCACGGGCGGCGTATAGAAGGCGGTCAGGGTGGATTCTCTGGCAGCGCTGTATTCGGTTTCCGACAGCAGGCTTTTCAGCTCTTGATACCGGCTGTTGCGCTCGTCAAAGCAATCCGCAAGGCCGCCCCAGCCCACATACCGGGCAAGGATTTCCTGCTCCTGTGCGGTGGCTGTGCGGTTTTCCGATTCCACCTCGTGCAGCGTCCGAATGGCCGCCACATTGTTTGCGTAGCGTTCGCTGGGTGTGCCTGCGCCCAGCGCGTCATCGTTGATGCGGTAATTGATGCCGTCACGATATAACGGCGCGGTGGCGTCCATCGGCTCTTTCTTTTTCGGCACAGGTGGTAAATGTGGTTCGGGCGCTTCCTTTTCTGGCTCCCCGATGTGCAATGTCCGAATTTCTATATCATATGGCAGATTGTTTTCTTCTGCGGGATAAAATGCAACTGTCTTTTCAGGAAAAACGACATTTGTGTCCTTCTCCGGCTCGTCAATGTAGGAACGGACATATTCAATGGGTTCTTTGCGGAAAATGGGAAAGCCGGTCCCGTTCTCAAAGGTCACATCCCGCAAGGATACCTGCCCAAAAGTAAAGTCCACGCTGTCCACAACAAACCGCCGGCCTTCAATGGTCAGGCGTGTGCCAATGGGAACATGATCGCGGGCAAGTCGTTCTTTGACGATTTCGTATTCTCCGCTGTCATTCTGGCCGATCAGCAGCACATCATGGCCGACGGCGCACAATTCCTTTGTGCGGGAACGCCATATTTCTTCCGGGAATCCGGATACAGGCGTCCCGTCCCGTTCAAGAATGTTGCTGTGCAGCACTTCGGCAACTGCGGCGGCGTCATCACCGTAAAACTCGTAATTCGCGCCAAGATGAATACCTACCAGATGGTCGGGATGCCCGGATTTTGCTTCACGGTAGGCTTCTTTCGCTTCTGTACTGCTGGGAGCCAAAGCCGGCGGACCCTCCGTTTTGGGGTCGGCACTTGATTCGATTTCTGCCTGTCTGTTTTCCAGCGCTGCTTTGGCAATGTCAGGCATGGTCTCATCGTAAATTGTGACCTTGTCGTCATCATCAATATGAGCAACTGTTTTGTAGTCGCCATTTTCTTCTTCAAGGTAATTCCAGACGGTGGTGCCATTGCCGAGCCTGCCGTAGCCAAACACGAACCGTTTGCCCGTATC
>CALCQO010000018.1 GCA_937894675.1 uncultured Clostridia bacterium
CAGGAAACGGTCTTTACTAACTCACTGGTTGGTACAAAGACTGGGGGCAGACCATACAGGGCAATCAAAGCAATATAACTTATGATGATGCGAAGTGGCAGGTGCGCGCCACGGTAAGCGTCCGCGGAAGCGGCATGACAACAAACCTCGTTTACCTCAAGGACGGCACCCCCTATGACAGCGCCGCCTTCGTCAACACCTATCACTTGCCCCAGACGGGGGACAGCACCCCTGCCGCCATCGCGGTGCTCCTGGGGTTCTGCGTCCTGGCGTTCCTCGCGCAATACAAGTTAAAGCCCAAGGAAACTCGGTAAAATCCGGATAGACCAATCCAAACAGCAGCGCCCCGCCTGCAAGCGGGGCGCAGTTGTTTTTGGCGGGACGCGCAGGGCAATGCTACTTGAGCAGTTTTCCGCCCCTTGATACTTCCGGCAATGTGCAGCTGGCGGCGTTGAAGCAGCAGGGGCGGTTCATGCCGCTTTGCAGTTTGGAGATGCCAACCGTTACCCGCTTGTCCCGGGTTACCGGGCTCATGGCGGCGCGGATCCACCGCAGCCACTCCCACCTGGCTTTTACGGTAATGCTTTCCCAGCGGTCTATTAGCCCCGCCTCCTCCAGCGCCTGCCGCCACTGGGCAGGCACAGGGGGCTCGGGCCATTTGTCGGTGGGGGTCAGTTGCAGGCGCAGGCTGTTCCCCTCCTGGATGCCCGCGGCGGCGAAGGCTTCCGGGGGCAGGGGGATGAAATGGCCGCCCAGACCGTCCGGCTCCAGCGGCAGGGCGAATGTCCCGCCCCCGATGGCGCCCTCAGCCATGGCCATGCCCCGGGTGGGCAGCAGAGCGCTGGCCTCCTTGGGCAGGCGCAGCAGGGGAACGTCTTGGATGATTTCCAGGGTGGCGGTAAAGGTGATGGCCATAAGGTCCTTTCTTGCCTATCAGGCGAAGGGTGATGCCACAGTATACCCGCGATAGGCGGTGTCCGCCGGATGCTTGACAGCAAAAAACCAATGGTTTACCATGAACGCAGCAGAACAACCTGCAAAAGGAGGTTCCATGGGAAAATATTTTGGCACAGATGGTTTCCGCGGGGAAGCCAATATGGATTTAACCGTCGACCATGCCTTTAAAATCGGCCGTTTTCTAGGCTGGCACTTCGGCCAGTTCCGCCCCTGCCGGGTGGTAATTGGCAAGGATACCCGCCGCTCCTCCTACATGCTGGAGGATGCCCTGTCCGCCGGGCTGACGGCCTCGGGGGCGGATGTCTACCTGCTGCATGTCACCACCACCCCCAGTGTGTCCTACATCGCCCGTACGGGCAATTTCGACTGCGGCATCATGATTTCCGCCAGCCATAACCCCTACTACGACAACGGCATCAAGCTGATCAACATGAACGGGGAAAAGATGGAGGACGAGGTCATCGACCTGGTGGAGCAGTACCTGGACGGCCACATCGAAGAGGTACCCTACGCCAAGCGCGAGCGCATCGGCCGCACGGTGGACTATGACGGAGGCCGCAACCGCTACATCGGCTACCTGATTGCCCTGGCCCAGCATTCCTACCGGGGCATGAAGGTGGGGCTGGACTGCGCCAACGGCAGCACCTGGATGATCGCCAAGAATGTCTTTGAAACCCTGGGCGCCGAAACCTATGTGATTGCCAACCGCCCCAACGGGCTGAACATCAACGAGCGCTGCGGCTCCACCCACATCGAGCGTCTGCAGGAAATCGTGCGGGAAAACCACCTGGACGTGGGCTTTGCCTTTGACGGCGACGCCGACCGGTGCCTGGCGGTGGATGAAAAGGGCAATGTGGTGGATGGGGATTTGATTCTCTATATCTACGGCTCCTACATGAAGGAAAGGGAGAAGCTCACCAACAACACCATCGTGGCCACCGTCATGTCCAACTTCGGCTTTTTTAAGGCTCTGGACAAGGCGGGCATCCAATACATCAAAGCCCCCGTGGGGGACAAAAATGTCCACGACGCCATGCGCAATGGCGGCTACATCCTGGGGGGCGAGCAGTCGGGCCACATCATCTTCAGCAAGTACGCCTCCACGGGCGACGGCGTGCTTACCGCCATCAAGGTGATGCAGGTGATGCTGGACAAGAAGATGCCCCTGTCCAAACTGGCCGAGCCTGTGGCCATCTACCCCCAGGTGCTCAAGAACGCCCGGGTCACCGACCGGGACCTGGCGCTGGAGGACGAAGACGTGCGCTCCGCCATGCAGGCGGTGGAGGAGGAACTGGGCGATACAGGCCGCCTATTGGTGCGCAAGAGCGGTACCGAGCCATTGCTGCGCATTATGGTGGAAGCGCCTACCCATGACGCCTGCGAGGAACAAGTCAACCGCGTCATCGAGGCGCTGAAAGCCAAGGAACTGCTGCTGGGGGTGAAATAAATGCTGCGTATAGACGATTTGCTGGATTTGGAACACACCATCGCCGCGGAACTGTTTGAAGGCAAAACCCATCCCTGGGAAGTGCTGGACGACATCAGCGATTTTCTGTTGAAGCTGGGGGAAACCCTCAGCGAGGAGGACTTTGTCCATCCCATGCCTGATATCTGGATCGCCCGGGACGCCCGGGTAGCTCCCTCCGCCTTCATCCAGGGGCCCTGCGTCATCGACCGGGGGGCGGAAATCCGCCACTGCGCCTATATCCGGGGCAGCGTGCTGGTGGGAAAGAACTGCGTGGTGGGCAATTCCACCGAGGTGAAGAACGCCATCCTGTTTGACATGGTGCAGGTGCCCCACTACAACTATGTGGGGGATTCCATCTTGGGCTACAAAGCCCACATGGGCGCGGGCGCCGTTACCTCCAACGTCAAGAGCGACCGCAGCCTGGTAACGGTGAAAACCCCGGAGGAAACCATCCACACCGGGCGCAAGAAGTTCGGCGCCATCCTGGGCGACCATGCCGAAATCGGCTGCAACAGCGTGCTCAACCCAGGCTGCGTCATCGGCCGCTGCTCCAATGTGTATCCCCTGTCCTCCGTGCGGGGAGTGGTGGGCGGCAACTGCATCTTTAAAGCCACGGGCAATGTGGTGGATAAGCAGCCCAAGTAAAGGGAATATTACATCGTGGTTGGCCGCAGGGAAAGCCGGCCATAACAAGGCTTCAGCCTGTGATAACAGGGAAAAATTAGTAGGATATTGGTACCATCGGGGCGCTCTGGCGGTGAGCCGGGCGCTCCTTTTTTGTGTTCCCCCACTTTCCCAAGATTTGACAAAAACCCGTACAAGGATTTTACATCGGGCTGATATCCTTTTGCTGGATGAAATGAAAGGAAGGAATCACACATGAAAAAACTCACCGCTCTTCTGCTGGCGCTTGTGCTGGGGCTGTCCCTGGTGTCCATCGCCGTTGCTGAACAGGCCCCCCAGGCTGCCAAGTATGTCTTTTTCTTCATTGGCGACGGCATGGGCGGCCCTCAGGTAACCGCTACCCAGTACTTCCTGGGCGTGAAGAACAACCCCGACGCCCAGTTCCCCACCCCCGAAAGCCTGTCCTTCACCACATTCCAGAAGACCGGCATCATGACCACCTATGACGCTACCAGCTTCAACCCCGACTCCGCCTCCACCGCGTCTTCCATGGCGACAGGTGAAAAGACCCTGTCGGGCGTTATCAACTACGATGTCAACAAGGAAAACAGCTTCAAACTGGTCACCGAGTATGCCAAGGAAGCGGGCATGAAGGTGGGCGTATTGTCCACCGTGTCCATCGACCATGCCACCCCCGCGGCCTTCTATGCCAAGGTGCCAAGCCGCAACAGCTATTATGACATCTCGGTGCAGGGCATGTCCGGCACCACGCTGGATCTGCTGGGCGGCGGCGGCTTCAAGCGCCCCACCGGCGACAACAAGGACCAGAAGGACATTTTTGAAATCGCCAAGGAGAACAAGTTCACCCTGGTCAACACCCTGGAAGGCATCCGCGGCTTGAAGCCTGAGGATGGCGAGCGCGTGCTGATGATCGCCCCGGACACCGTGGGCAGCGACGCCATGCAGTACGAAATCGACCGGGTACGCCTGGCTGCCGAAGGCACCGACTCCGCCTCCATCGCCGAGTTCACCCAGTCCGCCATCAACTATCTGAACAACGAAAACGGCTTCTTCCTGATGGTGGAAGGCGGCAAGATTGACTGGTGCGGCCACGCCAACGACGCCATGACCAGCATTTACGACACCATCGCCCTGTCTGACGCGGTGCAGGTGGCCGTGGATTTTGCCAAGGAGCATCCCGAAGAGACCCTCATCGTAGTCACCGGCGACCATGAGACCGGCGGCCTCACCCTGGGTTTTGCCACCACCGGCTACGACACCCATTACGATTACCTGCAAAAGCAGAACGTCTCCTATGAGGATTTCGACAAGATTGTCGGCCAGATGCGCGAAGGCAATGTAGGCTTTGAGGACGCCCTCAAGCAGATTGAAGCTTCCTTCGGCCTGACCACCACTGCCGATCAGGGCCTCACCCTGACCGCCAAAGAGCTGGAATCCCTGAAAGCCGCCTATGAAAAGAGCATGCTGGGCAACGCGTTCAAGGTGATGGGCGATACCGAAGCCTTCCTGTACGGCGGCTACGAGCCCCTGACCGTAACCTGCAACCACATCCTCAACAACAAAGCGGGCCTGGCATACACCTCCTACGCCCATACCGGCCTGCAGCTGCCCGTATACGCCCATGGCCCCGCCGCTGACCTGTTTGTAGGCTCCTACGACAACACCGACATCTTCTTCAAACTGATGGCTGCCATGAACCTGACCCCCGACCAGAAATAACGACCCCCCGCGGCCTCTGTCTCCCCCCTTGACAGAGGCCGCGTTCCCCGCGCGGGGCGCGGTGGGCTGGGAGCCGCGCAAAGCGGCTTCCGGCTATTTTCTATGAGGAGCGTGCGCTGTGTCCCTTCGAAAAAACAACTGGATGTATGTATTGGTGGTAGCCTGCGTTACCGGGCTGTTGCTGCTGCTGCCTTCCCACCAAAGGGAAGCGGGGCGCGACGCGGTGCCCCGGGCGCGGGTAAGGATTCTATCGGTGGACAATTCCATGCTCGACCCCCTGGGGCTGGTGTTCACCGGCGTGCAGGCCTGCCGGGTAGAAATCATGGACGGCGCCCATAAGGGGCGGACGGCGGATGCCCAGAACTACTTAAACGGCGCCCTGGACAAGGACAAGCTGTACGAGGAAGGGGATGTGGTCATCGCCATGATTCACGACAACAGCAAGGGCGTCAGCGCCTCCCTGGTGGATCACGACCGCCGGGGGGTGATGGGGCTGCTGGTGGGGCTGCTGGCCCTGTTCATCATCTTCTTTGGCGGCGCGTCGGGGGTGGGGGCGCTGGTGTCCCTGGCCATGACCTGCGTGCTGATCTGGAAAGCCTATATCCCCCTGATGCTGCGGGGGTACTCCCCGGTGTGGACGGCGCTGGGGCTGGTATGTGTGATGACGGTGGTAATCACCATTTTGGTGGCGGGGCCCAACAAACGGGGGGTGACCGCCATGCTGGGCGCCTTTGGGGGCACCATCGTCACTGTGACATTGGCGGTGCTCTTTACCCGGTTATTCAACGTGGATGGGGGCGGCTTGCCGTACATCGTGCCCCTGTTGTCCCAGTCGGGCATGCGCTTTGACATGAACCAGCTGTTTTTATCCACCATGTTTGTGGGCAACGCCGGGGCGGTGATCGACCTGGCCATGGATATTTCCGCCGGCTGCACCGAGGTCATCCGCCACGCGCCTGACATCACCTCCCGGGAACTGATGAAGTCGGGCTTCAACATCGGCCGCATGGACACGGGCACCATGACCACCACCCTGGTGATGGCCTACGCCGGCAGCTTTTTAAGCATGCTGCTGTACTTCAGCGCCCAGGGCACCCCGCTGATTGACATCCTCAACTACCGTTTTGTGGCTTCGGAAATCATGGTGACCTTGGTGGGCTGCTTCGGTCTGGTTTCCGCCGCGCCCCTTACCAGCGTCATCGCATCCCGGGTGATGGTGAGCAAGTAAGGAACACTGATTTGTTCCTGGCGTTTTATCAATCAGGGCGTGGAAACCGCGGAGAAAGGCATTAGACGCCTTGAAAATGGGGGCTTGCAGGCGTCCCTCTTGATTGTTACGATTTATTCACAAATTTTCGTTGCGTTTTTGATCCCGCCGTGGTATCCTCTCAAAATGAGAATCGTTCTCAGTTTGAAAGGAGGGGTGGCCATGGCAGGATACCAGACGCAGCAGCGCAAGGCGCTGCTGGACTACCTGTACCGCCACCCCGGCAGCGCCATGACCGCCCAGGCTTTGGCCCACGCCCTGCGGGCGGATCCCCGCACCCAGCCCAAGCCGGGGGAAAGCACGGTGTACCGCCAGCTGCAGCGGCTGAGCCGGGAAGGGGTCATCAAGCGCTACCTGCTGGAGGGCAGCCGCTGCTATGTGTACGAAATGCCCGGGGGCACAGGCCCCTGCGGCGGGCATCTGCATATGCGCTGCACATCTTGCGACAAGCTGATTCACCTGGGGGAGGAACCCACCAGCCTGGTCGCCCGGGAGGCGGGGCGGGCGGGCTTTGCCCTGGATAAGGAACATACCATGCTGCTGGGCCGCTGCGCCGCCTGTCGGAAGGAGGAGCCATGAAAAAGCGCCTCCTGGCCCTCATCATTTGCCTGTTGTTTGTCCTGCTGCTGGGGGCGGGTTTTGTTCATGCCGCCCAGCATTTGCGCCATGACCATGCCGACCATCTGGCCACCCATGGCGGCTGCGCGGTGTGCGCGGTGCTCCACAAAGTGTTTGATATTTTCGCCCGGGGGCTTTTCCTGCTGGCCGGGCTGCTTTCCCTGCTGCGCGCGCTGCGGGGCGCGGGGGCTATTCTGGCAGCTTTTGTCCGCTGCCTGTCCCGCCCGACCCCTGTCAGCCTGCGGGTGAAGATGACGAATTGACATTCTCCGTTTTCTGCTTCAAACGATAACGGAGGAATGATCATGAAAAGAATATTTGCCGCCATTTTGGCGCTTGCGCTTATGCTGTCCCTTAGCAGCGTGTACGCTGAGGAAAAGAAACTGAATATCGTCTGCACCACCTTCCCGTCCTACGACTGGATGCGCAACATCCTGGGGGACAACCTGGACAAGGTGGACTTGACCTTGCTGCAGGACAGCGGGGCGGATTTGCATAACTTCCAGCCCACCGCCCAGGACTTTGTCAAGGTGTCCTCGGCGGATATGCTGGTGTACATCGGCGGCCCCTCGGACACCTGGGTGGATGACGCCGTCAAGGAAGCCCGCAACAAGGACATGGTGGCCGTCAATCTGCTGAAAGCCCTGGGGGAGGACGCCGTGATGGACGTTACCGTGGAGGGCATGCAGGAAGGCGCCCACGCCCACGACCATGGGGACGAGCATGACGAGGAACATGCCGACCATGATGACCACAATCACGAGGGTGAACCCCCCGAGGAGCACGCCGCCCACGCGGACGAGCATGACGATCATGACCACGAGGGCGAAACCCCTGAGGAGCACGCCGCCCACGCCGATGAGCATGACGACCATGATCACGATGACCACGACGATTACGACCATGCGGGTCATGCGCATAACCACGAGGATGAGCACATCTGGCTGTCCCTGCGCAACGCCCAGAAGCTCAGCCGGGTGATGGCTATGGAGCTGGCGTTCCTGGATCCTGACAACGCTGCCCAATACCTGAACAACCAGAAAGCCTATGCCGAGAAATTGGCGGCGCTGGACGCCATGTATCAACAGGCGGTGGACGCCGCGCCCAACAAAACCCTGCTCTTTGGCGACCGCTTCCCCTTCCGCTACCTGGTGGAGGATTACGGCCTTGCCTACTACGCCGCCTTCTCCGGCTGCTCTGCGGAAACCGAAGCCAGCTTTGAGACCGTGGCCTTCCTGGCCAAGAAAACCGACGAACTGAAGCTGCCCGCCGTGCTCTCCCTGGACGGCTCCGACGGCAAGCTGGCCCAGGCGGTGCTGAACGCCTCGGCTGACGCAAACCGAAGCGTGCTGGTGCTGGACGCCATGCAGACGGTGAACGCCCAGATGGTGGAGGAAGGCACCACCTACCTTGGCATCATGGAAAAGAACCTGGACGTGCTGAAAGAAGCGCTGAAATAATTTTTGTGCCGGGCGGGCAGCCCCCGCCCGGTTTCCCCTCGCGGGAAGGAAGGACACCCATGGCATTGCTGACATGCGACAACCTGAGCGTCGGGTACGAGGGACGCCCTGTGGCGAAAGACATCCAGTTTGCGGTACACCCCGGCGACTACCTGTGCATCGTGGGGGAGAACGGCTCGGGCAAAACCACGCTGATGAAAACCATCCTGGGCCTGCTGCCCCCCTTGTCGGGCACACTGAAAACCCAGGGCGAGGGGCGCCGCATCGGCTACCTGCCCCAGCAGAGCGCCGCCCAGCGGGATTTTCCCGCCTCGGTAAAGGAAGTGGTGCTCAGCGGCTGTCTGAACCAGGGCCGCGGCCTGTTTTACACCAAGGCGCAAAAGGAGCGGGCGCGGCATAACATGGAGCGTCTGGATGTGTGGAAACTGCAAAACCGCTGCTACCGGGAGCTTTCCGGCGGGCAGCAGCAGCGGGCGCTGCTGGCCAGGGCCCTGTGCGCGGCGGATACCATGCTGCTGCTGGACGAGCCCGCCGCGGGGCTGGACCCCCAGATAACCGAGGATATGTACCAGGTGATTGAGCAGCTGAACCAGGCGGGGCTCACCATCATCATGATTACCCATGATGTGGCGGCGTCCCTTACGTACGCGAGCCACATTCTGCATGTGGCTGGTACCCCTTTGTACTTTGGCCCCAAGGCGGGCTATCTGCAAAGCCCCGAGGGCAGGCGCTACGCGCAGGAGGGCAAGGCATGACAGGCGGCATCATAGAAACCCTTACCATGTATCTGTCCTACCCCTTTGTGCGCTACGCGCTGATTGTGGGGGTGCTGGTGGCCTTAAGCGCGTCCCTATTGGGGGTGGTGCTGGTGCTGCGGAGATTGTCCTACATCGGCGACGGGCTGGCCCATGTGGCCTTTGGCGCCATGGCCATCGCCACGGTGATGAATGTCACCAACAACATGCTGCTGGTGCTGCCCATCACCATCCTGTTTTCCATCCTGCTGCTCCATGGGGGCAGGCGGGTGAAAATCCAGGGGGACGCCGCCATCGCCATGATGAGTGTGGGCGCCCTGGCCATCGGGTATATTTTATTCAACCTCTTCCCCCCCAAGGGCGGTAATGTGTCGGGGGATGTCTGCACCACGCTGTTTGGCTCCACCTCCATCCTCACCTTAAGCAGGCAGGAAGTGTGGCTGAGCATCGGGCTGAGCGCGGGGGTGGTGCTGCTTTTCGTGCTGTTTTACAACCGGGTATTCGCCCTTACCTTCGATGGGGAGTTTGCCGCCGCCACCGGCATGAACACGGGGCTGTACAACATCGCCATCGCGGTGGTGATCGCCACCGTCATTTCCCTGGCCATGAACCTGGTGGGCTCGCTGCTGATTTCAGCGCTGCTGGTATTCCCGGCGCTCAGCGCCATGCGGGTGTATAAAAGTTTCCGCGCGGTGGTCATTTGCTCGGCGGTGTTCGGCGTGGTCGCGGCGCTGGCGGGTATACTGGTTTCGATTCTGGCAGGCACGCCGGTGGGCGCCACCATTGTGGCGGCGGATATCGCGGGCTTCCTGCTCTTTACCCTGGCAGGCCTGATGAAAGGAAGGATTCAAGGATGAGGCATACAAAAATAATGGTACTCTTGGCGGCGGCGGTGCTGCTGCTGACCGCCTGCGGCGCGCCCAAGGACAGCCCCGCTACGGCAGCACCCCAGCAGACGGTGGAGGCAACTGCCGCCCCCGCCGCCAGCGCCGCGGCGCCCGGGACAGCCGCGCTGGAGCAGATTGTTACCACCGGGGCGGTGGCCACCGACAACCCCTTTGACAAGCCGGTGTACGACGGCCCGCCCTCCATGATCAACCCCGAGGCGGCCCATTATCTGGACATCGGTCCGGTGGATACGGGCGCGGTAATTCATTGGGATTTAAGCCGCCTGAGCAGCACCATGGCCTACGCACAGCTGTACACCATGCTGACCGAGCCCGAGCAGTTCGTCGGCCAGACGGTGAAAGTGCGGGGGCAGTATTATAACTCCCCCGACGCCAGCGGCCAGCCCGGGTATCACTTTGTGATTGTGTTTGATAACGCCGCCTGCTGCGAGCTGGGTATTGAGTTCCTGTGGACGGGCAACCACCCCATCGCCGACTATCCCCAGCCCATGAGCATTGTGGAAATGACCGGCTTGTTTGATATCTGCAACGACGGCGGCGAGCGTTTCTGCGTGATTCGCGTCAATGATTTGAACGTGGTGCAGGAGGCGGAGCCGCCCAGCCTTACGCCGATGCCCTAAGGCTGCCATCAACCCAACTCCATATTGATAAAGAGCTGTACGATGAATGAATACCGTACAGCTCTTTAACATTCGGTTTCTGAAAAGGTGCCTTTGGCAAGCTTCTTTATCTCATCCAAAATTAACGACATGTCAAAATCTTTGTGATGATCCATAAACGCATAGTAGCAACCCTTGATGGAATACGAGAGACGGATGCTGAAACGCGCGTCATCACGGTACTCAGGGGATATTTGATAAATATAACTCTGGATGGAATTGTTGATCTTATGAGGAAGAATGTAATTCTGACTTCCGGAAAAGAGGATGTCAATGAGATTCTTCTGAGATAGAAAACCATCGGTAAGCTCACTGATAAACAAAGCGGGATTCCTGATGATATTTTCCGGCTGTGATATATGGAGCAATATATCTTCAATCATTTTGTCGCTCAGTTGGTCGGATAAATCATAAATATCTTTGTAATGCAAGTAAAAGGTCGCTTTACTGATTTCGGCGAGGTCCGCAAGCTCCTTCACAGTGATGCGCTCTATGTCTTTTTTGGAGCGCACCTGTAAAAAGGCGTTGGCAATGCTCCGTTTGGTTTTTTCGGTTCGCTTATCCATCAGATTCCTTTCTGGACAATCTATGGAAATCGTCCAATATGATATGTTTATCTCAAACTGTAGATAGAATGCTGCGTGTTTCTTGCTTATAGTATAGGCAGATAATAGACGGTAGTCAATAAAGTGGAGGGATTATGGATTTTTATCGTTTTTATACCGGAACAGAATTTGAAGCATATCAATATCTGGGCGCGCATTTTACGCCGGAAAAGACGGTATTCCGCACCTTTGCGCCGGGAGCTGAACAAGTAAGCCTGCTGCTTGGCAGCGAGGAAATTCTAATGAATAGGATTTATGATGGGAACTTTTACGAGATTGAGGTAAGTAATCTCAAGGAAGGTGTAACCTATGAGTACCGCATAGATAAAAATCACCGCGGATACACGGATCACTGCGACCCCTATGGATTTGGGATGGAATTACGGCCGAGCCATCGATCCATCGTTAGGAACATGGACAATTATGAGTTCCGGGACAAAAACTGGATGAAACAGCGGAAGGATACCCAAAGCCTTCCGGTGAATATTTACGAAATTCACGCAGGTTCCTTTCGGAAACCAAAAGGGAAACCCGGTTGGTATTCTTATGAGGAACTTGGAAAGGTGTTGATTCCGCATTTGAAGGAGTGCGGATATAATTATGTGGAGTTTATGCCTTTAAGCGAGCATCCAAGCGATGAAAGCTGGGGTTATCAGAATACAGGTTTTTTTGCGCCAACTCGTCGGTACGGAACTGCAAAACAGCTGAAAAGTTTGATTGATGAACTTCATCAGAATCAAATTGGCGTGCTGCTGGATTTTGTTCCTGTACATTTTGCGTTGGATGATTATGGCCTTCGTAAATATGGTGGAAGCGAGCTCTACGAATACCCAAGCGCCGATGTCGGAATCAGTGAGTGGGGCAGCTGCAACTTCATCCATTCAAGGGGGGAAGTCCGAAGTTTTTTGCAATCCTGCGCGAATTACTGGCTTAATGAGTATCATTTTGATGGATTACGCATGGATGCCATCAGCAGAATGATTTACTGGCAGGGAGATGAAAAACGCGGAGAAAACAGAAACGCGATAGACTTTATCAAGGTGATGAATCAGGGGCTCAAAGAACGGCATCCGGGATGCATCCTTGCGGCAGAGGATTCCACAAATTACCCTGGGGTGACAAAGCCGGTGCATGCTGGAGGGCTCGGATTTGATTACAAATGGAATATGGGCTGGATGAACGATACGCTTGCCTATTTTTCATTACCGCCCGAGAGAAGAGTAGAAGAATACCATCAGCTGACATTCTCCATGGTCTACGCGTACAACGAAAACTATCTGCTTCCATTGTCCCATGATGAAGTGGTGCATGGAAAGGCATCCATTGTGCAGAAAATGAATGGCGCGTATGAAGAGAAGTTTCCGCAGGCTAAAGCGCTTTATGTCTACATGATGACGCACCCTGGGAAGAAACTGAATTTTATGGGCAATGAGATTGGCCAGATGCGGGAGTGGGATGAAAGGAGAGAGCAGGACTGGGACCTTTTAAAATATCCCGTGCATGATGCGTTTTACCGCTTTCATTGTTTTTTAAATACGCTGTACCTATCACACCCATCCCTTTCTGAAAAGGATAATGACCCGGAGGGTTTCACTTGGATAGACTGCCACGCGCGGGAGAAGTGCCTCTATGTGTATCAACGTGCAGCAAAACGGGAGAAAATCATCGTCCTGTTGAATTTGTCTAACCAACCTCAGAAGAGCGGCTCCCTTGCGTTGGAACAAAAATACCAAGTCCTTCTTGACACGGAATGGGAGAGGTTTGGGGGAAGAAAAAAGGAGAAAACCGAACATTATCAGGGAGAAATCGTGATCCAAATGGAGGCCTATTCCGGCATGATGCTGATAAGCCAAGGATCGGTGTAACCTGCGAAGCAACCGCCACCCCTCCCACCGCAAAGAGACGCGGCGCTGTCTTTGCTGCGTTTTTGTGCTGCGCATGGGCTTGCCGGGGCGTTGCGCCCTGGACCCCAAAGGGGGTTTCGCCCCTTGACCCATTTTGCCTTCGGCTGGGTTATTGCCTGTGTGTAAATTATTACCAAAACATTGCAAATGATGTAAAAATCCATTACAATGGGCGTACGATTAACCATCCGGGAGGGCACATGCAGCAGTTTTTCGGCAGCCTGTCTGGCAGCATTGTGAATTTCATCGTATACACCGCCATTGCCGTGGTGATGCTGGTGGGCATCACCAAGTGCATCTTGCCCATGCGCCGCCTGGCCCGGGTATTCCGCAAGGCCATCCGCGCCCTGGAAATGATGACGGTTACCGAGGGCACCCGCCCCGTCTGGCAGGATTTGCTCTTCCTGGGCAAGCCCCTGCAGAAGCAGTGGAAGCGTTTCCTGGTCAACGCCGAGCAGCTGGACCAGCGCGGCCTTAGCTGCGACACAGAGGATTACATCAACGATGACACCGTGTTCATCGACTATGCCCACATGCGCGTCGCCGAGATGATCCCCGGCATGCTCACCTCCCTGGGCATCCTGGGCACCTTCATCGGCCTGATGCGCGGCGTCAGCGGCTTGGATGTCACCAGCGCCGACGCCACCATGACCTCCATCTCCCAGATGATCGGCGGCATGACCTTTGCCTACGGCACCTCCATTGCCGGCCTCACCTGCTCGCTGATTTTCAACATCCTCTACCGCGCCGCCCAGGGCAGCGCCACCGAGGCGCTGGACGATTTTCACGTCTCCTTCCGCGACCTGGTCATGCAGCAGCCCCTGGACGAGGGCGTCCACAACATCTGCTACCTGGAGGATCAGGCCGTTTTCCTGCGCCAGAGCGCGGGAGAGATGAACGAACACCTGGCGGGGGGCATCACCACCGCAATCGACCGGGCCTTCACCCCCATTGGCCAGCAGATGAACAACTTCATGCTCGCCCAGACCCAGGGGCAGCTGGAGGGCTTAAACCGCATTGTCAACCAGTTCATGCAGCAGATGGACAATGCCCTGGGCGGCCAGTTCAGCCGCCTGGCGCAGACCATGCAGCAGGTGAATCAGGCCCAGACCATCTCCTTCAACAGCGTCAATCAGGCGCTGACCTCCGCTGAGGGGCTGATGCAGAACATGCACGAGATGAACAGCCTGACCGCCTCTGTCATCGACCGCTTTGACGGCTATGTCAACGAATTGGCCGCTTCCCAGGCGGGCAACGCCCACCTGGCTGAGGAAACGGGCAAGGTGCTGGGCAGCCTGCACACCGCCATCCGCCGCCAGAGCGACAGCTACAAGGCCCTGGAGGATGGCCAGCGCACCTTGTCCGAGCAGATGGAGCAGTACGCCTCCTGGTCCGGCCGTGTTTTAGGCGCGGTGGAAAAGCAGTCCGACTCCGCCGCCGCCCAGGCCCATGAAATCGCCAACGAGATGGCGTCCTCCGGGCGCCTGCTCAAGGACAGCTACTCCTCCTTCGTGGGGGACATATCCAAAGGCCTCGCCCGCACCATGGGCATGTTTGAGGACAACATGCGCGATATGATGGGCGAGTTTTCCAAGCAGCTTTCCGCCCTGCAGAAGTGCACCCAGGGCGGCGAAATGGTGGACGCCAAGGCCATCGGCCGCCTGCAGCAGACCATGGGGGAAATGACCGAGGCTTTAAACCGCGCCGCCGCGGCGCTTCCTGCCCCGGGGGACAGGTAAATGCTCAGCACCAAGCGCAAAAGAAAACGCCTCATCGGCAGGGATTCGGGGGAGTACTGGATTTCCTATTCCGACATGCTCTCCTCCCTCCTGCTGGTGTTTATGCTGGCTGTCACTTTTTCCATCTACCAATACTACAGCCTGCTGGAAATTAAAACCCGGGAGCTGGGCGAACAACAGGCCGAGCTGGACCGGGTGCAGATTTCCCTGGTTAAACAGCAGGAAGAACTGGAGACCACCCGGGTCACCCTCATGGGCAAGGAGGAGGAGCTGGCTTCGGTGCAGATTCAATTGGATCAGCAGGAAAGCGACCTCTTCGCAGCCCAGGACGCCCTGAAAACCAAGGAGGAGGAGCAGGCAACCCTGCAGCTGCAGTTAGCGGCGCAGCAGGGGGTGCTGGCCACCCAGCAGCGCCAGTTGGACGAGCTGCTTGGCGTGCGCACCGCCATCATCCGGGAGCTGAGCCAGGCCTTGTCCGCCGCCTCCATCAACGCCAATGTGGATACCCAGACGGGCGACATCGTGCTGGACAGCCAATTGATGTTTGAGACAGGCCGCGACCAATTGGCCTATGCCGGGCAATTGCAGCTGCAGCGCCTGATTCCCGTGTACCTGGAGGTGCTGCTGCGCCCCGAGTACAAGGATTATGTGGCGGAAATCATCATCGAGGGGCACACCGACTCCAAGGGCACCTATGTGTTCAACCTGGAACTCTCCCAGCAGCGCGCCCTCAACGTGGCTACCTTCTGTTTGGAGATGCCCGGCCTCACCTCCCAGCAGCGGGCGCTATTGGAAAACATCCTTACCGCCAAGGGCCGCAGCTATGCCGACCGCATCTACAACGCCGACGGCACCGAGAACATGGAGGCCTCCCGCCGGGTGGAAATCAAGTTCCGCCTGAAGGATTCCGAGATGATTCAGCGCATGAACGACATCCTGAAGGATCTATAGCCATGAAAAAAGCAGCCATCCTGCTAACCATATTGGTGCTGCTGCTGGGCGGCCTGATGGTCTATGCCCTGGTGGGCACCCAATTATCTGTTTATGTCGGGCCCCGGCACCTGTCCATTCTGCCCGCGGCCCAGCAGCCCCAGCAATACCAGCGCTGGATGGACGCCCTTCTCAACGACAGCCTCCAGGGCACGGTATACGATGCCAAGGTGCAAGGCGGCATTGACGACCATGCTTTCCTGGTCTACGAAATCTCCCTGCACAACCCCGGCCTGCTGCCCGCCGACATGGTGGAGGTGCAGCTGCTTCCCCTCAAGGGGGATGTGCTCAGCGTGTCCGGCCAGGTATCCATGGGGCAGGACATCAACACCCCCGTGCTCCTTGCCCCCGGCGGCAAGACCACCCTGCAGCATATCCTGCTGACCCGGGAAACCTCCAACCGCAGCCGGGAGTTTATCATCACCTACTACATCTGGGGCAATCCTTTCCAGGTGAAACAGACCTGGTCAGGCAGTTGAGACGGCTACAATATCAATGTATTAGCAAACCCCGGGCATAGCCCGGGGGTATCTGCTTTTTTGGGAAATAATCACTTAATAAACTTCAATTCCTTGGTGATTCTTTCCATTTCCTCGTCTTTGCGCTTGTTGAAAACCACTTTGTTTTTCTCGAACAGGTTGTTTCCCTGGGTATCGATGGAGACAATCAGCGGACCCAGGTTCTCCACATCGCTGACCCACAGGGATTCGGGCATGCCCGATTCCTTCCACTGAACGTCCACAATCTGTTTGAATTTGACGGCAGCGTGCACGGCGTTGCCCGCCGGGTATACCAAGTGCAGCGCTTTGTATTCCTTACAGGCTTCCTCGGTGTTTTTTCCCATGCCGCCCTTGCCGATAATCAGTCGTACGCCGGTCAGGCGGACAAATTCCTTCTCGAACTTCTCCATCCGCATGCTGGTGGTAGGCCCGATGGAAACCATCTGGTATTTGTTGTCCCCCAAGTCTTTTACAATGGGACCGGCATGGAAGATGGCCTTGTCCTTCACGTCCACCGGCAGAGGCTGGCCGTATTCCACCAGGCGCCTGTGGGCGATATCCCGGCAGGTAACCACCCGCCCAGTCACATACACCACATCACCCACCCGGATGTCCTGAATATCCTCGGCGGAAACGGGGGTTGTCAATGTCCATGTTTTCATAATGTCACCCCTTTATGTGAAAGTACTTCATAGTTCAGGTTCTTGTCAAAGCGGATCAGCCCGCGGCGGTGCGACCAGCAGCCCACGTTGACCGCGACGCCGATGGTGGAGGGGTGGCGGGCGGTGTTTTCGATATTTACGCCCATAACAGACACATTGCCGCCAAAGCCCTGGGGGCCGATACCGATGTTGTTGATCGCGTCTTCCATTAACACTTCCATCTTATGGGCGTTTTCGTTTTCATTCCGGCTGCCGACATTGCGCATCAGCGCCTTCTTGGACAGGATGGCCGCGGTTTCTACGGAGGTGGCGATTCCGATGCCCACCAGCAGCGGGGGGCAGGCGTTCAGGCCGTAGCTGGTCATGGTATCCAGCACAAACTGGGCGGCTGCCTCATAGCCTTCCCCGGGCATGAGCACTTTGGCCCGCCCAGGCAGGGAGCATCCGCCGCCTGCCATGTAGGTGTAGATTTCCACATCATCCCGGCCTTCGGTGATGTCCCAGAAGATGCTGGGTGTGCCTTTGCCCACATTTAAGCCGGTGTTGTACTCATCAAATGTTTCCACGCTGTTGTGGCGAAGGGGCATTTGTTTGGTGGCGCGCACCACCGCTTCCTTAAGAAGAGCGGGCATTTTGCCAATCAGCGGGAAGTTTTCGCCGCAGCTGATGAGGAACTGAATCACCCCGGTGTCCTGGCAGCAGGCGCGGTTCAGCTGCTTGGCAAGGGCCTGGTTCTCAAACATGGTGTCGTAGACAAGTGTTTGCAGCTCCCCCGTCTCCCTGCCTCGGATTTCCTCCAGTTTTTTTGTGACATCATCGGGCAGCACCTTGCTGACATAACTGACAAAGTCCGTCATAACCTGGGTAAATCTTTCGGACTGCTCTTGTATACTCATGGTAGCTCCTTTCATTTACGGGTAGAAGGGGAAGAAGATGGGCAGCAGGATGTAAGCAATCACGATGGCAATCACAATCATGGGCAGCCCGGCTTTTACATAATCATTGAACTTGTAATTGCCCAGCTTGTACACCATGGTGTTGGCGGGCATGCCGATGGGGGTGGCGTATGCCAGGGAGCCGCCGATAACAGTGGCCATCAGCACAGCCCGGGGGTCCGCCCCAACGGACTGGGAGATGGACAAACTGATGGGCACCAGCAGGGCGGTTGTGGCGGTGTTGGACATGAAGTTGGTCATGACCGCGGAAATCAGCAGAATCACCAGAAGAAGTGCGCTGGGGGAGGGGCTTGTGCCCAGAGCGCTGATGATTGTGGTGGCCAGCATTTCGCCGGCGCCGGTCTTTTCCAGCGCTTTGGCCAGGGAAAGGGAGCCCACGAACAACAGGATGGTGCTCATGTCGATGGACTTCATGGCGTACTTTTCCGAGATGGTTTTGGTTACCACCAGCACCAGGGCGCCGATCCAGGCGCTGACATGCAATTTGATGCCGATTTGCTCTTCAAAAATCATGGCCAGGACGGTAACGACCAGCACCACCAGGGAGAAGATGCTCTTCCACTTGGGCACGGCCTGATAATTGATGGTCTTGTTGTAGATGGAATCGGAGATGTCAGCGTCCTGGTTGTTGGGCAGCAGCTTGTAGCCGATGAACGCGTAGAACAGGATGCCGGCAATCAGAATGGGAAGACCCACCAGGCCGTACTCGAAAAAACCGAACCTGAGACCGATGGATTCCAGACCGCTCTGGGCAATCATGTTGCCGGGAGCGCCAATCAGGCTCAAGTTGCCGCCCATGGCGGCCGCGATAACAAGCGGGATGAAGAACTTGCTGCGAGCGAAGCCGGACTTGGCGGAGATGCCGATAACCACGGGAATCAGCACCGCGGCGGTGCCAGTGTTGGACAGAAAACCGCTCATCAGCCCCGTGATGGCCATGATGGCGACAATCAGTTGGCGCTCGGTTTTCGCAAACCTGGTCACCATGCCGCCGATCTGCTGCGCCATGCCTGTTTCAAAGAAAGCGGCGCCTACAATAAACATGGCCATAAACAGCAGCACATTGGAGTTGGTGAAGCCCGCAAAGGCTTCCGCAGGGGTTAGCACCCCTGTGAGGGTGAGGCCGACAGCAACGATCATGGCCGTGATGGACAGCGGGATTTTTTCCAGCACAAACATGACGATGGCGAACGCCAGGAATACCAGGGTGATCATCTGAGGATCCATGTCAATCCCTCCTATATTTGTTACATGCATCATAGGAAAAAGGGGAGGGCGAATCTATCCAATAGTTTAGTAATGCAAATGATAGGAATGTATGATCAGGTTATATTTTGTCCGCGCGTCTGGAAATCGGCGCATAAAAATTGGCCATCCAAAATAAAGGCGGAAGGGGAAAGGAAAGATGTACAAGGGGGTCATACATCCTAAAGATATGCCACTCATGCGAAAACTTTATATAAAGGTTACTCTATACTTTTGATGTCCGATTGAATCCTTTCCATCAGGGATTCCAGCGCGTTCAGCCGCTGCCGGACAGCCAGACCGGCGGAATCTTCCGTTACAAGATTCTCATCCGGTATCTGAAGGTATTGCTGCATCTTCTGCGCGATGACGGGGTCATCCTTCTGGATGAAATTCCTTTTAAACACCCTGTCAATTTCCTTATGCTGGCTGCTGAGGCTGTTGCGGTACTGCAGAGGTGTTTTGGAGAAGCTGCTTTTAAAGTAATGGTTGAACGCGCGCATGTCGGCAAACCCGTTGCGGGCGGCGACTTCCATCATGCTTCTGTCGGTATCCCGCAAATCAATCAGCGCCTGCCGCAGGCGTATCCTGGTCAAGTATTCATAAAAGGTGATGCCAAGATGCTTGCGGAATAATTGCGACACATAGTTGGCGTTGTAGCCGCCTGTTTTCCCCAAATCCTCCAGGGAAATGTCCTCCATGTAATGCCTGTCGATAAACTGGATGATTTTCTTAATGGGGTCCTCCGTTTTCCCCCTGAAACGGCTGACAGGGTTGACCACCATCAGGGAAGGATCCTCAGCTACCAGGCGCAATATGTCAAACACATGGGACATCACCTTCAGTTCCCGGGCAAGGCCCTCCTCATCGACGGCCTGAATCAACAGGGCAATCCGCCTCCTCAATTGAGCGGCCAGCGGGGAAGTGACCTCGCTGGATACATACGCGATTTTTACATTTTCGGGGGTGTTTAGGAACTGGGTGAACAAGTCCATATGAAAATGCAACACAAAAGCCACGGCATCCGCGTCATGGGCAAAGGTGGTATGCCCTTCGCCGGGGTTCATCCAGATGATGTCATCCTCAGCCAGGGAATGGGTCTGCCCATTGCAGGTGACCTCCAACCGTCCCTTGAGAACGGCCAGCAACTCTACCTGCTTATGCCAATTGTAATGGTAAGACCCCACGCTGTAGGCGTAGTATTCCAATGCCATCAACGGAGATTTACTGGTGGTGCTAAAAAACAGTTCCATCTGATTTTCCCCCCGATAATTCACCGGTTTGCGATTACAACCACGGATCCAAACAGTTCGTTTTTTAATATTTTACATGATTTGACAGGATAATCCAAACGTAATGTGCCCAGTGGGCATTTTCATCAACCGTACCGTGTTGCGGCAGCGGTTCAACTGTGTTAGGATGCGGATAAAGCAGGCGATAGGAGTGTGTGTATGAAAGAAAAAGGTGGGTCATTTTACCTGGCGACAGGCATCCGCGGCGCCGCGGCTCTTTTTCTGGCGCTCATGTTTCTTACGCTTTCCGCGTCTGCCTGCATGCCTGCCGATGCCCCTGTGCTGGCGCTGACCAGGGAGCTTACCGTGTACCTGGAGGGGCAGCCGGAACATTTCCGCGCCAGGGTGTACCGCGGCCCGTCCTATTACGCCCTGTGGTATGACGACAGCAATTTCACCCCCGAGGAAGGGGAGCATGGTGTCCGCTTCACCCTGAAGGACAATCAGCTGGGCAGCGAGGTGTATTTTGAGGTGGCGGAGGTTTCCTCCAGCGGCCCGCAGCAACAGACGCCCTCCTTACAGGAGATACAGGAACAGTACGAAAAAGACGGCTGGACGGCGGAGAAATTGGACACCCGGGACATGCTGCCCTCCTTCCAGTTCGGCATCCCGCAGGAGCCTGTGCTGGGCTTTCTGGCCGCCCGCGGGGAGGAGCGCGCCCAGGTATACATGACCAGCGTGGCCAGCGGCACCTACCTGTGCACCCTGCGCTACCCTATTGAGGCCGCCGAGGGCTGGGGCGCGCGGATGCTGGCGATGCTCAACACCCTGGAAACCCTGCCGGGGGAATAAGACATTAAAAAACGGCCGCGGCATGTTTCTTGCCGCGGCTGTTTTTATGTTCCTTAATTTCCGGAAATGGTAATCCCGTCCACCGCCAGCCAGGGGAGCACGCTGCTGCCGTCCCGGATGGTTTCTTTCGAGATGCCCCGCACCTGGTTCAGCATCTTCGCCAGATTGCCCGAAATCATGGTTTCGGAAACCGCGGCGCCGATTTTGCCGTCCTCAATCAGGAAGGCGTTCTTGGCCACGCCGGAGAACTCCCCGTTGGGGCCGGGCTGTCCGCCGGAGAAGCGGCCCACCAGCAGGCCTTTTTGAATGCCGGCTATCATGTCCTTCAGGCTGTCCTCCCCGGGGGCGACCACCAGGGACGGGCTGCTGTTGGGGGCGCGTTTGTGCCCGGTTTTGTTGGCGGCGTACAGCGACAGCATGAACTGCCGCAGCACCCCGTCCTTGATGATATCGTAGTCCTCCGCCAGGAAGCCCTCGCCGGTGAAGTTTTGCCCGATCACAATGTCGGGGTGGCGGGGCAGGCTGGAAACCGTCAGCCGCGGGTCGGCCACCTGCTGGTTCAGTTTATCCTTCCACAGGCTGGTTTCTTCCAGCAGGCTGCTGTCGGATACAAAGTTGCCCAGGATGCTGCCCAGCATGTCCCCCAGGCAGCTGGGGGTAAACACTATGCTGCCCTCCAGTTTGCCCTTGCCGGGCACGGTATGGATCTGCATCTGCGCTTCCTTCAGCGCCTGGCGGAAACCGTCAGCCTCCAGAAAGGGCTTGTCCAGATTGTCGCAAATCAGATCCACCCCGCTGAAGGAAGAGGATACCTCCCCCTCTCGCGCCAGGAAGGACATGCCCAGGCCGTAGAGACCGCTTTCGCTCAGGTACTGGATGTCCGCGCTGCTCACATAGGCGCTCCGGCTCTGGCGGTGCTCCACCACCAATTGGTTGATAACTACTTTGGGATAGTCCCGGGCAATCTCGTCCACCATGTCCCGGGTGCGCTGGTACAGCTTGTCCAGGTCGGCGGGGCCGCCCCGTGTGAAGCTTTTTTCCTGTTTGATATCAGACAGCGCCCAGGCTTCATCCGGCGGGGAGTTTTCCGCCGCCTGCAGGCAGTCCTCCACCGCTTTGGCGATGGCTTCCTCGCTTAAATCGTTCACGGCCACCACCCCGCGGCGGTGGTTCTTGATGAGAATCAGGCTCAGGGACGCGTCCAAGGTGGTGCGCATCAGGCTGAACACCCCGGTGTCCACGTTCAGCTCATTTGTTTCGCTCAGGCTGCAGGCGGCGCTGGCGCTGTCGGCGCCCTTTGCCATCATCATCCCCAGCGCTTTTTTTGCGGTTTCCAAAGGCTTGTTCATTTATCTGCCTCCTATCGTGATGCGGCATTTGAGTTCCGGCCCGCCCATCCCCACGGGCATGGGCTGCTTTTTGCCGCAGAAGCCGGAGGAGGACCAGGAAACCCGGTCGCTGACCATGTCCACGGTTTTCAGCATATCAAAGGCGACGCCCGACACCGTGGTATCCAGCAGCGCCTTGCCCAGCTTGCCCTTTTTAATCTCGTACCCCATGGAAATGCCGAACATGAACTCGCCCGTCATGTCCGCCTGGCCGTTCATGGAGTTGATCAGGTAATAGCCGTCGTCGATGGCGGCAATCATGTCTTCCAGCTTGCTGGTGCCCGGAAGCACCGCGGTGTTGCGCATACGGATCAGGGGCTCGTCGCTGAAGCTCCACGCCCGGGCGTTGCCCTGGGGGGCTCTGTTCAGCCGCGCGCCCATCTCCCGGTTCACCATGTAGCCTTTGAGGATGCCGTTCTCAATCAGCACGGCGTCCTGGGCCAGGGTGCCCTCGTCATCCACATACACCGGCAGAGGCGCGGTCTCCCCCAGGGCGGTGTGGGCAAAGTCCGTCATGTTCACCAGGGGGCTGGCTACCTGCTTGTCCATCTTGGTCAGCGCCACCGAGCCCGAGAGCACCAGGTCCGCCTCCACCGTATGCCCCACGGCTTCGTGGGCCAGCATGCCGGCCATTTCGCCGCCCAAAATACAGTCCTTCTGTCCGGCCTGGGCGTACACGCCTTCCTTTTTATGCATCAGTTGCTCATGCAGTTTGGCGATGCCCGCGTGCAGGCTTTCCGGGTTGGTAAACACCGTATCGAAGGTGCCCCGGCCGCCGAAGGCGCGGAACAGCTCCACCGGGCTTCCGTCCTTGGCCTGGGCGGTGAGGAACACATAGATGTAGCTGCGGGGGGCGATGATATGGGCATTATAGCCGTCGGAGGTGGCGATTACCTTCTCCATCGAGTCCGCCGAAGCGCCCACCATGCGGCTGATTAAGTCCGGGTAGGTTTTGGCGATATGGGCGTCCACCGCCTGCAGAAAGTCGATATAGGTTTTCTGGGGCACGTCCGTCATATCCGCGTCCGCCGGGCGCGTGCCCTGCTGGATGCCGGGCAGCGGGCCTTTTTGCAATTTCACCCTGCTGTCCAGAAAAGCGGCGTTGTAGGTAGCCTTCTCCAGGGCTTTCTTCACCGCCGCGTCGCTGATTTCCGCCGCCGACGCGAAGCCGTACAGCCCGTTCTGATATACCCGGGCGCTGACGCCCGATATGTCGGCGCGCACATTGCCCACCATGTTGCCCTTTTGCAGGCTGACGCGCCGCTGCAGATTTCGCTGAACGCGCAATTCCGTGCTGGCGCCGGCGGCGAAGCTGCCCCGGTGTTTGCTGATAATATCCTGTAGCAAATCCGTTTTCCTCCTTTGTTCTGTCCCATTAGTATAGCACGTTCAAAATGCCGGGGCAACGAAGGGGAGGGGCGGCGAGGAGGGGAAAGGGGAGGAGGATTGTCGAGCATGGTCGACAAAAGGCGGAAAAAGAGAAAGCTTGTCGACTATACTCGACAAGCGGGTAGATAGTAATGGTTTTATCCTTGTTAAAGTTTTCGGGATGGGGTTTACGGGGAAGGGGCTTTTTAAAAGCCCCTTCCCCGTAGAATTGTTGCGTTCTATTCACTTGCAGTGTCCATCGCAAAATACGCTGCGCTGTTTTGCTTGCGGGATTCTGTTGGGGTTTCACCCCAAACCCCACCAAAGGGATTTCATCCCTTTGGAATCCCGCTCTTTGGGTGTCCGGTTAAAAGGTATGCGTTGGGCGTTCCGAGCAGCAGAACACGCCCTCGGTCTGTTCGCCCACCAGGTGTTCCACCCCGTACTTTTTCCGCAGCGCGGGCTTTTCAATCTTGCCCGTGGGGTTGCGGGGCACATCGCCCCAGATATACCGGCGCGGGCGTTTATACCGGGGCAGCCCCATGGCAAACTCCTCGATCTCTTCCTTCTGCAGGGTAAAGCCTTCCTTCACCGACACCACCGCCGCGGCCACTTCGCCCAGGCGCTCGTCCCTTAGGCCAATCACCGCCACGTCCCGCACCGCGGGATGACGGCGCAGGAAGTCCTCTATCTCCACCGGGTACAGGTTTTCCCCGCCGGTGATGATGACATCCTTCTTGCGGTCCACCAGGTAGATAAAGCCCTCCTCGTCCATGCGCGCCATGTCGCCCGTCAGCAGCCAGCCGTCCTTGAGCACTTCCTGGGTGGCGTTAGGGTTATTAAAGTAGCACACCATCAGCCCGGGGCCGCGGACGGCCAGCTCCCCTATGTCGCACTGGGCAACCGTTTCACCCTTGTCGTTGACAATCTTGGTCTCCCACCCGTGGCCGGGCACGCCGATGGCGCCCACCTTACGGATGTTCTCCATGCCCAGGTGCACGCACCCGGGGCCGCCCGACTCGCTCAGCCCGTAATTTGTGTCGTACTGCTGCCCAGGGAAATACTTCTGCCACCGATGCACCAGGCTGGGCGGCACAGGCTGGGCGCCGATATGCATCAGCCGCCACTGGCTGACGGCGTAATCAGCAAGCTTTAGTTCCCCATTATCCAGCGCGTCCAGAATATCCTGGGCCCAGGGCACCAGCAGCCAGGCGATGGTGATTTTTTCTTCCGAGATGGTGCGCAGTATCCACTCCGGGCGGATGCCCCGCAGCAAGATGGCCTTGCTGCCCGCCAGCAGGCTTCCGAACCAGTGCATCTTAGCGCCGGTATGGTACAGCGGCGGGATGCATAGGAAAATATCCTCCCGGCTTTGCTGGTGGTGCTTCTGCTCGGTAACGGCGGCCTCGGTCAGCATGCGGTGCTTATGCAAAATGGCCTTGGGAAAGCCCGTGGTGCCCGAGGAAAAATAGATGACGGCGTCATCGTCCTCCGACAGTTCCACCTGCGGGTCGTTGGAACAGCAGTTGGCCGTCAGCCTGTCGTAGCTTTCGGCAAAGGAGGGGCGGTTTTCCCCGGCGAAGAACATCAGGCGCACCTGGGTTAAATCCTTCACGATGCTCTCCATGCGGCCGATGAACTCCGGCCCGAAGATCAGGGCGGACACCTCCGCCAGGTTCAGGCAGTAGCGGATTTCATCCGCCGAATAGCGGTAGTTGAGGGGCACCGCCAGGGCGCCCGTTTTCAGGATACCGAAATACACCGGCAGCCACTCCAGGCAGTTCATCATCAAAATGGCGACCTTGTCGCCCCGCTTGACACCCCGCTGCATCAGAAGCCGGGCAAAGCGGTTGGCCTTTTCCTCAAACACGCGCCAGGTCATCACCCGACGGTATTCCCCGGCGGGGTTGTTCTCAATCAGCTCGTATTCGCTCCAGATGACGTGGTGCTCGTCCTGCAAATCCAGGTTGATTTCCACCAGCGCCGTTTCGTCGCCAAAGTCCCTGGCGTTGCGGGCCAATAAATCGGTAATGGGCATGCTCTGTCCTCTCGATGCTCTGTAATAGGCTGTGCGGATTTCATTATAGCATGCATCAAAGGGGCGGTTTGTTTCGTTTCTGTTTGTTTTGGCGCGCTTTGCGCCCGCGGCGCCGCGTGGAAAATTTTTTCAGCAGACCCCTTGACAGGCGGCCCGTCTGTGGTTATAGTGTATATACATAATATGAACAGTAGAGAGGAGGTACCCTGTGGACATCATCATTTCCAACCTGGCGGGGGTACCCATCTATCAGCAGATTAAGGAACAGGTTAAGGCCGCCATCATCGCCGGCACCGTGCAGGAGGGGGAGATGCTGCCCTCGGTGCGCCAGTTGGCGCGGGATCTGCAAGTCAGCGTCATCACCACCACCCGCGCCTACAGCGACCTGGAGCAGGAAGGCTTTGTGGTGAATATGCAGGGCAAGGGCTGCTTCGTCAAACCCCCGGACGCTGACTTCATCCGGGAGCAGACGCTGAAGGAAATGGAAGGGAATTTTCTCTCCGCCATCCAGGCGGGACGGTTGATTGCCCTTGGGGATGACGACATCCGGGGCATGTTGGACATACTGCTAAAGGAGGAAGAAAATGGATAATATCCTGTCGGTACAGGGGCTCAGCAAGCATTTCAAGGGGTTCTCCCTGACGGATGTGTCCTTCAGCCTGCCCAAGGGCTATATCATGGGCTTCATCGGCCCCAACGGTGCGGGCAAAACCACCACCATCAAGCTGATGCTCAACATGCTGCGCCGCGACGCGGGCAGCGTCAGCATGCTGGGCATGGATAGCGTCGTCCGGGAAACGGACATCAAGCAGCGCCTGGGCGTAGTGATGGACCAGGCCTTCTATGTGGGGGAATGGCGCCTGACGGATGTGGAAAAGGCCCTCAAACCTTTCTACACCAAGTGGAGCGGCGATACCTACGCGAATCTGCTCAAGCGCTTTGATTTGGACAAGGCCAAGAAGGTAAAGGACCTCTCCCGGGGCATGAAGATGAAATTGATGATTGCCGCCGCCCTCTCCCACCAGGCGGAACTGCTGATACTGGACGAGCCCACCAGCGGCCTGGACGCCGTGGTGCGGGATGAGCTGATGGACATCCTGCTGGACTTTATTAGCGATGAAAACAAAGGGGTGCTCTTTTCCACCCACATCACCGCGGATTTGGAAAAGATCGCCGACTACATCACCTTCATTTCCGGCGGCCGGGTGCTGATGAGCGACCTGAAGGACGACCTGATGGAAAAATACCTGGATGTTCGGGGCGGCCTGGGCACCCTGAACGCGGAGCAGCGCAATGCCCTCATCGGCTACAAGGAACACAGCGTGGGCTTTGAGGGCCTGGTGGAGAAGGAAAAGCTTGCCCTGCTGCCCAAAGATGTGGTGGTGCAGCCCTGCACGCTGGATGAACTGGTCATCCGCTTTAACTTGGAGGGAAAGAAACATGATGCGTAATGTTGTAAAATGCGCCATGCTGGACGCGCGGACCATCCGCAGCTACCTGAAAAACATGGTGTTCATGCTGGGCTTGGGGGTTGTGCTCAGCCTGGTGATGAAATCCCCCACTTTGGTGATGACCTATATGGTGGTCATCCTGATGATGGTGTCCACCTATCCCTTCGCGGTGTCGGAATCCAACCAGATGGCTCCCCTGTACGGCAGCCTGCCCATGAAACGATGGCATCTGGTGGCGGGGCGCTACCTGTATGCCTTGGTGATGGGCATCCTTGCTACGGCCTTCAGCATGGTGATGATGCCCCTGGTGACCCGGCTGATCGTCAGCCCTGACGCCGGGGACGGCACCCCCTTCGCGCTATTGCTATTGGGGCTTTTCCTCCTGGTGTGCGCCCTGCAGTACCCCATATTTTTCGGGCTGGATTACACCAAGAGCAAGACCTTCGGCATGCTGCCGGCCTTGGTGGTGTTCCTGGGCATCACCCTGCTGCCCGGTTTGAACAAAACATTGCACCTGGTGGATACCCATTCCCTGCTGTCCGGCGATGGGGCGGGGGGCTTGTGGGGGCTGCTGCTGGGCTTTGCCGCGGCGGTGCTGGTGTTCTACGCATTGTCCGCCTACATTTCCTTTCGGCTTTACAACAGGCGCGACCTGTAGACGCGCTGTACATTTGCGGTCTTTCTTCCGCGCCCTCCTGCCAAAACCGGGGGGCGCTTGTGGTAGAATAGGGCAGGAGGGACTACCATGAACGTTTTTGAAAAGGACATTCTCATCCGCTCGGGCACCTGCGACCGCTTCGGCCGCTGGAAGCCCAATGAAATCCTCATGGCCATGCAGGAAATGGCGGGGGAGCACTCGGAATACCTGGGCTGCGGCCGGGAAAACCTCATCAAGCGCTCCGGCGCTATCTGGATTCTGACCCGCAGCGAGTTTCACGTGCGCCGCTACCCGGTGTGGCTGGATGTGGTTAAGGCGCGCACCTTTCCCACCACCGCCCGGCGCACCCTGTACCCCCGCTTTTTCGTGTTTGAAAACCAGCAGGGCGAGGTGCTGGCCACCGCCAGCAGCTACTGGGCGGTGATGGATTTAGCAGCCGGTGCCATGGCGTCCCTGGACTGGGTCAACGCCTGCATCCCCAAAAACGACAATTTGGAGAAGCCCATTGGCTACCCCTCCGCCGTCAAACAGGCAGAGGCTGAGGAGCAGGTGATTCCCTACTCCCCCCGCTTTTCGGATCTGGATTTGAACGGCCATGTCAACAACACCCGCTGCGCCGACTGGGCCACCGACTTGATGGGGGAAGAGGTGTTGGGCACCACCCCCATCCAATCCCTGGTGGTCAACTACAACCGGGAAATCCGGGGCAAGGAGCCGGTGGACTTTTCCTTCCGCCTGTCGGTATCCGCCTACTCCCTGCGCTGCTCCCGGGATGGCGTGCCCTATGTAGATGTGGGCGGCACCCTGATGGAGAAAGGCGCCGAGGGCGGAAAACCCTCCCCCCTGGCGGCGCCGTAAGCGTATGCTATAAAACAAACCCGCGGGAAAATCCCGCGGGTTTTACTGTGGGCATTTCTTAGAATATCCCCATCCATTTCTGCAGCGCCAGGCTGGTCAGCGTAATCCCTATCCAGCAGCAAGCGCCCAGCAGCAGGGGCTTGCCGCCGGTTTTCAGCAGCTTGATGATATCGGTGTTCAGGCCGATGGCCGCCATGGCCATCACGATGAGGAACTTGCTCAGCTCCTTCAGGGGTTGAAAGATAGCGGCGTCCACCCCCAACTGCCCCGCCAGGGTGGTCAGGAGGGAAGCCAGGATAAAGTATAGTATGAAGGTGGGGAATACCTGGGTCAGGCGGAAACGGGTGTCCGCCTGGCCTTTTTGCTTGCCAGCCCGCAGCAGCGCCAGCCCCAGGGTAATGGGCAGGATGAACAGGGTGCGGGTCAGCTTCACCGTGACCGCCTTGTCCAGGGTGGCGCTGCCCAATTTCCACATGCTGTCCCAGGCGGAGGCCGCCGCGGTCACAGAGGAAGTATCGTTCACCGCCGTTCCGGCGAACAGGCCGAAGGCTTCCCCGGTGTCGGCGGCAAAGCCAATCGCCCTGCCCAGGGCGGGAAACAAAAGGGCGGCCAGTACATTGAAAAAGAAAATCACGGAGATGGCCTGGGCGACCTCCTCTTCCTTGGCGTCAATCACAGGCGCCGTGGCCGCGATGGCCGAGCCCCCGCAGATGGCGCTGCCCACCCCCACCAAGGTGGACAGGTTGGCCTCCATCTTCAATAGTCGCCGCAGCAGCCAGGCAAGCCCCAGGGCTACCGATATGGTGGCCAGGATGATGGGCAGCGACTGCCTGCCTGTTTGCAGCACCACGCTCAGGTTCAGCCCAAAGCCCAGCAGCACCACCGCCCACTGCAGCACCTTTTTGCCCGTAAAGCGGATGCCCGCGCTGGCAGCGCCCTTATCCTTCCAGACCATCCCGACCAGCATGCCCGCCACGATGGCCACCACCGGCCCGCTCATGATGGGCACCATTTTGCCCACCCACCAGGCAGGCAAAGCCAGCGCCAGACAGACCAGAATCCCCAGCCCCTTCTCCCTGAAAAATGCCCGCATATCATCCCTCCATTGCCCCGCTTGACAGGGTGATTATAGCATGACCTGAATCGTCAGGGAATTGTAGAAATAAACAATGCAGGGCTGCCATAGAAAGCAGCCCTGCAAACAATATATTTTTACCCAACTACTCCAGCATGGCGATGGCTTCAATTTCCAGCACAGCATCCTTGGGCAGGCGGCTGACCTCCACACAGGAACGGGCAGGCTTATGCTCCCCAAAGAAGGCGGCATAGGCTTCATTAACCTGGGAGAACTTGTCCATATCGGTGAGGAAGATAACGCATTTTACGATATTTTCCTTGCTGCCGCCACCAGCGGAAATTATGGATAAGATGTTTTCCAGAGAGGCGGTGGTTGCCTTTGCAAAGTCTGTCTGCATTTGGCTGTCCTTTACAGGCAGCTGGCCGGAGACATAGATGGCTCTGCAGCTGTGAACGCCCTGGGAATAGGGTCCGACAGCGGCGGGGGCTTTGTCAGTGTGTAGAAATTTCATATAATATCATCCTTTCGATTTTATGCTGATAATGTTTGCAGATACTCACGCAGATGGACCATCACCCGATCAATTTCCTGCTTTCCTATGCCGTGGTGAGTAACAAAGCGGTACAGTTTGGTTTCTTCACTCAGCGCGCCATATACCTTAACGCCTTTGCTGAGCATATAATCGGTATACCGCTGGCTGTCAAAGCCTGGGATTCGGATTGTTGCGAAAACCATATTGGTCTCCACATCTTCTATGGGAACCTCGATACCTTTAATTTTCGCGAGCTCTTCAGCCAGGTAACGGGCGTTTTCATGATCGAGAGGAAGTCGGGCAACCATTGTATTCAGTGATACCAGCCCGCACGCGGCCAGAACGCCTGCTTGCCGCATACCTCCTCCCAATATTTTGCGGTTACGGCGTGCTTTGTCGATAAAGGCCGCGGATCCGCACAGCATGGAACCTACCGGGGCGCAAAGTCCCTTGGACAGACAGAACATCACAGAGTCGCAGTATGCGGTGATATCCTGCACATTGACCTCCATCGCTATCGCGGCATTGAAGATACGGGCGCCGTCCAAATGCACCATCAGATTGTTGGCTTTGGCTGCGCTGTATGTTTCCCGCATATGTTCCAGTGAAACAACCCGTCCGTTTGTCATGGGGTTTTCCAGACAAAGGAGCGTACTTCTGGGGAAATGGTTGTTATCCGCATCCCGTACATGGGTTGCTACATCTTCCTGGGAGATGTATCCCTTTGCCGTGTCAATCGTGCTGCAGCTGATGCCGGACAACCGGGCGTACGCACCGCACTCATAAACCACCACATGGGCATTGCTGGCGGCGATCATTTCCTCTCCCATATGGGTATGGGTCATAATCGCCAGCTGGTTGCCCATGGTTCCTGAGGGCACAAACAGAGCGGCTTCCTTGCCAATCATGTTCGCTGCCAGTTCTTCCAACTCGTTGATAGTGGGATCATCGCCGTAGACATCATCGCCAACAACAGCGTCCCTCATGGCCAGGCGCATTTCCTCCGTTGGCTGCGTAACGGTATCACTTCGTAAATCTATCATGGGGTTCACCTTTCGTGGAATACTTGAGGGTTCACCATTCTTTCCAGAAAAACAGCGCAGCTGATGATGTCCAGCACAGGAACCTCAAGAAGGTTGTACAACTGTCTTGAATAAGTGCCCAGGTTGGTGCACTCAATGACCAGAGCGGACAAATCCTTTGCTTTTTCCTTCAGCTTGCTGGCGCCGCTCAGTACATCCTGCAGCATCCTTTCAGGATCTAAATGGTGTCCGCCTTTGATGACAATTTCATCAAAATGGGGCTCATCTTCCATGCCTTGAACACACAAGCAAATCCCGTCGTGCCATCCGGAGGCTTTCAGATGCCTTTCACTCAGCAGTTGGGAGTGTCCGGTCAGCACCCCAATGGTGCCCTGCCTGCCCACCATCTCCCAGATGGCAGGCAGCAGGCACAGGGCAGAACCGACGAAGGGTATTCCTTCGCTGGCGATTTCTTGCTGGTAGAGGCTCATCAGGCCGCAATCTCCTACGATGCCGCGAATCCCCTGACTTTTCAGGGTGTGTACCGCATTCTTGATCTGACTGAGTACTTGCTCTGAACCCTCAATCAAATCGGCAAACCCACCCTCTACAATTTGGTAGCGTACGGGAAACTGGAAGGATTGGTTGTTGCCCGCGTCCCCCGCGATGCGTGGGGTGGTGGTGGAGAAGACTAGCACAGCGAGGTGCTGGCCATAAAAGGGATATCCGCTTTGTATACCGGTCACTTTTGTCACATCCTTGTTAGTCGTTTACCTTCAGTTTGGGTTCGAATTTTCTGCTCCAGCCCGTCAGGATGGAGAACAGCATCACCAACAACAGACCATAACCATGGAAACTGTATAAACACACATCGATAACAGATCCAGTTACAGCAGCGCCGGATGAGGTGGCGAACTGATAAGCCAGCAATGGGGCAAAGCCATAAGGGATAAGACACATAGCTCCACAAGCAGTGCAGTCCAGTATATTGGCGCTTCTGTCCCTGGCGATACCGTGTTTTTCAACCAAAATTTTCTTTGCCAATGGGCCTTCCATGACGATAACGATGGTATTGGCGACTGTCAGAATACTCAGTACGATATTAATCAGATAAACCACCAATTCCGCAGTACGGGGACTATCGGTAAAGCGGCTTAGTTTATCAATGAGAAATTCAAAAAAGCCACCATCCTCCAGCAAGCGAACAAGAGCCATAAGCAGTAAGGCAAAAACTACTATGCCTACCAACCCCATCATGCCATCTACAATGATGCCGTGGGAGGAAAAAGTATTCATATCAACATTGAAGATGTCCGAGAAACCTATCTGTCCCATAACCAAGCCCAGAGCGAGACCGAAGGCTACTGTGAATACCAGAGATACAATCAGATGCTTGCCCCGATACATCATTGCTATCAGGAGAGCGGGGGCAAGCAGCATGATTAACCCCTTAGGTGAGCCGAGGACAACCTTTTCGCCTGTTGCTACTGCGCCAGATCCGCCAAACAGCACAAACAGGGCAGTAGCAAAGGCGGCAGCGACTAGTGCGTATTTCAGACGGGATTTCACCACGACAGAGACGTCCACACCCTGGGTGTATGCGGATGCGATGGTAGTGTCCGATATGGGCGCCAGGTTGTCGCCAAAGTATCCAGCGGATACAATGGAAGCCAGCATCACCGCCGGATTCGCGCCGATGGCAACGCCCACAGGGTAAAGAACGGGGGCTAGGGCGATAACCGTGCCCAAGGCTGTTCCGGTAGCTGTTGAGATGAGGGAACCAATCAGGAAGGTGATTGCCGGGAAGTAGCGGCCTTGCAGACCGATGGAGGTGGTAAGCCAAACCAGACCTTCAATCAACCCGGTGCTTTTCATGATTTGGCCGACAACACCGGCTAGGAACCAGGCCATCAGCATGATGGCGACCATCTCTGATGCCATGCCCTTCACCAGGCTGTTGGCGCAGGCTTCCTTATTTTTTGCCAGAGCTATCGCCAGCAGGATAGCGGCCAAGGTCGGTACCCAGAATGCGTCGGGCAAAGCATTGCCAGTTAATGCTAACACGATGATGCCAACGAACAGAACGATGAAGGGAATCATCAATCCCAACATGCCGCCGTAAAACTCTAAACGTTTCTTCTCAACCTGGGGCACTTTGTTCTCTATAGATTGAGTCATGGTAACCTCCTATTTATTTCGAGCCAAACCAAGGGCTGTGTTTTTTACTGATTTTGTAGTCAAATGATAAGAAACAGGGGGCTATAACGAAATCTTTCATTTATTATAATCAGGCGTTCCCAATTCTTTGACAATCTTCTCAATAGCGGCAAAGAGATTATCAAAGTCCTTTTCATTGTTATAGTATTGGCATGATACTCTGAAGCCGCCTACATTATCTGTGAAGCGCTGGGCGATGAAGATGCGCTGTGCGTGCAGCCTTCTAAGAATGGTTCTATCTTTTTCTAAATCCTGATACATCCGGAAGATGACGATGCCCGCTTTGTTTTCCCGCTCATTATGGGTGATGGGGGTACCGCCAATTCTTTCGATACCTGCGATACAATAATCGGACAAATCCAATACACGTTTTTCAATGTTATCGATACCGATTTCATTAACCAAACCAAGGGATTCGCCCAGCGAGATAGCGCCTACATAGTTTGTGGTGCCGCCGATTTCAAAACGTCGGGCGGTGGGAACGAATGTCCAATCATTTGTGGAAGGTGCCGAGGGATTTTCCCAATATGCACCCCAACCGCCCTCTGGCTCTGTGGTGTTCAGATATCCCCAGAAGACAGGGTTGATTTTGGGCAGGAGTTCCTTGTTGATATACATGATGCCGGTTCCATAGGGAGAGTTCAGCCACTTGTGGCCGCCTGCTGTCAGGATATCCACATGGAATTCCTTGGTGTTCAGATTACGGACGCCTACTTCCTGCACGCCATCAATGACAAGATAGATACCTTTTTCTTTACACCAATTGCCTAATTCTTTCAGGTCTAGTTTCCATCCGCTGCACCAGGCAACACTGGTGGTAACAATCATTTTTGTGTTTTCGTCGGCATACTGCTTGAAAACATCAACTGTAAATCTATTTTCAGGGGCTGATGCGACTCTGATTTCAATATCCTTTTCGTTGCGCATCACACACCAGGGCAAAGCCACTTGGATGAATTCCAAGTTGGTGGTAATGATGTTATCCCCATCCTTCAGAGGCAGAGATGTCGCAGCGATATTCAACCCATGGGAGGTACTTTCTACTAATGCGATTTCTTCAATATCTGCGTTGAGAAGTTTTGCGGCTTCCTTATAGGCTTTGCCCCGCATGCCATCCATCGCGATATGGTGGGCGCTGGAGTTAGCCTCATCATTGCGGCCGGACATCTCTGCAAAATCTTTAATGGCATCGATGGCTCGGCGTGGAGTCAGGCTGACGCAGGCTGCGTCTAGAAAGGTCATGTTGCTGTCAAGAGCGGGAAACTCTTTGGTGCGGATTTTATTCCAGTTGATAGACATAGATTAGTCCTCCTCATATGTAGTTTGGTAGCTGGATGGACAAAGCGTACATCACAGTGCACCGAAAATCTGTAAAACAGACTACAAATGGGGAGGATTACTGAAAATTTTTGGTTCTGTTAGAGAATATACTCGTTTAAACCTGTGAGACTGTAAATGTAGAATTGCCCATCCTCTTTGCCCAATACACCTGATTTCATGAAGTCACTGATAATATTGGATACAGTAACCCGGCTTAAATTGGTAATACTGGCTACGTTTTCGTGGGTGAATCGAATGTTGATCCGCACTTGGTTTGAGGAGATTCGCTCGCCATGGGCATTGGCGATATATCGGAGGTAAGTTGCGACAAGCGTAGTGGCATTTTTCATTACCAGGTTATCAATCACCTGCGTGCTGGCCTGCAGTTTTCTAGCCATGGATAAGGAAAGAAACTTATGAAACTCTGGCTCTTTTTCAAGCAACCGATCCAACGAATGGTAAGAGATTCGGCATATTTGGCTATCTACAATGGCCTCTGCACTGGTATCGTGCGGGAGACCATCCAAGTATGCCCTCTCTCCAAATAAGCCTCCGGGCTTGATGATAAAAACATGGAAAGTTCTCCCTTCGGAGGAATTGAGAGTTAGGCGTACCCTACCGGATTTGACCAAATAAACAAATCCAGTACTTTCGCCTTGATGGTAGACAACGCTGTCCCTTGAGTAAAGCTCTTGTATGCCTCCGCAAGTGGCGCACAGATGGGTAATGCTGGGCGTATGTTCACCTTCAATCCAGGGGGACGAAAGGTCCTGTTGATAGAACAAGGGCATTTGAAACCTCCTTTTTTCAAGGCAGTAGCACGGACTCATATTGTTGGCAAATCTTCTTCCGCGTAAGCGTGTGAAGATTGTTGTTCAGGATGCCAATATACACATTCAGACAGGTTGATTATATGAAATATTAGATATAAGTCAACCTGCTTCTTCGCGTTCTTTTACAACTCCGTTACACCCCGCTCCCCGAGACCCATGCTACAATGGAAAAAAGGAGGGGTTCCATGGCGAATATATTGGCGGCGGATGACGAGCAGAGCATTTTGCGGATGCTGGAGATGCACCTGAGCCTGGCGGGGCATGTCTGTTTCCCGGCGAAGGATGCGGTGATGGCGCGGGATATTCTCGCCAGGGAAACCATAGAGGTGGCTCTTCTGGACATCATGATGCCGGGGGAGGATGGGTTTTCTTTGGCGGAGGCCTTTATCAGGCGGGATATTCCCGTCTTGTTTCTGACGGCTAAAACCGCCGTGACCGACCGGGTGAAAGGCCTGCGGCTGGGGGCGGATGACTATATCCTCAAACCCTTTGAGCCGGCGGAGCTGCTGGCCCGCATCGAGGCCATCCTGCGCAGGGTACGCAAAGGGGAAGCCCCTTATGAGGATACCCGGCTGCAGGTAGACTACCAGGCCCGCCGCGCGCTGCTGCGGGGGGAGGAAGTCGCCCTGACGGCGCTGGAGTTTGATTTGCTGGCCCTGTTAACCAAGGAGGCGGGCCATGCCGTCAGCCGGGAAACGCTGCTGCACAAGGTGTGGGGGTATACCTACATCGGTGAAACCCGCACGGTGGATGCCCATGTGCAGCGCCTGCGCGCCAAGATTGGCGCTGACGCGGTGGAAACGGTGTATAAATACGGCTACCGCTATCAGAAAGCGAAGGAAGTATGAAAAAACGGCTGACTTTGCTGATGGTGCTGGTATTCGTGCCCCTGGTGCTGCTGATTACCATGCTGTCCGCCCAGCGAGCCTTCCGGCTGTCTCTAGCCCAGGAAACCCAGCGCGCCCAGGTGTCCGAAGGCCTCATCGCCCAGGAACTGCGCCGGGTGCTGGCGGGCAAGGAGTATCAGGACACCCTCAGCCTGACCCGGCAATATCAAGAGAGGTATATATCCCAGGGCATCCGCCTGGCCTTTGTGCATAATGGCGCGCCGCTGCACGATTTTGCTTTGCCTCAGGAGAGTTACCAGGGCTTGCTGAACGGGCAGCGGGCGGCGCTGCTGGATACCCTGTCTGCCCCGCCTGTGTACGCCATCGGCGATCCGTTAACCGCCCAAACCACCCTGCTGTATTTGCAGGATGTCAGCGATGTATACGCCCTGCGGGCCAAGCTGCATCAGGAGGCCTTGGGCTATGCCCTGCTGGGCGCCTTAGCGGTGGGCATGTTGGCGCTGCTGCTTAGCCATGGCTTAACCCGGCCGCTGAACCAACTGACCAGGGCGGCCCAAGGCCTGGCCAGGGGCGAAGGGGGAGAAGCGCCCCTGCCCACCAAGCGCCAGGATGAGGTGGGGGAATTAGCCCGAACCTTTCAGGGGATGCAGGATGCGGTACAAACCCGGGAGCAGGCCTTGCAGGAGGAGGCAGCCCAGCGCCAGCACCTGCTGGACGCCCTTGCCCACGAGATGCGCACCCCCCTGTGCAGCCTGCTGGGCAATGCCCGGCTGCTGGAGGGGGAGAAACTGAGCGCTGCCCAGCGTTCTCAGGTGGCGGGGGATATGGCGGCGGAAATCAAACGCCTGGCAGATATGGATCAGCAGCTGCTGAAATTGACCACGCTGCCCCAGGAAGAGCTGGAGATAGAAGAAATCGACATCAAAGCCCTGCTGCACCGCTCAGCGGCGCGCTTTGCCGCCCGTTTTCCCCATAACCCCCTGTTGGTGGATGGGCCGGATGTTTGCCTGCGGGGGGATGAAGCCTTGCTGAGCCTGTTGGCGGACAATTTGCTTCATAACGCCCTTCGGGCCAGCGGCCTAGGGCAGTCCGTTATTCTACAGGCGATAGAAAATGGCTTTAGCGTAATTGATGAAGGCCACGGCATGGATGCGGGGCAGCTGCGCAGGGCAACCGAGCCCTTCTATAAAGGGGATGTATCCCGGGCGACGGGGGGCACCGGCCTGGGGCTAAGCCTGTGCCGGCAAATCGCTACCCTCCACGGCGGTGCGTTGTCGCTGCAATCAACCCCCATGCAGGGTACTACCGTTACCGTTTCGTTACATCCCGGCGGATACTTTGTAACACCCCCTAGGCTATCATCCAATCAGGAGGTGAATAAACCATGAAAAAAACCATGTGGATCTGTTGGCTGTTGCTTCTTTGCCTGGCGCTGCCAGCTCTGGCCGTCCAGGAGAATGTGGTGGTGCCCTTGCCCACTGTGGAGCCCCTGAAGGAGCTGAAGCCCCAGACGACCTCCTCCCCCTATTCGGTGGAGAGGATGGCCAGCTACTACGGGGTGGAGCAGGAGGGCAGCCCCACCCAGTGGCAGACATACCAAAGCCCCTGGATGACTCCGGAAGAAATCCTGCACTTAGAGGAATCCCAAAGGCAATACGATGCAGGCAAGCGCCCCGAGGGCAGCGCTCTGGAAAAGACGGAAGGTGTGCAGGTGGGGGTATACGCCTTGCGGCCGGAAGACTACGAAGGGCAGCAGGTATACACTCTGCTGCCGGGACGGGAGCTGACGGGCAACGAGCTGCTGCAGCTGATAGACGCCTACACCCAACTGGGGCTGACCTTTACCCCGGAGAATCTTAGCTTCCGCAACTGCGCCCGGGGCGGCGGCGTGGAGGCCAGCCGCTTCTGGCAGGAGGATGAGCGTCAGCGGCGTGCCATTCTAACAGACCTGTACCGCCGCCAGGGAACGCGCCCGGACACGCCCTTCACCCCCCACCCCGGGGATGACGGCATGGGCAGCGTTTCTCTGCTTGCCGAGGATTATTCCGGGCTGGAGGACTTCGGTTTCTACCCCTACCGGCAAATGACGGACGAGGAGCTGCTGCGCCTGATTGATTACTGGGAAGAAGGGGAAACAGTGGAACCCACCCAGTACGCCGCCAATGAAAAACGAACCCGGCAGGAGCTTACGCGCCTGTTCAACGCTCCTTTTTCCCTGGAAAGGGCCAGCGAAGGGACGGGGATAGCCAGCCAGAACACTATTTATCTGGAAAGTATCCCCGTATATAATGCCTGGTTTACCTCAGCTACGGGTGAGGACAACTATTTCGCCATGCTGGACCCAGCCACAGACCGCGTCGTGTTCGCCTGGCCGCAGTTCAGCGTGAAACACTTGAAATACTCGGATTTGCACCTGGATCCCTACGACCAGAAGTGGCAGGATATTGCCCAGGCATACATAGAAGGCATACGCCAGGACGGCGTGCAGATTGCCTCCATCCAGTCCCGGGGGGAAGTAGCCATGCAAAATATTGGCTTTGGCGCTGGCTTTGCCATCACCATGGAGGATAACAGCTACTACGATGTAACCGTAGCTTACCAGACGGAGAGGGTAGAGGGCGGGGTGATGTACCTGATGCAGCCGCCCCGGCCTGAAACGTACGAAACCATGTATGGAGAGGGGGAAAACGGATGAAACGTTTGCTGATATTTGCCCTGCTGTGCTGCCTGCTGGCGGGTACAGCCCTTGCCCAAAGCTTGGACATATACACCCTAAGCCCCGCTGCCATCAACGAGGAAGGATTGCAGGAAGTGACCTTTGGCGAGGAAAAAAACAAAGCCCAGGCGGATAAGAGCCGGGACTATCTGTTTGTGACGCTGAACAATGATGGCCCGCCCTTTTGCGGGTACGACCCCATCCATTATGCCCCCAAGAGCGATGTTTCCATCATGCGCCTGTGCAGTCAGAAACAGCCTCACGAAGAGGGCATCTACGAAAATGTGGAGCCTTCGGGGGTCGCCCGCACTGCCATCACCCGGGAAGATGCCCTGAACACCGCCCGGGTCACTATGGAAAAGCTGGGCATCCAGGATTATGTGCTGCAAAGCGTGGTGGCCTACGGCAAACTGCCCTTCACCGCCCCCAGCTACAAGGTATCCTTCGGCCAAGCCATCGGCGGCCTGCCCGTCTACTGGGCAGCCCCGTCCGAGGGCATGGAGCAAACCAACCACGACAGCAACCGGGCCCAGATTGTGGTGGGGGACTGCGGCTTGTATTCCCTGCAGATGATGTGGAGCGATATGACCCCCCAGGGCACTCCCAAGCCGGCGCTGCCCCTGGAGGAAGCTCTTGCAGCATTTGCCGCCCTGGGCATTCCGGCTGATACCTTAGAACTGTGTTACCTGCTGCGCCCTGAAAACGGCCAGCATACCGCTACCCCCGCCTGGCGATGGCAGAATAGCTTCCTCCATGCCATAACCGGGGAATGGATGCAGTAGGATAAACAGTTCCCTAAATAATCAATACAGGTAATTTACCGACAGCCAAGCCCCGTCATCAGGCGGGGCTTGGTTATGCCTAAAGAATCCTATGGAAAGTGCAGCATAAGCAGTTTCGCCAAACTCGGGTTGTCATTCAATTCCCCTTGGGCTATAATTATCTAAACTGGAAATGGGAAACGCTTTAAATTATTAGCAGGCGTGGCGAAAGCAAAAGCCTGAGAAGGAGCAATCATGTCACTGCTCACAGACGCGCAAACCATCATGCAAAACGCCCTGAAGGCGGCGCAGCCCGACGAGGCGGTGCGCAAAGCCCTGGGGGAGATTGATTTATCCGGCAAGCGCCGGGTGCTGCTTGTGGCGGTGGGCAAAGCCGCCTGGCAGATGAGCAAGGCGGCTTTGGTCTTGCTGGGCAAGCGGGTGGACGGGGGCGTGGTCATCACCAAGCACGGCCACAGCATGGGCCCGCTATCGCCCCTGCAGGTGTTTGAGGCCGGCCACCCTGTGCCCGATGAGGATACTCTGGCTGCCACCCGGGCGGCCCTTCGCCTGGTGGAGGGGGTCACGGAGGAGGACGCCGTGCTGCTGCTGGTGTCCGGTGGCGGCAGCGCCTTGTTTGAAGATGCCAAGGTGCCCCTGGACGCGTTGCAGGACATTACCCGGCAGATGCTGGCGGCAGGGTGCGACATTGTGGAAATCAACACCGTGCGCAAGCGCCTGTCCAATGTGAAGGGCGGCCGCTTCGCCCTGCGCTGCGCCCCCGCCCATGTATACGCCATCATCCTCAGCGACATCATCGGCGATCCCCTGGATATGATTGCTTCGGGCCCTGCCTACCCCGACTCCTCCACCAGGGAGGACGCTCTGCGCATCGTGGAGCGCTACCACCTGCAGCTGCCCCAGCAGGCCTTGGACGCCCTTGAGGAAGAAACTCCCAAGGAACTGCCCAATGTTACCAGCATGGTGACGGGCTCGGTCACCCAGCTGTGCCTGTCCGCCGCGGAAACTGCCCGGCAGCTGGGCTATACCCCCCACATCCTCACCGCGTCTTTGCGCTGCCAGGCCCGGGAGGCGGGCAGCTTCCTTGCCTCCATGGCGGAATACCATCAGGATTCCCCCCACTCGCTGGCCTACATCCTGGGGGGCGAAACAGTGGTGCAATTGAAGGGCAAGGGCAAAGGCGGCCGCAACCAGGAGATTGCGCTGAGCGCTGTGCCTATTTTGGCTTCCTGCCGGAATACCTGCATCTTTTCCCTGGGCTCTGACGGCACCGACGGCCCCACCGACGCCGCCGGCGGCTACGCGGATGAACATACCCAGCGAAAAATGAAAGAGGCGGGGGTGGATCCCCTGGTCGCCCTGGAAGACAACGACGCCTACCCCGCCCTGCGACAGGTAGACGGCCTTATCATGACCGGCCCCACCGGCACCAATGTGAACGATTTGACGGTGCTGCTGATCAAGCGGTAACGCTGCCCTTTACCGCGTCAGGCAGGGAACTGAATACCTTACCATCCCTCAAACACCCGTCCTTTCTGGGCGGGTGTTTGTTGTGCTGAACTACCACATTGCTTCTTGGGCGGCAAGGGCTTACGCGGCATACCATCGACAAAATTCTCTACAGAATATCAATTTCTGTCTGAAGTGTCCTACAAATCAGGCGAAAATCTTTGTAAAATCAACAGAAAGTGGGGATTATGTCTTGAAAACATACCGTATCAGGTATAATTACATTGTATAACTATGCTGTTGCCCTGTTGAACGTGTTGCGCAGAGGATCGCCGACCGCCCCCGTGAACCCGCGCGGAGGAGAAAGCATGAAACTGATGAGAATAGCAAAAGAGTCCGCCGTAATCAAGCCGACCGCCGTCTTCCGGCGCCGCGTGCTGCTAACGCTGCTGCTGGTGCTGTCCCTGCTGGGCACCGCCGCCCTGGCGCAATCGGACCCGCCCATCGGCTCCACCACCCACTATTTGCGGTGGGTCAGCGGCACGGACTCTACCATCACCGGCAACGATATGGTCAGCAACCCTCTGTCCAACCGCCCGACGGAGCATGTGATGGAGCTGGGCTTTTCCTATACCGGGGAAACCACCAAGTATGGGGTGGAAATCCGACTGCCGGCGTACCTGTTCAATTACCGGCAGACGGACGCCGGCGGCAACCCCATCGGCGGCACCCAGGACGGGGCGCCCATCATCACCATCAACGGCAAAACCCAGGTGGATGTCCCCCTGGCGCCCTATCCGGAAGAGCCGGCGGAAACCATTTATAAATTCAACTACCGCATCGAGGGGGATGAGATCGTCATCTCCAACTACGGCAACTTCCCCAGCGGCGAAACCTTTACCATGGGCCTGCGCTACAACCTGCCCCGCCCCTCCTATGTAATGGACGGCTATGCCAAGGATGATATCCAGGCCTCCTTTACCGTCAAACCCCGGGACGGCGGCGAGCCCGTCACCTTTTTATCCGACCCGTTGAGTATCGAATACAATACCTCGGCGGATGTGCGTTCCGTCTCCAAATATGTCAACCAGGTGTATACCACCTGGCCTTTCTACAATACCCCCAAGCCCGCGGACTATGTGGAGGGGGAGTATATCTATGCCAGTTACCGGGTCAGGGTGACGGTGGATTACAACGACTCCCAGCCCTATTATGTGAAACTGACGGAGCTGATTCCCGCCGGGGAAAAGGGCGAACTGTACGCCTGGGGCTCCACCTACGGGCCTAGGTTCGGCGGGCTCGCTGACTGGACGCTGGCCCATGAAAAGGCCATCCAGGTAAGGCTGCCCAAGTACGACTACACCCAGGATACCACCGGCAGAAGTGAATCAACCTATGATTTTTATCTCTTTTTCCGCTACAAGGTGGCGGATTTAACCTGGATGCCCCTGAATGACCCAAAGAATCCAGGGGCAACGTATACCATCTTCAAGAATGGCGTCCAGGCGGACCTGTACGGGATTGACCTGAAGGATCACAACATGGTAAGCGCCCAGACCGAGTATACCTACAAGCGGGGTCTGGCGCCGCCTGTGTATCCGGGAATCGCGCCGGATATCCGTAAATACGATGGGAGAAAGTCCGGCGGCATGATTACCGCCATGGAGGAAAAGATACTGGAGCCCTGGATTCTCAATTCCGGGGGCGCGGTCGGCAACTTCAGAATGGTGGGCGGTGTGCAGTCCTACGGCTTTTCCACAACCAGCCCCACCACAAAGGACTATGGCGCCAATCCCTATACCATCCACTTTACCGACAACACTCTCAATATGACCACGGATGCCGGCCGCATGCGGCTGGAAAGCGGGGATTACCAGTTTAAAACCCTGGCCATTGATGGGTTCTTCCATTACTTCCTGACCGACCCCACCAACTACAGTTCCTGGACCAGCGGAGATTATCCCTGGGACCAGTATCCGGCGACCACCCTGTCCTACCAAAAGGACATCAACGGCCCCTGGATCAAACTGGGGGACATCACCCGGGTGAACGGCAACTACCAGAACCTGCTGCTGACCTATGCAGACGGTACCACCCCTGCCCTGTACAACCCTAAAACAAACGCAAACAACCTGATGAAGGTGCCCCTGCCCGAGGGCACGGTGGGCATCCGCCTCAGCGTCCACGCCGACGCCAGGATGTACCGCACCATCTTCAACGGCCTGTACCTGGAGACTGAGCTGCTTGATTCGCCGCGTGTGATGGCAGCCCTCAAGGATGCCCAGAATCGCTTTATTTCCAATGTGTTTTCCGCTACCGGCGTCCGGGCGAACAGCACCGAGGAAGTGCCGGCAGGCGCTACTTCCGCCAACCACGAGATTACCCGTTCCGTGGTTACCTCCACCGTCGCCAAAGGCCGGGGCACCCCTGTGAAGGAAGCCAACGCCGGCGGCTACCGGGTGCACTACTACGCCACCCAGTACGAGCAGATAACCTGGCCCGACCCCAATGCCGCGGCGGCCATCGCCAACAGCGGGCTGTTGGAACAGCGGGAGGGCACCTTCTACGACCTGCTGCCCCCCGGCGCCAAGGTGGACCCGGCCACCATCGTCCTTCGGCAGGCAACCATTTACGGCTGGGGGTTCACCATCCCCCATGTGCTGAGCATGGTGGACAACTGGGAAGGCACCGGCCGCACCATGATGATTGTCAAAGGCCTGGTGCCCCAGGACAAGGTGAACTACTATACCCTCGCCTCCGGCATGGGCGGCACCAATGTGTACAGCGGCATGCGCCTGGACTATGATATGACCAATACCTGGGCCAATGTGGCGGCCTACGGCTCCACACTGAAAAACTATGTGGCCTATGAAGCGGGCAGCGGCGTTTTGAAGGACGGCGTCAACGATGACGCCGCCGGCGTGCTGGACGCGAGCAAAAAGCCCGTTGTCCCTGACGAGCTGCTGCCGGCCTTTTTCGATTTAAACGGCGATGGCAACCAGGGCGGCCAGAGTAATTTCATGTACGCCAACGCGACGCTGACCTATAACGACATCCTGGCGGCACAGATTGGCTTTAGCAAACAGGTGGCCGGCGCGGGGGACGCCTACTATGCCGATCATACCACCGTGCCGCTGATGGGCGGGTACTCCTACCTGCTGCGGCGGGTCAACGAGGGGGATCAGTACGTTAAGGACATCATCATCTACGACGTGCTGGAGGAAGCCCATGACGGGCTGGAACACTGGAAGGGTAAATTCCTGAGCATTGACGCCAGCCAGCTGGAAAGCAAGGGCATTGATGTAATCAAATATTATTCCACCGTGCCGGGGCTGGTGCTCTACGACGCGGCGGATCAGGCGGGCGCGGCCGCCCGCCGGGATTTGACCAATACCGCCATCTGGAGCGCCGCCCCGCCATCTGACTTGTCAACCGTTACCGCTGTGGCGGTGGACTTGCGGCATCTGAAAACCGGGGAAGAGTTCATCGCCAAACCCTCCGAGGTGCTGGCGCTGTATGTCTTCATGGAAGCGCCCATGGATGAAAACGGCAGCCTGGTGGATAACCAGATACTCGCCTACAACGAAAACCTCATGTCCAGCAGCGTGCGCTACGCGACCCAGCAGGACTTTTCAGAAATCGCCACCGAGCAGGGCAATACCTTAACCGTCGCCCTCAAGGACATCGGCATCGACCTGAGCAAGGAATCCGAGGCCATTTCCGGCACCCAGGACGCGCCCACCCCCGTTCAGGCCCAGGATGAGATTCTCTACCGCCTGCACTTGACAAACACCAACCTGGCGGACGCAATCGAGAACATCACCCTGGAGGATACCCTGCCCGACGGGCTGACCATCGACTTTGCCAACATTTCCCTGATGCGCATGGACAACCCGGGCATGACGGAACTGGTTGCCGCCAGCGCTTTCGCCTCCGTCACCCAGGACGGGCAGAAGCTGACCTTTACCATCCCCAATCTGCTGGCCCACGAAAAGGTTACCTTCCTGGTGCCCACCACGGTGGATCACCTGCTGGATCCCCTGGAAGACAAGGTTTACGAAAACCGGGCGAAAATCACCAAGGTGTACAACATCCCCTACGAAAAGGAAAGCCCGCCCACCTGGCACCAGATTTGGCCCTCCACGGCGGCGCCCCAGGGCGTGAAAACCATGCTGAACCGGCCTTTCCTGCCCGGGGAAACCTTTACCTTCGAGCTGCGGGAGGGCACCGACGGCCAAGGCGAGGTGGTGCGTACGGCGACTGCCGCAGCGCCCGCGGACGGGGAGATGCCCGCCCAGCTTTCCTTTGTCTTCCCCGCCCTTGGCTACGACATGGTGGGCACACATTCCTACACCATTACCGAGGTGCCTGGCAATGGGGACAGCGTGCTGTACGACGAAGGCATCATCGGGGTTACCATTACCGTGACCTTGGTGGAAGGCCGCCTGCAAGCCGCCGTCGCCTACACGAAGCAGGGCGCTTTGGTTGATCAGGCCGAGTTTTCGAACGAGTTTCTTACCACCACCTTCACCCAGCGCAAGCAATGGCAGGGCGAAACCCAGCTGGGGCGCCCCCGCATCCGCCTGCAGCTGTACCGGGACGGCCAGACCTTCGGCGAGGGCGTCTATTTACCCCTTCAGGACGGGGATGCCATGTGGACGACGGGTTCCTGGGAATACACCTGGGAAAACCTGCCCCGCCTGAAGGCGGACGGCTCCGGCCAGTCTGTCTACCACGCGGTGGAGCTTGTGCCCCCGCCCAACTACCAAAGCTGGGTGCAGGACGGGGTTATCTACAATTATTACCGCCCCGGCACCTTCTCTGCCTCCAAACTGTGGAGCCCCCAGGACCCTGTGGGCACGCAGGTTACCTTCAACCTGTACCAGACCATTCTGCAGCCGGTTGTGGAGACCCTGCCGGAAAATCCGGAGGAGCCCCCGGCCGAGCCTCCAGTTGATCCCCCGGCGGAGCCCTACAAGATGCTGCTGGATACCGTCACCTTAACCGGGCAAAAGCAAGCGGATACCACGGTAAACGGCGAGCACGAGCCCTGGGTGTACACCTGGCTCAACCTGCCGGCCAACGGGGAAGTGAATGGGGAGTATGTCTCCTTCGAGTACACGGTGGAAGAGCAAATCATCCCCGATGGGTACGACATCGACACCACCGCCTCCGCCAGCCGGGTGGTTACCAACTTCCTGACGGAAACACAGGCGACCCTCACTAAAACCTGGCAGGGCGGCGCCGAGCGGCCGCCGGCGCAGTTCAAACTGTTCAGGGACGGCGCGCTGTATGGCACCATCACTCTGCCGCTCAATGACGGCGACCCCATGTGGGAAACGGACACCTGGACCTATACCTGGACAAAGCTGCCCAAGTTCAAGGAAAGCGCCAAGGTCATGGACCCGGAGACCGGGCTGATGGTGTGGGATTTTGCCAACTGGGATATCTGGGAGCAAAGCGTCTACACGGTGGAGGAAATGCCCGTTCAGGGGTATGAGGCTCAGGTCAGCGGCATGGAGATTACCAACCACTACCTGGCTTCCATCGGCGACTATGTCTGGTACGACAAGAACGGCAACGGCATCCAGGATGAAACCAACGAGCCTGTGGCGAATGTGCGGGTCATCATTGAAGCCGGGGAGGGGACAACCCTGCCCGACGGCTACGACCCGGTGCGCTTCACCGATGAAAACGGTCTGTATCTCTTTGAGCATCTGCCCCCGGGCAACTACATCATCACCTTCGACCCCGCCACCTTCCCGGATAACCATGTCATCACCAAGGTTCGCTCGGAGGGATCCACGGAGGCCAACGACTCCAACAGTATCAGTATCCTGGTGTCCTTGCAGCGGGAGGACATTCTCACCATCGACCTGGGACTGGTGTTTGTGCCGCCTGTGACCCCCGCGCCCGACTACGCCGCCATCAGCGTACCCCTTTACGCGGAGAAAATCCTTCGGGGCAGGCAGCTGGCGGAGGGGGAGTTTACCTTTGTGCTCAAGGACGCGGCGGGCAACATCGTCAACGAGAAAACCAACGCCAAGGACGGCAGCGTGGTATTTGACGCCAGGCGCTTCAGCCGTCCGGGCACCTTCCTGTACACCCTGCATGAAAAGGCGGGGGTGTCCAGGGACATCAAATACGACAGCACCGTGTATCGGATAACCATCCGTGTGTGGGAGGATGGGGGCAAACTGAAACACAGCCTGCATGTGGATAAAAACGGCGTACCCTTTGACGGCGCCATCCAGTTTACCAACGCGTACCTGCTGCCTCCCACCGGGGACGCGGGGTTGACAATGCCCTTGACGCTGCTGGCGCTGGCGCTGCTTGGCTTGCTGGCGGCAACAAAACGGCGGCAATTGCGACAATAATTTATCCAAAACGGGGAGGCGCAAAGGCTTCCCCGTTTTTGTGGGTAAAATCTATGCAATGGACAACGAACAGCAAACCTGAACAAGTGAAAGGGAGAAATCATATGGCAGCAGAGAAGAAAGCGACCCCCGTACAGGACAAGGTGGAAGATATCGCCAAGAAAGCCACCGAGGCAGTGGTGAAAACAGCCGCCGCCGCCAAGGACATGGCGGGCGAAGCGGTGGAAAAAACCGCCAAAGCGGTAAAGAAGACAGTGGAAACGGTGAAGGACACGGTGGAGGAGACGGGCAAGAAGGCCGCCGCCGAAAAGAAAAAGACCACCGCCGCCGCGAAGAAGACGGCCAGCAACGCCAAAGCTAAGGCAGAGGAAACCGTCAAGAAGACGACGGCCGCCGCAAAGAAGACGGCCGCCACCACCAAGGCCAAGGCGAAAACGGCCGCTAAGAAGACCACCGCGGCGGCAAAGAAAACCGCGGCGACTGCCAAAGCCAAGACGGAGACGGCAGCCAAGAAAACAACCGCTGCTGCCAAGAAAGCCGCGCCGAAAAAGAAATAAGGGGATACCCTTTAAGGGATGGGAGGTCCTATGGCGGAAACAAAGAAACGCACAGCCCGTCAGATTGACGCGCTGATCAAACAGGCCGACGCGAAGATTGACAAATACAAGGGCTATATCGCCAAGCTTCAGCAGGAAAAGAAAGAGCTGAACGCCGAAAAGCGCAAGCTGGGCACCGCCGCGGCGAAAAAAACCACGGCGAAAAAGGCCCCGGCGAAGAAAACCACGTCCGCGAAAACAACAGCGAAGAAGACCGCGGCGAAAACCACGGCGAAAAAGACCACCGCCCGGAAAACCACCAAGAAGGAAAAATCCCTTCTGGAAGGGCTGCTGGAGGGGGTTAAACAGTCCACCGGGCTGGACGCGGAGGACATCCTGGAAGGCATCCTGGGAAAAAAGAACTGACAGCAACGAATCAGATGAATCTATAAACGATTGAAAGCGGGGGGCGAACGCCCCCGCTTCAGCGTGTCGAAAAAGCCAGCAACCGCATGTTTCGATACCGAAACATGCTTGCGTTTACTTCATCTGCCAGAATCGGTCAATTACGAACCATGTAAACTTCCTCTTCCGGCAGATTCGTTCCTAGCCTTGCAGCCTTTTTGGACACGCTGTACTTCTTTGACAGTCTAAAGCGGGGGGCGAATGCCCCCCGCTTTGCCATCTGTATGCATTTTTACTTGGATTTCAGCCTGTCCACCTGTTCCTGAGCGTCGGAATACCCCTGGGCGGCGGCTTTCTGGTACCATTCCAAAGCCTTGTCCAGGTTCAGGTCGGTGCCTGTGCCGTACTCATAAAAGGTGCCGATGGTGTACTGGGCTTCCGCGTCTCCCTGCTGCGCCGCCTTCATGTACCAGGCGAAGGAGAGTTTTAGATCCTTCTGCACCCCGTAGCCGTAGTAGTAGTCCAGGCCGATGTTGCTCTGGGCGGCGGCGTTGCCCTGCTCGGCGGCCTGCAGGTAGAGGGCATGGGCCTTCGCTTCGTCCTTCTGGGTGCCAAGGCCCATATACGTCATGTACCCAAGGGTCGTCAGCGCGCTGGCATCCCCCTGCTTAGCCGCGGCGGAAATCCACTGGTAGGCGGTGTCTTCGTCAACCGTAGTTCCTAGGCCGTCCAGGTAGGCGTTGCCCGCCTTGTTCTGGGCGGCTGCGTATCCCTGGTTGGCGGACGCCAGCGCCCACTCCAGCCCCAGGGCTGCGTTCTGCTCCACCCCTCTGCCGTCAAAGTAGTGCCTGGCCACATTGTACTGCCCGATGGGGTCGCCTTCCCGGGCGCTTTTCATATCCCAATCAAAGGCTTTCTGGTCATCCTGGGCGACGCCTGTGCCCGTTTCGTAGTAGAAGGCCAGGTTGGCGTAGGAGTTGATGTGCCCGCCCTGGGCAGCCAGCAGCGTCCACTCGAATGCTTTCTGGTAATCCGGGGACACACCGTAGCCGTAGTAATAGCAGTTGGCCAGTGATCCCTGCCCCTTGGGGGAACCCTGATCGGCGGCTTTCTGGTACCACGCGAAGGCCTGGTCGTAATCCTGCGCCACATAGGTGCCCGTCTCATACATCCATCCCACGGCCTGCTGCCCGTCGGCGTTGCCGCCCTGGGCGGAGAGCATCCACATATCAAACGCTTTTTCCATGTCCAGGGGGTAGCCCTCGCCTACGGAATAATAGTAGCCCATAAAGTAGGCGGCCAGCGGCTCGCCCAGATCACTTGCTTTCTCAAACAGTTCCCGGGCTTTGGCCTCATCGGGCTCCACGCCCATGCCGTAGTAATAGTATTCGCCCAGGCGGGCGAGGGCGTCCCGGTCTCCCAGTTCCGCCGCCTGCGTCAGAATGGGCAGGGCTTCCTCGTATTTTTCCTGCCGGTCCAGGCTGTCCCACTGTGCGTACAGCAGGTCGGTATCATCCGCGTATGCGCTGGTGAAAACCGTCAGAGCCAGGGTAAGGGCAAACAGGAGCAGTTTTTTCATGTCGCTCCACCTCCTTGGGGGTGATATTCCTTCCTGCTCTATTTTACCCTATCCGCATGCCCATTGCATCCCCCGGCAGGCAAGGTACGGGAAAAATGCAGGGTTTGCCTGTTCAATTGCTTCAGTTTATGGTATATTCCATGGGCAGCCGCGCGAGGCGCGGAAAAAGAAAGCAGGAGGGACAACATGATTATCACCACCACCACCCAAATAGAAGGACGCGCTATTGCGGAGTACAAGGGCATCGTCTTTGGCGAAGTCATTACCGGCATCAACTTTTTGAAGGATCTGGGCGCGGGGCTGCGCAATGTGTTCGGCGGCCGCTCCAAGGGGTATGAGGAAGAACTGCTTGTCGCCCGGGAGCAGGCCCTGGAAGAGATGAAACAGCGCGCCGCCCAGATGGGCTGCGACGCCGTGGTCGGCGTCAAGATGGATTACGAGGTGCTGGGCACCGGCGGCAACATGCTGATGGTCACCTGCTCGGGCACAGCGGTGAAGCTGGGCTAAGCAAGATTACGAAAAAGAATCCCGCGGCTTTCGCGGGATTCTTTTTTATTCTTTTATTTGATGAATTATCCGGCATGCGATAGGCATCTATTCCCCGCCGGCCATTTCCAGCATCTTCATCAGGGTATTGCGGTTGCGCACCGTGACGGACTGCCCCTGCACTTTCTCCAGCAGGGCGTTGTTCAGCTTGCTGCGCGCCGCGCTGCCGGGGATGAACAGGTAGGCGGCGTGGCCGGTAAAGGCCATTCTGTCCTCGCCGTAGTCTTTTTGCAGAGCCGTCCGGCTTTTCTCCCCGTCCAGGGGATGGTTGTACAAGCCGTAGAACACCCGCTCCTGCCTTTCTTCGTTGGCGAAGGGGTTCTCTTCCAGCACCTGGGCGATGTCCTCAGGTGTTTTCACAATGACGGCCAGCTCCGGGCCGATGTCCGCGCGGATGATCTCCCGCACCCTGTCCGCTGTTTCCAAGGGGGATAGGGGCGTGCGGACGATGGCGTTGCCGCTTTGAATCCAGGTGGCGACCCCCTCAAAACCGGCCCGGGTCAGCGCCTCGCGCAGGGCGGCCATGGGTACGCGGTTTTTTCCGGTGGGCATCACCCCCCGCAGTAGAACAATGTAGGTTTGCATAGAGCGCTCCTTTCCAGGATGTTTGTAAAGTATACCCTAAAATGGCGGCTATGATTGATTTTTCCCCGGTGCCTGCTTATAATCAAGGCAGCAACAATAGGGGAGGGATATCAATGGGTACGTCCATGGACAGACGTCAGTTTATCAAGACCGCGGCGGGCGGCGTTGCGGGGGCGGCCATGCTGGGCGCCATGGGGGAATTGCCCCGGGCGCTGGCGCAGGAAAAGCCGGCCCCGGTGTTCCCGGGCAAAAAGCAGTTCGCGGGCAGCGGCGTGGTGCGCAAGGTGACGGAGGACATCCTCTACCTGGGCGTGGACGACCGGCGCATCGCCCTGTTTGAGAATGTCTACCCCGTGCCCCGGGGCGTCAGCTATAACAGCTATCTTTTGCTGGACGACAAAACCGTGCTCTTTGACACGGTGGACCGCACAGCCCTTAACCCCTTCTTTGAGAACCTGGAAACAGCCCTGAACGGCCGCGCATTGGATTATCTGGTGATTCAGCATATGGAGCCGGACCATTCCGCCGCCCTGTCCCAGGTGATGGCGCGCTACCCCGGCGTCAAGCTGCTGTGCTCCGCCGCCGCCGCCAAAATGATCGAGCAGTTCTTTGATTTCAAGGTGGAGGATTGGGGCTACACCGTCAAGGAAGGGATGGAGCTGAGCACCGGCAAGCACAAGCTTACCTTTGTGGAAGCCCCCATGGTGCACTGGCCGGAAGTGATCATGACCTATGACGCCACCGACAAGGTGCTCTTTTCTGCTGACGCCTTCGGCACCTTCGGCGCTCTGGGCGGCAACCTGTTCGCCGATGAGGTGAACTTCCAGGAGGAATGGCTGCCCGACGCCCGGCGATACTACACCAACATCGTGGGCAAGTACGGCCAGCAGGTGCAGGATGTGCTGGCCAAGGCTGGCACTCTGGACATCGCCATGCTCTGCCCCCTGCACGGCCCCATCTGGCGGCAGGAACTGGGCTGGTTCCTGGATAAGTACAGCAAGTGGAGCAGTTACACCCCGGAAGAGCCCGCCGCGGCGCTGGTGATGTACGGCTCCATCTACGGCGGCACCGAGAACGCCGCGACCCTGCTGGCCAAGCGCTTGTCCCAGGGCGGCAAGCGCAATGTGGCGCTGTGTGACGTATCCAAAACTCATGTCAGTGATTTGATCGCCGAGGCTTTCCGCTGCGGCCATATCGCCCTGGCCAGCGCTACCTACAACATGGATGTGTTCACCCCCATGAAGAACGCGCTGACCGATTTTGCCGCCCACAACCTGCAGAACCGCACCTACTCCCTGGTGGAAAACGGCAGCTGGTCCCCCGCCGCCGCCAGCAAGATGGAGGCCATCCTCTCGGGCATGAAGGACATGCGTAAGGTGGGGGAGACCGTTACCATCCTTTCCACCCCCAACGAGGAAACCGCCCAGCAGCTGGATAAACTGGGCGATGTCATCCTAGCCGCCCTGGACGGCGCCGCCCCCGCCCAAGCCCCCGCGGCAGCGGAATCCGCCGTCGGCTGGAAATGCCGCGTCTGCGGCTACATCTACGAAGGCGACCCCCTGCCCGAAGACTACACATGCCCCGTGTGCGGCGTGGACGCCACCTTCTTTGATAAGGTGGAGTTGTAAAGTTCTTCATCAGTTACCTGTTCGGGTTGATTTTTCCGGAGCAAACCCCGCCGAAAGGCGGGGTTTGCTTGACGCGTAAGTCATTAAGCCTCATAATAGAATATGTATGTAATTTCTGAATTAGTCGCAAATCACCAGAAAGGATATCCGTGATGAATCTAAAACAAAAACTTCTCAACAAAACCGCCCGTCTGGGCGTTGTTGGCCTTGGATATGTAGGGCTTCCCTTAGCTGTGGAAAAGGCAAAGGCCGGGTTCCATGTGCTGGGTTTCGATATTCAAAAGAGCAAGGTGGACATGGTAAACGCTGGGCACAACTATATCGGTGATGTAGTCAATGAGGATCTGGAGCAGATTGTCTCCTCCGGTTTATTGACAGCGACGACCGACTTTGCCGCTGTAGCTCAGTGCGACTGTGTGTGCATTGCTGTTCCAACCCCCTTAGACAGGCATCAGCAGCCGGATATCAGCTATGTGCAGAGTTCCACCGAAAGTATTGTGCCCTATCTGCACAAGGACATGCTGGTGGTGCTGGAGAGTACCACCTATCCAGGTACAACAGAGGAACTGCTGAAACCCATTCTGGAAAAAAGCGGGTTAAAATGCGGGGAGGATTTTTATCTGGCCTTTTCGCCCGAGCGGGTCGATCCCGGCAATTTAATCTATAAAACAAAGAATACCCCGAAGGTGGTGGGGGGGATGACCCTCGCCTGCACGGAGATTGCCGCCACCATGTATGAGATGGTGCTGGACGCGCCAGTGCATAGGGTATCCTCGCCAGCCATCGCGGAAATGGAAAAGATACTTGAAAACACCTACCGCAATATCAATATTGGCTTGGTGAATGAGTTGGCCATGCTGTGCCACAAAATGGGCATTAGCATTTGGGAAGTGATTGACGCCGCCAAAACCAAGCCCTATGGTTTCCAGGCATTTTTCCCAGGCCCGGGCTTAGGCGGGCACTGCATCCCGCTGGATCCCTATTATTTAAGCTGGAAAGCCAGGGAGTATGGCTTCCATACGTCCATGATTGAGTCCTCCATGATGGTCAATGATCAGATGCCGGAATACTGCGTTAACCGCGCTATGCACATCCTCAACAAGGAAAGAAAAGCGATTTCCGGCGCCAAGGTATTGGTGCTGGGGGTGGCGTATAAGCAGGACATTGATGATCACCGGGAAAGCCCCGCGGTGCGGGTGATTGAGGAATTGCTGAAGGTAGGAGCGCAGGTTACCTACTACGACCCTTGGATTCCCTCCTTCAAGGATGGCGATTTGCAGATGAAAGGCCTCCCTGAACTTACGCAGGAAGCCTTGGAGAAGGCGGATTTGGTGATGGTGACAACAGCTCACACCAATGTGGATTATACATTCGTGCAGCAGCACGCGCCATCCATTTTTGACACTAAAAACGCCATGAAGGCGGTAGAAAATCGAAGCAAGATAGAGGTACTGTAATGAGCAGCAACCTTCGATACGCCCTCATTGGCTGCGGCCGCATCTCTCCCAATCATATCGCGGCCGCTAAGACAAATCACCTGGAAATTGCCGCCCTGTGCGATATAGATGCCAATGCCATGGCGGACAAGGCGGAAAAGTTTGATTTGCAGCATGTACAGCAGTTTTCTGATTACCGTGAGATGCTTGAAACAATCAAGCCGGAGTTGGTGGCTATCTGTACCGAAAGCGGTAAGCACGCGGCGATTGCGCTGGATTGCATCCGGGCAGGCTGTCACGTCATCATTGAAAAGCCGATAGCCCTTTCCCTGGAGGATGTGGACGCCATCATTTCGCTTGCCAAAGAAAAACAGGTGAAGGTCTGCGCATGCCATCAGAATCGGTTCAACAAGTCCATCCAGAAAATTCGCGAAGCGAAGGATGATCATCGATTTGGCCGCATGTACCACGGCGCGGCTCATATCCGCTGGAATCGAGGCAAACAATATTATGATGCGGCGCCTTGGCGGGGAACCTGGGAACAGGACGGCGGTGCGCTGATGAACCAGTGCATCCACAACATCGATCTACTTCGTTGGATGATGGGCAATGAAGTGATAGAGGTAACCGCCTATACCGACCGACTCAACCACGACTATATCCAGGCGGAGGATTTGGGCTTGGCGTTGGTACGCTTTCAAAATGGGGCTTATGGATTGATTGAGGGGACCACCAATATTTTCCCCAAGAACCTGGAGGAAACCCTTTACCTTTTTGGGGAAAATGGAACAGTAAAGGCGGGCGGTCACTCCGTGAATATTATTGAGGAATGGCTGTTTGCTGATGGCTTAGATGACCCGGATCAGGTGAAGGAGACTTATCACGAGAATCCGCCCAATGTATACGGATTTGGGCATACCCCGCTGTATGCCGATGTCTTGAACGCCATCGTCCATGATAGGGATCCCTATGTTACGGCGGAGGATGGGCGCCGCGCCTTGGAGCTGGTGTTGGCCATCTACAAGTCGGCGGCGGAGGGAAGGCCTGTCCGGCTGCCGCTGGACAACTGCTCAACTATGGATTTTGCTGGGCGGTTTGATTCTTGAAGCACAGCTTATTTCTCGTTAAGATTTAGGGGGTATCGCATGAGCATCCGCACTGTTACGGTTATCGGAGCAAACGGCACCATGGGACGAAATGTGTCAGCAATCTTTGCGTCTTTCGGGAACGCGAAGGTTCACATGGTATGCAGGGATATGGAGAAAGCCAAGGAGGCTGTGGAGAAGGCAGTTCAGTCTGTTAAAGCGGATAGTATACGCAGAAATTTGCTCCCTGCAGATTTCAGCACCCTGCTTGACTGTGTGCGAGAATCTGATCTGGTGTTTGATTCTGTTGCTGAAAATATGGAAATTAAAGGGGAAGTCATCGGGCAAATCAGGGATGCGCTTCCCCAAGATGCCTATTTTTGCTCGGGAACATCCGGTTTATCCATCACGAAACTAGCAGAAATGTTACCTGAGGAAAAGCGCAGAAATGTCTTTGGGGTCCATTTCTTTAACCCTCCATATAGTTTGAATTTATGTGAACTGATAAAAACCAATTATTCTGATGTTAATAAACATCAAAAGTTAAGAGAATATCTGTCATCCTGTCTTCACCGATCGGTAGTAGAGATAAAGGATAGACCCGCTTTTTTAGGAAATAGAATTGGCTTTCAATTTTTAAATGAGGCCATGCAGTATGCACAAAGATGTCAAGACAGCGGCGGCATCGATTATATTGACAGCATATTGGGGCCTTTCTCGGGGAGAAGCATGCCACCGCTAGTCACTAGCGATTTCGTGGGCTTGGACATTCACCAGGCAATTGTGGACAACCTATATAGTAATCTTGCTTCCGGAGATAAAGAGGCGTATAAAATGCCTGATTTTGCAGTAAGTTTGGTGAAAGAGGGAAGATTGGGACGAAAAACCAAAGGCGGTTTATATAAAACGCTGATTCTTTCGGAAAACGATAAGAAGCGGCTTGTATTCGATATTGCATCATCCACATACAGGGATCAGATAGAATACAATTTCTCGTTTGCCCAAAAGGCTATTCATCACCTCGCACGAGGCGATTATCAGGCTGCCGCTTTTTCGATTTTTAATAATGAATCTCAGGAAGCGGAGATTTGTACAGAGTTCTTACTGAAGTACATCTTTTATAGTCTGCAAGCGTCCCTGGAGGTGGGGAATAGTACCCATGATGCGGATGTGGTGATGGTACATGGATATGGATGGTGTCCGCCGCAAGCAATGCTTGAGTGGATATCTTCAACGGGGATGCTTCATTCTATATCGAAAGAACGATTGCCAAAATCCTTTCAGGAAATATTTGATATTGATATGTTGCTTGGTGTAGCGCAGAAATCTGGATTTGATTATCGACGCTACCTGCATGCCAAGAAATGAGGGAGTGAACATGCAAAAGGTTTTTATTATGGGAGGAGCCCAAACGGATTTTGAACGAAACTGGACAAAAGAAGGGAAAGGTCTCCTGGCTCTCCTGAAAGAATCGGTTAGTGACGGGTTGGCGGCCGCAGGTTTGACGTTTGATGATATTAAAGAGCTTAACAAAGTAAACAAAGTTGGATGCTTTGTTGGGAACTTTATTGGGGAACTCTATGCAGAACAAGGCCACTTAGGTGCTTTGGTAACAATGGTAGACAAGGCATTGTATGGTGTTCCGACAGCGCGTTACGAAGCGGCTTGTGCTTCAAGTTCCGCGGCGATTGACGCGGCTTTTTCAAAAATTGCATTAGGGGAATATGAAGTAGCTGTGGTGATTGGCTGGGAACTAATGAAAACAGTGGACAGTAAAACCGGAGGTGACTTCCTGGGTCATGCCGCGTTTTATGAGGAGGAAGGCAAAGGAATCTCATTTCCGTTTCCAAAGCTCTTTGGTAAGTTGGCGGATGAGCTGATAGCAAAGTATTCATTGGACGAGAATGTATTTATGGACTCTCTGGCAAAAATTTCCGCCAAGAATTACTCAAATGCCAAAAAGAATCCATTGGCACAGACACGCAAATGGTTCATGGATTATGAGCAGGCTCGGCATCGAGGCACACCTACCAATCAGTTAGTTGGAGGGCGTCTTGCCGTATCGGACTGCTCTCAGGTTACAGATGGGGCTGCTGTGGTTGTTTTAGCCTCGGAGGGGTATTTAGCAAAAAGGGGCTTAAAAAACAATCCGTATATCAAGGGTTGGGGTCATCGTGTGGCGCCTATGCCATTTCAAGACAAGATGCAGGACAGCCTGTCTTCGCCATATGTTCTGCCTTGGACCAGGCAGGCGATTGAAGACGCATATCGAAGAAGCGGGCTGACCGTTCAGGATATCGATGTATTTGAAACGCACGATTGTTTTACCTCCAGTGAGTATGCCGCGATTTCTGCCTTTGGGATAACTGTTCCGGGGGAAGAGTACAAGGCCATACAAGATGGCATTATCACATTTGAAGGGTCTAAGCCGGTTAACCCAAGCGGTGGTTTGATTGGGTGCGGTCATCCGGTTGGCGCGAGCGGTGCCAGAATGCTGCTGGACTTGTATAAACAGGTATCTGGGGCGGCAGGTGCATACCAAGTTCACAATGTCAGGAACGCCATGATGCTCAACATTGGAGGCAGTGCAACGACAAATTATTCATATATTGTTGGTAGATAAAGACTTTTTGCTGGATTTCCTTTGATGTGCATACGGGATTGTGAAAAAATGGGATGAAGAATATGAGTAAAAACAAAGAGAATTCGGACATTGTAAGCAGTATTGTAGGGGCGTCCTATATTGGAAAACCAAAGAATAATACGGCTATGTTCGTTACAAAGAAAATTGAGAACCAAGTTTTAAACCTTGCCTCTGCGAATGGTTGCTTAGTTTTTTGTGAAACTGGAATGAATATTCCGGCTGAAATGTATGAAAAGCATCATTTTATTGAAACTTCACAGCCCCAGTTGGAATACGCCAGATTCATTATCGAATATAGTGAACAAAAAGATATGAAGGATAAAACACTGAGATATACTTTGACAGATGGAGGGTATTATCTGGGAGAAGATGTTATCATTGGAAAGAACGCATATATTCAACCCAATTGTATCATTGGCCACCATGTAGTAATTGGTGATAATGCCATTATTCTTTCAGGAACAAAAATTCAAGAATCCTGTATTGGAGATAATTTTTATTCTAACGAAAATGCAGTCATTGGCGCTAATGGTTTTACGATGGCTAAAGATGAGCAGGGCAGAGTTTTCAGGGTGCCCTCATTAGGAAAAGTCATGATAGGAAATGATGTAGAGATTGGTGTAATGACGAATGTTTCCCGTGGCTCTGCAGGTGATACCATCCTCTGCAATCATGTGAAACTGGATGCGTATACATATGTTGCGCATGACGTTTATATTGAGGATAATGTTGAGATACCGGCTGGCGCCAAACTCGGTGGATTTGTTTACATTGAATCTGGTGCTTTTATAGGTATCAATGCAAGCTTACGAAATAGGATACACATCGGGCAAAATGCAGTTATCGGGATGGGTGCGGTTGTAACAAAGAGCGTGGAGAAGGATGCAGTTATGGTGGGTAACCCCGCAAGACCGATGGAGAAACGTTGAAAGGAAAAATACCATGCAATTTCGTGATTTAAACGCACAGTATCTTCATTTGAGGGAGAAGATTGACGCGGGCATCGCTTCCGTGCTTGGAACCGGCCATTTTATTTTGGGTGAGCAGGTGCGGGAGCTGGAGGGCAAGCTGGCGGCTTATGTGGGAACAAAGCATTGTGTCGCCTGCGCCAACGGCACCGATGCCCTGCAGCTGGTGATGATGTCCTGGGGCATTGGACCGGGGGACGCGGTATTTACATCGGACTTTACGTTTTTCGCGTCCGCGGGCACCGTATCCATCCTGGGGGCAACCCCTGTCCTGGTGGACATTGACCCCCAAACCTTCAATATCTGCCCGGATGCATTGGAAAAGGCGATTCAAAAGGTGCTGGCGGAGGGGAAGCTGATTCCCCGTGTCATTATCCCTGTGGATCTGTTCGGCTTGCCGGCGGATTATCCCAGGATTGAGAAAATCGCCGAAAAGTATCAGATGAGAATCTTGGAAGACGGCGCCCAGGGCTTTGGCGGTGCTATTGATGGCAAGCGCGCCTGCAGCTATGGGGAAGCCGCCACCACATCCTTTTTCCCGGCCAAACCCCTTGGCTGCTACGGGGATGGCGGCGCGATTTTCACCGATGACGACGCGTTGGAAATCCATCTGCGCTCCATCCAGCGCCAAGGCGCTTCCCCTGTGGATAAATATGACAACCAGCTCATCGGCATGAATTCCCGCCTGGACACCCTGCAGGCCGCGATTCTTCTGCCCAAATTGGAAGCATTTGAAGAATATGAGATGGACGCGGCCAACCAGGTAGCTTCCTGGTATACCCAGCGTCTTCAGGGGCTTGTGGAAACCCCGGTGGTGCCCGAGGGATATCTGTCCGCCTGGGCGCAGTATACCATTAAGCTGAAGGATCAGGCTGCCCGGGACGGGCTGAAAGAGTACCTCATGGAACAAGGCATTCCCTCCATGATTTACTATCCCCGCGGGCTGCACCAGCAAACGGCCTACCTTGATATGGGCTTGAAAGATGAGGAGTTTCCCCATACCATAGACGCGATCCGCAGGGTGCTCAGTTTGCCCATGCACCCCTACCTACAAGAGGAAGATGTCGCCCGGGTGTGCGATGCGGTTATCGCGTACCTGAAAGAATAATACCTACTTGGTTTTTCAGCATAAAGCCTCTGAACACATCTTCAGGGGCTTTCTCCTATCCCGGCTTGACATGCTTCACTCTAGATTTTATAATCCATGCGAAAGCAACCATTGCGGTCGCAAGGAATATTCGGGGTCTCCACCCCTGTTGTTCTTCGATGTTTCCGCTTGCGTTTTATAAAACAATTCAATTGTCATAGAAAAAACAACCATCCAGGAGGAACCCATGCCAGCCATTACCAGAGCGTTGAATGTCCTTGCCCGGTGCGGCAATCGGTACCGGGGGGAGCAGTTGGCGCCTTTGGGGATTACCCCCATGCAGGCGTCCTACCTGCTGCATATCGTGGCCACCCCGGGCATGTCCCAGGAGGAGGCAGCCCGGGCGCTGCATGTCAACCCCTCCAACGCGGCGCGCCAGGTGGCGCTGCTGATGGAGAACGGCTTTGTCCAGCGCAGCGTCAGCGAGGAGGACAGGCGCAGAACAGAACTGTACCCTACCGGCAAAGCCCGGGAGGCTGCGGCCCGCATCCGGCAGGTGAACGCCGCCTGGCATGAGATACTGACCCAGGGCATGCTGGAAAAGGACAGGGACATGCTGCAGACCCTGCTGAACCGGGTGTGCGAAAGGGCGGAAGCCTGGGCCGCGGGGGAGGAGGGCAAATGAAAGTTCTCGCCTCCTACTTAAAGCCCTATACCGGCATCATTGGGTGGACCACCTTTGTCAAGTTCTTCGCCGCCATGATGGATTTGCTCATTCCCTCCATCCTGGCCCGCATCATCGATGACGCGGTGCCCACAGGGCAGCCCATGATGATCTACCGCTGGGGCGGCGCCATGGTGCTGTGCGCTTTGCTGTCCATCTCCACCAACATCTACGCCAACCGCCTGGCAGCGGAGACATCGGGCAAGGTAACCCGCACCCTGCGTCACGATCTGTTCGCCAAATTCGGCAGCCTGTCCATGGCGCAGATGGATGAGATCAGCCTGTCCTCCGCCGTGTCGAGGCTGACGACGGACACCTACAACATCAATCAGTTCCTCAATCGTACCCAGCGCATGGGGGTGCGGGCGCCCATCCTGCTCATTGGCGGCCTGGTGATGACGCTGACCCTGGACCGGCGCCTGACCCTGGTGCTGGTGACGGTGCTGCCCTTTATTTCTTTGATTATCTATGGCATCACCAGGAAAAGCGTACCCCTGTACACCAAACAGCAGGGGGTACTGGACAGGATGGTGCGGGTGATGCAGGAGAATATCTCCGGCGTGCGCATCATCAAGGCGCTGAACAAGACAGCCTACGAGCAGGACCGCTTTGACGGGGTCAGCGGCGAGCTGGCCGACACCGCGGAAACGGCGGGCCGGGTAGCCGCCCTCAGCAACCCCCTCACCTCCCTGACGCTGAATCTGGGGCTCACCCTGGTGGTGCTGGTGGGGGGCTTTCTGGTCAACAAAGGGCTGTCCACCACTGGCTCCATCATCGCGTTCCTTAACTACTTTTTAATTATCCTCCAAGCCATGATGGGCATTACCCGCATCTTCATCATGACATCCAGGGGCGCCGCCTCCGCCCAGCGGGTGGCTCAGGTGCTGCTGATGCCCGAGGACCTGGCGCGGCGGAAGGCCGGCAGCCCCGCGGGGGACGCCCACATCGCGTTCGACCATGTGTCCTTCAGCTACAACAAGGTGGAAAACAACCTGGAGAACATCTCCTTCCGCCTGGAAAAGGGGCAGACCCTGGGTGTTCTGGGGGCTACGGGCTCGGGCAAGAGCACCCTGGTCAACCTGCTGCTGCGCTTTTACGACCCGGACGCGGGCCGCGTGCTCATCAACGGGCAGGACATCCGCGCCATCCCGCCGGAGGAACTGCGCAGCCGGGTGGGGGTGGTATTCCAACAGGACTTCCTGATGGCCGACACCATCGGGGAAAACATCCGCTATTTCCGGGATATTCCCCAAAGCCTGGTGGAAGCCGCCGCCCGGGACGCCCAGGCGGAGGAGTTTATCCTGGATACCAAGGACGGGTATGAGCACCAGGTGGCCCAGAAGGGCAACAACCTGTCCGGCGGCCAGCGGCAGCGGCTGATGATTGCCCGGGCGCTGGCCGGGCAGCCCGAGCTGCTGGTATTGGACGACGCTTCCTCGGCGCTGGACTACCGCACCGACGCGGCGCTGCGCAAAGCCCTGGGCACCCGGTACGAGAAGGTTACCAAGGTGATCATCGCCCAGCGCATCTCGTCCCTGCGACATGCCGACCATATCCTCATGCTGGAGGACGGCCACGCCGCCGCCTACGGCACCCATGAGGAACTGATGGCCACCAGCCCCCATTACCGCGAAATCGCCCAAATGCAGATGGGCGCGGAAGGAGGCCAGCATGTCTAACCGCGCCAGCCGCTTAACAAAGGGTGATTTAAACGCCAACGCCCGCAGGGAGAATGTGGTCAGCATGCCCCGCTCTCAGATTCTCAAACGCCTGTGGCAATACCTGGGGCACCACCGGCTGCACCTGGTGCTGGCCATGCTGCTGGCGGGGGGCGCCAACCTGTTGTCCCTGGCGGGGCCCAGGCTGTCCGGCCTGGCCATCGACGCCCTGGGCACGGGCAAAGGCCAGGCGGATTTTGACAAATTGTTCCTCTACTGCGCCCTGATGGCGCTGTTCTACGCCCTGTCGGCGCTGCTGATGTACCTGCTGAGCCGCATCACCCTGAACCTCACCCGGCACATCACCTACCGCATGCGCCGGGACGCCTTTGACAAGCTGGTTACCCTGCCCGTGGGCTACTTTGACGGCCGTCAGGCGGGGGACATCATCAGCGTGCTGTCTTACGATATCGACACGGTGAACGAGAGCCTGTCCACCGACTTTCTGCAGGTGCTGCAAAGCGTGATTACCGTTGCCGTGTCCCTGGTGATGATGCTGCTCATCCAGCCGTCCCTGGTGGGCATATTCGCCATTACCGTGCCGCTGACGGTCATCTACACCAAGTGGATAACCACCCGCACCCGCCCCATGTTCCGCAAACGTTCCTTCAAGCTGGGCGAGCTCAACGGCTTTATGGAGGAGATGATGGGCGGCCACAAGACCACCAAGGCCTACGGCCGGGAGGAGGAGGTGCTGGAGCGGTTTGAGAAAATCAACACCGAGGCGGCCCAGGCCTACACCACCAGTGAGTATTACGGCACCATGATCGGCCCGTCGGTCAACTTCATCAACAACCTGTCCCTGGCGCTGGTCAGCGTGTTCGGCTCCCTTGTTTACCTGCAGGGGGGCATGGGGCTGGGGGACATCTCCTCCTTCATCCAGTATTCCCGCAAGTTTTCCGGCCCCATCAACGAAACAGCCAACATCGTGGGGGATATGCAGAGCGCCTTCGCCGCCGCCGAGCGGGTGTTCCGCCTGATGGACGAAGCGCCCGAAAAGCCGGACGCCCCGGATGCCCTGCCCCTTACGCAGGTGCAAGGGGATGTGCGCATGAACCAGGTGCACTTCAGCTATGTTCCAAAGGTGCCCGTTATCCGGGATTTTTCCATGTACGCCCCCGTCGGCTCCCTCACCGCCATCGTCGGCCCCACCGGGGCGGGCAAAACCACGCTGATTAACCTGCTGATGCGCTTTTACGATGTTACCTCGGGGGACATTACCGTGGACAACCAGGACATCTACCAGGTGCAGCGTGCCTGCCTGCGGGACGCCTATACCATGGTGCTGCAGGATTCCTGGCTGTTCTACGGCACCGTGCGGGACAATATCGCCTACGCCTGCCCTGGGGCTACCCAGACCCAGGTGGAGGCGGCCGCCCGGGCGGCCCACATCCACAGCTTCATCACCAAACTGCCCAAGGGCTATGACACCCTCATCGGGGATGACGGCGTGTCGATTTCCAAGGGACAAAAGCAGCTGCTGACCATCGCCCGGGCCATGCTGGTGGACGCCCCCATGCTGATATTGGACGAGGCCACCTCCAACGTGGATACCCAGACCGAGCGGCGCATCCAGCAGGCCATGCGGGAACTGATGGCGGGCAGGACGGCCTTTGTCATCGCCCACCGCCTGTCCACCATCGAAAACGCCGACAACATCCTGGTGATGCGCGATGGCAACATTGTCGAGCAGGGCACCCACCCGGAATTGATGGCGCGCAAGGGCTTTTACGCCCAGCTCTACGCCGCCCAGTTCGAGACGGGGGAATAACCTGATTCCTTTCCCAAATACCGCCTGAAAGGGCGGTTTTTTGATGTTTCAAATCGAAACAATGGGAAAATATGATATGCCGCTTGGGTTTCCGCTTTTCGGGGAGGGTTTTCCATTCCCGGGAATGTCGTGAAATAGCGCTCAGAGGTTGCAAAGTGGAAAACCCTTTGGTATAATGCGTGTACGAAGCCAATACGGCAAACGCTAACTCAATATCGGAAAGGAGACCTTCTCTATGAAGAAACTGGTTGCTATCCTACTTGCCCTCGTACTGACCTTGTCCCTCACCTCCGCTCTGGCGGTAACGGTGCTCACCATGGGTACCGGCGGTACCAGCGGCACCTACTATGCTTTCGGCTCTGAAATCGCTACCCTGTGGAACAACAACGTGGAAGGCTACGAAGTAGCCGCCCAGCCCACCGGCGCTTCCAAGGCCAACATCATCGCCATCACCGACGGTGAGTTCCAGCTTGGCTGGTCCCAGAACGATACCATCTCCTACGCCTATAACGCTGATCCCAAATACTTTGGCGGGGAAAAATTTGACGGCTTCTACGCCATCGCCGCCCTCTATCCCGAAGCGGTTCAGCTGGGCGTCGCCGCTGACTCCGACATCAAGAACATCAAAGACCTCAAGGGCAAGAGGGTTTCTATCGGCGCCCCCGGCTCCGGTACCGCCATCAACGCCGAGCAGGTTCTGGAAGCCGCCGGCTTAACCCTGGAGGACATCCAGCGCTACGACCAGAACTTCGGCGATTCCAGCGACTCTTTCCAGAACATGCAGCTGGACGCTTTCTTCGTCGTCGCGGGCGTGCCCAATACCGGCATCATCTCCGCCGACCTCAAGCGCCCCGTGCGTCTGATGACCCTGGATGCCGAACAGGACGCGGCCCTGAAGGGCAAATATCCCTTCTACATTGACGTCACCGTGCCCAAGGGCACCTACGCCGGCGTGACCGAAGACACCGTCATCCCCGCCATCACCGCCACCCTCATCGTCTCCAAGGATCTGGACGAAGAGCTGGTATACAACCTGACCAAGACCCTGTTTGAAAAGAAGGGCGACATCACCCACGACAAGGCCAAGGAATTGGATCCTGCCTTCGCCGTGCAGGGCGTCCCCTGCCCCATCCATCCCGGCGCTGCTAAGTACTATGCTGAAATCGGCGTGGAAATCCCCGAAGTTTCCCAGCTGAAATAATCATTCCGGATGGAGGCGTCCGGCCACCGGACGCCTCCTTTTTCATAGTAAAGGAGTTTAGATTATGACAGACAACCATCCTCAGGACCCGGCAGTCAAGGAAGAACCTGTCGTGGCGATGGCTGGTGGCGTCAGCGCGGAGATGCAAAAAGAGCTTGATGAAATCATGCTCAAGTATGACCGTGAAAGCACCTACCGCAAGCTATCCGATTACCGGGGCACCATCATCTCGGTCATCGCCATCGTTTTCTCACTGGTTCAACTGTACCATACCTTTAATCCCCTGCCCTTCATCCGCCCTTTGCACCTGGGCTTTGTTATGCTGCTGGCGTACCTTTTATATCCGGCGAAAAAGTCCATGCGCAAGGATACCATTCCGTGGTATGACATTGCCTTGGCTGTTTTGGCCTTTGGGGTTTGTATGTATCAGGTGGTCAACCTGAAGAACCTCAACGCCCGCCTTCGCCTGCAGGATTATGAGCGGATTTTGGCCATCATCGGCATTGTTTTGCTTCTGGAAGCGACCCGCCGCGTGGTGGGCATGCCCATCGTCATCATCGCTACCACCTTTATCCTGGTGGCCCTCTTTGGCCAGTATATGCCTGGTTTCCTCAAATCCAATAACTCCTGGAAGCGCATTGTGGAGCATCTTTGGTACGACCAGGAGGGTGTCTTCGGCACGGCCATCGGCGCATGCACCACCTTCATCTTCCTGTTTATGTTGTTTGGTGCGTTTCTTGAGAAAACAGGCGTAGGCGAGTTCTTTATCGACCTGGCCAACGCCCTGGCCGGCGGCTCCCGCGGCGGTCCCGCCAAGGTGGCTGTTATCTCCTCCGCCCTGATGGGCACCGTGTCCGGCTCCTCCGTCGCCAACACCGTAGGCACCGGCTCCTTCACCATCCCCATGATGAAGAGCATGGGCTACCGGCCGCAGTTCGCCGGCGCCGTGGAAGCATCCGCATCCACCGGCGGGCAGATCATGCCCCCCGTCATGGGCGCCGCCGCCTTCCTGATGGTCGACTCCGTCGGCCTTCCGTACGCGGACATCGTCAAAGCAGCTGTTATCCCCGCTGTGCTTTACTTCTCCGGCATCCTGCTGATTATCGACCTGGAAAGCAAGAAGCACAACCTGCTGGGCATGCCCAAGGATCAGATGCCCAAGCTGGGCAAGATTATGTCGGAACGCGGCCATCTGATGGCCCCGCTGCTGATTATCATCTATGTCCTGGTCGGCACCTCCCTGACCCCCGCCTTCGCCGCCCTCATCGGCATCGCGGTGGCTGCTGTCATTGGATATATTAAAACCTTGCTGGACTTTATTGTGCCTGGCAATAAGGATATCAACACCATCATGGAACAGCGCTCGGGCTTGAAGGGCAGGGATTACCTGCAGTGTCTGGAAACCGGCGCCCGCGGCGTGCTCAGCGTCGCCCTGGCCTGCGGAACCTCCGGTATTGTGTCGGGCATCATCACCGTCACGGGCATCGGTGCCCGTATCGGAGATGGCTTCGCCCAACTGGCCGGTGGCAACCTGATGCTGCTGCTGTTCTTCACCATGATTACGTCCATCATCCTGGGCATGGGCGTGCCCACCACGGCCAACTACATCATCACCTCCTCCGTTATGGCGCCGGTGGTCATCAAGGCCATGGCTGTCGCCCTGCCGGAACTGGTGGAAAGCCTGACCGCCCTGGGCGGCGGCTACGTGAAGCTGCCCGCTCACATGTTCACCTTCTACTTTGGCATTGTGGCGGATATCACGCCGCCTGTATGCCTTGCCGCCATGGCAGGGGCGGCTATCGCCAAGGCGGATCCCATTAAGACCGGTTTTGAAGCCACCCGCTTGGCCATCGCCGCCTTCCTGATCCCCTACATGTTCATCTTCAGCCCCCAGCTGCTGATGATTGACGCACCCTGGTACGACATTCTGCGCATGATGGCTACCTCCCTCATCGGTATGTTCGGCGTGGCCATGTTCATGCAGAAGTTCTACCTATCCAGGCTCAACATCATCCAGCAGGTGATGGCCCTGGCCGGCGGCCTGCTGCTGATAGACCCGGGCCTTATGACCGACATTATGGGCATCGGCCTGGTCGCGTTGGTTATTATTTGGAACCGCTTCCAGACCAAGGGCAAGATTATCCCGATTACGCCCAAGGTGCACAAAGCTGCCTGATTAAACCTACACAAAGAAGGCCGCCGCGTAAGCGGCGGCCTTTTTTTGCGGGCGGAAACATGGGAAGATTCTTTGGATAGGGGGCGGTAACAGGGGAGAAGACCGGCGATGTGAATCCTTTGCGGTATGACTACCGCCCTCCTTTCCGGTTATATTCCTGGTAGCGAGCATAACCGGAAAGGAGCATTTCTATGAAATCAATCACCGATACCTATACATTGTCAAACGGCGTGAAGATCCCCGTGGTGGGCTTTGGCACCTGGCAGGTGCAGGATGGCAGCGTCGCCCGGGATGCCGTGCTGGCTGCCCTTCGCGCGGGCTATCGCCACATCGACACCGCCCAGGCCTACGGCAACGAGCAGAGCGTGGGGGAGGGCATCCGCCTAAGCGGCGTGCCCCGGGAGGACATCTTCCTCACCTCCAAGCTGGCCAACCCCATCCGCGGCTACCAGGAAACCCTGGACGCCGTGGAAAACAGCCTGAGGAAGCTGGGCACGAAGTACGCGGATTTATTCCTGCTGCACTGGCCCCGTCCCGCCGCTTTCAAGGACAACTGGGAAGAGAAGAACGCCCAGTCCTGGCGCGCTTTTGAGGAACTCTACCACCAGGGCAAGCTGAAGGCCATCGGCATCAGCAATTTCCACCCCCATCACATCGACGCGCTGCTGAAAACGGCCAAGGTAGCCCCCATGGTGAACCAGATTCGCCTGGCCCCCGGCGACACCCAGGATGAAGTGGCGGCGTACAGCCGAGCCAAGGGCATGCTGCTGGAAGCCTACAGCCCCCTGGGCGTAGGCAGGGTGTTTGAGGTGCCTGAGATGCAGGCGCTGGCGGAAAAATACGGCAAGTCCATCGCTCAGATTGCCCTCAGGTGGAGCCTGCAGCGGGGCTACCTGCCCCTGCCCAAGTCCGTCACCCCCCAGCGAATCGAGGAGAATACCAGGCTGTTCGACTTCGAGCTCTCCCCGGAGGATGTGGACACCATCGCCAACCTGAAGGGATGCGTGGGGTACTCCTCGGATCCGGATAATATTTCCTGGTAAGTAGGCAGGGGATGGAAAAGGGACGCGTGTTGCGCGTCCCTTTTTGCTTGGCAGTTTATTCTCGGAGAATCCTGGGTTATGCCGTTTACCGTGGTGCGGGCATAAACGCAAAATTCGCTGCGCTGTTGCGTCACCGTGCCCTCCGTTCCTTTTCCGATATGCAAGGATATCGGAGGCATCCACTACGGGACGGCTCCTTTCAATCGAAAGCAGGCTTTCGATTGTTGGGGTACGGGGGTAGCTGGGAACCGATACAAACGCAAGCCCGCTTGCGTTTGAGAGGAGGAATCCCGGCGCGAACGCCTCCCGCAGGCAAAGCCAGCGGGAAAGGAAGCAAAGGGTATTCCGACGAGGGCTTTGCCCCTGCACCCCACCAAAGGGAATGATTCCCTTTGGAAACCCCAACATTATCCCTTTATTGGCGGGGGAAAGGTGCTCTCGCACAGTTCCCGGGCCAGGTGGGTGACGAAGTCCTGCACATTGGCCACCAGGGTACGGCTGCTCAGGCTGCCGCGGTCCCGTAATTTATTCAGGGGGAACTCGGACACGTCCACGCAGTAGAAATAGACCGGGCGCACCTTACCGTCCCGCACCCGGTAGGACGGGCTCATATTGCCCACGGCGATGGTATGCAGGGCGGTGGCCAGGGTAATCACCGTGGTGGCGGTGCGCACCTCATGGCGCATGGCGTCCTGGGCTTTATACACATCGGAGTACACTTCAGGCAGCGGCCCGTCATCCCGGATGGAGCCGGCCAGCACCAGCGGCACATTCTTCTGCACGCAGGCGTGGACGATGCCGTCCTTGATCTGATGCTTCTTAATCAGCTCAGGAATGCTTCCCGCGGCCCGGGCGTGGTTCAGCAAGTCCAGATGGCAGTAGTGGCCGTTGGGGATGGTGCGCTGGCTATACACATCCTGCCCCAGGGCGGTGCCATACAGGCCCGCCTCCAGATCATGGGTGGCCAGGGCATTGCCCGCCAGCAGGGCGTGCACATAGTCCTCTTTGATCAGCTCCGCCAGAGCCGCGCGGGTATCCGCGTCAAAGGAGCAGGCGGGGCCCATAACCCAGACAATCTTGCCATGCTCCTTTTCGTGGCGCAGCAGGTCGTACAGTTCGTTATAGTCCTTGGAAAAGGCGGTCTCCCGGGATCTGCCCTGGCGGAAGGCGAACGTCTCCTGGGCGTCCTCCTCGTCCACAAAGCCGTCGGGGTGCAGGTAGATGCCTTCGCTGCCGTCCTCAGTGCGGCCCACCGCCACCAAATCCCCCTGCTTCAGCAGGCGGAATTCCCGGATGACAATGGCGCCGTTTTCCAGCACAGGCACGCAGTCCATCCGGCTTTCCTGGGCAAGCAGCCACTGGCCTTGGTGCTTGAAGTACTCGGGGTAGATGCTCATGGCGTGGAAGTTATCGGGGGCGACCCCGTCCTTTGGCGCGGGCAGGAACGCCGCGTCGGGCGCGCCTTCCAGCAGGTTAAAATCCGGTGCATGATACTGGGGAAGATGGAACATATTGCCACCACCATTCTTTTGTTCTGCCGTTATCATAGCATAAAAAGCCGGCTCTATCCAGCCGGCGAGGGGTTAAAATGTATAAAAGATTCGATTATTCGTTGCCCTTGTCCCGGGGCGGCAGTTTGCTGCGCCAGTTGCCCCGGCGGTAGTAATAGGTGTTGATCAGCGCGCCCACCACCCAGGTGGCCAGCAGGGAAATATACACCATGATGGGTTCACCCATGGGCTTCTCCGGGGTCTTGCTCAGCTCCACCAGGGCATAGGCCAGCGCCACGCGTATAAACACTGACACAAACATGGAGATAGCCATGGGGGTCACCGTATCGCCCGCGCCCCGCATCACGCCCGACATGGTCTGGGTAACCGCCATGGCGATATAGCCCAGGGCCAGGATCTTCATGATGCGCATGCCCAGATCCACCACCTCCTGGGTGTCGGTGAAGATGTGCATAATGCCCCTGCCAAACAGCAGGATGGCGCCTGTCAGCAGGATAACGGTAGCCAGCGCCAGGGCGGTGCCCTCCTTGGCGCCCTGTTTCAAGCGGTCATAGCGCCTGGCGCCCACGTTCTGGCCGATGAAGGTGGTCATCGCCTGGCCGAAGGAGAAGTTGGGCAGCATGGCAAAGCCGTCCACCCGCTTCACAATGCCGGTGGTGGCCACGAACATGGCGCCAAAGCCAAACTCCAGCCGCAGCACCAGCAGCATGGCGGTGGAGAAAGAGGCCTGGGTAAGCCCCGAGGGCAGCCCCAGTTTGATGATGTCCATGGCCGTTTCCTTATCCAGCTTCATGGTGGCGGGGCTGATGTCAAACACATCCTTCATGGCCCGCAATTTCAAAAAGCACAGCACGGCGGACACGGACTGGGCGATGATGGTGGCCAGCGCCACCCCCGCCACGCCCATGCCGAAGGAAATCACAAACCACAGATCCAGCACCACGTTCAGCGCGGCGCTGAACAGCAAAAACAGCAGCGCCGAGAAGGAATCCCCAAGCCCCCGCAGGATGCCGCTGAGTACGTTATAAAACAGAAACCCGGAGATCCCCCAGAAGAAGATGCGCAGATAATCCCCCGTCCAGCCGAAGATTTCCGGCGGTGTGCCCAGCAGGCGCAGCAGCGGGTCGGCCAGGGGGATGCCGATGGCCATGATGATGAAGGAGGTGATAATGGTCAGCGTCAGGCAGTTGCCAATCACCTTGGACAAGTTCTCCCTGTCCTTGGCGCCAAAGTACTGGGACACCCGGATGCCCGCCCCCGTGGCGATGCCCACAAACAGCGCCAGCAGCAGGTTCAATATGGGCATGGTGCTGCTGACAGCCGCCAGCGCGTTATCGCCCACATACTTGCCCACCACCGCCGAGTCCACCGTGTTGTACAACTGCTGGGCGAAGTTGCCAATCAGCATGGGCACGGCAAACATCAGGATGCTCTTCCAGGGCGCGCCCTGGGTCATATCCCGGGGGGCAAACAGGGCTTTGATTCTTTGCATTCTTATCGCTTCCTCCTTGCGTACAGAACGCATTATACCAGATGAAAGCCCGATAGGCAAAAAACAGCGCCTGCAAAAAGCAAGCGCTTCGCGCGTCAAAAAAGATCCTTCGGACGCTTTTTCGCCGGTTGGGAACGAATGGGCCCTCCGCCTCTCGCTGCGCTCCCGAGGGTTGGAGGGCGTGGAAACCCTTGCTATGCAAGGCTAACCGGACACCTGGCATGTCGCTGATGCGGATTCCAGTAGGAGGGGTTCCCCCTCCAACACCTCCCCTCAATCCTGAACTTGGCTTTTCCACAATGAAAACAGCGCTTGCTTTTTGCAGGCGCTGTCATCCGTGTTTTTGTTGCTGTATCAGAACAATCCCGAGATTCTGCCGTTTTCGTCCACGTCGATTTTTTCGGCGGCGGGCAGAGGGGGCAGGCCGGGCATGGTCATCACATCGCCTGTCAGCACCACCACAAAGCCGGCGCCGGCGCTGACCTTTACATTGGCCACGGAGATTTCAAACCCCTCAGGCGCTCCCAGCAGGGTGGGATTATCGCTGAAGGAATACTGAGTCTTGGCCATGCACACGGGCAGGGAGCCAAAGCCCAGGCTCTCCAGCTGGGCAATCTGTTTTTTGGCGTTGGCGGAAAACTCCACCCCGTCGGCGTGATAGATGCGCTTGGCGACGGTTTCAATCTTTTCCTTCAGCCCCAATTCATCCGGGTAGGTAAACCGCAGCTGGGCGGGGGTCTCGCACAGGCGCACCACTTCCTCGGCCAGGGCCTTGCCGCCCTCGCCGCCCTTGCCCCACACCTCGCTCAGGGCTACATTGACGCCCAGCTCCCGGCATTTTTCCTCCACCAGGGCCAGTTCCTTTTCCGAATCATCCGGGAAACGGTTGATGGCCACCACGCAGGGCATGCCGAAAACATCCTTCACATTGCGCACATGCTGCAGCAGGTTGGGCAGCCCCTTCTCCAGGGCGTCCAGGTTCTCCTCCTTCAGGGCAGTCTTGGGCAGCCCGCCGTGCATCTTCAGCGCCCGGACGGTGGCCACCACCACCACGCAGCTGGGGCGCAGCCCCGACAGGCGGCACTTGATATCCACAAATTTTTCCGCGCCCAGATCCGCGCCAAAGCCCGCTTCCGTCACCACATAGTCGCCCAGCTTCAGCGCCATACGGGTGGCCATCACCGAGTTGCAGCCATGGGCGATGTTGGCAAAGGGGCCGCCGTGCACAAAGGCGGGGGTGCCTTCCAGGGTCTGCACCAGGTTGGGCTTGAGGGCATCCTTCAGCAGCGCCGCCATGGCGCCCTGGGCTTTCAAATCCCCGGCGGTGACGGGTGTATCCTCATAGGTATAGCCCACGATGATGCGGCTCAGGCGCTCCTTCAAATCAATAATGCCGCTGGACAGGCACAAAACGGCCATGATTTCGCTGGCCACGGTGATGTCGTAGCCGTCCTCCCGCACCACGCCGTTGGTGCGCGCGCCCAGCGCGCCGATGATGGAGCGCAGGAAGCGGTCGTTCATGTCCACGCAGCGCTTCCAGGTAACGCGCTTGGGGTCGATGTTCAGCTTGTTGCCCTGGTAGATGTGGTTATCCAGCAGCGCCGCCAGCAGGTTGTTGGCCGCGCCGATGGCATGGAAATCCCCGGTGAAGTGCAGGTTGATATCCTCCATGGGGATTACCTGGGCCCAGCCGCCCCCCGCCGCGCCGCCCTTGACGCCGAACACCGGCCCCAGGGAGGGCTCCCGCAGGGCGACCACGGTTTTCTTGCCAATTTTGCTCAGCCCGTCCGCCAGGCCGATGGAGGTGGTGGTCTTGCCTTCGCCCGCCGGGGTGGGGGTGATGGCGGTTACCAGCACCAGCCTTCCGTCCGCACGGTTCTCCTCCAGCAGCTTCAGGTCCACCTTTGCCTTGTTGTCGCCGTAGGGCACCAGGTATTCCCCGGGCACCCCTGCTTTCTGGGCAATCTGCGTGATGGGTAGGGCTTTCACGCTTTGGGCAATGTCGATATCGCTCATCATGGGCATTTGTCTCTCCTTATTGATGGTCTGTAAGGGTAATTTCCGCGATTAAAAACGCGGCGGATTGCATCGCTTTCATCTGGATGGGCTCATCCATGTCCAGGATGGCGGCCGCTTCCTCCTGCTTGCAGATCAGAAACCCCTTCCTGCCCTGCAGGCGGATGGCCCCCTTGCCGCAATAGATGACCAGGCTGCCGCCTTTGGGGGGGATGGAAATCTCCCCGTTCTCCGGCAGGTGCAGGGCATACAGGCTGCCCGTGCAGGCGCCCTTGCGCAGCATCAGGTTAAAATCGGTGCACTTCCCCTGGGACTGCACCTTTTCGCCCCCATCAAATGTTACCACATCATAGGGGGATAATGCCACCGCTTCCCTGCCCTGGATGGTTAGCGACATTTTTCCCTTCAGGATGGACAGGAAGCGCTGGTAATCGGGCAGGGGGGTAAAATCGCTCTCCTCCAGCTCCACCGAGGCGCTGCTGACGCGGAAAATAAAATCCCTGTCCGCGTACTTGGCGCCGGGCGGGTGGATATAAATCTGCCGGGTTTTGCCGCCTGACCACAGGCTGACCACATGGTCCTGGGGGGTGATGCGCAGGATGCGGGTCATATTGCCTCCTTGGAAGGGGCGCCCCGGCGTTGGCCGGGGCGCCTGTTTTCATAGGGATTGATGAATGGTTTCGTAGACTTCGTCGGCCAGGGGCAGGGCTTTTTTCAACAGTTCCTCGCCATGCGCCCGGTACTTGGCGGTGAACGCCTCATCCTTAATGCCGCTGAGGTTGATGAGCACATTGCTCCACGCCCCCAGGATGCAGGCTTTCAGGTTCAGCGCGGCGCACCCCAGGTCGCTGGCGGCGCTCTGGTTGCTTTTGCCCACCACCTGGTGGGTTAAGTCGATGGCTTCCGCCGCGTACTCCATGATTTCCGTGGGGGTCAGGGTGCAGTTTTTCAGCCCCTTCTGCATGGCGGCGGCGCGGGCGTCCTTCTGCTCCTGGGTGTCCCGGGGCATGTCGAACACGGCGCTTACCTCGTGGAAGGCTTCGGTATCCCGGTTCATCACGTCCAGCAGCAGCTTGTAGAGCTCTGCCGTGCGGTGCATCACCTTCTCGTTGACAGCCCAGTGCTCCTCGTACTTCTTTTTGGTCACCGTCAGGGTGCAGACCATGTTGGTCAGCGCCGCGCCCTGAGCGCCTGTTAAGGCCGCGGCCGACCCGCCGCCCGGGGCGCCGGAGTCGGAGGCCAGCACATCAATATAGTGGCTAAGCGTCATTTCAGATAGTTTCATCGATAAACCCTTTCATTCGTTGATCAGATGGTACTCCATCACCTGTTTGTGGCAGTCGAAGTTCTCGATGCGCAGGTAGTACTCCGCCGCGTCAATCAGCGCCTTGGCGGGGGTCAGCCCCACGATTTCGGTGCCCAGGATGCCTACGCCCCAGCGCTTTGCCTCAAACTTGATGGTTTCATACACCCGGTACAGCGGCGTGCCCTCGTAGTTCACCATGTTCATGGACACCTGGGCGATATTGCGGTCTTCCAGCATAATGCCCAGCGCCTTGCAGTACTTGAACCCGCCCGAGGAGCCGCGCACCATCTTGGCGATGTCCTTGGCGATTTCCAGGTTGTCCGTGTCCAGGTTCACATTGAAGGCCACCAACGGCATCCTGGCGCCAATGGCGGTGATGCCCGCCGTGGGGTGGATTTCCCGCTCGCCAAAGTCCGGCGCCCACTCGGGCTGTTTGAGTTTTTCGGGCATGCCCTCAAACTGGCCTTTGCGCACCGCTGCCAGGTTCACCCTGTCGGGGGAGGAGGCGGAATCCTCATACAGGAAGCTGGGGATTTTCAGCTCTTCCCAAATCCTCTTGGCGACCCGCTTGGACAGCTCCACGCATTCCTCCACCGTGGTGTTGAGGGTGGGCACAAAGGGAATCACGTCGGTGGCGCCCATGCGGGGGTGCGCGCCTTCGTGCTTGGTCATGTCGATGGTTTCCATGGCCTTCTTGGCTAGCTGAAAGGCAGCCTCCTCCATGGCTTCGGGGCTGCCGATCAGGGTAAACACGCAGCGGTTGTGGCTCTCGTCCGACTGCACGTCAAACAGGGAACAGCCGGGGATGCTCTTTGCCACGTCCTCCAGCCCCTTGATGATGTCCTGGTTGCGGCCTTCAGAGAAGTTCGGGATGCACTCGACTAATTTTGCCATATTGTCCTCCTTGTTCGTTCCTTGGTGCTTGCATGCCGGCTTTTATCAGCCTGTAAAGCCCTCCACAAAGGTTTTGATGAACCAGATGGTGGCGGGTTGGTAGATGATGTCCACCAGGAAGGCGCCGACGATGGGCACAATCATGAAAGCCCGGCGGGACATGCCGTATTCCTCGGTGATGGCGGTCATGTTGACGATGGCGGTGGGCGTCGCGCCCAGGCCGTGGCCGATGAGGCCGGAAGACATGACGGCGGAATCATAGTTGCTGCCCAGCAGCTTGAACACCACAAAGTAGGTGAACACGCTCAGGAACAGGGCCTGGCAGAGCAGAACAATCAGCATGGGGCCGGCCATGTCCGCCAGCTCCCAGAGCTTGAGGGTCATCAGCGCCAGGGACAGGTACAGGGCGAGGGACACATCCCCGATTTTCTCAATCATGGGATAGTCGAACCGGTAGAGCTTGAATTTTTCATTCAGGTTGCGGGCGACAACGGCCACCATCATGGCGCCGACATAGGTGGGGAAGCTCATCCCAATCAGGGAGCCGATCCAGCCGGACACCATGGTGCCGATGGCCATACACACAATCAGCACGGTGACATTCTTGATGATGTCAAGGCCGGACAGCTTGCTGCTGGTGCTGGCGTTGATCTGGTCGATATCGGTGGTGAAGTTGTCGTTGGGGTCGGGCTTCAGGCCGTTCTTTACGACCAGGCGGCGGGCCAGGGGGCCGCCGATCATGACGGAGGAAATCAGCCCGAAGGTGGCGGCCGCGGCGCCTGCCAGTTTGGCGGCGGTGTAGCCCATTTCCTCAAAGGTGGTGCCGTAGGCAAGGGCGGCGCCGTGCCCGCCGATCATGGAGATGGCGCTGGACAACAGGGCATAGGGCGCGGCCAGGCCGGTCAGCTTGCCCACGCCGATGCCGATGAAGTTCTGCACGATGGACACAAAGCAGGAAATCAGCCAATAGATAATCAGCAGCTTGCCGCCCTTCTTAATCAGGGAGAAGCTGGCGCCAAGACCGATGGTGGTGAAGAAGGCCAGCATGAAGGGGTTCTGGAAATAGGTATCAAACTGGAATTGGAAGGCGTTGGTGGCGTGGCCAATCCAGGTGATGAACATAAACAGGAAACCGCCCACCACAGGGGCCGGGATGCAGTACTTCTGCAGGAAGCTGACCTTGTTTTTAATAAAGTAGCCAATCAGCAAAAGCACCGATGCCATGGCCAGGGTCATGATGGCATCCGCCTTCATGGTGAGGACATTGTCAACCGTAAGAATAGACATGTTTCTTCCTCCAACTTCATATAGAATTTTCACACCGCCATCCGCCGCGCCTCCCAACGCGTGGCACCAAGTTTGCGGTTTTATTTGCTGTCAGTATAGGGGATTTATAATTTTGCGTCAATCATTTTTTGCATACATGCAAAGGATATCCAACAGCAAAGCGGCGGAGATTTCCTCCGCCGCTTTCGCGTGATTTTTTTCGATTTTAATGGGGCTTATTTCTTTTCCCGCTTTGCTTTTGCTTTGGGCTGTTCAGCCGCCGCATGGGTGCTCCTGCGCTTGGCATACACCCTCCTGAGCCACTGGTGTATTTGCCCCGGCAGGGCCTTCACCACTTGGGTCAGGCTGCGCCTGGGCATCAGGCGGTGAAAGAACAGGCGGATTTTCTGCCAGAGGCTCAGCTTGATGTAGAGATCGTTGTAGGTAATCTGCATGCGCTGGGCGGCTTCCGGGGTGGCCTGGCGGCGGCCGTAGCGCGCGGCGCTGACAGCGCCGGCTAAGGCACGCAGGTCCTGGCTGTCGCCGCCCACCCGGCGGGCGTAGCCCTGCATGGTTTCATGGGCGGCCATGCCCTGGCCGCGGACGGCCTGGGCGCGGCAGAAAGCCTGCCACCAGATAATCAGCTGGACGGTGCTGTCCTTGGCTTTGGCCGCGCGCAGGCGCGGGTCGGTAGCGCGAACGCGCCAGACAAACAGGGCGATGGCGGCCAGCACAAGCAAGATCCACCAGGGGAAGGGCGGCTTGTCAGGGTCGGGCAAATTGTCCGCGTCGGGCGGTACCTGTGTGGGCGCGGGGGAGG
>CALCQO010000019.1 GCA_937894675.1 uncultured Clostridia bacterium
TGATTATATCTCAACTAACTCTCGGACTGGTACAAGGATTGGGGGGCAGGTCACATGCATATTCCGCATAAATGTTTTTATCAGAATCTGCCGATGATAACAGAAAAATAAAATGCAAGTGTTTCAAATTTACTTTGCTTGAAATGACTTTCTCATAGTTCACGATAAAATTCTTATGCTGTAGCATTTTTCGTATTCAGTAATGAATAATCCGATTTGTTGCCTATACTTTTCCCATCGCCATTATATGTTGTCATGCAAATAAATATATATTGTATCTTCAAATAATAACCTGGTCAAACTGTTGTCTCTAATGAATACGTTAACCATTACATGAAACTGAAAATTACCACCAAGCTCTGTTCCACACCTTTGAATTCTTGTTGTACAACTAAACAAAAATCCCTGCAAGGTCACTACTAACCACAATTATCTATTACTTCTTCCAACTTCTTTGTTATTGCACTTGGTGACATGTTATCTATAAAAATTGATATAGCCCCCTTCCTCATAGCCATCCCTTCTTCCTCCTTCATAAATGCTATTTGACGAGCTATGCTAGTAATACTGTCTGGTTCTAAATTGAAGCCAGCGCCATATGTGGAAACCATAGCACTAGTATCAAACGGTATGTTGTTGATGATAGGAAGTCCAAATCTAAAATACTCTACAGATTTCATTGAGAGGCCAACACAAACGTTTGGTAACATTATGTTCAAACCCAGGTGACACATATCAAATATCACCTTTTTCTTGGCAAGATCAAAAACCACTCCGTAATCCTCCACTACTGCTCCTGATTCCTGCAATCCACCAATGAACTCTACTTTCCTCTCTCCTTGTCCAATAACATGTACAATCACTGGTTTGAAGCAGACAATTTCCCGAACCAGGTACAGAATTGTATCAATGTCAATAATGTTATTTATAGAACCGAGGTAGGCAAGTTGAACTATATTGTTGTCCCATTTTGGACGCACTGACATACTAACCTCGTCAAGCGCTGGATATATAGTTTTCGTTGGGATTCCCTTGTTGACAAGCCCCAGCACATTTTCAAACAACTCACACTCAACTGAAACTAAGTCCGCGACCTTCAGGTATTGATCTCTCATACGTTTCCATATAAAAAAGGGAAACTTCAGCATTACATTTTTAGACAAAGGATAAGTTTCAGGCCATAAATCAAAGATATCAAAAATGAGCTTTGCTTTATTCTTCATTCGATACTTGGCCACATTCCTCGCAAGGCTGTTTGGAGGAAGTATCACAAAAAGTAAAGATGGTTTAATCGATTTTATACAACCAAAAACCTTCTTTGACCAGAAATAGTGTGATACCATACGTCGCACCGAGAGATTCTTTTTATATGGCAGTGCAGAAACTTGAATAGTTCCTGAACGATTAATCACATAGTGTTTTTTAGAGATATGGTTGAAATCAGAAGTGATGTATGTCACTTCGAATGAGTGTGCCATTAAAAACTTCTCAATATATTTAATACGAATATCATAATAATTGAAACAACTGACCAGCACAGCACTCTTGGATGTCATTGTTCTGTCTCCGTTAATTGGCTGGGATTATGGACATTACAGCAATCCATTTTTACATCACTGCTCTTTTCGTAAACAAGGTTACCGAAAATCTTTTGAAAAACCTTCAACTTTCCCGAAAGTGCAAAAATGATAGGATTAAAGAGTTTAGTAAGTCGAATATGTCTCCCATGGGTCTGAGCTATTTGCTTAACCATGTTACTGGTACACACAAACTCAGGATCCTGAGGAAAAAGAATTCCCGAGAATGAATGATCGATGATACACTTGATATATCTGCATAGATTCCCCACATAAAGCATAGATCGTTCATTCTTTATATCAGGAAAGAATGGCAACTTTCGCGCAGCTTTCTCCAACAACACATAGTTCCCTTTGCATCCTGGTCCATAAATCATAGGCGGGCGCAGGATACAAACCTTGAAACAATCATCGTTTAACTGCTGGATGCCCCGCTCAGCTTGCAGCTTACTGTCACCATACGCACCTTCTGGCGTGGGTTTTGTATTCTTGGTAATGATTTTTTTCTCACCTATCTTCGAACTAGCACCGTAAACAATGATGCTGCTCATAAAGATAAATTGTTTCACGCCTTCCGCCTTAGCTTTTTTGGCAGTCTCAATCGTCAGGTCTGTATTTACCTTATAGTATAATTTTTTTCGTTCATCAGTGATTCTACCGGAATCCTGATGCGCAATTCCTGCCACATGAAAGATAGAATCATAGCTATTAAAACTCATCTTTCGCCAAGAACCATCGATCATATCAACAGTATCTACGTGATACTCATCAGGCCATTGTGCGAGATAATTCTCAACAGAAGTACCTATATAACTATTAGCACCTGTAAGCAGAATTCTAAACATTACGAACACAATCCATCTGTTTTACTTTAGCCACATATTTAAAATGATCATAGCACGATAGCATCATAAAAGGTGATGATGTTTAAATGAGCACATAACCAAGAATTGGCTTCTTTGACATCTCAATACGTTCTTTTTCAAAATGAATATTTTTTATTCTTGAAACACCAAGTCGCTCCATTAGTACTACGGCATTACTTTCTCCTAACTTCCTAATTGTATCCGCGTCAATATTAATATTTGAACCAATCAAAACCTTCATATCCTCACGATGGATTTCCTTCGTAATTTTTTTTGCGGTTTCCTCCATCGTTGATGGCTCAATATTTCCGGTAAAAAGAATCGTACATCCATCCTGAACCATCTCGCGCATATTCTCTGCAATTAGTTTGATACCGTTCTCACGATAGGCCATACGCATAGTTCCAGCAACGAAATCCGCCGCAGTCTTATGCTTCTTGCGCAAAACACCCCCTAGATAAAACAAACCGGTTGTATCATTAATGCGTTCAGGTGTCTGAATTGTGGGCTTGATAAGGAACAAGAATGTTAATAGAGCAATGCCCAGAATTAATCCAATAATGAAACCTAACATTGCCATCTTTATATAGTTTGGTACGTCATCAACATCATCGCTGTTTTTTACTGTGGTTTCAGACAATATCATTAGTTTATGCTCTGTTACAGATGAGGTAACCAATTCATTCTGTTCCATGAGGTAATTAAACACGTCCCTAGCAGCTTGTTGAGCGTTAACCATGGGGTTTTTCTTTACAGAAAGCGCAAGAAGTCCCGTAGCAGGTGATGCAATCGTTACTATCTCTTTAAGCTCTTCATTGGTAAAATCTGCGGATAAGCTATTACTGAGAACATCAGCAAGCGGCGCGCCATCTAATAGTAATGTATACCTTGTCACAAGTTTTGTAAGCAGGTCGTTTGTGGCTAAGGTTATATGGTAACTATCTGCACTTGTCCCCACGAATGTTGTAAGCTCGATAGCTATATTAATTTCATATGACTCGCCCTGAAGAGCATTATTCGCGTCTAAATTACTAGATTTTACCAGCATTTTGTCAAGCACCTCATGATTGGCATATGACAACGCAGCAAATCCTATCGCTAGAATCAAAGCTATTGCAACAATAGTTTTCCATCTTCTTAGCAAATGAACGATAATCTCTTTAATGGATACTTCTATAACTTGCATGTTATTCTCCTTCAACAACTTAATAAATTATTACCGTAGCTGGATTGTCTGTGATTCTTTATGACGAATGGCTACCAAGAAGACTTTCTTCACAAAATGATGCTATGGTGATACAACCATCCGGTATCGCCTTAATTTTTTTGGATTCGCATAGGGTAAACTGCCTAACAGGATAATCATCCAGAATGTAGGCTGCCTTTGATGCGCTAAGGTAAGACTTTCAACCAACAAGGCTAGGTACACGGGAACCAGGATTCTACTGGCATTCTTCAGGTTTCCATAAATCCAGAAACACAGGATGAGAAATGGGATAATTCCGTAATAAAAGAATATGCCTGGAAAGGTAGAGTGTACTTCGAATCCTCGGTCTGGGAATCGGGTATGGGCGCCCTCTCCGGAGCCAAAGATTAAATAGATGGGAAAGTTAAAGATCCTAGTAATTGCTCTATCCTCAAACAAACTATTTACTCCGCCGCTTTCTACAAGGTTGATTTTTTGCAGTAGACGGAATATTAAAAAGGAGCTTGAACTTGCTGAACCGTCTACTTGTGCAACATTGATTCCTTGGACAGCAATTAATGCAACAATCGCAACAATCGTAATAATCGCCAAAATCTTAAGAAATTGAAATGCTGGCGTGCGTTCACTGTAAATTATGGTCAGCATGAATACCAGCGCAAAGGCTCCTACACCCAGCAGCATGCCTGTTGAACCACCTTGCACAATAAAATATGCAGCGAAAAGGAAGGCTGATAATACCAACAGCTTTTTCCTGCTTTTTTCCTCTTCTTTCATATAGCTAGAAAGAATAAATACCAATAAAAACGAAGAAAACATGGAGAACGCAAATTGGTTGGGATCATTAAATGTACCCATGAAGCGCAGGCCACGCCACATAAATCTCCCTAAGCCAAGAAGCAAAACAACCATTTGAATAATCAAATTAAAAGCGCTGGTCCACATAAGTCCACGGAGGAAGCGTTTATTTTGCATAAAATCACGCACAACAAGGACAATCATAAAACAATAGGTATAATATGCACTCGTTAGCAAAAAACTGTTATCAAAGGTAATAAAAAAGTAAATGCCATTTATCACTAAAATTAACAGCAAGAACATTGCCAGAGGAAACTCCCGCCTATCCACCAAGACATTGCCCTTGTGAACAAAAATCCACATAACAAATGCCAGCACAAAAATAAAATCCGCCAACTGCATATTGCCGGAAGGGCCAAAATAGAATGGTTTCATCATCCAGTATAGCAAGAATAGGTAATGCGCAATGTGCAACCTATTGGTTGTGCTTTCTACTCTTCTGTTTTCAATAGCTATGGGCATCGTACTCATCTGATCACCTCCCCCTCATGCACTTCTATAATCCGGTACTGTTGTATAAGAAGGTTCAATTGCCTTAGTTATACCGAATAATTGTAGCACGAACAAATATATGTGTCAATTTTCGGAGTTCATGTGAACACTGCTTAGTCAACTATGGTAACACCCTATACAACAAGGTTAGTCTTCTAAAACCCCATAATATGATATACCTACTACATTAAGCAAGGCGGGGTATATGGTGCCCCGCCTTGCTGATGCTTATTTACTTGTTCTGCTCTGCCGCTTCGTTGATGGCGTCCAGCACTGCTTCGGTTGTCATGGTGGCGCTGCTGATGGCTTCGATGTCTTCGAGTTTCAGAGGGGCTTTCTTGCCAATGAACTGTTCGGTGAAAGCCGGCTCTTTCGCCGCTTCGCCGAACCCGGCTGTTTCGGCGAAGTTTTCATCGCCGATTGTAAGGGCGGTGATAACGCCGTTTTCATCAAAGGTGACGGATACGGCAACGGGGCCGGCGAAGCCGTCCTTGCTGACCACAATGGGCTCAGCGGCAGGTTCCGTAGTTTCCCCTGCTTTGGCGGTCAGGTCTGCCACCTGTTTTTCCAGCTCCGCCTTGGCGGCGGCTGCTTCTTCCAGCTGGGCTTTCAAATCGGCGACTGTTTTTTCCAGTTCCGTCTTTTCCAGAGTTATCGTGTCCACGGAGGCGAGGGCTGTTTTCAATTCTTCCGCCTGCTGATCAAGCTGGCCCTGCAGCTCTTGCGCTGCGGTATTCGCCCCGGCAGCGGCGGTTTCCGCCGCCTGCTGAACCTGGGTTGTCAATTCCTCCACCTGTTTTTCCAGTGTCTGGTTGTTGGCAGCCAGTTCATCCACCCGGATGACCTTGGCATCCAGCTGCGCCTGCAAATCAGCAAAGGCTTTGTCGGCATCCAACTTGGCGCTATCGCTGGCTGTCTTTTCCTGGGTCATCTGCTCCAGGGTGGCCTGGGCGTTTTTCAGCTCTTCGGAGGCCTTGTCCAGGGAGGCTTTCACGGTGGCGCTGTCTTCCATTTCCTTGGTCAATTCCGCCAGTTTCGCCTTTTCGGCGTTTAGTTCCTCCACAGCCTTGTCCCGTTCCGCTTCCAGGGCGGTTACCGACGCGGCCGCGGCTTCTTTATCCGCACTCAGGGTTTCTTTTTCCTTGGTCAGCGCCGCGATGCTGGTTTCCAATGTGCTCTTTTCGGTGGACAGGGTGTTCTTCTGCCCCATCAGCACGCCGATGCCAATGGCGGCTACCAGGACGACCGCCGCGAGAATCAATGCCAGTTTTTTCATAGGTTCCTCCTCTATTGTTCTTTCAACCACGCTAACAGCGTTTGCTCGTCAAACCCTACCATGGCGCGCCGGCCGTCCCGGATGAGGGGTGTGACCAGAAATTCGGGACGTTCGGATAGGTAGGAAAGAATGGTATCACGGTCTGATGTGTAGGCGATGGGATGTTCCTTTACGGCGGTCAGCGACCTGTTGATTAGGCTTGCCGCGCCGCCTGACTGGGCGAACAGCTCAAGTTCCCGTTTGCCCATCTGATGCTTGCTCAAATCCACAAGCTGTACTTTAATCCGCCTCTCCTTGAAGAAGCGAAGCGCTTTCTGAACATCGAAGTTCTTCTTCAGCATGTATAATTGAATATTCACGCAAGGGTTTCCCTGGCTTCCTCCTCAAAGGGAAGGCTCAGCCGATTGGTTCCGTCCGACCATAAATGGTCCAGGCGGTAATAGTCCCTGTCCTCCTGGTGGAAGATGTGAACAATGATGGTGTTAAAGTCCATTACAATCCATCGGCCTTCCTGCTGCCCTTCCTGCCGGCGCATCTCCAGCCCCATCTCCGCCGCTTTGGCATCCACATGCTCCGCCAGAGCTTTCACCTGCAGGGCATTGTTGCCGGAGGCGATTACAAGGTAATCTGTCAGCACCGTTAAGTGATGGACATCCAGGGCGGTAATGTCCCTGGCTTTGCGGTCGTAGAGAATTTGCGCCAAATGAATTGCCTGGTCCTTTTCTTTCATGATGTTCCCCCTATTGTGATATTTGATAGGCTAAGGAATCCATAGCCATTTGAGACTTGATGGAATAGTGCCCCCCGGTGCGCGAAATGTGCCGCTTGGTGGATTGGAAGCACAGCAGCGCCGCCGCGCGCAAATCCACTTGGGACAGGGCTCTGATTTCTTCCAGCTCGGCATAGGGCCGGCAGAGTGGTTCGATGGCGTCGGCCACAAAGATGCAAAGTTCCAGCGGGGACATCCCGCTTCGGCCGATGGTATGGTTGGCGATGGCATTGAGGATATCCTCATCCTGTATGCCAAAGCGCTCTCTTGCGATATACGCCCCCACAATGCCGTGCAGCAGCGCGGCGGAGGAGAGAATCTCCTTGTCATCCGTCAGGCGGTTCTTGATGGCTATCTGGCGCAAAGCCGTCAGCGGCATGCACTTGGCGCAGTCATGAAGCATAGCGGCGACGGAAGTCTTCAGTAAGGGGATTCGATGGATAACCGCCAAATCCACCGCCGTTTGCCTGACGGAAAGGGTGTGCTGCAAACGGGACGCGTTAAGCATGGGTTTCAGCAGCGTTTCATAATCCGGCAGATACAGGCCGTTGCGGGCAATGTGATGAATGACGGCTGGGTCCAGCATGTCGGGCGCGTCGTTATGCAGGGCAAGCTGTTTACGCACCAGCTCGGCGGAGGTAAGTGCCTCGGCAAAGCGCATCAGGTGTATTTTAGCGCCGTAGGACGCGGCAAAATCCGCCAACTGACTTAGATTATACCCGGGCCGGGGACATACGAGGAACTCGCATAAAGTGAATATCTCAGCCGCGTTCTGCCAGTACTGCATACCGGGCAGGCGGTCAGCGCCGATGATGTAATAAATAGCGGCGTCGCGGTAAGCGTTCTTAACCGCGCGGACGATATCATACACAGAAGGACTTTCCTGCTTGAAGCGAAAATCAGGGATGATGAGGTTCGGATGGTTTTCCGTCGCCAATTGCATCATCCGCCGGCGATGGGCTAAGGAAGCGGCTGGCTTTCGGTGCCCGGGCACGGACAGCGGAACCAACAGCACCTCGTCCAGGGGGATCGACCTGGCCAAACTGTCCGCCAGGCGGATATGCCCGAAATGGATGGGATCAAAGGAACCGGAGAGGATGCCAATTGAACGCACAGGATCATCCTTTCAAATGGTTTCTATAATTATACCCCATCAATGTAAAAAATAAAAGCATGGGGAGAAGGCACAAAAAAAGCAGCTGTTACGCTGCTTTTTGATGCCCTTTGGGCGTTAGATCATTTCGATGATGACCATTTCCGCTGCGTCGCCGCGACGGGGTCCCAGGCGGGAAATGCGGGTGTAACCGCCATTCGCGCCTTTCTCCTGGTTGCGGGTGCGGTACTTGGGGCCATACTCACGGAAAAGCTTTTCCACGACGGGGTGGTTCTTTCCCTTGGTACGCTCCTTGTAATCGCTCTTGCTCTCGTCCTTCTTTTTGGTTTCCTGGAAATCATACAGGAAAGCCATCATCAGGCGGCGGGCATGCAGCTTGCTGGGCATGTCATTGGTCACTTCCAGGGACACAATCTGCCCTTTTTCATTGTGATATTCTTTCGTGGCCTGTACGCTGTTGTCATACTCGCGCACAGCCAGGGTAACCATTTTATCCGCGATACGGCGGACTTCCTTGGCGCGGGGTAGGGTGGTCTCAATGCGCCCGTGCCAGAGCAGGCTGGTAACCTGGTTGCGCAGCAGTGCTTTGCGCTGATCTGCCGGCCTGCCAAGTTTACGTTGTGCCATGGGGTATTCCTCCTTTGCCCGGGTCGGGCTGATTATTCGTCGGATTTACGCAGGGACAGACCCAGCAGCGCTAACTTCTGCCCGACTTCTTCCATGCTCTTCTTGCCGAGGTTGCGCACCTTCATCATGTCTTCCTGGCTCTTTTGCACCAGTTCGCCCACCGTATTGATGCCGGCACGCTTGAGGCAGTTGAACGCCCGCACGGACAGGTCCAATTCATCGATGGTCATTTCCATGTTCTTGCCGGCGGAAGCTTCCTCCGGCTCCAGGCTCAGCGGCTGCACCGGTTGGTCTGTCAGCTTGGTGAAAATGGACAGCTGCTCGGTGAGAATCTTGGCAGCCATGCCGATGGCTTCATCGGGATAAATGCTGCCGTTGGTCCATACTTCCAGAATCAGCTTGTCATAGTCTGTCGTCTGACCGACACGGGTGTCTTCCACCATGTAATTCATCTTGCGGATGGGGGTATAGATGGAATCAATGGGGATGACGCCGATGGGCATGGGATTTTGCTTGTTGCGCTCCGCGGGCACATAGCCGCGGCCTTTGTCCAATGTCATCCAGATGTGCAGTTTGGCGCCTTTGCTCAAGGTGGCAATATGCAGATCAGGGTTGACGATTTCCACTTCAGAGTCGACACGGATGTCGGAAGCCTTCACCTTGCCGGGGCCCACCGCGCTGATTTCCAGCATTTTGGGTTGGTCGGAAAACAGCTTGACGGACAGTTCCTTCAGGTTGAGGATGATCTCCGTGACATCTTCCTTGACGCCGGGGATGGTGGAAAACTCATGCTGCACATCCTCAATGTTGATGCTGGTGACGGCAGCGCCGGGCAGGGAGCTAAGCAGGACGCGGCGCAGGGCATTGCCCAATGTATGGCCAAAGCCGCGCTCCAGGGGTTCAACAACAAAACGGCCGTAGTGTTCAGCTTCGTTCTGCACTGTGCGTTCAATACGCGGATTCTCGATTTCTGCAATCACAGCTTATTCTCCTCCAATTTCATCAATCTGTCCAGCAATGTATGCAGGATAAGGTTAACGGGAGTAGAATTCGACAATCATGTTCTCCTGCAGGCTGAAGTCCACATCATCACGGGCGGGCAGAGCCGACACGGTGGCGGTGAGCTCATCAGCGTTCAGAGAGAGCCACTTGGGCAGAATACGGGAAGAGCCTTCGCGCACTGCCTTGAAATGCTCCATTTCCTTGCTGCGGGCGCGCACGGTGATGACATCATCGCTCTTGACTGTGTAGGAGGGGATGTCGACCTTCTTGCCGTTGACGAGGAAGTGGCCGTGGTTAACCAGCTGACGGGCCTGGGCGCGGGAAGCGGCCATGCCGGCGCGGTACACCACATTGTCCAGCCTGCGTTCCAGCAGCTGGAGCAGGTTTTCGCCGGTGACGCCCTTCATGGTCGTCGCGCGGTCGTAGGTACGTTTGAACTGCGTCTCCAGGACGCCATAAGCGCGGCGCGCCTTCTGCTTCTCACGAAGCTGGGTGCCGTACTCACTCATTTTTCTTTGACGGGCCTGGCCATGCTGGCCGGGCGGTGTGGGCCTTTTGCCGACTGCGCACTTCTGGGAGAAGCACTTTTCACCCTTCAGGAAGAGCTTGGTGCCCTCGCGACGGCATTGACGGCAAGCTGAGCTTGTATATCGTGCCATTTGTGGACCTCCTTCTTAAACTCTTCTGCGTTTGGGCGGACGGCATCCGTTGTGGGGAATGGGCGTCACGTCTTTGATCATAGTAACTTCAAGACCGGCAGTCTGCAGCGAGCGGATAGCCGCTTCACGGCCTGAACCGGGGCCTTTGACGTACACATCCACCATGCGCAGACCAAACTCGGTCGCGGCCTTGGCGGCGGTCTCGGCAGCCATCTGCGCCGCGAAGGGCGTAGACTTCTTGTTGCCGCGGAAACCCATGCCGCCGGCGCTCGCCCAGCTTAAGGCGTTGCCCACGGTGTCGGTGATGGTAACAATGGTATTGTTGAATGAAGAGCGGATATGCACAACGCCGCGCTCTACGAGCTTTTTCTCCCGGCGCTTGCGCGAAACCTTCTTCAGGCTAGCTTTTGCCATGTAAATTTCCCTCCGTGCCTATTGGCTTATGATGTCAGCGGCCTTACTTGGTTGCCTTCTTGCTTCCGGCGACCTGTTTCTTGGGGCCTTTGCGGGTACGCGCGTTCTGCTTGGTGTTCTGGCCCCTGACGGGCAGGCTGCGACGGTGGCGCACGCCACGGTAGCTGCCGATTTCCACCAAACGCTTAATATTGAGCGACACCTCACGGCGCAGGTCACCCTCCACCTTGGTGTGATGCTCGATGTAATCACGCAGTTTGCTGATATCGTTTTCGGAGAGGTCCTTCACGCGGATATCAGGGCTGATTTCGGTCTCTGCAAGAATTTTCTTGGAAATCGCAGGGCCGATACCAAAGATATAGGTCAGTCCAATCTCCACGCGCTTTTCTCTGGGCAGGTCAACACCCGCTATACGTGCCATGTGTAGGATACACCTCCAAAATGATGTGGTTGCAAGCAACCTGTTGCCGGGTGGGAAAGTCCCGGATATGTATGATAAAATCGTATGGACCCGGCCAGGCCGGGCAGCCGCCCATACGATTTACCAACGAATTTAGCCCTGCTTCTGCTTGTGCTTGGGATTCTCGCAGATGATCATCACATGACCCTTGCGCTTGATAATCTTGCACTTCTCGCAGATGGGTTTCACAGACGGACGAACTTTCATTGGGTCTACCTCCTCAATGGAATGTCTTGACAGAACGCTTAGTTTTTGCTGCGCCACGTAATGCGGCCGCGCGTCAGATCATACGGGGAAAGCTCAATCGTGACTTTGTCTCCTGGGTAGATGCGGATGAAATGCATGCGCATTTTACCGGAGATGTGGGCCATAATGCGGTGTCCATTGGCCAGTTCAACACTGAACATGGCATTGGGCAATGCTTCTATGACCTTTCCTTCAATTTCAATTACATCCTCTTTGGGCAAAAATACAGCCTCCTTTGGCTCCGTCAGGACATGCTACTTGCGATCACGGTCAGAGCTTTGTTGACATCACTGTTCTTCAGTTGGTTTTGCTCAAATAAAGAGAGAATGTCGGGCAGTTCGTGACCAAGCGGCATCAGGTGTTTTCGACGCTTTTTCTTCATATGGCTGATGGGATGGGTATCCCCGTCGCAAATCATAACAAAATCAGCGTCCATCTCGTATAATACCACAAAGAGCCTGCCCTTGTCACGCCCTTTTTGGGATTTTACAACAATTCCTTTCCTGACAGACGGCTTCAATGGCCTTCTCCTGCACTTTGGGAATAATCAGCCCAGGAAAACCCGGGCAATGAGAGGATTTCGGGCAGCCCGTCCCCCACGGCGATGGTATGCTCGTAATGGGAGCAGGCGGAATGATCGTGGGTGACGAATGTCCACCCATCATCGAGCATGTTGACCCGGTAATCCCCTTGGGTAATCATGGGTTCGATGGCCAGTGTCATGCCGGACTTAAGCCGGATGCCGCGGCCTGTTTCGCCAAAGTTGGGTACATTGGGATCCTCATGGGTGTTGCGGCCGATGCCGTGCCCGGTCAGCGCGCGCACCACGCCGTAACCATGATTCTCCGCGTGTTTTTGCACAGCGGCGCCGATATCCCCCAGGCGGTTGCCGTTGACAGCTTGCCTGGCCCCTTCAAAGAAGCATTCCTCGGTAACCCGGATCAGCTTCTGTTTGTCCGGGGTGATTTCCCCAACCGGTACTGTCAGCGCGCTGTCGGACTGCCAGCCGTCCAGGATGACACCGCAGTCGATGCTCAGGATGCTGCCTTCCTGCAGAACCACCTTGTCCGAGGGGATGCCGTGGACAACCTGGTCGTCAATGGACGCGCAGATGGTCGCCGGATATCCCTGGTACCCAAGAAAGGACGGTTCCGCGTGGTTGCGGCGGATAAGCTCCTCCGCGTAGGCGTCCAGCGCCGCGGTGGTCATGCCGGGCTTCACCGCTTCCCGCAGTTTGCACAGCACTTCATACAGCAGGTGGCCTGCCTTGCGCATCTTCTCAATCTGTTTGTAGTTCTTGACGAAAATCATGCCTATTTCAGCACCTTGTCCAGTTCCCGGCGGTTGTCCTCCACAGAACCGGAGGAGTCGATTTCCCGCAGCAAGCCCTTTTCGCGGTAATAGACAATGAGGGGCGCGGTCTGATCTTCATACACCTTCAGGCGGTTGCGGATGGTCGCCTCGCTGTCGTCTACCCGCTGAATCAGCTGGCCGCCGCAGGCGGGGCATTTCTTCTCATCTTCCAGCAGGGAGATGTGGAAGGTGCCGTTGCAGTCGGGGCAGACACGCCGGCCGGACAGGCGGCGGACAATGACTTCATTGTCCAGCACCAGGGACACCACCATGTCAATCTCGGCAATCTTTTCCAGGGCGTGCGCCTGGGCTAGGGTGCGGGGGAAGCCGTCGAGGATGTAGCCGTTTTTGCAGTCATCCTGCGCAAGCCGCTCTTCCACCATGCCGATAATGACGCTGTCGGGCACCAGTTCCCCCTTGTCCATGTAGGACTGGGCTTCCAGGCCCAGGGCGGTGCCTTTGGCTCTGTGGGCGCGCAGCATGTCGCCGGTGGAAATCTGCGGGATGCCCGCCTTTTCTACCAGATACATCGCCAGGGTGCCTTTGCCCGATCCGGGAGGGCCTAAGAAAATCAGGTTCATCTTTCACCTCAAAATCCCACCCCGCCCTTTCAGGCGGGGCTGGGATTGTTTGCATGCCGGGGGATTACAGGAATCCCTTGTAGTTGCGCATCACCATCTGGGCTTCCAGCTGGCGTACGGTTTCCATGGATACGCTGACAGCAATCAGCATGGAGGACGCCGCGTAGGGAATCTGCACGCTCTGCCATACATACAGCAGGGAGGGCACAGTGGCCAGGATGGCCAGGAACAGAGCCGCGAACAGGGTCAGACGCCGGGTCGTACGGGCTAGGAAGTCTGAGGTGTTTTTGCCCGAGCGGATACCGGGGATGGTGCCGCCCTGCTGGTTGATGTTCTTGGCGATGTCCTGGGGGTTGAAGCTGATGGATGAGTAGAAGTAGGTGAACGCCAGAATCAGCAGCGCGGTGGTAATCAGATACAGCGCGCTTGTCTGGTGCATATTGGCCTGCCACCATTTGTAGGCGCCCGAGTCCGTGCCGAACATGGCAATGATGGTGCCCGGGAAGGCCATGAAGGAATAGGCGAAAATGAGGGGCAGCACGCCGACGCTCATCACCTTGATGGGGATATGCGTGCTCTGGCCGCCGTACATTTTACGGCCCACGACCCGCTTGGCGTACTGCACCGGAATGCGGCGCTCGCCCAGGTCGATGAAGGTAACAAAGACGATGATAATCAGGGTGAAGAGAATCAGTATCAGGAACTGCACCACGGTAGTGGCGCCCTGCTGCACACCGATCACTTCCAGGAAGGCCGTCAGAATGCCGTTGAAGAGGTTGGAGATGATGCCGGCAAAGATCAGCAGGGAGATACCGTTGCCAATCCCCTTGGCTGTCACCCTTTCACCAATCCACATGGCAAGGGCGGTACCGCCTGCCATGGTGACACCGATGGACAGGAGGCCGAAGAAGTTGTTGTACTCAGGTTTTAAGACCTTGGTCTGCTGGGCGATGCCCATGGAAGCGGACTGGAGGCCGGCCACGATGCCGATGGCTTGCAGGACTGCCAGCACAACGGTGGTGTAGCGGGTGATCTTGTTGATCTTTTCCTTGCCCTCTTCCCCGCCTTCCTTGCTCAGCCGCTCCAGCGCCGGGATGGCGATGGTGAGCAGCTGGATGATGATGCTGGCGTTGATGTAGGGCGTGATGCCCATGGCCATGACAGTCATCTGCTGGAAAGCGTTGCCTGTCATCATGTTGACCAGGTTGAGCGCGTCAAACTGCTGAGATACTTCCTGTACGACACTGGCATTGATGCCGGGCACCGGAATCATACTGACGAGCCGGTAAACCAGCAGCATGAAGAAGGTATACAGGAGCTTCTTGCGAATCTCAGGCACCTTCCAGGCATTGCGTAAAGTATCCCACATGTTATACCTCCTCAGCCTTGCCGCCTGCAGCCTCTATCTTCTCCTTCGCGGAAGCAGTAAATTTGGCAGCCCTGACGGTCAGTTTCTTGGTCAGCTCGCCGCCGCCCAGAATCTTGACGCCTTCGCCAACCTTTTTAACCAGGCCGGCTTTCTTCAGGGAGTCCACATCAACCACGTCGCCTGTCTCGAATCTTTCTTCCAGGCTGGCCACGTTCACCGTGGCGTATTCCTTGGAGAAGATGTTGACAAAGCCCATTTTGGGCAGACGGCGCGTCAAAGGCATCTGGCCGCCTTCAAATCCGGGGGCTTTTCCGCCGCCGGAGCGTGCCTTGGCACCTTTATGACCTTTGCCGGAGGTCTTGCCAAGACCGGATCCTACGCCTCGGCCCAGGCGCTTCGGGGCAGTCGTGGAACCCGCGTTGGGTTTCAACTCGTGCAATTTCATGAGGGCGTCCTCCTTATTCGTTGACTTCTACCACGTCGACCAGGTGCTTAACCACGAAAATCTGTCCGCGGATGGCGGCGTTGTCTTCCTTGACAACCGTCTGGCCGATTTTGCGAAGGCCCAGGGCCTTCACCGTGTCTATCTGCTTTTGCAGACAGCCGATGGTGGATTTCTTCAATGTGACTTGTAGTTTCATTTTTCTCCTCCTCAGCCCAGGATGTCTTCCACGGTCTTGCCGCGCATCTGGGCAACCTGCTCTGCGGAACGGAGAAGTTTGAGCCCTTCAACCGTGGCTTTCACCGTGTTGATGGGGTTGCTGGTGCCAAAGCTCTTGGTGCGGATATCGCGCACGCCGGCCAGTTCCAGCACGGCGCGGGCAGCGCCGCCGGCAATCACGCCGGCGCCCTCTTCCGCGGGCAGCATGACGACCTTGCTGGTGCCAAAGTAGCCGATGGTCTGGTGCGGAATGGTGGTGCCCACCACCGGCACGGTGACCAGGTGCTTCTTGGCGTCTTCCACCGCTTTGCGGATGGCTTCGGGGATTTCCACAGCCTTGCCGGTGCCGGCGCCTACGCGCCCGGCGCCATCGCCCACAACGACCAGCGCCGCGAAGCGCATGTTGCGGCCGCCCTTAACGGTCTTGGAGACACGGTTGATGGAAACCAGCTTCTCTTTAAATTCGTTATCCATTTCTTCTCTGCGAGCCATGCGTTTGTTTCCTCCTCTCAGAATTTGAGTCCGGCTTCACGCGCGCCTTCGGCCAGGGAAGCGATACGCCCGACATAGACGTAGCCGCCGCGGTCAAAGACAACATTGGTGATGCCAGTCTGGAGCGCACGCTCCGCGACAGTTTTGCCGACCAGTTTGGAAACATCCACCTTGTTTTTGTCCTCGGCGGCTTTCTTCAGGTCCGGCTCCATGGAGGATGCCTGGGCCAGGGTGACACCTTTGGTGTCATCAATAACCTGGGCATAGATGTACTGGTTGCTGCGGAATACACACAGGCGCGGCATTTCGGGTGTGCCGCTGATCTTTTTACGCACGCGCGCGTGACGGATGACACGCACTTCATTGCGGTCGCGTTTTTTAAACATATGCGTTCACTCCCTTCAATTACTTGCCGGCCTTGCCTTCCTTGCGGCGGATATGCTCGCCCTTGTACTTGATGCCCTTGCCCAGGTAGGGTTCGGGTTTGCGTACGGCGCGGATATCAGCGGCAAGGTTGCCGACGACCTGTTTGTCGATGCCCTTCACCACGATGGTGGTGGGGGTGGGGGTTTCAAAGGTGATGCCCTCGGGGGCGTCAAAGACGACGGGGTGGGAATAGCCGGCGTTGACGGTCAGCTTTTTGTTTTCCGCCTGGGCGCGGTAGCCCGTGCCGACGATTTCCAGCGTCTTTTCAAAACCGGTGGTCACGCCCACAACCAGGTTGTTGACCAGGGAGCGGTACAGACCATGCATGGATTTATGGGGCTTGGAATCGCTGGGACGTTCCAGCGTCAGCACGCCATTGTCCTGGGTGAGTTTAAAATCACGGTGAACCTTCTGGGAAAGCGTTCCTTTGGGGCCTTTGACGACAACATTGTTCTCATCATCAACCGTCACTGTCACGCCCGCAGGCACCGGGATCGGAAGTTTTCCGATTCGAGACATAATTGCACCTCCAATGCGTTACAGTTACCAGATATAGGCCATGACTTCGCCGCCCAGGTTTTCCTTGCGGGCTGCGCGGTCGGTCATGAGGCCTTTGGATGTAGAGATAATGGCGATTCCCAGGCCGCCCAGAACCTTGGGCAGATCCTCGCAGTTTGCGTACACGCGCAGACCGGGCTTGGAAATACGTTTGAGACCGGCGATAACCGGCTGGCCTTTGCCGCCCAGGTACTTGATGGACAGCTTAATCTGCCCCTGGACACCGTCATCGATGTTCTCATAAGCCTTGATGTAGCCTTCATCGTAGAGAATCTTGGCGATGGCCTTTTTGGCTTTGCTCGCGGGGATGATGACCGTGTCATGCTTGGCGACTTGCGCATTGCGAATCCTGGTCAGCATATCGGCGATCGGATCATTCATAATCATAGTCGAACCTCCTTTTCCGTATTCCTGTTACCAGCTTGCCTTGCGCACGCCGGGGATCTGGCCCTTGTAAGCCAATTCCCTAAAGCAGATGCGGCAGACACCGTAGCGGCGAAGCACCGAGTGCGGGCGGCCGCACAGGCGGCAGCGGGTGTACGCACGGGTGGAGAACTTCGGCTTACGCGCCTGACGGATTCTCATGCTTGTCTTTGCCATTGTTCAATCCTCCCTTATTGTGCGAAAGGCATGCCAAGCAAGCTCAGCAGCTCTTTGGCTTCCTCATCGGTGTTGGCAGTGGTGACAAAAATCATTTCCATGCCGCGGATCTTTTCCACCTTGTCATAGTTGATTTCGGGGAAGATCAGCTGTTCCTTGATGCCCAGGGCATAGTTGCCGCGGCCGTCAAAGGCTTTGTTGGAAACGCCGCGGAAGTCGCGGACGCGGGGCAGGGCGATGCTGACGAGGCGGTCGAAGAATTCTTCCATGCGGGTGCCCCGCAGGGTAACCTTGGCGCCTACGTTCATGCCTTCACGAACCTTAAAGTTCGCGACGGACTTTTTGGCTTTGGTGACCATGGGCTTCTGGCCGGAGATTTCCCCCAGCTCGGCCACGGCGGTCTCGAGCATCTTGGCGTTTTCCTTGCAGTCGCCAAGGCCGATGTTGATGATGATTTTGGAAAGCTTGGGGATTTCCATCACGTTCTTATAGCCGAACTTCTGCTGCAAGGCAGGGACAGCTTCAGACGTATACTTTTCTTTCATGCGTGTTGCCATTTGCTGTATCCTCCTTATCAGTCAATCTGTTCGCCGCACTTTTTGCAGGTGCGGATTTTTTTGCCGTCGGTTACCTTCACGCCGGAGCGGGAGGGCTTGCCGCACTTCTGGCAGACCAGCATCACGTTGCTGGCATCAATGGCGGCTTCCTTCTTGATGATGCCGCCGGGCTGTCCCTGGGCGCGGGATTTCTGGTGCTTGGTAACCATGGCGACGCCTTCCACGACGACTTTGCCGCTCTTGGGAAGGGAAGCCAGTACCTTGCCTTTGACGCCTTTGTCCTTGCCGGAGATGACAATGACTTCGTCCTTGGCCTTAACATGCATTTTCATTGTCGCTCCTCCTTAGAGAACTTCGGGCGCGAGGGAGATGATTTTCATGAAATCCTTCTCGCGCAGTTCGCGGGCCACCGGCCCAAAGATACGGGTGCCGCGGGGCTGCTTGGCATCATTGATGATAACGGCTGCGTTATCGTCAAAAGCGATGTAGCTGCCGTCAGGACGGCGTTTTTGCTTGGTTACGCGGACGATAACGGCTTTGACAACCTCGCCCTTCTTCACCTGGCCACCCGGAGCTGCGGATTTCACACTGGCGACGATGATGTCCCCGATGGATCCCGTGCGGCGGAATGAACCGCCCATCACGCGGATGCACATGATTTCCTTAGCGCCGGAGTTATCGGCTACCTTGAGCCGAGTCTGTGGCTGAATCATAGAGGTTCCTCCTTTATAGATTCCTCATCATGGGCATATCGCAGCGCATGAGAGGTCGTACACGAATTATTTCGCTTTCTCGATGATTTCCACCACACGCCAGCATTTATCTTTGCTGATGGGGCGGGTTTCCATCACTTTCACGGTATCCCCGATACCGCAGGCATTGAGTTCGTCATGGGCCTTCAGCTTGCTGGTGCGCTTCATGATCTTGCCGTACAGCGGATGACGCACTCTGCGGTTCACCGCGACGACGACGGTTTTATCCATTTTATCGCTGACCACAACACCAACGCGGGTCTTGCGAAGTCCTCTTACTTCAGACATTCAGTTGCCTCCTTTCACGGTTATCGGGCTGCTTTTTTAGCGGCTTGGGTCTGCATGGTCATGGCACGGGCGATGTCACGCTTGACCTCAGAAATCTGCATCGTGTTTTCCAGCTGGCCTGTCGCGAGCTTGAAACGAAGGTTGAACAGTTCGGATTTCAGCTCAGCGATTTTGGCGGTCAGTTCCTCGGGTTTCATTGCTGCGAATTCGCTTGCTTTCATTGACTATCACCACCGTTTTCTACAGGATTCTGCGCCTTGGACATCACTTTGGTCCTCAGCGGCAGCTTGTTGGCGGCCAGGCGCAGCGCTTCTTTGGCTACGGACTCCTCTACGCCGCCCACCTCGAACAGGACACGGCCGGGCTTGACCACGGCCACCCAGTACTCGGGCGAGCCTTTGCCGGAACCCATGCGGGTTTCCGCGGGCTTGGCAGTTACCGGCTTGTCCGGGAAAATCTTGATCCATACCTGGCCGCCGCGCTTGGTATAACGGGTAAGCGCGATACGGGCGGCTTCGATCTGCTGGCTGGTAACCCAGCAGGGATCCTTGGCGACAAGACCCCAATCACCGTAGGCAATGAAGTTGCCGCGGTTGGCCTTGCCCTTCATGCGGCCGCGGAAAACCTTGCGGCGCTTGACTCTTTTGGGCATCAACATGGTTATTTGCCTCCTTCGATGCGTTCAGCCGTCTTTTTTGCCTGAGGCAATATCTGGCCTTTGTAGATCCAGACTTTTACGCCGATGCGGCCGTAGGTTGTCTTGGCTTCTGCAAAGCCATAGTCAATGTTGGCGCGCAGGGTCTGCAGCGGGATGGATCCTTCGTGATAGTGTTCGGAGCGGGCGATGTCCGCGCCGCCCAGGCGGCCGCTGACGCCGGCTTTGATGCCCTTGACGCCGGCGCGCATGGAGCGCTGAATGCTCTGCTTCATCGCGCGGCGGAAGGAAATGCGCTTTTCCAGCTGCTGGGCGATGTTCTCGGCGACCAGCTGGGCATCCGTGTCGGGATTCTTGATCTCCAGCACGTTGATGACAACTGGGTGGCCCAGTTCTTTTTCGACAAAGCTCTTGAGCTCCTCGATGCCCTTGCCGCCGCGGCCGATAATCATGCCGGGACGGCCGGTGTAGATGTCGATGGTCATCCGGGCGGCGCTGCGCTCGATATCGATGCGGCTGATGCCGGTGGAGTAATACTTATCCTTCAGCAGGGTGCGGATTTTCTTATCCTCGACCAGGTTGTTGGCAAAATCTTTCTTGTTGGCGAACCAGCGGGTGCTCCAGTTAAAAATAACACCGACGCGCGCGCCGTGGGGATTGACTTTCTGTCCCATTTTGTTCCTCCTCCCTTACTTGGCATCCAGCACAATGCTGATGTGGCTTGTTCTGCGCAGCATGGGCGAGGCCGAGCCGCGGGAACGCGCAACATAGCGCTTGTACGTGGGGCCGGGATTGGCGTACACTTCAGCGACATACAGGCTGTTGCGGTCCATATCCAGGTTGTTTTCTGCGTTGGCGATGGCGCTGTTGAGCAGTTTGAGCACAACGGGCGACGCCGCCTTGGGGGTAAAGGTGAGGATGGCTTTGGCATCTTCCACTTTCTTGCCGCGGATCAGATCGATGACGGAAATCACCTTCCGAGAGGAGATGCGCACATGCTTCACATGGGCCTTGGGGCGCCTGTCGCGGTTTTCTTTGCGCGCGATGCCCTTTTCACGGGTATTAAGTGCCATAATGCTTGAACTCCTTTCGTTATCTTCCGCTTGATTTGGAACCGGCGTGGCCGCGGTAGGTTCTGGTGGGGGCGAACTCGCCCAGCTTGTGGCCCACCATGTCCTCAGTGACATAGACCGGAACGTGCTTGCGGCCATCATGCACGGCGATGGTGTGGCCGACAAATTCCGGGAAAATGGTAGAAGCGCGCGACCAGGTTTTCAGGACGGACTTCTTGCCGGATTTATTCATCTCAGCGATGCGCTTGAGCAGCTTCTCGCTGACAAAGGGACCTTTTTTAATGGAACGGCTCATGGATTGCTTCCTCCTTTCGTCCTGGTGCGGTTATTTGCCGGACCGCTTGACAATCATGTTGTTGGAATACTTCTTGTGCTTGCGGGTCTTGTAACCAAGAGCCGGCTTGCCCCAGGGGGTAACAGGAGAAGGCAGACCGATGGGGGATTTGCCTTCGCCGCCGCCGTGGGGATGGTCCACCGGGTTCATGACCACGCCGCGGACGGTGGGGCGGATGCCCATGTGGCGCTTGCGGCCGGCTTTGCCGATGCGGACGTTCTCGTGGTCCACGTTGCCGACGGTGCCGATGGTGGCGCGGGCGCCGATGGGCACTTTACGCACTTCACCCGAGGGCAGACGCACCTGAGCGTACTTGCCTTCCTTGGCCATCAGCTGGGCGAAGGTGCCGGCGGAACGGACAATCTGGCCGCCCCTGCCAACCTTCAGCTCGATGTTGTGAATCAGCGTGCCAACGGGGATGGACGAGATGGGCAGGGAGTTGCCCACGATGATGTCGGCCGAGTCGGAAGAGACGACGGTGTCGCCCACTTTCAGGCCCACAGGCTGCAGGATGTAGCGCTTCTCGCCATCGGCGTAATGCAGCAGCGCGATGAACGCGGAGCGGTTGGGATCGTACTCGATGGTGGCGACCTTGGCCGGCACATCGAACTTGTCGCGCTTGAAGTCGATCAGACGATACTTGCGCTTGTTGCCGCCGCCCTGGTGGCGGACGGTGATTTTGCCTTGCTTGTTGCGGCCGGCATGCTTCTTGACAGGAGCCAGCAGCGACTTTTCGGGCGTAGAGGTGGTAATCTCATCATACGTCAGCACGGACATGTGACGGCGTGCGGGCGATGTCGGTTTGTAAATGCGAATTGCCATGTGCTTCTCCTTCCTTTAAATCATGCCTTCGAAGAACTCGATGGGCTTGGAATTCTCAGTCAGCTTGACGTAAGCTTTCTTGACTTCCGGGGTACGGCCGCTGGTGCGGCCCTGGCGCTTGATCTTGCCGATGGTGCGGAGGGTGTTGACCTTCTCTACCTTGATGTCCTTGAACACCGCTTCCAGCGCGCGCTTGATTTCCACTTTGTTGGCGTGGATGTCCACTTCGAAAACATACTGTTTGTCCGCAATGCCGTCGTATCCTTTTTCGGTCAGCACGGGACGCAGAATGATATCATGGGGGTTCTTCATTATGCGTACACCTCCTCGATGCCGCTGACGGCGGCCTTGGTGACGATTACCTTGTCGGCGCGCAGGATGTCGTACACATTGATGGTGTTGACATAGGCGTCGGACAGGGATTCGATGTTGCGGGCGGCGCGCTGGACGGTCTCATCCTTGCCGGGCAGTACCAACAGGGCTTTCTTTTCGACGCCCAAGTCCTTGAGCATCTTGGCCACCAGCTTGGTTTTGGCTTCCTTCAGGGCAATCTCGTCAACCACGATGAGGTTGCCGGAGAGAACCTTGGAAGACAGGGCGCTCTTGAGGGCCAGGCGGCGCACCTTGCGGGGCACACCGACCACATAGTCCCGGGGGGTGGGGGCGAACACAACGCCGCCGTGGCGGAACTGGGGGGCACGGTTGCCATGATGGCGCGCGTTGCCGGTGCCCTTCTGGCGGTATATTTTCCGGCCGCCGCCGCGAACCTGGCCGCGGGTCAGCGCACTCTGGGTGCCCTGGCGTTTGGCGGCAAGAATGGAACGGACGACCAGATGCATGGCTGCCACATTGGGCTTGATGCCGAAGATTTCATCTTTCAGCTCCAAGGTGCCGGCGGACTTGCCCTGCATGTTGACCATTTCGATCGTAGGCATGAATGGTTTCCTCCTCTACTTAGGCTTTGCAAGAGTTGCGGACAAGCAACAGACTGTTCTTGGGGCCGGGAACTGCGCCTTTAACCAGCAGCAGGTTGCGCTCGGCGTCCACTTCAACGATTTCCAGGTTCTGGATGGTGACGCGCTCGACACCGTAGTGACCGGGCATATTGCGGCCCTTGAACACCTTGGAAGGGTCCGAGTTGGCGCTCAGGGCGCCGACGCCGCGGTGATACTTGGAGCCGTGGGTCATGGGGCCTTTGCTCTGGTTCCAGCGCTGGATAGAGCCGGTAAAGCCATGTCCCTTGCTGGTGCCGGTGATGTCGATCTTCTCCCCCGCTTCGAACTGGGACACAGACAGGGTCTGGCCGACTTCGTAGGAGGCGGTGTCTTCCAGGCGGAACTCGCGCAGGTACCGGGCGGGTGCTACGTTGGCCTTTTTAAAATGGCCGGTTACGGGCTTGTTGACCAGTTTCTTGACCCGGTTCTCAGGCAGCGTGTCAAAGCTGAGCTGCACGGATTCATAACCATCGTTTTCCACGGTTTTCTTCTGCACAACCGTGCAGGGGCCGGCCATGATAACGGTAACGGGTACCAGGCGGCCATCGGGCAGAAATTTCTGGGTCATGCCCAGTTTCTTGCCTAAAATTGCTTTCTTCATGATGCTCCTCCTGCCTTACAGCTTGATTTCGATCTCGACGCCGGCGGGAAGATCCAGCTTCATCATGGCGTCCACGGTTTTGGCGTTGGGGTTGTGCACGTCGATCAGGCGCTTATGGGTCCTGCGCTCGAACTGCTCGCGGCTATCCTTGTACTTGTGCGGCGCACGCAGGATGGTGATGATTTCCTTCTCGGTGGGCAGCGGGATGGGGCCGGAGACACGGGCGCCGGTGCGCTTGGCGGTGTCCACGATGCGTTCGGCAGACTTGTCAATCAGGTCGTGCTCGTACGCCTTGAGCTTGATGCGGATTTTCTGGTTGGCCATTGGAGTTCCTCCTTATTATTTAGCGTTCTCGTACCGGTTTCGTGCCTGCACCGACGCAGTGGTGTGTGGCTTACCGGCTGTGGGCGGGCTTGGTCGTGCCCGCGCCTGAGTCCGTCGCCCGATTTTCGGGCTGGTCTGCGATAATTACCCGTCCAGGCCGGGGCGGCAACCTATCGCTTCATCCCAAAACAGACAGCGGTAGTATTATATCGAAAGTCCATAATAAAAGCAAGCAAAATCTGCAATTATTTTTCCACTTTTCTGCTTTGATTTTTCAGGCAGGCCGGCCAGACAACGCTGTCATCGACCTAATACCGACCTCCATTTGTACACTGATTCGTGTGTATCATATTCCGTAAAATACAGACCGCCGGAACATGTCCCGGCGGTCTTTCTTCATTATATAGGTGATGCGGCGAAGCATGGCAGGCGGTTCAATGCGGCTCCCGATGAGCAGATTGCCTCAGTAGGCTTTGGCGAAATACATAACCTTCTCCGCCTTTTCGCCGCAGCAGACGCATGTGTCCGCGAAAGGCTCGGCGTCAAAGGGCATATTGCGGCTGGTGGCGGTGGTGCGCTCCTTCACGGCGTCCTCGCATTCCCGCTTGCCGCACCACATAGCCCGGGCGTAGCCGGTCTGCACCTGCTGCTCCAGTTCGTCCATGTTGAACACATCCTTGGTGCGCTCGGTCTTGAAGGCGTCGGCGATGTCGAACATGCCCTTCTGGATGTCCTCCAGCACTTCCTTCACCTTCTCCGCCAGCCCTTCCATGGGCAGGGTGAACTTCTCGTTGGTATCCCGGCGGGCGCAGGTGACGACCCCGTTCTCGATATCCCGGGGGCCTACCTCGATGCGCAGCGGCACGCCCTTTAATTCCCACTCGTTAAACTTCCAGCCAGGTGACACATTGTCCCGGTCGTCCAGGCGGATGCGCAGGCCGGCAGCCTTCAGCTGCTTGTGAATCTCTCCGCACTTTTCCATGACCCCGCCCTTGTGGGCGGCGATGGGCAGCAGTACAGCCTGGAAAGGGGCAATGGCCGGGGGCAGGCGCAGCCCGCGCTCGTCCCCGTGGGTCATGATGACCGCGCCAATCAGGCGGGTGGACACACCCCAGCTGGTTTCATGGCAGTATTTCAGGGTGCCGTCCTTGTCCAGGAAGCGCACCTCAAAGGGCTCGGAGAAGTTGGTGCCAAAGTCGTGGGTGGTGCCCGCCTGCAGGGCTTTGCCGTCCTGCATCATGGCTTCCACCGAATAGGTAACCCGGGCGCCGGCGAACTTTTCCTTGTCGCTCTTGCGGCCGGAGAACACGGGGATGGCCAGCACGTCCTCGCAGACTTCCCGGTAGATGTCCAGCATCAGCAGGGCTTCCTCGTGGGCTTCCTCCGCCGTGGCGTGGATGGTATGGCCTTCCTGCCACCAGAACTCGCTGGTGCGCAGGAAGGGACGGGTGGTCTTTTCCCAGCGCATGACGGAGCACCACTGGTTGTATTTCATGGGCAGATCCCGCCAGGACTGCACCCACTTGGCAAACATGGTGCAGAAAATGGTCTCGGAGGTGGGGCGCACAGCCAGCCTTTCCTGCAGAACATCGTTGCCCCCCTGGGTTACCCAGGCCACTTCGGGGGCAAAGCCTTCCACATGCTCTGCTTCCTTGAGCAGCAGACTCTCGGGAATCAGCATGGGCATGGACACATTTTCGTGCCCCGTTTCCCGGAACCGCTCGTCCATATGCTCGCGGATCAGTTCCCAGATGCGGTTGCCGTAGGGACGCAGCGCCATGCAGCCGCGCACCGGGGTGTAGTCCATCAGGTCGGTCTGGGTCACCACATCGGTATACCACTGGGAGAAGTTCTCATCCCGGGGGGTAATATGCTGTACAAACTCCTGCTTCTTTTCCTTAGCCATCCAGTCCATCCTCCTAAAAAATAAGCCTCCGTCCACGCAGGGACGAAGTGCTTCTTCGCGGTACCACCTTGCTTGGCGCGTGCGCGCCCGCTTGAGCCCTTAACGCGGGAAACGTCGGGGATTAGCCGAAACATCCGGGGCGGGTCGGTCTGCCTGCGCTCTTTCAGCCGGGGAGCGCTCTCTTTCAGGTGGAAAACCTGGTCCCCTTCATCGCTTTATCAGCAGGCTGATTATACAGGAGGGTATTCATCCTTGTCAAGATAAATGCCTGCCGCCCCTTAAGCAGGTTCGGTTTGTAAAACTAGCGAAAAAGCATACCTTTCATTCAATTTTGAGGGACTGGGGCTGCATCCTTTGTTGCCCCATCCCCCCGGGATATGGTATAATCCATGCACGTATCCACCATAGCCTGGAAAGGGGATTGTTCATGGATAAATGGGATTTGCGCTTTATGGAAATGGCGCACCTGGTGGCCACCTGGTCCAGCTGTTTTCAGCCGGGGCGCGCCATCGGCGCTGTGATTGTCAAGGACAAACGGGTGATGACCACCGGTTACAACGGCGCCCCCGCCGGTATGCGCACCTGCAAGGAAAAGGGCGAATGCCTGCGCAGAAAGCTGAACATTCCCTCAGGGACGCGGGCGGAAATCTGCTACGCTATCCACGCCGAGCAAAACGCCATTATCCAGGCGGCCAAGCTGGGCATCTCCATTGACGGGGCAACGCTGTACTGCACCCACCAGCCCTGCTCGGTCTGCGCGAAGATTATCGTCAATTCGGGCATCCGCCGGGTGGTGTATCAGGAAGGCTATCCGGACGATTTCGCCCTGGAGTTCTTCCGGGAGACAGGCGTCGCCCTGGAGCGGTTCGAAAACAACAAAGAATAGTCCTTTCAGGAGGGCACAGGTATGCAAACAAACATCAAACCGTCCAAAAAGCCCATGATGACCACCAAGATGCTGGTCATCCTCGCATTGCTCGCCGCGTTGAGCTTTGTGCTGGAAAAGTTTCTGGGCATCGACACCATGTATTTCAAACTGCACTTTGGCTATCTGCCGGTCGCTGCTGCGGGCATGCTCTTTGGCATGATTCCCGCCCTGATGGTGGGTGTCATCGTGGACATCCTTGGCAACCTGCAGTATTTCAACATTTTCTTTGTGCTGCTGGCCGCCCTGGAGGCCGCGGCGTTCGCCTTCTTCCTGCACTCGCGCAAGGAAGGGAAGAAGGAAATGATCATGCAGGCTGTACTTTGCCAGCTGTTCATTTCTATCGTGGTGCAGATGGGGCTCAACACCCTGCTGCTGTGGCTGTTATACCATTCGTTCAACCCCATCCGGTTCCTGATCACGGTGCTGGTTTTCCCCATCAAGGTTTTCTCCCTGTATTTGCTGCTCAAGTACCGCAAGGCTTTTGAAACCTACATCGCCTGACACCCGCTGAGAGGAGTGTGTATGAAGCGCCTGTTTAGTCTTTTTCTGATTCTTTGTCTGATGGCTGCCCTGCCCGCCTTTGCCCAGGTGGAGGAGGTTACCCAGCAAATCAGCGTATTGCAGAAAGAGGACATCCCCCCCACCCCCAAGGGCATGCATCACTACCTGCTGATCTGTATGGACTCCTGGAACGCCCGGCTTTCCCGCCTGGGCTACAGCGACGGCATGGTGCTGCTGACATTGGATGAAATTTCCGGCAGGGTAATGGTAACCAGCTTTATCCGGGATATGCTGGTGATGCACCCCGACGGGATGCCCGGCCGCCTGACCTACATCGCCAAGCAGTACGGCGTGGAAGGTTTGGTGGACACCATCAACAGCCATTTCGGGATTGAGATTGAGAAGTACATATTAATGGACTGGAGCCAGGTGCAGACCATCGTGGACGCCGCGGGCGGCGTGGAACTGGACGTAACCAACGCGGAAGCCAGCTATCTGCGCCGGTACGCCATCTCCCCCTCCAGCACTTCCCCCTCCATGGCGCATCAGGGGCGGTACCTGTTCAAAGGGCATGCCGCCGTTATCTTTATGCGCATGCGCAAGGTACCCGCCTCCAACGGCGACGCCCAGGATTTCGGGCGCACCTTCCGCACCCGCACGGTGCTGAGCAACATCGCCGACAGCCTGGCTGACATCTCCTATGAGGACGCGGAAAAGCTGCTGGACGCGGTGATGGACAATACCCTGGCCACCAATTTAACCCCTTCGGATGTGTTGGAGGCATTCAACATCGCCTATAACCTGCGGGGCACCAAGGTGGAGCAATGCCGCCTGCCCTTTGACGGCACGGTGCGCCCCTATGAATACTACGGCGGCGCCGGCCAGCTGTTGGATTTTGAGACCAACCGCGCCATGTTCCACGACTTTTTGTTCAATCAAAGCTACGTTGTCCAGGAAACTGTCCCGTAAGAAAGAGGAAACATGTCTTCCAACATTCCTAAGATTCTATCCCTGCTGCGGGATATGTACCCTGAAGCCCGGGCGGAACTGCACTTTACCAACCCCTATGAAACACTGGTCGCCACCATGCTGTCCGCCCAATCCACCGACAAACAGGTTAACAAGGTAACCCCGGCTGTGTTCCGGGATTTTCCCACCGCCGCCGACATGGCCGCCGCGACGCCGGAGATTTTGCTGCCCTATGTAAAAAGCTGCGGTTTCCGCTCCAAAGCCACCAACATTGTGATGGCCGCCCGAAAAATCATGCAGGAGTACGGCGGCCAGGTGCCCGGCACCCTGGAAGAGCTGATGAGCCTGCCCGGCGTGGGCAACAAGACCGCCAGCGTGGTGCTGTCCAACGCCTTTCACGTGCCCGCCATCGCCGTGGACACCCATGTGTTCCGCGTCAGCAACCGCCTGGGGCTGGCGGACGCCAATACACCCGAAAAAACACAGCAGCAGCTGATGGAGGTAATCCCCATGGAGGATTGGGGGGACGCCCACCATTGGCTGATTTGGCATGGCCGCAGGGTATGCAAAGCCCAGCGCCCCCTGTGCCAGGGCTGCCAATTGAATGCCCTGTGCAGGTTTTTCAACCGGGGGGAAAAGCATGTCTGACCAGCCCTGCCGTTTATGCCGCATCTCCCTGGATCATGTGCATGTGAACCTGGACAAGGAGACCCAGCTGGAGGATGTCAGCCTGCACATCCACTGCGGGGAAATCACCGTACTGGTGGGGCCCAACGGGGCGGGCAAAACCACCTTGCTGCGGGCGCTGCTCAACCAGGTGCCCTTCAGCGGAGAAATCCGGCATGAGGATCATGACGGCAAGCCTTTTTCCAAGGTGGTGACGGGGTATGTGCCCCAGCAGCTGCCCTTTGACCGGCAGATGCCCATTACCGTACGCGATACCCTGGCCGCCGCCCTCTCCCGCCGCGCGGTGTGGACAGGGGTCAGCCGCGCCACGCGGCTCAAAGCCCTGGAAACCCTGAAAACTGCCGAGGCGGAAAGCTTGATTGACAAACGCCTGGGCACCCTGAGCGGGGGCGAACTGCAGCGGGTGCTGCTGGCGCTGGCGCTGACGCCCACCCCCGATTTACTGATCCTGGACGAGCCGGTATCGGGCGTTGACCAGAACGGACAGATGCTGTTTTTAAAAACGGTGGACACCCTGCGCAGGCACCACCACCTGGCCATCCTGATGGTGTCCCACGACTGGGACATGGTGAAGAAGTTCGCCGACCGGGTGATCCTGATCAACAAGTCGGTGCTGGCCATGGGCACACCGGAGGAAGTTTTCTCCTCCCCCGCCTTTTCCCAAGCCTTCCCAGTGGTGAAAGCGGGTGACAGCCAATGAGCGCTATCTATAACCTGATGGATGCCATGCTGCCCCAGAGCGTTTTCGGTCTGGCTTTCATGAAGAACGCCTTATTGGCATTGCTGCTGCTGACGCCGCTGCTGGCGCTGATTGGCACCATGGCCGTCAACCGCCGCATGGCCTTTTTCTCGGACGCCCTGGGCCACAGTGCCCTGGCGGGGGTAGGCCTGGGCGTGCTGCTGGGTTTGCAGGATTTGACCTTGGTGCTGCTGATATTCGGCCTGTTGTTCGCGCTGTTTATCAGCTATATCAACCGGCGTGGCGGCGCCTCTGCGGACACCAATATCTCCGTCTTTTCTTCCACGGGCATTGCGCTTGGCCTGGCTCTTTTGTCAGGCGGCGGCAATTTCGGCCGCTATTCCTCGCTGCTGGTGGGAGATGTGCTGGCCATCACCACGAAGGATTTGCTGTCCCTAGCCCTTTTGTTCCTGTTTGGGATCGCCATTTGGCTGCTGGTGTACAATAAACTGCTGCTTTCCGCCCTGAACCCTTCCCTGGCCCAGAGCCGGGGCATCCGCACAGTACTGGTGGAGAACCTGTTTGTGTGTTTGGTGGCGGCGGCGGTGATGCTGTCCATCCGCTGGGTGGGCATCCTGCTGATCAACGCCCTGCTGATCCTGCCCGCGGCGGCCGCCCGCAATGTGGCGCGCTCCGTACCCCAGCATACGCTGCTCTCCGTTGTGTTTTCCCTCTTTTCCGGGGTAGCCGGCCTGGTGCTGGCCTTTCAGCTGGGCACATCGGTGGGGGCGGCGGTGGTGCTGTGCGCCGCCGCGCTGTACTTTATCAGCTATCTGGCGCGCTTTTTCCTGAAACGAAACCAGTAATTTTTCAATTTTTCTCTGAGAGGAACACCTATGGAACTGTTTCACAACTCCCGTGACGAACAATGCCGCTCCCCCCTGGGGGCTGTCCCCGTTGGCACCCCTGTCAGAATCCGCCTGTTCGCCAAAACCGCTACCCTGAAGGTGGAATTGCGCACCTGGAATGGCCGTTCCATCTTCCACCCCATGAAGTCCATCGGCATGGGCGGGTATGAGGCAACGGTTACCGCCCCTGAAAAGCCCGCCATCTGGTGGTATGATTTTGTCATCTCCGACTACCAGGGGCATACTTTTTATTACGGCAACGCCTTGGATCAATTGGGCGGGGAGGGGGCGCTGTACCCCAGTTCGCCGCCCTCCTTCCAAATTACGGTATATGACCCCGCTTTTATGCCGCCGGATTTTCTGCGCAAGGGCATCATGTACCAGATTTTCCCCGACCGCTTTTTCCGCACGGCCAAGCCCGTCAGCGACCGGAAGGATGTGCATCTGCACGAAAACTGGGGCGACATGCCCCTGGTGGACCCCGACCCGCGCAGCGGCGACAACCGGGCGCTGGATTTCTTCGGCGGTTCCCTCAGCGGCATCAAGTCAAAGCTGCAGTACCTGAAAGATCTGGGCATTACGGTGCTGTATTTGAACCCAATCTTCAAGGCCCGAAGCAACCACCGCTACGACACTGGGGATTATATGACCATCGACCCTTTGCTGGGCAGCCAGGAGGATTTCCGGGCGCTGTGCCGGGAAGCGGAGAAGATGGGCATCAAAATCCTGCTGGACGGGGTGTTCAGCCACACCGGGGAAGACAGTTTGTACTTCAACCGCTACGGCACCTATGATTCCATCGGCGCCTATCAGAGCCAGGCATCCAAATACTATTCCTGGTACGCTTTTACCTCTTTCCCGGACAAGTACGCCTGCTGGTGGAACATCCCCACCCTGCCGGAAGTGCGCAAGATGGAGCCGGAATACCTGGAGTACATCACCGGCAAAGAGGGCGTCGCCCGGCACTGGATTCAGGAAGGCTCCGCCGGGTGGCGGCTGGATGTGGCGGATGAACTGCCCATGCCCTTCCTGCAGAAACTGCGCGCCGCGGTGAAAACAGAAAACCCGGACAGCGTGCTGCTGGGCGAGGTATGGGAGGATGCCAGCCGCAAAATCGCCTACGGCGCCATGCGAAGCTACTGCCTGGGGGACACCCTGGACACGGTGATGAACTATCCCTTCCGGGACGCGGTGATCAAATTCTTAACCGGGGTGGTGAACGCCGATTATGTGGTGCGCCTGGTGCGCTCCCTGCAGGAAAACTATCCGGTGCCCTTTTTCTACTCCCTGATGAATCTGATGGGCAGCCATGACCGCGCCCGCATTTTGAACGTGCTGTGCGACCACGAGTATACCAGCGTCGCCCATAAGGACAGGGGCGGCATGCGCCTGCCCAAGGAGGCGCGCCTGGTGGCTGTGCGGCGGTTTAAAAAGATGCTCAGCCTGTTTGTGGCCATGCCCGGCATTCCCGCGCTGTATTACGGGGACGAAGCGGGCATGGAAGGCGCGGCGGACCCCTTCTGCCGCACAACCTTCCCTTGGGGCAACATCGACACGGAGATTTACAGCGCGGTGGAATCCGCTTTCCGCCTGCGCAGAACACGCCCCGTGCTGCAGACCGGATACATGGATATTTCCAGTGAGGGCACCGAAACCCTGCTGCTGACCAGGTACCTGAAGGAGGGGCGGGATGTGTTCGGCGATGCTCAGGAGGACTGCCCCTATGTGCTGCGCCTGACCAGGGACCGTTTCCGCAAACAGACCGGCCGCTAATTGTTACATTCTCTTGCGTTTTTGTCACAAAATAGTAAAGAATTCCTTGACAGAGCTTGCTTTCTATCATAAAATAAAACAAATAACTGTTTGGAGGCCTCCCATGATCAAATCGCATTTTCGACGGAGCATCGCCCTGGCAGTCTTATTGACTTTGCTCCTGCCGGTGCTGCTGTCCGCCTCGATGGAGACATTCCCGTTTGTAGCCTTTACAAGCGAGATGACGTCGTTGCGCAGGGACGCTTCCGAAACATCGGAAACCCTTGTTTCCCTTCCCTCCGGCAGCGCTCTGTCGGTGACAGGGGAGGACGGCGGTTACTACATCGTGGTGTATGAAGGCAGAACAGGCTATGTGCTGAAAACCAAGCTTTCCCAGACGGGAAGCACCAGCAGCGCCCTGCCCACCCCCCGCACCGCCAGCACGGAGGCTCAGAAGAATTACCCGCTGATTTCCAGCGGCGCCACAGGCGACCAGGTCAGCTCCCTGCAGATGGGGCTGATTGAGCTTGGCTTTTTAAAGGGCGTGGCCGACGGCAAATACGGCCCCGCCACCAAGGAAGCGGTGCAGGATTTCCAGAAGCGCAACAGCCTGCCCGAGAACGGCATTGCCGACCCCGTCACCCAGCAGCGCCTGTTTGAAGGGCGCCCCTACAACGCCAAAGGCAAACGAATCACGGTGAAAACCGTTTCCTCTTCCAGCACCGATGTGATCCTGCGCTCGGGCGACCGGGGCTTACCCATCCAGAAAATGCAGGCCCGCTTAAAGGAACTGGGATACTACAGCAGCACCGTGGACGGGATTTACGGCAAGGGCACCCGCGCCGCGGTTGTCGCCTTCCAGAAAGCCAATAAATTAAAGGCTGACGGCATAGCCGGCAGCAAGACGCTGACCCTTTTGTACAGCGTGTCCGCACTGGCGGAGGGGGCAACCGCTCCCAATGAAGACACCGCCACCCCTCAGGCTACTCCGGCGCCGGGCCTCTCCTCCCCCGCCTTTGTGGAAAGTACGGAAGCCGTGTATCCCTACGCCACCACCACGCTGGATTCTGTGAACCTGCGTAAAACCGCCAGCACCCGCTCCATGCGCATCACCACCGTGCCCCAGGGCGCCAATGTGAGTGTGCTGAAGGTGTCCGGCGATTTTCTGCAGGTGGAGTACAGAACCTACAAGGGCTATGTGCTCAGCGATTATGTGAACATCCCCGAGCAGTACCTGCCCGGCAAGTCCTTCACCAATGATACCGATGCCCGTGTGCGTTATGAAACCTTGGCCATGGGAGCCAGCGGCTTCAAAGTGAAAGCCCTGCAGGAAGCCCTGGCGGAACTGGGCTTCTACAGCGGCAAGGCGGACGAGTCCTTCGGCACCGCCACCCAGCAGGCGGTGCGCAAATTCCAGACACAAAATGGCTATAAGGCCACCGGCATCGCCCTGCCGGAAATGCAGAAACTGCTCTTTGAGGGCAAACCCCGCAACTCCTCCAACCGCAAGGTATATGTCGCCACCCTTCCCCCTGTCTTAAATCCCGATATGCAGCAGGGCGATAAGGGCGACGCGGTGTCCGCTCTGCAGCGGACGCTGACCAGCCTTGGTTTTTACAAGGGCACGGTGGACGGCGTCTATTCCAAAGCCACCGTCAACGCGGTGAAAGCCTATCAGAAGGCCCATTCCATCCGTGAAACGGGCAAAATGAATGACTTTACCTGGCTGTCCATCAACGCCGCATCCAACACCACCAGCACTGGAACAACTACCGATAACGACAACTACCTGACGGAAGAAAATGTCATCGTCATGCGCAGGGGCACCCGCGGCTTGGCGGTTACCCGCCTGCAGGAGCGCCTGGTTTCCCTTGGGTACTACACCAAGGTGCCAAACGGCGTGTATGAGGCCGCCGATGTGGAGGCCGTGCGCGCCTTCCAGCGCAACAACGGCTTTACCTCCTCGGGCACGGCGGATCTGTTTACCCAGCGCGCCCTGTACAGCGCAAACGCCATCCCCGGCAGCGAAACCCCGCCGGACAACTGGCAGTCCCTGGCTACCCAGGCGCCCCCCGCCGCGACCGCCGCGCCCAGCTATGAAACCCTGCGCATCGGTTCCTCCGGCGGCCCGGTACAGGCCCTGCAGTCCCGCCTGATTACCTTGAACTATCTGACCGGAAGCGCTGACGGGCTGTACGGCACCCAGACAGCCAAAGCGGTAACCGCTTTCCAGAACGCCAATAAACTGGCCGCCGACGGCGTAGCCGGCACCAATACGCTTACCATGCTATATTCCACAACAGCGGCTGGCAATGTGGCCGCCACCCCCGGCGTTGCCGACACGGGCGATTTGACCAGGACACTGGCCGTCGGCGATAGGGGCAATGATGTATCCCAGGTGCAGAGCAAGCTGATTACCCTCAAATACCTGGAGGGCGGCGCTGACGGTATTTACGGCCCCGCCACGGCACTGGCAGTGCAGGCTTTCCAGCAGCGCAACAGCCTGAAAGCCGACGGCATTACAGGCTCGCTGACCTGGGCGAAACTCAACTCCTCCCAGGCTATTGCCAGCAGCGCGGCTTCCATCAACCCCCTGACGCCCATCCAGCCGCAGACGCCCGTCGCCGACAGCGCCACCTTCAATGCGCCTAAGGCCAGCGAAGTACGCTTCGCCCAGTGGTATTCCGAGGTGAAGGCCCGTATGCGGCAGATGCCCGATGTGACGGTGTATGACTTTATCACCGGCAAGCATTACAATGTGCATGTGTTCTCCAACGGCGCCCACGCTGACGGCGAGCCTGTCACGGCGGAAGATACCGCCACCATGCAGAGCGCCCTGGGCGTGGAGAACTGGACTGCGCGCCCCGTTTGGGTGATGTTCAGCGACGGACGGGTATACATGGGTTCCACCCATTCCAGAGGCCATGAGGTGGACAAGAACCCCCATAACAATCTGCAGGGACATATCTGCATCCACTTTCCCCGGGATATGGCGGATGCGGAAGCAACCGGGCCTTATGCCGTGTCCCATCAGAACGCCATTCTGGCGGGCTGGGATTTAACACAGGAGATGGCAAAGTAGCCCATGCAAGACAAACTTCTTTCTATCGCGATCGACGGCCCTGTCAGCGCCGGGAAGTCCACCCTGTCGGACGCTGTGGCCAACCACCTGGGAATTCTGCACCTGGATACCGGCGCCATGTACCGGGCGGTTGGGCTGTGCGCCCTGCGCAAGGGCATCCCCCCGGAGGATGAGCAGCGGGTGGTGGACATGTGTCTGAACGGCCATGCCCGGGTGGATGTGGATTATGTGAACCAATCGCAGCGCACGCTGCTTAATGGGCAGGATGTGTCCGAAGACATCCGTACGGAGGAGGTCGGCTTTGCCGCCTCCACCGTTTCACGTTATCCTGATGTGCGCAAGTATCTGGTGGAGCGCCAGCGGGAAATCGCCGGCAAAACCAGCATCCTGATGGACGGCAGGGACATTGGCACCGTGGTTTTGCCCAATGCCCCTGTTAAGATCTTCTTAACCGCCTCCCCCCAGGCCCGCGCCAAAAGGCGCTATCAGCAGCTGCTGCGCCAGGGCCGGGAAGCGGATTTCGACAAGGTTTTGGTAGATTTGATTGCCCGGGACAAGCAGGACGCGGGCCGAAAGGCGGATCCCCTGCGGCAGGCGGAGGACGCCGTGCTGCTGGACACCTCCGACATGGATTTTGAATCCTCCATGCGGGCGATTCTGGATGTGGTGGAGGCGCGCTATGGAAAACAGCAATAAGCCTTCCTCCCCTGTCCCCCGCACTCCCTTTTATACCTTCGCCCGGTTCCTGCTGGGCATATTCTGCGCCATCTTCTACCCTTCCAGGGAGCATGGGCTGGAAAACCTGGACAGGGAAGCCCCCTTTCTGCTGGTGGCCAACCACCAGAGCATGATGGATCCCATTCTGATCGCCATCCGCGTAAAGAAGTGGGAAATACGCTTCCTGGGCAAAGACACCCTGCGCAAAAACGCCGTCGTCCGCTGGCTGGTGGACCATCTGCATATGATTCCCGTTACCCGCCAGGCGACGGACATGAGCGCCATGCGCGCCTGTCTGAAAGCGCTGCAGGCCGGCCATGTGGTGGGCATCTTCCCTGAGGGCACCCGCAAGGAAACCACCATGATGGAAGAGATGGGCTCTGGCATCGGCCTGATTGCTCTGCGCAGCGGGGTACCCGTAATACCCGCGCTGATTGCCCAAAAGCCCCTGCCCTTCCGTTTCACCGACATCTACTTCGGCAAAGCCATCGACTACCAGGATTTGCAGGCCATGGGCACCAACAAGGAATCCTGCGAGATGCTGACCAGCCGTATCCGGGATATCACCTACCGGATGAAGGATGAAGTGAAGAATGGGAATGTGTAAATTGCGCGGAATTTTTGCGTAATGGGTATCATTTCATTGACTAAAGCGCCAATTTGGTGTAATCTTGGAGGAGACTGTTGCCGCTGATTATCGCAAAACACGCCGGTTTCTGCATGGGTGTCCGCCACGCGGTGGAAAAAGCCCAGGAAACGGCCAATACATGCCTGACAAGCGGCGATCATTGTTTCTCATTAGGGGAACTGATTAACAACCCCGGCGTGGTGGACAAACTGCGCTTGCAGGGATTGCACCCTGTAACCTCCCCCGAGGAGGCGCAAGGACAGGTGCTGGTCATCCGCAGCCATGGCGTATCCCAGACTGTGATGCAAAAAGCCCAGGAGCTGTCCAAGCAAGTGGTGGATTGCACCTGTCCCTTTGTGTCCAAGCTGCACAGGTCTGTGGCGGAACACTCCAGGGAGGGCGCCTCGGTTATCCTGATTGGAGACCAGAACCACCCCGAGATAGTCGGCACCGCCGGCTGGTGCAAAGGCGAGGTATACATTCTTTCCACAAAAGAAGAAGTTGAATCCTTGCCCGACGCCCTTGATAACGCCCTGGTGGTCAGCCAGACCACCTTTCCCCCGGACCGGTTTGATGCCCTGGTGCTTCTGCTCAAACAACGCTACCCCGGCATCACCGTGCGCAATACCATCTGCCCCGCCACCAGAGAACGCCAGAAAGAAGCGGCTGAAATCGCCAAACAGGCGGACATCATGGTGGTGATCGGTGGAAAGAACAGCGCGAACACCCGCAAGCTGTACGAGACATGCAAACAGCATTGCGAAAACACCTACTTGGTGGAACGTGCGGCGGAGCTTCCGTCTCACATAATGCAACCCGATAGGGTACTAATAGGAATAACCGCCGGCGCATCCACACCGGATTGGTCACTGAAGGAGGTTGTCGACAGTATGAACGACATTGAACGCAAAGAACTGGAACAGCCTGAGGTCGCTCAGGAAAATGAAACCGTGGAAAAAGTCTCTGATCCCCATGAAGCCCCGGTTGAGACGGAGCAGGAAACTGTGACAGAGCAGCCCCAGGAGGAAGAGGCGCAGCCTGTTTCTCAGGAGCAGCCTGAAGCGCAAGAAGAGCATGTCAGCGATCCGCACGAAGAGCCCGTCGCGGAAGAAAGCGCTGCCCAGCCCGAGCCTGAAAAGAGCTTCATGGATCAGGTCGCAGACAGCATTGCCAGCATTCGCCCCGGCCAGAACATCGAGGGCAAAGTTGTGCAGATTACGGAAGATGAGGTTTGCGTCAACATCGGCTACAAGTCTGACGGCCTGATCAAGCGCTCTGAACTGGTGGACAAGGATGTGCAGCTTGGCGACACCATCGAGGTGGAAATCGTCAAGGTCAATGACGGCGAAGGCAATGTCATCCTCTCCCAGCGCAACATCATCAACAAAAAGCTCTGGGAAGAGCTGATGGAAAAATACGACAAGGGCGAGTTCGTGGAAGCCGTCGGCAAGGAAGCCGTCAAGGGCGGTCTGCTGGCATCCATCAACGGCGTGCGTGCCTTTGTGCCCGCCAGCCAATTGGCCCAGCGCTACATCGATAAGATCAGCCAGTTCGTCGGCCAGCCCATGAAACTGAAGATTATCGAAGTGGACAGCAGCAAGAAGCGCGTCGTCGCCAGCCGCAAAGCCGTTCTGGAAGAGGAAGGCGCCAAGCTGAAGAGCGAAGCCTGGGACCGCCTGAAGGAAGGCGAGACCGTGAAGGGCATTGTCCGCCGTTTCGCGCCCTTTGGCGCGTTCGTGGACCTGGGCGGCGTGGACGGCCTGATCCATGTGAGCGATCTAAGCTGGAACCGCTCCGTCACCCCCCAGGATGTGCTGACCATTAACAGCGAAATCGATGTGGTGGTGCTTGGCCTGGACCAGGAGCGCGAGCGCATCCAGCTGGGCTACAAACAGCTGCAGCCCAAGCCCTGGGACAATGTGGTGGACAAATACCCCGTGGGCACCGTCCTCACCCGCAAAGTGGTGCGCATCCGCCCCTTCGGCGCCTTCATTGAGCTGGAGCCCGGCGTGGACGGCCTGTGCCATATCTCCCAGATTTCCGTCAACCGTGTCAACAAGGTGGAAGACGTGCTCAGCCCCGGCCAGGACGTGAATGTGAAGGTTCTCTCGGTGGATCCGGAAGCCAAGCGCATCAGCCTGTCCATCCGCGAAGCGCTGGAAGACAACGCCTTTGATTATTCCGAGGACATCCCCGGCCTGGATCTGCCGGAAGAGTCCCTCTACTACACCACGGAAACCGAAGCTGCCCCTGAAGATGCGGCCGAGGAAGCAGTGGAAACAGTAGAGGAAGCGGCCGAAGAAGCGGTTGAGACCGTGGAAGAAGCTGCCGAGGAAGTCTCCGAAGCCGCCGAAGAAGCAGTGGAAGCTGTGGAGGAAGCGGTGGAAGACGAGGAAGATAAGGCCTAATCCCTACCTCAATATGTTGAAAGTCCCTCCGAAGAAAACTTCGGAGGGACTTTTTCACGCAGAACAAAACCGCCCCTTGCGGGGCGGTTGTTGTTTGTTCTTAGAACTTCAGCGGGTTCAGCCTGACGCTGGGGCCCATGGTGCTGCTCAGGTACAGGGACCTGATGTAGGTGCCCTTGGCAGCGGAGGGCTTGGCGCGGATGATGGCGGCCATCAGGGTGTTCAGGTTCTCGCCCAGCTTGTCTTCCTCGAAGGAGACTTTGCCGATCGGAACGTGAGCGATGGCGGTCTTGTCCACGCGGTACTCCACCTTACCGGCTTTGATTTCTTCAATCGCCTTGGTGACATCAGCGGTAACCGTGCCGGTCTTGGGGTTGGGCATCAAGCCCTTGGGGCCCAGGATGCGGCCGATTTTACCAACCACGCCCATCATGTCAGGGGTGGCGACGGCGACGTCGAAATCGAACCAGTTTTCGTTCTTGATTTTGTCAGCCAGCTCGTTGTCGCCGACATAGTCAGCGCCGGCGGCTCTGGCTTCCTCTGCCTTGTCGCCCTTGGCGAACACCAGCACGCGCACCTTTTTGCCGGTGCCATGGGGCAGCACGACGGTGCCGCGCACCTGCTGGTCGGCGTGGCGGGGGTCAATGCCCAGGCGCACGCTCAGCTCGATGGTCTCGTCAAACTTGGCTTTGCCAGTCTGCTTGACCAGGGCAATGGCCTCAGCAGGATCATACTGCTTGTTGGCCTCAATCAGCTTTTTGCTGTCGGTATATTTCTTCCCGTGTTTCATGTTGTTTCCTCCCTGTGGTGATAGCGGCACTTATGTCCTCCCACATTTATCTCACTCTGCGACCGTAATTCCCATGCTGCGGGCTGTGCCTGCGACCATCCGCATCGCCGATTCCACGCTGGCGGCGTTCAGGTCAGGCATCTTCAGGGTGGCGATTTCGCGCACCTGATCCTGGGTGAGCTGGGCAACCTTGGTCTTGTTGGGCACGGCGCTGCCGCTCTGAATGTTCAGCGCCTTCTTGATCAGCACCGGTACCGGGGGGGTCTTGGTAATGAAGGTGAAAGACCGGTCGGAATACACAGTGATGACAACGGGAATGACAAGGCCGGCATCCTTGGCGGTGCGGGCGTTGAATTCCTTACAGAAACCCGGGATGTTCACGCCGTGCTGACCCAGCGCGGGCCCGATGGGGGGCGCGGGGGTGGCCTTGGCGGCATCCACCTGGAGTTTGATAATTGCTGAAACTTTCTTTGCCATGAGTATGGCACCTCCTATTTGATGTGGTCATGGCGGCGCTTGCGCGCCTCCCACTGCCTGAATCTCTTCAGACCTTTTCCACCTGGGACATTTCGATATCAATCTGCATTTCGCGGCCCAGGAACATTTTTACCTTCACCTGCATCTTGCCGGTCTCCGGATTCAGGGATTCCACGATGCCGGTAAAGTTTTCCAGGGGGCCGGAGATGATGCGGACTTCCTCGCCCACCACCATCTTGAAGGCATCCGCCTGGGGCTGGCTGTTGAGCATCACATCCACCTCGGCGTCGGAGAGGGGCACCGGTTTGCTTTCCGGGCCCACAAACCCCGTAACGCCGCGGGTATTGCGCACAACGTACCAGCTTTCACTGGTGATGACCATCTTGACCAGCACATAGCCCGGAAAGGTTTTGTGCTGCGTGGTTACGCGCTTGCCGTTCTTGATCTCGGTAATCTCTTCGGTGGGTACCTGAACATCCTGAATCAGGTGCTGCATATGGTTGTTTTCCGCAGCCTTCTCCAGATTGTCCTTTACTTTGTTCTCATACCCGGAATAGGTATGCACAACGTACCAGGAAGCCAGTTCGGTATTGGCCGCATAATCCTGTTCGGGCATGTTTCCTCCTTACGCGCCGACCAGCAGCGCTATCAGCCTTGCCGCGCCCAGGTCCAGCAGGCCGATTACCACGCCCATGAATGTCATGAAGGCGAGGACGACCAGCGTGTACTGGAGCAAGTCCTTGCGGCTGGGCCAGGTTACCTTTTTCAGTTCCCGCCACATGTTCTTGAAGGGCGAAACAATAGCCGTAGGCAGGCGTTTGAAGAAGTTGATCACCTTCGTCAGAAAGGAAGGATTGGCATCCTTGGCTTTCTGGGAAGCCACAGCCTTTTTCTCCGTGCTGCGGACGGTTTTCTCGTCTGCCATACTTACCTCGTTTCGCGGTGCGCAGTGTGTTTGCGGCAGAAGCGGCAATACTTGCTCAGCTCGATGCGGTCGGGGGTGTTCTTCTTGTTCTTCTTGGTGTTATAGTTGCGCTGCTTGCACTCGTTGCAGGCAAGCACAATGTTGGCACGTGCGTCCTTGACTGCCATGGGTGAAACACCTCTTTTCTACGTAAAATGATTAGCCTTCGATAACGCTGGCAACGGCGCCGGCGCCCACAGTGTGGCCGCCTTCA
>CALCQO010000020.1 GCA_937894675.1 uncultured Clostridia bacterium
GGAAACGGTCTTTACTAACTCACTGGTTGGTACAAAGACTGGGGGCAGACCACCCGTAGTTACCGGTATCATTGCACGATTGCTTTTCGATGTTCAGTTATGGATGCCCGAAGAAGATAGGACACCATATGCAATTATGTGTGATGAAGCACACTTGTATCTACCAATACAAGAAGATGCAGATTCTGTGCAGAGGCAAGCATTAAATAATTTTGAAAGGATTGCAAAAGAAGGGAGAAAATATGGGATTTCTCTTGTAGTTATTAGTCAGCGACCATCAGATGTTAGTAAGACAATTCTGAGTCAATGCAACAACTTCTTGGTCTTGCGATTAACAAATGACCGAGATAAATCGGTGATTCGGAACTTACTTCCAGATGCACAAAAAGGGATAATTGATCAATTGCCATTACTCGACATTGGTGAAGCTGTTTCTGTAGGCGATGCAATACTGTTACCAAGCAGAATTCTACTCCAAGCTCCTTCAATAAGCCCTCAAAGCGCAACAAAGAATTTTTGGGTAGATTGGGACACCCGCATACCAAGCAATTCCGCCATTTCGACAGCGGTAGAAAATTTGCGTTGTCAAACCAAATCAATAGCCCGCTAGAACAAAATACAAAATAGCAGCAACCCACATAAAATGGAGTTGCTGCTATTCTTACGCCCACACCGTTACCGCAAATCCTCCTTTGAAGTAGTAGGTGTTCGCATAAGGTCCATTTGGTGGAGCATAAGAGATTCGAACTCTTGACCCCCACAATGCCATTGTGGTGCGCTACCAACTGCGCTAATGCCCCGCGACTTGAATATACTATCACAAACATTTTGGTTTGTAAAGATGAAATTTCTGGAAAATGACAGATTTTTCTTTAAACACTCAGAGTAAGGGTTGGCTTTACTCCGGCATTCCGGATTTTCTGTATTCACGATAGTGATTCCCGGATGCGCTGCGCATTTCCATGGAGTTTTCGGCCACCTGATTCACTTCCTCCGCAAGGTGGTAAGTAGAAACAGCGCTCATCATCGCGTTGCGGACTGCCTGATTCTCATCACTTAGCTGCAAGCTGTTTTTCAACTGATTCAGGGTTTCCTTCACCTGCTCACGCGTATATTCTTCATCCCGATCGATGTAGATACGGTCATCTTCTGTTTTGAAAATGGTTTCCCTGTTTGTCAGCAGTTCTTCATACAGCTTCTCCCCTGGCCGCAATCCGATTTCCACGATATCAATATCATGATAAGGGACATAGCCGGACAAAGAAATCATGTTCTCCGCCAGTTCCAGAATGGATACAGGATCACCCATATCCAGCACATAAATCTCTGCCCGCTCGCCGCGGAAACCTGTACGAAGAACAAGCTGCACGGCTTCCGGAATGGTCATAAAGTAGCGTATGATTCGTTTATCTGTCAGGGTGACAGGGCCTTCATGCTCGATCTGGCGTTTGAAAAGCGGAACGACAGAGCCGTTGGAGCCCAGAACATTGCCAAAACGAACAGCGACAAAGTCTGTTTTGCTTTCCTTGCGGCTCTGAATAATAATTTCACAAAGACGTTTCGTGGCGCCCATGATATTGGTCGGGTTCACCGCTTTGTCAGTTGAAACCATGACAAATCGCTCCACACCCGCTTCTTCCGCAGCGTCAATGACATTCAGGGTGCCGAAGACATTGTTATTTACCGCCTCCGCGCAGTTGTTCTCCATTAAGGGAACATGCTTATGGGCGGCGGCGTGGAAAACAATCTCCGGTTTATAGGCTTGGAATACATCCCGCATTCCCTGCCGGTCGCATATGGTGGCGATAATCACTGAAATTTTCAGCTCATCCCGGTAAATGCCAACCAATTCCTGCTGGATATCGTACACACCGTTTTCATACACATCTAGCAATATCAGGTGTTTGGGTTTCGCGCGGGCAATCTGGCGGCACAGCTCGCTGCCGATGGAGCCGCCCCCTCCAGTTACCATAACCGTTTTCCCTGTGTAGTGGCTTCTTGTTTCGTCCATGTCAAACTGGATGGGTTTGCGCTGGAGTAAATCTTCGATGTTGATGTCGCGGATCATGCGCTTGGCGTCTTCGCCTTCCAGTTTATCCAGGGGATAGTCATACAGGCGGACCCTGCAGCCGGTTTTTTTATAGGTATCAAAAACCCTTTTCTGTGTTTCTGCGTCCATTTTGGGAAGCGCGATGATGATCTCCTGGATGGGAAGGGTTTTTACAATCTCCACTATGTCATCATCCGGTCCAAGAACTGGTATCCCGGAAATGGTGCTCCCGATTTTTCTTGGATTGTTATCAAAAAAGCAATATGGAGCATAGTCCCCATTTGGTTTCAGGCGCATTTCATTGGCAAGCAGTACGCCCAGTTCCCCTGCGCCGACAATACCGACATTGATTTTGTTGGAGGTGCTTTTCCCCATATTCTTGCTACCGAAATTAAAGATATTCGATCTTTTTCGGAAGGACTGATAAATAAAGCGCGAGGATAATGTGGCTAGCAGGCCCGTGCCAATGGCCGCAACGGCGTTCGCGATGGGGATTTGAAGCCGCAGGGCGGTTCTGTCGATTATCAGATACATCAAACCCGCGAACAGGTCGCTGACAACCATCTTCAGGTACACACTGGAATTGGCGTAGCGCCACATTTCATTATAGATTCTGAAGATAAACCGGAACACGAAAACAAGGGTTACCATGATATACCAATTGGTATACATGTTCTGCCGATAAAAGAAAATGGCGGGCGACCTGTTCAGGAACACCCAACAGGAAATGATAAAGCACAGGATGTCGATCAGAATCAACAATCCGGTTCTGGATTTTGCTACAAATGGCTGCTTTCCTTTGTTCTTACCATTCACAGTCAACGCGCTTACTTCCTTTACACATAATGGGCACAAAAAAAGGGCTGTACCTTTACCTTTCTTCAAAAGTATAGCCCTTCATGCAAGGAATGTCAACGATACAAACCATGGTCGTTCTACGGTATTCCTAAAGTTAAAATGAGAGATTCCTTAAGCCTTGTTCCTGCTCTTCAGCGCTTTTGGTTTCGCGAGTACTTCGCTCATAATCACCGCCTGCAGCAGGCTTTCTGGTGTGAACTGGGTTTGAATACCTGAATCTTCTCTCTTTACAAGGTGATTAGCGGCACTTATTGGAGCCGACTTCCCTGCATTACCATATTGCTGGTGCTCATCCACATGCACAATGCGGGAGCGGGAAAAATAGTCCTCTTTCGACGTTTCCTCTTCCATGGATACAAAGGCAGACGAGAGTTGATCAGGCTTTGAAGGGCTGGGTGCCTCTGTTATGGGCATCTGCATTTGCTGAAAAGAGGAACCTTTGGGCGTTACGGTATTCGCCGCGTTTTGAATCTCCTGCCGGAAAGCTTCAAGTTGTTTTTTAATGCTGTCCAGCTTGCTGTTCTTCTTTCCTTTCCCCATGATTGGAGATAGAAACAATGCGACAAAGATCAACGGGAGGATTAAGTCTATAATGCTTTCCATCAGCCCCCTCCTTTCCCCCAATTTAGCAACAATTTATTTGTGATTTGTGTTGTTCTGGGAGTCCTGCGCGTTGGCAGCGTTTGTTTCGGTGGCCTTGGAAATCCCTTCACGCATGGAAGTATCCGCCATGATGTTTTGCATTTGGTAATAGTCCATCACACCCAGTTTTCCAACCCGCAAAGCTTCTGCCATCGCCAGGGGTACTTCGGCTTCGGCGGCAACCACCTTCGCGCGCATTTCCTGCACCTGGGCTTTCATTTCCTGCTCCCTGGCGACAGCCATGGCACGGCGCTCTTCCGCGCGGGCTTGCGCGATGCGCCTGTCCGCTTCCGCCTGGTCCATCTGCAATTGGGCGCCGATATTTCGTCCGACGTCCACATCCGCGATATCGATGGAGAGAATCTCATACGCTGTACCAGCGTCAAGGCCTTTATTCAGCACCGTATGGCTGATTTTATCTGGGTTTTCCAGCACGGCTTTATGAGTATCGGAAGAACCAATGGTGGTTACAATACCCTCGCCAACACGGGCGATGATGGTTTCTTCTCCCGCGCCGCCAACAAGCTGCTGGATATTGGTGCGGACGGTAACCCGCGCTTTTACACGCAGTTCAATACCGTCCATTGCCATAGCGGATACGGGCGGTGTTTCGATAATCTTGGGGTTAACGCTCATCTGCACAGCTTGCAGCACATCACGGCCTGCCAGGTCAATCGCGCAGGCTTGCTCGAACTGAAGCGGGATCCCTGCCTGCTGGGCGGAAATCTGCGCCTTGATTACCCGCTCGATGTTGCCGCCGGCAAGGAAATGCTTTTCCAACTGATTGATGCTGACGTTCAAACCAGCTTTGCTGGCGGTTATCAGCGCGTCAACCAAACGATGGGGAGAGATACGACGAAGACGCATACCAATCAGCATGCCGATGGTCAAAGGTACGCCGGACGCTCTGGCACGAATCCACAACCCCAGGGGTACATAACGAAGAAAAACCGCGATCAGCAGAATAGCGGCTACAACAATAATTCCCAACAATACTTCAGGCATAATTATCCTCCCCATTTATACGTTGATCCTTTCCACTACGATGCGGGCGCCTTCCACTTCGATTACCTGTACATTGGCACCCTTATCAATAAATTCGCCTCGGCTGACCACGTTGACACGCTGTCCATGAAAATCAGCTATTCCGCTGGGACGCAGAACCGTTTGGGCGGTTCCAGTGCTGCCCACAAGCATCTCCTTGTTCTCACTGGCTTCATACCCTTCTTCTTTGGTAGAAGAACCCTTGAGCACCAACGAGGTTTTTGAGAGCTTTCCAGTACTGGCGGAGCGCAGCGACATCGTGACCGCCAATCCTACAAGCGCGATGACAGCAACCGTCATGCCCAACCCAGCGAGAGAACCGTAATCATTCCATGTCATATAGATTCCGGCAGCCAGTAGAATGATGCCGGATATTCCCGGTATGCCAAACCCTGGCATAAAGGCTTCAATCACAATCAGAATTACGCCGACAACTACACAGATGATAATGGGCAGATTCGTTAAAATGAAATCCATAACACCCCTCCTTCCCAATCCTTCCCTATAAAGAGTTTACCCTGAAAACCCATTGCTAATGTTGTTTCTGTGGCCTTTTTCCATCAGAAATCGTGGCAAGATATCTTTCAATCGCAACAGATCCTGCTGGTATACATCCATCAGGCTTCGATTATAAATGACAGCAGCCGGATGATAAAGCGGATACAACTGTATTCCCAAGGAAGTATCCGTAATTCTTCCATGGAAATCTCCAATATTTGCGTGTTTGCCGATAAGTACACGCAATGGGGTATTACCGAGGGTAACCAGCAAATGAGGCTTGAAGCAGTTTATTTCTTCTATCAGCCATGGTGTAAAAAGTTCAATTTCCAAGTTGGTTGGCGGTCTGTTGCTCTCCCGCCCGGTTTTTCCAAGCTTTGTCGGACGTATTTTTACTGCGTTAGAAATGTAGATACTGTCCCTGAATATTTCCAATGTCCGCAGAAACTCATCCAGGTTCTTCCCCGCCTTTCCCACAAAAGGACGCTTTTGCATTACCTCATCTTTTCCGGGCGCTTCGCCTATGAGCATCAGGGGCGGGTTCTGCCCGCAACCATCCCCATACACAAAGGTTTTATCGATACAGGGCTGTTCGCCTGACAATCTCTTGGTAAACCTCAGATTCAGTTCTGCTATCATGGGGAGCTCTCCTCCAATTCGGTTAATTTGTCCCGAACCATCTGCATATCATGCCAGGCATCCCGTTTCTTGCCCTCATCACGCAAGAGCGCAGCAGGGTGAAAAGTGGGCAGGAAAAAGATACCTTTCCTCTCCACCCATTTCCCCCGGGCGGATGTGATGCGCATATCCGGTGACAGCACCTGCTGAAGCGCTGTTGAGCCCATCAGCAAAATGATCCGGGGTTGTACCAAGGCAAACTGCGCGCGCAAGTGAGGCTTGCAGGCGTCCGCCTCCTCTTTGGAAGGTACCCGGTTGCCGGGAGGCCGGCACTTAACCACATTGGCGATATATACTTCATCTCTTTCCAGATCAATGGCTTTCAGCATGCGCGTCAGAAGCTGCCCAGCAGGGCCGACAAATGCCAGCCCTTCTCTGTCCTCCTGGGCGCCAGGTCCCTCGCCGATAATCATCAGCCTGGCATTCGGGTTCCCCTGTCCTGGCACTTTATTCTGAATGTTTTCATGCAATGAGCACGATTTACACGATTGAATATCCTGAAGCAATTCCAGCCATGAGATCCGGATCATGGCTGCCTGGTATCCAAATTTTGGAATAAGGATGTAATATCCTGCCTCAGCCAATTAACCAGACTGATAATTAAAAGAACCAGTATCAGGATCACTACCACCCCAAGCACGACGGCGAAAAAATCCGACATACCCGCGGCAAAGCGCAGATGGTCCTTTCTGGTTTCCTCATCTTCTTCCTCAATATGTTTGATATCATCATCATAAAAGCTCATGTTGCGCTCCTTCCTATGTGAACAACCTGTATCAGCGAACCGACGAGAGTTGACCGTGTTTTTTTAATCCAGAAAATCCTGTCTGCCGAAGCGCTTCATATAACACGACGGCAACAGCGTTGGACAGGTTCAAGGATCGCGCTTCTTCTTCCATTGGAATACGGATGCTGTCCCCATACACGTTTTGCAGCATAGCTTCAGGCAATCCGCGGGTTTCCGGTCCGAAAATCAGATAGTCATTGGCTGCATAGGATACATCAGTATATATCCTGGATGCCTTGGTCGTGCAATAGTAGTAAGAACCATCACTGTTTTCTTTAAGAAAAGACGCATAATCCGGATAGCGACGGATGTCCAGCAGATGCCAATAATCCAGTCCCGCGCGCTTTAAATGCTTATCATCCAGTGAAAAACCCAGGGGTTCGATCAAATGCAGAGTGGTGTTTGTAGCTGCGCAGGTTCTGGCGATATTGCCGGTATTCTGGGGGATTTCGGGTTGATAGAGTACGATGTTCATGCAGCCTCCGAAAGACTTTACAAATCAGGATATCTTAGAGTATACTCAAACAGATTACCAAATTCAACCAGTTGATGTAAAGGAGACACACATGAAAAAACCAATCATGGTCGTTATGGCAGCAGGTATCGGCAGCCGGTTTGGCGGGTTAAAACAAATGGCTTCCTTTGGTCTGCATGGAGAAGGTCTTATCGATTATTCGCTCTATGACGCGATACATGCTGGGTTTGAAAGGGTTATCTTTATCATCAACCATAAAATAAAGGACGACTTCCGGAATTTTATCGGTAAAAACATGGAAAAGCACATGGATGTGCAGTATGTCTATCAGGAACTAGATAAGCTGCCCGAAGGCTTTCACCCTCCGAAGGAAAGAATCAAGCCCTGGGGGACCGGCCATGCCATCCTTTGCTGCAAAGAGTATATTGACGCTCCCTTTTGCGCCATTAACGGCGACGACTTATACGGCCGTTCCGCCTATCAGGAGATCTACCGATATCTGAAGGCAAATCCTCAGCCCAAGCAGTATGCCATGGTTGGCTTTCAGCTGGGGAACACTTTGTCCGACAACGGGTATGTGTCCCGCGGCGTATGCAAAGTAAAGGAAGACGGATATCTGGATTCAGTGATTGAGCGTCTCCACATCATCTCCACCATCGATGGACCCTTGTTTACGGTGGATGGCAACACCTATGAAAAGCTGGATAAGGAAACCCTTGTTTCCATGAACATGTGGGGCTTTACACCCGACTTTATTGACGAACTGGAAGAAAGGTTTGTTCCCTTCTACAAGGAAGCCATGGCAACCAACCCCTTGAAAGCGGAATTCCTGCTGCCCAACATTGTCGGCGAAATGCTCAATGAAGGGAAAGTTACCGTTAAGGTGCTCACAACCAAAGATAAATGGTATGGTGTTACCAACTCTTCAGACAAACCCGTGGTGGAGGAGGCGCTGCAGGAAATGACCCGGCAGGGCATCTACCCGGATGGTCTCTGGAAGTAATTCAGGCTTTGGGTAGGGATTGCTTAATGGTTTCCCGGATGCCCAAAAGCTGCAGATCCCGGAAGGCCTTGGTAAGTTCCTCGTGAATACCATCGATTTCCCTTACATTCTCTCCCCACAGGGACTCGTCGGATAAAATCGCATAGGCAAGCATTTCCGGCTCCATGTCACAACTGAGTGCATGGAGCCTTTCATCTTCCTTATAGGCGATTAACTCCATAAGTATCAACGCCATTAGCGCAGTCAGTTGCTGATGCCCTTTGCCAAGGCGATTCTGATAAAGAATGGCTGGGAGCAGCACATTTTTCATAATATCTACCGCTTCCGCGGTATCAGGGGATTGATTCAGCGCGTAGAACTGGTTCTCCAGACGTTCAAAGCATTCCGCGACAATCTCCAGGCCTTTGTTTCCTTCCATATGAAACAGGGGCAGCACGCCCCCCATCAGTACATGGGCCATCAATGATCGGATGTCCTGGTCCTGCATGGCTGAGGGAATGCTTTCTGAATTCAGGGCACGGCTGAGCATGCTGACACTCAGATAAGTAAGTTTCCATAGATAGGGCCTGCTGAAAAAGGCAGATTTTGCTTTTCACGTTCCTTTACACAGCCGC
>CALCQO010000021.1 GCA_937894675.1 uncultured Clostridia bacterium
CCTGATCTGCTCCAGCACCGAGGCCTTTTCGTCGTGTGGGGATTTCGGAAGTACCGCGGTGGTACCTTCGAACATATCCAACAGGAACTGTTTGCCGCCAAGCTGGATTGCCGCGGTGAATGCCTCGTTAAAATCAGCGTATTGCTTTTCGGTTTTTGGAATGAATACCGCCTCGCCAATGTGCGGAATCGCCCCTTCGTAGGCGCCGACCTCCAAGCTGCCATCCTTGTGAATGCGCATATAGCCGCCGTCCTCGCCGCCGATGTAGTAGAAAGCGCCGCGACCGTTTAGACGGAAGATAGCGTCCTCCGTCCAGTGAAAGCAGCTGTTCCCGGTAATAGTCTGCCAGAGCGCAAATTCATCTTTTGTCATATTGCCCCCTCCTCACCGCTCCAAATCGTTCTTGGATCGGTTGTGTTTCTGTTCCCCGGATTCCTTCTTCGGGCGGGGCGCGTCCTTGGCCTCCTTGATCTGCTCCAGCACCGAGGACTTTTCACCGGCAAGCGCCTCCGGCGCAAGCTCACGAAGTTCCTCGTGGGTCTGCCCATCGGTCAAATCCGATTTGGGAACAGCCATGTTGTTGCGCAGGCCGTCAATCATATTATAATTTTGCTCGGCGCTCATCTCAGCGGCAGCCAGGGGATTTGGAATCTCCCCGCATAATTCATCCTTCATATGTGCAAGGGTGCGGGCCGCATAATTGGCTGCCGCCGCCTTTTCAGAACCGCAGTAGCGTCCCCAATAGAAATCCCTTGCGCCGTTTTCAGCGGTAAACTGCCAACAGACAAAGGGATCGGGGGCATTGGGATTGTGGCCGATGGCAAAGCCGCGCTGATTGTCGAACCAAATGGAGCAGGTAATCTCGTAGCCATGCACGACATGGCTGGCCTCCGGCGCACCGGGCAGGGCGAACCGCTCCGCTCCCAGCTCCTGATACAGCTTTCGAAAGTGCGTAGCAAAGCCGTCGATCAAGCTGGCGTGAGAGTTCAGAATGGCGCACCCGAACGCACGGTCGGGCAGATCAAAGGCAGAGGCCCATGCCTTATTGTCGCGGGAAAAGCGGCCATCGGGGGCACGGAGATGGATGTTGTATTCCAGTACCGCCTTGACGCGCTCAAAGCCATAACCATGCGCCGATACCATCGCGGCCATTGCGAGATTATAGTGGTCACGCTTATAGCAGCTCTTGGAGATACTCTCGTCAATGGCTTTGGCGCATTCGGCATTGCGGCCGCTGCTCATGTGGTAATAGCTTTCCTCCATGCGCTCTTCCGCCGTTTCATAGGGAAAGGGATAGACGATTTTATCAGGGTCGGCCCTACCTACAGAAGCCTCGGTCATAGCCGCGAAAAGCACCCGGCAAAACTGCCGCTCCTCCGGGGATTCCGTTTTTAACTGCACGGCGAGATAGCGACCGCAGATGCCGAGGGCTTCCTCCATGCCGTGGCTGACAGCGGCATCACGAAAGAAGTCCGCGCCGGTTTCGTACCTGATTTCAGGCTCAACGCGCCGTATCTGGTCCACGCCGTAGACGATGCCCAAGCCGGAACCCCGGTCCCACTTAGCAAAAATCGTGCCGGTATTGTCCACTCCAGTCACAGAACCCCTGTCGCCCGGCCTGAGCTTGGAATAGGGGTCGTCCATCGAAACAAGCTCGATCCGAGTCCCGGCAGGGTATTCAGCCCGCAGGCGGGCAATGGTTTCTTTAGATGGAAATTTCATGCGGATACCTCCTCTTTATCGTTCCGGCTCCTTCATGGAGCGCGTGTGCTTGCGTTCGCCCGCATCCTTTGAGATGTGGAGCCTCTCCTGCGCCTCGCGGATCTGTCCCAGCACGGATTGCTTGTCCTGCTCACGCAGGGGCGCGGCCTTGTTGTAGGCGTAAACATAGAAATACTCGTTGCGAAGCGTGGTGCAGCGGACAAAATACTGCCGGGTTTCGGTTTCCAGCTTGAAGCCGTAATCGTAACCGTCCCGACCCAGCAATATTGCTTGTGGGTGGTTGTAGCAATAATCCATCGAGGATGAGAGGTCGCTCAGAATATCCCGGCGAAGCAGGGTCATGATTGCGTGGAACTCATCCTTGAATTCTGGGGTATTTTCGCTTTTTGTCTGGTCGAACCACTGATGGTAGAAGCTGTGGCCGTCCCGCCCGAAGTCGCCGCGCAGATAGCCCACGCACCGTCTGCTCTCCGCATCGTTGCGAAAGAGCATAGCGTGATCCCCGGCGTCCCCCGGTTGGAGAATGCGCAGGGGCGTCTCTTTCTCGTAGGCGTAGATGGTAAATCGTCCGTCCCGCTCGAACTCAGGCACATGGCAGAGGACAAAATAATGGCGGGTTTCCGTTTCCAGCTTAAAACCGTACTGCGAAAACCGGCTATCCTCCAGCAGCTTGGCTTCGGGGTGGGCTTGACAGTAGGCAATCATGCCGGGGCGGTTGTCCAGCAGCTCCTGCCGAAGCGCATATACGGCGCCGTGAACCTCAGACTGAAAATCCGGCGTGTTTTTCTCTTTCTGCGCTTCGTTCAGATGAAGCCCGGCATGGAAACGGTCGCCCTGATTTCCGAAGCCGCCGGAAAGCACGCCGATGCGGGTCTTGCCCACATCGCTTCGCAAATTGAAAAACTCGTCCTCATGGGCGGCAAAGGGAACGACCAAAGCGCCACGAAGCTGATCCGAGGGCTGGTACTTTGCTCCCAGCGCCTCCATGCGCTCTGCAAACTCGCAGATGTGGTAATCGTTGCTACCAACACGAACATGCGCCTCATCAATGTACTGGCATGGGCGCGTCAGAGTCCCCCTGTCGTCACCGGGCGGGTAGGTAATCGTAATGCTTGCATTGTCGGGAATCTGGAACAGCTCCCGATACTCGCTGTCAATAAAGCGGATTGTCTTATCGCTCATGAGCGGCCCCTCCTCTCAAAATCCAGTTTGAAGTTTGCATATTGCCCGGTGTCCTCCAAAACCACCGTGGCGTCGTAGGTCTTGCCGGTCTTTTCGGAATACAGCTCCTTAATGAAAACGCGCCCCTCTGTGAGCAGAGCAGCGGCGATAGGCTTGGTAATTTCCTTTTTCTTGGATGTGAAGAACTTGTTGCCCCGCCACAGGGCAAATCTGCAGTCACGCCCCGAACAGAAAAAGCCCTTCTTGCTTTCGATCACCGCCGAACCGCACCGGGGGCAGGCCCCAACTGATGCTGGGGCAGGCCGAGCGAACCACGCGCTGTGTGCCTGATCCGGCGCGGCGTGCGCGGATACAAGGCTGCGGGTCATGTCGGCGATGCCCCTCATGAACTCGGCGTCCGCAAGCTCTCCGCGCTCAATCCGGCCCAGCATATGCTCCCACTCGGCGGTGAGCTGTGGAGACTTGACGGTGTCGGGCAATATGGCTATGAGGTTCACGCCCTTTTCCGTGGGGAAAAGCTGTTTGCTTTTGCGCGCCACAAAGCCGGATTTTACCAGCTTCTCGATGATACCGGCGCGGGTGGCGGGGGTGCCCAGTCCTTTGCGTTCGGCGCACCCCAGGGTGGCCTCTCTTGCCCCTGTGGGACAATTCACCTTCTCTGCGGGCATATCCTCCGCACCGGCCGACTCCATCGCGGACAGCAGGGTATCCTCAGTGTAGTGCTTGGGCGGCGAGCTGAATCCTTCCCGCACGGATGCGGAAACGGAAGAAAAAGCCTGGCCCTCGAAAAGCTCCGGCAGACGGCCCCCGTCCGCATCATCCTCCTGCGGCTTTTCTTTGAACGCAGCCCGAAATGCCTGTTCTGCGGCTTTCCAGCCCTCCCGCAAAACCGTCCTGCCCTTGGAGGTAAACAGATGACCGGCGCACTCCACCGTGACCACCGTCTCGGCGTGGCTGTGCTTTTCCCCCACGGCACAGAGCAGGCGAATCGCCAGCAGATGCAGGATGCTCTGCTCCCCGGCGGGAAGCCCGTCCAGATTCGCCTTTCCCATCGTGGGCGTGGGAATAATGGCGTGGTGGTCGCTTACCTTGTTGTTGTTAATGACTTGCCCCGCGTTGACCGGCAGGGGCAATCTGGCGGGCAGAAATTCCAGCTTCCCGGCGACAGCGGAAACCAGGGTGGGCAGCCCCGGCACCATGTCCTCGGTCAGAAAGCGGGAATCGGTGCGCGGGTAGGTGCAGAGCTTTTTCTCATACAGGCTTTGGGTATAGTCCAGCGTCTGCTGGGCGGTGTAGCCGAACAGCCGGTTCGCCTCCCGCTGGAGCGTGGTGAGGTCATAGAGCTTCGGGGGTGCGGTGTTCTTATCCTGCCGCTTGATTTCCCTAACAACGGCGTCTTTCCCATCACAGACAGAACAGACGGCATCGGCGACGGAACGATCTTCCATTTTTTCGCCCGAAGCGGTGAAGCTCGCAAGGTCGAGAACAGGCGTGTAGAACGGCGTTTTTACAAAGGCAGCGATGACGGCCTCCCGCTCCACCAGCAGGGCAAGCGTAGGAGTCTGTACCCGCCCGACGTTCAAAGTCGCGCCGTACAAGCAGGAAAAAAGCCGTGTAGAGTTGATCCCAACCAGCCAATCGGCTTGGGAGCGGCAGAGCGCGGCGCGGTAAAGGCTGTCGTAGTCCGCGCCGGGTCGCAGCTTTTCAAAACCGTCACGGATAGCGGTATCCTCCATGCTGCTGATCCAGAGCCGATGCACAGGCTTTGAGCATTTGCAAAAGTCATATACCAGCCGAAAAATCAGCTCACCCTCCCGACCGGCATCGGTGGCGCACACCACAGAGTCCACCGTCTTGTCGCTTAACAGGCGGCGCAGGATGTCAAGCTGTTTTTTCTTGCCCTGTGCGGCGGCGTACCGCCAGCGTTCCGGCAGGATGGGCAAGTCCTCCAGCCGCCACTTGGCAAACCGCTCCTCGTAGGCGGCGGCCTGCGCCAGCTCCACCAGATGACCGACACACCAGGTCACAATCCAGTCCTTGCCGCGGATGCAGCCATCCCCGCGCTCCCTCGCGCCGAGTACGGCGGCGATGGCCTGCGCGACGCTGGGCTTTTCACAGACGATCAATCGCATAAAATCCCTCCTATCGTTGATTGTCAGGCTAAAGTCAGCGGAGCGCCGCCTTTAAGCGCTCCGCCACATCCAGCCGTTCCCACGGCAAGTCGAGGTCAGCGCGCCCGAAATGACCATAGGCGGCGGTCTGTCGGTAGATGGGGCGGCGAAGCTCCGGCCGGTCGATGATGGCTGAGGGGCGCAGGTCGAAATGCTTTTGAACGAGCGCGAGAATCTCCGCATCGGACAGCTTGCCGGTGCCAAAGGCGTCCACGGTAATGGATACCGGCTGCGCTACGCCGATGGCATAGGCAAGCTGAATCTCCAGCCGCTTCGCAATCCCCGCCGCAACGAGGTTCTTGGCGATGTGGCGGGCGGCATAGGCGGCGCTCCTGTCCACTTTGGTCGGGTCTTTGCCGGAAAACGCCCCGCCGCCATGCCGGGCGAAACCGCCGTAAGTATCCACAATGATCTTGCGTCCGGTCAGCCCCGAATCGCCGTGGGGTCCGCCCACCACAAACCGCCCGGTGGGATTGACAAAGTATTTTGTGCGTTCATCCAGCAGATGGGCGGGAACAACCGCCTCAACCACATGGCGCAGGATATCCCTGCGGATGGCGTCCTGACCGATCTCCGGCGCATGCTGTGCCGAGATGACAATGGTGTCTACCCGCACAGGCGCCCCGTCCCGGTATTCCACCGTCACCTGAGATTTGCCGTCCGGCCCAAGATAGGGCAGCAGGCCGCTCCCGCGCACTTCCGAAAGACGCCGGGTCAGCTTGTGAGCGAGGTGGATGGGCATGGGCATGAAGTCCTCAGTTTCATCGGTGGCATAGCCGAACATCATGCCCTGATCGCCCGCGCCGTTGCTGAAGGAACCCCCGGCTTTTGCTTCGAGGGAAGCGTCCACGCCCAGGGCAATGTCCGGGGATTGGCTGTTCAGGAATACCAGCACGGCGATAGAATCGGTGTCAAAGCCGCTCCCCGCGTCGGTGTACCCGATGCGGCGCACCGTGTCTCGCACGATGGTCTGGATGTCCACGGTGCATGAAGTGGTGATCTCGCCCATGACGAACACAACGCCGGTGGCGGCGGCAACCTCGCAGGCCACCCGCGCCGAGGGGTCTTTGGCGAGGATGGCGTCAAGAACGGCGTCGGAAACCTGGTCGCAGAGCTTGTCGGGATGCCCTTCGGTTACTGATTCCGAAGTAAATAAGAAGTCTTTCACGATCTGTAATCTCCTTTTTATGAATTTTGTGCGTAAAGAGAAACAGCGCAGGGATTTTCCTGCGCTGTCCTCCAAGTATCGGCTAACTTATATCAACCATGCCGCCCGTGGCGGCGTTTGCGGCGGGGTTCTCCTCATCAGGGGAAACCGTCCACATCCTCCGGAACGGCTCCGCTGTCGGCGGCTTGCGGGGCTTCGGGAGCGATATCGTCCCGCTCCTTGCGCTTGCCTGTTTTGAAGCTGGAGTCTCCCGGCAGACCCTGCAGAAGCAGCTTCCTTGCCGAAGCGTATTCTGGCCCGATGAAGCCCAGGCGGAGCAAGAAGCACCGGAAAGCGAACTTTTCGCTGGTTTCGCTGTCGGAGGCCTTTTCTTTCGCAGTGACCCGCTTCTGCTTTTTTGCCATGTCGCAAAGAGCGGTGACAAACTGAGAGTAGGCGTGGGTTTCCTCCGGCCCCGCATCGGGCGGGAACCAAGAGAAACAAAGCCTGTCACTTTCCCGCTGGATGGGCAGGGCATCCGCGCCAACCGCCTTTCGGATCAGAGCGGATTTGCTTGCCACCAGCTTTTCGAGGTTGTCAAGCGCCGTTTCGGTGAAGCCCTCCAGCGGAACCGCAATGGAGAGCCGGTCGAGAGCATCGTCCTCGTGGCAGGGCGTTTTCGACTCAGCGTCTCCGAGAGAGTCCTCCGATACGAAGCCCTGAGCGGCCAGCCCCGCAAGTAATTGCCGTGCATCCCGCTCATCCGTGCGCTCATCCCAAAGCAGCGTCCCTTTTTTGTCGATAGTATAATTTTGCACCACATAGGCAAAGCTGGGCGCCTTTTTGTAGACTGCCCCGCAGCGGGTGAGGGCGCTGACCGCCTCCACCAATGCCTTGCGCTCCGCGCCTGTTACGTTAAATTTGATTTCCATATCCCGCACCTCGTTATCATATTTTCCGCAGTTCCTGCGTTTGTGGTATGTTAACTCTTGTGTGCGGAAATTGCAGCGCCCTTTGCGAAAAACCCGTGTCAATATTTTGGGTGTTTGAAAGGGCGGTATTGTGTGGTTTGCCGAGTATAAAGCAATTGTAGAAAGTCACATTTTTTGCTATTATTAAGGCATAATATATCAAATTAACCAATTAACCATTTTTCGGGGCGTCGCAGATGCACCGTGAAAGCTTGGAGGTCATTGATAAACCATATAGGTAAAATTGAGGATTTGTTGATAAACAAAGGGTTCTACGACGCAATAGAGCTTGATGTTAACGATTTAGAAGAAATGAAAAAGTATTTATCTCAAAGTGAGTACTCAGGGAAAAATATGGACTGCTACTGCGTCTGTTGCGGAACGAATCGAATATTTGAATTTTCAAACAGTGTAATAAAAAAGATACCGGCGTAGATACGAGTAGTCATAAAGACAACTTGTGAACCGAGGGTCAGGGTAAACTGCATACGAAAAAAAGAATAATATAAAAGACGAACAGACAGCAGGTAAAACAGCTGCCTGTTCGTCTTAACCATT
>CALCQO010000022.1 GCA_937894675.1 uncultured Clostridia bacterium
CAGGAAACGGTCTTTACTAACTCACTGGTTGGTACAAAGACTGGGGGCAGACCATTGTTATCAACTTTGTATACAACCAGATATGTAGCGCCATTTAGTGAACAGTAATTATGAGCAGCATTACCCACAACTCGTACAACTGCAATCCCACCATTCTGGCCATGCGTCTGAATTGCAGCAATGGAATTAGTGGTTCCATGATATTGAACATCGTATTCACCTGCAACACGCACAAAGAATGAGCTGATTACACCAGCATTCCCCGTGTGATCTCGCAGGCCATTGTTCATTACGAAGTTACAGACAACCGGAGGAGTGACAGCGTTTTCAAAAAGCGTACTAAAGGCGATGGCAATTGCCGCCGGCGCATTAGCAGAGCTGCCAATGGTCTCGACCTGTGGTGTACCGGCGGCGTCAAAGGGAACATTGCTCCAGAGATAATCCCCCATTTTCAATTGACTCTCTGCCGGGCCTTGCGGGCCTCGCCCAATGACTGCATTATCAACACCACGACGAGCAGAAGGACTGTTTAGTGCAGCCATGGTTGCTGGTCCTGCAATACCATCCGTGGCCAGATAGTTTCGGGATTGGAAGTACTTAACTGCCCATTCTGTACTGGCATCAAAGTACCCGTCACTGAGTCCAAAGAAATAGTGATGATTTACAAGTTTCATCTGCATCTCAAAGACATCCGGGCCAGAATCACCAAGACGAAGGGTCCTAACTTGTGTGGAGCTTTTCCCCTCAAGTTCCTCAGCTGTAGGCTTAATCTCTTTTTCGTTGAAGGTCATTTTCTTTCTCCTTTTTTTATTGACAGTTGAGTTGCTGGCCAGCTCACCTATCCGTCAGCAAAATCATATTATTTAAGATGCAATGCAGGAAGTGACAGTTTGAGGTCATTAATATGACACTTTAATATAGATGCATAGAGACCACGGCGTGGGCTGATAATGCTCCACTTATGCCATGAATATGTCACTGCTATTCAGAACACAAACAGCATATGATAGTAGCAACCACTTGAAGGGAGGAGATCTAATGATACCTAAGGTTGCACTGGGCACTGGACTATTTACTGTTCTGATTGGTGCGTGGGATACAGTATTGGAGATACTGCTCGTTGTAATGGCTGTTGATTACATTACAGGAGTATCAAGCTCATTTCGAAACAAGAGAATCAGTTCTGCTCTAGGACATAATGGTCTAATCAAGAAAGCAAATATCTTTCTTATTGTCATATTGGCAGCCCAACTGGACAAAATTTCCGGCAACTCAAACTATATCTTCAGAAACTGTACAGCTGTATTTTTTATTGCAAACGATGCAATATCCATCATTGAGAATGTGGGAGAGATGGGAATCAGGCTTCCTAAGTTCCTGAAAAATGCATTTGTGCGATTGCAAAACCACAGTCAAAATACAGTGGAGGATTTGCAGGATGACAACGAACCCATGGATTCTGAGAAAACTGAAAAGAAGAAGCGAGTATGACGGGATAGTTGAGGCCCAGCGATGCAATTGCGTGGCTGGGTCTTTTCGGATATGACTTCGAAGCGGATACGATCTTGTTTGTGCAAGCAAGAAGTACTGTTGATTATTATTGGGCAATTATCTACACGTTGAGTATCGCTGTATTATCATTTCTGTGCCCTGCAACATTGGGATGAGCATGCAAGAAAATGGCCGTTTCATGCGTTGGATGGATAGGAAGATGTCAAAGGCACGCAATAGTTTCTTGCATTTCTTGATAGGAGGTTCAATGCATGAAAAGAAAGATGATAGGTTTTCTCATTTTACTCGTATTAACCATATTATCATCAACTGCCGTTTGTGGTGATAGTTTCGATCCGCAGAATGCTCTTCGAGAACATGAAGCCTTAAAGCAAGCCGTTTTTGTCAAGCATCCAGACGTTGAAGTCCTAGATATGAAAGACATGATTTCTATGCCAGAAGCAGCCATTATTGTTTTTCGAAAGGATGATATGTATGGCGTTATGATATGCGAACGGGTCTCCGACGGAGAATGGAGTATTGCTGCTTATAACGAGCGGTTATTTCATGTCACGAATACAGGGACTATCCTGCTTGACGAACAAAAAAACCATGACCCTTTCATATGGTATGAAGATATGGAGCAGAAAGAGTCATATTACCTCACGATTGGGAGAATAAAGCGCACATGGACAATTGTCCACATGTTCTTTGATCGATCTAGTCACCCTACGCAGTATAGGCTGAGCGAAGACCGTCAACACTTAGTTGTAACTGATCTCATTGATCCGCGAATATACTGGCCTATAGATATTGATTTGTCATTGAGCAAGTTTAGCGTTGAAAAAGCCTGTCAAGCATGCGAAAGAGCGATCGCTTATATGTATGATGAGAACATGCGAAGGAACAACTCATATGAACATGTCGTTATTTGGGAGCAAGATGATTACTAGAGCATAAGCGCTAAAAAGCGTTTCATGAAGGGGCTGCAGCAATTTGTTCTTGCTACAGCCCCTTTTTTAGAGATTATCACCCAATGCCATATGGGTGTGCTGCACCATGCATTGTTCGGCCGTGCTGATCCACCTGGCCAGTCAATCGATCCCCAGTAATATAGCCAATCTTTTGTTGGTTATTGGTATTAAGTGCACCAACAGCATTGCCTTCAACGGCGTAGTAGTTGCCACCTTCAGTATCGACCACAAAGCCAACATGAGCTGCCTTAATATTTTCCGGATTGCTTGGGTTGTAGTTCGACACATCGTAGTACGCTAGATGTCCACGCTGCATAAACAGCGGAGTAGATCCATTCCGTGCGAGATAGAGATTGTTAGTAACATAGTATTTCACCGCGTGCCCGCATATGTTGCTGTCGCAATACAAGTCGGTGTTCTCTATGCCAGAAGCGCCTTTGAGCCAGTGAATAAAACTCTCGCAGTATTGTCCACCTAGTCCTATGTCATCTCCATACAGACCTACTAATGATTTTGCAATGGTAGCCATGCGCTCTTCTCCATAGTCTTCCAACTCGATTTCGCTAGACCAGCAGTGCGCTTTCTTTATGTACGCAAATGTTAAAGCGCCCGACGCATTACCAAATCGAATCTTGACCCTATCGTTTTCAATACCAGCATACACGAACCGAGAGTTTTCAGGAAACCTGGAGTAAGTGATCTCGCCAGTTGAAGTGCGGTAGATGGGAACATTGCTATCAGTCTCGACATACTTGTTAGACAAGAATACTTTTTCACCACTAATGGTCGCACTATCGAACCAAGCAGTGCCACCAGCAGAACCTGCTATCAGGCGAAGTCTAGTTCGCACGATAGTCCCAAAGGTTCCGGGAACAGTGAAAGAGAATCTCAGCATTACGTAATTGCCACCATCTGTAAGTTGAGGTATGAACGATGAACTGTAAATGGTAGATGCACCCACGCTGACTTCTGCCCACACATCAACACTACCTGTTCGTTTCGCATAGAATGTCAAAGTGTAGTTCGTTCCGGATACCAAAGGAATGTGCTGGAAAATCGAACTTTGGCCCGGATCACCCACAGAAGGGACAGTCAGTTTCACGCATTCACCTGCTTGCCCACCACTGTTCAGAAACTCGACGATGTTTCCAGAGTACCATGTACTTTTCTTCCAGTAAGCATCACGTTTGCTGAATCCTCCATCGCTAATCAATTCGTTCGTCATTCTGATTTTTCTCCTTTTTGTGCATTTGCAAGTTTCAAGTGGCCACTTACTACTTGTCGCTTTCATTATATTTTTACTTTTCATTTGCCAGGAATGACAATGTCATGTTCGATTCATGTTAGATTCATGATATTCATCGCACTACAACGCGCATCTCTAACGAATTTTGCTCGGGCAATAGTTTGGATGGCAAGTATCACTCTGCCGCGACTGTTTCCCCGTTACTCTTGGCAAGCAATGCTCATGGGGCCCCATGAGCGAAAACAAAGCAACCCGGCATATGCCTGTCTGCTTTGTTTGGCTTGTTGGGGCGACGCCCCAAACCCCTTTTACACGCACAATTCTTGTGCGGCTACGCATCCTGTGGATGCTGAAAAAACCAGCGTTACTATCGTAGTGTGCCATCTCTTTGCTCTCCATGTTGTTGCATATCCAGCCCCAGCAGCCGATCAACATTGGCTTTAGCTGTAAGAATTTCCTTCATGTCTTTTCGCACATCAATAAACTCTGAGTAGATGGTCTTTTTTTCATTGATCAGGTGATTGTACTCATCCTGCAGTGATTTTACTGTCGCCAATTTTTTGATTCCCAGCGAATCAAAAGCCTGTTTTGCAGCTTTGTGTGTGGCAATTGTGCGCTCATGCTCGGATAGATACGCCTTGGAATATCCGGATTTTCGATATGCCGTATAGACCTCCCTCGATCTCAAGTAGTTGATGATATGGCCTTTGAGATAGTCAATCTGCGCCATTTTTGATTCATGAGACTTGATTGATTCTGTCAAGGTGTTGAATCTTTGTTTTATCTCGCTTGCTCTTTTTGTCAAGGCTTCGTAGTCAGCAATTTGACTGTTGGATAGATAGTTGAGTGTCTGCGCCATCTGCTTTAGGTTAAACACCTTAGCCCATCTCTCATATCCAGGGCCTTTGCCGGCATGAAGTCTTTGCTGGATATCGATGAGCAAAGAGACGTTCTTCTCGGTTGATTTATTGATGTATCTGGGTTTGCAAACGCGTCTGAAATCGGATTCGGAAAAGCCATCACCCAATGATGACAAGCGAATAAAACGGGCATCACTGCTTTTTCGCAGTGCAACGTTCTTCCCGCGCTTTATGATGTATCCAGATTGCTGCAAAGAATGAAGAAATGCGTCAAATGTCGCTGGTGGATGCTGAAGAATGCGTGAAATATCTTGCTTTATAACAGCGCGTTTTGATGGTGTTGCTTTACCCCCAAGCCAGCTGTTGTAGCTCTTGCCGCTTCGGCTTGGGTTCTCAACAACAGATAGTTTATGCTCAAGACAAATCAAGTCACTTAGTTGTCTGATGGCAGATGTGCTTCCCCAGAAATTCCGAAACTTGCGTGTACTGTCCAGCGCAGTAGAGTTCCAGATGATATGGTTGTGGATGTGTTTTTTGTCGATATGCGTTGAGATGACAAATGCGTGTTGGCCCTTGAGCAGTCGCATGGCCAGCTCATAACCAATCCGATTCGCATCCTCCGGCGATACCTCACCGGGCTTAAAAGACTGGCGTATCTGGTAGGCGATGATGTCCCTGTCTTGCGTCCGCCCTGTGATCCTCTGGTACTCGTGTTTGGACAGCATGAACTCTGACTCCACCGTCCGTGCATCACATTCAAAACAGGTCACTAACTCGCCGCCATTTGTTTTTACACGATTCATGGCATAGGCTGTGCGATCAGAAATACTCTGTGCTATGGTTTTGCCTTTGTTTCGATGCATCGGAGTGATGCGCGTCGTGGCCATGGTAATTCCTTTCAAAGCAACTTCAAACAAGTATGTTGCATCTTGCAATAGCAGAACAGCTCAAGAAAAGAGGCCAACAGCATTGTGTTGGCCTCAAAGAAGATTGCAATACGGCAGGTCGCTTCCCAGAACTGTTATACCTCCACAAACCATTTCCCGTCCACCAGATAAAGCACCCTTTCATGCCTCCCAATCCTCACCAAGTATCTCATTCCTGCTCCACCAGCCTTACGGGCTACACCAGGCCGCACATCAATAATACGGTCAATGTCCCATTCTGTGCCATCCTCCCAACGAATCCTCCTTGGTTGAATATCTCCACCGGGCGTTGTGTAAAGATAGACACCAATGTAAGCACGGTGTCCAAGAGGCTCAGGAATAAACGGATTGCCTGCCTGCCGCATCAGTTACACCTCCTACCCGGCATACCAGGGAACAGGGTGGATGACATGATCGTTGTACGGGTTGATTTTACTGAAAGCTCGTTGTGCCATCACGTTACCCCGCAGTACAGACTGCATCCCATATCTCCGTCGGATGTCATCAACAGCTCTCTCCACATGTTCAAGTTTATCCCTGCGAATAGTCATGCCGAATAAATCCAGCTGCACAGCCGTCATGGTTGATCTCAAGGTCGATACTGATACACCTGCAGAGCGCAGAGGAAGCATAGCTTGGTACCCTCTGTGGGTAAACAAATCCATAGCAATTTTACAGATGTCATCGCATAATGCAGTATCATGATTTATGGTAATCTGACATCCCACCGTTTTTAAATCAGTATCCCGCAAGTAAAGGCTGATACAACGGCCTTGTAGTCCGGCCTCTCTGAGCCGAGTTGAGACAGATTCGGACAGCAAGGTGATGACGCATTTGACATCCTCACAAGTCAACATGTCGATGGGAGTTGTTGTGCTGTTTCCAATGCTTTTGATCGCAGATTCAAATCCTGTTTCCATCACGGGACTTCGATCAAGGCCGTTAGCATTTGCATAATGCATGACACCCACTTTACCAAACCACCCGCGCAATAGGTTAGCATCGGTAGCCGCCAGATCTCCGATGGTATTGATCATCTTCTGTCGAAGTTTCAATGTTGTCCTGGGGCCAACAAACATCAAATCTGACACGGGCAAGGGCCACACTATTGATTTGTAATTATCCTGCGTGATAACAGTTGTTGCATCAGGTTTTTGATAATCGCTTCCCAGTTTTGAGAATATTTTATTGAAGCTAACACCCACCGAAAGGCACAAACCCAATTCATCCTTTGCTCGCTCCCGGAGCGTGTCCGCGACATGTTTTCCTTCCGTCATCGTCATCCCTGGCTCGGACAAATCCAGCCAACACTCATCCAACCCATAGCTTTCTACACGAGGACTATACTCCTGATACATCTGCCGAAGCCGACGGCTCATCTCCATGTAAAGTCTGAAATCGGGCTTTAGAATGATTAGCCGTGGACACAGCTCTCTTGCCTGCCATAAGGCCATCCCAGTTTTGACGCCATATTTCTTGGCTTCCACTGTACTGGCCAGGACGATTCCGTGACGAGCTTCCTGATCCCCACCTACAGAAACGGGCAGCCCCTGCAGCTCAGGTCTTTGCACAACCTCACATGACGCATAGAAGCTATTCGCATCACAATGCAAAATGACATCCATGTCGCTCACCCCTTTCTGGGGTGATTATAATAGGAACACATGTTCGTGTAAAGCCACTACCTATGGTAGCCTGGCTCTATACCCAAACACAAGAGCAAAGGGGAAAGTATATGGATATCCACTTGAAAACCCTTGGATTTGTGCAGTTAAATGTCCATGGATAACTGCGCATCTGCTTGAGGAATGCCCTCGATTCTTGTAAATGCTCTGTGAAGAATATTTTCAAAATCCATATGGTCACTTAGCCACTCTGCTTGAGCATCTTTCCCTAAAATGAGCGGCATCCTGTTGTGTATATGCGCAATCTGAGGGGCTGCCGATCTGGTCAGGATAACATAGACAGGAGCCGCTTTCGCATTTTCCATGCGATAAAGACCTGCCATGAAGAGCGTGTCCCCATTCTCATTTCGCATGATATGCCGAGTCTTCTGTTTTCCAGCGGTCAACCATTCATAGTAGAAAATGGCAGGAATCAAGCATCTGTGAGCATGGAGGTGAGAACGAAAAGTTGGCTTATCAGCGGCAGTTTCGCTTCGCGCATTGATGATTTTCCCTTTACCTTCTATGCCCTGAAACCCCCATTGCATGACTGTGACCCTTTCCTTTATCAGCACCAGGGAGTTATCGGTTGGAAAAACCTCGCCAGTCTTGATTTCAGGTTCGTTTCTTTTGTGATCTCTATCCGTGATTTCACGCAGTATGGATTGTATTTCGATATCATCGGCCTCTACATAGAATCTTCCACACATTGTCGCTGCCTCCTGGCTAATGTGAACTCAGGAGAATCATAACACAAAAACATCGTTCAATGTGTCTAAATAAAGACTATGTATCATCTGGTTGCACTTTGGTTTGATGACTGCAACTGGATATAATCTGCGCTGTTGTGCACCCGATACCAGTTGCCGTTTCACTGCTTTTCCTTGGCTATTATGATAAGCCTACCATCCTTCTTGTGGTTAGAACAAGTTGATAGAGTGAGGAACTTGTCACCTGAATGCAGGCTTATACCTGTGGGGTAAGCCAAGCGCTCAATGACATGCTGAATGTATTCCCCAGCCTCATCATCATCCCAGACATTGGCATACTCATAGTAGCGGAAAGCATCATCATCTGCCTTGGGAATGTGCGTCCGGCATACAGCCACAATCTCATACTTCCGCTCCTCATACAGTGTATCGAAATGAATGTAGCGATGCTTGTCCCAGAAGGACTTCTTTAGGAACTTGTCCAAATCGCCAAACAGGATGCCGCTGCGCGCGTTGTGTCCATGGATGAGCAGGTTTCGGCTGTGCTCCACATCGGTGATGCCATCCACAAAGGGCACACCATACTTGGCGTAATCCCCGTAAAAGTCTTTGTATAGGTATCGATCTGGGTCTTGAGGAGAAAACATGACGGGGTAGTTGACCTTGGTGCCTTCAATGCGAATCCAACCGAGGAAATCGGGATTCTGAGCATGCATAGCAGCGTATTGTGGCAGAATCTGCTTGCTTTCAGTTGTGCTCTGCGTCACCAAAAAGCTGGTGTTCTGTGTCGAACTACTCGGAATACCAAGCCCTGAAAAGGAGCCGGCAGAGGCTATCATCATAGAGGGATTGAGGAGGGATAGCTGAAATGTACTGCTGACGTCTGCATCATCAGGTAATTCTGGCTTAGGACATATAATCCCGTCACAACCCATATCAATCTCGCCTAACCGTTTCTTTTCTTCTACCAGGTCAAACAGCGCAGAGAAGGTGCGTACCTGCTTTGCCTCTTGGTGATGTTGCCATAGAATGAATAGGCAAAGAGCGAAAAATACAAGCATCAGCACAATCCCCATCAATTGTTTTTTGTTCTTCAACATAAAGATATCCTTTCATCAATTTGCGTGAGCGTAGAAACATGGCGACCTTGGCAAGGTTTGACGATAGTACTATTATTTGTTATATAATGCGAAGATGGAGCATAAGCAGAATTTGATTTCGGTCACAAACAGTTTGCATAGTTTGCGCACATTGGTAAATTGTATAGCCTGATCGGCATCTAATTTGCCTTGATTGCATGAAAACAGTTGCTTGCATCGTTGTATGAAATGAGTTTTATTATGAAGCTATAGATAAAATTGGAGGGATAAAATGAAAAAAACAGGCATCTTAACAATACTTATCCTGCTGTTGGTCAGCTTGTCGCTGTCCGCCATGGCCAAAGGATACTTACCCGGCTCTATCGAAGTCCAGGAAGGTCAAACCGCAACCCTCTATCAAAAGCCGGATGAACATTCACAGCAAATTTTGCACTTTTACAACGGATTTTTTGTAACCATTCTTGAAGAGTCAGAAGACTGGTTATATGTAGGTTTCCGCCATATCATGTTTTATGATACGCAACTGACAGATTTAAGCGGATACGTGAAGCGGGAAAATGTGAACATCTCAAATGGCTATCTGGATGTCAATATGGAAACGCCCTATGCCCTTGTGCGCTCAGCAAATAAAACAGGTGAGATTACCTTGTTCGACGCTCCGAATAGCGCTTCCGCAAAACTTGCGACATACCTAGACAGCACAGTCCTATCGATCAAAGGAGAAATTGACGATTGGTACTTTGTGAAGGTAGGAGAAGCAGCAGGATTTGTGGCAAAAAATGATGTAGTGCTTACTGGCATGCAGGGCAAGAATTACTGGGATTATCCGCGTAATGGATATGTTAAGTTCAACCACGCTTTGGAGACCATTAGTTTTCACTTATACCCTTCCTTGAATGCTCCAACATCAGTGAAAGGTGATGGGAAAAGTTTCGAAGATGATGTCGACCAATATATTGCAAAAATGGGTGATTGGTATCAGATTGTAGCCGCCGATGGCCGTGTGTATTTTGTTCATAGTCAGTATATTATGCAACCTTGAGGGGGAAAAGCTCGCGCCTTTCCCCCTCATAAGCATCATCCGTGGTCGGGTAGGCTCGGATAGGGTATCTTTCCATATCCCAAGATTTCTCCCGAATCTTTATGGTAATCCTTCTTTACCACTGCATCATTGACATTTCCTTGAATTGTAGAGATTGTGTCCCCAACTTTGCCAGTTACATATCCGACATGGCTAACAACTATTTTAGGATCAGGATCGTCGAATTTAAAGTAAATGTAATCTCCTTCGCTCGGTTGGTACGCTCTTTCTTCAAGCGTCAAGTCATGCGGAATATTAATTTCTGTGTACTTTTCAAGGAAATTGCGCTTCAGCGTTTGATTCTTAAACCAGAAACTCTTTCCAATGCCACCATTTGCGCCCAGCCCTTGAATAAAGAATTTAATTCCATCGACAGTCCACGCGGTGCGCGGTACAAGGCCGGGTGATACATAGGAACTAAGCACTAACCAATCTACAAATCTATGGCACCAGTCATAATTTGTGCCAGTGTATCCATCAAAGTAAATACTGTTCTGCCGGCCCTCTTCATTCTCGATGAGTTTTCTCATTCTCCAGATGTAGGCGTCACTTACATATGGAGAGTGTAAGGTACAATCGGCTTTCCTAAGAAATCTGACAAGCCCTCGATATCGTATGCGATATAGAGATTCGCTGTCCACATCCTCTGCAATAAGAATGCGATCGATAGGTAGTTTCCAATCAGAATTGCTGACTTGTCCTTGTTCGTCGCGAACCAAGGCATTATGATTGATGATTTTTACATAGATTTTGTTTGCAGAATCTGCCGGATCATCATAGGAAATAAATTCTGATTTTGCCCACCCTGTCCTATTGAGGCGATCAGTGACTTTGAGCCATTTCACGCTTCCCACCATTTGTTCGTCTGAAACCAGAACTTGTTCACCAAGAGAAAGTCTATAAATTTCCACATCATCAGGTTGCCGCCTTACTACTAAACCATCTGAATTTACATTAACTACCCATCCGTCCTTTTCTTCAAATGGAGGCGCTGTACCCTCAGTATTGACAAGGATTACGTCGTCAACAAACCCGAGTACTTCCGTATCGCCTGGTATGCTTCCGGCATTTAGAAATATTTCAAATGGCTGCTGTGCGCCTAGTGGAATATCAAACCGATATTCTTGTCGCCGGTATGTATTCGTATTGGGCACTTCATTAAGCAGCGAAGGTCCATGAAACCTTTGAGTCACTCCACTTGCATCTCGATACGAGTGACCCGCCCAGATATCCATACGGCCACTGCGCTTAGCGTAGAAGGATAGGATATAGCTTTTACCCGGAGCCAGGACCACCCTTTGAGACGCCCATTGCATGCCTGGTTGAGCTCGATATGGAAACCGTAGGCACCCTGCGCCAGTATAGGCATTGCCGTTGACAATTCCCGAAGGGGGCATAAACGACCAGTCCGAAAATTGCTCGAAGCCTCCGTTTTTGACGTGCGTTATACCTGTTGGATGAGGGCCTGGATCAGGTAACACTTCAACATATTTCTCGCCCCAGAATTCCACATTATCTACCCAGGCGGTGGATATATCCCCTGGATTTCCACCACCATTGATCGAGATTAGAAAGACCTCATTTGCCGTTGCTGGCAATGTAAAATGCCATCTCTGAATCGAATACTGGTCGCTTATTGAGTTGAGCATTGATGCACCATGAACAACTTTGGTCGTTCCATTTTCACCATATACGACTGACGGCCACACATCCATACGCCCACTTCGCTTTGCCCAGAAAGACATATCGTATCTTGTCCCGGGAACGCCCACTATATAATGAGAAAGTCCTTGGGGGCCACCCTCCGGTTTGTTATTAAATCTAAGACAACTTAGACTATTCATTGCATGCCCGTCATTAACAATTTCAGCTCCCCCATCAAGCAACCATGCTGCATTGCCAGTTTCAAAGTTTCCATAAGGAGTAAGATTCTCAATTGCCACTTTATTATCCTCCATTCGATTTAAGATTTCCATTGCATCATTCCTATGTAGGCCTACTTCGGAATTAGTTTTATTCTATGATACGAAAAGGTAATAAGACCAGTGACATGGTATTGCTATTATCATGTCAACATCATGACAAGAACACCACAGGCAGCTTTGTATGATAAAAGGTAGAAAGATATTCGGAATCATATAGAATTTTGTCTTGGTATCTGGTCGTCTGAAATGCAGACAACAAGATGGCTCACTTTGGCTTCTCATTTGAGTAGGGCTAAAGACTGCAGCACTCTATTTGCCTTATCCCAGAGAGCGTCCAAGGCTTGGTGGATGTAATACAGGTCGTAATCATGGACTTGCTGGGTGGTGTTGGCCTGCTTGGCAATCTGGTTGATGTTGTTGCCCATCTTGCCCAGCAGGTAGATCATCTCTTTGAGTTGTGGGATGTCCAGCTTGACCACAAGGCCGTCCATGGCCATTTTGCGTAAATAGGCTTCTCGGTTGCGAATACCCGCCTGCGCCATTTTCTGATGAAGAAAATCCAGTTCCTGCTCCGTCAACCGGAACTTTACCTGAATACCCCGTGTGCGCTTTTCCATCAGCGGGCCTCCGGATGAAGTCTGCCTGGCGTACTGGCCTGCCTTGGTGGCGGTGCAACTGTCCTTAAGCGTTGTAGAACGGAAGGCCGGGCGGACTTCTGCATTACAGGCCCATCATCCATGGCTGGCGTAGCCCCTCGCTCATTTTCCATGTTGAGCTGGGTGTTTAGCTCTGTTAGCCGTGCCGACTTGATACGCAGCTCCTCTTCCTGGGGAAAGGGCTTACCTACTTCTGCTTTGGCGGAAACCACCTGGGCATGAAGGTTGTCCAGCATGCTGTGCTGTTTGTTTAACCGCTCAGGCAGACCAGCCAAGGCGTTGTCAATGCGGGTGAGGTTGCCCCTGGCATCCTGTCCCAATTCCACCGGATGTGTCATATCACCCTTGAAGGTCATGCGGAAAGTCTTGCCGAAGTCTTCTAATGTCAGGTACATATCAAGCCCCCGATACTGGCCAATGAGCACAGGATCAAGACCACGGATAGCTTTGCAGGCTTCCAGGATGGCTTTGCCTGCCTGTTCTTTGTCTGTAAGCTGGGTGGTGCCGATGGTCATGCCGACAAAGCCTTCTTCTGGCAGGGGATGCGATGCTAAGGTCTGCATATCCTTTTCAAAGCCCCGGATGCGCTCCTTGGTTTGCTCGATTTGTTCGGGGAAGCGCTTGATGAGATTGTCTTCCAAACGAAACTGTTGGCTTTGGTGGTTGGACTTGAGAAGCCGGAGCTTGGCGACTGCCATGTCCAGGTCCATTTTTTCCTTGATGCGCTCATCCCCGGCACAAAGTGCCTTGATTTCCGCATAGGAAAGGGCGGCTTCATCAATGTCTTCGCAAGCCCGTACAGGGCTGCGGGCACTCATGATTTGGGAGATAAACTTCTGCTTGTTTTCGACAGTTTGCCATAGGTAGCTGTCAAAGGTGCCTTCGGTGGCATAGCGGTAGATGTGCACGGTATCATTCTGATTGCCCTGACGGATGATGCGTCCTGCTCGTTGTTCCAGGTCGCCCGGACGCCAGGGACAGTCCAGGTCGTGGAGGGCTACCAAGCGATCTTGTACATTGGTGCCTGAACCCATCTTAAAGGTGCTGCCCAGCAGCACCCGCACCTGACCAGTGCGTACCTTTGCGAACAACTCTTTTTTACGCAGTTCGGTGTTGGCATCATGGATGAAAGCAATTTCATCAGAAGGGATGCCACGGGCTTGCAGCTTGAAGCGGATGTCCTCATAGACGGTGAAGCCGCTGGGCGTATCCGTACCTTTGGAGAGCATGGCATCGATATCGTGGATATCTACCCCATTGATACTGCCCTCTGCGCTGCTCTTGGCTGCTAATTCCGCTTGCTTTGGCTGTCTGCCCTTGGGAGTGGAGATATCGCAAAAAACCAACTGGGTGGATTTGTTTTGTGTGGTTTCCTGCCAGATACGGTAGATGTTGTCCGTGCAAAGGTTGACTTTGCTGCCGGGGTCATCGGGCAGCAAAGGGTTAATGATGCGCTGATCCAAGCCTAGCTTGCGCCCGTCCGAGGTGATTTTAAGCATGTTATCCTCAGTGGGGTCTACGCTGCCGGCATGAACCAGGGATGCCCGCTCAGACAGTTCCTGCACCAATTCCTTTTGTGCATCTGTGGGCTGTGCAATCACATTGTGAAAGACTGCCTCTGGGGTGGGCAGGTTCAGTTGCTCCTTCACCTTGATGTCTGCCACTTCACGAAACATGTTCATTAGTTCTGGCAGGTTGAAAAACTTGGCAAAGCGGGTACGAGCCCGATACCCCGTGCCTTCGGGAGCTAACTCAATGGCAGTGACTGTTTCGCCAAAGACAGAGGCCCAGTTGTCAAAGTGTGTCAGCCCGTGCTTCTTCAAGGTATCGTGCTGCAGGTAGCGCATCATGGTGTATAGCTCGGTCATGCTGTTGGACACTGGCGTGCCTGTGGCAAAGACAATGCCTTTATTGCCTGTGATTTCATCCATGTACCGGCACTTGAGCAGCATGTCGGAGGACTTTTGTGCTTCAGAGGTGGAAAGCCCTGCCACATTCCGCATCTTGGTGTACAGGAAGAGGTTTTTATAGTTGTGCGCTTCGTCTACAAACAAGCGGTCAACACCCAATTGCTCAAAGGTGAGCACATCATCCTTTCGTTCCTGCTTGTGCAGCTTGTCCAACCGGGCTTCCAACTGTTTGCGGGTGCGCTCTAGCTGTTTGACGGTGGTGCGCTCACCACGGGAGTAGCGAAGCTCAGCGATGCCGTTTTTGATTTCATCAATCTGGTCTTGCAGCAGCCTTTCCTGTCGTTCTTTGGATACTGGGATGCGCTCAAACTGGCTGTGGCCCATGATGACGGCATCATAGTCCCCGGTGGCGATGCGGGAACAGAAACGCTTTCGGTTGCGGGTCTCAAAGTCTTTCTTGGTGGTGACCAGAATGTTGGCAGCGGGATACAGGCGCAGAAACTCAGCAGCCCATTGTTCGGTCAGGTGATTGGGAACAGCAAAGAGAGGCTTGTTGCATAGCCCCAGGCGCTTGGATTCCATGGCAGCAGCCACCATCTCAAAGGTCTTGCCTGCACCTACCTCGTGGGCAAGCAAGGTGTTGCCGCCATAAAGGATGTGGGCGATGGCGTTTAACTGGTGTTCCCGAAGTGCAATCTCTGGGTTGGCTCCTGTCAATCTGAGGTGCTGTCCATCGTATTCACGGGGGCGTGTGCTGTTGAACATCCGGTTGTAAGTGGTCACCAAGTCCTGTCTACGCTCTGGTTCCTGCCAGAGCCAATCCCGAAAAGCATCCTTGATGGCCTGTTGCTTTTGCTGTGCCAAGGTGGTGTCCTTTTGGTTGAGCACCCGCCTGTCCTTGCCATCGGCATCTGTTACGGTGTCATAGATGCGAATATCCCGTAGATTGAGGCTGTCTTCCATGATGCGGTAAGCGCTGGCACGATCAGTGCCCAAGTTGGTGTACGCCTGTACATCGTTAAAGCTGATATTGCTCTTGCCTGTGATAGACCATTCAGCGGTCAGGGGCGAGAAATGCACAGCAACGACACGCTCCTGAAGGTAAGGTGGGGTCTTAAAGGTTTCATACATAAACTGCTGGATGTACTCAGGAGAAATCCAGGTGGCTCCTAAGCGCACCTCAATCTCGGAGGCATCCAGGTCTTTGGGCTGCGCCTGGGTGAGCGCTTGTACATTGGTGAGCAGGGCATTGCGCTGGGGATGATCTTCCGCAGCCCTGTCCAGACGGTAACGGTAGTTATCCAGCTTTTCCCGTACATCGCCGGACAGAAATTCGTCTGCCGTGCGATAGGTATACTGGGTATCCGTGAAAGGGTGAAAATCCCGAAAGATAACGCCCGTCAGGTCATGGTACAGGCTGTTTTCGTCCTTGCCTGTTAGTTCCATCATGTAGGGCATGTCCACGCATGCCTTTTCTGAGATGGAGATGGCCAGCGCCTCGCTGGCAGTATCCACGCTGGTGGCCACACGGGATGCCCTGATGGTACGGCGGGTGAACATGTCCGCCTTGCGTTCCAGCTTGCGTTCTTCATCCAGGATTTCCAGTGAACACAGCAGGTAATAAGAGGCATCATCTGAAAACGCCTTGGCATTAGCTCGGTCATTGATTAAGCCATGTCTATTGGTGAATGCATCATAGCGCTGGTTCAATTCCCGCTGGGATGCCAGGATATCTGCATCTGGCGTACCTTCATCCAGCTGTTGGTCGATGAGGCGGTGTACACAGTCCCTTAGCGCCACCATGCCCCGAATACGTTCCTTGGCACTGTCTGATAACTGGGGCTTGACCATCCGTGTGTTTTCCCGGTAGTAGACCTGAGCATCAAGGACGGTAAAGGAGTGGTTTTTGACAGTAGGATCAGCGGGGATGCTTTCGTCCACCAAGGGTTCATCCCCGATGTCAGGCTGCTCAGGGACGGTGTATTGCCCCTGAATGTGCTGCACTGCCCCGTGTAGCAGGCTGGCCAGGTCATTGCCTTCAAAGGGCGTGCAGGCGGGTTCCATGCCGTACAAGCCGTTAATCATCTGGATGTCGCCCAATACCATATGGGGGTTGTCCAGAAAGTAACTGTTGATGGGGATGCCATCGTCCGTCTGCCCCAGGTGCACCCAGTCGGGTTCCAGCATCATGGGCTGTTCCCGCTTTTGCAAAAAGAGGATGTCCGAGGTTACTTCCGTGCCGGCATTGGCCTTGAAAGCGTTGTTGGGCAAGCGGATAGCTCCCAGCAGTTCTGCCCGTTGGGCGATGTACTTGCGTACCTCCGGGGATTGTTTGTCCATGGTGAAGTGCGAGGTGATGAAAGCAATGACACCGCCAGGACGTACCTGATCCAAAGATTTGGCGAAGAAGTAGTCATGGATGCTAAAGCCCAATTTGTCATAGGCACGGTCAGGCACACGATAGTTGCCAAAGGGGACATTGCCGATGGCCAGGTCAAAGAAGTCCCGCCTGTCGGTGGTTTCAAAGCCCGCTATGGTGATATCGGCCTGAGGATAGAGCTGCTTGGCGATGCGCCCCGTAATGCTGTCCAACTCCACGCCATAGAGCCTGCTAGATGAGAGGGTGGGCGGCATCAGGCCAAAGAAGTTGCCAACGCCCATGGACGGTTCCAGGATATTGCCGCTTTCAAAACCTAATCGCTCAATGGCTTCATACACCCCTTGAATGACCACTGGGCTGGTGTAATGGGCATTGAGGGTGGAAGCACGGGCGGCAGCATATTCATCAGGGGACAACAGGGTTTGTAGCTCCTGGTACTCCCTTTCCCATTGGGGATGATGCTCATCAAAGGCGTTGGCCAGCGCACCCCAGCCCACATAGCGGGAGAGCACTTCCTGCTGTGCAGGGGAAGCACTGCGTCCCTCCGCTTCCAAGGTTTGCAACAGGCGGATGGCTTCCACATTGGCTTTGTACTTGGCTTTGACGCCGCCTTCACCCAGGTTGGTATCGGTGATGCGAAAGTTATCAGCCGCTGGCTCAATGGGTTGTTCAGCCATCTGGAAGGTGGGCTGGGGGTAGCGCTCCACCAGGGCAGCAAAACGCTCCCAGCTTTCAGCCCGCATGATGGGATAAAGCAGCGAAGGATCCCGCAGGGTAATCTGGGTATCGCTGAGTCGCTCCACCAGAAAGGGCTTGCTGTTTTCCAGATAAACGGTATCCCCAATTGCATAGGGATACGGAGAAGCGGATTTCTCGACGGGTGCGGGCATTGTGACAGATACTGCGCCTACAATGGGTTCGGTGAGTTCATCATTGCCTTCAATGCTTTCTTCTGTTTCACTAGCAATGTTCGTTTCTACCCGTTCATCGGGAACTATAAGGACAGGCTCATCTTCAGTAGGAGCAGGCACAGCATCGGCGATAGGAAGGGTATTCACTTTTTCTGTTGCGGGTGCTGGTGTGGGTAAGTCTACGCTATCTACATAGCGCTCGGTCTGAATGAGGGCATCAATCCGCCGTGCTACCGCTGTCCAGGACATCTGAATGGGTGGACAGTTGGTTTTGGTCAGGCGCATCCCCTTGCTGTCGTGCTCTTCCTGGCTGCCCTGTGCTCGGGATAAAGCATGGCTGCGTCCGCCGATGCCATACTCCTGACGCAGGAAGGCAGCTTTGTCTTCCATGCTGTGCGCTTGCTGAAAGTATTGGTAGATTCGTTGTTTTCCACCGCTGACATGGGAAGCACCGGATAGCAGGGCATCCACTTCATCATCGGTGATGAAGTTGTCTGGCAGCGGAGGCAACAGCGCAGGGGCTGTATAAGTTTTTCGGGGCAGGTTCAGGTCTTTCACCCGGTTAATCAGTTCAAAAGGGCGATGAAAATGAAAGCGCATAAGAGAGCGGTTCTTTTCATACGCTTGGGTGAAGTTTTCCAAACTGGTAATGAGCACTTGCCGCTGGGCATCATCCCGCAAGAATCCCTTGACCCGCACCATGGCATCTGGGAAGCCTTGGCGCATGAGGTTTTTGACGCTCGCAGAGGCTTCATCTGACATGTCCTGAAACAGGTAGCAGATGGACTGCGCCAACTGTTCCTGCTCAAGAGATAGGGTTTGACTGAGTTCTACGCTGCTTACATACTGGCCTGCGTTCAACAACTGGCCGATGCGCTGGGCAGCATCTTCCCAGGAAACAAGCGTTGCTGAACACAAATACCTTGCGGCACTTCCCTGAGCCATATGGATGCCTTCCTTGGAAAACCAGGCGGCTGTCTGTCCGCTGGGCAAGACGAAACCCATACCACCTGAGTATTCCTCCCGAAGAAAGGCAGCGATGTCTGCAAGGGGCTTATCCTTTTCAAACTGCGCTGTGATGCGGATGCGGCTGGCAGGTTGGTTGCTCCCGCTCCTGAGGATGCTGTCGATTTCATCCTGGGAAAATGAAAAAGCGAAGGGCGATGGTGCATCGCGCTCCGCTTGGTCGATCCAGTTGATTTGCTCCTGCTGGCTGGCAAAGAGGTCTAACTGTAGATGATTTCCCTCAGGATGATTTCCTCGGCCTGGGCTTTCAGGCTGTTCATCAGGCCCGTCCAGCGCATCGGGTCTTGGGCTTTCATGGCTTCCGTCAGCCCTTCTTGCTCCATCCCTTGCGCCATCAGGGTCTGCAGGCGCTCTTGTGCGCTCTGGTCGGTCTCCTTCAGGTGCTGATACAGTTTGCCGCTCATCAGCAGATGGTTGTACAGGGTCTCCCGGTGTTCCCTCAGGTGGGTCTGCCGCATCCGTGCGTATCGGCTCAGCGGCTCCCCGCTGTGTTGTTCCAGATGGGGCTGGGGAATCAGATAATCCCCCGCCTGGGTGTATTGAATCTCTTGCATTCTCTTGTGTCCTTTCTGCGGGGATCTCCCGCTGTACTTCCTTGATGTGTGCTTCAATGTCCCGAAGAATCTCCCGACTGATGCGGCTGACGGCAGTCCCCAGGGCGGTTACGGTGGCGGGGCTGTCAAACTGGTATACTGCCCGGAAGTCCTGACTGTCCATGTAGTTGTCCGGCGCAAGGCCACAACGGTGCATGAGGGCATAGGTCAGGCTGGTAGTCACGGCATCACAGAAGACAAACCCGGTGTTGATGTCATCGTATTCCCCTAATAATGAATCGTCAACGATGCCGAGAATGTCATAGCGGAAGTTCTCCCAATACTCAGCCGCCTGCTGGGCAGCAATATGCTCCAGCAAATCAGGAAGACCAGCGGAAGCGGTGATGTCATAGCGCTGTTGCAAGCGTTGTGCCAGGGAAGCATGATGTTCCTCTGTTACCTGCCAGGCAGCGGGCGGTGGCAGTTGCCTGGATGATTCCGTGTCAGATACATCAAAGACATAACGCAATCGGGGCTGGGGCTGGCTATCGTCCAAGAGGGCGATGCCCTTGGAACCACGCTTTACATAGCGGTGGTACAACTGGTTCCATTTGTCGTAGGACGTGCAGGCGGCAGCATCCGGGCGCTGGGCAAAGATGGCAAGCTGGTCAGGAAAGCGATAGGGGTAAAGTCTACTGGCAGTCCTTAGAAAGGATGTCCAGTTTCCATGACTGCGGGTGATGGTGACAGCGGTATCTTGAATTTGCTGATGATAATCCTGTAGGTTAATGGCCAAGTGCATCCCTCCTTTGGACGGCAGCAGCGGCAAGCGCAGGTGCTTGCCGCTGTCTGTCAGGCCGGAATATGCTTAAATCATGGGGCTCAATTCCAAGGTCAAATAGTCTTCGTCTGTCATGGCGTGCAGTTTACCCAACACATCCTGGCAGAGGGAGCGCAACTCCATTTCATCCGCTTCCAGATACTGGGTGACTTCCTCAAGGGCTGCAATGGCCTGCTGCCGGGTTTTGGCCTCGGCGCTGTAGATGGCCAGCAAGTTGCCTTCATCAAAGGTGAGTTCTTTTTTCATTGGGATCTCCTTTCATTTTTAACCATGATGAGCGTATAGGGCGATTGTTGCAAGGATGCGGGTTAACGGTGGGCTTCCTGTTCCTGGTGAAAGGGCTTCATGGGCACATCCCCTTGCATGGGTTTTCGCAGCTGAGCCAGCACAGACTTGCGCTGTTCAGGGGCTTCCTTGGCAGCAGCCTCACGCTGAGACAATTCTCTTCTTTCAGGTACCACAGGCTTGACTGCCTCCTTTTGTGCAGGGATGTTGTTGATGATGCCATCCAGTTGGTTATCGTTTTGTTCCAGCATATCTTCCAAAGCCCGCAGCGGATTGCGACTTGAAAGAAAGCCGGGCAGTTCAACAAAGCCTGCGCTATCCACATAATGGCAGCTGACTTGCCCCTGTTGTTTGATGGCGATGACATCTCCTACGGACAGGCTACGCATCCCGGTGTTCCAGGGTAGCGGTTCATTGAAGCGGGCATATAGTGTGTTCAGGGAGGATTGGATATCCGGTGCTGAAGGGAGCACTCCTGTCTGCATTGCCTGATATTGTGTTGGGTTTAAGTCGCCTTGCACCTCACTGTAAGGCCGGAAGCGCTGGTCACGCCCCTCTTCACCAGAGGGAATCTGATAGATGAGGAATGCGTTGTTCCGGCTGTCTTTGAACTGCTGTTCTGCGTCCTTGGTGTCCTGAGCCTTCATATCAGGCAGCGCAGCCGCCCGCCAATCCTGTTGGGTGATGCCGCAAATGCCAGTATGGTTGGTGATTTCCTCGCTACGGGTGGCCAGGCTCTGTGCATTGCCCTCGGATAACAGATAGACAGGCAAACCTTGAGCGAACAGCTCCAAGGCTCGCTCCCGGCTCAAAGGGTGCATATCCTGGTCGGTATAGCCCACCGCCAGCAGAGCATCTTCCGGCATCTGAGGGTCGGGAGCAGACAGGGCTTGTTCTGGAAGTAAACTGTCCTTGTCAGGCGTTGGCTTTGTTTCCTGCTCGTGAGCATCCAGACCTCGTTCCTTGCGAATCTCTGCCATGTTGCGGTCAATGTCCGAAATAATATCAGAGGCAGTACGGTTAATGGTTTCAAGGGAGGCTTTCAGCTCCGGAAGGTCTTTGTCCTTGCTCCAGGTGGCGATGTAACCAAAACTGTTTTCTTGGGTAGCGATGCCAAAGTAGGCGCAGACAGCATAGGCCACGCTTTCAGCTTCTACCTCACGAGTGCCTCGGTCTTTGCGAAGGGCGCTCTCTTCCCGGCGGTCAATGGCCAGTTGCTCCTTGGTGTGCAAGCGGGCATGGGTCAACTCGTGCAAAGCAGTGGAGATGGTCTGCACCTGGCTCATGCCTTCCTTGAGTACAATGCGCTTGTCGCTGTCTGAAAAGAAACCGTCCACATGGGGTGGAACAGTACCTATCTCAATGGGTACGGGCGATGAACGGCGCAGCGCTTCCAGAAAGGCATCATATTGCGCTACATCGCCCGTCAGGTCGTTAGCCAACTGAGGCAGAGGCTTGCCTGCGGTCTGAGAGACATCAAAGACGCTCACTGGCCGAAAGAAAGGAATGGTGACTACCTTTTGTACGGTCATGGGATTGCCATCCTGATCCAACACAGGCTCACGAGTCTTGGGATCTACCCGCTGGGTCTCCACCGTTTTCTTCTTGGGCATGGGCGCAATGATGCGAATGGCCTTTTCACCACGCATCACATTGCGGGTGAACTGGTCACGCCACCTGTTGAAACCGGCTACCAGTGTGGCATCCGGCTTTTGCAGGAAGATGAGCAGGGTATTGTTCAGAGAGTAGCGATGGAATCGGGACATGGTGCGCAGGTACTGGGCATACTTCTCGCTTTGGAACAGCTCCTGGATGCCCTTTTCGATGCCTGCTGTTAGCTCAGACAGGCGTTCTTTGACAGACGGTGTTCTGACTTCTGTACTCGTTTCAGACATAACGGCTCCTTTCCGAATCAGCGCTCAGGGACACGGTGTTTCTTGTTTGGTTTATGCGCAGTTCCGCCAAAGGCTTCAGATAACATCAGAGATACTTGGTGCCTGCCGATGTAACAAGCACCATTTTCCTGGTCAGCCAGCCGCTGGTTGCTTTCCTTGCTGCCTTGACTAAAGGGGCTGACGGTGTAGCCCCTCTCTCCCCGGCGCAGCACGATCAGTTCCTCTGTGCCTGGATGCACAGCGTGGCAGCGTTCAGTCAGCGGGATGGGATTACTAGGCGCATATCGAGTTCCATTTCGCTCCATGGTCTCTGCAAACTGGCAGATATGGAATACTTCATGCCCTACCTTCATGTGATATTCACCCATGTACTGGCAAGGGCGGATGCGCTCCTCACCATCTGGATAGGTCAAGCGAATGCTCTCACCGTCTGGGAGAAAAAACAGGTTGTTGTAGTCGCTGTCTATGAAACGGATGAATTTCGGCTCCTGCTGAGGTGTGGTATCTAGCATAAAGTGAATTCCTTCCAATAAAAAGCAGCCCGGTTTGGGGCTGCTCATGTTAGTAGAGATGCTGTTATATGAGTGCTGGCATGTCCCTTCGAGCATATAGAATGCGCCTGATCTCCATCACATCGTCTATCACCACATAGAATACGATGTAGTTCTGTACATAGATACGGTAGTACAGTTGCTGTCTATTTCTGTTTGAGGGAAAAGGTTCAAATGCTTCAGCACAGGTCGTTCGCTGATAGATGGCATCCTCTACGGCTTGCAACAGATTTTCAGCGGCATCCGGGTTTTCCAGCTGAACGCTGATGTAATCCACAATCTGCTGAAGGTCTTCTTCAAACAGCGGCAGGTAGCGCAAATGGTAGCGTTTATTTTCTGGGAATACGTCCTTTGACACGAGCGAAAACCTCCTCATGTGTATACCGCACAGGGGATGCTGCGGCGGCCTGGTCGGCTTCGTCCAGTTTCTGCTCGATGTCCTGGGTCAGGGCTGTGTATTGCTCCAGACTCAACACCACCATGGAGCCATAGCCATTTTTGGTCAGGTATACAGGCTTTCCACCCTTGACGGTCTCCTCGATGTCCCGAAAATTATTGCGCAAATCGGATACAGGCCGGATATCAATCATGTTCTCGCCTCCTTTAGGCTCTGCTTTATGGCGTAATTCTATCATGATTGCGCCATGCTTGCAAGGGGCGAATGCTTGAAGGCAAGCAAACCTGCATCTGCAACAACCTTTTGCAGCTGGGCAAAGGGGTTGTGTTTCTCAGCTGATTCCTCGTTTTCCTGCTCCTTGGTTTCTTCTGTATCCTTTATAGATTCCCGCTTTCCCGGCAGCGGTTTTTGTCGCATGAGGCGTTCTAAGTAATTATCGGTGAAGTTGGTCATGATGGCTCCTCCTCGTCCAATTCATCCTCATCATCTTCATAGGGTTCTTCTTCATAATCATCATCAAATTCAGGGATTCCAGCCTGCTTGGGCTTGCCACTACCCTTCATGCGCTTGAAGTAGAACAAGCCGCCGCCTCCTGCTACAGCCAACACCAATAACAGGATGATACCGCCCATTCCGCTGCCTTTGCTGACAGGCTCTGGTACAGGAGTTGGTTCAGGGGTGGCAACAGGTTTGGGCGTTGGCGTAGGCGCAATGCCCTTGCATTCGCTCATGTCTTTCTTGCAGACAGGACAGGCAGTATTGACCGCTCCTGGTTGACACTTATCTTTACAGGTGCAGCTTTGGGTCAAACCTTCTTTTTCATCGTCCGCCAACAGGCTCATCAGGTCTGCCTCATCTACCTTATTGAGGAAAAAGGTATCGAACTGTTCCCCGGCAGTATCGGTGGGCTTGTCATAGTCAATGACCAGGAAGAAAGGATTGCCCTTGCGGGTTTCCAAGGTAACGAACTGCTTATTGGTGTGTTTGTCATACAGCAAGTCACGGGTGGTGGCATTGCCATCCACGCTCAAGGGACTGCCGGTAGCAAAGGTGGCAGGAGTAGGCGTGGCCGCTTGGTATTGGTTGTGATAAGGATCAGGTGTCCAATGGGGAATGTCCTCACAGAAAATGTATTCTGAGTAGTCAATTTCCTCTGCCATGGTGCCTACCATGAGGGACAGCAACAGAAGAATCACAAGAACGACAGACAGCCCTTTATTCATGGTCAGGCACTCCCTTCAATAATGGTTGGTGGATGGGCAGGGATTGGGTTTTGGATAGTTTCAGTAGCTCAGCCAAGGTTTCCGGCGTAACGGCGAACTCCGTGAGCATTTGCAGCATTTGGGTGTTGTGGATTTCCGCTCGACGCTTGAGGTAACCATCTTGGTTGGCCTGCACAACAGCAAGCCGTTTGCCGTTGCTCTCAATCAGGCGGTTGAGCTTCTTTAGTTCTTTGTCCATGCTGTTCTCCTTGTGTATGAGGCTTTGACCTTAGTTTGGTATGCGCCCAAAGGCATAGAAGTGCTCGATGTGGTAGGGGTCATCGATGGGGGTGTACTGGATGGGATCGCCGCAGTGAATCATCGTGTTCTGGTTGACCATGATGCCCACATGGGTCACATCGTTGTCTGCCTCAAAGGTCTTGGTGAAGAAAATGAGGTCGCCAGGTCGCACTTCCTCAGGCTGAAGGACAGTGCTATGGTCGTAGAGCCCTTGAGAACCCAGACGGCCAATGTTCCATCCCGACTGATTGAGCACCCAGCTGACAAAGCCAGAGCAGTCAAAGGAAGTGGTGGGGCTGGCACCGCCCCAGACATAGGGAAAGCCCAGGTATTTAACAGCTTCCTCCATGATGGCAGCAAAGGTTGGGTCATTCAGGTCTTCTGGTGGAATCTCATACTCCGGGTATTCGGCTACCAGGTATTTGTGCGGATAGGGTGAACCAGGGAATAAATCAGGACGGTTACCCACTTGGGACATGTACATGGCGTATAGGCCCATCTGTTGGCGGCTCATCAGGTAAACAGGCAGATGGGAGAGGTTGAAGTTTTCGATCTCTACATGCACGGTGCGATACTGATAGGGAATGGACGCTTCGTACTGATAGTATTCAGGCACCCATTGGTTGGTGTAGGGATCTTTTACATAGCGGATGCCTGTCTGCCACTCAGTGCGGTATCTGGTTTCAGTGGTGACGCTTTCTGTGCGGATGTATTGGCGCTCAAAGATGGTTTTCAATAGGCCCACCACCTCGTCGATTGTCCAAGGCTTGGCATTCTTGAGGGCAGTAAGCATGGAGATGAGCACATAGGGGTCGTGTTCCAGCTTGTCACTGTCGATGGTGACGGCATCGTACTCCGGGTGCAGCAATAGGTAGTTGTCCAGCTCGTACTGCAGATCGGTTTCCATCTGTTTGTACATGGCTTCTGCCGCCTTCATGTCACTATCCTCTGATGGATAGGTGGCAGAAGCGATGGAGGTAAGGGTACCTTCCAACAGCACCGAGCAGGAGGACAGACTGTTCATCACCAATAGCAACATAGCAAAGAGACCGCCTACCAGCAGCGCAGAGCGCTTCTTTTTGCGTAGAAAGTCCAAACCCCGGCTTAGCTTGTTGCGGGTCTTCTCTACTAACGTGGCTCCCGCCTTGGCTGTCTGTGTGGTGCCTTGCCTGGCAGCTGCACGGTACTGCTTTTGAATGGCTTTTCGCTGCTGCCAACGGGAAATGGGATTGCTGGCAAAGGTGGGCTGGTCTGGATGAGCAGCCGAAGCCTTGGAGCCTGGTTTGCCGGAACGAGAACTGGCGGTGCTGGTCGCATCACCCTCTGCCTGTGTGCCACGCTGGGCTTTCAGCTTGCGGTTTTGCCGGGTGTTGCGTACCAAGCGGGTGGTGCTGCTTATGCTTCGTTGTGTGCTATGAGCAGCTTCCAGCCCGGTATTATCCTCCTCATGCCGTTCCATCTCGTGATGCATGGTGCCACTGACCGCCTTTAGGGGGAGCGGGACTGCCTTCTTACGTCCCACTTTGGGCACATCCATGTCCGGGTTCTCCTCAAAAAAAAGACGATGTGCATTTTTGCGCTTCGTCTTTTGCTGGGTGCCCTGCTTTTTATCTTGGCTTTCTTTTTTTCCATCAAGTGCAGAGGAGGATTTTGCTGGTGGTGATTTGCCTCTGGTTTTGCTCTTGTTTGATGCTTTTTCTTCGGGCTGTACAGGGGCTTCCCGTTCCAATTCCTCCTTGCTGAACTGTAAAGAGGATGGTTTCTTGTTCATACATCCTCCTTGTTATGCGTTGGTTTCTTGCAGCTTGGTGGTCATGATGCGGTATAGCTCGGTGTCCTTGGGGAAGCGGTCTACAAAGGGCAAAATGACATGGCCGTAGAACAATAGTCCCTCGCCTTCCCCGGAATGGGTGACATAGGATAGCTGATGGGGAGAGATGTTCAGTTGCTTGGCCAGAATCTGCCTATCACCGGATGCCTGGTTGAGCATGTAGATGTAGTCGCTATTTTCAAAGATGTTTTCCACTTCACGGGAGGACAACAAGTCTTTGACGTTTTGGGTGATGCCTGTGGGAATACCGCCCCATTTCCTGAATCGTTTCCAGATTTCCACTGAATATGCAGCGGTCTGCTCTTCCTTTAAGAGCAGGTGAAACTCATCAATGTAGTAGCGGGTTGCTCGGCGCTCGGCTCGGTTAACGGTAACCCGGTTCCACACCTGATCCTGCACCACCAGCATGCCCAATTTCTTGAGCTGCTTGCCCAGTTCTTTGATGTCATAGCAGACAATGCGGTTATCGATGTTGACATTGGTGCGGTGGTTAAACACATTCAAAGACCCTGTTACATAGATTTCCAGCGCTGTTGCGATATACTGCGCTTCCTTTTCCTCCTGTTTGCGCAAGGCATTGTACAGATCGCCCAAGATGGGCATGTTTTCAGGTGCTGGGTTACTGAGGTAGCCGTTGTACACCGTGCGCACACAGCGGTCGATGATGGTCTTTTCCACAGGCTTCAGCCCATCCTTGCCGCCTACGATTAATTCACACAGGGACAGGATGAAATCGCTCTTGAGAGCCAAGGGGTTTTCATCGTCCGAATAGTTGAGGTTCAGATCCATGGGATTGATATAGTTGTCCGAGGTGGGCGAGATGCGGATGACTTGACCGCTGAACGCTTCAACCAGCGGGTAGTATTCCGATTCCGGGTCGCAGATGATGACATCATCCTTGGTAACCAGAATAACATTGGTGATTTCCCTTTTAGCAGAGAAGGATTTACCAGCACCGGGTGTACCCAGAATCAAGCCGTTGGGGTTCTTCAATAGCTTTCTGTCCACCATGATCAGGTTGTTGGAAAGGGCGTTCAGGCCACAGTACAATGCTTCCTGCCCAGACTGAAACAGTTCCTGGGTGGTAAAGGGTACGAAGATGGCGGTGCTGGATGTGGTCAATCCACGGTGAATGGTGATGAGGTTTTGCCCCAAAGGCAGGCTGCTCATCAGCCCATCTTCCTGTTGGTAATCCAAGCGGGTCAAGGCACAGTTGTATTTTTGTGCAATGCTGGATGCTTGAAACACATTGTTGTCCAGCTGCTGACGGGAATCTGCCGTGTTCATCACCAGGAAGGTAACCAGGAACATGCGCTCATTGCGGCTTTGCAAGTCCTGCAACAGCTTTTTAGCCTCCGTGCCATAGGTAGCCAGGTCGGAGGGGATGATGTCCATGTCATAGCCGCTGCGAATAGCTTTTTTCTGTTCCTCAATCTTCATTTTGTCCAGGTCGGTGATTTTTCGCTTGATGGTCTTGATGGCGTTCATCTGGTCGATGGAACGGATGTGCAGCGACACCACCAGGCTGGATTCCATGTCCAGAAAGTCAGCCAGCATGCGGTCGTTGAGTTCGGGAGCCAGGATTTGCACAAAGGACACCGCGCCAAACTTCTTGCCCATGCGGAACATACGCCCATGCTTAAACTCAAAGCCCGATGGGGCCACGAAATCTTTTGTAGACAGCCCGGAAGAAGGAAGCCAATCCCAGGAGAAGTGAAAGCGCTCCTGCTCATCCATGTGAAAGACGCTGTGCAGCACTTCCAGCCTTTCCTTGCCATTCATGGATTCTGCGGATACACCCAGGCGCTTGAAGTTGTTGAGGATATCGTTCTCGATGCGCTCCAGGCGAGGCTTGGCTGTCTTGATACTGTCTGCCTCAATGCCAAAGGTCAGGTACTTGGTTTTGACCAGGCCGTTGTTTCCCTTAGCCAGTTGATCCCGCAGCATCTGTGCATACTCTTCTCGGATGCTGTCATAGGCATCTTCCTGTCTTTCAAGCCAAATGGCTTCCCCGCTGCTTTCACTGCTGACTGATAAGTTCAGGAAGGACAACTGAAAGTGGATGGAGCTGTCGAAGTAGTTGAGAAAATCGCACCAGCCCTCAAAGATGGCTGTTTTATCCTCATTTTGGGATAGTTGGTAGTTGATGTCATGGAAGCTAACGCTCTTGGTATAATGGTTTTCCGTCACCTGGCAGATGCCATCTGGCAGCATCCGAAGGTAAGGGATGCTGTCCTGGGTGCTAAGTTTATGCTTGCCCTGTGGCTGGGCACGGGCTATGGCTGCTGCAATGTGCTTACGCTCTGCCCGGCTGAGCTTGCGGGCAGGCGTTCTATGGGCCTTTTCTCTTTGTTTTCCCTTGGCGGACAATCTGTTGCACCTCCTTGTCCAGTTGATGCTGTCTTTCCAATAAGATATAGAAATTGCAGGTGGCATACCTGCGCTGCTTGGGCTTTATGAAGAACACAGACAGCATATTGCGGATGATGACTTCCAGAGGCTGTCCGTTCTTCTCGTACATGGCTAGCAAAAATGCAGGTAGCATGACAAGTACCATACAAAACGCCGCCACGCTGGTGCCAGCACTGTCCTTTAGTAAAAAGAACAGCGGCACACCGATGAGAGCGCCTGCACCAAAGCAGATGAGCTGCCGCTTGGTCAGGCCGAAGAACACCTTGGTTTTCACCTTGGTCAAATCCTTGGGCACGGGGACATAAGCCATCCTTTTTCCTCCTTTCCTGATGTGTTGTAAAGAACCTTAATGGGCATTGAAAACACTCTTGGCAAGGGAGCTGGTCTTAAATAATGTGAAGCACAAGAGCACCGTGTAGCCCACACAAGTCCAGACCGCTGCTGAAATATCCTCCATCTGCCCGATGTTGCCAATAAGAACCGCATAGATGGCCACACAGATCAAGATGAGGAAGGCTTGAAAGGCCAGGGCGAGCAGGGAGCGGATATAGTTTTGACCCATGTTGCCCGATTCGTGGCTGAGCATGGTGGCCATGGGAATGGGTGCTATGGAGGTAATGAGGTAGATCTCTATCATGCGCCCATAAACAATGACAAAGATGCAGATGTTCAGCGCCCAGATGGTTATGCCCACCAGGGAGGTTTCCAGCCACATGCTGAACAACTTGCCCAGGTTCATCTCCAGCAGCCTGCCTTCCAGGTTGCCCACGATGCTATCGATGTTCAGGTTGGCATCTGCCACGATGATGCCCGCAGCGTTGTTGACCACGCTTTGCCCGGCTTCAAAGATGCCCATGATGATGGCCCAGGTATTGGTCAGGATGAGGATGGCTCCGGCGGTCTTGAACATCCACTTGAAGAACATGAAGGTGTCCACATCCCCGTGCATGTTGTTCTTTTCAATGATCATGTTGATAAGTTCATAGGTCATCACAAAAGCCAGGATCAATCCAGCAATGGGGATGACCACGGTGGTGGACAGGTTGCGGATCATGCTGTACACACCAGCGTTCCAGCCTTGAGGGGTCATGCCCACTTGGGTAGCGATTTCACCCACACGGGTATTGACATTATCAAACAACCCCGTCAGGTTGGAGATGATGCCGCCCACCAGGATTTCTTTGAGCCATTGCTCCAATGCGTCCTTGATGAAGTTCAAAGATGACCCTCCTTTCTGCGCCCTCCCCAAGAGGGGGAGGGCGCATGGTCAGTGCGCCTTGGAGGGCTTAACCGAATAGACCAGATAGCAGGGGCACCAGGGTGATGCCAATCAGGGCGACGCCACCGCCTGCCATGAGCTGCTTCATGCCCTGACTTTTTGCGCCAGGGTTATCGTTACCGTAACCTTCCAGCAGGTTGATGGCACCCCAGATGCCAAGGCCTGCGCCCAAGGCGATAACCAAGGTCTGCAAAACACCGACTGCGCTGTTGAAAAATTCCATAATGTATATCTCCTTCTGCCACCTCAGTGACGGTTAAAGTGTTTGCTTGTTTGACCATTGGGATGCTTATTCCTGGTCGGGGAGCGAATGTGGAGCGTTATTTGGGATGGTATGACCACAGAGCCACCGCCCTTCAAGTATATTCGATTGTTGAACAACAAGTATTTGTAACGATAAATGTGCAATGTTTGGATGTGTGAGTGGTAATGGCACACCGATATGGCGGCTTGTGGGAGTTGTAAAAAAAGTCAAAAATAACCGTGTGCAATACGACACGGTTAGAGGCGATATGGGGTTCCATTGTCAATATACTATCAAACAGAGCTTTGATGAAAAGCAACGATGCAAGCACTTTGAAACTTCTATTATCCGTCCATTCAAGTATCAGCCCTTGTTCTGCTTAGGTTCCTCCTGCACTGTTTCCGCACTGTCTACCTTAACCTCGACCACTTCAAAGGTATCAGAGGGCTTAGGTATCAGTCGGCAAGCCAGCGCATCCTCAATTTTGTATGCGTTCTTTGGGTCTGCATCGGAAAGGTATTTGTAGTGGGGATGTTTGGTGATGTCGTACTTGTCAGACAGAAAGGGGCGTACACCACGCAGTTGCAGGATGCACTTGCCCCCATCCAGCACGGATAATTCATCAATGCTCATCAGCTCCTTGCCCAGTTTCTGATAATTGAGGGAATGAGAAACCTCCCTCCCTCGGCTTTGCCCGGTGTTATAGGTGTCAATGGTCTCCTTTCCCAGCGCCTGGCTGAGTTCTTTGAGGGTGGTGGGCTCTGAGCCGCCCAGGAAGATGCGGGCATCCATGTTGCCGATGATGGTGTCGGCATTGTCCTTGTATAGGGCTTTGAGTTGGGACTGGGCTTGCAAGACAAGACAGGCGGAGATTTCCCGACTGCGGATGGTAGCCACCAACTTTTCCAGTTTGGGTATCTGCCCAATGTTAGCGGCTTCGTCAATCAGGCAGCGCACATGCACAGGCAATTTACCACCGTGTATATCATCTGCCTTCTCGCACAAGAGGTTGAACAGCTGCGTATAGCACATGCTGATAAGGAAATTGAAGGTATCATCCGTGTCGCTCATGATGAGAAACAAGGCTGTCTTTTCTTCACCGAGGGTATCTAACAACAGTTCGTCATAGCTGGTCAGTTCCCGCAATTCTTGGATATCAAAGGGAGCTAGGCGTGCGCCACAGGAAATGAGGATGGACTTGGCTGTCTTTCCCGCTGCCAGCTTGTATTTTTTATACTGCCTGACAGCGAAGTGTTGGGGCTGGGTTTTCTCCAGTTCTTTGAACAGAACATCAACCGTGTTCTCGAAGCTCTCATCATCCTCCCTGACCTCCATGGCGTTAATCATCTCAATAAGGGTAGCGAAGTTCTGTTCTTCTTCTGGCGCTTCATAGTGTAGGTAACCAATGAGCGCAACATACAACAGTGTTTCAGCCTTCACCCAGAAGTCATCACCTGCTTTGCCGTCCCCCTTGGTGTTGGCGATGAGGGTTGTGACCAGTTTCAGGATGTCTTTCTCGCTGTGGATGTAGGCAAAGGGGTTGTAGTGCATGGACTTTTTAAAGTTGATGGTATTGAGAATACGGATGCGGTAGCCAAAGCGCCGCAGCATCTGCCCGCACTCCACCACCACGCTACCTTTCGGGTCTGTTACAACAAAACTGGTGGGGTGCTTTTCGGACACGCATTGCATCAGGTTAGGCTTGAGCCAGAAGCGGGTTTTGCCTGAGCCAGAGCCACCGATGATGAGCACATTTTTATTTCGTGCTGTCTTGGGATCTTTTGGTCGGTTGTTCATGGTCAGGCTTTCCGTCTGGGTCAGGATAATGTTGTTGCAAAAGTCAGGATCAATAAAAGGCTGGATATCCTCCGGCTTGCCCCAGCGTGCAGAACCATACTCCATGTTCTTTCGGAACTTTCTGGTGTTCTTACCCTTGATATGCACCATGAGCCGTATCAGCACACCTGCGATACACCCCATAGCTAGGTCGATGGGATGGATGCTGGGCAGCACGGATTGAAAGGACAAGCCTAATGCCTGGGGAAAGGCGGCTACCTTTTGAGCGAAGTCCACCCCTTGTGCCAGGCGTGCTGTCGCAGACAGCTTGGTGGCCATGAGCGCTATAAGGGCATAGGGCAGGTTCAGCAGAATGAATTTCTTGATTTGTTTGGTGTTCATCTCTGGGGCTCCTTGCGCCTGCTCTTGTCCGATACTGGGTTTTTGAGCATCTCTCGGAATTGCGTCAGCTTGGTACGCACAGAAGGACGATCCTTTTTGCGTAGTGTCTTGGCGGTAAACTCCGTGAAAGCAGCGGTCAAAGCATCCGCATCCCTTGCTTTGAAGAACACCAAATACTTGGGAGGCGATACACTCCGGTCTTTCTTGACAGCGTAGTCCACACCATATTTTCTGGCAACTCGGTCAAAGGATTTGATGTTCTTCTCGGTTATCTCAATGTTGGACACCCCTTGGTTTTGACCCACCAACTGCTTAACCGTCTGCTTGCCCTGGGGGAGAACATCTGTAAATGCTCCTTTATTCAGAGCTTTGCCCCTTCGGTGTGCCAGGTACTTGCTGATGGCATTTTTCAGTGTCTGTGCAGTCAGTTTGCCAGTACGGATGGCCAGAGATACTGACCTGTTTTCAATGTCTTCCTGCAAGGCTTTCACCTCCTTTCATCACAAAATAAAAAAAGACACCATTGGTGCCGAATGATTAGGTAGAACACTATTCCGCTTGTTCTTTTCGCTTTTTACCACTTAATAACACGATTCCGCCAATGCCTGCCATGGCAGCAAAGGAATACAGCATGGGCAATACATCGTCATCCCCAGTCTTGGGTACACTGCCCGGCTTGCCGCTCACGTAATGGGTTACAAAGTCCACCCGCTGGGGCAGGCCACCGACACGGATGCTGCCACCATTTTTGTCCGTGGCCCCACTTACCTCGATTTTGTAGCCATATCCCTTCTCGCAGGGATATTCCTCCGTTACTGTATAGGTTTCTCCAATGGTCAGGTTACTAACCGTTACACTGCCTTGTCCCGTGATGGTGGGAGAGGCCACTACCTGGCCCAGGTTGTCTTTGATGATAAAGGTGAACACCTTGCTTTGATTAAAGCCTTCTGGTGCTTTCAAAGCCGAGGTGATGATCAGGCTGCCAGTAGGCTGAGGTGTGACGGTCGCATTCACCACAGGCGCAGCGCTTTGGGTTGCACGGGCTGGGATGGTCATGCTAAGAAGCATACACAGACTTAAGACTAGCGGAAGGACAAAGTGCTTTCGTTTCATGGGATAACCTCACTTTCTTTACAGGAACAGGTCAGCATACTGACTGGTCAATGCCATTTGGCGGTCGTGATTCACTTGAGAAGCGTAATAGTGGTTGATGGTAGCAGGTGCATTGAACAGCGTGGTCAGCAAATATTGTTTGATGTTGCGTACATAGGTGGTGTTATCATTCAAGCAACTGAGCACATACTCCATATGCAGGCTGTTCAGGCTTCGGAAGCGCTCCTTGACCAATGTGGCAGGGTAGGTGTTTCCGGCAATTCTCAGGGTGGACTGATTAGAACACTGGATTTCTGTCATCAGCTCCAGAATCTCTTCCAGCTTAGCTTGGTCGCTGGGATTACCCTCAGACAACAGGTCAAATGAAATCTGCGCCTTGATGTCCTCTCGACAGGCATCCATATCGATCTCATCAGCCTCCTTTCGTTTTCGTCCATTACTCTGCCTGTCTGATGGATAGGATGAGATGGGATAGGATGGGTTGTTGGTTACATCAGTACTTAATAATTCTGTACTTGGTTCTTTAGTATTTAATTGCGTTGGATTTTCCGACAACGGGTTTTCCGTTGACGGTTTTCCCGTCGTCGGGTTTTCCGACAACGGATAATCCAACAACGGTGATGATGGCAGTTTAGGGCTGACAGATGCCTTGCCTTGCTTGGCTGGAGCCGATGGGGATTTTGCATCTAAAGGTAATTCATTCTGTGGACTTTCGTAGATCACATATTCGTTGGAACCGAACTTCCCTTTTCTATCTGTGGTTTGCCTACGCACAACATATCCCGCTTCCTCCAATTCCTTCACCGCTGAACGGATAGCGTCCTTGCTTTCCCGGTTGATGCTGGCCAATCCAGTCAGCGTATAGTCCCAGTCCTCTGGCAGGGACAACATTTGAGATAACAAGCCTTTTGCCTTGAGCGACAGTGTTCTGTTTCTCAGGTGGTGGTTTGACATCACCGTATAAGACTTGTTTTTCTCCACCCGAAAAACTGGCATGATGAAAACCTCCTTTCTCGTATGAATAGGGCAGTTATTCAGTGATACTCAGGACGCTTGAACCGTGCTTGGCAATGAGCAGCGCATGGGCGATGCATCTGGTGGAAAACAGGTCAGCATGATTGTCGGATAGCAAGTCATCCAGCGACGAAGGCTTTGCTTGTGAAAGCAGTGCTGTAACCGCCATGAGCAAGGTGATCTCAGGAGCAGAAAGAGATGCAGCCAGTACATCAGGCAGATGGTTCCGTGGGCTGGTGATGTAGCATGCTTTCACAAACCGAACCAGTCGGGGCGTTGTGGACAGTAGGTAGGCGGCAGCCAGCTGCCGGTTGGTATCTGCTCTCCCAAGCGGCACATTGCTTTCCAGCCAATGGTAGTTGTTCTGATGGTCTTGGTTACACCACATGTTGCCAGGGAAAGATGCTAACAGTTCTGCCATCCTCCGGCAGTCAAGGTGGCAGCTGGGTGTATCCAGCAAGGAGAGCATTAGCTCAGCATAGCTGACCACGCCAGCGTCCAGTCGTTCCTGAAGCCAGGGACAGGTGAGGTTTTGATGCTTACAGATGCAGAATTGTGTGCAATACCTGCATTCGATATCCTCGGGGCGGTATTTGTAAGTCAATAGAAACATAGCCTTCCTCCTTAAAGACAATGAATTGGTGGTGTAGTATGCGATTGTGCAGATTTTTACCTTGAACGGTCTTGCTGACGCTTTTTGTACCAGGATTCGATGAGCTTTAGAATGGTGTTCTCAATCTGCTTGGGAGAATAGGACCGGGGGAAGTACTTTCTAAGCACTTCCCCCGATAACGTGATGCGTTCTGTGTCCTTTTTTGTTTCTGACATGATGCCCAGCATGTTGTCTTCATTTAGGCTCCCTTCCTGACTAAGCCTCTTTAAGCGTTGTGCCTGGGAGAGGGATGGGATGGCCTGTTCTGAATCAATGGTGGTCAGCAGCAGCTCCTGCTCTTTGGGTTTGAGGAACGAGATTTCGGAAGCTGGCGTAAGACCGATTTTCTTTTCATCCACCAGGTCTTGCAGTGGTGGAATGAGCTGCGTCAACCGGATATAGCGTTGGACTGTACGGGCGCTGTCTGAAGTATTTTCTGCGAGTTGTTGGTCTGAACGGGACCTCGTGCCAACTTGGCACGAAGTGAGGTCATTGCGCTCACCCTGTCTTTTAATGGCTTCCATTTTCATTTTATAGGCTTGAGCTCGCTCGCTGGGCAGGATGTTCTCCCGCTGCAAGTTACTATCCACCATGATAATTGTTGCCTCATTGTCATCCAAGTCACGGACAATGACAGGCATGGTCTTGGTTCCTGCCTGCTCACAGGCGTATTTCCTGCGATGCCCTGCAATAATCTCATAGCCTCCTTTCTTACGCGGGCGGACGATTGCGGGCACCAACACACCATATGACTTGATGCTTTCGATGGTTGCTTGCATGGATTCGTCTGAGATGACTTTGAAGGGATGTTCAGGGAAGGAATGTAAATCGCTAATTGCGACAGTCAAAATTGTGGATTCATATACAGATGACTTATCCGCATTTCTTGCTGCGCACATAGATTCACCTCCAATCATAAAAAGCCACATGGTTCAATGTGGCTGGTACAGACATTTGTTGGAGACCTATGGAACTAGCACCAGTAGATCAACTCACACTAAAAAACCGCCTGAATTTGTTGACATACAACAACTTCAGACGGTTCTTGGTGGAGTGCAGGGGAGTCGAACCCCTGGCCTCTACAATGCGAATGTAGCGCGATACCAACTTCGCCAGCACCCCAAGTGAGAGAAAATCTGTTACTAAGTCCGAGTCACCATTTCTGCGGGTTTGTGGGGATGCGGTGGTAAGCCAATGTCTACCAACTGTGCTAATGCCCCATGGTTTCCGTGGGAAACACAGGGCATTATACCATCTGATGGGCGGCAGCGCAAGGGGAAAAAGCGGGGGAGGGGGATTTTTCGGCGCGTTCGATGGTTGTTTGGCGGCTCTAGCGTGTTTGTGCCGGCATCATGCCATTCCAACTATCATATTGGCACCGCGCAATGGAAACAATGAAATCAATCCTCCTCTGCCGCGCTTTTCCAACCGTTGGATAGAGCGGCGGCTTCGTTGCGCCTTCAAGGCGTTATTCCTCCTCCTGCACGATTCTCCAGCCGTCGGGCAGGACAGGCGCCGCGCTCTCCTGGGGCGCGGGCAGGGCGAGGATTTTAAGCAGCTCCGACACGCTGGCGCTGCCCTCCGCCAGGGCGCTGTCCAGTTGGCTGAGGGCGAGGGAATGCAGGCGGCTGGGCGCTGGGGAGCGTTTGCGTCGCGGGGGCGATTTGGGCGGTGAAACCACTTTTCTTGAGCTGATAGGCATATGACCTCCTGTTTTTTGTGAAATCGAGATTTAAAAACCACAAACATGAAGATAAACGGAAGAAAATAAATAAAATATGGGAGAAGAAACCATAATTAAATATAATGATACGAAAATTTCCTGACAAATCCCCACCCAGATTCCACCCTACACGAAAAAACGCGCCATTTCCTGACGCGTTTCTTATTATACTCAATTCCGGGGTCCGGGGAAGAATTCCCCGGGCAGGGGTTTGGGGGCGAAGCCCCCAACGTACCCCGTTCTCCCTTACCGATTGTCCATCTTGGCCTGCCACTTGTCCAACTGCATGGCGGCGATAAAGCCCAGAGCAGCCAGCAGGATGCCCATCAGCAGCTGCCCGGTGCCGGAGAAGCTGGGGATGATGGTAATGGTGGAAGCCAGCACCAGGCCCACCACGGCGTGGGAGGCAAGGGAGAACTGCTCGTTGAACAGCTTGTCGATGAAGCGGGCAAAGAGCAGCGCCACCAGCAGGATGCCGGCGAACAGGGGCAGGATAATGCCCAGGTTCAGAGCGCCCACCTGGGTCATGATGCTGTCGTAGAGGCCCATAAAAATCAGCAGGCTGGAGCTGGACAGGCCGGGCACCACCAGGCTGAAGCCCCAGACGATGCCGCTAATGAAGGCCCATAGGGTGTTCAGCTGCAGGGATAGCCGCCCCGCGCCGTTCACCAGCAGCAGGATAATCAACAGCGCGGCGAAGGAAATGACCAGGGCGGTGTAGTCCTTCTTGGTGGAGGGGCCGTCCCGGCGCGCGGTTTTCAGCAGCATGGGCACGGTGCCCAGGATCAGGCCGATGAAGAGGCAGAGCATCTGGGTTTCATAGCGGGTGAATAGATCGCCCACCACCTTGGCAAAGCCCACAAAGCCAAGGCCCACGCCAACGCCCACCGGCAGGAAGAGCTTCCAATGCTTTTTAAAAGCGGAGAAGGGATGGCTGAGCAGCTCCATCATGGGCTGATAGATGCCGAAGACCACCGCCAGCACGCCGCCGGAAACGCCGGGCAAAATGGCGCCGCCGCCGATGAGAATGCCGTTGAGTATGCGCAGCAGGATCAATCCCGCGCTGTTGTCCTTGTGTGTCGTCATAGAAACCTCCTGTTTTGTGCCCAAAGGGCGTGCCCATTGTAGCACGCCCAGGGGAGCGTGGCAATTGAGAAGGCCATGGCAGAAAAATTATCCGATTTTCGGCAGGCAAACGCATGCATTTCTTGCATTCCTTACGCCTGGCGGCGCGCGGGGCTTGCATCCCAGGGTGGAAAAATAAGCCGGATTGTTGTATGATATCAAAGTGTTGCCTGAAGGAATCAAGAAATGTGGAGGCTTGCATGGATATACTAGGCGTGTTGACACTGATTGGCGGATTGGCCTTTTTCCTGTACGGAATGGACCTGATGGGCTCCAGCTTGACGATGATGTCGGGCAAAAAGCTGCAGCGGATTCTGGAAGGGCTGACGGACAGCACCTGGAAGGGCATCCTGCTGGGGCTGGGGGTGACGGCCATCATCCAGTCCTCCTCGGGCACCACGGTGATGGTGGTTTCCCTAGTCAACTCCGGCATCATGAAGCTGCGCTCCGCCATCGGCGTCATCATGGGCGCCAACATCGGCACCACTGTCACGGCGTGGATTTTAAGCCTGACGGGCATTGAGAGCACCAATTTGCTGGTGCAGCTCCTCAAACCCTCCTCCTTCGCGCCGGTGCTGGCCATGGCGGGCGTGGTGATGCTGATGTTCTCCAAGCGGGAGCGGCTGCACATGCTGGGCAAAATCATGATTGGCTTCGCCATTTTGATGTACGGCATGGAACTGATGAGCGGCGCCATGAAACCCCTGGCCGCCATGCCCAGCTTCCGGGAGCTGTTCGTGAAATTTTCCAACCCCCTGCTGGGCGTGCTGGTGGGCGCGGTGCTGACGGCGGTTATCCAGTCCTCCTCGGCGTCGGTGGGTATTCTGCAGGCGCTGTGCGCCACGGGCATCGTGCAGATGTCGGCGGCCATCCCAATCATCATGGGCCAGAACATCGGCACCTGCATCACCGCCGTGCTGGCGACCATCGGCGCCAAGCGCAACGCCAAACGGGCGGCGGCGGTGCATCTGTCCTTCAATGTCATCGGCACGGTGATTTTTATGGCGGTATTCTACATCGGCGACGCCTTTTTCGACTTTGGCTTCGCCAACCAGCTGGCCACCCCGGTGTCCATCGCCATCTCCCATTCGGTGTTCAACATCGCCAACACCCTGCTGCTGTCCAACTTTACCGGCGGGCTGGAGAAGATCGCCTACCTGCTGATTCCCGAGTCCGCCAGCGAGAAGAAGGAGAAGGAGGACGAGTTCCGCCTGCTGGACGACCGGCTGCTGGAAACCCCCTCCATCGCCTTGCAGCAGGCCTGGAAGGTGTCCGTCACCATGCTGGAGCGCTCCCGCACGGCTATGGAGCAGGCGCTTAAACTGATGGTGGCTTTTGACGGGGAAGTGTACGACGAGGTGCGCACCCTGGAAAAACGGGTGGATAAATACCAGGATAAGCTGGGCGGCTACCTGCTGAAAATCAGCAACACCCAGATGAACGATCAGGATAACCTGCAGCTGTCTATCATCATGAACTGTATTTCCGATATCGAGCGCATCTCCGACCATGCCCTGGGCATCGCCATGGAAGCCCGGGATTTAAACGACGCCCCCATGCGCTTTTCGCCCCTGGCGATGGAGGAATTGGCGGTGTACACCAGCGCCCTGCAGGACATCATTGGCCTTACCTATGATGCCTACAAGAACGAGGATGTCACCCTGGCCAAGGACATCGAGCCCCTGGAGGAAGTGATTGACCGGCTGAACGAGTCCATCCGCATCCGCCATATCGAGCGGCTGCGCGGCGGCGTCTGCACGGTGGAGATGGGGCTGCTGCTTACCGACGTTACCTCCTCCATGGAGCGCGTCAGCGACCACTGCTCCAACATCGCCGTGGCGCTGATAGAAATCCACGCCGGCGTGTATGACGCCCATAAGTACCTGCGCAAGATGAAGGAAAAGGACGCGGGCTTCCAGCGCAAGCTGGCGGAGTATCTGCTGAAGTACGAGCTGCCCGAGAACAATGTGGAGGATGCCGCCTGCCTGCTGGCGCCCCCCAAACCCGCCAAGGCCGACGAAAGCGGCCCGCTTGGGACGCTTCCCGCCCACGAAGGCTGAAAAGCCAGGCGCCGCTTTACTTTTTTACGGTGTAACCCATAGCCCCGCAACTTTACAAACGGGGAGGGGTTTGGTAGAATAATACTTGCATTTCATCAAGGAGGAAAAGGATGTTCAATATCGGTTTTTCTGAACTGCTCTTGATCCTTCTGGTGGCATTCATCATTGTGGGCCCAAAGGACCTGCCCAAGGTGGCGCGGGCGCTGGGGCGCTTTGTGCGCTGGCTGCGCGACATGTTCGACGACTTCAAGGAAGAGATGGAGCTGGACGACACCATCAACGACCTGAAAGCCATGGAAAAGGACGTCAAGGATACCCTGCGCAAGGCCGACCCCTCGGTGGAGATGCGCAAGGCGGAAAACACGGTGAATAAGGCGCTCAACGACGCGAAGCACGCGGCGGAAAGCAAGCCGGATACGAAAAAGGAGAAGAAACTATGAGACTGGGCGTATTGGAAATCGTATTGATCCTGGTATTGGCGCTGGTGCTCTTTGGCGGCAAGAAGCTGTCCGGCGTGGGCAAGGCGCTGGGCCAGTCCATTCGGGAGTTCAAGAACGAAGTGGGCAACGAGGACAAGGCCAAGGAAGACGACAACAAAGAAAATCAAGCGTAACCTGAGCAGATGAGCACAAAGTCGCAGACACAGCAGGACAAAGCCCTCAAGCGGCAGATGATTACCGAGCATCTGCTGGCGATGCGGCATATGATAGTCATCATCGTCGGGGCGCTGTTCCTGAGCTTTCTACTGATTTTCTACCTCTTCATCGACCCGCTGGTTCATTTCGTGCTGCAGCCCGTGTACGCGCGGGGCATTGACGTAATTGCCACCCGGGTGTCAGAATCCCTGATGATGAAGTTCAAAACCGCGCTGGTGGCGGCGGCTGTTGTCAGCATGCCCGTCACCATCTGGCAGATATGGGAGTTTGTCAGCCCCGCCCTGTATAAGAAGGAGCGCAAGGTATTCCTGGGCGTGTTCCTGGCCATGATCGGGCTGTTCTTTGTGGGCGTCGCCTTCTCCTATGTGGTGGTGTTTCCCCTGGCGGTGGATTTGTTCTACGAGGCCAGCGCGGGAGTGGCCACCCCCATGTGGTCGGTGGAGGAGTACTTCAATTTCACCCTGTCCTTTGTGTTGCCCTTCGGCCTGATGTTCGAACTGCCGGCGGTCATCTACATGCTGGCGCGCCACGGCAAGGTAACGGGCAAGGGCATGGGGGAAAAGCGCAAGTTCTTCATCCTGGGCGCCGCCGTGGCGGCGGCCATCCTGACGCCGCCGGACGTGGTCAGCCAGATTCTGCTGCTGCTGCCCATGCTGGCGCTGTATGAAATCAGCGCGCTGATTGCCCGCACGGTGAAACCCCTGCCTCCCAAGGAGGAAGCGGAGGAAGAAGAAGCCGAGGAAGACGCGCCCGCCCTGGTTGAGGAAGCCAAGGCGGAAGAAAAGCAGGAGGCGGAGGAAGCGCCCCAGGAGGACAGCGAGTTCCTCAAGGCCTTCCCGCATCTGAAAAAGAAGCCCAAGGATAAGGAATAAGGTTTTTGAAAGAAAAGCAGCCCCGAGGGGCTGCTTTTTCGTGCGTGGTTTATTAAATACGGTAGGGTTTGGCGCGGTGCAATTGGGTGCTGAAGGCCGTTACTTCTTTGTATCGTTCCCCAGCCATTTGCCCAGCAGTTTGCTGATCAGCGGGGGCAGAAAAAGGGAGGGCAGCAGCGACACGGCGAAGCCAAGGGCCCATTCCCCCAGGAACACCTTCAGAAAGTTGGGCGGGATGCCCGCCTTAATCAGCATCATGGCCAGGGACATGATAAAGGACATACCGGCGGCCATCAGCACGCCAAAGAGGATAGGTTCAAACTTTTTCAACTGTTTCATGGTTCTCCTGTTCGTTCTCTGGTTTCCGGCGGGTAGTATACGCTGGCGCCGGGGAGTGATTCATTACCAAGGGTAATACAGAAAGAGCTTCAGGTCAACCGCGTAGAAATTATTAAAGTTTTTCAGGATGGGGTGCGGGGAAGGCGCTTTTTTCAAAAAGCGCCTTCCCCGTGAATAACTTATCCGTTCTAATAATGTGGTATTTTCCCACCGCAAAATTCGCTTCGCTGTTTTGCTTACGGTTTGTTGCTGGGCTTTGCCCAGACCCACCAAGGGGAATGATTCCCCTTGGAACCCACAAATAAGCCGCCCCGCGTACGCGGGGCGGCTTTGGTTATCCGGTTGTGCGTGTTACAGCAGGCTGCTGGCTTCCAGGTCGTCGGCGACGTCCTTCAGGCCGAACTTCTCCAGGCTTTCCCTGGTGGGGGCGCCGTTCTCATCCCAGCCGAACTGCGCGTAGAACATGGACAGGGCGTTCTGCCAGTCTTCCTTCTCCATCTTCACGGTGCCTTCGGTAAAGGCGGGCACGTCGGGCTCGGTGTTGTAGGCGTACTCGGGAATCACGTCATGCAGGTTGCGCATATCGCGGCTGCCCACAGACTTGACCGTCATGGCGCGGCTGAGCTGAATGGTGCGCTCAGCCATGAAGTCCAACTCTTCCTCGGTGATTTCTTTGCCGGTGATGGCGCTCATGTACTGGGCTTCCACCGACAGGTCGCCCTTGTAGCCGCGCTCCTTGCGGGGGCTGAAGGTCATGGGCCATACCCAGTTGCACAGGGTAAAGCTGTCATGCAGCACCTGCTTGATAACGCCGAACTTGGCGAACTTGGCCTTGGATTCGTTCATCTTGGTGTAGTTGCGGGGCATATCCAGGCAGCCTTCGCCAAACAGGGGTTCCACGATGTTGCGCTGCACCTTGTAGGGCAGACCGGAACCGGTGATGTTGACGATGGTGTGGCACATACCGTCGCGGTTGTAGATGATGTTGGTCAGCATGCCGACCTGGGCGGCGCACTCGTTGCCGTGGTGGCGCTTAGCGCCAATCAGGCCCCAGAGGGTCATGGCGGCGGAGTTGAGGTAGTCGTCGCCCAGCAGGTCGTGGTACTGCTGATCCACATAGTAGGCGCCCTGCGCCAGGGTGGACAGGGGATGATCCTTGTCCACGACGCGGCTGAGGATATCCTCAATAAAGGTGATGTCGCCGCTCTCGCGCTTGGACCAGTCGATTTCCGCGTACTGTTCGGGGGTCATGATTTTTTCCATCAGACCGTTGTTCAGGAAATAGTTGAGGGTGGCGGCCAGCTCACCGTAGTTATCCCACAGGCCGTAGTCGTCGGCCAGGATGGCGCTGAGCACGCTGGCGCAGATTTTGCCATCGCCCTCCACCTCCAGGTCGGTGTAGTTCTTCATGATGCGGCCGTAGGGGTTGTTGCCCAGGCAGGTGTTGGCATGGGTGGTGTTGCGGCCGAACTTCTTGAGCTGCGGGATGTTCACCGAGGCGTAGCAGCGCACGGGGCAGCTGGTGCAGCCGGTCATCTTCACGGTGTACTGCTCCGCGATGGGGCCGTGGTCGAACACGGACTTCTGGCAGCGGTAGCCCATCAGGGTGGGCTGGCCGGGGGCGGACTCGCCGGTGTCCACCGGGCCGCCTTCCGCGGCGCCCCAGGTGAGGCCGGGATGGCCTGTCCAGCGGGTGGAAGTGTTCTCATACTGGGACCAGGACTGGGCCACGGTGGGCACCACATGGTTGTTGTTGGAGCCCATCAGATCGCCCATCACATAGTTGTTCAGCGCCAGCACGCGCTTGGGATCGGCCACCTTGACGGACTTGGTGCCGTACATGCAGATGGCTTTCAGGTTCTTCTTGCCCCAGAGCTTGCCCAGGCCGCCGCCCGCGCAGTGGGCAACACCGGTGATGACGCAGCTGAGGTTCAGCTGGTTTTCGCCGGCCTTGCCGATGGACATGGTGATGTGGCCCGTGCCATGCTTGCCCGCCAAAGCGGCGCTGGTCATGGTGGTGGTCTGCCCCCACAGGGCGGTGGCGTCTTCCACGGACACCTTGTCATCCTCGATGAGGATGTAAACGGGGGTGGGGCTTTCGCCTTCCACGATCACCGCGTCATAGCCGCTGCACTTAATCATGCTGGCGACATCGCCGCCCACGTGGGCATCCACGATGGCGTTGTACTTGGTGAAGGGGGAGAGGAAAGCAATGGTGGTGCGCCCGGAACAGGGGGAAGAGGTGGCGGTGTTGGGGCCGACCGCCAGCACAAACTTGCTTTCGGGATCGGTGGGCATAACGCCGGTGGGCACCTCTTCATAGATGATGCGGTTGGCCATGCCCTTGCCGCCGATATAGTCAAAATATTTTTCGCTGCTCTCAACGCTGCTTTGGCCTGTTGTCAGGTTGACGCGCAGCAGATTGCCGGTCCATCCGTTCATGATTACTGCCTCCTTCGTGGTGTCGTCGTTTGTACGTTACGCGCCCATGGCCGCAGCCAGGTCTTCGTACAGCACAATTTTCAGGGCATTGGTCGGGCAGCCGGCAACGCAGGCGCCGCAGGCGATACACTTGGTGGATTTGTTGATTTCAGGGTCCATTTTCGCCATGCCGAAGGGGCAGGCTTTCACGCAGGCGCCGCAGCCGATGCAGGTGTCCTGGTCCAGCATGCGAACGCCGGTGATGGGGTCGGGCTCGATGGCGTCCACCGGGCAGGCGTTCACGCAGGGCGCGTTGTCGCACTGGCGGCAGGTTTCCGGGGCGATGCTCCAGTTGCCAAAGAGGCCGGCGCCTTCCAGGAAGTCCGCCGTCACTTCTTTGCCGTACTGCACATAGTCCCTGGTGTGGATGCGGCTGATGAACGGATGCGCTTTTCCGTCATTGGTCATGGTGCAGTTGTACTCGCACCGCTGGCAGCCTGTGCACTTGGCCTTGTTGGCCACCAGCACATAGTCACTCATGGGCATGACTTCGACCTGGCCGCTCTCGGCCTGCGCAGCCGTGCAGCCCAGCACGGCAAGCATGGGGCTGGTCAGCGTGACGCCAGCCAGGCCTTTGGCGGTGAGTTTCACAAACTCCCGCCGGGTATACTCGCGACTGAAGATGGACATGCTTTCCCCTCCTTTTATTCCGCCGCTTCCCGCGGCAATAAAAAACGAAGAACAGCAGGAACAACAAGCTGCCAGGCAGCTTCTCCTGCTCTCCTTCGCAAATGGCGGGCACAGCGGTTGCCCCCTGCACCTATCGGTTCACACAGCCACGTGGGTTCTATGAACTCGGAGATTGATTACCTGTATTATAGTTTATCCCCCCCAGAGGGTCAACCAGTCCGCCCGCGCCCCGGTCAAAAAAATGAGGCCCCGGGCGGATGTTGTCCCGAGAATCGTTACTTTTTGACAATAAACCGCCGCCGGTAATTTTCCGGCGGCGGATCCCCCTAAAGTGCCCTGTTAGGTGTCGCTTTCCTCTTCTTCAAACTCTTCCGGCAGGCCTTTGGCGCTGCGGCGCTGGCGGACGGCCTCGGTCAGCAGATACTCGATCTGGCCGTTGAGGGAGCGAAAGTCATCCTCTGCCCAGGCGGCGAGCTGGTTGTACAGCTTGCTGCTCAGGCGCAGGGGCACCTGTTTCTTGCTGGGCGCCATGGTTAATAGAGGCTCCCGGAGTTCACGATGGGCTGGGCATCCCGGTTGCCGCACAGCACCACCAACAGGTTTGACACCATGGCTGCCTTGCGCTCCTCATCCAGGGAGACCACATCGTTTTCATTCAGGCGGTTGAGGGCCATTTCCACCATGCCTACGGCGCCTTCCACGATCATCTTGCGCGCGTCGATGATGGCGCTGGCCTGCTGGCGCTGCAGCATCACGGCGGCGATTTCCTGGGCGTAGGCCAGGTAGGTAATCCGCGCCTCGATGATTTCCAGGCCCGCTTCCAGCACCTTGGACTGGATTTCATCCCGGATGCGGTCGGCCACCACGGCGCTGGAGCCGCGCAGGCTGCCCTCGTCGGCCAGGCCGTCCCCTGTGGTATCGATGTCGGGGGCTACATCATAGGGGTAGATGCGCACAATGTTGCGCACGGCGCTGTCGCACTGCAGAGAAAGGTATTCCTTGTAGTTGTCCACGTTGAACACGGCCTTGGCGGTGTCCACCACCCGCCACATGACGGCGATGCCGATTTCCACGGGGTTGCCCAGGCGGTCGTTGATTTTCTGCTTGGAGTTGCTCAGCGTCATCACCTTCAGGGAAACTTTCTTTTCCCCCAGGGTCACCGTGCCGTTCTCCGTTTTCATCAGCATCTTGTTGCCGGAGTTGTCCACGTCGCCGCTCTGGCCCAGCTTGGTTTTGCCCGCGGGGTTCACCGATACGCTGAAGGGGTTGACGAAGTAGAAGCCCGGCTCCCGCAGGGTGCCTGTGTACTTGCCAAACAGGGTCAGCACCAGGGCTTCCTGGGGTTTGATGACTTTCAGGCCCAGAAAGGGGAGAAAGCCAAAGCAAATCCAGAGGATGCCGATGGCCAGCAAGATACCGCCCATCGCGCCGGCGCCTCTCTCCAGCTGGGACGCTCCGAAGATGATCAGGGCGAAAGCCGCCACATAGCCAAGGACGGTGAGAATCAGCACCAGCATACCTGGCCGCGCGTTGATTGTTTTTTCCTGCATACATGTTTCCTCCCTTGTGTTGTTATCTGAATGATATCAAAATGATATCATACTGTCAATCCCCCCGTGAAAGTTTTTTTGCGCTGCCCGCCTTTGGAGGCGGGAGGCTTCTATGTTATAATCGGCGTAACGAAACATAAAGGCAGGTTGAACCATGGAACATAGGGATATCCGCTTCATGATTGGCCAGCACCTGGTGGCGGGCTTTCAGGGCACCCGGGTGCCGGAGGAATTGGTCAAGGCCGTCCGGGAGCATAAAATCGGCAATGTGATTCTTTTCGCCCACAATGTGGAGAGCGCCGGCCAGCTTAAGCAGCTGTGCGCCGGCATCCAGGAGCTGATGCTGCGGGAGGTGGGGGTGCCCGCCTTCATCACCATCGATCAGGAGGGGGGCGCCGTCTCCCGCCTGCCCAAGGAGTGCGCCGTGGTGCCCAGCGCCATGGCGGTGGCTTCCACCGGCAACACGGACAACGCCTACCAGGCGGGGCTGATTACCGGCAAGGAGCTCCATGCCCTGGGGGTCAATTTCGATCTGGCGCCGGTGTTTGATGTCAACTGCAACCCCCAGAACCCGGTCATCGGGGTGCGCAGCTATGGGGACAAGCCCGACGCCGCCGCCGCGTACGCCACCGCCATGTTCCAAGGCCTGCTGGAGGGGGGCGTGCTGTGCTGCGGCAAGCATTTCCCCGGCCACGGGGACACAGCGGTGGACTCCCATGTGGGGCTGCCCAAGGTGGACAAGTCCCTGGAGGAATTGCGGGCCTGCGAATTGAAGGCCTTCCAGGCGGGCATCGACGCGGGCATCCCCGGCATCATGTCTACCCACATCCTATTCCCCCAGATTGAAAAGGGCAAAACCCCCGCCACCATGAGCCGCGCTATCATGACGGGCCTGCTGCGGGACACCATGGGCTTTACCGGCCTTACCCTGTCGGACTGCATGATGATGGGTGCCATCGCCGACCAGTACGGCACGGTGAACGGCATGGTGGAAGCCCTGAAGGCCGGGGTAGACTTAATCTTCGCCTCCCACAGCGTGGACCTGTGCGTCCAGGCGGCGGAAAAAATGAGGGAAGCGGTGGACAAGGGGGACAAACCCCTGAGCGAGCTGGAGGAATCCCTCCGGCGCATCCTGTCCTATAAGGAAAAGATACCCCCCACGAAGGACGAGGAGTTTGCCTTGGTAGGCAGCCCCGCCCACCGGGCCGTGGTGGACAAACTGTACGAGGATTCGCTGACCATCGCCCAACTGCCCCTGGGGCATATCCAGCCCCTGGGGGACAACCCCCTCTTTGTGTCCTGCCTGCCTTTTGTGACCACCTTGGCGTCCAACCCCGTCATGGGGGAATTGTCCTTCGCCCACGACATGCAAAGCCGCTTTGGCGGCGATGCCCACACCATGCCCACCGACCCCTCCGCCCTGTCGGCGGCGGCCATCGGCGCCATGGCCCAGGGGCATACCAGCGTGGTGGTGGGCACCTACAACGCCCACATCAAAAGGGGGCAGCTGGACGTGGTGGAAAAACTAGCCCGCTGCGGCGTGCCCGTCACCGTGTTTGCCCTGCGCAACCCCTATGATCTGGCCCATTTGCCCGAGGGGGTAACGGGCATCGCCGCCTACGCCTACAACCGCCCGGTGCTGGACAAGGTGGCCAAGGTGCTCTCGGGGGAACTGGTTCCCAGGGGCACCATGCCCGTCCAATTGTAAGAACTTTGTAAGAAAAGGCCGCCAACCCTCCACAAGCGGCCTTTTCTTTTCTATGATGACAGTGGAAAGAAGGAGGGGAAAGGGGTCACCATGGCGCGTATCTGGACGGTGGAAGATGAGGAGCACATCAGCGTACTGATTGTGGATGTCTTAAAGGACATGGGGCATGAGGTACAGCATTTCTGGGACGGGGCGGAACTGAACAAAGGTCTTGCCAAGCATCCTGTGCCCGATTTACTGCTGCTGGACCTGATGCTTCGGGGCAAGAGCGGGTTTGACCTGCTCAAGCAATGGAAGCAAAAGGCTGAAACCCGGCATGTGCCGGTACTCATCCTGTCCGCCCGCTCCACCGAGAATGACAAGGTGAAGGGGCTGGACCTGGGGGCGGAGGACTACATCACCAAACCCTTCAGCATCCGGGAGCTGAAAGCCCGCATCAACGCCGCCCTGCGCCGGGTGACCCCTGAGGCGCTGCGCGTGGAACTGGGCGCCTTGCGCCTGGAGCCGGACAACCGGGGGGTGTATGTGGACGGCGCCAGCGTGGCCCTGACCCAGCAGGAGTTTGAGCTGCTGCTGTACCTGGCCAAAAACACCGGGCATATCCTCAGCCGGGGGCAGTTGCTCAAGGATGTCTGGGGCTATGAAAGCGAGACGGACGCCTCCCGCACGGTGGATTACCATATCAAATCCCTGCGGCGCAAACTGGGAGACGAGGCGCAGAACCCCCGCTTCATTGAAACCGTGCACGGCAGCGGCTACCGCCTGAAGGAACAGACGGCATGAGAAGGCAGCTGCGCCGCGCCTACTGGATGGGCAATGTAATTGCCCTGATCTTCGTGTTCCTGTTTGTTATGGGCATGGTGGTGCAGGACGTGCGCCTGGACCAGGGCAATCTTGTGGCCATCCTCAACGCGGCCGGCGGCTGGACGGGGGAAGCCAGCAGCAACCTGTATGAGCTGGCTCACAAGATTGCCCATTCCGCCCCGACGCTTCGGGTTACCTTTCTGATGCCAAACGGCATCGTGCTGGCCGACAGCGGGGACGCCCTGCCCCAGGGGGAAGCGCTGCTCGCTTCCCCCGCCGTACAGGGCGCGCTGAAAACCGGCATGGGGCAGCACATCGACTGGCAGTCCAACTGGCTCAGCCCCACATTGTCTGCCGCCGCCACCCTGGGGGAGGGGCGGATGATTCTGCATTTAAGCGACCAGGACGCCCGCATCCAGCGCACCGCGGCCTTTGTGCTGCCCGGCTTCGCGCTACTGGTGGGGCTGATGGCGCTGGCCTCCCGCTTCTTCCTGCGGCCGGTAACCGACCAATTGATGAAGCAGCTGCAGAAGGTGCGCGGCCTGCTGGAGGGCGTAATCGACCGGGGGGATGTGCGGCCGGAGGATTTCTACCCCGAACTGCGGGATGATATGACCAATATCTGCCGCCTGATTGACCGGATGCGCTACGACCTGGAGCACATCACCCGCACCCGGGATATGCAGCAGGATTTTGTGGACAATACCTCCCATGAGCTGAAGAGCCCGCTGACCTCCATCCTGGGCTTTGCCGAGATGCTGGCGGAAAACGAAGGCCTCAGCCCCCAGAAAAAACGGGAATACCTGGGCTACATCCTCAAGGATGCCCAGCGCATGCTGGCGGTGATTGAGGACATCCTGCTGCTGCAGCAGGAGGGCAAGGAGGACGATCGGGCGTGGGTCATGGTGGATGTGGCCCGTACGGCGCAGGAAGTGAAGCAGTCCCTCAAGCCCCAGTGCGCTGAGAAGAACATCGTTATCCATTTGGAGGGCAGCCTGTTTGTGAAGGCGCCCGAGCAGGACATGTGGGATTTGCTGCGCAACCTGATGAGCAACGCCGTGCGCTACGGCAAGGAAAACGGGCAGGTGGTGGTTGCCATGGGGGGCAATACCCTGTCGGTGCGCGATGACGGCATCGGCATCGCCCCGGAGCATCAGGAGCGTGTTTTCGAGAAGTTTTACCGGGTGGACAAGGGCGCCAGCCGCTCCGGCGGCGGCACAGGGCTGGGGCTGAGCATCGTGGCGGGCATTGTCAACCGCCTGAAGGGCTCCATCCACCTGGACAGCGTGGAAGGGGAGGGCACCTGCTTTACCGTGTGCTTCCCTGATGAGGAGAGCAAGGAAAAGGAATGAAACGGCTTCTTGTGCTGCTGCTGGCGCTTTTAGTGCTGCTGCCGGCGGCGAAAACTGAAGAGGTGCCCAGCGCCTGGCGGGAAGCGGTGCTCCATGTGCCGGCCTCCGCCATGCCCAGCGCCATGGAGGAGAAGGACGGGCTGTATTCGTTCCTCTTTGAGGACAGCGCCCGCTCCATCGCCTACCATGTGGAGCTGCTGCCGGGCAACCTTCATCTTACCTCCCTGCAGATGGCCAACAACCAGATGAAGGGATCGGCCAGGGCGACCTACGCCAGCACCAAACTGGAAAACCTGACGAAGGAGTATTACCCGGGCACGGCGTGGCAGGGCACCTACCTATTAAAGGAAGACGGCCTGTCCCGCTTTGTGCTGTTTCTATTGGATGAGGAAGATGGCAACTTCTACCGCCTGGAGTATGACGCCGCCACCGGGGACATGATGGGCTACACCGTCAGGGAGGATTTGCCCGCGGAAGCCGGGAACAATCTGCTGTCTATGAAGCAGGCGGTTCAGGCGGCTCTTGCCTTCGCCGGTCAGGGCACGCTGATGGATGTGCGCCTGGTGAAGACAGAAAACGGCTATATATACCGCGTCCTGCTGCTGATAGGGGGCGAAGAGGTGCTGGTCATGGTGGATGCCCAGACGGGCGCGTGCTTAGAGGAAGCGCGCCAGGCTACCGTATACCAGGCGGCGGGCAGCAGCCGCCGGCGCAGCCCCGCCCAGAGCACCGGACAGGGCGCGGGGGGGCAGACCGCCCAGCAGGCTGAGCGCGATGTTGATGACGATGACGACGATTGGGATGATGACGATGATGACTGGGACGATGATGATGATTGAGTTCCCTTGCGGGTAGATCCTTTTGTAAGGGATTTGTGAGAAAGAGGCCCAAATGCTTCCCCTTCGCTTCCCGATAGGCTACCATCAGGCCATGGTTAACGCCTGAACGAAAGAAAAGGAGAAACACCCATGAAAAAACTGATTGCGCTTCTGACAGCCTTTGCCATGCTGCTGTCCATTGGCTCCGCCGCTATGGCGGATACCAACCCCCAGGCGGAAGCCCTTGCCAAGCAGCAGGTGCCCGCCACCTCCATCCTGACCTCCACCGGCGAGGATGACACCCACTACGAGTTTGTGTACGAAGACAAGGTAACCAATACCAAGTACAAGGTAGACATTACCAAGAACCCCCTGAGCCTGCGCAAGGTGGAAAGCAAGATCCAGTCCTCCAAGGGCAGCAGGGCCGTGGTGCTTAAGGAAGAAGAAATCCACACCGCGGTGGGCCAGATGTACCAGGGCGCGAAAATCAACGACGTGTATGTGCAGAAGGACAACGGCCTCTTTGAATACCTGGCGGTCTTTGAACTGGATGATGACAACAGGCTCTACCGTGTGCACCTGAACCCCGAAACCGGCCGGGTGGTGGGCATGGGCGTCAAGTACGGCTCGGGCAACCCCGCCCATATCCGCATGGCCAAAGCCATGGAAGCGGCCCTGGCCAGCGTGCAGGGGGGCAAGGTGGTGGACGTGGAGTATGAGGACGATGACGGCCAGCAGTACTACGAAGTGGAAGTGCTCTTCAACGGGCAGGAGTATGATGTGATCGTCAACGCCGAGACCGGCGCGGTGGTTTGGACGGACGCCCCCGAGGCGACCCGCAAGGTGGCGGCCCGGGACTATGTGCCCGGCATGGACCTGGACGACCGGGACGATGATGATGATTTTGACGACGACATCGACGACGACGACGACGATGACGATTGGGATGATGACGACGACGATGACGATTGGGACGACGATGATGACGACGACGATCGCGACGACGATGACGATGATGACGATGATGATGATGACGACGATGATGATGACGACGATGACGACGACGACGATGATGACTAAGGCCTGATAAATCCCGCCGCCCCGAAGGGGCGGCTTTTTCGTGGGAAGATGATGAAATCGCCCCGGCTGACTTCACTGCTGTTGAGAGAAAGACAAAAGTATGGTATTGTGTCCCTATACTAAACAACGGGTTGTGATGCGTATGAGAAAGTACCTATGGCTTCTGTGCGTGCTGCTGATACTGCCCCTGCAGGCAGTATCTGAACAACCCACCCAATATCCGCCGGGCACCCGGTTTGAGATGAAATGGCAGTCGGCTTATTATTCGGGTTACACAACCAATGAGACGCCGCCTCTTTCGTATGAAATTACAAACAGTACCACCATGGATGTGGCTCCCTTGGTGAACTCGGGCACCTCCCTTCCCTTTCAGCTGCATTTTACCTTCGGCGGCAGCGACAACACCGTCGTGGAGACGGGGGCGGTGAAAATCCGCGTGCCCCGCTACTTGTTTCAACTGCCTGACGGCACCCATGTGGGAAACTTTAAAACCTCCCTGCCCCTGGCCCCGGCCATCGGCGGCACCACCATGTGTCATTACTATATCGATGGGGATGACATCGTCATCACCAACTACGCGCCCATCTCGGAAGCCACCAGCCTGACATTTGTGATGGAGTACTCGGTCAGCCCCGCCGCTGTCCCGGTGGACATGGTGACGGGGATATACACAAACGCCGTTCACGCCACCGTCACCGTGCAGCGCGACCCGGCGGTAGAGCCGGAAAGCCGCGATTCCAACGAGCTGGTTATCAACTACCAGACCGACGCCAAACTGAGTCGGATGAACAAATCAGGCACCAGCCTGGAGGGATGGAACCCCGCCTGGGGCGCGGCGCCCGCCGACAGCAAGGATTATTTTTATGTCGAGTGGTATATCCCCATCACATGGAACGGGTATCTGCCCGGGGTCTACCCCTATACCGTAGGCATCCCCATCTCCCAGGGGTTTGATTTGTCGCTGCAGGACATCGCGGCCAATGGCGGCCAGGCGGTCGCCTGGCGCACAGCCTATGTGTCCCCCAGTAAGAACAAGGTGGCGGATACCGCCGACATGACGGACAACTGGGCGGAGTTCCACGCGGACATGTCCCCCCTCGTGTCATGGCACAGCCCTTACCCCTATGAATACTATGCCTGGGTGTATGTCACCGTGCGCTATCCCCGGGAGGGCAACATCTATTGGGACGCTGTCAGCAAGACGTTCAAGGCGAAGGTAACCAACACCGCCACGGCGACGCTGGACGGCCTGTATAACGCGTACGACCAGAAAACGGCAGCGGCCACCCATATCTATGAGGAAAAACCCTGGTTTCCAGAAGGCGCCGGCGGCATCTATAAAAGGGTCTATTACCATATCTCTTCCGGCATGCTGACCCGTCTGGAGCAGGCGGGCCAGCTGGGGCTCACCGGCGGTATCCTGCCCTTTCCCAACGCCGGCTATGTGTGGAACATGCAGACTGACTGGGTGGAGGACTGGGCGCGCACCAAGGTGGGGGATGTGTACGGCCAGCAATCCTGGACCGCTGTCCGCCTGGATAATGAGCAATACTTAAACTCCGCCTACGGCGCGGCTTCCCAGTACCGCCTGCAGCCGGGGGATTACAGTTTTACCCATATCGTCCTCACGCGGCCGGGGGAACAAATCTACGGGGAGCCCTCCATACTGGGCACCAACAAGCTGATTCCCCAGCCCTACGCGAACTACGGCACCGTCACGGTGCAGGCATCCAGCACCCTGAGCAATGACGGACCCTGGGCTGATGTGGCCACGGTAACGGTTAACCCCGATGGAACCTGGAATGTAACCCCCACCGCGGGCGCCGGAGGCGCTGCCAACCTGGCGGAAACCGCCTCCCACTCCCTGCCGCTGCCCCCTAATACAACAGGCGTGCGCCTGCTGCAGACCACCAAAAGCGCCCGGGCAACCCAGCTGTACTATCTGCAGACGGCGTATTACCCCACGCCCTCACTGCTGGCGGCCATCCAGGCGTCCCCCACCTATATCGCCAACCGGGAAGTGGACATGCACAATAAGGCGTGGCATTGGGCGACCGGGGGCGGCATGCCCGACAGCCTGCGGGCGCAGGATTCGGAATACTTCCGGATGACGGAGTTTGAAGGCTATTCCAACATCCTCAAAACCATGCGGGTGACAGGGAGCAACAGTTCCCTGGCGCAGGAGACGGCGGAGGTAACCATCACCGCCCATGACGTTTTGCCCATCCCCGCCTCCACCACCCTGGAGGAGGCCATCGCCCTGGGCCTATTGGCCGAGCAGCGCACCGGCGCGTTTTACGATTTGCTGCCCCCCGGGGTTACCTTTTCACCAGCCACCATCCGCACCTACCGCTACAGCGGCAGGGGGGATACGCTCTCTTCCCTCATCGTGCCCCATACCTATGAGATCATTCCCGATTTCAGGGGCACCGGATGCACCCTGCTGATTATCCGCCCCTCCATTCCCGATGGCGCGGCAAGCAACTACACCGTGTTTGACAACAACCTGCGCAGCGGCTTTACCGTGCAGTTCAGCATCTACAACTCCTGGCAGAACATCATGGACAACGGCAACACCGCCACCAACCATGTGGCCTACCAGTCCTTCGCCGACAAACCCCTCTTTGAGGGGCACAGCGACATCGCGCCCAGCACCTGGCTGGACTATGTGGAGCAGGCGTATCTGGATGTAAACGGCGACGGCCTTGACAACGCCGGGGATTTCCTGCACGCCAAATCGACGCTGACGTTTAAGCTGCTGCCCAATATACAGATTGGGTATGACAAGTTCGTCAAGGCCGCGGACGAGAACGCCTACACCAAGAGCACCCGGGTGATGGGCGGTGGCGAGTATTCCTACCAGCTTAAGCTGACCACCCAGGCGGAGGCTCATGCCAGCGACCTGGTGTTCTATGACAGCCTGGAAATGGACGCGGAGCTGCCCAGGGGGCGGGAAACCTGGATGGGCACCCTGCTTGATTATGACATAACCCATCCCTTCAGGGTGTACAATGTGCTGCCCACGGTGTATTACGCGGCGCGCACCATGGACCCCAAGGCCTTTGACGCCGACCGGCTGTTCAACCGGGACACGGGGGAGTTGAATCCCGGCTGGATGCTGATGCCCTCTGATGGCTCCATCCCGGCGGATCTGGTCTCCATCGCCTTTGACATGCGCTACGACCGGGAGGGCAACCCCTTCGTGCTGGGGCCGGAACTGAGCCTGATTATTTTCATGTACATGCGCGCCCCCGCGGATACCGCCCCTTACCTGCCGCCCCAGGCCGATCCGGAAATACTGGCCTGGAATACCTCCTTTATTCAGATGAAATCCGCCTTCCCCACGGAAACCAAGGAGGGCATCGACACCGTCAACCCCACCACCGTGGCGCTGCGCAAGCCGGATCTGACACTGACCAAAACCTCCAACCCCTGGACAGGCAGCGAGACCGCGCCGGCCAGGGTGCATCAGGACGGCACCATCACCTATTCGGTCTCCGTGCGCAACACCAACCGGGTGGAAACCATTCCCGACATTGTGCTGGAGGATGACATCCCCCAGGGCCTCATCTTTGATGAAAACGCGGACATCACCGTGCACTTTACCGGCACAGCCTACCTGCCCATCGCCCAGCAGCCCAGGGTTGTTATGACCAGGACAGGGCAGAAGCTGTCCTTTGCCATCGACAAACTGGATCCCCAGGAGACGGTTTTATTCTCCATCAAAACCACCGTAGGCGCGCCGACGGCAACCAGCCCCACCCTGTTTGTCAACCAGGCGGTGGTAACCAAGGCTTTCGGCGTTGATCAGGAGATTGTCAGCCCGCCCACCTACCATAAAACCAACAAGATATCCGTTACCCTGCCCGCGCGCAAATTGCTGGCGGCCGGGGGAAGGGTATTGCAGCCGGGGGAGTTCTCCATCCAGCTCTTTGATACCTCCGGGCAGCCTGTCGGCGGGCCCATCGCCAATGACGAGAACGGCAATTTCCCCATCACCCTCTGGTTTGGCAAACCCTCCTCAAGCACGGTGATCTACAGATACTTCATCCGGGAAGTGATTCCTGAGACACCCGAAGGGAACATGACCTATCACAGCACCCAATACCAGTGGGATGTGCAGATTGTGTACGACTATACCCCCGATACCCTCAGGCTCTACCGCTCTACCCTGACCCCGCGGCTTACCCCCATGGAAGCCCTGTTTACCAATACCTACAAAGCAAGCGGCCAGGCCGCGCCCACGGTGTACAAGGTTATGCAGGGCCGCGCCTTGGCGGCGGGGGAGTTTGCTTTCCTGCTGGAGGCGGTGGGCACCGCCCCCATGAATGGCGCGGCGGGCCTGCCCCTTACCCTGCAGGCGCGTACGGTGCGCAATACCTTGGAATCAGACGGCACAGGCACCGCCGCCTTCCCCGCCCTCTACTACACCGAAAAGGACATTGGCAAAACCTATCAGTACATAATCCGGGAGCTGCCCAGCGGGACCCCCGGGGTGGATGATGATACAAAGACCATCACCTGGACGGTTGTCGTGGGGGACGCTGGGGACGGTCAGCTTACCTTTGACTCATCCTACACCGATGATGACGCGGTTATGGGCAACGAGCAAAGCTTCCTCAACAGCATTGAGACGGTGTCCTTCACCGCGAAAAAGCGCTGGGAGCTGGCGGAGGGCATCACCAAGCCCACCATCGCCATCCGCCTGTACCAGAACGGCACAACCGATATGGGGTATGTGCGCGTCAACGGCATCGCCGATGATGAAGAAGACATGGGCTTTAAGCCCGATGGCTCCGGGGAGCAAACCCCCTGGGAATACACCTGGGAAACGCTGCCCAAGTATTCCTACGATGCAGACGGCAATGAAACCGAGAATATCTACACCGCGGTGGAAATCCTGGTGCCCGACCACTTCCAGCACAAGGTGGATGCCGACGGCACCCTAGTAAACACCTACCGCCCGGGCACTTTCACCGGGGTGAAATTGTGGAACGGCGGCAAAACCTCCCCGGTGGAGCTGCGCCTGTTCAGGACCATTTTGGGCGAAGAAAACGGCGAGAGGGTCGAGGTGTATCCCGGGCAGACCTTCCCCCTGGACGGCCGGATAGACGACCCCGAAAGCGAAGACGGCTCGGGGGAGCTGACGCCCTGGGTGTACACCTGGGTCAATCTGCCTGCCAACACCAATGCGCTGGAGGGCTATACCGGCCCCTTCCAATCCTTTGAGTACGAGATTGAGGAAGTTAAAATTCCCGACGGTTTCGCTGCCGACACGGTTACCACCCCCAGCCGCTATATCACCAATATCGCGCTGAAGACGGATGTCACCGTTACCAAGCTGTGGCGGGATACCCAGCGGCCCTACCCGGCTATCCGCGTGCAGCTGATTCGAGATGACGAACCCTTTGGCGATGAGGTGGAGCTGACCGATGGCAGCACCAGCTACACCTGGAAGGATCTGGACCGCTTCAGCGTGTGGGACGAGGATCCTAAGAAGCGGGTCGAATATGTGTACACGGTGTCGGAAGTCAGCATGGTGGGCTTTGACACCTACTATTCCGATGACTTCCGCACCATCACCAACTACTTTGTGCCCCCCGACCCGGTGGAGATTGTCCTTAGGGCGCGCAAAACCCTGGACGGCCGCGCCCAGAAGGCGGGCGAGTTCTCCTTCCTGCTGCTCAGCGGCGGGGATGAGGTGCTGCAAAGCGGCATCCGAAACGCTGCCGACGGCACGGTGCTGTTCCAGCCCATCCGCTTTGAGTCCCCCGGGGAAGGCATTGTCTTCAAAATGAGGGAAGCGGCAGGGGGCGACAGGGACATCCTGTATGACGCCAGCGTCTATACCCTTACCTATGATGTGCGCCTGGAAAACGACAACAGCCTCAGCGCCCACCTGGTCAGCCTGCTGAAGGACGGGGAGGAGATAGCGCTTGACAGCCCCCTTGTCTTTGCCAACGCGTTGACCCCGGAGGCGCGCACCTACCCGGTGATAAGCGTGCCCCTGACCGCCAGAAAGACGCTGAGCAACGGCGCCCTGATGGCAGGCCAGTTCACCTTTACCCTTAAAGATCCCTCCGGCCAGGTGTTGGCGGAAGCGACCAACGCCGCCGACGGAAGCATCGTGTTCCCCGAGCGCACCTTCAGCCGCAAGGTAAGCGGCTACCGCTTCACCATTTCCGAAAAGGCGGGAGACACACGCCAGTATACCTATGATTCCGCCGTCTATACCGTGCTGGTCACCACTACGCCGGCAAACGGCCGCCTGACCGCCAGCGTTGCGCTGGAAAAGGACGGGGCGCCCTATGAGGGAGAGATTCTCTTTGCCAACATCCAGAAACTGCCCCCCACCGGCGACAGCGCTCTGGCTATGCCCCTGTGGCTGCTGCTGGGTGCCTTCACCCTGCTGGCCGCCGCCTGGCTGACTAGGCATAGAACAAAACCAGCCGGCAGGAACCATTAATCCGCACCGTTATTGCAGCCCGCGAAGCATCGCGGGCTGTATCTTTTTCCCGTGGTTTCGTTGTAAAAACAGCCCTGTTGTGCTACCATTCCTGTGAAACAAACAGGAGGGATTTGTCATGATCGCAATCGGCAATGACCATACGGCGGTGGAACTGAAAAAGGAAATCATCGGACTGCTGGAGGAAATGGGCCTGGAATACAAGGACTTTGGCGTTAACGAAACAAAGAGCGTGGATTACCCTGTCTACGCCTACCGCACCGCCAGGGCGGTGGCCAAGGGGGAGTGCGAGCTGGGCATCGTGCTGTGCGGCACGGGGTTGGGTGTCAGCATCGCGGCCAACAAGGTGCCAGGCGCCCGGTGCGCCCTGTGCTCCGAACCCTATTCCGCCCTGATGGCGCGGCAGCATAACGACGCCAATGTGCTGGCCATGGGCGCCCGGGTCATTGGGCCCGAGCTTGCCAAGATGGTGGCCCGCACCTTCCTGGAGGGTGCCTTTGAAGGCGGCCGCCACGCCCGCCGGGTGGACATGCTGACCAGGCTGGACAGCGGCGAGGCGCTGGAATAATGGCGGGGCAAACCCAGGAAACAGCCAGTCAGGCGAACCAGTACCCCTGGAAGTACGGCCTGTTTATCGGCGCCAACTTTGTCGCCCTGGCGGTGTTTCAAAGCTTTATCGGCAACTTCTACCGGGACGCCCGGGGCATTGAGGGCACCCAGCTTTTGTGGCTGCTGGTGGCGCTGCCGGCCGTCTCCATGCTGACCCAGCCCCTCTGGGGCTTTGTGGGCGACAGGATGCGCTACCGCAACACGGCGCTGTACCTGATGGCCCTGGGCTCCATGCTCAGCATCCTACTGATGGGCCTGTCCAAATCCTTCCCCATGTTGCTGCTGTGCACCTGCCTGTACGCGTCCTTCTATACCCCCCTCATGCCCATGGGGGACTCGGTGATGCTGGAAGCGCTGGCGAAAAAGAACATGTCCTTTGGGCCCATCCGCCTGATAGGCAGCATGACCTTCGCTGTCGCCAGCCTGCTGTTCGGCTTTGTGTTTGAGGGGCGTTTCCATTTGGTGCCCTGGGTGTCCCTGGTGTTCTGCCTGCTGCTGCTGGCATCCGTCCGGGTGCTGCCCAAGGCGCCGGGGCACCAGCGGGGGCGCACCAGCGTGCCCTTTAAAACCCTGTTTCAGTTGCCCCACATGAAGCAGCTGCTGATATTGCTCACCCTGCTGATGCTGAGCATGGGGTACTACTACAGCTACTTTACCCTGCATTTTACTTCCCTCCCTGGGGGCACAGCGGGCCTGGCGGGGATGAGCTACTTCCTGTCGGCGGTGTGCGAACTGCCCTTTTTATTGCGGGCGGATAAGCTGTTCAAGCGCTACGGCGCCGGGCGGCTGATGCTGGTGTCAGCTTTGCTGCTGGTCATCCGCTTTACCCTGCTTGCCTTTACAAAAAGCGTAGGCATCGCTGTCCTGACCCAGATGCTCCACGGCGGGTGTTTTATCGTCATCACCATGTCCACAGCCCTGTACGTCAACAGCGTGGTGCCCGACGAGCTGCGCGCCTCGGGGCAGATGCTGCTGTCCATCGTGGGCTACGGCCTGGCCCGGGTATTCGGCATCGTGTGCGGCGGCTTTATCGCAAATCTGACCGGCGGCTCCGCCGGGGGTTTTGCCGCCATGGCCCTGGTGGCTCTCGTCGCCCTTGTGTGGGGCGGCAGCTATTTCCTGCGGGTGCCCCCCGTCAACGGGGAACACAACGCCTGAAGGGGAGGGGCAACCCTTCGCCGTACATCCGTCAAAAATCACAAAGAGGCAGCCCGCGGGCTGCCTCTTTGCATATTCCATGTAAAATCCCGGTTAAATATTCGCTAAACTTCTTGACTTTAGCCTCTTTTCCACCTACCCTTCCTGTAGGCGGGCAGGCGGAAACAGGGGCATATGCCCGGCGCGCCGCGCCGCCGCTGTAATGAAGGAGGATTTCCTATGAAAAATGCAGTAAAAACTGGGATGGCCCTGCTGATGAGCCTGGTGATGTGCTTGTCCGCACTGAGCTTTCCCGCCCTTGGCGAAGAGAAAAAATACACCCCCGGGGAACAGGTCGCCGGCTTCACCGTGAAGGAGCTGTCTCGGCTGGATTTGGTGAACGCCGACGCTACCTTGCTTTCCCACGATAAAACCGGCGCGCTGGTGATGCTGCTGGAGAATGAGGACACCAACCGTGCCTTTGATATCTCCTTCCGCACCCCGGTCAGCAACGATATGGGCATCCCCCATGTGTTCGAGCACGCCACCCTGGGGGGCTCCATGAAGTACCCCTCCCAGTCGCTGTTCTTTAACTTGATGAATCAGACATACAACACCTACATGAACGCCATGACCACCGATGTCATCACCACCTACCCCGTGGCGTCCCTGTCGGAGGAGCAGCTGCTCAAATACGCCGATTACTATACCGACAGCGTGTTCAGCCCCCTGGTGATGGAGGAGAAAAACATCTTCCTGGAGGAAGCCTGGCGCTACACCCTGGAAAACAAGGACGCGCCCCTGACCATTTCGGGCACCGTGTATACCGAGATGCAGGGCGCCTACAACATCCAGACGGACGCCATGTTCAATCTGCGCAAGACCCTGTTTCCGGGCAGCCAGGTGGGCAACTCCTACGGCGGGCACCCCGGCCATATCGCCGATATGTCCTGGGAAGATTTGAAAGACTACCATGACGCCTACTACCATCCCTCCAACTCCCTCACCATTCTGTACGGCAAGTATCAGGACGCGGAGGCTTTCCTGAAGCAATTGGACGGGTACTTCTCCGCCTTTGAGAAAAAGGAGTTTGCCTTCGCGGATGCCGCCTACCAGCCGCTCACCGCGCCTGCGGAAGAGCATTTTGATTTTGCCGTGGAAGCGGGCAGCGACACAGCCAACGGCGCCGTTGTCTACTTTGGCTATGTACTGAAAGGCATCAGCCGGGAGGATGAGCTGGCGCTGGATTTGATGAGCACGCTGCTCAACAACCCCTCCTCCCCCTTCCAGCAGGCCATGAAGGAAAAGCTGCCCTCGGCCACCGCCTCCACCAGCCTGCTGACCTCCTCCCCCGAGCCGGCCTTCCTCTTCCAGGCAAGCGGCCTCAACGCTCAGGACGCGCCCATCTTCCGGGATGTGACGGTGGAAGCCCTGCAAGAGCTTGGTGAAAACGGGTTCGACCTGGCCGCGGTGGAAGCGGTAGCCGCCCAAAACCGGCTGGATTTGCTGCTTACCTCCGAAAGCGCCTCCATCGGCACCAACCTGGCGCCCAACATCGCCTACCTGTGGGGGGCTACCGGGGATACCCAGGCCTTCAGTCAGTATGTGGACAGCACCGTAAACTACCTGCCCTACGCCCAGCAGGGGGTGTATCAGCGGGTGATTGCCGAGTACCTGACGGACAATCCCCGCACCGCCCTGGTGGTCACTTCTCCCAAGCCCGGGCTGAAGGAACAGCAGAGCCAGGCGTTGGCGGACAGCCTGCAGCAACGGAAAGCGGCCATGAGCGAGGAAGAAATCACCTCCCTGGTGGAGGCGACCGCCCTGTACAACCAGGAAAAGCCGGACGACTCCGCCCAGTATGTGGCCCAGCTGCAGGCGGTGGGCGTCTCCACCCTGCCCGAGGAACGCCGCATCTATGCCATCCAGGACGAAACGGGGGAGGACAAGGTGCGCCGCCTGCATGCCCAGGCTGATGTCAGCGGCGTGGGTCAGGTATTGCTGCTGCTGGACGCCGCTGCCATCCCCCAGGAGGATCTGCACTGGTACAAGCTGTATACCGACCTGCTGGGCAAATTGGATACCAAAGCCCACGACAACGCCGCCCTCAGCGCGCTTTTGACCCGCTACCTTTACCAGCGGGATATCCGCCCCACGGTGTATACCGGGGAAAACAGGGATCAGTGCGACCCCTTCCTGCGCGTCAGCTGGATTGCCATGGATGAGGATCTGCCCGCCGCCTATGACCTGGTGTACGAGCTGCTCTTTGATACCAAATTGGACGACGCGGCCAAGACAGCGGCCGTGCTGAGCCAGGTAAAAGCCAGCCTGAAGCAGATGATGACCGACGGCGCCTACCAGGTGCAGATTTACCGCGCCTTCGCCTCCGGATCCCCCGCCTTTGCCTACTTCAACTACCTGAACTTCCTGGATTACTATGCCTTCTTGGAAAACGCCGAGGCCCTGTTCGCCAGCGACCCGGATGCCGCCCTGCGCAAGCTGCAGGCTGTGCAGGCGTTCCTGCGCTCCTACACCGGGGCTGTGTCCGCCTTCGCCGGCAGCGATGACAGCGCCAAAGCCCACCGCCAGACGGCGGACGCCTTCCTTGCCAAACTGGAGAAGACCAACCGGGAGAAGGCTGTGTATGATCTGCCCGCCATCGCCCCCCGGGAAGCCATCGTGGTGGATTCCGCCGTGCAGTACAACATCCTCTATGCCCCCTACAAAGCCATGGGGCGGGAAAACTCCAGCGGCGATATGGACGCCCTGTCCCGCCTGGTGTCCGACCGGGTGCTGCTGCCCCAATTGCGGGAAAAGTACGGCGCCTACGGCGCCGAGCACGCCGCCACGGAGGACGGCATCCTGCTGCTGTCCTTCCGGGACCCCAATGTGAAGGAAACCTTTGATGTCTATGCCGCGCTGCCGGAGATGATCGAGAACATGCAGCTGGATCAGGAGACCCTGGACGGCTTTATCCTCTCCGCCTACAGCGCCTATGCCCTGTCCCAGGGCGAATTGACGGGCGCCCTGTCCGCCTTGCTGAACACCCTGGACGGGCGTCCCCAGGAAATCTTCCTGACCTGGATGAAGGAACTCAAGGAACTGACGCCGGACAAAGTCAAGAGCTATGCCGATATGTACCGGGCGCTCAACGAAAAGGGCTACCGCTCCACCGCCGGCGGCGCCGCCATCATCGAGCAGAACAAGGATCTGTTCGACGCAATCTACAACCCCTTCTTGGTCAAGGACACCTCCGGGGACGAGCTGAGCGATGTCAAGGAAGGGGACTGGTACTACGAGGCGGTGCGCTATGTGTTTGAAAAAAAGGCCATGGCCCCAGCCTCGGAGGGCGCCTTCGGGGTGGAGAACCCCGCCACCCTGGGCGAAATCATCAGCACCGTCTTTGCGCTGGCCGGCGTACCCGCCTCAGCGGAGCAGGGGGTGCAGATGTTCCAGCAGATGGGCCTGCTCGCCCCGGAAGCGGCAGCCCAGGATGAAATGACCCGGGAAATGATGGCCTCCGTGCTGGGCAGCTTCCTGGGCACCGCCGCCGGATTGGATATGACGGTCAACCTGGCCTCCCTGGAGGAGGTTCCCGATGCCGACCAGATAACCCCCGGCATGGAGGATCTGCTGCGCTACGCCCTGGGCAATGATTTGCTCAAGCTGACGGAGGACGGCAGGCTTGCTCCCCAGGAGCCCGCCACCCGCGCCCAGCTGGCCTACGCCATCTGGAAGATAGATCAGATGGAATAGTTCCCGCTACTCGAGTCTTACCGTTCATCCCACATTGAAACAAGTCCGGCTTACGCCGGACTTGTTTGCTGGATGCTATTCCGCTGTCCTCCCTTTTTGGGGGACAGTTTACTGTTTTACTGGCACATGCCGTGCTTGACGCGGTCGTGCTCCTCCGCCCGCTTGCCGTTGTTGAAACGGTCCAGGGTGCCCACCAGGTAGCCGGTGATGCGGCGGATGCGCTCAAAGGGCAGGGCGGTAAAGGTGTAGTCGATGTCCACAAACTCCCCATCCACGGTGATGTCCATGTGCTTGGGCTCGCGGCCAAATTTTTCGGTGGCGTGGGCAAAATAACCGGCCAGTTCCTCCCGGGAGAGGTCGCCGTTGTTGACAGTGTATGAGCAGTTCATGATATCCCTCCTGATGTCCATGGTTTCTTGACGCTACCGCCAATGATATACCATATTTTGTGGTTTGTAAATACATTCGACACAAATTGTAGGCGCGGCAGCGTGGATTTTTCCTGTACCCGGCGGATGATGAAAGCTGAACGGGATGGGAATGTTCGCCTATTTTATGGAATGATTTGATGGCGTTATCAAAAGTATAAAAAGATTTTGTAATAAAGACGAACATTACAATTGAAATGATAAATAATATTCGCATTATCATTGACAGACCCCGTGGGACAAGCTATGATGGATGTGTATTTTCCGTTGTGTACGGGGGTACCGCCGGAAGGCGCCGGACGCGAGGCCGGGCCCCGTTCCGGGAGAATCCTGCTGAAGGTAAAGTTCCATGAAGGAGGATGTATGAAGAAAGTAGCCGTCATCATGGGCAGCGCCAGCGACCTGCCCGTTGCCCAGAAGGCTGTTGATACCCTGAAGGAGTTCGGGGTGCCCTGCACAGTGCGCGTACTGTCTGCCCATCGCACGGCGGAACAGGCGCGCACATTTGCTGTGGGGGCAAGGGAAAAAGGCTACGGCGCCTTGATTGCCGTGGCCGGCATGGCCGCCCATCTGGCGGGCGCCCTGGCCGCCAATACCACATTGCCCGTGGTGGGGGTGCCGGCGGTGTCCGGCGCTCTTGGGGGCATAGATGCCCTATTGTCCACCGTGCAGATGCCCCCGGGCATACCGGTGGCCACTGTAGCCATCAATGGAGGCAAAAACGCGGCGCTGCTGTGCGTGCAGATGCTGTCCCTGAGCGATGAAAGTCTGGCGGACAAACTGGCGAAAGCCCGGGAAACCATGGAAAGGGAAGCCCTGAAAAAAGACGCGGAACTACAACAAAGTTTGTCGGATGCGGAGGAGTAAACCCATGAAATTAACCTATACAGGCAAAACCAAGGATGTGTACATGCTGGATAACGGCCATGCCCTGCTGCAGTTCAAGGATGATGTCACCGGCGAAAACGGCGTGTTCGACCCCGGCGCCAACACGGTGGGGCTGTCCATCGACGGCATGGGCAAGCTGAACCTGGCCATGAGCAAGTATTACTTTGAGCTGCTGGGCGAAAAGGGCGTGAAAACCCATTATGTGTCCTGCGACGCGGACAAGGGCACCATGGAGGTGCTGTCCGCCTCCCCCTTTGGCAAGGGGCTGGAGGTCATCTGCCGCCTGCGGGCGGTGGGCAGCTTCATCCGCCGCTACGGCGCCTATGTGGAAGCGGGCACCCCGCTGCCCGCCTATGTGGAAATGACCCTGAAGGACGACGAGCGGGGCGACCCCCTCATCACCCAGGAAGGCCTTCAGGTGCTGGGAGTTATGACCAGGCAGCAGTATGAGGACGCCGCCGACATGACCCGGCGCATCACCCGTATCATCGCCGAGGATCTGGCCTCCCGCGGGCTGGAACTGTACGACATCAAGCTGGAGTTTGGCTTTGCCGGCGGCCAGGTGATTCTGATGGATGAAATCGCCTCGGGCAACATGCGGGTTTACGAAAACGGCCAGGTGCTGGACCCCATCGCCTTAACCAGGCGCGTCCTTGGGTAAGGGGCATTTATGAGCATACATGAGGAATGCGGCATATTCGGCATCTGCCGCGGCACCCTGGGGGATGTAGCCCTGGACACCTACTTCGGCCTGCAGGCCTTGCAGCACAGGGGGCAGGAAAGCTGCGGCATCGCCGTCAACCATGACGGCCTGTTCCACCTGTTTACCGACGCCGGGGTGGTCAGCGAAGCCATCTCCCCCGGCACCATCAGCATGCTGGGCCAGGGCAACATGGCCATCGGCCATGTGCGCTACGGCAGCGACCACGAGCGGGGCCGCATCAACGCCCAGCCCCTGGTGGTGGATCATTTCAAGGGGCGCATGGCGCTGGCCAACAACGGCTCTCTGGTCAACTATCTGGAACTGCGCACCCAGTATGAAAAGCAGGGGTCCATCTTCCACACCACCAGCGATGTGGAGGTTATCTCCTGCGCCATCACCAGGGAGCGGCTCACCGCCCCCTCCCTGGAGGAGGCCGTCAACCGGGCGATGCACCGCCTGAAGGGCAGCTATTCTTTGGTGATTATGACGCCAAAGAAGCTCATCGCCGTGCGCGACCCCCTGGGCTTTAAGCCCCTGTGCTACGGCCAGTGCCTGGACGGCACCTATGTGGTGGCCAGCGAATCCTGCGCCCTGGACGCGGTGGGGGCCAGGCTGGTGCGGGACATCCGGCCCGGCGAAATCCTGGTGTTCGATCGGGAGGAGATGCGCTCCCTGCTGGATCACTGCGGCAGCGCGCCCGCCAAGGTCTGCGTGTTTGAGTATATCTATTTCGCCCGCCCCGACTCGGTCATGGACAAGGTCAGCGTGCACCACGCGCGGCTGAAGGCCGGCGAAGTATTGGCCAAGGAGCACCCGGTGGAAGCGGACATCGTTATCGGCGTGCCCGATTCGGGCATCGACGCCGCCATCGGCTACGCCCGGGCGTCGGGTATCCCCTATGGCCTGGGCTTTATCAAGAACAAGTACATCGGCCGCACCTTCATCGCCCCCCGGCAGATGGAGCGGGAGACGGGGGTGCGCATCAAGCTCAACCCCATCGCCGAGGAAGTGGCGGGCAAGCGGGTGGTGCTGGTGGACGATTCCATCGTGCGGGGCACCACCAGCAAAAAGATTGTCCGCCTTTTGCGGGAGGCTGGGGCCAGGGAAGTGCACATGCGGGTCACCGCGCCGCCCTTCATCAACCCCTGCTACTACGGCACCGACATCAAATCCCGGGACAGCCTGATTGCCTGCCTGTACCCCCTGGAAAAAATCGCCGACATCATCGGCGCCGACAGCCTGGGCTACATCAGCGTGGAAGGGGTGCGCAGCATCGCCGGAAACATGTCCCCGGGCTTTTGCACCGCCTGTTTTGATGGCGACTACCCCACCCAGGCCCCCCAGAGCGTGGAGCGGGACCGTTTCAGCAAGCGCCTGATGCGCGTAGGAGGTACCAGATGAAAAGCGAAAGCGGACATTACAAGGACGCCGGCGTGGATATCAACGCCGGATACAAGGCGGTGGAACTGATGAAGTCCTCCATCCGCCGCACCATGATCCCCGGGGCGGATTGCGACCTGGGCGGCTTTGGCGGCCTGTTTATGCCCGATTTGACAAGCATCAAAACCCCGGTGCTGGTCAGCGGCACCGACGGGGTGGGCACCAAGCTGAAGCTGGCCTTTTTAATGGACAAGCACGATACCATCGGCATCGACTGCGTGGCCATGTGCGCCAACGACGTACTGTGCTGCGGCGCCAAGCCCCTGTTCTTCCTGGACTATGTGGCGGTGGGCAAAAACGTGCCCGAGCGGGTGGCGGACATCGTATCCGGCGTGGCGGAGGGCTGCGTGCAGGCGGGCTGCGCCTTGATTGGCGGCGAAACCGCCGAGATGCCAGGCTTCTACGCGGTAGACGAGTACGACCTGGCGGGCTTTTGCGTGGGCGTGGTGGACAAGGACAAGATTTTCGATAAAAACCAGGTGCGTCCCGGGAATGTGCTGCTGGGTCTGCCCTCCACGGGGCTGCACTCCAACGGCTTTTCTCTGGCCCGCAAGCTCTTTGACGTGGAGAACGCTGATTTGCGCGCCCCCTTGGCGGAACTAAACGGCCAATCCCTGGGGGAAAGCCTGCTGGCGCCCACCCGCATCTATGTCAAGCCCATGCTGCGCCTGTTTGACGCGGTGGGGGTGAAGGGCGTCGCCCACATCACCGGCGGCGGCTTTTACGAGAACATTCCCCGGGTGCTGCCCGACAACTGCCGCGCCTATGTGGACGCAAGCGCCTGGCAGCCCCAGCCCCTCTTCGCGCTGATGGCGCAAAAAGGCGGCATTTCCCAGACGGAGATGTTCTCCACCTTCAACATGGGGGTGGGCATGGTGGTTGTGGTAGACAAGCAGGACGCGGACACCGCCCTTGACACCCTGCGCGCACACGGCCAGGAGGCCTTTGTGCTGGGGGACATCCGCGGGGGCGATAAGGGCGTCACCCTGTGACCGCCCGCATCGCCGTGCTGGTGTCCGGCGGGGGCACCAACCTGCAGGCGCTGCTGGACGCCCAGCAAAAGGGCATACTGGTCAGCGGCCGGGTGGTGCTGGTGGTCTCCACCAGGGAGGACGCCTACGCCCTTACCCGCGCCCGCCAGGCGGGGGTCAAGGCAGTGGCCTTTCCCCGCAAAACCATGGGCGCGGCGGCCTTTGAAAAGGAAACCCTGGCGCTTTTGGCCCAGGAGGGCATCGACCTGATCATCCTGGCGGGTTTTCTCAGCATCCTGTCCCCTTCCTTTGTACGCCAGTATGAAAACCGCATCATCAACGTGCACCCGGCGCTGATTCCCGCCTTTTCCGGCAAGGGCTACTATGGGCTGAAGGTGCACGAGGAAGCCCTCAAACGGGGGGTGGCCATCACCGGCGCTACGGTGCACCTGGTGAACGAGGAGGCGGACGGCGGCCCCATCCTGCTGCAAAAGGCGGTGCGGGTGAAGAAGAACGATACCCCCCAATCCCTGCAGAAGCGGGTGATGGAGCAGGCCGAGTGGGTGCTGCTGCCCAAGGCCGCGGAAAGCATGAGCAAAAAAATCTGTACCGAAAAGGAGAAACAGCATGTACCCCAATGAAACCATGGATCTGTGCGGCATATTACAAGCCAATCCCTATCCCGGCCGGGGGCTGATGATGGGGGTGAACCAGCGCAATGAGGCGGTCATGCTGTATTTCATCATGGGGCGTAGCGACAACAGCCGCAACCGGGTGTTCCTTCGGGACGGCGACGGCCTGCGCATCGAGCCCTATGACGCCTCCCTGGTGAAGGACCCTTCCCTGATTATCTACCGCCCTGTGCGCAAGCTTGATAACACCTATATTGTTACCAACGGCGACCAGACGGACACCATCTACGACTTTCTGCGCCGGGGCAGCCACCTGTCCGACGCCCTGCTCAGCCGCAGCTACGAGCCCGACGCCCCCAACTACACCCCCCGCATCTCCTCGGTGATGACCATCGCCAAGGGGGACTGCCGCTACACCCTGTCCATCCTTAAAAAACAGGACGACGTGGGCGTCCACTGCGCCCGGCAGTATTTTGAGTACCGCCGGGAAAAGGGGCTGGGGCATTTCATCCACACCTATGAGGGGGACGGCAGCCTCCTGCCCTCGTTCCGGGGAGAGCCCGCCCGCATCGCCCTGCGGGGGGATGTCCAGACCTTCGCCCAGAACGCCTGGGACAGCCTGCATCCCGACAATCGCATCGCCCTGTACGCCCGCGCGGTGCCCCTGGATGGCGGGGAAGAAACCGTCATCATCATCAACCGCTTCGCCAAGGAGGATCTATGAAAGAGTACACCCTCAAATACGGCTGCAACCCCAACCAGAGCCCGGCCTATATCCGCATGGCGGACGGAGGCGACCTGCCCTTTGCGGTATTAAACGGCAGGCCCGGCTATATCAACTACCTGGATGCCCTCAACGCCTGGCAGCTGGTGAAGGCCCTGAAAAAGGCCACAGGCCTGGCGGCCGCCGCGTCCTTTAAGCATGTCAGCCCCGCGGGGGCGGCGGTGGGGCTGCCCTTGAGCGAAACGCTGAAGAAAATCTACTTTGTGGAAGATATTGAAGGTTTAGACGAATCCCCCCTGGCCTGTGCCTACGCCAGGGCCCGGGGGGCGGACAGGCTGTGCTCCTTTGGCGACTTTATCGCCCTGAGCGATGTGTGCGACGTGCCCACCGCCCAAATGATTGCCCGGGAAGTGTCCGACGGCGTCATCGCCCCCGGCTATCAGGAGGAGGCCCTTGCCATCCTCAAACAAAAGCGCAAGGGCGGCTACGCCGTGCTGCAGATGGATCCCGAATACGAACCCAAGCACGAAGAAAACCGGGATGTCTACGGCATCACGTTGACGCAGGGATACAATGACGGTATCATAGACGAAAGCCTGCTGGGCCATGTGGTGACAAAGAAACAGACCCTGCCGGAGGGAGCGAAAAGGGATTTGCTCCTTGCCATGATTACCCTCAAGTACACCCAGTCCAACTCCGTCTGCTTTGTCAAGGACGGGCAGGTAATCGGCAACGGCGCCGGGCAGCAGAGCCGCGTGCACTGCGTGCGCCTGGCGGGGGACAAGGCGGATTTGTGGCACCTGCGCCAGCACCCCAAGGCCCTCAGCCTGCCCTTTGCGGCGGACATCCGCCGCCCCGAGCGGGACAACGCCGTGGACGCTTTCCTGTCCCCGGATGCGGAAACCCTGCTGCAGGACGGAAGATGGGAGCATCTGTTTACCCATAAGCCCGACTTTTTAACCCGGCAGGAGCGGGAGGATTGGCAAAAGCAGCTGCAGGGGGTAGCCCTTGGCAGCGACGCCTTCTTCCCCTTCAGCGACAACATCGACCGGGCCAACCTAAGCGGCGTTGCCTACATCGCCCAGCCCGGCGGCTCTGTGCGGGACGCGGATGTCATCCAGGCCTGCGACAACTACGGCATGGTGATGGCGCTGACCAATGTGCGCCTGTTCCATCATTAAGAGGAGGATTTCCATGGATACCATCGAGTTTCGTTTTGACGTGCAGCTGCTGATTGAGGGGCAGAATATGTCCGAGGATGACATCGGCGACTATATTGAGGACAACATCGTGGGCGACAGCCTGCTGTGCGTGGGGGATGAGGAGCTGATTAAAATCCACTACCACACCAACGAGCCCTGGCAGGTGCTGGAATACTGCGCCTCCCAGGGGGATATCCACGACATCGTGGTGGAGAACATGATTCGCCAGGCGGAGGGCCTGCAGGGCTAACAGGAGGAACGGTATGAAAATCCTAGTCATCGGCTCCGGCGGGCGGGAGCATGCCATCATCCGGCAGCTGAAAAAGAATCCCCTGGCGGAAACCATCTATGCCCTGCCGGGCAACCCCGGCATGACCGAGGCCATATGCCTGAAGGCCGACCCCATGGACATCAGCCAGGTGGTGGCCATGGCCACCGCCAAGCGGGTGGATTTTTGCATCGTCACCCCCGATGATCCCCTGGCCATCGGCCTGGTGGACGCTTTGGAGCTGCACAATATCCCCTGCTTTGGCCCCGGGCAGAAGGCGGCGATGATTGAGTCCAGCAAGCTGCTGGCCAAGCAGTTGATGCAGCTGTACCGCATCCCCACCGCGGCCTGGCAGGCCTTTACCAACACCGAGGAAGCCATCGAATACCTGCGGCAGCAGCCCCTGCCCGTGGTGGTCAAGGCCGACGGCCTGGCCAAGGGCAAAGGGGTGGTGGTGGCCAAGACCCTTCCGGAAGCGGAAACCGCCGTGCGGGACATGCTGGATAAGAGGGTCTTTGGCGACAGCGGCGCTACCGTCATCATTGAGGAATGCCTGGAAGGCCAGGAAGTGTCGGTGATGTGCCTGGTGGACCGCTACACCGTGGTGCCCCTGCTGTCCGCCATGGACCATAAGCGCGCCCTGGACGGGGATAACGGCCCCAACACCGGCGGCATGGGCGCCATCGCCCCCTGCCCCTTCTATACCGAGGAAATCGCCGACATCTGCATGCGGGATATTTTCCTGCCTACCGCCCACGCCATGATGCAGGAGCGGGTGCCCTTCAGCGGATGCCTGTTCTTTGGGCTGATGCTCACCAAGGACGGCCCCAAAGTGCTGGAGTACAATGCCCGCTTTGGCGACCCGGAAACCCAGGCGGTGCTCAGCCTCTTATCCAGCGACTTGCTGGAGGCCCTGGGCGCGGTGCGGGACGGCAATCTATTGCCCGAGCACATCACCTTTAAACCCGGGTACGCCTGCTGCGTTGTGGCGGCCTCCCAGGGCTATCCCGGCGAGTTTGAAAAGGGCCTGCCCATCACCATCGAAGAAGGCATAGAGGCCGCGGTGCATATGGCCGGGGTGGCAGAGGAAGGCGGCCAATTGGTCACTTCCGGCGGCCGGGTGCTGGGGGTTACCGCCACGGGCGACACCTTGCGGGCAGCCATCGACAAGGCCTACCAGGCCATGGACAAAGTGCATTTTAACAACAAGTATTGCCGCGGCGACATCGGTAAGCAGGCGCTCCGCGGGCTGGAGGGATAACATGGTTTTCAGGGTTTATGTGGAAAAGCGCCCCGGTTTCCGGCAGGAGGCGGCCAGCCTGCTGCGGGAAATCCACCAGTACCTCAATATCCGGGGGCTGACAGGCCTGCGCATCATCAACCGCTACGACGCGGAAGGGGTGAGCGGGGAGGTTTTCCAGCGGGCGGTGGAAACGGTGTTTTCCGAACCCCAGCTGGACGAGTACGACCACACATTAACCCTGCCCCGGGATGCCCGCAGCTTTGCCGTGGAAGCCCTGCCCGGCCAGTTTGACCAGCGGGCGGACTCCGCCCAGCAGTGCATCCAATTGATGACGGCGGGGGAAAGGCCCACGGTGCGCTGCGCCAAGGTGTATGTGCTGCAGGGCGAGCTGACCGGCGCGGATGTGGACAACATCAAAAAGTATGTCATCAACCCTGTGGAGTCCCGGGAAGCGTCATCCGCCCTGCCCCAAAGCCTGCAGATGCAGCTGGAGGCCCCCGGGGACATCCCCGTGCTGGAGGGCTTCCGCGACATGGACGCGGGGCAGCTGGAAGAATTGCTCCACGGCATGGAGCTGGCCATGGACATGGACGACCTATCGTTCGTGCAGCAGCATTTCCTGAAAGAAGAAAGGGACCCCACCGAGACCGAGCTGCGGGTGATGGACACCTACTGGTCCGACCATTGCCGCCATACCACCTTTTTAACCCAGCTGCGGGACGTGCGCATCGAGGACGCCGCCGTGAAGGCCAGCTATGACAAGTTCCTGGCTTTAAAGGAGAAACTGGGCCGCCACAACCCGCCCACCCTGATGGAGGCGGGCACCATCGCCGCCAAAGCCCTGAAAAAGGAGGGGCTGCTACCCCACCTGGACGAGAGCGAGGAAATCAATGCCTGCACGGTGCGCATCAAGGCGGACACCCCCCAGGGCGAAGAGGACTGGCTGCTGCTGTTCAAAAACGAAACCCATAACCACCCCACCGAGATCGAGCCCTTTGGCGGCGCGGCCACCTGCATTGGCGGCGCTATCCGCGACCCCCTGTCGGCGCGCAGCTATGTGTATGCCGGCATGCGGGTGACAGGCGCCGCCGACCCCAACCAGCCCATGGAGGAAACCCTCCAGGGCAAACTGCCCCAGCGCAAAATCTGCACCGGGGCGGCGGCGGGCTTCTCCTCCTACGGCAACCAGATTGGGCTGACCACCGGCCTAGTGAAGGAGTTTTATCACCCTGGTTTTGCCGCCAAACGCATGGAGGCGGGCGCGGTGCTGGGCGCGGCGCCCCTTCGCCATGTGCGCAGGGAACGGCCTGCCCCCGGGGACATCGTCATCCTGCTGGGCGGGCGCACCGGGCGCGACGGCATCGGCGGGGCCACCGGCTCCTCCAAGGCTCACACGGTGGAAAGCGTGGATACCTGCGCTTCCCAGGTGCAAAAGGGCAACGCCCCCGAGGAGCGCAAACTTCAGCGGCTGTTTTTAAACCCCCAGGTTACCCATTTCATCAAGCGCTGCAACGACTTTGGCGCGGGCGGCGTGTCGGTGGCGGTGGGGGAATTGGCCGACGGGCTGGACATTGATTTGGACAAGGTGCCCCGCAAATACGAGGGCCTCAACGGTACGGAACTGGCCATCTCCGAATCCCAGGAGCGCATGGCCGTGGTGGTGGAAGCCAAGGATGTGCAGGATTTCTGCGCCCTGGCCGCCAAGGAAAACCTGGAAGCCACCCCCATCGCCGTGGTTACCGAGGAAAAGCGCATGGTGATGCGCTGGCGGGGAAAGCGCATTGTGGATCTGGACAGGGAGTTCCTGTCCTCCAACGGCGCGAAAAAAACCATGGATGTGCGGGTCACCCCCGGGCAGGATTGGCAGTACCATGCCAGGGACAGCTTTTCCAATGAAATGAAAAAGTTTATCTCCTCCCTGGACGGCTGCTCCCAGCGGGGGCTGGGGGAGCGGTTTGACGCCACCATCGGCGGCGGCACGGTGCTGATGCCCTTTGGCGGCAAGCACCAGGATACGCCCCCCTGCGCCATGGTGCATACCCTGCCCGTGCCCGGCGGCACCACCACCGCTTCCTACATGGCCTATGGGTACAACCCCCATATCAGCAAGAAAAGCCCCTACCACGGCGCCTACCTGGCGGTGGTGGAGAGCGTCACCAACTTGGTGGCGGCGGGGGCGAATTTTGAGCATGTGTATCTGAGCTTCCAGGAATATTTCCCCCGCCCCGGCAAGGACGCCGCCAGGTGGGGCCTGCCCCTTGCCTCCCTGATGGGGGCGCTGCGGGCGCAGATGGAGCTGGGCGTCGCCGCCATCGGCGGCAAGGACTCCATGAGCGGCACCTTCGGCGAGCTGGACGTGCCTCCCACCCTGATTTCCTTTGCCGTTACCTGGGATCATAGGGACAAGGCGGCGTCCCCGGCGTTCCAATTCAACGTAGGCTCCGGCGCGGTGTGGCTGCGCCCCCAGGTGGGGGAGGACGGTCTGCCCACGGCGGACAGCCTGAAGGCGGTGTACGCCCGGGTAGCCCAGCTGAAACAGGAAGGCCGCCTGCTGAACATGTGCGCCGTCACAGAGGGCGGCGCCGCGGCCGCGGTGGAAAAAATGTGCCGGGCGGGCGACAGCGGCTTTGTGTTTGAGGACAGGTGGACCAAGGAAGAACTGTTCCAATACGCCTACGGCTCCATCATCGCCGAGGTTGCCTGGACAACTGGGCTGGAAGATATCCTGCTGGGCACCACCCAGCAGCGCATGGTGCTGGAGCACCTGGGGGACAGCGTGTCCCTGCAGACCCTGGGCAGCCTGTCGGAGAAAACCCTGGAAGGGGTCTATCCCGTACACGCGCTGACGCCGGAAACCCCGGTAAACAACTACCGCTTTGAGGGCAAACGCACAAAGGGCATGCCCCATCCCCGGCCCCGGGTGCTGATTCCCGCCTTCCCCGGCACCAACTGTGAGCTGGACACCGCCCGCGCCTTTGAGGAGGCGGGCGCCCAGGCGGACATCCTGGTCATCCGCAACCTGACCCCGGGGGATGTGGCCGCCTCGGTGGAGGAAATGGCAGCCAGTTTAAAGAAAGCGCAGATGGTGCTCATTCCCGGCGGCTTTTCCGGTGGCGACGAGCCGGAGGGCTCCGCCAAACTGATTACCGCCTTCTTCCGCAGCCCCCGGGTGCGGGAGGCGCTGGAAGAACTGCTGGATGCGCGCAAAGGCCTGGTGGGCGGCATCTGCAACGGTTTCCAGGCGCTGGTCAAACTGGGGCTGGTGCCCTACGGGCGCATCATGGATACCGACGTGGACAGCCCCACCTTGACCCATAACCTCATCGGCAGACATCAGAGCCGCATGGTGCGGGTGAAAACCTGCTCCAATTTGTCCCCCTGGTTCCTGGAGCAGGAGGTGGGGGAAATCCTGCCCATCGCCCTGTCCCACGGGGAAGGCCGGTTTGTGTGCGCCCCCAGCCTGCTGGATAAATTGGCCAATAATGGCCAAATCGCCGCCCAGTATGTGGACGACGCAGGCGAAGCCACCATGGATATCCGCTTTAACCCCCCCGGCTCCGCCGGCGCCGTGGAGGCCCTGACCTCCCCCGACGGCCGGGTGCTGGGCCGCATGGGCCACTCCGAGCGCATCCGCAAAGGCCTGTATAAAAACCTGCCCGTCTATAAAGAGGATCCCCTCTTCCGCAGCGCCGTCAAGTACTTCGAATAACCCCGCCCCGCCGCACGGCGAAGCGGGCAAGCAAAAAATGCCCGGAGCGCAGTCACACTGCCTCCGGGCGCTTTATATTTCTCTTACTTCGCGCGTTCCTTCGCCCACGCGGCGATGTCGTCAATCACCTGCTGGGGGATGGGGGTGGGCTGCATGTATTCCACCGTTACCAACTGGGCGGGGGGCACTGGTTCGCCTTCATATTGACCAAACAGGTGGTTCAGCTCCGGGTAGGATGTGAACACCGCGTCCGGGTGACCGGCCAGTCGCTCTTTCCAAAGATAAAAATCCTTCATGGTCACCTGGCGGTCCTTTTCGCCCTGCATTACCAGCACGGGCTTTTTGTCTTGCAGATGCAGTTTGGCGGCGTCAATATTCTCCAAATGGCGCAGGTACCAGGCGCTCAGGGTGAAGGGTGCATTTTCGGGCAGCAGGGCTTCATCGTCGGTCAATGTCAGCAGTTTGGCTGCTTTCTCCTGTTCCGCCGCCAGCAGTTTGTTGGCCTGGTCGGTTTCCTCCGGGCTTAAGCCTTCCATCATCATCAGGTTCTGGTCCACGATGATTTCCCACAGTTTGCGGGGGGTGCCCGCCATCAGCACATAGCCCGCGGTTTCCGGCGCCAGTGTGCCGATGTAGGAGGCCAGCATGCCGCCCATGCTGTGGCCAATCAGGAATACTTTGCGCCCCTCCATGCCGGGCAGGCTCTGCAGCTGCTTGATGGCGGCGGCGGCGTCCAGGGCGGTTTCCCCATCCGCGGTAAAGGTCGGGTAATCTGGGTCGGCGGCAATCTGGCTGCCGTACACCAGGGTGCGCTTGTCATAGCGCAGCACGGCAAAACCCCGGCTGGCCAGCCCCCAGGCCAAATCCCGGAAGGGCTTGTTGGCGCCGATGGTTTCGTCGCGGTCGTTGGGGCCGGAGCCGTGCACCAGCACAAAACCCGCCAGGATGTCCCCCTTGGGCAGGGTCAGGGTGCCAGGCAGGGGATAGGCTTCCTCGGCGGTCACGGTGATATTTTCTTCCGTAACCCCTTCGGGCATCACGGCCTCCGTCACATCCTCAGGTCTGGCGGCGGGGGTGTAGCTCAGGCCCGCCACCTTGCCCTTGGGGTCAAAGCTGATGGTCTGCACCAGGTACATATTCTGGAAGTATAAGCCGGTTTCCGTTACCTGGAAACCGTTTTTTTCGTAGCTTTTCTGCGGGCCCACAGACTGGAAGGAGCCGGCCTGGCCCCGGATCTGCAGCCAGATGGCGCCTACCTTGCCTTTGAGCAGGCCCTCCATGTCCGGGGTCATATCCTTCAGGACGGCTTCCTCGTTGCCGCTGCGGAAATCCTCAAACATCTGCAGGGAATAGGCCAGCCTTTCCTCCTCCGTTGTTGCCAGGGTAAACAGGGGCAGCAGACATAGGCATAACAGCAGCGCGATACCGCGTTTCATCATGGTGGGAAACCTCCTTCAATTGTCATAAACTGGGTAACTCCCTCCTAAAACAGGCAGGGACACATGGATTGCATAGTTACAGAATGCTTAGCAGCAGCCCTTCCACCAGCCACACCGCCGCCGCGCCGCCCAGGGCTACGGTAATCATGGGCTTGCCCCGCAGGGACAGGAATAGGGCGGCCGCGAACCCAACCGCGGCGCCCGGCACAGATTGGGTGGCGGTAAAGATGGCGGGGATGGTCAGCGCTGTCAGCACAGCGTAGGGGATGTAGCTGAAAAACGCCAACAGGAAAGGGCTGGTGATGCGCTTATTCAGCAGCGCCAGGGGCAGCGCCCTGGGCAGGTAGGTGGCCAGGAACATCAGCAGGATGCCAAACAGCAAGTATCCCATCTCCATGTTACTGCCTCCTTTCCTTCAGCGTGCGCACATCCCGCAGCGCCATCAGGCTGGAAGCGGCTAGGGTGCACAAAATTACCCGCCAGCCCACCGGCAGAAAGGAAAACTGGGGCAGGTAGGTAAGGGCAATGCTGAAACCGGCGGCAATCAGCACGGTTTTCAGAATCCGGCTGTCCTTGGTGGCAGGGGGTACCACGATGGCGATGAACATACAGTACAGGGCGATACCCAGGGCTGCCGTCACCGTCTGGGGCAGCAATTGGCCCATCAGAGCGCCCGTCAGGGTGCCGCCCGACCACCCCAACACGGGCAGCACAATCAGGCTGGCAAAGAAGGAAAAGGATAAATCCCCCTCCTGCTGGATGGCGGCGGCGTAGATTTCGTCCGTCACCCCGTAGCCCAGCAGCAGCTTTTGCCAGCGGGGCAGGGCAATCATCTTCTGGCTAAGGGACAGGCTCATCAAAATGTAGCGCAGGTTGATGATCAGCACGCTGAGCACCAGTTCCACATAGGCGCCCCCGGCGGCCAGGATTTTTACCCCGGCAAACTGCCCTGAGGAGGAAAGGTTGGTCAGCGAAATGAAGGCGGCCAGAAAGGGAGGCACCCCCGACTGCACCGCCGAAATGCCAAAGGCGAAGGATACGGCGAAGTATCCCAGGGCGATGGGTACGCTCAGGCGCATCCCCCGCCTGATATCCGCGCGCTGAAGGGTCATGGCAGGCTCCTTGCGTGTAATAACAAGCCATATTATAGGGATTTGCGCCGTAGAACGCAACCGTAAAAGACGGTTCCTGGCTTTGTGTACCACCATTTGGCTGGGACGGCGCGCCGCCCCAGCCGGATGCCCTTTGGTTGACGGATAGGGGTGGAATGGATAAAATAATCAAACGGCGACAGCCCGAAGGCTGTTTGCCCGAAAGGACACCACCATGCAAACGATATTTTCTGCCCTGATGGGCATCATCCAGGGCATCAGCGAGTTTCTGCCCATCTCCTCCAGCGGGCACCTGCTGCTGGGGGAAAAGCTGCTGGCCCTGGCGGGCTATGATGTAGCTTCTTCCAAAGGCCTGCTCATCATGCTGCACATGGGCACCCTGCTCGCCGTCGCCGCCGTATTCTGGAAGGACTGGGTGCAGATGCTGCTGCACCCCATCAAGAACAAAACCCTGCTGCTGCTGTTCGTCGCGTCCCTGCCCGCCCTGATTGCCATGCTGCTGCTGGGCGACTTTGTGGCAAGCACCTTCACCGGCTGGTTCCTGGGCCCGGCGTTCCTGATTACCGCCCTGTTTTTGTACATCGCCCAGAAGCTGAGCGAGAAAAACGAAAAACGCAGCGGCGAAATCACCATGGGCCGGGCGCTCACCATGGGCGCGTTCCAGGCGGTGGCGCTGCTGCCCGGGGTCAGCCGCTCGGGCTCTACCCTGCTGGGCGGCATCCTGGGGGGATTGACCCGCTCTATGGCGGCGAAATTTTCCTTCATGATGAGCGCTCCGGCAATTCTGGGTAGCTTCTTAGTGGAGGCCAAGGACGCCATCGATACCGACGGCCTTGCTACCCTGTTTTCCGTGGACATCCTGGTGGGTATGGTATTCGCCGCTGTCAGCGGCTTTTTAGCCATCCGCTACATGCTGAAGTTGATTGAGCGCATCTCTCTCAACCGCTTCGCCGTGTACCTGGTGGTGGTTGGCATTGTCGTCATCATTTTTCAGTTGACGGGCTTTGCCGGTTTCCCGCCCCTGTCCTTCCCCGCGACTTAGGAGGTATACCCCTTGTGAAAAGGTTCCTTACCCTGGCACTTGCAATTTTATTGCTTGTTCCCTCATCCTATGCCCAGACCCCCCAGGACATGTCCCCGGCGCTCAGGAGCCTGTGGGAAGGGGAGAAGGTCATCCCCGGCAGCGCACGCGCCGGCCACGCCGGGTACTGGGAAACCCCCATGGACATCACCGACGAGGCGGCTGTCTGGGCTATGCTCACAGCGCCCATCACCGTGGTGAAAGGCCACCAGAAAACCCAGACCTACCTGCTGGCTGAGCCCAGGGAGGACGCTCAGCCCGTGGCGGACATCACCTACGATTCCCAGGGCCTGCATGTGCTGGAAACCCTGGACAACGGCTGGACGAAGGTGGAAGCCTACTCCTCCTCCTTTGCCGACAGCAAGCTGAAGCGCTGGAACGAACTGGTCGCCGGCTACATCCGCACGGACGAGCTGGAAGTAGTGCAGCCCAAAACAAAGTACGGCCTGGTGGTGGATAAACTGACCCAGCGCCTCTACATCTTTGAGGACGGGAAACTGCTGGACGTGCTGCGCGCCTCCACCGGCCTTGCCAACGACCGGCAGCCCTATAATGAAACCCGCTCGGGCGAGTTTCTATTGGTCAGCCGGGTGGGGGATTTCCGCAGCGACAACCTGATTTGCGCCATGGGCATCCGCTTTAACTCCGGCGACATCATGCACGAGGTGCCCCATGTGATCCGCGACGGCGAAAAGTACTACGGCGTCAACGAGGAAAGGCTGGGGGAGCGGGCCAGCCACGGCTGCATCCGCATCCAGCGCCGCCGCAGCGACCAGGGCATCAGCATGGCCTGGCTGTGGAAGAACATCACCAACCAGCAATTGGATACCAAACTGGTCATCTGGGAGGATGTCATGGGCAGGCAGATGGCCTACCCCAGCGACGACGCCCTGGTGTACCATGTGCCGGCCAGGAAGGGCTGGTATCATGAGGCGGAGACGTGCTATAATGTGCGCAGCTCCGATGAGCCTATGCAGGCCATCCCCTATAGCGACCTGGAGACGGACACCTATCGAAAATACAGGCCCTGCACCTTCTGCGTGCCGCCCCTTCGCCGGGCGGATATTGATGAAATCAACCATGCCCATCAGGTGCAGCCTTAAACCGGGAGGTATTTGATTGCTTTTCGTTCTCCCCCTGTCTGGCGCGCTCAGCGCGCTGATGCTGCTGTTTTCCTTCGCCGCCACCTATCTTATCATCCGGTTCTTCAGCCGCTTCCTACCCCGGGACAGGGGGAGGGAGCTGGCTTTTGAAGGCGAAAAATCCCGTGGCAAGTACACCAGCACCGGCATCCTGTTTGTAACGGGCTTTGCCGTCATCAGCGTCATTGCCCTGCGCCTGCCCCTGGAGCATATGCTCTACATCGCCGCCATCCTGTTTGAGATGGTGATGGGCTATCTGGACGACAATGCCAAGAAGCCCTGGGGCGAACTGCGCAAGGGGCTGATGGACGGCGTCGCCGCGGCCTTTGTGGCGGTGGTGTACATCGCCTACAACGGCAATACCATCCTGCTGCCTGTGCTGGGGCTGTCTGTCAATATGCCCGCCCCCCTCCTGTTTGTGCTGATTGTTGCCCTGGTGTGGGCGGCCGTCAATGTCACCAACATCACCGACGGGGTGGACGGCTTAAGCTCCACCCTGGGCAGCGTTACCCTGCTGGCCATGCTGGCCGCCGGCTATAAACTGGGCACCCTTCATGTGTTTGGGCCGGTAATCCTGGTGTTCCTGGGGGCGCTGCTTTGCTACCTGTGGTTCAACATGAGCCCGGGCACCCACCTGATGGGGGACGCGGGCTCCAGAGCCATGGGTACCCTGTTTGCCGTGTCCGTGCTGCAATTGAAAGCGCCCTTCCTGTTTGTTCCCTTCGCTTTGGTGTTTATCCTGGACGGGGGTTCCAGCCTTGTGAAGCTGACGGTGCTGCGCCTGCTGAAGCGCAAGGGCTTTATGGGCGGCATCCGCACGCCCCTGCACGACCATGTACGTAAAAATATCCGCTGGTCCGACGCCCAGACGGTGCTGCGCTTTGCCATCATCCAGCTGCTGGTGTCTGTCAGCACGCTGCTGCTCTTTTAACAAACGATTTTTCAAGGGGGTAACATGGCGGTTTATAAACGGTTTCTGGCGCTGCTGGCGGCGCTGTTGCTGCTGCTTCCCGGGGCTTTCGCCCAGGAAAGTTCGGGCACCCTGCGGGTGCGCTGCTTTAAAATCGGCAAGGCGGACGCTTTTCTCCTGCGCACCGACAACTTGGCGGTGCTGCTGGACGCGGGGGAATTGGACGACGGGGAGGAAATCCTGGAATACCTGGATGAGAAGGGCATCGACAAGCTGGACGCCCTGATTATCTCCCATTTCGACAAACGCTCCATCGGCGGCGTGCCCCAGGTGCTGGGCACGGTTTCGGCGGACAGGATTCTGATCCCCGACTACATCAAGGACGGCAATGTCGCCCGCCTGCTCTTCAGCGCCCTGGAGGGCAAGAACGCGGAAAAAATCAGCCAGGAAATGTCCTTCGAGCTGGACGGTGTGTCCTTCACCTTGTACCCGGCCAAGTCCGCCAGCTACACCGAGGATGACGACAACAACTTTTCCCTGGTGGTGTCGGTGCGCCATGGGGACAACAGCCTGCTGTTTGCGGGGGACATCATGTCCCAGCGCATTGAGGAAATGCTGGCAGACGGCCAGCTTGGCCCCCATCAGGTGCTGAAAATGCCCTGCCACGGCCAGAACATCGACGGGGTGGACAAACTGCTGGACGCGGTGGATCCCGCCATCGCCCTGATTCAGGCCAGCGACAAGAACCCCCCCGCCGGCGCGCTGCTGAGCGACCTGCAGGCACGGGACATCCGCTGGTACGCCACCATGCACGGCAGCATCAATTTGCGCAGCGACGGCTACGCGGTAACGGTGGAGCAGAATGTGAAAACCCCCGCCGAGGACAGCATGCCATGAAAGCGCTGATGATTGGCGGCACAGGCAACATCAGCCTGTATGTGACCCGCAGACTGCTGAAAGAAAGGTGGGAGGTGGTGCTGCTCAACCGCGGCACCGCCAACAGTGCCTGCCCCGGCGCCCGGGCGTATGCCTGCGACATCAATGCCTGTACTGCCTTGGACGAGGAAAACCTGGCAAAGCTGCTGAACAGCGAGTGCTTTGACGCTGTTGCCCAGTTTATCGCCTATACCCCCCAGCAGGTGGAGCGGGACATCCGCCTGTTCGCGGGCAAAACCCGCCAGTACCTGTTTATCAGCACGGCGTCCGCCTACCAAAAGCCCCTGTCCCATCCGGTGGTTACCGAGAGCACGCCCCTTTCTAACCCCTATTGGCAGTACAGCCGGGACAAGATTGCCTGCGAGGAAACCCTTCTGCAAGCCTACCGGCAGCAGGGGTTTCCCATCACTATTGTGCGCCCCAGCCACACCTACGGCGACAGCCGCCTGGCGGTGGCCCTGCACGGCGGCAGCCCCTGGCAGGTGGTCAAGCGCATTCTGGAAAACAAGCCCGTGCCCATCCCGGGGGACGGCACCAGTTTGTGGACGCTGACCCACGCGGAGGATTTTGCCCGGGGCTTTGTTGGCCTGATGGGCAACGCCCACGCCATCGGGGAAAGCGTGCATATCACCTCCGACGAGAGCCTCACCTGGAACCAGGTGTACCAGATCATCGCCCAGGCGCTGAATCGGGAACTAAAGCCCCTGTACATCCCCACCGAGGTGTTAAGCCGGGCGGCCTCCTACGATTTCGCGGGCGGCCTGTGGGGGGACAAGTCCAACACCGTGCTGTTTGACAACAGCAAATTAAAGCGCCTGGTGCCCGGCTTTACCGCGCGCATCCGCTTTGACCAGGGTATCCGCCGGGTGCTGGACAATGTGCTCAGCAACCCTGAACTGCAACAGGAAGATCCCCGGTTTGACGCTTTCTGCGACAAGGCGGCGGAACTGATGACCAATCTGGCGCAGGAGTTTGCCAAGCTGTAATCCAGACTTTCACAATTTTGCCCGCGAAAGCGGGTTTTTTTGTAAGATTTTTGCTTTTCCCGCGTCTATCAGGTGAAAGGAGGGGAGAGGGTGAACCTGGAGGAAATCTACACCGCCTACTTTGGCGACGTGTACCGCTATCTGCTTAAGATAAGCGGCAACCAGCAAACGGCGGAGGATATCACCGCTGAAACCTTCCTGAAGGCCATGGACAGCCTTTCCTCCTTCCGGGGGCAGTGCCCCCTGCCCCAGTGGCTGTGCCGCATCGCCCGCAACCTGTGGTACGACAGCCTGCGGCGGCAGAAGAGAGCGCCCCTTGTCCCCCTGAAGGAGGAGGCGCAGGACAGCTTTGAGGAAGAATTCCTGCTGCGCCAGCAGGCCCAGGCGGCCTTGCGGGGGGTGGAGGCATTGCCCTCCCCCGCCCGGGAGGTGTTCCGCCTGCGCCTTGGGGGGATGGACTTTCGCGCCATCGGCGCGGTGTATGGCAAAACAGCCAACTGGGCCTGTGTGGTGTACCACCGGGCACGGCAGCGGCTGCGGAAAGAAATGGAGGAATACGATGGATAATATCCCTTGCGGCGTCGCTCAGGATTTGATGCCCCTGGCGGCGGAGGGCATGGCCGCCCCGGACAGCGAAAAGCTGCTCAGCGCCCATGTGGCAAAGTGCCCCGCCTGCAAACAAGTATGGGAAAGCATGGGCGTAAAGCCCCAGGAAGAAGCGGCGGAGCAGGCGCCCCTGCGGAGCCTCAAGAAAGCGCTGCGCCGCCGCACCTGGCACCGGGCTTTTCTGGCGGTGGCGGCGGCGCTGCTGCTGCTCAGCGCCTTGGGCGCCAGGTGGACGCAGAGAACCTATCTGCCCTTTGAGCGGTCCGGCCTGGTGATGACCCCCTCCAGCGACGGCAGCGTGTTGTTCCTCTCCTTTCCGGATGCCGCGGTGGAGTATCAACTGAACATCTATCACGCGGGGGAGGCATACCAGGAAAGGGGGGGCGGGAACAGCGCGGATATCCGCGTGTACACCTCTACCTGGACCAACTGGACGAAGTCCCGCATG
>CALCQO010000023.1 GCA_937894675.1 uncultured Clostridia bacterium
TGTATTGCTGTGGACATAGTCATACCTCCGTTTTTCAGTTGGTATGACCATTATCTCAGAAAATTTATCTCGTGTCCACACTATCTAGCAACATCCATTGTATCGGAGTCCCAGTGGCTTGCCCATTCTTTTTTCCTGCCTTGGGCAAAGTTGCGAACTTCAGTGTACTCTATCGATTCATCAAGTATGGATTTGATTGAAATGCACGTTCGCAACAATACAATTCATCGCGTTTGTTGCGATCGGACTCTCAAAATTCAAACTGCGTGGCGAGACTCTATGAGCTGATGTCTTGGACGCTGATGCCGATTATATGTTGTGGTAGTTGCATTCCTGATGCGTCTGAGAGAAATGAAGAATGATTGATTATTTCTTTAGAAATGCCTCCCCAATTTCGCCAAACAGTACGCATGTTCTCGTACTGCGGGCGTATTGTTTCTGGACGAGATGCCCGAGTACCCCCGCAGGGTGCTGGAGGCGCTGCGCCAGCCCCTGGAGGATGGGGTAGCCAATGTATCCCGTGTCAAGGCGCATATGCAGTACCTGGCGCGCTGCATGCTGATTGCCAGCATGAATCCCTGCCCCTGCGGCTACTTTGGCAGTCGGGTGCGTGCCTGCCGCTGCGGCAGCCACGATATCCGAAAGTATCTGGACAGGATTTCCGGCCCCCTGCTGGACCGCATTGATATCCAGGTGGAGGTGGACGCGGTGCCGGTGGAGGATATCGCCCGGCCGCCTTCAGGGGAAACCAGCCAGCAGGTACGCCAGCGGGTGGTGCAGGCCCGCCAGGTGCAGCAGCGGCGCTTTGCCCAGTCCGGCATCCGCAGCAACGCCCAGATGACCAACAAACACATCGAGCGCTTCGCCGCCATGCAGCCGGAGGCGACCCAGTTCCTGCACGCGGCCATCAAGAAATACGGGCTGAGCATGCGGGCGTATGGCCGCATCATCAAGGTGGCCCGTACCATCGCGGATTTAAAGGGGCAGGAGGGCATTACCCTGCCCGACATCGCCGAGGCGGTGCAGTTCCGCATGATTGACGCCAAATACTGGGGGACAGGCAGCTGATGTACACCCATGAACAATTGTGCAGGCTTTGGCTGGCTTTCAGCGACTCCCTCACCTATAAAGGCAAGGAGCCGCTGCTTGCCCAGTACGGCTCCGCGGCGGAGGCCTTTTCATCCTTTTCTCCGTCCCTTTTGGAGCTTGTGGGCAGCAAAGCCTATGAGGAATTGTTCATGCTCCGGAACAGAGGGCTAGACGCGTTAGAAGAACTGCTGGCGTCCTCCGGCATACAGGTGTTATTCTCGGATGATTCTTCCTTTCCCGCCCTCCTGCGGGAAATCATTGATCCCCCCGACCTGCTGTTCTACCGGGGCACCATGGACAACCCCCGGGAAAAGGCCATCGCCATTATCGGCTCCCGCAGGGAAACCCGCTATGGGCGGGAGCAGGCAAAGCGCATCGCCTTTGACCTGACCAAACATGGCATCAGCATCATCAGCGGTCTGGCGTACGGCATCGACTTTGCTGCCCACCAAGGCGCCCTGGAAGCCGGGGGCAGGACGGTGGCTGTGCTAGGCTCAGGCCTTGACAACATCTACCCCAAAGACCATATCCCCCTGGCAGAGAAGATTGTCCACAATGGCGGCGCTGTCATCAGCGAACTGCCGCCGGCTTCCCAGCCGTTGGCTTATCATTTTCCCTTCCGCAACCGCATCGTGTCCGGCTTGTCCCAGGGGGTTTTATTGGTGGAAGCCCGGGAGAAAAGCGGCACCCTAATTACCGTGGGCCACGCCCTGGCCCAGGGGCGGGATGTGTTTGCCCTGCCCGGCCCTGTGGATGCCCCTGGCAGCATCGTGCCCCATCGCTTCTTGCGCGAGGGAGCGCGGCTGGTAACCTGCGGCCAGGATATCCTGGAAGACATGGGCTGGGACGCGAAGGAAGAGCAGCTTGCCATGCCCATGGCCAATCCCTTGCCTGATTTGACAAATCTCCAGCGAAAGATATATGATGCCCTATGCGGCGAAAGCCAGAGCTTTGAAAACCTTTTAACCATCACCGGTCTATCGGCATCCGAGCTGAATACCCAACTGGTGATTCTGGAAATGCAGGGGGTCACCGACACCCTGCCCGGGCGGCAGTACCGCCTGCACCAAGCAAAACCCTGAACAGAAGGAGCGACCATTTTGGCAGAGAAGACAAAAACCCTTGTGATTGTGGAGTCCCCCGCGAAAGCCCGCACCCTTTCCAAAATTTTGGGCAGAACCTATAAGATTGAGGCATCCCAGGGCCATGTCCGGGATTTGCCCAAATCCCAGATAGGTGTGGACGCGGAGCAGGACTTTGCCATGAAGTACATCACCATCCATGGCAGAGGTGAAATTCTTGCCAAATTGCGCAAGGAAGCCAAGAGCGCGAAAAAAATCCTGCTCGCCACTGACCCGGACAGGGAGGGAGAAGCTATCTCCTGGCACTTGGCGCATATCCTGAAAATGGATGAAACCAGCCCCTGCCGGATAGAATTTCACGAGATTACCAAGAAGGCGGTTACCGCCGCCGTCAAAGCGCCGCGCACCATCGACATGGATCTGGTGGACGCCCAGCAGACCCGCCGCGCTCTGGACCGCCTGGTGGGCTATAAAATCAGCCCCCTTTTGTGGGCGAAGGTGCGCAAAGGCTTATCCGCCGGCCGTGTGCAAAGCGTGGCAACCCGCCTGATAGTAGATAGGGAGCAGGAGATTGACGGCTTTATCCCGGAGGAATACTGGGATGTTTTCGCGGACATCCAGCTCAAGAACGAAAAGGGGAGAAAGGCTGCCTACCGGGCGCGTCTGAATACCCTCAAGGGAAAAAAGGTCAAGATTACCAGCGCCAAGGAAGCGGACAAGGCGAAGAAGCTGATTGAGGCATCCGAGTTCATCGTTTCCTCCGTCAAGGAGAAGGAAAAGAAAAAATCCCCGGCGCCGCCCTTTACCACCTCCACCCTGCAGCAGGAAGCCAGCCGCAAGCTGAACTTCACCATTTCCCGCACCATGCAGGTGGTGCAGCAGCTGTATGAAGGGGTGGAACTGAAAACCGGGGGGCTGACCGGTCTTGTTACCTATATCCGTACCGACTCGGTGCGTGTCAGTGATGAAGCCCTTCAGCAGGTGCGCGAGCACATACCCCTGGCCTTCGGCAAGGAATACCTGCCCAAGAAACCCAACCAGTACAAAGGCCGCTCCGGCGCCCAGGATGCCCACGAAGCCATCCGGCCCACCGATGTATCCCGTACCCCCGAGAGCATCAAGGATTCCCTTACAAAAGAGCAGCTGCAACTATACAAGCTGATTTACAACCGCTTTGTCTCCAGCCAGATGCCGCAGGCCAGGTATAAAACCCTGACGGTGGAGTTTGGCGCCAAGGATGTTTCCCTGCGTTACTACGGCGAGTTCAAGGTCTTCCCGGGCTTTACCCTGCTGTATGAGGAGAGCCGGGACGATGACGAGGAAAGCAAGGAATCCCCTCTGCCCGTGGTGGAGGAAGGCAGCAAGGTGCCCGTACAGGAAGTCACAGCGGAGCAGCACTTCACCCAGCCCCCCGCGCGCTACACAGAAGCCTCCCTGGTGCGCACCCTGGAAGAGAACGGCATTGGCCGTCCTTCCACCTATGCGCCTACCATCGCCACCATCATTGCTAGGGGCTATATTTCCCGCGAGAAGAAACGCCTCTATCCCACCGAGCTTGGCAACATTGTCACCGATTTGATGAAGGAACACTTTGCGCCCATCGTGGATGTGGAGTTTACCGCCGGTATGGAGCAGCAGTTGGATGAGGTGGAGGAAGGCAAGAAAAACTGGAAGGATGTACTGCGCACCTTCTATCCGCCCTTTGAAAACATGCTGGAGAAGGCCGAGGAAACCATGGAAAAAATCGTCATCGAGGATGAGGTCAGCGACATTCCCTGCGATGTCTGCGGCGCCATGATGGTGTATAAACAGGGCCGTTACGGCCGTTTTCTGGCGTGCCCCAGGTTCCCCGAGTGCCGCAATACAAAGCCGATTCTTAAATACATCGACGCCAGCTGCCCCAAATGCGCCAGCCGTTTGCTGGAAAAAATCAGCCGGAAAAACCGTAAATTCTACGGATGTGAAAAGTACCCGGAGTGCGATTTTATTTCCTGGGAAGAGCCCCTTAACGACAAATGCCCCGTGTGCGGCACCTATATGACACTCAAGCACCGCAGGAAGGGCGAATCCATCAAAATCTGCGCCAATGAAACCTGCCGCCATCACGAACCCTACACCAAACCGGAAGAAGATGACGAATAAGCCTGTCAAAGTAATCGGCGCCGGCCTTGCTGGCTGCGAAGCTGCCTGGCAGCTTGCGCGGCGGGGCATCCCGGTTGCTTTGAGCGATATAAAACCCGGCAAGAAATCGCCAGCCCATGAAAGCGACACATTCGCGGAACTGGTCTGCAGCAACTCTCTGCGCTCAGACAGGCTTCAGAACGCGGCCGGCTTGTTAAAGGAAGAAATGCGGCGGATGGGCTCTTTGATTATCGCTGCCGCGGATGAGGCCCGAGTACCGGCCGGCGGCGCGCTGGCGGTGGACAGGGAGCTTTTTTCGGGTATCATCACCAACAAATTGTCCCAACATCCCCTGGTCACGGTGATGGAGGAAGAGACGACCCAAATACCTGATGCCCCTGCCATCATCGCCACAGGCCCCTTAACCACTGATGCCCTCTCCGAAGCTATCTCCGCGATGCCTGAAGCGGGTTTATTGCACTTTTATGACGCCGCCGCCCCCATCGTTACCCGGGATTCCCTGGATATGGACATCATCTTCCGGGCTTCCCGCTACGGCAGGGGGGATGATTACCTGAACTGTCCCATGACGGAGGAAGAGTATCATACCTTTGTGGACGCGTTGCTGACGGCGGAAACCGTGCCCGTGCGCGGCTTTGAGGACAGCAAGGTGTTTGAGGGCTGCATGCCTGTGGAATCCATGGCGAAAAGGGGACGCATGGCGCTGGCCTTCGGGATGCTCAAGCCTGTTGGCCTCACCGACCCGCGCAGCGGCAAACGCCCCTTTGCTGTTCTACAATTGCGCCAAGACGACGCGGCGGACAGCCTGTATAACCTGGTGGGCTTTCAAACCCGGCTGACCTTTCCTGAGCAGCGCAGGGTGTTCGGCTTGATTCCCGGGCTTGCCCAGGCGGAATACGCCCGCTACGGCGTCATGCACCGCAACACTTTTATCAACAGCCCCGGCATGCTGGATGAGCATTTTCAGGTTATCAGCCGCCCCCATTTGTATTTCGCCGGACAGCTGACCGGGGTGGAAGGCTATGTGGAAAGCGCAGCCAGCGGGCTGCTGGCGGGATTATCCCTGGCCAGGCAGCTGCGGGGAGAAGCGCTGCCGGAGTTTCCAACTACCACGGCCTTGGGGGCGCTGGGGCGTTATGTGTCCCAAAGCAACCGCAACTATCAGCCCATGCATATCAACTTTGGCATCATGGATGCCCTGAATGAGAGAATCAAAGGGAAAGAGCAGCGGTATCTGAAGATATCCCAGCGCGCTCTGGAACAAATCGACAGCCTTGCGGCATCTTTGCAGCAGAAAGAGGAATAATATGGCCACACAGTTACGGGGCACCACCATTTGTGCCGTCCGCCGCAACGGGCATACCGCCATTGCAGGCGACGGCCAGGTTACCATGGGAGAGAATACCATTTTTAAAAGCAGCGCCACCAAGGTACGCCGCATATACGGCGACAAAGTGGTGGTGGGCTTTGCCGGCTCTGTCGCAGACGCCTTTACCCTAAGCGAGCGCTTTGAGGAAAAGCTGCAGCAGACAGGCGGCAACTTGGAGCGGGCTGCCGTTAACCTGGCGCAGGATTGGCGCAGCGACAAAGCACTGAGGCAGCTGAACGCCATGCTCATCGCGGCGGACGAGACAGCGATGCTGATTATCAGCGGCACGGGCGAAGTCATCAGCCCCGATGATGGAGTTTGCGCCATCGGTTCAGGCGGCAACTACGCCATGGCGGCGGCTAGGGCTTTGGTGCAGAATACGGAATTATCAGCCCGGGAGATTGCTGAAAAAGCGCTGCATATCGCCGCGTCCATTTGCGTATTCACCAATGACCATATCTCCGTGGAGGAAGTATGATGAAAGAATTGACGCCCCGCGAGGTTGTGCGGGAATTGGACCGGTATATCATCGGCCAGGATGAGGCGAAAAAGAATGTCGCCATCGCCCTGCGCAACCGCTACCGCCGCTCCAGGGTTTCCGAGGAGATGCGGGAGGAAATCTACCCGAAAAACATTTTGATGATTGGGCCTACCGGCGTAGGCAAAACAGAAATTGCCCGCCGCCTGGCCAAGCTGGTCAACGCCCCCTTTGTGAAGGTGGAAGCCACCAAGTTTACAGAGGTCGGGTATGTCGGCCGGGATGTGGAAAGCATCATCCGCGATCTGGCGGAAAACGCCTACCGCCTGGTAAAGAACGAGCATCAGGAGCGGGTGCGCACCCGGGCGGAAGTAATGGCGGAGGACCGCCTGGTTTCCATTCTGGTAAACCCCGTGCCCAAGAAAGCCCAGAACCCCATCGACATCCTGCTTGGCAAGAACAAGACGGAGCCCGCACCCTCTGAGGAAGAGCAGCTGCGCATCAGCGGCAAGCGCAATGATATCCTGCAGCAGCTTAGGGAAGGCCAGTTGGAGGATATGGAAGTGGATGTGGAGGTGGAGGAAAGCGCTCCCCAGCTGGAACTGGGCGGCAACGCCATCAGCATCGGCGATATGATGGGCGGCATGCTGCCCAAGCGCACCAAGGTACGCCATATGAAAGTGAAGGAAGCCCGAAAAATCCTGCTGGAGGAAGAGGCTTCCAAGCTGATTGATGATGACGCGGTGAAGGAAGAAGCCGTCCGCCGGGCGGAGGAGCACGCTATCGTCTTTATCGACGAGATAGACAAAATCTGCGGCCGTTCCGCAACCGGTTCCGGGCCGGATGTGTCAAGGGAAGGGGTGCAGCGGGATATCCTGCCCATTGTGGAAGGATCCACTGTCAACACCAAGTACGGCGCCATCCGCACCGACTTTATCCTGTTTGTCGCGGCGGGCGCGTTCCATGTGGCCAAGGTGACGGATCTAATTCCCGAATTGCAGGGTCGCTTCCCCGTGCATGTCACCCTTAAGTCCCTGACCAAGCAGGACTTTGTCCGCATCCTGACCCAGACGGACAATGCCCTGACGCGCCAATACAGCGCCATGCTGGCAGTGGACAAGGTGCATCTGAAGTTTGAAGAGGATGCCCTGGAAGCCATTGCCGACGCGGCGTGCAACGCCAACCTGGAAGGGGAGGATATCGGCGCCCGCCGTCTCCACGCGGTGTTTGAGGAGTTGCTGGAAGATATCTCCTTCAACGCCGGCGGCGACGAGATGCCTGATATCGATTTGAACATCACCGCCCAGTATGTCAACGACCATGTCAAAGCCGCCAAGCATACGGACCTGAGAAAGTATATTCTATAAGAGAAATGGCTGCCAGGCGTCCGCCAGGCGCTGCAAAGACCAGGCGGCGTTGGCGGGGCTGGTGGAAGGCAGCACATGGTAGTGTAGAGAGCTTTCCCCGAAGTAGCGCAGATAGAGTTTGCCCGCTAACTGGCCGTTCAGCAGCACCCTTTCAATGGGTGCTGTTTTTAATAGGGAGGAAATATCATTGGGGTGCGCGTCGCGGATGCTGCTGTCCATGGAACCATCCGGTTCACAGCGTTCAATCACATCCCATAAGGCGATGCGGTGCTGATGCAGGAGCTCCGTTTTCTCCTGAATGGTAAGGGGAATGTGCTGCCTGAAAATCATCGCGAGCATCGGCCAGAACCGGTTCTGGGGATGCCCATAGTAAAAGCTGTTCTCCCTGGACTTCACCGAGGGAAAACTGCCCAGCACCAGAACACGGCTATCGTTATTAATTATTGGCTCAAAGGGATGATGCAGCATACGACCTCCTGTAGAAAATCAGCATACCATAAAGTGCTCCATGGGAAAAGAAATTACCGTATTATCTTGACAACCCGGCACCCGTTCAGTATAATGTTCAAGCGCCTCAAAAAGGTTAGCGATGGGGAATTGTGTAACGGCAGCACCTACGACTCTGACTCGTATTGTCTAGGTTCGAATCCTAGTTCCCCAGCCAAATGCCTCCGTGGTCTAGCGGTCTAGGACACCGCCCTCTCAAGGCGGCAACACGGGTTCGAGTCCCGTCGGGGGTACCATCGAAAAAGCCTTGTAAATCAAGGCTTTTTCTTTTGCGAAAAATCCCGCGCCGTTAGGACGCGGGTTTCATTGCCTTAGAGAATCATGACTTACAGCAGCATGGCTTTCTGTTCCGCTTGGGCAATCATCTTCTCGCAGACATCAATCTGGCCCGCGTCTTCAGCCTGCAGGGGATAAAGAGGGGCGCGCACGCTGCCGCACTGCACGCCTTTGCGTCGCAGCAGTTCCTTGATCACGGCGTACATATTACCTTTGCAGGCGCACAGGGCGTAGATGATACGGCAGATGTCATTCTGCACATCCTGAGCTTTGGAGAAGTTGCCTGTTTCAAACAGCTGGTTGGCTTTCAGGAAGAGACCGGGCATCGCGGCGTAGGTACCGCCGATACCGCCCTGGGCGCCCATGATGCGTCCGGCGATGAACTGCTCATCCGGGCCGTTGAACACGGTCAGTTTTCCCTCGCCCGCGTCCTTGAACATCTGGATGTCCTGCACCGGCATGGAGGAGTTTTTCACTGCCACCACTTTGGGGTTCTTCAGCATTTCCTTCAATAGGGGAATGGTCAGCGCCACGCCCGCCAATTGGGGAATATTGTAAATAACAAAGTCGGTGTTCGGGGCGGCCTTGGAGATATCGTTCCAGTATTTGGCGATGGCCACTTCCGGCAAGCGGAAGTAGATGGGGGGGATGGCGGCGATGGCGTCCACGCCCAGGGGTTCCGCGTGTTTGGCCAGCTCCATGGAATCCTGTGTGTTGTTGCAGGCTACATGGGCGATGATGGTCATCTTCCCGCCCACCGCTTCCATGACATTCTCCAGAATCACCTTGCGCTCTTCCACCGTCAGATAGATACACTCGCCTGAGGAGCCGTTCACATACAGCCCCTGCACGCCGCTGGTCAGCAGATGCCTTGCAAGCGCCTGCACCCTGCTGGGGCTTACCTTGCCCGCGTCGTCATAGCAGGCGTAGAAGGCCGGAATAATTCCCTGATACTTGTTTTCTTTGTTCATTTCTCTTTCCTTCTTTTCTACATTATCCCTTGACCGCGCCCATGGTGATGCCGCGGGTAAAGAAACGCTGGAACAGCAGGAACACGGCAACAATCGGAATAGCGGCTACCGCGGCGCCTGCCATGATTAAACCAAAGTCGGTGGACATTTCCTGCTGCAGGGTGGCGATGCCCAGGGAGATGGTGAAAGTAAAGCGGGAGTTGAGCATCAGCAATTGCAGGAAATAGTCGTTCCAAGCGCTGATGAATGTAAAGATAGCCAGGGCGCCGATGCCGGGGGCAACCATGGGCAGCACGATCTGGATAAAAGTCTGCACCTCTCCGGCGCCGTCAATACGGGTAGCCTCCAGGATGGAACCCGGGATGTTCTCGGAAAACTGCTTCATCAGAAATACGCCGAATGGCCAGCCCACCGTCGGGAAGATAACAGCCCACAGGGTATTATGCAGGCCCAGAAAACTCATTTCCTTCAACAGGGGAATGAGGATTACCTGCTTGGGCAGCGCCATGGCCATGATGAAGATGGAAAAGATGACGGCGCGCCCGGCGAACTGCTTCTTGGCGATGGCATAGCCCGCCATGGTGGCGGTGATGCAGGTAAGCAGCATGGACATGGCGCAGATGAAAATGGTGTTCCACAGCCAGGTAAACGCCGGACGGTTGAACAGGCGCGCATAGTTGTCCGTCGTGGGGTTGGTGGGGAACCACTGAGGTACGGCGGAGTTGATGGTTTGGGCATCCTTGAAGGAGCCGGTGATTATCCAATACAGGGGGAACGCGAAGAACACCACCAGAGCGAGCAGCAGGACGATGGCGAAAACGCGGTAGGGAGTTGTGCGTTGTACAGTGGTTTGCATGTTCGTCCTCCTTTACTCGTTATCGGTCTTGGCCAGGCGGAACTGGATGAAGCTGAATACCGCGATCAGCAGAGCCAGCAGAATGCCCATGGCGTTGCCGTAGCCGTACTCGTTCAGTTTGTACGCGTGGTAGTAAATGTTGTACATGATGGTGTTGGTGGCGTTGTTGGGGCCGCCGGATGTAAGCAGCTGAATCAGCGCGAAGCACTGGAAGGAGTTGATGGTAGTAATTACCAGGATGTACAGGGTAGTGGGCATAATCTGAGGCCACTTGATTTTCCAGAAAACCTGCATGTTGGTTGCCCCGTCCACCTCGCCCGCTTCCACCAGGGAGGGGTCCACATTGGCCAGCGCGGATACATACAGCACGATGGGCTGGCCGATGGAGGTGGTCAGCAAAATGGTGATGATGCAGGCCAAGGCATATCTGGGGTCGCCCAGCCAATTGATGTTGCGGCTGATCACACCCAGTTCCTTGAACACATAGTTCAGCAAGCCGTAATAGTTGTTGAATATCCATTTCCACACAACGGTAACAGCGACCGTGCCAGTTACGATGGGCAGATAGAACACGATGCGGAAGAAGGAAGAGCTCAGGTTGCTCATCTTATAAACAACAGAGGCTACCCACAAGGAAAACAGGGTAACCACCGGTACGGAAACCAGCACAATGATGATGGTGTTCCAGGTGGATTTCAGGAAGACCGGGTCCTTGAAGGCGCGGAGATAGTTATTGAACCCCACAAAATTGAATGTGGTCATAGAGTAGTCTGTGAAGCTTGTAACCAGCGCCATCCCCATGGGGAATATGACGAAGCCAATAAAGAATATCAGGCTCGGCAGCATGAAAGCGTAGCCTACCAGGTTCTCCCGGTTTCGGCGTTTCCTTGCTTGCTCCATCAAGGTGTATTGCACGTGGCCCTCCTTATAATGTGCTGATGTCGGTATGCAACTATCTTCTATTCGTTGAAAGCGCTCCCCGCTCAGGAGCATGGGAGCGCTTCTTGTTTCCTGCTTCAAAGATGGCGGCAGGCGCCTGGCGCCTGCCGCCAAGGATTTTTTACTTGGGGTTGGAGTTGTTGATGTAGGTTTCTACCTCAGCCGCCACATCGCCACCGGCGAAGATGCGCTGGAGCAGGTTCCACCATTCGGTACGCTGTACGGGCCAGTTGGGGGTAACGTTGTAGTAGTCGCCCAGGAAAGGCATGAACACGCTGAATTCCTTGAAGCTTTCCTTCTCGGTGCCGGTGTAGATGTCGCCAAAGGAGGCACGGACCGGGAAGAAGCCGGTGGCGTACACGCTCTTGGGGCCCTGCACGGGATCATCGCTGACAAACTTGATGAATTCCTTTGCGGCGGCAACTTTCTTCTCGTCCTTGTTGTCGAAGATGCCGAAGCCCCAGATACCGCCGGCCAGCTCGGGCTTGCCGTCATCGGCGGGGAATGCCATGGCGTAGGGCTTGAAAGAAACCTGGGAGGCATAGGTGGAGGCGTTGGACGCGTTCCAGGCCAGGGTCATGTTGGCGGTGCCGTTGGCGAAGAGCTGCAGCTCGTCACCGGCGACGATGCCGGGGTCGGCGGTCAGAAGACCAGCGTTGACCAGGTCAACCAGCTTCTGCAGGCCTTTAACGCCCGCTTCGCTGTTCATGGTGTAAGCGGTGTGCTCGGGGTTGGTGAACTGGGCAGAGTACAGGTTCATGGCCAAGGCACGGGTGCCCTGGTCGCCGCCCTGACCGCCGCAATACACAATGGCGGTGTGCTCGACGCCGTGATCCTTCAGGGCCTGCAGGGCCTTCTCGAAGTTCTCGGTTGTCCAGGTGCGGTTTTCCAGATCCAGGTACTGAAGGGCGCCGGCCGCTTCAAAAACATCATAGTTGATGGCCATGGTATGAGTGGTCATGCACAGGGGATACTCGTAGTACACGCCTTCGGGGCTCTTGCAGGCGGCCACAACGGCTTCGCTCACGGCGCTGATGTCAGCCAGGGCTTCCTCGGTCCACAGGTCGCTCAGGTCCAGCATTTTGCCGGCGGCGCCCCAGTTGCTCACCAGGCGCTCCGGGCCTTCCATGATGATGTCGGGGGTGGTGCCCGCTTCGATGGCACCGGTCACCTGCACGTCGCCGTCCTGATAGTTCAGGAACTCGACTTTGACGGTGATGTTGGGGTATTTCTCGTTGAAAGCGGCAATGATTTCATTGACGGTTTCTTCTTTTCCCCATCCGCCGATGGGATAGGTCCACAGGGTGATTTCGGTCTTTTCTTCGGCCATGGCAAAGCTGCCAAGGGACAGCACCATCATGGCGGCCAGAAGCAGAGCAACCAGTTTCTTCATGAAGTTTACCTCCTGTTATTTGGCGATCCGCGAGGATTGCCTGTTTGTGCTCAGTATAGAAACCATGTTGGACAATGTCAATGCCAAAAGGAGAATACAATAGAAAATCTACCATTTATGATAGTATTTTGATAGTTTTGCATTTTTAATGTAGCACAAAGTATTTCCGCGGACGGTTGTCAAATGCATGGAGAAGCGTTATAATGCATAGGTATTTCAGGAGGATAAGCGTGGAAGAAATCCGGCTGCACGACAAGGTGCAGATGAAAAAGAAGCATCCCTGCGGTTCCTTCGAGTGGACGGTTACCCGTATCGGCGCGGACATCAAAATGCGCTGCAATACCTGCGGACGGGTTGTTATGCTCGACAGGGGCGAGTTTCTGCGCCGGCGTAAAAAAGTGCTGGAGCAGGGGCCGGACGCGCCGGAAGTTACCCTGGGCCTGCAGGGATATAAAATGCCATCATATGAAGGAGAGACAGATGACCAACTTTGATGCATCCGATAAAGTAGAAGTGACGAACACCGCGGCGGAGACTGTGCAGGCAGAGGAAAAAAAGAACCAGCCGCCTGCTGGCGATAATAATAAGAAGGAAGAGAAGAAGAAACGCACCGTGTGGGAAGAAATCTACAGTTGGCTGATGCTGCTGGTAACCGCGGTTATCCTGGCGGCGCTGTTCCGCGGCCTGGTGGCTGAGCCGATCCGGGTGGATGGCAAGAGCATGATCAACACCCTGCAGGATGGTGAGATTGTTTTGGTTACCAAGCCCCGCATCATCCGGGGGGATTTGAAGCGCGGCGACGTGGTTATCTGTCACTACCCCGGCAGGGTGGAGCATACCTGGCGCATTGGGGCTACCATGACGGTGGACATCAGCACGGCTTTTGTCAAGCGTCTGGTTGCCCTTCCCGGCGACAGCGTGGCCATACTGGACGCCAAGCTCTATGTCAACGACGCCTTGGTGGATGAAAACTATATCGATTATCCGCCCAGCTATGATTATCCCCGCAAGGTGCTGGGGGCGGATGAATACTTTGTCATTGGCGACAACCGCGCCAGCAGCCACGACAGCCGCTCGTCGGATGTAGGTCCCATCAGCGAAAAGATGATTGTTGGACATGCTCAGTGGGTCATTTTCCCGCTCAATAAAATCCGCGCCATCCATTGACATCCTTGGACAAATATCAGGCATTCAAACAATACTTCGGTCACAGCGCCTTCCGCCCGGGGCAGGAGGCGCTGATTGATGCGCTGCTCTCGGGCAAAGATGTTCTGGGGGTCCTGCCCACTGGCGCGGGAAAATCCATCTGCTATCAGCTGCCCGCGGTGCTGCTGCCCGGGATTACCCTGGTTATTTCCCCGCTGATTTCCCTGATGAAGGATCAGGTAACTGCTCTGAATCAGTCGGGCGTGCCCGCCGCGTACATCAACAGCACCCTGACTGTTGCCCAGTGCAGGGAAGCGCTGCGCCGTGCGGCGCTGCGCTACTACAAAATCATTTACGTGGCGCCTGAGCGCCTGCATACCCCCCTCTTCCAGAACTTTATCAGGCAAACACCTCTATCCCTGATCGCTGTGGATGAAGCCCATTGTGTTTCCCAGTGGGGGCAGGATTTCCGCCCCAGCTATCTGGACATCGCTTCCTTCTTACAGGCTCTGCCTGAATGCCCGCCTGTAGGGGCTTTTACCGCTACTGCTACCCTGAAAGTTAAGGAAGACATCATCCGGCTGCTGCGGCTGAAGGATCCCTTCATGCTCTCCCAGGGCTTTGACCGCCCCAATCTGTATTTCGAGGTGCGGGCTCCAAAAAAGAAGGAGGAGGAATTGCTCCGCCTGCTGCAGAAATGGCCGGAGAAAAGCGGCATCATCTACTGCTCCACCAGGAAAAACGTGGACAATGTGTGCAACCTCCTCAGGCTCAAAGGGTACGCTGCGGCACGGTACCACGCCGGGATGGACGAGGGGGAGCGGCATCAGGCCCAGGACGACTTCCAGTACGACCGGGCAAAGATCATGGTGGCGACCAATGCCTTCGGCATGGGCATCGATAAAAGCAATGTATCCTTTGTGGTGCATTACAATATGCCCAAGGATTTGGAGAGTTACTACCAGGAAGCGGGCCGTGCCGGGCGGGATGGCGAAAAGGCGGACTGTGTCCTGCTCTATGGCAAAGGGGATGTGGTGATGGCCCAGTATCTCATCAGCCATAGTCGGGAGAGGGCAGGGGATATGGGCATGGACAAGGAGCTGGAAGAGCGGGAGAAGGAACGCCTCAAACAGATGACCTTTTACAGCACCACATCCGGCTGCCTGCGCGCATTTATCCTGCGCTACTTTGGGGAGAAAGCCCCCGCGTCCTGCGGCAACTGTTCCTCGTGTATCGGGAAAACCCGGCTGTCCAAAGTGCCTGCCGGGAAGGAAGCAGTGATAGAGCCGGAGGAAAGCTGCTTCACCGCCCTGCGGCTGCTGCGCAACCAGCTTTCCATGGCGCAGAAAACACCGGCTTATGTTGTTTTCACCGACGCCACCCTTCGGGACATGGTTTCCAGACAGCCCATGTCAGAAGAAGAGTTCCTGGAGGTTTCCGGTGTTGGCGAAGAAAAGAACCGGCGCTACGGCAAACTGTTTATCGATTTGATTATGCGGTATCAGCAGAAAAGAGCAAACCTTGGTGCATTAACCGCCCAGGACGCTTCCCAGCTTGCGCAGGAGGTTTTCAACACCCATCGCCCCTGGACAGACAGCGAAATTGTCCGCCTCAAAGCGGGCATCGCCCAAGGGATGTCGTCCCTGGCCCTGGCCAAAGCCCATGAGCGTCCGGAAGCAGCCATTCTCCGCATGCTGCGGGAATTGGATCAATAATAAAACCTTCTCTGCTGCCCGGTCATCAGTCCATGAAGATTTGATTTTATAAAGCTTTGCAAAGAAAAGCGCCTCCCCGGTCTTCAGGCAGCTGCCTGTAAAACCGGGGAGGCGTTGTATTATGCTTCTTATTCTTCGCTGCTGTCCGCGCCGGTCTCGTCTTCGGCCTCGGTATGGGCAGGCGTCAGCATGGAGCGGATTTTGCTCTCGATTTCCGCGGAGGTTTCAGGATTGTCCTTCAGGTACTGGCGGGCGTTGTCCCTGCCCTGGCCAATGCGGATGTCATTATAGGAGAACCAGGAACCGGACTTGATGATGATATCCCGTTCCACGGCCATATCCAGCAAACCGCCTTCCTTGCTGATGCCCTGGCCGTAGAGCATATCCACCTCCGCCACGCGGAAGGGGGGAGCCACCTTGTTCTTGACCACCTTAATTTTTACCCGGTTGCCGATTACTTCGCCGCCGGCTTTCAGCTGCTCGCCCCGGCGGATGTCCAACCGGACCGAGGCGTAGAATTTCAGCGCGCGTCCGCCGGGCGTGGTTTCCGGGTTGCCGTACATCACGCCGACTTTCTCGCGCAATTGGTTGATGAATACCGCAATGGCATTGGTCTTGGACACGACGCCTGCCAGCTTGCGCATGGCCTGGCTCATCATGCGGGCTTGCAGACCCACGAAGGTATCGCCCATTTCGCCGTCGATTTCCGCGCGCGGCACCAGGGCGGCAACGCTGTCCACCACCACGATGTCCACCGCGCCTGAGCGCACCAGAGCTTCAGTAATTTCCAGCGCGTCTTCACCCGTATTGGGCTGGCTGACATACAGTTCGTCAATATTAACCCCCAGGTTTTTCGCGTAGGCGGGGTCCAGCGCGTGCTCCGCGTCGATGAAAGCGGCGATGCCGCCCGCTTTCTGGGCTTCCGCGATCAGGTGCAGCGCGACCGTGGTTTTACCGGAGGATTCTGGCCCATAGATTTCAATGATGCGGCCGCGGGGGATGCCGCCTACGCCCAGGGCGATGTCCAGATCCAGACAGCCGGTGGAAACAACGGCCACCTCCATCTTGGCCTGCTCGCCCAGTTTCATGATGGTGCCGCGGCCAAACTGCTTGTCCAGCGCCGCCAGCGCGCGGTCCAACGCCTGGGTTCTTTCCTCCTGGCGTTGGAGCACAGGGATGGATTTGGATTCGTTCTTCGCTGCCATGTGTTACTTTCCTTTCAATTCGTGATGCAACATATTCAGTGCGACCAGCGCCGCAAAGCGGCGGATCGAGTTTCTGTTTCCATTGGCATGGATGCGTTTTATCTCTAGGCCTCCTGGGGAAGCCAGCGCCAGATAGCATAAACCGACATCCTGCCCATCAGGGCCGGCAAAGCCGGTGGACGCCAAGGCGTAGTCCGTCTGATAAAGTTCCCTGGCGCCCTTGGCCATCTGCCTGGCGCAGGCGGCGCTGACCGCCGTGTGCGACGATATGGTCTGTCCGCTTACCCCCAGGACGCGCTGCTTGCCTTCATCGGTATATACAACAGCGCTGCCTGTGAAAACCCGGCTCGCGCCAGGCTGGCGGATAAAGGCGTCTGCGATCAGCCCGCCGGTGACGCTTTCCGCCGCGCTCAGCGTACAGCCCGCCTGGAGCAACGCGTTAATGAGCTTTTTTGTCATGGGGGTTGAGCAGGCCGCGCCCTTCATAAAAATACTGCAGGCCGGAAATAACCGTCAGAGCGGAGAGGATAATAACCAGGGTGATGGTGATCCATGATGGGGCGTTGAGCATAGCCGCCGCTACGCCCAGCATTTGAAAATTGGTTTTAAATTTGCCCAGCATGCCGGCGGGGATTACGATGCCTTGCTCCACCGCTACCAAGCGCAGGCCATCTACCGCCAATTCCCTGATGATAACGATGCAGAGCGCCCACCAGGGGAAACGTCCCTGCTGCAGCAAAAGCACCATGAGAGATACAACAAGTATCTTGTCCGCGACCGGATCCGCGAATTTGCCAAAGTTGGTAACGATCCCCTGCTTGCGGGCAATATAGCCGTCAAAAAAATCGGTCAGGCACGCCAGGATGAACAGGATGGTAGCCGGCACATCCCACCGCAGGTACAGCAGCAGCAGACAAAAAGGAATCATCAGGATGCGCAGCAGGGTCAGCTTGTTGGGCAAATTCATGGCTTACTCCTTGTCGGCAGCCGCGAACAGGTCGTAGGCGTCAGCGTCCGTAATGCGCACGGTGACATATTCGCCTTCGGTTAGCCGCTGGCTGGTGGTTATCAGGATTTCGCCATCCGCGTCTGGCGCCTCCCATTGGGATCGTCCCGTGTACTTGCCGCCTTTGCGGCCTGTAATCAGCACTTTTTCTTGGGTTCCAATGCGCGATTGGTTGCGCTGCAGGCTGATTTCCTTCTGCAGCGCCATCAGTTCGTTCAGGCGCTGCTGTTTGATTTCCTCGGGTATCTGGTTATCCATGGAAAAGGCGGGGGTGTCCTCCTCGGGAGAGAACGCGAAAGCGCCCATCCGGTCGAAGGCGACTTCTTTGGTGAAAGCCATCAGGGCGTCAAAATCCTCCTGTGTCTCCCCTGGGAAACCGACGATGAAGGTGGTGCGCAGGGCAAAGCCCTTTTCCCTGGCGTAGAGAAGCAATGCCTTCATTTCGTTGATGTCGCCGCGCCGGTTCATCTTTTTCAGCATGGCAGGGGAAGCGTGCTGCAGCGGCAAATCGATGTAACGGCATACATTGGGATGGGCGGCCATTTCATCAATCACGGCTTTGTTGGTTTCGTCGGGGTACAGATAGAGCACCCGCAGCCAATCCAAACCGGGGATGCCCGAGGCCTTGCGGATCAATTGCTGCAGGGAGGTGTTTTTCAGATCCCGCCCGTAACGGGTGGTGTCCTGGGCAATCAGTATCTGCTCCCGGGCGCCGTCTGCCGCCAGGCGCCTCATTTCCGCCAGTACTTCCTCTTCCTTCTGGGACACATGATTGCCGCGGATGAGGGGAATGGCGCAGTAGGCGCAGCGGTTGTCGCAGCCTTCCCCGATGCGCACATAGGCGGTATAGGGTTTGGTGGTCAGCACCCGGCTGCCGCAGGGGTTCTGCTGGCGCCTGGAGGTGTCAAGAACACGCTTGCCCTGCAGCGCTTCCTCAATCAAGCCGGGCAGCAAATCGTACTGGGAAATGCCTACGATGATATCCGCTTCGGGGATTTCCTCGGATAGGTTCTCCCCATACCGCTGGGACAGGCAGCCTGTTACGCACAGCAGTTTGCAGCGCCCGGTTTGCTTGTATTGCGCCATCTCGAAAATGGTGTCGATGGATTCTTCCTTGGCGGGGTTGATAAAGCCGCAGGTGTTGACAATCAGTATATCGGCTTTTTCCGCCCGATCCGTCAGGGAATAGCCGTGCTGGGTTAAAATGGCCAGCATCTGTTCTGTGTCCACCCGGTTCTTGACACATCCAAGGGAAACAACGCCTACGTTCATGAAAAATCCTTTCCAAAGGGCAATAAACTGAGCAGAGTATACCATATGTGGTGGAATGTTGACAAGGGATTCGGCACATTTTGCGGGAACAAATGTTCCCCAATTCTTTTCTATGCCTATTTGCCCATGCGCCGGGCAAGAACTTCAGGCCGCGCGATGCTGTAGCCGAAGAACCCCAGCTTCTCCGCCAGACCGAAATACTCCCCATGGCAGTAGGCGGTCAGGTTTGCCCGTTCCATGGCGATTCTTCCATCCGCGTCCAGCAGGCTTTCCTGCACGCCGTTTTCCACAATCTGTCCGATAAACATGGTATGGGAGGGCAGTTCGATGGTTTGATGCACCTTACAGGCAAGGAAAAAAGGCGCCTGCGCGATGGCGGGCGCGTATCGCATGCTCTGCGGCTTGAGGGGGGTAAGACCGCAGGCATCAAACTTATCCAGGTCGGCGCCTGACTTGACGCCGCAAAAATCGGTAGCTTTGGCCAGTTCCCGGCTGACCAGGTTGACAACAAACTCTCCGCTATCCTTGATGATGTGATGGGAGAAGCGGTTGGGCCGCACCGAGACGGACAGCATGGGCGGCGAGGAATTCACCGTGCCCGCCCAGGCGATGGTAATGATGTTGGGTTTTTCTGTTTCCGACGCGCAGCTGACCATGACAACAGGCGTAGGGGAAAGCAGGGTGCCCGGGGTGATGTCAATAAACGGCATAGGTACTCCTTATCTGGTTTCCAGCCCCTCGGCGATGCCGCGCAGTACGTCCGGCTCCCGTAGGTCCCTGGCGTCTGTAAACATTTTGCGCGTCAGGATGGCGCCTTTGCGGTAGTACAGGCACATAAAGGGGCAGTCCTCCGCGAAGAGGGATTGGATCTGGAACAGGGTATTGCGGTACTCCTCCTGGGTCAGGCACTGGCGCAGGTGGGCGAACAGGTTGTCCATCTCCTTGGAGTTGTAGCGCATGTAGTTGGCGGTATTGTTGCTCATCAGCAGAAAACCGGGATCGGGCACGGTGTCCATGTTGAAAGAAGCCAGGGCGATATCGAAATTGCCCGCCTTCAGCCTGTCCCGAACATCGGTAAAGCCTACCAGGGTGGGGGTGGTTTCAATGCCAATGCTTTTCAGCATACCGGCAATCTTGTTGGCTGCCATCATGCGCACGCTGTTGTCCTGCTCTTCATAGACAAGAAAGCGCAGGCGCAGGTTTGCCTTGTTGCCGTCGATGACGGTGTCGCGGATGCCGTCCCCGTCCGAGTCCACCCAGCCGGCCTCATCCAGCAGCTGCTTCGCCTTCTCCGGGTCGTACTGGAAGGCTTCGGGAATGTCCGAATGCATCCAGGTGCCGGGCATCATGGGGGTATCGGTGCGCTGGGCCATGTCCATATACACGCTGGACAGGATGTCCTGTATATTCACCGCGTAGCGGATGGCTTTTCGCACCCGCACATCGGACAGCTCCCGCACGCGGTTGTTCATCATCAGCGTTTCCAACTGGCGCGTGCGGTAGCTTAGGTTCAGGCTGCTGATGCCCGAGCGGTACTGGGCGGCGGTCAGCGAACGGGTCGCTACCGCGTCCACCCGGTTGTACTCAAAGGAGGAAATCAGCTCCCGGTTGGCGGTGTGGAAGATGGTCATGATGGTGTCCATGGCCGCCTTTCCGCGCCACCAGCCGTCATAGGCGGAGAGAATTAAAAAGTCCTTGGGCACAAACTGATCCATTTTGTAAGGCCCGGTGCCTGGCGGGTTTTCAGCCTGCACCAAAGCCGCGGGCAAAATAGGAAAGGTCATGGCGTACAAAAAGCCGAAGTTGGTGCGGTTGGTTTTAATGACCACCGTCAGGTTGTCATTGGCGGATATGTCGGTAATAAAGTACTGCAGGGATGCGTACGCCCCCGCGTTGCCGGAGGAAGGGCTCTTCGCCAGATCCAATATCGCCTTTACCGTGGCGACCACATCGTTGGCAGTCAGCGGCGTGCCGTCGTGAAAAGTAATTCCTTCCCGCAAATAAAAGTACCACGTGCCTCCGCCGGCGGAGGTTTCCCAGCTGCGGCACAGCTTGGGACGGGGCAGGTAATCGTCATCCAACTCCACCAGCCCCTCATACACAAGGCTTTGGAGGGACATAAACTCCCTTTCCACGGGAATCAGCGGGTTCATGAATTGGGTGGAAACAGAAATAATGCCCAGGGTCAGGCTGTTTTCGGTGCTGACCGCCTGGGCGCTGCCAAAGGCAAGCAACAATGCGGCCAGCAGGGAGGCTCCGCGTTTACAGGCTTTGGTCCACTTCATAATAAACAGCATAGGCGTTCATCACCTTTCTCACATAGTCCTTGGTATCCTCGGTGGGTATCTGGTCCACCGTCAGGTACCGCTCATCATCAGCGTACTTCAGTGCCCAGAGATTCACATTGTTGGCGCCAGCGTGGTACGCGGCCGCCATCATCACCGGGTTGCCCTGATAATAATCGCTCAGGTACGCCAGATACCATGTGCCAAAGCGGATGTTCAAATCCGGATCGAACAGATGGTCGTAGGAATAGTCCTTGTTGTTCAGCCGGGAGGCAATCCAGCTGCCGGTATCCTCCATGATCTGCATCAGTCCCCGCGCGCCTACCCGGCTTTCCGCGTAGGGGTCGTAATGGCTTTCCCTGGAGATAACGGCGGAAATCAGCGAGGGGTTTACATTGTATTCCGCCGCGTACCGGTGGATGATGCTGTACACTCCGCTTTTGGTGCGCATGCCGGCGTAATAATTCAACTGTTCCTGATGCTGTTGGGCTGCCAGCGCTCTTTCTTCCCGCAGGGCGGTCAGGCGCGCTTTGGCGCCGCTGCTTAGGGCAAGGGACACCACCAGTAAAAAAAAGACAGCCGCGAACAATACCAGGGTGCCGATGGCGACCCGCGGCTTTTTAGGCGCGCTTCGCCTTGGCTGTCCCTGGCTTTGCGGGAGCTGCGCGCGTCCCGCGCGCCTATTGCGCGGGTGAGTGGTATGGTTAGACAAGCCGTAATCTCCTTTTCAAATCCTGCCAGAGGGCATCCACCTGAAGCTGGGTCTGCTCATAGCTGCCGGAGGTATCGATGATGTGATCCGCTAGCCTGTTTCTTTCGTCCCCGGGCAGCTGGCTTTGTATCCGGGCGACAGCCTGCTGATGGCTGATGCCTCGTTTCATCAGGCGTCTCAGCTGCTCCTCATAGGGCACATGCGCCGTCCAGACCTCATCACAGTAGCGCTGGGAGCCGGTTTCGAACAGGAGGGGAATCTCCAGCACCACCACAGGCTCATGGGACAGCGCCGCCAACCTTCTTTCCATCTCCTTAAAAATCATGGGGTGCATGATGGCGTTGAGCTTGCCCCGCTTTTGTTCGTCCGTGAACACCACCTGGGCCAGGGCGGCTCGGTTCAGTTCCCCATTGTCATGGAAAACTGCGCCGCCAAACCCATCGCGCAGCGCGCCCAGGGCAGCGCCGCCCGGCTTGGTCAGTGTATGGGATATTTCATCCGTGTCGATTACCGGCACCTGGTAGGACTTCAGGGTGCGGGCGATGTTGCTTTTCCCGCAGGCAATCCCGCCGGTCAGCCCGACAATATAGGGCTTATTTGCTTTCATACCAGTTGATTCCTGTGTTGACATCGCATACCAAAGGCACGCGCAGTTTGATGACATTTTCCATGCTGCTCTTGAGCAGATGGGCGGCCTCCTCCTGCTCATCAAGGGGGGCTTCGATAATCAGCTCATCGTGCACCTGCAGAATCAGGCGGGATTTAAGGCCCCTCTCCTTCAGCGCGTCATGCACCTTTACCATGGCGGCCTTGATGATGTCGGCGGCGGTGCCCTGGATGGGGGTATTCATGGCGGCGCGCTCCCCGAAGGAACGGATGTTGAAATTCTTGCTGGACAGTTCCGGCAGCGGGCGGCGGCGCCCGTACAGGGTCTGAGCATATCCCTTTTGATAGCCGTCCGCTTTCGCCTGTTCCATATAGGCATGCACGCCGGGGTAGTGCTGGAAATACTTCTTGATGAAATCAGCTGCTTCCTTGCGGCTGATGCCGATATTTTGGGCAAGTCCAAAATCGCTGATGCCGTAGACGATGCCGAAGTTGACTGCCTTGGCGGCGGCGCGCATGGCGGGGGTTACTTCTTCCATAGCTACCCCGTTCACTTCCGCCGCGGTTCGGGTGTGGACATCCTGCTGCTTTACAAAGGCGTCGCTCATGTCCTCGTCCTGGCTCATGTGGGCCAGGATGCGCAGCTCAATCTGGGAATAGTCGCCATCCACCAGGATATGGCCTTCCTTGGCGACGAAAGCCCGGCGTATTTCCCGCCCCATGTCCGTGCGCACCGGGATGTTCTGCAGGTTGGGGTCGTTGGAGGAGATGCGCCCGGTAGCGGTGCCCGTCTGCTCAAAGGTGGTGTGGATGCGGCTGGAAGCGTCCATATTGCGCAGCATGGGGTCGATGTAGGTGCTGCTGAGTTTGGCAACCTGGCGGTAATCCAGGATCATCTGAATCACCGGGTGGTACTCCAGCAGGCTTTCCAATGTGGCGGCGTCGGTGCTGTAGCCCTTGGTGGTTTTGCGCCTGGTGGGCAAGCCCAGATCCTCAAAAAGCACCTTGCCCAATTGCTGAGGGCTGTTGATGTTGAAATCTCCCACCCCGGCGGTTTTCAGTATATCCTGCTGCAGCTGCTCCGCCCGCTGGGTATATCCGCTGCCCAATTTGCGTAGGATATCGCCATCCACCTGGAAGCCCTGCTGTTCCATATCAAAGAGCACCCGGATGAGGGGCAGCTCAATCTGCTGGTATAGAGAAAGGGTGTCCTGCTTCTCCATCTGCCGCTTCTGGTTTTCGTACAGTGCTTCCACCCCGCCCGCGTCCCTGGCAGCGAAAGCCTGCAGGGAGTAGGTTTTTTCCTGGGGGCTCAGCAGATAGGCTGCCACCATGGTGTCCCACTGCAAGATAGGCAGCGGCAAGCTCAGCTTAGCCTGACGGTGGAACAGATCCTTGCCGCCGTGGGTAAGGATGGGTTTATCCTGTAAAGGGACGAGGGCTGCCATGGCTTCCTCATAGGAAAGCCCTTCCTGGCTTTCAAACAGGGATTGCTGCCCGGCTGCCAGCGGTACGCGCAGCCCCTTGCCCTCTTGGGACAGGGTGATTTCATCTTCGGACACGAACAGCGCGACAGGGGATTCGCTCAGACCTGTGATATATCGTTCTATTTCTTTTACCGTGCCCGCCTGCCGCCAGGCGACTGTGTCAGCGGTCTTCTCCGGCTGGGCGCCTGTGATATGAACAACCCGGTCCACCACGGTATTCAGCTGATACTTCTTTAATAGATCCAGCCCGGCGGCCAGCTGGGTAACGGTCCAATCCTTCAGGGAGTAGGTGACGGGCACATTCAAATGGATGGTGGCCAATTGCTTTGATAGGATGGCCTGCTCCTTGTTGCTGCGGATGTTTTCGCCAAGCTTTCCCTTGATGCCCTCGGCGTTAGCCAGCACATTTTCCAGAGAGCCGTATTCCTGCAGCAGCTTTACCGATGTTTTTTCACCAACCCCGGGGATGCCGGGGATGTTGTCGCTGCTGTCGCCCATCAGCCCTTTCCAGTCGGTTACCTGCTCGGGAGTAAATCCATAAATGTTCTGTACGGTTTTGGGATCGTACAGCACAATCTCACTGATGCCCTTGCGGGTAAACAGCAGGGATGTTTTTTCATTCACCAATTGCAGCGCGTCCCGGTCCCCGGTCAGCAGCAGGGCGCGGATGTCCTTCTGGTTGCACTGGCTGCTGATGGTGCCCAGCAAATCGTCCGCCTCATAGCCCTGCAGGCTGATGACCCCCAGCCCCATGGCGGAAAGAATTTCCTTAATCAACGGAAACTGCGGCCGTAGTTCATCCGGCGTGGGCGCCCGGCCCGCCTTGTACTCCTCGAAGTCGGTATGCCGGAAAGTGGGTCCATGCTCATCAAAGGCAATCACGCAGTACTCTGGGTGGTAATCCTCCAGCGCGCGCAGCAGCATCAGCAAAAAACCGTGCACGGCATTGGTATACACCCCGTCCACATCCATGGTGGGCAGCGCGTGAAACGCGCGGTACATCAAACTATTGCCGTCAACGATCATAATGGATTCATTCATGGGCTCACCTCCCGGAGCATTATATCATATCCGCAGGGTAGTTCCAAAGACGGATTTGTTCCTTATGAAATGCAAAAGCCGGAGGGGAAGTCCCTCCGGCTGGAATGATGTTTGCTTAGTACAATGGATGGGCGTCCGTCAATTCCTTGACCTTTTGCTTCACTTCCGGTATCGCCTGCTCCTTCTCCCGGAGAATTTTACCGATGCACTGGGCGATAACCGCCATGTCCTTTTCCTTCATGCCCCGGGTGGTCACAGCGGGGGTGCCGATGCGCAGGCCGCTTGTAATGGAAGGCTTGCGCTTGTCGCGGGGCACCATGTTCTTGTTGGTGGTAATGTTCGCTTCACCCAGCAGGGTCTCCATCTCCAGCCCGGTTACCTGTTCCATATCGGCAAAGTCCAGCAGCATCAGATGGTTATCCGTTCCGCCGGATACCATGGGGATGCCTTCGGCATGCAGCGCGTTCTCCATGGCCTTGGCGTTGAGAATGACCTGCCGCTGATAATCCTTGAATTCCGGCGCCAGCGCTTCCTTGAAGCAGATGGCTTTGGCGGCGATGATGTGCATCAGCGGGCCGCCCTGAATGCCGGGGAAAATCGCTTTGTCGATGGCTTTGGCGAACTGCTCCTTGCAGAGAATCAGGCCGCCCCGGGGACCCCGGAGGGTTTTATGGGTGGTGGAGGTAACCACATCCGCGTAGGGGACGGGGGAGGGGTGCTGGCCAGTGGCAACCAGGCCGGCGATATGGGCCATGTCCACCATGAAATACGCGCCCACAGCGTCGGCGATTTCCCGGAAGGCCTTAAAGTCAATGATGCGGGGGTAGGCGGACGCGCCTGCCACAATCATTTTCGGCTTGGATTCCTGTGCCTTTTTCAGCAGCGCGTCATAATCAATCTGCTCGGTGGCGGGATCCAGCCCGTAGGCTTCCACCTGGAAATATTTGCCGCTGATGTTCACGGGGCTGCCATGGGTCAGGTGGCCGCCGTGGTTCAGATTCATGCCGAGGATTTTGTCACCCGGGTTCAGCAGCGCGAAGTACACGCCCATGTTGGCCTGGCTGCCCGAATGGGGCTGCACATTGGCGTGCTCGGCGCCAAAGAGCTCCTTCACCCGGTCGATGGCAATGTTTTCCGCCACGTCCACAAACTCGCAACCGCCGTAGTAACGTCTGCTGGGGTACCCTTCGGCGTATTTATTGGTCAGCGGGGTGCCCATGGCGGCCATGACGGCGGGGCTGACGAAGTTTTCCGAGGCAATCAGTTCGATGTGGTCTTCCTGCCTCCTGGCTTCATCCAGAATAGCGGACAGGATTTCGGGATCTTGCTGCAATACATCAGGCGCTTTCCACATGTGCGTTTCTCGCTTTCTGCATTTGATTGTAATTGAATACCGTATGGATGTCAGGCGCTCCCGCAGCACATCCCAACTTGCGCTTACTGCTGCTTCCTTCCGGACCTGACAGGGTTCACACCATGGAATCGCACAGGACCCGACACCTCATACGGCGTATCTATCATACAGGATGCCCTGCGAAAATGCAAGGCGTAAACCAGTCTTGCCGCCTTACTTTAGCAGCTTGCTCATTTCCTCAATGGCGGTTTTCAGCTGGGGATCGCTCAAATCGCCGAACTGGAAGTAGGTTGTTTCCTCGCCTTCGGGAAGGGCCGCTTCCACATCGGGCGCTACCCCGACCTCATGCACCTTGTTGCCCTTGGCGGAAAAATACTGGGCGCTGGTGAACTGGAAACCGCTGACCCCGTCGCTAAGACCAGTTACATACTGGATAACGCCTTTGCCGAAAGTATTGGTGCCCACGACGGTGGCGCGCTGGTAGTCCTTCATGGCGGCGGTAAAAATCTCGCTGGTGGAGGCGGAGTTCTCGTTCACCAGAATCACCAGAGGGATATCGCTTTTGCCTGCGGTTGTGTAGGTTTTCTCCTGATTACCGGCCCTGTCCTGGGTGTAGAACAGCAGGGTGCGGTCCAGGAAAACATCGGCGATGCGTACGCCCTGTTCCACCCAGCCGCCGGGGTTGTCCCGTAAGTCCAGCACCAGTCCCTTCATATCCTGTGCCTGCAGCTCCTCGAACGCTTTGTTGAACGCGGTGTCCGCGTCGCCGGCGAACTCGTATACCGCGATGTAGCCGATGCTGTCGTCCAGCATTTTTGCTTCCACCCGGTTTACGGTGATTTCCGCCTTGACGATGTCAAAGGGCATCACTTCCCCGTTGCGCAGTACTTCCACGTGCACCTTTTCGCCCGGCACGCCCCGCATGATGTTGACAGCGTCCTGCATGGTGGCGGTAGTTACTTCCAAATCCTCCACCTTGTAGAAAATGTCGCCCTTTTGCAGGCCGGCTTCTTCCGCCGGGGTATCACGGAAAACCCGCACGATGGTAACGGTGGAATTGCGCCAGTCACCCAGCATCTGTACGCCGATCCCGGCGTATTTTCCTTCATCGTCCTCCCACATGCTTTCCCAGGCTTCCTGAGGATAATAGAAGGTATAAGCGTCGCCCAGGCCGCTGAGCAGCCCCTGTATCGCGCCGTCCATCATGGCCTGCTCATCAGGCTCCACATAATAATACTGCTCGATATAGGTGCGCACTTCTTCCAGTAGCTGGTACTTCTGCAGCTTCTCGTACTCGCTGCGGGAAATGGTTACGGTATCATTGGTGCCGTAGATTACCCGGGGTTCCTGGGCATAGGAAGCGGGTATCAGCAGCAGCAGGGCAAGCAGCAGGGCGGCGATTTTTCTTGGCATGGTCATTTCCTTTCTGAGGTGCTGTCAGCATCACTGTGCAGCATGGATGTTTTTTTTAGTTCAAACAGCAGCTTATAGGTGATGGCGTCATGGAAATGGCGCAAATCCAGCCCCGTTTGCTTCTGTATTTTTTCCAGGCGGTATACCAGGGTATTGCGGTGGATGTACATCTGCCGCGCGGTATCGGAAATATTCAGGTCCTTCTCCAGGAACATGTTGACGGTGTCCAGCATTTCATCGGTAAACAGCCGAGCGGTTTTCCTGTTGAACAGCATGCCGTGGTACCTGGACGCGGTTTCCAAAGGAACTTCCGCTAAGAAGCGCTCCAGCAGAAGATTCCGATAAGCGAAAATGCTTCTATGGGGATGAAAAACGCTGCCGATATCCACCGCCAGGCGGGCTTGCCTGTAGCTTTTTTGCAGGTCGTTTACTTGATGAACGGTGTCGCCAATGCCAATCAGCAGGGAAAGCCCTTCTTCGCTGAGGGCGGTTTCCTGCATGGCGGCGGCGTATTCGCTCAATTCCTCCGCCGCGGCGCTGTCGGGCAATGCTTTCACCAGCGCGGCGGAATGCCGGTTCATGGATACCAGGACATCCCCCTGGTCGATGGGCAGTATGGTTTTCAGAATGCTCTCCACAGGCTTTGGCACCTGGCTGGCAGCGCTAAGCAGCAGCACGCATCGCGCCGCCTCCCGGGGGATTCTGTATTCCTCAATCAGCGCTTCCCTTTCGGCCAGGGACATTGTACCCTGAAAAAGCTGCTGATAGCCCGTGTTGGCGTCCTGGCTGCCTTCCGGCGGAAAAAGTGCCTGCAGCAAAGCGGCGGCCATTTTCAGGCTGTCCGGGGCGTGGGGGGCATCCGGCGTCATCAGGATGCAGCCATGGCCCACATCCGCCTTGTAGTACACAGCGCCCTCCCGGCTGTACACCTGGTCAAAGGGCAGGTCAACCGGGGGCTGCAGCGTCTGGGTCACGCTTCCATAGAGAAGGCGGCCGTTTGCGTCAAACAGCGTAAAAGGTGTGTTCAAAGTGCTGAACACACCGCTAACCCGCCGGATGAATTGATTGTCCATGCAGCTGCCCTTTCCTTATGCTTCATCTTAAAAGCAGGCTCATTATAGCACAAGGGTGTGTTTCTGAAAAGACAGCGGGATGGTGGGGTTAAGGGGGCATGATGGATGCGGTATTGACATCTTCACCTTGCTTTAGTATACTTTAGCGGTTGCCCACGGGTGTTCCGCATTTATACAATGCGTGCAGACGCCGAAGCGTCATATAAAGGAGTGTTAGACAATGTTCCGTACCTATCAGCCCAAAAAACGTCAACGCAGCAAGGTGCATGGTTTCCGTGCCCGCATGTCCACCCGCAATGGCCGCCGTGTCCTTGCCCGCCGCCGTGCCCGCGGCCGCAAAGAACTGACAGTCTAAACGGCCTACATGGATGGCTGAACAGCCCGCCCGCTGCTTGCCATGGAAAAGACAAGTATGGGGCGGGCTTTGCTTACAAGTGGACCGGGTAAAGCGAAACGCATGCAGAAAAACTACAGGATACGCAAGAATGGTCAGTTTCAGTATGTCTACCGCAAGGGGAAGGGCACATCCACGCCCCGTATCGCGCTGACCTATATCCGCGCCGGGAAACTGCAGGTTGGTTTTTCTGTCAGCAAAAAGGTTGGGAACGCGGTGGTGCGCAACCGCACCAAACGCCGCCTGCGCGAGTGTTTTCGTCTGCGCATCCCAAAGCTTACAAGAGGTTTCTACATCTTTACCGCCAGGCCGCCAGCGGCCTTGTCCACCTACCATCAGCTGGAACAAGACATGGACAAGCTCCTGACCCGCATGAAACTATTCAGGGACACGCAGTGAAAAAGCTTTTACTTGCTTTTATCGGCTTTTATCAGAGGCGCATCAGCCCCCTCACCCCCTCCAGTTGCCGCTATATCCCCACCTGTTCCGAGTATGCCCGTGTGGCCATCGGGCGCTGGGGCGCATGGAGCGGCGGGTGGATGAGCGTGCGCCGCATTCTTCGCTGCAACCCCTTCCATCAAGGCGGGTTGGATCCTGTCCCCGATATGCCCGATTCAGTAATTAGGAGGGATTAACTCAGTGACAGGTTTTCTGACTAATATCCTTAACGGGATCAATGGATTCGTCAACAACTACGGGTGGGCAATCGTGCTGTTCACGATTTTCATCCGTCTTTTGCTGCTGCCCCTGGATATCAAGAACCGCCAGGGCATGCGCAAAATGCAGAAGATTCAGCCGGAACTGAACAAGCTTCAGAAGAAGTACGCCAACGACAAGGTCAAGCTGCAGCAGAAGCAGTCGGAGCTGATGCGCCGGGAAAAGTACAACCCCATGGCTGGCTGCCTCCCGCTGCTGATTCAGATGCCCATCCTCTTTGCCATGTTCGGCGCCATGCGGCAGATTGCCAACGAGCAGACTGTGCAGCAGGTATTCACCTTCCTGCAGGGCAACGAGCCTTTGTACGAAGGCTGGCTGTGGGTAAAGAACCTGTGGATGGCCGACTCGCCCTTTGTGTCGGTAGCCCCCAACATGCAAACCATCCAGATGATTCCCCTGAACGTCTGGACCGATATTTTCCAGAAGCTGACCCCCGAAACCCAGGAAGCGATCCGCGCCACCGTTACATCCCTGGGCGGCGTGCTGGATTTCACCACCGCAGACGGGCTGAAGAACTCCCTGCCCTTTATCGAGCAGGCCCTCCTTCAGGTACCCGCGTACCAGACCGCCCTGGCTACCATGCCCGGATGGACAAACCTCAACTTCATCCTGTTCAATGTTTCCGTGTTTGTGCAGTATAACGGCTTGCTGATTCTGCCCATCCTGGCGGGCGCTTCCCAGATGCTCATGACCAAGATGACCCCCGGCATGTCGCAGCCCGCCGGCCAGGACGGCCAGCAGCAGCCCGGCATGAACAACTTTATGAAGTATTTCTTCCCGATTTTTTCTGTGTACATCTGCTTGACCAGCAACGCGGGCTTTGCCCTGTACTGGGTGGTCAGCAACCTGATCGCGACAGCGTCCAACTTCGGCGTCAACGCCTACTTTGACCATGCCGACAAAGCCGCCGCGCTACTAGAAGGAGAGAATACCGTACGATGAAACAATATGAATCCGAAGGCCGCACGGTAGAAGAAGCCATCAACCTGGGTCTGGAGCGCTTAAGCGCCAGCATCTCGGATGTGGACATCACCGTGATTCATGAAGGCAGCAAGGGGCTCTTCGGCCTCTTTGGCAGCCGCATGGCCAAGGTTCTCCTGACCTTAAAACAGGAAGACGACATGAAGGACGCTACCCGCGCGCTCTTCGCCGATGCCCTGGACACCCCCGGGGAAAAAGCGGCCAGGAAGCAGGCGCAGGAAAAAGCGGAAAAGCTCGCGGAAAAACCCGAGCAGCGCCGCCCCAGCCGGGCGAAAAAGCCTGATAAGGCCGCGGACGCTGGAAAAGAAGCGGATCAACCCAGCCAGGCTGAGGCTCCCAAACAGCCCAAGCCCCGCCGGGAGAAGAAACCCGTGGAACCCCAGGAACCCCCGACACCTGCCGAGCAGAAGGATCCCGCCACCCAGGAAGGCAAAGCCCAGGCTTTCCTTCAGGAAATCACCCGTTTGATGGGCGTGGACGTCAGCGTCCATGTGCGCACCGACGAGGAAGGCGCGATCCGCGTCAACATGCAGGGCGATGTGCTGGGCATCCTGATTGGCCGCCGGGGCGAAACCCTGGACGCTCTCCAGTATCTGACAAGCCTGCAGGTTAACAAGGGCGAGGAAGACTATACCCGCGTTACCCTGGACAGCGAAGGCTACCGCGCCAAGCGGGAGGAAGCGCTGATTCGTCTGGCCAATCGGATGGCCAACCGCGCCAAGAAGACAGGCCGCCGCGTCTCCATGGAGCCCATGAACCCCTACGAGCGCCGCATCCTGCACTCCGCGCTGCAGAACACCGAGGGCATTTCCACCCATTCCGAAGGGGAAGAACCCAACCGGCATGTGGTAATCACCGTCAACAAGGATTTCCGCGGGGCCGCTCCCAAACCCGCCGAGCCTTCCATCATCTATGATGAGGATGAAACCGCGTCTGATGAGTAAAAAACGGTTGACAATGCCCCGCAATCCCTTTATAATGTTGCTCGTTCTGGATGGGAGGGGTGCGCATGCTGCTTGATGTTTCCAGCGCCCTGCGCGAACCGGGCAAAGAGTTTGCCTTTATCCATCCCGAGAACATTCCGCCGCAGGATATTTTGGGAGAGACTGTCACCTTTGAAAACCCGGTCCGCATGGATGGCGTTTTCAGCATGACGGACGACACCCTGTACATCAAGGGGAAGCTGACGGCGGCGCTTACCACCAGGTGTGCCAATTGCCTTGAACCCGTTGCCGACACATTGGTTGTTCCCTTCGATGAAGTGTTCACCCATGTTGATAACCGCGCGGGGATGGAAGACGAAGAGCAGCTCAGTTTTCAGGGCTCCAAGGTGGAGCTTGGTCATCTGGCGCTCACGCTGGCGGTTCTGGAATTGCCCATGCGCTTCCTGTGCAGGGAAGACTGCGAAGGGCTGCTACCGGAGAACCAGCACAATCAACAAGCGAATGCCTGCCAGGAAGAGCTCGATCAAGAGCATCCCTTTGCGGCATTACAACAATTGCTGACAAAGGATCAGGAGGTGTAACCATGGCAGTACCAAAGGGAAAAGTATCCAAATCTCGCGGCCGTAAGCGCCGTACACACTGGAAATTGAGCATGCCGGCCATCACGGCTTGCCCCCAGTGCCATCAGATGAAGCTGATGCATCATGTCTGCAAACATTGCGGCATGTACAACGGCAGGCAGGTTCTGGTGATGGACGAAAAGAAGCAGGCCTAACACCTGCTGATGCCCAAAGAACAAGAGGAGTACGCAGGCTGTTCCTGATAGAGAGGCGCTTCACGGTGGAAGGGTGCCAGGCAGCGGTAGGCGGAAGGTCGCTTGGGAGGGTGGCGCAAGTCCGGGTCAGCCCGTTACAGCGAAGAGGCAGCGCGTACGCGCTGTAAAGCAAGGTGGTACCACGGGTCGCTCCGTCCTTCAGGGGATGGAGCGGCTTTTGTATTGATAGGAGGAAGTATGGAAAGCAGCATGGAGAAAACTTACAGCCCGCAGGCGATAGAGCGGGATACCTATGCGCAATGGGAACAGTCCGGAGCGTTTGTGGCAAAACCCGTGGAAGGGAAAAAACCGTTTACCATTGTCATGCCGCCTCCCAACATTACAGGGCAGCTGCACATGGGCCATGCCATGGACTGTGTGCTGCAGGACGCGCTGACCAGGTACCACCGCATGAAGGGCGACCCCACCCTGTGGCTGCCGGGTACTGATCACGCCTCCATCGCCACCGAGGTAAAGATTGTTGAGAAGATGGCGGAGGAAGGCCTCACCAAGGAAGCCATCGGCAGGGAAAAGTTCCTGGAGAGAGCCTGGGAGTGGAAGAAGGAATACGGCGGCCGCATCACCACCCAGCTAAGGCGTCTGGGCGCCAGCTGCGACTGGTCCCGGGAACGCTTTACCATGGATGAGGGCTGTTCTGAAGCGGTGCGGGAAGTGTTCGTCCGCCTGTATGAACAGGGGCTCATCTACCGGGGCGACCGCATCATCAACTGGTGCCCCGATTGCCTGACGGCGCTTTCCGACGCGGAAATCGAGTACGAGGAAAAGCCCTCCCACCTTTGGCACATTCGTTATCCGGCGGCCGACGGGGGAGAAGGCGTGGTGGTGGCGACCACCCGCCCGGAAACCATGCTGGGCGATACCGGCGTGGCGGTAAACCCCGATGACGAGCGCTATGCCCATTTGGTGGGTAAATCGGTTATCCTGCCCCTATGCAACAGGGAAATACCTGTGGTGGCGGACGCCTACGTGGACCGGGAGTTTGGTACCGGCGCGGTGAAAATGACCCCCGCCCATGACCCCAACGACTTTGACGTAGCCATGCGTCACAACCTGCCCATTCTCCGGGTGCTGCATGATGACGGCACCATGAACGAGAACGCAGGCGCTTTTGCTGGGCTGACCCGGGAAGAATGCAGAAAGCAGGTAGTCCAGGCGCTTAGCGAGCAGGGCAATCTGGTGAAAATTGAAGACTATACCCACAATGTCGGCGCGTGCTACCGCTGCGGCACGGTGGTGGAGCCGCTGATCAGCAAACAGTGGTTTGTGCAGATGGAGCCCCTTGCCAAGCCCGCCATCGAGGCGGTGCGCAATGGGCAAACCCGTTTCCTGCCGGACAGGTTCTCCAAAATCTACTTCAACTGGATGGAAAATATCCGGGATTGGTGCATCAGCCGCCAACTGTGGTGGGGGCATCGGATTCCCGCCTGGTATTGCGACAACTGCGGTGAAACCATTGTGTCAAAACAGGATCCGGAAACCTGCCCCGCATGCGGCGAAAGCCATTTGCGCCAGGATGAGGACGTGCTGGATACCTGGTTCTCTTCCGCTTTATGGCCCTTCAGCACCCTGGGTTGGCCCCAGGAAACGGAGGATTTCAAGTACTTCTACCCAACCAGTACTTTGGTAACCGGGTACGACATCATCTTTTTCTGGGTGGCGCGCATGATTTTCTCCGGCATCGCCCATACCGGGGAAACGCCTTTTGACACCGTGCTGATCCACGGCCTGGTGCGCGACGCCCAGGGGAGAAAAATGTCCAAATCCCTGGGCAATGGCATCGACCCATTGGAAGTGATTGATGAATATGGCGCCGACGCGCTGCGCTTCTCCCTTTGTATGGGCATCAGCCCGGGCAATGACACCCGCTTTTCTCAGGAAAAGATTGAGTCCGCCCGGAATTTTGCCAACAAGGTATGGAACGCGTCCCGTTTCGTGCTGATGAATCTGGATGAGCACGAAGAAACCCTGGAAGGCAAGCGCCTGGAGCAGGCGGATCGATGGATTCTGACCCGCTGCATGCAGGCGGTGCGGGACATCTCCGACCATTTTGAGCATAGCGAGCATGGTCTGGCGGCACAGCGGATCTACGATTTTGCCTGGAGCGATTTCTGCGACTGGTACATTGAACTGGCCAAGTCCGACCTGTTCGGCGAGGACGCTGAGCGCAAGAAGGCAGTACGGGCTGTGCTCCAGCATGTACTCAGCGCCTTGCTGAAAATGCTTCATCCCTTCATGCCCTTCCTGACGGAAACCGTCTACCGCTTCCTGCCCGGGCACGAGCAGGACTCCTGCATGCTGTCCCCATGGCCTGCCTATGAGGAGGTATATGTGTTTGAGAAGGAAGCCGCCCAAATGGAAGGGGTTATGGAAGTTATCCGCGCGGTGCGCAACCTGCGGGCAGAACTGAAGGTTCAGGCAGGTTCGAAAGCCCGGCTGCTGCTGAAAGCGCAGCCCGGCTGGCAGGATGTGCTGCGCGACGCGGCGCCTTACTTTATGCGCCTGGCCAGCGCCTCCGAAGTCAAACTGCTGGCGGATGAGGAAACGGTTGCGGAAAAGATTGTCAGCGCTGTGGTGCCTGCCGCAGAAGTCCTCATCCCCCTTGGGGATCTGGTGGATATGCAGGCGGAAATCAAGCGGCTTGCCAAGGAGCAGGAGAACCTGGAAAAAGAAATTGCCAGGGGAGAAGCCAAACTGCAAAACCAGGGTTTCCTGGCCAAGGCGCCGGAGCAGCTGGTAGCGGCGGAAAAGGAGAAACTGGAGCAGAACAGGCAGATGCTGGAAGCGCTGAAACAGCGCATCAGGGATTTACAGGCATGACAGCCGCTGCTTCCTTTCAACATGTTCCCGTGCTGCTGCGGGAGGTTCTCCAGTGGCTCGCACCCCATCCCGGCGGCGTATACGCTGACGGCACCCTGGGCGGCGGAGGGCACAGCCAGGCCATCCTGGGGATGATGGCCGGGACGGGTACGCTGTATGGAATCGACCGAGACGAGGCGGCCATCACCGCTGCCTCGTCGCGGCTTAAAGAGAATAAAAACTTTATTGCCATCCATGGGAACTTCCATGAAATCAAGGAGCTTCTGCCCCCGGAAACCATGCTGGATGGCGGTTTGCTGGATTTAGGTGTCTCCTCCCATCAGCTGGACACGCCGGACAGAGGGTTCAGCTACCATGAGGACGCGCCTTTGGACATGCGTATGGACAGGGGACAGGGGGAGACAGCCGCCCAGTGGCTGGCGCGGGTTACCGAAAAAGACTTTGCGCAAGCCCTGTATGACTTCAGCGACGAAAAATGGGCGGCGCGCATCGCCAAAGTACTCATCGAAAAACGCGCTGTCAAGCCTATCGAGACCACCCAGGATCTGGTGAACGTGGTGGACGCGGCGATCCCCAAAGCGGTGCGCCGCAAGGACTCGGGGCATCCTGCCCGCAGAACATTCCAGGCGGTGCGCATCGCCGTCAATGAGGAACTGGATCCTCTGCCGAAGGCTCTGCAGGATTGGATGGAACTGCTGCGCCCGGGCGCACGGCTTTGCGTGATTACCTTTCACTCCATCGAGGACCGCCTGGTAAAACGGGCGTTCCAGCAGATGAAGAACCCCTGCACCTGCCCGCCCAGAGCGCCGGTGTGCACCTGCGGCAAGCAGCCCGTCGCCCGTGTGCTGGCAGGGGGTGCGATTGCGCCAGACGAACTAGAACTGACGGAAAATTCCCGCGCCCAAAGCGCGAAGCTGCGTGTGGCGGAAAGGCTGTAATATGCTGTATGTTGTGGCGACACCCATTGGCAACCTGGGGGATTTTTCCGCCCGGGCGCTGGATACACTGAGAACAGTCGGCTTGATTGTGGCGGAGGATACCCGGGTAACCCGCAAACTCCTTACCCATTTCCAGATTGATACCCCCCTGACAAGCCTGTATCGGGATAACGAGCGCTACAAAAGCAGCCAGCTTGTGGACCGGATGATCGCCGAACAATTGGATGCCGCCCTGGTGACGGACGCGGGAACCCCCGCGGTATCCGACCCTGGGGCATACTTTGTTCAGGAAGCGGCTCTGCGGGGCATCCCTGTGCTTCCCGTTCCCGGTGCCAGCGCGGCGGTGGCCGCGGTGTCCATCAGCGGCTTTGTCAACACTTCGTATCATTTTTACGGCTTTCTGCCCCGGGGCGGGAAGGAATGCAGGGACAAGCTGGCAAGCATGGCGGGGAAGGATGAAACCGTGGTGCTGTATGAGTCCCCCCACCGTGTCATTGCCCTGATGGAAAATATCCAGGCCGTGTTCCCGGGCATTCGCTGCGTGGTCTGCTGCGATCTGACAAAGCTGTATGAAAAGACGCTGCGCGGCACAGCAGAGGATGTACTCGAACAATTAAAAAACAACCCCAAGACGGAAAAAGGCGAGTATGTTGTGGTGCTGGACGTATCACAAACCCAGCAGCTTCAAAACACGCAAACCGCAGGCGCGCAGACGCTGGAAGCCCAGCTGTTGGATGCCATGCTTTTACACAGTCTGTCCTTACGGGACGCCATGGAGCGTCTAGCCGGGGAAGGGAAGAAGAAGAACGCACTGTATACCGCCTCCCTGAATCTGAAAAAACTGCTTCGGGACAATTAACCTTTCCGTACGGGGTTGACGTTGGAACGCTTTTGTTTTACGATATCATTGGTGTATAATGGAACAGTTATCAACTGGAACGAAATCGATATAAGGGGGGAATCCTCATGGATCACAATGGGCAGCTGCGCGATATCCTGGAGAAGAAAAACGCGCTGCTACAAGGCGATACCCAGAAGGTGGAGCAGCAGCACGCGAAAAATAAACTGACTGCCCGGGAAAGAGTCACATCGCTGTATGATGGCGGCTCTTTTGTTGAAACACTGGCACTGCAGCAGGATACCGGGGTGATTACAGGCTATGGTCTGGTGGATGGCCGCCCCGTTTATGTGGCCGCCCAGGATGTAACCGTACAAGGCGCCGCTATGTCCCGCCTGCAGGCAGAGAAAATTGTCAAGCTGCTGGGTCTGGCAAAGAAAACAGGGGCTCCTGTCGTTTTATTCGCGGACAGCGAGGGCTTTAAAGTGGAAGAGGGGGCAGCGGCCTTGGCCGCGTATGCCCAGGTTTTCGCCGCCATGAGCCGTCTATCCGGCGTTTGCCCGATACTGACCGTTGTTTCCGGTGCCTGCATGGGCGTCGCGGCCCACTTTGCTTCCCTTGCCGATGTTGCTATCGCGGTGGAAAAATCCGCCCTGGTGATGCCCATGTCTTCCCTGGTAATGAACGCGACCGCGGGCACTACCCTAAAGGATGAGGAGCTTGGCGGCGCTCAGATGCTGCTCAAGCACGGTGCGGTGGCGCTGAAGGCGGCGGATGAACAGCAGGCTGTAAGCACCCTGCAGAAAGTGCTTGGCTTGTTGCCCTCCTCCAATTGTGAGGGAGCGCCCCTTGAAGAAGGGGACGACCTGAACCGTTTGCTGACAGCGGACGCGAGCGATGGCTTGGCCCTCGCGCTGGATGTGGCGGACGCCGGCTCCGCGGTGGAACTGTACCCGGGGTACGGTCCCGGATGCCATACGCTGCTCGCCCGTGTTGGCGGCAGACCCTGCGGCATCGTCGCGGGAGAACCCAAGCAGGATGCCGGCCGTCTGGACGCGGCTGCCTGCAGAAAAATCGCCCGCTTGGTTCGTCTGTGCGACTGCTATCATCTGCCGGTTGTTTCCCTGGTGATGTCCGCGGGTATGCGTGTACCGGCTATCGCCAGACAGGCGGAACAGATGCGCGCCTCCGCGCAGATGCTCTATTCCTACGCGGAAGCCACCACGCCTAAATTGGCGGTGCTGGCAGGCGACGCGGTTGGCGCGGCTTATGTCGCCATGGGCGGCAAAGCGGTGGCGGATATCGCCTTTGCCTGGCCAAGCGCCATGATTGCCCCCCTTACCAAAGAAGCGGCGGTGCAGACCTTTGACGCCCAGCGCCTGAAGGAAGAAGACCGCGCCGTCTTGGAGCAGGAGTATGCCCGCTCCGCCGACGGTCTGGTAATCGCCTCCCAAGGCCTGGCGGATGATGTCATCGACCCTGCCCAGACCCGCAAGCACCTGATTGCCGCCATGGAGTTGCTGTACACCAAGCAGGATGAAGCGCCTGCCCGTGAACACGGCAACATGCCGCTCTAAGAAAGGCGGTTAATGTATGCAGATAATACTTTCCGAAGGTGTTTCCACTACGGTTTTCACCATATTGGCTGTGCTCATCGGGCTGATTCTGCTGCTGGTTGTTGTAACCTTGCTTCGCAACCTGTCCAGGAAGAACGAACCCGCGAAGCAATGTACCGTTCCGGCAGCCGTCCCGGCCGTGATCGCCGCCCCCATTCAGCCGGCAGCGGACAATGGCGCGCTGGTAGCGGCTATCACCGCGGCTATCTCCATGATGCTGCAGCAGGAAGGCAAGACGGAAGGGTTTGTTGTCCGCCGTATCCGGCGGGTGGACACCTGGCGTATATAATCATCAGATTGATACATTTGGAAGGAGAGATCCCCATGCGTAAGTTTCATATTAAAGTCAACGGTGTCCCTTATGAGGTAGAAGTGGAAGAAGCTGCCGCCGGCGCGGTATTTGCCCCCCAGCCGGCCGCCCCTGCAGCAGCCCCTGCGCAGGCTGCCCCCGCAGCTGTTCAGGCTCCCGCCGCTCCTGCGCCCGCGCCCGTCCCTGCAGCCGCGCCTGTCGGCGGCGAGCAGATTAAAGCGCCCATGCCCGGAACGGTGCTGAGCATTAAAACATCCGTCGGTGCTCAGGTAAAGCGGGGCGATGTGCTGCTGATACTGGAAGCCATGAAAATGGAAAACGAAATCGTGGCTCCCAAGGATGGCAGCGTCGCGCAGATTCTCGTGCAGGCGGGTGCCTCCGTCAACAGCGGCGACGCCATGGTTGTGCTGCAATAATCACAGAGCCGCAGCCCGTTGCTGAGAATGCCCCATAAACAGTACATGGGTTTTGTGATGTCCGTCTGGTTTACATGAAGGAGTGATTTTATGCCAAAAGTTGGAATTACCGATACCATTCTGCGCGACGCGCATCAGTCCCAGGCAGCGACCCGTATGCGCCTGGACGAGATGCTGCCCGCCTGCGAATATCTGGATAAAGCCGGTTATTTTTCGCTGGAATGCTGGGGCGGCGCTACCTTTGACGCCTGCCTGCGCTTTCTGAACGAAGACCCCTGGGACCGCCTGCGCCAGTTCCGCAAGGCATTGCCCAATACCAAACTGCAGATGCTGCTGCGCGGCCAGAACATTCTTGGCTACAAGCACTATGCCGACGACACGGTGGAATACTTTGTCAAGAAGTCCATCGACAACGGCATTGATATCATCCGCATTTTTGACGCGCTCAACGACCTGCGCAACATGGAAGTGGCGGTGAAGGCCACCAAGCAGTACGGCGGCATTGCCGAAATCGCCATGAGTTATACCATGTCGCCCGTTCATACCGAGGAGTACTTCGTCAACCTCGCCAAGCAGATTGAGGAAATGGGCGCCGACATCGTCTGCATCAAGGACATGGCCAACCTGCTGCTGCCGTATCCGGCGTACTCTTTGGTGAAAAAACTCAAAGAGTCCGTCAAGGTGCCTATCGTGCTGCATACCCATAACACAACCGGCACCGGCGCGATGACGCTGCTCAAAGCCGTGGAGGCGGGTGTGGATGTAATCGACACCGCCCTATCGCCGCTAGGCGGCGGCACCGCCCAGCCTGTCACGGAAGCCATGGTAGCCACCTTGGCGGGCACCGAGTATGACACCGGTATCGATCTGGAACTGTTGACCCAGGCAGCGGAAACCTTCAAGCCCGCTGTGGAGCGCCTGAAGAAGGAAGGCTGGCGGGATACGGAGATGGTGATGGCAGTGGATGTCAATACCCTGCGCTACCAGGTGCCCGGCGGCATGCTGTCCAACCTGATTGGCCAGTTGAAGCAGGCAGGCAAGATAGACAAGTTCGAGGAAGTGCTGGCAGAGGTACCAAGGGTCAGGGAAGACTTTGGCTATCCGCCGCTGGTTACCCCCACCAGCCAGATTGTGGGCACCCAGGCTGTGATGAACATCATCACCGGGGAACGCTACAAGATGGTGCCCAACGAGAGCAAGGCATTGCTCCGCGGCGAATACGGCCGGCTGCCGGCGCCTGTCAACAAAGCTATTCAGAAGCAGATTCTGGGAGACGAGCCTGTCATAACCGGCCGCCCCGCCGATGATATTGCCCCTCAGCTGGAAGGCTTCCGCAAGGACATCGCCGAGTTTGTCCAGCAGGATGAGGATGTTCTCAGCTACGCGTCCTTCCCGCAGGTTGCCAAGAAGTTCTTTGAAACCCGGCAGGCCAAACAGCTGCAGGCAGATCCCACCAGCTACAACAAAGAAAATGGAACCATGGTGATCTAACCCAACAAATCAAGCCGGGGCTGCGCGCCCCGGCTTTTTGCTGCGGTCCCTTTCTTGCAAATGCCCTGCCCTTCCCTTATACTGGACGCAGTATACACTTGGAGGATGACATGGCGTTTGAAGCGGTAATTTTTGATATGGACGGTTTGCTCTTTGACACGGAAACCCTGGGGATTCAGGCGTGCATCCACGCGGGGAAAATGCAGGGGATTGATGTCTCCAGGGATGTGGTGCTCAAGACCCTGGGAACGACGGAAGCCAAGTCGGACAGTACTTACTTAGCCCACTATCCGTCCTATCAGCGGGAGCGGTTCTGGAAGGACTTCTCTGACTGGATGGTAGACTATGTGGATACCCATCCGCTGGGCATCATGCCCCATGCGGTGGAATTATTAGAAACAGTCCATGCAAAAGGCATCAAAATGGGCTTATGCTCGGGTAGTCCGCTGAAGAGGGTGGCCCTGTATCTGGAAAAAACCGGTCTGCGGCATTATTTTGACGCCATGGTTACCCAGGATGACGGCGTGCCTTCCAAACCGGCGCCGGATATGTTTTTGCTGACGGCGGAAAAACTCCAGGTACCGGCGGAGAAATGCATGGTGCTGGAGGATTCGCCCAACGGTTTGCGCGCCGCCCATGCGGCAGGCATGCAGGCGTATATGGTGCCTGATCAGATTGCCTATCAGCAGGAATTCGCCCCCTTCACCACGGGGGTTTTATCCAGTTTGGCGGACGCTCTCCCCTTGCTGGAGGGCTGAATGCCAATCCATATTCTAACGGTGGGCAGCCTGAAAGAAAAATACTTCCGCGACGCAGCGGCGGAATATCTGAAACGCCTGACACGCTATGACAAGGTGAGCGTCTCGGAAATCCCCGACATCGCGGAGCCGGCAAACGCGAGCGCCGCGCAGATTGCCCAGACGGTGGCCTCGGAGGGGGAGCGCATCCTGTCCCTCATCAAAGGGGAGGACTATGTAACAGCGCTGTGCATCCAGGCCCCGCAATACAGCAGTGAAAAGTTTGCCCAGAAACTGCAATATATCAAGGATGCATCCAAGCGCCATGTCTTCGTGATCGGCGGCTCCAACGGGTTGAGCGATAAGGTGCTCGTCCGTGCCAACGAGCAGCTTTCCTTTTCCGACATGACATTTCCCCATCAGCTTGCCAGGGTAATGCTGCTGGAGCAAATCTACCGGGCGTGCAAAATCAACGCCAATGAGAGGTATCACAAGTAATGCTGCTCAAACAGTTGCGCCTGCACGATTTTAGAAGCTATAAGCAGTTGTCCCTGACTCCCCCTGGCGGCGTTACCGCCATCGTGGGGGAGAACGGGGCAGGGAAAACCAACCTCCTGGAGGCGATTCACCTATGCTGCCTGGGCAGAAGCCACCGTACCTCCAATGACAAGGATATGATACGGGAAGGCACGGAAACCTGCGGCGTCCACGCGAAGGTGCTGCGAAACATTGGAATTGATGAGGTAGGCGTGCGGCTGTATGCTAAAAACCGCAGCAAAAAAATGGTGTACGTCAACGGCAAGATTGTGCCCCGCATTGGGGAAATGATGGGGCATATCAACTGCGTGATGTTTTCTCCCGAGGATTTGGATATTGTCAAAGGCAGCCCACAGGGCCGCCGTAGATTTGTGGATATGCTGCTGTCCCAGAGCCAGCCAGCGTATTTCTACGCCATACAGTCCTATAACAATGTCCTCAAGCAACGCAACGCGCTGCTCAAAGGCATCGCCAAAGGCCAAAGCCGTCAGCAGTTGGATGTATGGGACGAGCAGCTTGCCATCCGCTGCGTACCCATTGTGCGCTTACGCCAGCAAACGGCGGATAAGCTGAATGTTCTGGCGCAGAAGCATTACCATGTTATCAGCGGAAGGGAACAGGAAATCCTGGCCATCCGTTTCTCCAGCCAGCTGGAGGCCAGCCTGGATCCCCAGGCGGATTTGTTCAGGATGCTGCAGCAGGGCAGAGAGGATGACATCCGGCGGCTGAGCACCAGCTTCGGCCCGCACCGGGATGATTTGAACATCTTTCTTGGGGGCAGGGAGATTAAAACCCATGGCTCCCAGGGGCAAATACGCACCGCGGCGCTGGCGCTGCGGCTGAGTGAAATGGATATCCTGACCTCTGTCAATGGGGATCCGCCGCTGCTGCTGCTGGATGATGTGCTCAGCGAGCTGGATGTCAGCCGGCGTACGCGCCTGATTTCCCAGTTACGCAATGTGCAGACACTGATTACATGTACGGATTTAAAAGAGCTGCGGGGGGCAGTGCCCGACTGCGTACTGAATGTGCACGACGGTATCGTCAGCTGAAAGGGGTATTGCGGACCGCCTGCCGCCATGCGTCCAGAAAGCTTTGGGCTGAGGGAAAACGTTTTGTTTTTTCATGGCTCAAAGCTTTTTTAGCGACTTCATACAAACGGGGCGCGGCGCACCAGCTGGAGGGGGAGGGGGCATCCCTGTCCCCAAAGAAGGTCATCGCGAGGGCGCCCATGGCGTACACCGTGACGCCCTCATCCAGCGACGCTCCGGTATGGTAAGCCTCCGGGGCAAGGTACCAAGGCGCGCCGGGCAGGCGTCCGCGCGCATTGACGCAGGGCATTTTTACAAAGTCATCCACGCTGCACAGTGTCAGCGAAGGTTTCTGAAAATCAACCAGCAGATGGTTATCCGCTAAGCCGGCGGCGATGTAATCCCGCTGGGATGCAAGCGCCAACAGGGAGAAAACGGGATCCAGCATGGCGAGCCTGTCAATAACGGACAGCCTGCGCATGGCGTCAAAATGTTGGGGTAAGGGCCCAAGAGGGAATCCGGACAGCCAGGGGAATACGCACAGCAGCCCATGGGGCGTTTCCTCCATACCCAGCAGCGGTGGAATCGCGGGGTGGGCTAGCACCTGGTAGGTTTGAGCGGCTTTCTGCAGGCGCTCAATGGCTTCCTCAGGGTATCCCAGATAATTGATGGTAGGCGCTCCAGCGTACTTGATAAAGAAGCGTCCTTGCTCATTCTCTACCCCAAAGCATAGGTTGCCTGATATTAAATGATCAAACACCCGGAAGACACGCCCGAAAGCATGAATAAAATCAAGGTCATGCCAGCTTTTCAACTGTACCGGCAAATCCTGTACAAACACAGTAACCACGCTGCCCATCTCCTTTTATTGGTGGACTTATTATAACACAAAGCCGCCGGATGTTCCGGCGGCATAGCGTTCCCAATACTTCTCAGCCTGCGCTGTAGGGTATAACGGCGACAATCTGATCCTCAATGTAGATCAGATAGTACAGCACATTGCCCTGGGACTGATAGTTGTTGATGAACTCCTGGGCATTGGCGGCGCGGACAGGGTTTTGCATTGTGCCATAATAAAACAGGCAGTTTTCCGCGCACTGGTAGCCTTTGTAAATATAGTTGGAATCGTTGATGAAGGTGGACACATTGGAAAAAGGCTGATACTGCAGCGTAATTAAATCTGCGGAAATGCTGCACACATTGTCCTTGATGCTGATATCGGTGATGTAGCCAGCGGATACCCGGGTTCTGCGCTCGCTGGGGCGGCGCTGCAGGTAGATGGTATAGGTGGTTTGACCCGTCAGCACACGGTTCGCGTCATACGCGGACACGGTGATGGTGGCCACCTGGGGTTCATTATTCATTTGAATAATCTGGGATTGCTGCCCGCTTTGCACCACCTGTCCATTCACCGTGATAACGGAAGCGGGGGAGGAGGCGGTGGGCGTAAACCGAATTCTGCTGACCCAGTCCGCGACGGTCAGCAGATAGGTATCCTGGTAGGGGTCAAAACGTTCCGGCAGCATGATGCCTGTGTTGGGCGCGTTATGAACAAGGTTCTGCAAGCGCTCGGCGGGCAAAACGCTTTGCGCCTGCGTGCTGCCTACCGGCAAAATGGTCAGCGACAAGGCAAGCAGAAGGAGCAATGGAATGGTTCTTTTCATGGCGATACCTCCTTGCGGTCTCTACCCATACAACGCGGAAACAGAGGGTTTTCTTGCTCAGGTACGGATGAAAGCGTCATAGATGGCGCAGATAGCCTTAGTCAAATCGTGCTCGTCAATGCCAATCAGCATGCTCAGTTCCGTGGGGGTCTGGAGCATGGTTTTAATGCTGATGCCCTGCTCGGCGATGGCGGTAAACAAACGGGCCGCGGTGCCGAACTGCTTGAGCATGCCTGTGCCCACGGTGGCTACCATGGCCAGGCCGTCATGGATGGTAATCTGGTCGGGGCTGACCACCTTGCTGATTTTGTCCATGATTTCATCACGGTGGGGAGTCAGACTGGCTGTGGGCAGGATAACGCACATGGCGTCAATGCCAGTGGGCAGATGCTCAAAATTCAGATTGCACTCCTCAAATACCTGCAGCACTTTGCGCCCGAAACCAACCTCGGCGTTCATCCGGTCCTTCTCTATCATCACGGTGGAGAATCCCTTGCGTCCGGCGATGCCGGTCACAATGGGGGTGACGCCGTTGCGCAGGGGGCTGTAGTGAATCATGGTGCCCGGATGCAGGGGGTCGTTCGTGTTGCGGATATTGGTGGGGATGCCTGCCATGCGCACCGGGAACACGGCGTCCTCGTGCAGCACGGAAGCGCCCATGTAGGACAGTTCCCGCAGTTCCCGGTAGGTCATATCCTGGATGAACTTGGCATCCGGCACAACCCTTGGGTCGGCGGTGCGGAAACCCGATACATCCGTCCAGTTTTCATATGTATCGGCATTCAAGCCCCGAGCAACCAAAGCGCCGCTGATGTCGCTGCCGCCTCTTGAAAATACATGAACCTTCCCCTTGCGGTCGGCACCGTAAAAGCCGGGAATTACCGCGTCATGCAGGGGCATGACATGCTCCTCGATCAAGCGGTAGGTTTCGTTCTGATCCAGGTTGCCGTTTTCTTCAAAGCGGATGACATCCGCCGCGTCGACAAAGGGAATGCCCAGGTACGCGGCCAGCAGAAGGCCGTTTAGGTACTCGCCGCGGCTCGCGGCGTAGTCCCGGGTTTCGCCGCCTTGGATCCGCTCCTGGGCGATGGCCAGTTCGCTGACGAGTTTTTCATTGTTGACGCCAAGATCAGCCGCGATGCGCAGGTAGCGGGCACGGATGCGGTCGAACACCGACGCGCAGGACGAACCAGTGGTCACAATCTGATGGCAGGTCAGCAGTAGGTCCGTTATTTTTTCGTCTTTATCATGCTGCTTTCCCGGCGCGCTGGGGACAATATAGCGCCTTTCCGGGTCGCTTTTAATAATCGCGCCAACCTTTTCAAACTGCTGGGCATCCGCCAGGGATGTGCCGCCGAACTTCGCAACAATCATGATGGAACCGCCTTTCAGGACATACGAGTAATATGGTATTTTAGCCTGTATTCACTTTGGATGTCAACAGAAAGGCGATGAATCAGGGGATTCCCGCGAGAAAAGTGAAAATACCGCTTGACAAGCTCGGGAATAATGGGTAATATACATTTTGTGCGTTCGTCGCGTATCTGGGTGTGGCGCAGTTTGGTAGCGTGCTTGAATGGGGTTCAAGAGGCCGGAGGTTCGAATCCTCTCACCCAGACCAGAAAGTCTTGTAAAGGGTACTTTGCAAGGCTTTTTTTGTGGAGAAAGGATAATGAACAACGCTGTTTGAAATGAAGCTTTCCCAATCGCAAAAAAGCCTCTTTCTACAGGAGTTGAATACTTTGATAATGATGCTTTAGGGAACAACACAACACTATCCATCCCCGAAATACGCAATAAACGATAATATGCATTGATATTTCTGATAAAACAGCGGTTTGGGTGTTGACATCGCATGATTATTTGGTTAAAATAGCCTTTGCATCAATGCACTCCGATTAGCCCCGGGTGCAATTGGCTTCAAGCGGAACATGCGACCATCATGCTCAGCTTACACCGAATTCTTAGGAGGAAGATCACTTGAACACCTTTATGGCAAATGCGCAAAATGTTGAGCGCAAATGGTATGTCGTTGATGCAAACGGCATGGTGCTGGGCCGTCTGGCCAGCCAGGTTGCCAACATTCTTCGTGGCAAACACAAGCCCACCTATACCCCCCATGTTGATACGGGCGACTATGTCATCATCGTCAACGCGGACAAAGTTGTTTTAACCGGCAAAAAGCTTGATCAAAAGATTTATTATCATCATACCGGATATCCCGGTGGTTTGCGTGAAACCAAGTACCGCAAGCTGATGAGCGACAAGCCTGAGTTTGCTGTCCAGCATGCTGTCGTCGGCATGCTGCCCAAGGGGCCTTTGGGACGCGCCATGGCCAAGAAGCTCCATATCTATGCCGGCAGCGAGCATGGTCATGAAGCGCAGAAACCCGAAGCACTCAGCTTCAGCAAATGAGCGGAAGGAGAACATCATCAATGCAATCTGATTTTCATGCAGTAGGCCGCCGTAAGAAGGCAGTAGCCCGCGTGCGCCTGGTGCCTGGCAAGGGCAATATTGTTGTCAACAAGCGTGATTTGGACCATTATTTCGGTCTGGAAACCTTGAAGATGACCGTTCGTCAGCCGCTGGAGCTGACCAAGACCAATGGTTTTGACGTCATGGTGAACGTTGTGGGCGGCGGTTTGACCGGCCAGTCCGGCGCCATCCGTCACGGCATCAGCCGTGCCCTGATCAAAGCCAATCCGGAACTGCGGGAAGCCTTGAAAAAGGCCGGGTTCCTGACCCGCGATCCCCGTATGAAGGAGCGCAAGAAGTACGGCCTTAAGGGTGCCCGCCGTGCCCCCCAGTTCTCCAAGCGCTAATTATATCCCAGGAAACAATCAGCTGCCGCAATCGCGGCAGCTTTTTTCATTATATTCCTCATATTGCTGTGTGAATGAAAGAGGAGATGCAACCTACTTTCGCAACCCCTTTGGGTAATGGTTTTTCAGCTGTCCCTGCACCGCCTTGCCCCAGCCCAGCTGCCACCCGTCAAAGGTAGGGGCAACCCAGCCAGTGAAGTGCTCTGGAATATTTAATACCTCTCCATGAAGGTACCGATAGACATCCGGCAAGGCAAGGGGTAGCTGCTGCCTTGCTTTGCGTGCCAGTGCCAGGGCGTGATCCGGCTGGAAGATGTTTCCCTTCATTTTCCCAACGTGCAGCCCAAACCGAAGAACAGGCACCCCGTTGAAGGAGAAGGGGACAGGAGGGGCGGAGACAATGGTTTCCCCAAACTTTGTCAGGTGGCTAATGGGTTCGAGCATGATGTCTTTCAGGTTGGCAGCGGCTCTGTCCTCCGCGGCAGGCTGGTTCATGGGTTTGATGCTGCTTTCCTCGTTTCCATCCTTTTCCAGCAGGGCGGCAAAGTGTCCTTCCCCGCGGCGCAGGTGCGGCCATACCCGCGCCATCCCCTCCGGCGCGGAGATTTCCGGCGGCACTGAAAAAGGAACCAGGTGAAACGCCGGGTGGCGTAATAAAAACTGCTGGATAACCCCTTCGTTTTCTACTTCATTGAGTGTGCAGGTGCTGTATACCAGCCTGCCGCCAGGCCGCAGCAAGGCGGCGGCAGATTCCAGAATAGACAGTTGGCGCTGGGCGCATTGGCGGGGGGAATTATCCTTCCATTCTGTGCGGGCGGCAGGGTCTTTGCGGAACATCCCTTCCCCGGAGCAGGGCGCGTCCACAAGGATTTTGTCAAACTGCAAGGCCCACCTGTTGGCGAGAAAATCGGGGGAGGCGTTTGTCACATAAGCGTGGGCTATCCCCATTCTCTCTATGTTCCTGCTGAGGATCCGGGCTCTGGACGGGTTGATTTCATTGCAGACCAAGCACCCCCGCCCCTCCATCAGAGCGGCTAACTGGGTGGATTTGCCGCCGGGAGCCGCGCATAAATCCAGTACCGTTTCCCCGGGTTTGGGGTCAAGGATACGGGCAGGCAGCATGGCGCTGGGCTCCTGCAGGTAGTACGCGCCTGCCTCATGCAAAGGATGAGACCCCGGCGTTTCATTGTCCTTAAGGTACCGGGCGCTTGGTTCCCAGGGTACCGCTTCCGTAAGGGGAAAGGGAATCAGCCCGTCTTTTGCCCGATACCTGACGGCATGGAAAGGGGGCTCATCATAGGTACGCAAAAAACGGGGATAATCATCCCCCAGCATCCGCCGCATGGCAGATAAAAAGCCGCCCGGCAGAGCAGGCGGGCTTTGTTCTACTTTATGATTGGCCATTGTAATAGCCGTCATCCTGCGCTTGGGGAGGATGAATGGCAGCGTCCCTGTATTGGTAGGATTCCGGATACACAGGGCTTCTGAAAGTGTTTTCAGGGTTGACCGGGGGCGGGAACGCCCGCACGTCTTCGTCTTCCAAATCTCTGGGAATCTGCTTGAGCAAATGCCCGAGGATACCGCCTGAGGAATTCTTCTGCCGACCCCGGCTTCTTCTTTTGCGCGGCGCGGAGGACGGCATGGCGTTGTCCTCTGCGGGCTCTATTGCCTCAGGCACATAGGAGTCGTAATAAGACTGCATTTCCGGTGAAATCAGCGGCGCTTCCTCTTGTATATAGGGGGTTTCATATAGCTGCGCGTCCGCTAGCGGTTCCATGTAAGCGGGGGAAACATCCTCCGCGTATTCGGGCGGCGGCATATAGGGGTCAAGTGCGTTCTGCCCATCGGGACGCATATACTGGTTGTGGTAAACATCGTCCGGCGGTAGGCTGTTCATATCGGTGTCATTGTTTTGCGGGGGCATTTCGTATACCGGCTGCTGCTGATACGCTGGTGTGTACTGGACCTGGGGAACATCATCCCACAGCCCGGGGAGGGGCGGCTCCTCATCGCTGGTAACCCATTGAGCAATCTGGTCTCTGTATTCCGGCGACATTTCACCATGCTCCATGGATTGGTACGCGGTAGCCATCTGCTTTTGCTGCTTGCGGGCAAGGCCTTTGGAACGCCACACATAATGGGGACGCCAACGGATGAACCACACAATAAAATCCGCCGCGGTTCCGGCCAGTACAAGAACAATCAGCAGCGGCAGCCATATTTTTGCCAAAAACGAAGTAAAGCCTGCCTGATCATTGTTGATTGTGCTCCAGGCCTCATTGGCGACATTTCCTGTCCAGCCCAGTAAAACGCTGAACAACCAATCTGCAAACGCGTTCATTCTACAAAGGTATCCCCTGCGGCGGCAGACTCGATGGTGATGGTGACATATACCGCGTTGGCGCTCATATGGTAGGCTTCCTCAGGGCGCTTTACTTTTACCGAGCGGATGAGGGTATCGGATGCGCCGGAGATGTCAATGGGGGCATCCACATCCAGCAGGGTAAGGGTTTCCATCAGTTCATTGCTACCAGCCACATTCAGCATGGCCGGATCAATCTTGATATCCGTCACAACGTATCCCTCCGCGGGCTGTCCGGTTGTAATGCCGCTGCGGTTGATGGCGATGGGCTGAAGGCGGTACAGGGTTTGCTCCACCAGCAGGGAATCCAAAAGGATGGACTCGCTGGTTACCTCCACTAAGTTGCTGGTTATGGCGTTGTCATTGTTGTCGTACAATTTAAATGGCACAGCGTTGAACTGGGTCCTGGCGGCGGGGCTCAGCAGGGAGTTGTTATAGGTAGCGACGCAGCGCACCACATTCTGGATGATGCTGCGGGGCCCTGAGATATTTACCATGGCGGGATCCACGCTGGGGGTGCTGGAGAAAAATCCCGCGGGAATGGTGCCCGTTTCATTCAGCTGCACAGGAATACGCCGTCTGGTGATGTAGTTGTCCACTTCGACGGTAATTTCGCTAACAGACAGCCAAGTCACATTTCCGTAGGTTGTGTTGCTGGTGTATATCACAGGCAGCTTCTGGGTGCCGGTGTCGGTGATGCGGGACAGATCCACCCGCACATTATAGTTGGAGGGGGTTACGGTATCATACACCCGCTGGGGTACATCCACCCGCATGCGGATGGGCTGCAAGTCCTCCAAACCGCTTACCACAATCAGCCCTTCCCGCTGCAGCGCGTCCTTATTGATAATATTTATCGCAACATCCTGGAAATTCTTTTCCCTGGTCAAGGAGGTGTTTTGGGAAATCAAACCGCCCCACAGCAATACCGCCAGGAAGATGCTCAGCAGCTTCCATGGCCACCGGTAAGCGACAAGGCGTCCGACAGTTTTCAGCAGTTCGCCCGCTGTTGCTGTCTTATCCGTTGTTTCAGTTTTAGGGGTAATATCTGGTTTACTGCTCATCTCTTGCCTTCCTGGGCATGAACTTATCCTTCAGGGAGTTCCACATACCAATCAACGAGGGCGTGTTATTGTTCAGGTAGATGTCGCTGAGTACCCGGGAAAGACCTTCCGCGTCCAGGTGACGGGTCAGCTTGCCGCCCTGGGCTGCGCTGATGATGCCGGTTTCCTCGCTGACGATGATAACCATGGCGTCTGTGCTTTCTGTAACGCCGATGCCCGCCCGGTGGCGTGTGCCAAGGTCGCGGGACAGGTTGCTGGATTCGCTCAATGTCAGCACACAGGCAGCGGCTACAATGCGGTTGTCGCGGATGATCACGGCGCCGTCATGCAGGGGGGTGTTGGGCTCAAAGATATTGATCAGCAGCGGCCCTGACACCATGGAATCGATGGTGATACCGGTATCAATAAAGTCCTTCAGTCCCGTCCGGCGCTCGAACACCAGCAAGGCGCCGATGCGGCGTTTGGACAGACTGAGCATACTTTGGGAAATCTCGGTTATGATGCGCTGGTTATCATCCTGAGGGCTTTGAATACGGTCCAACTTAGCGCCCCGGCCGATATGCTCCAGAGCCCGGCGGATTTCCGGCTGGAAAAGAATCATCAGCACAATCGCCCCGTTGTTGAGCACGCTCATCATTACCCAGTTTACCGCGGTGAGGCCGATAACACCTGAAAGCCAGCTTGCGAAAATCAGCACAATAAAGCCTTTTAAAACCTGGCTGGCTCTTGTGCCGGAGGTCAGCATCATCAGTTTGTAAATGATGTAGGCGACCAGGAGGATGTCCAGGACATCTTTCAGACCGGGTCTGTTAAAGATGTTCCATAGAAAATTACTCACACCAACGGTGAATGAGTTCATTTCTCACATGCTCCTTTCCATTTCATATATCCAGTATACTACATATCTGTGACGAAATAAACGCTTTCTTCATGAATTTATGGTGAATCCTCATGTTTTACTTTCAAATGGGAGGTTTATTGGGGATTGATAAAAATACCCATAGGGGGTATAATACTGATAGGAGGTTGCCGATGAAAACAGAAATCTTTGATATTGAAGGGATGACATGCGCTTCCTGCTCCGCCGCGGTGGAACGGGTGACCCGGAAACTGCCGGGGGTCGAAAAGAGTGAGGTCAACCTGGTAACCAAAAAACTAAACATTCTATACGATGAAAGCCAGCTTTCATCCAATGATATTGCTGCCAGAATCGAGAAAGCTGGCTACCATGCCAGCCTGGAAGTGAAGGAACAGAAGGCTGAAGCCGTCCAGGACGATGAGGATAAAAAGCTGAAATCCCAGGGACAACAGGTCGCCGTTGCCTTGGTGCTGGCGGCTGCCATGCTGTACCTATCCATGCTGCCCATGCTGTTCAAAGGGGTGCCTGTACCCCGTATCATCCAAATGGAAGCTTATCCGGTCAACTTCGCGCTGACTCAGCTTTTGCTTACCATCTTTATTCTATTCATTGGCAGGGGCTTTTATCTCAGAGGCCTGAAAGCCCTCTGGCATCTGCAGCCGAACATGGATTCTCTGGTGGCCTTGGGCAGCGGGAGCGCGTTTGTTTACAGCCTGGTGATGACCTATCTGCTGACAGACCAGCCCCACCATGTCCATCATCTGTATTATGAGTCCGCTGCCATCATCGTCGCCTTGGTGCTGCTGGGCATGTATATGGAGGCGCGTTCCTCCCACAAAACCACAGGCGCGATCCGCAAGCTGATGGCATTGGCGCCTGAAACCGCCTTCCGGGAAGGGCCTGACGGCACGGTCAGTGAAATCCCTGCTTCTCAAGTAAGGGTTGGGGACATCGTGCACATTCACCCTGGCGCGCGCGTACCAACTGACGCGGTGGTAATTTCCGGTTCCAGCGCGGTGGATGAATCCATGCTGACGGGGGAAAGCATCCCGGTAGAGAAGGAAACGGGGGATGCGCTGATTGGCGGCAGCATGAACAGCGACGGCCTGCTTAGAGCCAGAACCACCAAGGTGGGGGAGGATACCACCCTTGCGTCCATCGTGCGCTTCGTGCAGCAATCCCAGTCGCAGAAAGCGCCCATCTCCAAAATGGCGGATAAAGTTTCCGGCGTGTTTGTGCCCATCGTGATGCTGATCGCCGTGCTGGCAGGCGCCGCCTGGTGGATCGCGGGCAAAGATACCGGCTTTGTACTAACCATCTTTGTTTCGGTGCTTATCATTGCCTGTCCCTGCGCCATGGGTTTGGCAACCCCTACAGCCATTGTTGTGGGAACAGGCCTTGGCGCGCAGCATGGGATATTGATCCGCAGCGGGGAAAAGCTGGAGATGACCCATCAGGTGGATACTGTTCTGCTGGATAAAACAGGTACGATAACCCATGGAAAACCTAAAGTGATGACCATTCATGCCCATCAAATACCGGAGGATGAATTGCTGGCGCTGGTTTACGCGGCGGAGGAAGGTTCCCGCCATCCCCTGGCGAAGGCTGTGCTGGAGGAGGGGAAGAGACGGGGCATACAAAAACACGCGGGCGTTCAGTCTTTGCAGAACATCCCGGGGCAGGGGGTCATTGCGGCGCTGGAAGGTGGTAAAACCATCGCGGTGGGTAATGAAAAACTGATGAACGAGCAGAAGGTGGACATTGCTCCCCTTCAGCAGGCAGCCGCGCAGCGTCTGCTTCTTGGCGAAACACTATTGTACGCCGCTGACGGTCAGAAGCTGATTGGCATGATGTCCCTGGCTGACCCTGTAAAGGATGACATCGCCGAGTTTGTCAGGCAGTTGGATGCCCTGCATATCGAATCTGTTCTGGTCAGCGGGGACAGGGAGGAAGCCGCCAGGGAAGCCGCGAAAACAGCGGGTATCACCAAGTATGAGGCGAGCGTGCTGCCCGAGGGGAAGGCCGCCATTGTTGAAAAGTACAAGCAGCAGGGCAGAACGGTGATGATGGTGGGGGACGGCATCAATGACGCCCCGGCGCTTACGGTAGCGGATGTTGGCTGCGCCATTGGCAGCGGTACGGACATCGCCATGGAGGCGGCGGACATTATCCTGATGCGGGATGATTTGATGGATGTCATCAAGGCGATCAAGCTTAGCCGTTACACCATCGCCAACATCAAACAGAACCTGGTGTGGGCCTTTCTGTACAATACCATTGGCATTCCCATCGCCGCTGGTTTATTGTACCTGTTCGGCGGCCCGCTGATGAATCCCATGCTGGGCGGATTGGCTATGTCGCTCAGTTCTGTCAGCGTCGTCACCAACGCGCTGAGCTTAAGGAGGAAGAAACTATGACCTCTGCGCACTGCGACCATTGCAAACTGAAGCACCGGGAGGATGAGGAGAAGAAAAACCTGCTGAACCGCCTCAAGCGCATCGAAGGCCAGGTGCGCGGGGTGCAGGGCATGGTGGAGGGGGATGCCTACTGCCCGGATATCCTTGTGCAGGTGCAGGCCGTTCGTGCGGCGCTTAGCGCCTTTAACCGCGAACTGCTGGCAAACCATATCAACACCTGCGTGGCCGAGGGCATCCGCACAGGGGACACCCAGGTGATTGGCGAACTGACTCAGGTACTCCATAAACTATTGAAATGAGGGAAGAAAAATGACCATACTGAATGTACCGGATATCCATTGCAACAAATGCCTCGAACGCATCAGCAACGCGCTGACCAGGGAAAAAATCCCTTTCAATGTGAATCTGCAGTTCAAAACTGTAGCGGTGGATGGGGATGACACCGCCGTCAAGCGTGCCATCGAGGTGCTGGACGATTTGGGGTTTGACTCGGAGATCTCGAAGGACTGAAAATTGGCAAATAAAAAAGCTGCATATTGCAGCTTTTTTATCGCGCTTCCTTACTGGGCAGCTACTTCTACCGGGTAGATGCTGACCTTCTTGCGGAACTTGCCATAGTGCTCAAAGCGCACAATGCCGTCCGCTGTGGCAAAGAGGGTATCGTCTTTGCCGATGCCCACATTGGTGCCGGGGTGGATCTTGGTTCCGCGCTGACGCACCAGAATATTGCCTGCCAGAACGAACTGACCATCGGCACGCTTGGTGCCAAGACGCTTGCTCTCGCTGTCGCGGCCGTTGCGGGTAGAGCCCATTCCCTTTTTGTGGGCGAATAACTGAAGGTTAAGCTTCAACATGATAATTCCTCCATTCGTGAACGTTTAAAACGGTAATGTTCTGGGGGTATGCTTCCTGCAAATCGGTTATGCCTTGCTGAAAAACTTTCAGGATGATGTCGCTTGCCTGGGTTGTTTGATTCTCCTGCAGCGCTACCTGGATAAAACCGCTTTCCTCATGAACCTTGGTTTCAGGCGTCAGGGACGCTATGCTCTCCAGGGCGTTGGCGCATGTGTAGGAGAGGAATGACAACGCGGCGCATACAATATCCTGGCCGGCTTCAGCATAACCTGTGTGCCCTTCCACCCGGTAGCCCAGGGGGCGTCCTTTGGGGGTGGACAGCAGGGTGATGCGGGTCATTACGCTTTGATGCCGGTAATCTCTACCTTGGTAAAGGGTTGACGGTGACCGGCCTTCCGGCGGTAGTTCTTCTTGCTCTTGTACTTGAAGACGATAATTTTCTGCCCGCGTCCCTGCTGAAGAACCTTGCCGGTTACTTCGGCGCCCTTGACGTAGGGATTGCCGACGGAAACTTTGTCACCGCCCAGCATCAGCACGGGGAAGGATACCTTATCCTCCACGCTGGAGTCGAGCTTTTCGATGTAGATGATGTCTCCCTCTGAGACGCGATACTGTTTGCCGCCTGTCGCGATGATTGCGTACACTTGCAGCACCTCCGATATGTTACTCGCCGGATGATCAAGCATTTTCAGCTGAAAGGCTGCGCGTGCGCATTGAAGGCCTTATCCGAGCGGCAACATGTAATGTAGCATAAAGGAATGAGGGTGTCAAGGAAAATTCATGGTTTTATGGGGATAATCGGGCGTTTAGCGTGTTGGGGTATAGGGCACCAGGGGGGTCCAGTCCTTGGAAGGCAGTACCTGCATATTGGCAGGATACCTGCCGGGGGTTTTCAGGGCGAAACCAAGGTCGCAGTTCAAGTTGCGGGATTTGCTGGGCACGATTACCTCCTCCGCCCTGGCAGTCCCTTCCTGGCCGGAGGGGAACACGCTGGCAACCAGCAGGAACTCGGTTTGCTTTTTGGTGGTTTTCAGTTCCGCCGGCATTTCCACTTCCAGGGTATAAGCGCCGGGATACAGTTCCTGGAACAAATAATGGCCATACATGTCCGTCGTGGTTTCCGCCGCCAACTGCCCGTACTGATACAGGCGGATGGTTAGTCCGGGCACGCCGGGCTCATTGGCGTCCTGCATGCCGTCCTGGTCCAGGTCCAGCCAGGCGATGTCGCCCAGTTTGCCGGTGGCGCCCATCCCGATATCCTGGTTGGTTTTGTGTTCGCCCATGTCCAACGCGAAAACTTCGGATTGACCTGCTTCGCCCGACACATTCGCGCCTTCGGATACAATGACGCTGGGACGCACGGAGGTGTCCACACCGCGCGCGTAGCGGAAGCCGGGGGTGAGGCGCGCTTTGATGAAATACTGCCCGGGCAACAGCTGGTTGAAGGCGTATTCTCCCTGGACATTGCTGACGGTGTTGGCAACCTGCTTGTTGGATACGGCATCAAAGAGGGAAACCGCGACGCCTGAAATGTTCTCGGTTCCGCCGCCCAGATTCCATACCGCGCCGGACAGGGAGCCGTATTGCACCAGGCTGATATCCAAAATGGCGTTGCTTTGGGTAATGTCAAATGTGCCGCTCCATACGCCTGCTGCCTGCTGGCTGCCCGACGGGGCATAGATGATATGATCCTCATGCAGGGGGATTTCATACTGATAGGCACCGTAGAAAGCCAGGGGCAGGCTGCCCGCGCCTTTTTCGTCGCTGACAACATCAAAGGTCATGCCGGTGTTCACGTGGGTCAGCGTGATGGCGGAGAATTGGTAGGGAGCGTCGGCGTCGCCAAAGCTCTGGCTCAGGTCATTGTCATAGAAGGCGTTGATCTGCAGGGAGGCGGCGGGAGAAATGGCGATGTCCAATCCTTCCAGTTTGTCTCCCATGGCGATATCCATAGTTCCCTTGGAAGAAGTTGACAAGGCAGGGGGAACCAGGCTTTTCGCGGCATAGGCGATGTTCCCTTGGGGGATAGCAGCCTCCGCCTGATACGCGCCGGGACGCAGGGCGGCAAAAGCGTACAGACCTTCCTCGTCACTTTGCTGTTCCAGGGTGCCATAGGGTGTAGTCAGCGTAACCTTTACACCGGCTGCCGTGGCATCCCCTTCGTTGAACAGCCCGTCAGAATTCGCGTCCGTATAGGCCATGCCGCTGAGGGCGGCGGTTTTTATGGCGTAGAGAGCGTCCCTTTGCAGCACATCGCTGCTTTGAACGGTAAAGGGTTCGCTGGTCCATACACTTTCATCCTGGAAAGGTTTGGAAAACGCGGTGCCCTCCGGCAGGGTATAGCGCAAAAGGTAGGTATCCGGCAAAGCGCCTTTCAGCGAGAAGGCTCCGCTGGCATCGGTGGTGGCGATGGTATAGTCCGAAACGGGCATCCCTTCCTCATCCAGCAGCTCGATGCCGACGTTTTCCAGCCCGCCCAGAGCGCCTGAAAAATTGTCCAGGTCATCCCCCAGCAATACCGAGCCGTTGATGATGGCGGAACGGAACACCCCAGCGTCGATGCTTGTTACGGTTTCACCGGGGTTCACCTGCACCAGGGCTGTTTCCCCATACCCGGGGGTTTGGGAAACAATTTTGTTTTCCATCTTAGCGCCGGTGTTGGAAGGGGTGGAAAAGATAAAGGGGGAGGTCAGCGCGATGCGCACGGTGTAGGAGGAGGGAACCAGGTTGTTAAGGGTATATTCCCCGTTTTCATTCGTCTGGGCAGCCGCGACAGATACCCCATCCTGGTTGTAGGCTTCCACCTGGAAACCGCTCAGGAATGGTTCCCCTTCATCGGCGATGCCGTTGAGGTTGGCGTCGTCAAACAATTGACCGGAAATCGCGGAAGGCAGGGTTACACCTGCCAGCAGTGTCGCGCTTGTTCCATGTTCCAGATTGAATTTGGTTGTTTCCCGATTTGCAGCGGTGTCTGATGCAAACACATTACCGTTTTCCGCGGCGATGGTGAAAATCTGTCCTTCCGGCAATATGCAGCGCACCTCCAGCGCGCCGCCCCGCAGCACCGGGAAAACGGCGTTGCCCTCCGCGTCGGTCACAGCAGTCGCAACGACCTGCCCGCCGGAGAGGACTTCCACGGTTGCCCCTGCGAAAGCTTGCTCGCCTTCTGTGAACAATCCATCCACATTCTGGTCATGGAAGGCACGCACCGTCAGGGAAGTAGCGGGCATAACGCCAATGGGTTTGATATCGGTCGTTTTGCCCAGCTCGACAGAGAATTCAGTATCCCCAGACAGGGAATCCCCAACGGAAATGATGGAATCTCCGGCGATGGTGAACATGCTGCCCGCGGGCAGCTCCACCGTAAGGGTGTAGCTGCCTTCTTTCAAACGTTCAAAGAGATAGGCGCCGCCAGCGTCCGTCACCATGCTGCGCTCAGAGGAAGTCTCATTATTGCGAAGCAGCAGATTCGCGCCTGCGAAGCCGGTTTCACCGCTGTCCTTTTTCCCGTTCATGTTGGCATCTTGCCACACCATACCCTGGGCCTTGCCGGTTAACACCCCGCTGGCGCCGATGCCCACGCTGCCGCCGGCGGGTATTTCGAGAGGTTCCGACAAGCCGCGGCTGGTATCATTGGGAACCATCACATTGTAAAAGGGGTTAATTTTTGCGCCCAGGGGGCCGATGATATAGGGGTCGGGCACCGTGGCCGCCACACGGTAGGTGCCGGGGGTCAGGTTGCGCACAAAGGCTTCGCCTTTTTTATCCGTATACTCCGATCCAATGGTGTATTGCTGGCCGTTGTGCTCGTAAACCACCTCGATCAGCACATCTTCCAGCAACGGTTCCGTGCTGAAGCGTCCGCCATTTGCGTTGCTGTCGCCAAAGGCGGTTACCTTGACAAAGCCAGTCCTTTTTGTAACGCCGACGGGCAGGGTAACACCGCCGCCCTCCGTAAGGGAGAAAACCAAGGTTTGCGCGCTCTGGCCAGCGCTGGGCAGCACCGCGCTTCCCCCCTGGCTCATGGCGGTGGACACATACCCGCTGGGGTACAGGAAGCGAAGGAAATATTCGCCCCCAGGCAAGGAGCCAAAGGTAAATGCGCCGTCCTCTGCGGTCATCAGGGTCGCCACGGCATCCCCCGCCTGGCCGCTGCTATGTACGAGCGCTACCTCCACGCCTTCCAGCCGCTTTTCGTCCGCGTCCGGAAGACCGTCGCCATTTTCATCAATAAACACATATCCCTGAACCTGCCCGCTCTGGGCAGCCCAGGCGGTAAGCGGCAGGATGAATGCCATGCACAGCAGAATCAATAAGGTGATCGGGCGATTTTTGCTCATAGTTTCCTCCGTAATTTGAGTAAAAAAGATGACAAGCGCATTATACCATGGATCATTGCGCTTGTCAGAGGGAAGGGGGTTATTTTACAGTTTGGATATACGTTACCTTTTCTTCCTTCAGTTCATGGGGGGCCTTGGTATCCAGGGGAGTACCCAAGGCAATGGCGATTACATAGGAATACCCCTCCGGGAACCCGAGAACCCTCTCCAACTCTTCCTTCTCTTCGCCGGCGAAGGCATCCCTGGGTAAGCCAAGGATTACGCTGCCCAGCCCCATACTTTCAGCCGCCAGGGCGATGGTTTGCACGGCAATCCCGCAGTCAATGGGGGCGTAATGGGTGTTTTTAGCGGATAGAATAATAACAGTGGGGGCATGGTAAAACACCTGGAAGGAGGAGTCATTGTATCGGGGACTTCGCTGGGAACTGTCCCGCTTCATGGCCACGACAGCCGCCGCGTCATGGATGCGCTGGATGAGGGAAGCATCCTGAATGACGGAAAAATGCCAGGGCTGCCTGTTGACGGCTGAGGGGGATTGCAGCGCAGCCTGTACGATAGCATCCAATTGCTCCTTCGTCAGCTGAGCGGAGTCGTATTTGCGGTGGCTGACCCGTTTGGCTATGGTTCTCAGGGTTTCATTCATAGGGTACCTCCTGTTGGTTTTGCCTGGCGGTTATGCTAAGATGCGGTGGTGGAGGGAATTATGCACGAACAATGGATGCGTCTGGCGCTTACAGAAGCCATGAAAACCGCGGATGATGTGCCGGTCGGGGCAATTGTTGTCAGGGAAGGCGCTGTTATTGCCGCGGCGCATAACGAGCGGGAGAGGACGGGCGACCCCCTTGCCCATGCTGAGGTGCTTGCCTTGCAGAGGGCGGCGAGGGTACTAGGTACCAGAAGGCTATCAGGATGCGCCCTGTATGTAACGCTGGAGCCTTGCCCCATGTGCGCTGGCGCCGCTATCATGGCGGGTATTGATGTGCTTGTATTTGGCGCGTACGACAGCGCCTACGGCTGTTGCGGCTCCAGGTACCTGCTGCCTGCGGATTCCCATTTCAACCATCAGGTGCCCTGCGTAGGCGGTGTGTTACAGGAAGAGTCAGAGCAGTTGCTGAACTCTTTTTTTAAAACACTGCGCCGTTAAGCCAGCGCGGCTTGATAAATGGCCAGAACATCCTCGGGTTTCAAGGGTTTAAAGAAGCCGATTTCACCCTGGGGGTTGTACCCCACGTCCTTGACCAATTGGTCAAGGTCTTTTTCTTCTATCCCGAAAGTTTTCAGGGAGTGGGGCAGCCCGAGGGAGTCAAAATACGTGCGCAGTTTGGCGATGCCGTCCTTCGCGGTATCCTCCGGACTGCTCCCTTCCGGTACTTCCATCACTTTCAGGGCGAACCGCTGGAACCGGGGAACATCATGCTGCATCTGGTGCGACATCCAATAGGGGAACAGGACAGCCAGCGCCGCGCCGTGGGGCGCGTCAAAGCGGGCGGAAATGCCGTGGGCGATGCCGTGGCAGCTCCAGTCCTGCTGCCGGCCGGTGCTTAAGGTGTCATTATGCGCAAGGGTGCCTGCCCACATGATATCCGCGTGGGAGGCGTAATCTGTCGGCTGGAAAAGGGTTTTAGGCCCCGCTTTGATGACAGCCCGCAGCACGCCTTCGCACATTTCGTCGGTCAATGAAACATCCGCCGTGTTGGTGAAATAACGCTCGAAGATGTGGGACATGATATCCGCGACCCCATACGCCTTCTGGATAGCGGGCACGGTATAGGTGAGTTCCGGGTTCATCAGCGCAAGCTTGGGCCGGATGCTCTCAGAGCGGATGCCGCGCTTGAGGGGGATGGATTCTTTGGTGATTACGCTTGAGTTGCTGCTTTCACTGCCCGCAGCGGAAATGGTGGGGATGGAGATGATGGGCAAAGCGTTCTCCACTTTCTGCTTGCCCGCGTAGAAGTCCCAGAAATCCCCCTCATACAGCGCGCCTACGGCAATTGCCTTGGCGGTATCCAGCGCGCTGGCGCCGCCAAGCCCCAGCACACAGTCAATTCCATACTCCCGCACGAGACGGATGCCTTCGTACACCGGCGCGTCCACAGGGTTGGGAACAATGCCGCTCAATTCCTGAAAGGGGATGCCGGTAGCCTGCAGCGAATCCCTGACGCGGCTTAACAGGCCGGAGCGCACAACGCTGCCCTGGCCGTATACAATCAATACTTTGGTAAAGCCCTTTTCGCGCATTTTCGCGCCGACCTGGTTTTCTGTATCCCTTCCAAACACAAACTGTGTCGGATTAAAAAATGTAAAGTTGTCCATGCTCATACCTCCTTAGATAGAAGCAGTATAACATCTTTGCAGGGCACCGGCAATCGCTTGACTTTGCGCGCGTTACCCGATAGAATAATCGCAGATTCAGCGTAAAGGAGAAGGGGTAGCATGAAGATTAAAACACTGAAAACCCGCAATATGCAGGAAAGTTTGAAGGACGGCGGCTGCGGCGAATGCCAGACATCCTGCCAGTCTGCCTGCAAGACTTCCTGCGGTGTTGCCAACCAGCCTTGTGAAAACAAAAACAGCAAGTAATAGCCAGTATGATTTGAATGCCGCTTGCCAGGTGCAGGCGGCATTTTTAGGAGCGGAATGATACATCAATTTTCACTCAACGGATACCACATTACCCTGGATGTAGGAAGCGGCAGCGTTCATGTAACCGACCAGGTGTCAGCCGAGGCGATCCGCCTGATGGAAACGCTGCCCGCAGAGCAGGCACTGGAGCAATTGAAGAGGCACTGCAACGGGGCGGATGTCACGGAGCTGACCCTGAGGGAGACTCTGAGGCAGATTGAGCAGATGAAGGAAGAAGGGGTGCTGTATGTCCCGGACCCTTCTTTGGAGAAAAACAGCAGCGTCCAAAAATCCAGCCAAATTGTCAAAGCGTTGTGCCTGCATGTGGCACACACCTGCAACCTGACCTGCAGTTATTGTTTCGCGGCCCAGGGCAAGTATCAGGGAGAACACGCGCTGATGCCCTTTTCTGTGGGGAAACAGGCGCTGGATTTTCTGGTGGCCCATTCCGGCAGCCGCTACAATCTGGAGGTGGATTTCTTCGGCGGCGAACCGCTGATGAACTGGGAAGTAGTCAAGCAGCTGGTTGCCTACGGACGGGAACTGGAGAAAATCCATCACAAGCATTTCCGCTTTACCTTAACCACCAATGGCGTGCTGCTCAATGATGAAATCATGGATTTCTGCAATAAGGAAATGCACAATGTGGTGCTTAGCCTGGACGGGCGCAAGGAAGTCCACGACCGTTTCCGGCTGGACCCCATGGGCAGGGGTAGCTATGACAAGGTTGTACCCAAGTTTCAGCGGTTCGTGGAGAAACGGCAGGGGAAAGGCTACTACATCCGCGGAACCTACACCCATCATAATCCTGATTTTTTCCAAGACATTCTGCATATGGCGGACCTGGGTTTTACCGAGCTGAGCATGGAGCCCGTTGTCGCGCCGGAGGGGGATCCCGCGGCGCTGACAGATGAGGATATGCCCATTGTTTGGGAGCAGTACGAGCTGCTTGCGAAGGAGCTGATCAAACGCCACCGGGAAGGAAATCCGCTTACTTTCTATCACTACATGCTGGATTTGGAGAACGGCCCCTGTTTGCACAAACGGATTGCCGGCTGCGGCTGCGGTACGGAGTATATGGCGGTTACCCCATGGGGAGCGCTGTATCCCTGTCATCAGTTTGTGGGGGATCAGGACGCAAGCTTAGGGGATGTATATCAGGGGATTAAAAATACAGAGTTGCAGAAAGATTTTGAGCAGTGCACCCTGTTTTCACACCCGGAATGCGCCGATTGCTGGGCTAAGTATTTTTGCTCAGGAGGCTGTGCCGCAAACAACTTTCATGCTTCCGGAACCCTCAATGGTGTGTACCGCAGGGGGTGCGACTTGTTCCATAAGCGCATGGAGTGCGCGCTGATGGTGCAAGCCGCCATCGCCGATGAAAATGAAGGATAAAAAAATAAAATTGCAAATTTCGAATATTTAAGTGTGTAATTTTACAATAACTGTGTTATACTCCCTCCTGTATTGCAGATTGAAGGAGGAAGGGACATGTCTGTATCATTATCCAAAGTTTGCGGAGGGATTACGGCATCCACCACGCTACGTTTGAACGCGCTTGTTGTGGAGCTGCGCGCCCAGGGGCAGGACATCATCGGCCTGGCGGCCGGGGAACCTGATTTTGACACCCCCGCCAACATCGTAGCGGCGGCCAACCGGGCGATGGAGGAGGGGCAAACCCACTATACCGCGGTCAGCGGCATCCCGTCGCTGCGCCAGGCGATTTGCGACCATCTGCTCAAAGAAAAAGGTCTGCCCTACGAAAAGAGTAATATCATCGTTGGTACCGGCGCGAAACAGGTGCTGTATGAAGCCTTGCGCGCCATTATCGATCCCGGCGATGAAGTGATTTTGCCCGCTCCTTGCTGGCTGAGCTACGCGGAGATGACCTGCATGTGCGGCGGTGTCCCTGTCATTGTGGACAGCCGGGTTGAGGACGGCTTTGAGCCGGACATTGCCGATATCGCTGCCAAGGTGACGGAGAAAACCAAGGCTATCCTGATTAACTCCCCCAACAACCCAACCGGCGCGGTGTGGAGCGAAAAAACGCTCCGCCAGATAGCGGAGCTTGCCGAGGAAAAAGACTTCTGGATTATCAGTGATGAAATCTATGAGAAGATGGTTTATGACGGATCCCGGCATATTTCCATCGCGACTATGTCTGATGACGCCAGAAAGCGCACCATCCTGATTTCTGGTTTCAGCAAAGCCTATGCCATGACGGGCTGGCGGCTTGGTTACGCCGCCGGGGATAAAAGCGTGATTGCCGCCATGGATGCCTATCAAAGCCACGCGACCGGCAATACAAACTCCATCGCGCAGTTCGCGGGGGTTGAGGCTTTAAAAGGCCCGCAGGAGTCAGTGGAAAAAATGGTGGAGGCGTTCGGCCAGCGGCGGGAACTGATGCTGTCCTGCATCCGCCAGATACCGGGCATTACCTGCATCGAGCCCAAAGGCGCATTCTATGTGCTGCTGGATATCGAAGACTGCATCGGCCGGGTATACGAAGGCAAAGTGATTACCGATGACGGCGTTTTTGCGGAGCTTTTACTGCAGTACGCTCAGGTGTCCGTTGTGCCGGGCGGGCCATTCTTTGCCCCGGGCTATGTACGGCTATCCTACGCGGTGTCTGAAGAGAGGATTCTGGAAGCCATGCGCCGCATCGCCCAGTTCGTAGGCGATGTGATGAAACAGAAGTCCGCTTAATTCTCCGCCTGCCTCTTTTTCAGCCATACGGTAAGCACCGCGATATCCGCGGGGGAAACCCCGGGGATGCGGGATGCCTGTCCCAGGGATACCGGCTGATACTTGGACAGTTTCTGGCGCGCCTCAATGCGCAGCGCGTCCAGATCCATATAGGGAATATCCTTCGGCAAACGGTGGCCTTCCATGGCCGCCGTTTGGCGTATACTGGCCTGTTCCTTTTGCAGGTAGCCGGCGAATTTCACCTGGATTTCCGCCTGCTCAAGGGCGGCGGGGGAATAGTCCTGCCAGTTTTCAACCACATCCTGAATTTTTACGTCGGGTCTGCGCAAGGCGGTTGTTTTACCAAGCTTTTCCACTTGGCTGATGAGAGTTTGGGTATCTTGCATCTTTCTTTCCAGCCGTTTCATTCGCTCGCCGCCAGCCAAACCAATACTATTCCCCAGGGGTGTCAAGCGGATATCTGCGTTGTCCTGTCGTAAAAATAATCTGTGCTCCGCCCGGCTGGTCATCATGCGGTAAGGTTCGTCAGTCCCCTTAGTAGTAAGATCATCCGTCATTACGCCGATGTAGGACATGTCCCTTGTCAGCAGCAGCGGTTCTTTGTTGCGAACATACTGAACGGCATTGATGCCGGCAAGCAGTCCCTGTGCCGCCGCTTCCTCATATCCGGAAGTCCCGTTAATCTGCCCGGCAAGATATAAACCTTCCACTTCCAAGGAAGCCATGGTGGGGGAAAGGCCGGTGGGGTCAACGCAATCATACTCTATCGCGTAGGCAAGCCGGGTCAGCACCGCATTTTCCAGGCCCGGTACGGTGTGGTACATCAATTGCTGCACATCCGCCGGCATGCTGGAAGACATGCCTTGCACATACCATTCCATGCTATCCGCGCTTTCAGGCTCCAGAAACAGTTGGTGCCTGTCTTTATCAGAAAAGCGGTGCACCTTGTCCTCAATGGAAGGGCAGTACCGGGCGCCGGTACCCTTGATGGCGCCGGAAAACATGGGGGACCGATGAAGGTTCTGCCGAATGATCTCGTGGGTCTGCTCATTTGTCCAGGTAAGATAACAGGAATGGGTGTTGGTAAGTTTCCTGTCGGTTAAGAAGGAGAAGGGAACAACCGGCTCATCACCGTACTGGGGTGTCATGCGGGAAAAATCAATGCTCCGCTGGTCTACCCTGGCGGGTGTTCCCGTTTTGTACCTGCGCAGTGAAAACCCTAAATCCAGCAGGCTCTGCGAAAAATGCCGGGAAGGTAGCAGGCCTTGGGGACCTGCCTGCCACATGGTTTCACCGATGATAATGGTGCTGTTCAAATACACGCCGGTGGTTACCACAACAGCGCGGCAGGGGACGGTTTCGCTGGAAACGGTTGTTATACCTGTTACATGCCCGCCCTTAACGCTGATGCCGGCGGCTTCCGCTTGCTGGATTGTCAGGTTGGGTTGGCTGAACAGCACCTTGCGCATTCTGCTCTGATAGCGGACTTTGTCCGCCTGGGCGCGCAGGGAATGAACGGCTGGTCCCTTCCCGGTATTGAGCATGCGGCTTTGCAGCATGGTGTCGTCGATGGCAAGACCCATTTCGCCGCCTAAGGCGTCCACTTCCCGAACAAGATGGCCTTTGCCGGTTCCCCCGATGGACGGGTTGCAGGGCATCAAAGCGATGGAATCAATATTCAAAGTTAAAAGAAGGGTTTGCATTCCAAGGCGCGCGCTGGCAAGCGCCGCTTCGCAGCCGGCGTGTCCCCCTCCAATGACAACGATGTCGTACAAAATCATACCTCCAGTCCTTGAGGCCGTATTATACCATGCCCTTTTCAAGAAAAAAAGCGCCTGGTCTGCGTCTGGTCAATGCGGGCATCTTCATGTATAATAACCGCATTGACACAGGAAAGGGTGATTGTTTTTGAGACGCCTGATGTGTTTTTTCATGTCGCTGGTGTTGCTGTATGTCTGTCTGCCCGGCAATGTCAAGGCCGATGAGCCGGCCACGTATACCATGGCAGGTTATGATCCGGCGGATACCTACCGGGACTGGACAACCAATCTCTTCTTCCAGAGGATGGAGAAACGCTCAGGAATCACCTTTGAGTATCAGCAGTATCAGGATGCCAAAGCTTGGCAACAGGCTAAGGACAGCATGACGGCGCAGTCAGAATTGCCTGATGTGCTGTTTAAAGCGGACTTGAGCCCCGCGGAAGCGCTGGATATGCGCCAAAAGGGCATATTGATTGATTTAAAGCCTTTGCTTGCGCAGCATGCACCCAACCTCTGGGCCTTGCTGCAGGAAAACCAGGACTATCTTCAGGCGCTCACCCTACAGGATGGAAGCATCGCGGCGCTGCCGTATATTGATATCTATCCCGTACAGAATTGTATGTGGATCAACCAGGAATGGTTAGCCGAACTAAAACTGGATATGCCAACCACAGCGGAAGAACTGGAACTGGTTCTGACCGCCTTTCTGGAACAGGACCCCAACCGGAATGGCCGCCGCGACGAAATACCCCTTACCTTTGTCGGGGCATATGATATCAAGTATCTGGCCCATGCCTTTGGGCTGATCGCGAATGATTTTAATTTATTTGTGGAAGATGACACGGTCCGCTTTCTGCCTTCCGAACCAGCTTTCGAGGACTTTCTGGCGTGGTGCGCCCGCTTGTATAATAACAAGCTGATTGACGCAGACAGCTTTACTGTTTCCGATGTGTTGCGGCGTGTCAATGACGCGAAGAGCACGCCAATCTATGGTGTCGTCATCGCGCCCATGGTATCTTATCTGCTGCCGGTGGAGTGGACGGGCAAGTATGCCGCCATCCCGCCGCTTTCCTACCATGGCGAACAAGTATACCGCAGCGTTTCCAGCGCTGTGACAACCGGCACTTTCGCGATAACCTCCGCCTGTCAATCACCGGAAAAGATGCTTGAATGGGTGGATTACCTGTATACAAAGGAAGGGGCAACCCTGGCCAGCGATGGCTTGGAAGGGGAAGACTATGTCGTTGACGGCGACGGTACCTGGCGGAAAACAGAGGAAGCCGCCCAGTCCAGTTTCCTGTCCAATGTTGCTATTATAACCGGTGCTGTCTCGCCGGGCATTTCTTCCGACGAGTTTCAGCAGTTGTACTATGACCCCCTGATCCAGGATGTCTCAGCGCAGGTGCAGATGGTAGCGTCCTACGCCCAGATGCCTTTTCCTCCCTTTAGTTTAACCTATGCCCAGGAAGAAGAATTAATCCCCTTGCAGAAAGAAATCGGCAGGTATGTCGATGAGTCCATTGGCCGCTGGGTACTGGGGGAATGGGATGTATCACCCGAGAAACTTAACGAGTTTGCCCAAGGCCTTGAGGAAAGAGGATTGCCTGCTTTCATGGAATTCTGGCAGAATGTATACAATAAGACGTTGGAGGATGCGCAATGAGTTATATGGATTTGAAGCGTATGATAAAATCCACACAGGCCATGGAACGTTTCAGCAAACTGTATGGTATCCGCGATGTGGGCTACACTTACCAGATGAGCAGATACACACAGATTGTTAAACTGCATGAAGACGTCTACAACAATGAGAACAATATCGCTGTAATCAGTTCCCCCGGCCGGAGCGAGGTAATCGGCAACCACACGGACCACAACCATGGCATCGTGCTGGCGGCGGCTATCAACCTGGACGCGTTGGCGTGTGTAGCGAGCCGGGATGATCATCTGGTGCGGCTGATGAGCGAAGGCTATGGGATGGTGGAAGTATCCCTGGATATTCTGGAACCTGTGGAGGAGGAGGCGGGTACGACTGCCGCCTTGATCCGAGGCGTGGCTGCCGGAATGCAAAAGCATGGCTATCGCGTCGGCGGTTTTGACGCCGCGGTGACATCCGATGTGTTAAGCGGCAGCGGTATGTCATCCTCCGCGGCTTTTGAAGTTTTGATTTGCGCTGTGTTTGATCAGCTTTATAACGGATTTGTCATGGACAGCACCCTGCGCGCCCAGATTTCCCAGTACGCGGAGAACCAGTTTTTTATGAAGCCCTGCGGTTTGATGGACCAGATGGCCTGCAGCACAGGCGGCTTGGTGGGCATAGATTTTAAGAATCCCGAGCCGGATGTAACCCCCATTCAATACTCCTTCGCGGAAAAAGGTTATGCCATGGTCGTTGTCAATACCGGAGGCAGCCATGATGACTTGACGGCGAACTACGCCGCCATCCCAGAGGAAATGATGTCCGTCGCCGCGTACTTTGGCGAAAGTTCCCTTAGAAGGGTTAGAAAAGAGCAGGTGCTGCAGGAGATTCCCGCTTTACGCGAAAAAGCGGGGGACAGGGGCGTATTGCGCGCGCTGCACTTTTATGAGGAGAATGAGCGGACGCTGCAAGCCATCAAAGCCTTGAAGGACGATCATATCACTTTGTTTTTCCGGATGATTAAGGAGTCCGGCATTAGCAGCTGGACGATGCTGCAGAATGTCACACTGCACAATCCTGCCAGCCAGCCCCTTGCCGTTTCTCTTGCGTTGGCAGACATTCTGCTGCAAGGGGAGGGAGCTTCCCGAATCCACGGAGGCGGTTTCGCGGGGACAACCCTGCATTTTGTACCGCTGGACAGGGTTAGCCAATTCACGGAAGAAATGAATAAAGTGTTCGGTGAAAACGCATGCCATGTTGTGGACGTGCGTTCTGAAGGGGCGTTTATCGTTTTTTAAACAACCCTTCCAATAATATATTCCCGGGGTAAAGGTAACCATCTTCATTACATGTGAGGTAGCTGTATGAAAAGATGCCGGATAACCGCGCTGTTCCTTATGCTGTTGCTGCTGTCGCCAGCCTTCTCTTTGGCTAGTGAAACTGTCAGCATTCATGCCTTTGCAGGGCTTGAATCTGTTAACCCCAAACCAGGAGAATCATGCCGGGTAATAGGTCAGTTTACTCTCCGCCCAGCGGGAATTAATGATGAAATCATCCAGATTACCTTAACCATTTCGAAATCGTCGGGGTTAAGCATCGACAGCGCTGTGGTCTCGCCCGGCTACAGCAATTCCGGTACATCCGGAAGTGTGACAATCAACGGTTCGGGGAAAAGTTCAGTCGCCATAACTTTAAAATGTACGGCATCTCAGAATGCCTCAGCAAATGAAAATGTTACATTCAGCAATGTTAAGGTAAAAACCAAACGGAACGGCACCATCAGCGCTTCTTCGGTCACAGCATCTGTTCCTGTCATCATAGAAGCCGCGCATGTACATGACTATTATGTGGCATCCCAAGATTCCGCGCTATGCGGGGTGCAGGTAACAAAATACTACAAATGCCATGGATGCGATGATGAATACTCAGAAACGCTTCCAGCTTTATCGCATCAGTATGTGGAAAATTCCAGGACGGAGGCGACTTGCGGCCATCCTGGAGACGTACAATTCGAATGCCAAAATTGTGGCTGCCCATCCAAATTCAAAACAGAACAGCTGCCTGCGACTGGCCAACATCAGTACAAACAGCATGTCATCAAACAGGCGGATTGCTTTGTTGAAGGCAGCGAACAGACGATTTGTTGGGTGTGTGGGACAGTTGCGTCAACCACCAGTATTCCCCGGCGGCAGCATCTACTGGAACAGAAGGAATCACAGCCGGCCACTTGCACGATTGAGGGCTACACCTTTTTCTCGTGCGCTCATGATGGATGCGTTTACAGCTATCATGAAGTGATACCCGCAGGGCACCAGTTTTCGTTACCACAGAAGATAGAACCATCCTGTACGGAGGATGGGAAGGTAACCAAAACCTGCCAAGTATGCGATACGGAAGAAATCGTTGAAATTCTTCCCGCGGCTGGCCACGACTATGCGGAAAGCATCCTGCAGAATGCAACGTGCAAAGAGACGGGAATAATGGAGTACACCTGCAGTGCTTGTGACAGTTCTTATCAGGATGTTTTGCCGTTGAGTGTCATCCATACCTGGGTCGAAAGCGCTGCACCTGCCACATGTATCACGGACGGTGAAAAGAAGCAGGTATGTTCTGTTTGTGATGCAGAGGAACTGCTGGAAAGCTATGAAAGCACCGGTCATCAGTTTATCGAAAAGATTTTGCTAAAGGCGACCTGCAAAGCGGCGGGCACAGCGCAATATACTTGTAGTCGTGATTCCTGCGGCGAACAATACACACAGGAAATCCCGGTGAACGATACCCATACATGGCTTGCAAAACAGACAGAGGAGCCCACCTGTACACTATCAGGAAGGACATGGCAGATTTGCTCAGTTTGTGAAATGGAAAATGAACTTTCCAGGACGGAGGCTTTGCAGCATTTCTATGGCGAGTGGGTACGGGCGGAACCTTATCAATGTGAGGAAGGCGGCAGCGAGGAACAGGTTTGTACACGCTGCTCTATTGCTAACACACGTGTTATTGAGAAAACATACCATGTGTACGGTGCTTTGCATATAATGGAAGATGCGGACTGTGAAAACCTAGGCTTGATGGGAATGATTTGTGAAAACTGCGGTTATACCTACACAGTGCCCATCGCTCTGAAGGAGCATTCATGGTCTGACTGGGTAAAGCCCGCCCAGGCGGACTGTGCGCTGGGATGGGTAGAGGAAAGAAACTGCAGCATTCGTCCGCATACGCAGAAAAGAACGATTGCGCCTGGTAATCATGTGCTAACTGATTGGGCAACAGAAGCAGAATCTACTTGCCTTGAGCAAGGCACAAAAACAAGGCATTGCACAAACTGTGATTATAGCGAGGAAGAACAGCTTGTCTACGCTGACCATGTATACGGCACCCCATATTTGATTACTGCACCCGTCTGCGGCATAATGGGCATTCAGGGAGTTCAATGCAGTGTGTGTAAGGACATCGTGGCGACAATTCTTGATGCCAAGTCCCATGAATGGACAGAATGGATCATGCCGGAAGACGCGAGCTGCGATATCGGCTGGACAGAAAACAGGGAATGCTCCTTGTGCCATACACCGCAAGATAGGCATGTTGAGAAGGGTACACACCAGTACTCCCAATGGGAGACAGACGTTGAACCTACGTGCCTCGTAAAGGGCTTAAAAAGCCATACATGCGATGTCTGTGGAAAACTGGAGAATATGGAAATAGGATTTGCGGAGCATCTGTATGGCCAGCCGTTTATCATTAAGGAACAATATTGCGGAATCGCTGGCGAAGTTGGGATTCAGTGCGAAGTATGCCGGCATATTCTTAGCTACCCGTCAGCCGCGCTGGAGCATCTCTGGGTTACGACCGAAGTAGTTGAAAAAGCGACATGCAGTGAGATGGGAGAAGAAATCCAAATATGCGAGCGGTGTAAGGATAGCCGCTTAGTCGAAATCCCGAGATTAAGTCATGTTCCCGGGGATTGGCAGATTGCCGCGGCGCCCGCCTGCGGCAAGGCAGGTGAGGAGGAATCCATTTGTGAACTGTGCGGTGAGACAATCCGCCGTGAAATAGCCGCTCTGCAGCATACGTTTTCACATTGGCAAACCACCATGTCGCCGGACTGCGAGCATCCGGGAGAAGAAGAACGAGTGTGTTCACTTTGTCAAATCACGCAGCAGCGCCCTGTTCCGGCAGCCAGACACAGACTGTCCTCCTGGAGGGAAGTACAAGCCTCCACTTGTGCGCAGGATGGTGAGTATGTAAGAAACTGTATGGTTTGCGGCATGTTGGAGGAACTTGTAACGAAATCTCTGCCTCATCAATTTGGACGATGGGGAAAGCCGGTTTACCAGGATTGCCTGGATGGCGGCACCAGACAAAGGGAATGCGAGTTCTGCGGAGAAATCGAGGAAGAGGAAACCGCCGCGCGCAAGCATTGGTATAGGGCATGGACAATTACCAGCAAAGCGTCCTGTGAAGCAGATGGGGAACGGCAGAGAACATGCAGGCGCTGCGGCCATCTGGAAAAACAAGCCATTCCAGCCAAAGGACACCGGCCTGCCAGACGTTATGTAACAACTGTCAAAGCCCGCCCATACAGGCCGGGTGTCCAGGAACTTCGGTGCAGAATCTGTAAGCAAACACTGGCAACCAGAAAGTACATGCCATCGCCGGAAGCGCTGAAAGTTGTTTTCTCTCCTCTTGGGATTCCGATGAATGAACTGCTGCCGGATCTTACAAAGAAATGGTATATGCTGCTGCCTGTGGATACAAGGGTGCTTGGAACCCGCAGCATTCCCTTGATTGCGGACAATCAGTATGTGGTTGGAGAAGTGCAGATACATGTTGAAGAGAATCAGGTTACTGTATCCAGTACCTATTTTGATGACCGAACTGTTCCATTGCGCACCATCCTGCACTTTTATAAAGGGCTGGATGAACTGACGCCCAGGCGGATTGTCTACCGCTACCGCGGATATCAATTGGATCAACCGATTTCCCTTGAAAAATTTGAGGAACGCGGGATATTGCTGATGTATCTGCGTATTGAAGGAATCTATGACGAGCGCAGAAGCATCAATACCCGCTACAACCCTCTTGAACACCAGAAAGAATTGCAGGATATTCAGTCCATGTTCAGCGATATCAAGCCCTAGCGTATGAAAAGTCAACTTACAGGCTGTCAGTATCCTGATTTTTGGTCGTTTTGCGGATGATGCAGAAAAAATGAAATAGGATATTGCAGAAACCATTGATTTATGCTATTATATCATTTGCTAACCAAGCACAAGTAATTGCAGGAGGTGAAGGAAGTTGCCGAATATCAAATCCGCTGAGAAGCGCGTTCGCGTCATTAAGAAAAAGACCCTGCGGAACCGTATGGTGAAGACCAGTGCGAAAACTGCTATCAAGAAGTTTCGCAAAGCTCTCGCCGAGGATGTCGCCGTAGCGCAGAGCCAGTTGAGCGCCACCGCCTCCGCTGTTGATAGAGCTGTCGCCAAAGGCGTCATGCACAAGAACGCAGCAAACCGCAAGAAGGCCCGTATTGCGCGCGCTCTTCATAAAGCCGCTGTGTAAGAAAATCCAGCAAGGAAAACCCCGGATCAACTAAGGTTGAGTCCGGGGTTTTCCTATATACTCCAATGCTTTCTATTCAGCCCGTTATGAAAGCTCGCTTCCGATTTGTGAGGCGAGTGCAACGTTATTGAAGACCAGCTGGATGTTGGATTCCAGGCTTTTTCCTTCTGTCAGTTCCACGACTTTGGCCAGGAGGAAGGGTGTGACATCCTTGCCCTTGATGCCTTTTTCCTCCGCTTCGCTGATGGCGTTGTTGATGGTCGTACTGATTTTTTCGGCATCCAGCGCGTAAGCTGCCGGAATGGGATTGGTAATCAGCATACCCCCCTGATAGCCTAAATCATGCTGCGCGGCAATCACGGCAGCAACTTCGGCGGGGGTTTCCAGCCGATAGTCGACAGAAAAAGCGCTTTTATCGGTGTAGAAGGCGGGCAGTACATTGGTTTGATAACCCAACACAGGCACACCCTTGGTTTCCAGGTATTCGAGGGTTAACCCCAAATCAAGGATACTTTTTACCCCCGCGCAGACAACGGCTACTGGCGTTCTGGCCAATTCTTCCAGATCCGCTGAAATATCCATGCTTGTCTCGGCGCCGCGGTGTACGCCGCCTACGCCGCCGGTCGCGAATACCTTGATGCCAGCGAGGGCGGCAATAATCATGGTTGCGGCAACAGTCGTCGCGCCGTCCTGCTTTTTCGCAATTAGGATTGGCAAATCCCTTCTGCTGGCTTTCTGAACAGCCGTCCCGCTTTTACCCAGGTATTCAATCTCTTCTTCCGTCAGCCCCACGCAAAGCTTTCCCTGAATGACCGCGATGGTGGCGGGCTCAGCGCCATGATCCCGGGCAACCTGCTCGCAGGCGAGGGCTGTTTCCACATTTTTCGGGTAAGGCATTCCATGGCTGATTATGGTGCTTTCCAGGGCGATAACGGGCTTGCCCGCTGCCAGCGCGGCTTTGACTTTGTGCGATATTTTCAGATGTCTGTTCATGATTCCATCTCCTTGGATATTTTTATCAGGTATTCGGCCGCTCGCTGCTGTCCTTCCCGGGCGCAAACAGCGGCGGGCTTGCCTTGCGCCATTGCCATGGTGATTCCGGCGCACATAGCGTCTCCCGCGCCAGTCAGATAAGCCGGGGCGATGCGGGTCGCGGGAAGGTGTCCGCTTTCGTTCTGATCGGCAAACCAGACACCCTCTGTTCCCAATGAAATATATACTTGTTTGACCCCTTTGTCCAGCAGCTTCTGCGCTGCGGCTTCCGGAGTGGCCTCTCCAGTCATCGCTTCCGCCTCCATCCGATTGGGTTTGATGGCTGTCAGATAGGGGAGCACAGGCAGCAAACGAAGCGCTTTTTCATTGCTGACAGGATCCGCCAATACCGGAAAACTAGCGGATTCTAATACAGCCGCAAGGGTGCTCTGGGCCAGATTGGCATCGATGACGGCCGCGTCAACCGGAGGCAAGCCTTCCAGACATTCCTTCACGGCTTTGGGGGTCAGTTTGTCCAGCAGCGCCATATCATTGACGGCTGCTGTCATATCACCCCGGACGTCATGGATTGCCAGATACACAGGGGAGGGACCGATACAGGAAAGGGAGCGGCTCAAGTCAATGCCTTTATCCTGGCAGGAGCGCTTGAGCATTTCCGAAAAGGTATCATTGCCCAGCGGGGTAATCAGATAAGTTTTAGCGCCGGTTAGGGCAAACTGCTCGGCGATGTTTCGTCCCACTCCGCCGGGTTTCATCTGAACCTTTCCGATGTTTGAATCCTTTTGGGCAAATCCGCGGTCAGGATGTCCCAGGATGTCCATATTCATGCCGCCAACCACTAGAAAACGCAGCGGTCTCATATGCTCGTTCATCTTTTACCTTTCCGGAACAGCAAACCGGCGACAAGCCGAACTGTATTGATAATCAAGGCGGCAGCCACCGCCCAGGTAATGTTCTGATATTGAATCATACCCGGAAACAGCAGGGTAAGAAAGTAAATCAATCCCGTATCCAATGCCACATAGAGCAAGCCCAATGTCAGTACATTGAACAATCCCAACAGCAGGCGGAGAATGGGCCGCAAAATCAAGTACAGCAGCATAAGAACAGCGCCTGCCATGAGGGCGGTTTCTACAGAGTTGCACCAGAAACCCTCCAGCAAGTAATCCGCCAAGGGCATGGCCAGGGTGCCGAGAATATACTGCAGAGCGATGCGCATCATGATGTGAGTAAATTGCCGCCTATCAGCATGCAATCGCCGAAGCTGAAGAAGCGGTACTTTTCCCTGACGGCATCCTGGTAGGCTTCCAATGCGTTTTCCAGTCCCATAAAAGCGGAAACCAGCATCAGCAGGGTGCTCTCGGGTAAATGAAAATTGGTCAGCATCATATCAGCCGCGCGAAAAGTCGTTCCCGGCTTGATAAAGATATTGGTTGATCCGCTTCCCGGCATAACAGTACCGTCCTGGGTCGTCACCGTTTCCAAGGTGCGTACAGAGGTGGTGCCGACGCACAGCACCCGGCCGCCGTTTCTTCTGCCCTGGTTGATTCTGTCCGCCGCTTCCTGAGAAACTTCGTAATACTCTTCGTGCATCAGATGATCTTCCAGGTTCTGGGCTTTGACCGGGCGAAAGGTACCCAAACCCACATGCAGCAAAATGGGCACGATGTCTACGCCTTTATCGACAATTTTTTGCATCACCTGCGGCGTAAAATGCAGTCCGGCGGTGGGCGCCGCCGCGCTGCCCTCCAGTTTCGCGTACACAGTTTGGTATCTGGAGGCATCCTGCAGCTTTTCATGGATGTAGGGGGGAAGGGGCATCTCGCCCAGTTCATCAAGGATTGCCTCAAAAACCCCGGTATATTGAAACTGTACAATCCGGCCGCCGGAGGAGGTTGTTTCGCCGATGACGCATGTTAATGCTCCGTTGCCAAAGGATACTTTCGCGCCTTCCCGCAGCCGCCGTCCGGGCTTTACCAATGTTTCCCATTTGTCCTGCTCCAGACGCTTGAGCAGGAGCACCTCAACGGGAACCTTGGTATCCGTCTTCTCCCCAAGGAGCCTTGCGGGGATTACCTTGGTTTGGTTGATCACCATGACATCTCCGGGGCGCAGGTAATCGGAAATATGTAGAAACACGTCATGTTTGCGCAGCGTATTCTCCCTGTTGCATACCAGCATTCTGCCGGCATCCCGGGGGGTAATCGGGGTTTGCGCGATCAGGTTCTCTGGTAAATCATAAAAAAAGTCATGTGTTTTCACTGAAAAAATCCACCTGCTGTGTTCCGGCCTCATTCTTTTCCGGCATCTGGATGCGGAAATGCTGATAGGCAAAGGAAGTCGCGACGCGGCCACGGGGCGTTCGCTGGATAAAGCCTAACTGCAGAAGATAGGGCTCGTATACATCTTCTATGGTGATGGCGTCCTCGCCCGTGGATGCTGCCAGGGTATCCAACCCCACAGGGCCGCCGCCGAATTTCTCAATCATGGTCATCAGTACCGCGCGGTCAACTCTATCCAAGCCAAGTTCATCCACATCCAGCATATCCAGGCCTTGATGCGCGATATCCTTGGAGATATGCCCGTCCGCTTTTACCTGGGCGTAATCCCGCACGCGCTTTAGCATGCGGTTCGCGATGCGCGGGGTTCCCCGGCTGCGCCGGGCAATTTCCATGATGCCTTCCTCGTCAGCCTGCATGCCCAAAATCCCTGCCGAGCGCAGCACAATGCTGGCCAATTCCTGAGGGCTGTACATTTCCAGCCGGAAGGTGATGCCAAAGCGGTCCCGGAGGGGGGCGGACAACTGCCCCGCCCTGGTTGTGGCGCCAATCAGGGTAAACTTGGGTAAATCCAGCCGCATGGAGCGGGCGGTTGGGCCTTTGCCTATCATCAAATCCAGGGCGTAGTCTTCCATAGCTGGGTAGAGAACCTCTTCCACGGACCGGGACAAGCGGTGGATTTCATCAATAAAGAGGATATCCCCGTGGGAAAGATTGGTTAGGATGGAGGCTAAATCCCCCGGCCGCTCGATGGCTGGGCCGGAGGTGATGCGGATATTCTGTCCCATTTCCGAGGCTACGATGCAGGCAAGGGTGGTTTTACCAAGACCTGGCGGCCCGTACAGCAGGATATGGTCCAGCGCGTCACGGCGTTTCAGGGCAGCCTTGATATAAATGCCAAGGCTTTCCTTGACTTTCATCTGGCCGATATACTCTCTTAGGGTTTTTGGCCGGAGGGAAGTTTCAATCTCTTCGTCCCCATGCTGCAAACCGGTCATTACCAGTCGATCGCTGTCCATGGTTTATCCTTTCATAATGCCGCGAAGGGCAAGCCGTACCAATTCGTCCGCTTTGTCTGTCTCTGCGGCGCTTTTACGGGCGGCGGCCACGGCCCGGGCGGCTTCCGTCTGGGTGTATCCCAGGGATTGCAGCGCTAAAATTGCTTCGCCAACCGCGCCGGCGGGCGCGTCATTGGCGCTTTGCAGCGCTTCCACAGACCAGTCGCCGCTGATGTCGTCAGCGGACACCTTATCCTTCAGTTCCAGCGCCAGCCTCTGCGCTGTCTTTTTTCCCACCCCCGGCGCTCTGGAGAGCATGGCGATGTCGCCTGTCATGATGGCCAAGGACAGTTCCTTCAGCGGCATGCTGCCAAGGATGGAAAAGGCGGAGCGGGAGCCGATGCCTGACACGCCGGTCAGCCTGAGGAACATTTTCTTTTCCTCCAGGGACGCAAAGCCCAGCAGTTCCACGCCATCCTGAAGGACATTCAGGTAGGTGTAGACCCGCATGGTTTCACCCCTGGGAGGAGCACTGGTTAAGGCAGATGAGGTAGATAGTATCTCATACCCGATACCGCCCGCTTCGATAACCAGCGTGTTGCTGGACTTGTCTGCGACTGTTCCTTCGATATATGCGTACATGGAACCCTCCGTTACTTCATTTGGAACTGGAAACGGGACCGCCCGGCATTGGCATGGGTGATGGCCGCGGCGACGGCGTCCGCCGCGTCGTCTGGCTTTGGCGTATCCTTCAAATGCAAAATCATTTTTACCATCTGCTGCACCTGATGCTTATCCGCCTTGCCATAGCCGACAACCGCCAGTTTGATCTGCATGGGGGTGTATTCGTACAGGCAATTGGGGGCAAAAGACGCGCACTCCATGATGGCCACCCCGCGGGCAGCGCCGACTGTAAAAGCGGTGGTTACGTTTCTGGAAAAGAACAGCTCTTCAAACACGATTTCATCCGGATGATAGGTGTCCAGAATCTGCCGCACCTGATTGCGGATAGACAGCAGCCGGTCTGGAAAGGATTCATCCGGCGGCGTGGACACAATACCATAGGCAACCAGCGACATGTCGCTGCCCTGGGCTTCGATAATGCCCCAGCCCATGGTTGCCAGTCCCGGGTCAATCCCCAATATCCGCATGCGTCCTCCTGTTCCAAAGCATCATAAAACATTTGTTCCCCTAAGTCAAACACTGAAACCGGGGGTATCCCTGGCGGAAAGCCACCTTTGCATGAGCTTTTCAACATGGGCGCGGGCATACCCGGCTCCCTGCAGAACTTCCTCGCTGCCTTGGGGCCTTTCTCCCATCAACCCAAGGAATTGGCTGACTTTCAAACCCAACGCTTCCTGAATATCAGCGTCGCTGCCCTCGGGGGAAACCAGATAGTAGCACAGCAGGGAGTCCTTTTGTCCGATGCGGTGCGCACGATCCTCCGCCTGGCTGTGCACCGCGGGGGACCAGTCCAACTCTCCAAACACCACGCAGGTTGCCTTCTGCAGATTCAGACCGGAAGCGGCCCGCAAAGAGATGCAGCAAAGGTTGGTACGCCCCGTCATAAAGCGCTCCACGCTGCTTTCCTTTTGGGCAGCAGTTTCCCGGCCTGTGATAAAGGCAGGGGATAGGGTGCGCAGTTCTTTTTTGTATACATCCATCACCGCGTGGTGATGGGCGAACAACAATACCTTTTCGCCGGAATCCAGCAGCGCCCTAACAAACTGGGATACATAGGGCGCTTTCGCAAGCCCCGTTGCCTGGCGCTGTCCCTGGGAAATGTTCCCTTCCAGCAAAGCGCGCTCAGAAGGGGTCAGTTCACTGTTTTCATGCAGCGTCATCAGGTTCTGGAGTACGGGCTGCATCATGGCGCGGTATACGCTGCTGTCCGCGTCAATCTCCTGCACAAGCCGCCGTTTGTCCGGCAATTCGGGCAGTACTTCCGCCTTGGTGCGCCGCAGCATGACCCCTTCCCGCCGCAGATGGCTGCCTAACAAATCAGGCTTTGCTACAATAGCGTTTCCATACCCATAGCACCACTCCCGGGTGAAGGATTCCCAATCCCCCAGCATATGGAAGTCCAGAATGTTGACGATATTCCAGATTTCCCCGCCATGGTTGTAGATGGGGGTTCCGGATAACCCGATGACCCTTTCGCAACTTTCCGCCAGCAGGGAAGCGGCGCTGTATTTTTCAGTTCCCCCGTGGCGCAGTTCCTGTATCTCATCAAATACCACCATACGAAAGGGAAGGCTGGGCAGCGTTTGTTTCCATCCCCTAAGCAGCAGGTAGTGCATCAGATAGATATCAGCCTCCGGCAAGTCGTAGGGTTTTAAGCCCTTGAGAACATGCACCCGGGGCGGTCGGCCATTAAGCAGCAGAAAACGCTGGATTTCGCTTTGCCAGTTGCGAACCAGATGGGGTGGAACAACAATCATGGCGGGGTAGGCGTTCTGCGCCGCTATATTGGCGAGGGCTTGCACAGTTTTCCCAAGCCCCATTTCATCAGCCAGCAGCCCTCTGGGGGTCTGGTACAGCCAGTTCAAACCAGCCTGCTGAAAAACACGCAGGGTGCCTGTAAACTGGCTGCTGGTTAAAGGGATATTGGGCAGCGCGTGCTGCAGGCTGGCCAGGCGCTGATAGTGATCCCTAGCGCTTTGCAACTGTTCCTGCCACCTGTCTAAGTCTTTTGGTGAAATTTCCAGGGGATACCGCTGCATCAGCCAATTGACATCCCCGACGCTCCGGCGGTTCGCGGTAAAAAACGCGGTGCCGCGCCGGCCTTTGTCAGAACCCGGGAACAGCCGTTTGGCAAGCTCGGTTACGCAGGGCTCTCCTTTGATCGTCCATCCCCGCCGCTGACGATTGTAGCTGAGTGTGCCGTACAGATGCCCGGAAACATCGAATGGCTGCAGATACGCGGGGACATAATCCAATGGCTGTGTCGGCTGTGTTTGCAGGAAAGGCTGAGGCGCCTTGATGTGCCTTGCGGGCATGGGCTGCGAAATGTCCGCGTCAGGCTGTCCGCTTGGCATGGCAACGCCCCATAAACGGTTCAGGCTCAGCAGCCTAACAGGCTTGGACGCAAGTGTTTCCGGCAAAGACAAGCCGTGCTCACAGACAATGATTATTCCGGTAATTTTGTCCGAGCTTGCGTATCTGGTTAGCTGGCGCAGCAGCGTTGTTTTGTTGGGGCGTCCTCTTTTTATCTCAATTCCGATGCCGTGGGATAATATGTCTACCCGACATCGCGGCGCGATTTGCACCTCATGCGCGGCTTCCAGCCCCGCGTCCGCAAGGGCGGTTAAGGCGAGCTGATGCAGGGCTTGTTCTTCAAATGTTACAGGCGCGCGCATGGACATCAAGGCGCTGTAAACCTGGCTGATCTGATCCATTCATGTCTCCTTGCGATGTTCGCGCTACATTATATCCTATGCGGAAGGGGAACACAATGTTCACAAACCCTTCACTTGTACCTGTATCACCAATATGTTATCATCATAAGGATTTTATGTTAAGGAGTTTATCATGTTCCGACGCATGTTTGTAATAATTCTGGCTGTAATGCTGTTCCTGCCCCCGGTTTCCGCCCAGGAACCAACCGGCAGCCTGCTGATTCGTCCGGGGAAAACGGAACGCATCGCCTTTGAAGCGGCTTCCGCCGGGAATGCCGTAATCGCTCTGCAAGATGCAGGCGGCGCTGAACTGTTTACCATTTATGATGTGTTTCCAGCGTCCGTTGGAACCAACTACTTTGTCTGGAACGGATATGCCGCCGATGGACAGCCGGTTGCCCAAGGCTCGTATCAATTATCGATTCAGACGGAACAAAGCACCATCCTGAAGGATGTAACGGTCGGTACTGTTGGGCCATCGATAGATTCCTTCAACATCAGTTCCGCCACCGTTACACCGGGTGAGGAGTGGCGGGTTACCGCTTTTCTCAACCTGCCGGGTGAGTTAACCGCCAGCCTGAACATCGACGGCGTGATGCAGGTGGTTGCCCATAAAGGCGCGCAAACCGGAGAAAACACCTTGGTATGGGATGGGTACTACAATGGCAACATGCTCTCTCCGGGCACCCATATGCTCGCGTTGGAACTGAGGGATGATACCGGCTTTTTAAGCAATCCCCACTACATCGGCATCAACCTGGCGGCGGTTGCCACACCCGAGCCTACCCCGGTGGCGACCCCGGTACCTACCCCCAAGCCTGTCAGCTACAAGCCTCCGACCGCGGAGCAGGTAGCCCCGGAACAATTGGGCAGCAATTACTGGACTTTGCCCGCCGGCAAGTGGGATGAAGCGGCTATCTGGAATGTGATGACCCAGCCCATCACCGTGGTGAAGGGGCTAAGCAAACGGGCGCAGACTGAAATGTACCGCCTGCGCGCGGCTCCGGACACCAGCATGAAGGATGAAAACATACTGGGCGAAATTACCTGCGAATCCCAGGGTGTGAATATCTTGCAAACGCTGGACAACGGCTGGTCCTATGTGGAAATATTTAACAGCAGCTACGGGCCGGACTGTGATGCGCGCCCCGGTTGGGGCAACAGCGACGAACTGATCCGCGGATATGTGGAAACAGACCGTCTCACCTCCATCACCCCCCGCACAGATTATGGGATTCTCATTGATAAACTAACTCAGGTTATGTATGTGTTCCAGGAAGGAAAACTGATGACGGAGTTGGCCATCTCAACGGGCAAGCCAACCAAACAGCAGCCCTGGAACGAGACGCCCTCCGGTGAGTTCCTGATGGTGTCCAGAACCGGCGGTTTCTACGCCGGGAACCTATATTGCGACATGGCGATGCGCATCAATGGCGGCTGCCTGATTCATGAAGTGCCCTACATTATGAACGAAGCGACCAACTATAAGGATTACAGCTCCGAGGAATGGAAGCTGGGCACCAAGGCGAGCCATGGCTGCATTCGCGTCCAGAGAAAAAAGAACGATGAAGGCGCCAACATGTCCTGGCTTTGGAACAATATCAAAGTCAACACCAAGGTGCTTGTCTGGGATGATATGCCGGGCAGGTATCACGACTATCCCGCGGATGACCTGATGCTCTACTACAACCCCACCGGCGGGAAGTATTTCCACTCCGACCAGAACTGCAGCAGCATCAAAAGCCGCTATCTGCCTTTGGAGGGATCCTTCCCGTATGCCCAGCTGGATGACGCGCAGCATCAGAACTTCACACCCTGCCAGTATTGCAACCCGCCCATGCGTAAGACGGAAATTGATGAACTGAACAGGCAGAACGGGTTCTAAATTATAAAGGCAGCACTTAATTCTCGTGCTGCCTTTTTCATGAGCCTCATTGCGCCGGAACGGGGGAGGCCGCCATGTTCCGGTTGCATCCGGATAGAAAAAACGATATAATATCAGAGACCATGTATGTTACTGCCTGTAAGGAGGTTCTTGGAATGGAGTTTAAGATAAAGAACGATATCGGGACGATTTATATCTCCGAAGATGTCATGCTGAAAGTGGTCGGCTACGCCGCGCTGGAATGCTATGGCATTGTCGCCATGTCATCCAAGCGTGCCAAGGATGGCATTGTGGAATGGCTGGGCAGAGAGAACCTGTCCAAGGGCGTCCAGCTGCGGTCTGTGGATGATATGATTGATGTCGATTTATATATTATCGTCGAGTATGGCATCTCGGTAACCGCTGTTTGCAATGCCATCAAAGAGGTTGTGAAATATAAACTGGAAAGCATGACGGGCGTCAAGGTCCGTAACGTCAATATTACGGTGGAAGGTATCCGTATTTAATCACGCTGAAAACGGGGGACGAGTATCTTGACAAAAGTGAAGTCGATTGACGCGGTCATGCTGCGCGAGATGGTCAACGCGGGGGCTTCCCTGCTGGAGAAAAACCGCGACGCAGTGAACGCATTAAACGTTTTTCCTGTACCCGACGGGGACACAGGCACCAACATGTCCATGACCATGATGTCTGCTGTGCGGGAAATCAACAGCAGGGATTTTGCGTCTGCCGGGGACGCGACCGAAGCGCTAGCCAAAGGCGCCCTGCGCGGCGCGCGCGGCAACAGCGGTGTAATTCTTTCCCAGCTGTACCGTGGTTTTTCCAAATCACTGGAAGGTGTGGAAACCATTTCTCCGCTGCAGTTTGCCACCGCACTGAAGAACAGCGCGGACACGGCATACAAAGCGGTTATGAAGCCTAAGGAAGGCACCATTTTAACGGTCGCCCGTGTCATCGCTGATGACGCTTTGAAGCAAGCTCAGATGGAACCGGAAGACTTTGAGGCGCTTTTCCGTGTAATACTTTCAAGCGGTGAAAAGATCCTCGCCAAAACCCAGGAGATGCTGCCCGCGCTGAAACAGGCGGGTGTTGTCGACGCTGGCGGGCGCGGCCTGTTGTTGATTTATACCGGGTACGACGCCATCCTGCGCGGCGAGCATATCGACGAAACTTCGGTGGACATGTCCGGCGATGTGAAAACCGAAACAGAGTTTGTCGATGATCACGACAGCCTGGAAGAAATCAACTTCGCCTACTGCACCGAGTTTTTGATTCAGAATATCAACGAAGCGACGACCGAAGCGGACATCGCCGGCTTCCGCAGGCGGCTGAACCGTATCGGCGACTGCGTTCTGGTGGTTGGCGATTTAAATTTGGTCAAAGTTCATGTGCATACCAACGACCCCGGCAAAGCCCTGCAGTACGGCGGTGCGCTGGGGGAAATGGTAGGCATTAAGATTGAGAATATGCTGGAACAGCACCGGGAAACGCTGGAAGCTAAAAATGGCGCCGCCAGCAACGAGCCGCCTAAGAAGTACGGCTTTGTATCCGTCTCCCTGGGCGAGGGGTTCTCTAAAATCTTCAAAAACCTGGGCGTGGACTGCATCGTGGACGGCGGTCAGACTATGAACCCCAGCATTGATGATCTGCAAAAAGCGGTCAACAGTGTCCGCGCGGAATGCGTCTATATTCTGCCCAACAATGGCAACATTACCTTGGCGGCAAAGCAGGTCGCCGAGATGAGCGACAAGCATGTTATCGTCTTGCCCACAAAGAATGTCGCCATGGGCATCGCCGCCGTCATCGCTTTCCAGCCAGACATTGAGCCGGAGGAAAACGAGGAGCGCATGAACGAAGCCTCCCAGTTGGTGCGGACCGGAACAATTACCTTCGCAGTCAGGGATACGGACATCGACGGCCTGCACATCACCGAAGGCAGCATCATCGGGCTCAACAACGGCCAGGTTACCGCCAATGCAGATTCCACCCACCAGGTGGCGCTGGAATTGATGGATCAGATCGTCACCAAGGATGACAGCCTGATTACCGTGTACTACGGCGCGGATGTAACCCAGGAAGACGCGGAGAAACTGGGTGAAGAAATCGCGGAACAGTTCGACTTTTGCGATGTGGAAGTCCATGAGGGCGGGCAGCCGCTGTACTACTTCCTGCTTTCCGTCGAGTAAGCGGAAATACCTGATCTCTATGCTGTCGTTTAACGGCAGCTTTTTTCTTAAGGGGGAACATTGGAACTATCACAACTGCAGGGAATCGGGAAAGTGCGCCTGCAGGCGCTGCATCAGGCAGGTATCATAAGTATCCGCGACCTGCTGCTTGTGCTGCCTGTATCCTATCGGGATACTACCAGCCCTGTGTCGCTTGCTGCCTTGCAGACTGGGCAGTCTGTCTGTGTGGAAGGTTTTATCAAAGACACGCCCAGGGTTCACTATATCAAGAAATTGTCCGTCGTCCGCGCCACATTAACCGACGGCAGCCGCAGCGTGCCGCTGACATGGTTCAACCAACCGTGGATGGCAAAGCTGCTGCAAAAGGATGAGCATGTCCTGCTCTATGGGAAAACACAAACCTATCAGGGGAAGCTCACCCTGTTAAACGCGGAAAGGATTCAAAGCAAAACCATCCTTCCCCGTTATCCGGCGATTGAAAATGTTCCCAATAAAACATTCGCGTCCCTGGTTGCCCAGGCGGCGGGGGAAATAGACAGCCTCTTTTCAGAAACACTGCCAGCGTGGCTGCTTAGCCGGCATCACTTGATGGGATATCAGGAAGCCGTTCGGGAAGCCCATTTCCCCAGCGGTAAGGAGCGCCTGAATGCCGCCAAACGGCGCATCGGCTTTGAAAACCTGCTGCTGTATCAGCTGGCTATGCGGCTGATGCGCGGGGAACATAAGCCCGGGTATCGGGTCGAAGCATCCAAACCGGAGAAAAAGACCTTTTTCCAAGGTCTGCCCTTCCAACTGACGGCAGCGCAGCAAAATGTACTGGAGGATATCCTCCATGATTTAGGCTCTGGCCAGGCGATGAACCGCTTGGTGCAGGGTGATGTGGGGTCTGGCAAAACCGCGGTTGCCTTCGGCGCGATGTATCATATGGCAAGGCAAGGCTATCAGAGCGCTCTGATGGCGCCCACAGAGGTACTGGCCAGGCAGCATCTGCTGAGCGCCAGAAAAATCCTGGAACCCATGGGGATATCCTGCGGCTTGCTGGTTGGCGGCATGAAGGCAAAGGAGCGGCGGGAAGCATTAACTTCGATTGAAACAGGGCAATGGCAGGTGGTAATCGGCACCCACGCCCTCATCAGCGAAGGGGTTGCGTACAGTAAATTAGGCCTGGTGGTGACGGATGAGCAGCATCGCTTCGGCGTCCGCCAGCGCAAACTGCTCAGCGATAAAAGCGATGGTGAGATTTCCCCCCATGTTCTGGTTATGTCAGCTACCCCTATTCCCCGTACCCTGGCATTGATCCTCTATGGGGATTTGGATGTTTCCATCATCAACCAGCTGCCTCCCGGCAGGTCGCCTGTACAGACCCGCATCGTGCAGGAATCCAAGCGGAATGATTTGTATGGCTATATGAAGGATGCTGTCAAGCGCGGTGAGCAGGCCTTTCTGGTTTGCCCTTTGGTGGAGGAAAGCGAAGTTTCCGAGGGGAAAAGCGCGACCCAGATGCACGCGGAACTGCAGCGCGGGGCATTCAAGGGTTTGCGGCTTGGCCTTACATACGGCACCCAAAACCCACAGGAAAAGGAAGAAACGCTATTGCGATTCTCACGCGGGGAAATGGATATTCTGGTGGCAACGACCGTCATCGAAGTGGGGATTGATGTACCCAACGCCACCATTATGGTGATTGAAAACGCGGACAGGTTTGGGCTCTCCCAGCTGCACCAGCTGCGCGGCAGGGTGGGAAGGGGAACCCGGCAGAGCTGGTGTTTCCTGATGGGGGAACCCAATGAACGTTTAAAAACCATGTGTGATACCAATGATGGATTTGTGATTGCCCAGAAGGATCTGGATTTGCGCGGGCCGGGAGAGTTCCTGGGCACAAGGCAGCATGGACGAATCGCTCCGGAGGCTTATGGTGTAACGGATTTAATGCTGATTGAGGAAACCAGGGAATGCTCGGACCGCTTGTTGAAAGATAAGTCCCTTGAGGAGGATAAAGAACACTTAACCGCCCTGGCGTTTGTTACCTACAAAAAAGCACTGGACAACGCAGCCATGAACTGAATCCCTGATTGACAGGGCGGTATCCGCGTGTTATTCTGCATGGGATACCCGACAAAAATGGTCGGGAATGAAGGAAAGGGTTCACTATGAAACTATCCAACCGAGGCCGCTACGCGCTGCATGCTATGGTGTATCTAGCCCAGCAAAGGCAGCAAGGGCCGCAAACCCTTCATACCATTGCCGAAGGCGGCATGCCCGCCCAGTACCTGGAGCAGTTGCTGGGGCTGCTGCGCCGGGGCGGCCTGGTGACAAGTGTGCGCGGCGCGCAAGGGGGGTATTCCATCGCGAAGGATCCGTCGGATATCACCGTCGCGGATATACTGCGTGTTACCGAAGGCCCCATCACCCTGTCGGCTTGCGCGAAGGAGCAGGACGCCTGCCCCATGGACGGACAGTGCTCCACCCAGACTGCTTTCCATTATCTGACAAATCAGATGAACCAATTGATGCGCAGCATCACATTGCATGATATCATTCATCAATCCATGCCAAAGGAGTATACTACATGAACCGAATCTATCTGGATAACGCCGCCACAACCGCGGTTTCCCAAGAAGTGCTGGAAAAAATGCTGCCGTATTTTACGCAGCATTTCGGCAACGCTTCCAGCGTCTATGATACCGGGCGGGATGCCCGCAAAGCGCTGGAAGAAGCGCGCCGCGCAGTTGCCGATTCCCTGCACGCCAAACCCTCTGAAATCTACTTTACCGCCGGCGGGTCTGAAAGCGACAACTGGGCGATCAAAGGGGCCGCGTATGCCCATCAGGGTAAAGGCAAGCATATCATTACCACCCAGATTGAGCATCATGCCGTTCTGCACACCTGTGAGTACCTGGAAAAGCAGGGGTTTGAAGTTACCTACCTGCCCGTTGACGAGTATGGCCTGGTGACGGCGGCGCAGGTGGAGAAGGCCTTGCGGCCGGATACCATATTGATTTCCATCATGGCGGCCAACAATGAAATTGGCACCGTGATGCCCATTGCGGAAATCGGCCGGATGGCAAGGGAGCGCAAGGTGCTGTTCCATACGGATGCCGTGCAGGCAATCGGCGCGATGGAAGTGGATGTGGAAGAATGGCATGTGGATATGCTGTCCTTATCCGCGCATAAGTTCCATGGACCTAAGGGCGTAGGCGCTTTGTATATAAGAAATGGCGTGCGCCTGGATAACTTCGTCCATGGCGGCGCTCAGGAGCGCGGCCGCAGAGCCGGTACGGAAAATGTCGCGGGTATCGTGGGCTTGGGCGAGGCCATCCGTCTTGCTACCCTGGATCTTCCAGCCCATGTGCAGAAGGTATCGGCGCTGCGTGATACTTTGATTAAGGGCATTCTGGAACATATTCCGGAAGTGCGCCTGAACGGGCATCCCGCCAAGCGCCTGCCCGGCAATGTCAATGTTTCCATCCGCTATATCGAAGGGGAGGCAATGCTGCTCAGGCTGGACATGGCGGGCATCGCGGCGTCCTCCGGTTCTGCCTGCACCTCGGGTTCTCTGGATCCGTCCCATGTACTGCTTGCCATCGGCTTGCCTCATGAGATTGCCCATGGCAGCCTCCGCTTTTCTCTCTCAGGCGACACAACACGGGAAGAAGTGGACGAGGTTATCCGTATCCTACCTGGTATTATCAAAACGCTGCGGGAGATGTCCCCGCTATATGAAATGAGGAATCAATAATGTACAGTGAAAAAGTTTTGGATCATTTTAACAATCCCCGCAATGTTGGGGAACTGGAGCACGCCAGCGGCGTAGGCATGGTAGGCAACGCCAAATGCGGCGATATCATGAAAATGTATATCCAGGTGGAAAACAACATCATTACCGATGTGCGCTTTAAAACTTTCGGCTGCGGGGCGGCGATTGCAACAAGCTCCATGGCGACTGAGATGGTGAAAGGGAAAACCCTGGAGGAAGCGCTGGAGTTGACCAACAAGGCCGTCATGGACGCGCTGGACGGTTTGCCCCCTGCCAAGGTACATTGCTCTGTTCTGGCGGAAGAAGCCATCCGCGCCGCCATTGAGGATTATATCAAGAACCAAAAAGGAGATTAATATGCCGGACATTCACGGCAATATTGACGGTATCCGCAACAGTGTGCTGGAAGAAATGCAGCAGATGTACGACTTCCCCATCGGAAGGGACGAGTTCCTTCCGATGGAGTTGGCACAGATTTTGGCCGCGTACTCCCACGAATTGCGGCGGGAGATTTCCCTGTACATCAGCCGGGCGGGCGAGGTATTGGATATCACCATCGGCAGCGACAATCAGGTCAGCCTGAAGGAATTCCGCCTCCGGCGCAGCGAGAGACGCTTGTCACGGGTGCGCTGTATCCATACCCATCCGGGCGGCTCAGCGGAGCTTTCCGATGTGGACATCACGGCGCTGCGCGCTCTCTGGCTGGATTCCATAGCCGCTATCGGCATTGATAAACAGGGAGAGATTATCGGCGTCAGCGCCGCGTTCCTTGGGGAAAAGATGCAAGGAATGCCCCAGGTGCGCTTGTCGCCTGTGGTTTCTTTGTCCAAATTGCCCAGCCAGCGGTGGATGGAGGAAATCAGCCGCAGCGAAACCCTGGTTACCCAGGGGGAGGATTTGGAAGAGGATCCCGTCGAAAAAGCGCTGCTGGTGGGCATAGAGAGTGAAGAATCCCTGGAAGAGTTGGCCGCGCTATGTGAAAGCGCGGGCGGCATTGTGGTGGGGAAGGTGCTGCAAAAGCGCGCGCGTCCGGATGGGGCGACCTATATCGGCTCGGGCAGGGCGGAGCAGCTGTCCCTGGAGGCCCAGGTGCTGGAAGCCAACCTGATTATCGTGGATGACGAGCTGACAGGCATTCAGATTAACAAGCTGGAAGAAATTACCGGCCTGAAGGTGATTGACAGGACAACTTTGATTCTGGACATATTCGCCCGTAGAGCCAGCAGCAGCGAAGGGAAACTGCAGGTCGAGCTCGCGCAGCTGAACTATAATTCCACCCGATTGATTGGCAGCCGCCAGGCGCTGTCCAGGCTGGCTGGCGGTATCGGAACACGAGGCCCCGGCGAAAGCAAGCTGGAGATTGACCGCCGGCGCATCCGCGAAAGAATGGCTGATCTGCGAAGGGAACTAAAGGAACTGGAGCAGCAGCGCGCCATCCGACGGAAATCGCGCGAGCGCAGTCAGTTGCCTGTAGTTGCGTTGGTAGGTTATACTAACACAGGCAAATCAACTTTGCTCAACTTGTTGTCCGGCGCGGATGTGTATGTGAAGAATGAACTGTTCGCGACGCTGGACGCGGTGTCCAGGCGGGTGGATTTGCCTGACGGCGACGCTTTTATCCTGATAGACTCCGTCGGCTTTATCCGAAAATTGCCGACGGAATTAGTGGAAGCGTTTCATTCCACACTGGAAGAAGCGGTTCTTGCGGATGTGCTGGTGATTGTCTCCGACGCGTCCTCTCCTGATGTCCTGATGCAGCACGAAGTGGTGGAGCAGGTGCTTCAGAAGCTAGGTGCGACAGCCCAGCCGCGCATCGAGGTGCTGAACAAAAGTGACATTCATCCGGATGATGGATACCCAGTGATACCCGGCGCGCTTCGCATCTCAGCGGCAACCGGGGAAAACGTGGATACCCTGATGGAGCAAATCGCGAAAATCATCAGAAGCAAGGAACGCACCTACGAGGTGATGGTTCCCTTCTCCCAGTACGCGCTGCTCAACGACCTGCGCCAGGCCGGTCGGGTGATGCAGGAAACCCATGAGGACGAGGGGACAAGGGTACAGGTGATGCTGGACGCCGCCGCAGCGGGCCGCTTGAAAAACAAGTACGGCCAGATTATCCTTAGAATTTGACGGAGGTTTCATGGCTTCTAAACTCTTGATGCTGTTGCTGTCGCTGCTTTCGCTCAGCCAGATGACCCTGGATGCCTATATCCAGGAAACAAACCTGGGCGGCAACCTGTTTCTTGTAAACCGTACCTATGTGCTGGACAGGGAGTATGTACCCCAAGACCTGGTCGCGCCTGATGTGCTCAAGACCAATGGGGACATCACCATGCGCAGGGAAGCCGCGGAGGCGTTGGAGCGCATGTTCCAGGCTGCTCAGCAGGAACAAGGCTACACCCTGCAGGCGGTTTCCGGGTATCGGGCGTTCAATACGCAGTCCGCGATTTTTGAGCGGAAGGTAAATAACACCGGCAGCGCGAAAAAGGCGCAGCGTCTTGTCGCTCCGGCGGGTACAAGCGAGCATCAATTGGGTTTGGCGATGGATATCGGCCGCAAGACCAACACGGACTTGAATAAAAACTTCGGCGCTTCCCCTGAGGGAGTATGGGTGTCCCAGAACGCGCACCGCTTTGGCTATATCATTCGGTACAAGCAGGAATGGACGGACATCACGGGCTATGCTTATGAGCCATGGCATATCCGCTATATCGGCGAGGAACACGCGGCGAGAGTCTTTGCAATGGATGTCCCGCTGGAGCACTATGTGGCCAGCCTGCAGGAAGCGGTCTTTGGTGAATATCTGCTGGCGGGAGGTTCGAACCCATGAAAAAGATTAAACTTGCTGTTCTCATGCTTTGCGTGCTTTGTCTGTTTGCGGCATCAGCCGCTGCCCAGCAGCCTGCCTGGACATATCCGATCAAAGCAACTACACTGGACGATAAAACAGGTTTGCTGGTGCTGGCTAATACAACCAGCTTGATTCCGGAAGATTATGTGCCTTATCATCTGGTGAACACGTATTTGCGGGCGACTAACGCGGGGATGCAGCTGCGCCAGGAAGCCGCGGATGCCCTGAAACGCATGTTTGAGGATGCTACTAGCGCGGGGTACACCCTGTATATCAAAAGCGCGTACCGCAGCTACCAGACCCAGAACACCATGTACCAGAACCGCTTGGAGAAGTACAACAAGGACGATGGCGTTGTCGCTGCGCCCGGCACCTCAGACCATCAGACGGGGCTGGCGGTTGATATCCTCAACTATGCCTGGACCCAGCAGGACGGCATGCGGCCGGAGTTTTCCCAGACTGCTGAAGCCCAGTGGATGGCGGAGAACTGCGCGAAATATGGCTTTATCCTTCGGTATATGGAGGATAAGCAGGAGATTACCGGCATCATTTTTGAGCCATGGCATTTTCGGTATGTGGGTGAGGAAGTGGCCGCCTATATGATGGAGAACCACTTATCCCTGGAGGAGTTTACCGCGGAGTACCAGCAGGCGATCGCCTCCTTCGAGCAGGCAGGCGGAGACTTCAAAGCCTATGTCAAGGCTCAGCGGGAGTTGCCGCCGCCCATCATCATATCCGGTGATGAGGAGGGGGAAAGCGAAGTTTCCCTTTTTTATCAGACACCATGAAGAAGTACCTGGTATTCTTTGCGCTGATCATTTTTCTAAGCACACCTTTAGCAGGTACTGCTGAGCAAACAGCTGCCTCTCAATCCGCGCCTCCTGCCGCGGTTTCAACTTTTGCCCAGGATGACACGTTGTTTGTGGTTAACAAGGAAGTCCGCCTGACATCAGAATATATTCCGCAGGATTTGGTTACGCCGCGGGTACCGACCAGAAAAAAGAGCCTGCAGGACAGCATACAGCTTCGCGGCGACGCAGCAATGCAGCTGGAAGCCATGTTTCTGGCCGCGGATATTGAAGCCGGACATACGCTGTACGCGGTGTCCGGCTACCGCAGTTATGGGATACAGCAAATCAATTTCAACAACAAAGTGGACGAATCGGGCAGCAGGGACAGAGCCATGCGCACGGTTGCCCCAGCTGGCGCCAGCGAGCATCAATTGGGTCTTGCCATGGATATTCAGTCCAAAAACTTCCTGAACCTGAACCAGGGCTTTGGGGAAACCCAGGAGGGCATATGGCTGATGGAAAACAGCCCCCGCTTCGGGTTTATCCTGCGCTATAAGAAAGAGTGGTCGGACATTACCGGCTTTTCCTACGAGCCCTGGCATTTTCGGTATGTTGGCGTCGCCCATGCCAAGGCCATACAGGCGTTGGATATTCCCCTGGAAACCTATACAGCCTATCTGGCTGCTTTGCCTGCGTATGCCATTGAGGGCGGCAGTGATGTTCTGCTGGCTGGCCTGGTCAAAGACCTGATGGTCGGCAACCAGCAGCAGTTAGGGATACTCATGTCCAAAACGGGCGGCGAAGAAGGCGCGCTGCGCGGCGCGACCAAGAAGTATCTGCCGGACAACACAACCTATGAGCAGGCGCTTTGGGCTGTATATCCAACCCCTAGGCCTACATCCGCGCCGCGGTTGGATGATGATGAAGAGGTATCCCTCTTCCAGATTGGTGGCTGAGATGGCATCCTTGCTGGATAAACTGCGGGCTGCCAAACCCCTGCCCGCGCAAAAAGCCGTCAATGACAGCAGCCTGACCCTGGAGCAAATAGTCCGGATGGATCGCGGCGCTTTTTTTCCTCTGACGCCGGAAACCATTACCCTAATGCAGGGCGTGGATGCCAACGAGACCATCCACCCGGAGGATATCCTGTTTTTTGATACCGAAACCACGGGCCTATCCGGCGGTACGGGAACGGTTGCCTTCCTGGTAGGCTGCGGCATCATAAGCGAGGAAGGGTTGGTTGTCCGGCAGTTCCTCATGCGGGACTATAACGAAGAAATCTTTATGCTGCGGGAGTTTCAAACCCTCCTGCAAAGAGCGAAGATGATTGTCACCTTTAACGGCGCCTCCTTTGATGTGCCGCTCTTGCAGAGCCGATTTACCATCCACCGTATGCACCGGGAAACCATCTTTCCGTTCCATCTGGATGTGCTGCATATCGCGCGCAGGGTTTATAAAACACGGATTGGCAGATGCTCGCTGACCTCTCTGGAAAAACAGGTATTCGGGGAGGAAAGGGTAGAGGACTTGCCAGGTGCCCAGGTGCCGGAAACCTACTTTAAATATCTGAAAACAGGCAATCTGGCTGTGCTGGATCCTGTGCTGGCCCACAATGTCAAGGATATTGTGTCGCTGGTCCGCCTGCTGTACACATTGGCGTCCCTTCATGATAACCCTCTTTCTGCTCAGCATCAGGAAGACATCTTCAGCCTGGGCAAGGTGTACGAGAAGCGGGGAGCGACGGAAACCGCCAAGGTGTGCTACCGGGCGGTCAGCGCGGGCCCTATGCAGACGCCCGCCATCACGCGGCTTGCGAACCTTAGTATGAGGCTGCGCCAGGATGAGGAAGCCGCCCGGCTTTTTGAACAACTGCGCGTAAGCGGAACGGCAGGCGCTAAAGTATATATTTCCCTGTCGAAACTATATGAGCATCGCTTCCGGCAATACGACAAAGCCCTTGTAATTGCAAAGCAAGGCATGCTATATTGCTTAGAGTGTCTGCCTTTGGAAGCGGCAAAGCGAAGCGCGGATTATCAGGATTTATCGCACCGTTACCAGAGATTACTGCGGAAAGCGGGAGGAATGTAAATGGGAATCATGTCGGGTTTTAAAGTGCGCTCTGCCTTGATGAAGCACCAGAAGGGCGACAAGGCGGAAGCGATGAAGCAATATGAGGAATTATATCAGGAAGGCGTCGTGTCCGCGGCTTATATGCTGCCCTACTCTGTGCTGCTTTTACGCTCTGGCGGGCAGGAAAACCTGGAAAAAGTAAAAGAAGTGCTGGTGAAAGCCCAGAAGGCTGCGGACCTTACAACGGAAAAAAGACAGCAGCTTTTAATGAATTATTCTGTAGCCTGCTGGAAACTGGGGGATAAGGAGAAGGCGATGAAGACGCTGGAAGCCTCCCATCAGAAATACCCCTGCGGCTTAACGTACCAGACCCTTGGCTACCTGTATGTGGAGAATGGTGATGCTCAGAAAGCCCTGGAGTATAACACAGAAGCTTTGGAGTACGATGATGAGGATTCCATCGTGCTGGACAACATGGGGCAGACCTGCTACCGCTTGCTGAATGACAAAGCGAAAGCGAAGGAGTACTTCGTCAAAGCCCATGAAATCAACCCCAAACAGATAGATACCCTGTATTTTCTTTCCCGTTATGACCTGGAGGAAGGCAACAAGCAGGCAGCCATCGAAAAACTCGAGCAGGCGCTGGAGGGTAATTTTTCTCCGCTGAATCATTGCACCAAGGAAGAGATAGAACAGGAGATCGCGGACTTAAAACGATGAGCATCTTTCACAGGGAGGGGACAACATGGGGCAGATGATGCAATGGCTGCAGCAGGACCCCTGGGGGTTTCTGCAGTATATGCTGTACCGTGTGCCGGCAGTTTTGCTGGCTATCATGATGCACGAATACGCCCATGGATACGCGGCCTACAAAGCGGGGGACCCAACCGCGAGAATGCTGGGCAGGCTAAGTTTTAATCCCCTGAAACACCTGGATTTATGGGGAACCATCAGCTTATTCTTCTTTGGCTTTGGCTGGGCGAAGCCTGTGCCGGTAAACTCCCGTCATTTTCGGAACAGAAGAAGGGATGAGATTATCGTATCCCTGGCCGGTGTTACGGTCAATTTTATCATGTTCCTGTTTTTTACCCTGCTTTCCATTTTGATTGGCCGCTTTCTATATCGAACAGAGCTTCTGCAAGCGGGCGGCATGGGATATCTGCTCAATGCCGGGATGGGGGGCTATTACGCGCAGCTTGATCCCGCCTACGCGCAGGAGCTGCTGCCGCTTTTGCAGAACCCCTGGCTGCTGCATGTGCAGCGCATGGTGCTGCACGCCTGCGTTATCAACCTGGGGCTGGCGCTGTTCAACCTGCTGCCCATTCCGCCCCTTGATGGTTTCCATGTGGTGAATGAAGTGTTTTTCAACGGCCGGATTCACATGGGCGGGCGGAACTTCCAAATGATGCAGTCCCTGTTCATCATCCTGATGCTGACAACCGGCTTCATCGGGGATTTTATCAGCAACGCCATCTTTACCGTGCAGGGCTTTGTGTTAAACGGCATGCTGCGGCTCTTTGGCCTGTAGGAGGAAGCGGTGGCAATCACTCTGCATTTAAACCAGTTCAACGGCCCATTGGATATGCTGCTGTTCATGGTGGGAAAAGCGAAAATTGACATCAAGGATATTTTTGTCTCTGAGATAACCGATCAGTACATTCAAACGGTTCGGGAAGCCCAGGATCTGGATATGGAAGAAGCCAGCGCGTTTATCCAAATGGCGGCGACGCTGCTGGAAATTAAAAGCAGGGCGCTGCTTCCAAGGCCGGAACCACCTGAAGAGGATGATCCGGAACTGGTGCTGATTCGGCAGCTGGAAGAGTATGCGGCTTTTAAACAGATAGCCCAGGAAATGCAGGCTTTTGAGAAGGCCGCCGCCAAAGTGTATGTGAAACTGCCGGAAGAATATCCCTTGCCTCCGCCTACCTTTGAAATCAACGGCCTCACGTTAAACGGGCTGGTGGAAGCCTTTGCCCTGGTGATGGCGAGGGTTCCTGAGGATAGCGAGGAAACCGTAGATACGGCGCGTCGTATTGTCCGTGATGAGCACACGGTGCCGTACTGCATGGCAAGAATCCTCAAGCAGCTGCGCAAGAAGAACACAACTTTTACCTCCTTCTTTTCCGAGGCGGCTACAAGGGAAGAGGTGGTTACCCTGTTCCTCGCCCTGCTGGAACTGCTTCGCCTGGGTCGGGTTACCTGCTTTCAGGAAAGCGCGTATCAGGACATCCAGATTATGGGGGCATCAAAGGGAAAAATTGTGGAGAATGACAATGGATGATGTAAACATTAGCGGCGTAATAGAAGCGATTCTTTTTGTGGCGGGGGAACCCGTAACCATACAGGATATCCAGAAGAACCTGGAACTGACCGAGCTGGAAGTAATCCAGGCGATTGACGAATTGCAAACCCAGTGCCTGGAGCAAAAGCGCGGCATTGTGCTCAAACGCTTTGGCAACCATATCCAATTGGCCACCTGCCCCGATTACGCGCCTTATGTGGAAAAGATGCTGCAGCCGGTGCAGAAGCAATCCCTTTCTCAGGCGGCTCTGGAAACACTGGCTGTGGTCGCATACCGCCAGCCGGTCACCCGATTGGATGTGGAAATGGTGCGCGGGGTGAAATGCGATTACTCCATCCAATCCCTGGTCAACAAACAGCTGATCGCGGAGGCTGGGCGGAAGGACACGGTGGGCCGTCCCATTTTGTACGCGACAACGGACCGCTTTCTCTCCCATTTTGGCCTTACCTCCCTGCAGGACTTGCCGGAGCCGATTCTATCCCTGCCCCAGGAGCGGGAGGATGCTTTGCCGGATGAGGCTGCGAAGGAGCAGATAATACCCGGGAATCAAACGGAAACAGCCGAAACTATATAAATAAAAAAGCCTTCCGATTGGAAGGCTTTTAACTTTGTATTGATTACAGAAGTTTGATGGTATCGCGGATGTGGGTGTACACATTCATGTAGTCGGTATTGTACCAGCCGGGGCAGGTGATATGCAGGGTCAGCACCTTTCCGTCCAGTTTGGCCATGTGTACGCGTCCGCGCACGATGGTGCCGTCAAACATGACGCCGCGGTAGTTGCCGTAGTACCCGTCCTTGCCCAGCAGCGTACGCCGGCTGACGGAGGTAACGCTCCACTCCGTGTAGTTGATAGCGCCTAAATCCTTCAGCTTGGTGTTCAGCTCCCCCCGAAGGTTATCCAGCGAGTAGCTGCTGCCGGTGGGGGTTACCTGGAAGGAAATTTCCACGGCATAGTTGTCCTTTACCATTTCCTGCGGCTCGCGCAGAATGTAGCTGTCGGCCTGGCTTTCGTCAATTTCGTAGCCCGCTACAGACTCGAAGCTGATGCCGATGTTGTTGGCGGTATACTTGCTGTAGGTAAACGCAAGCGCCTGGCGGGGGGTGGGGGTGGGCATATCCACCGGGTCAATCGGGATGGGCGTGGCGCCGGCATGCACCGCCATCTGGGCGGGCTGCTCATTGGCTAAAAGGGACGCGGGATCCTCTTCCGAGGAGGGGTCATAATCCTCCGGCAGTGTGGTGTCATACTCCGGCACAGGCACGCTTGTTGGCTGCATCGCAGGCTGCTGTGTGGGCATATTGACAGGCGCGTCGGTCGTGCTGGGCTGGTTGGAGCCACAGCCCGCCAGCAACACCATGGCTGTCATCAGAATGGTAATGAGGAGAATCCTCTTACTCATGGTCATACCTCCGTTACTGTTGATACCAACAAAAATCCTTTATATGATTGTAACAATTCTGTATTCTTTCGTCAAGTATCTGTTCAATAACAGGGTTATGGCTCCTTGCGGTACATGGGGTGGTACAGCCTGCGGTCCAGCGACCAGATTTTTTCGCTGAACACTCCCTCGGGAATACGGGCAAGGATGCCGCCCATCTCGTTCATCCGCGCGTCCATCACATCAATAAAATGCAGCATTTCCGCCTCGGGGAACATGGGGGGGCGGGTGCTGCCGTATTCCGCGATGCCATGGTGGCTAAGAATCATATGTTCCAGCAGCAGCAGGTATTCATCCTCCTGGGGGATGCCAGCCACTTCGGCCGCCTTGCGTACCCTGGACACACCGCGCACAAGATGGCCCAGCAGCAAGCCGTCCCTTGTGTAATCCTTCACATTCCCGTACTCGTCGCTATCCATCTCCAGCACCTTGCCCAGGTCATGGACAATGACTCCGGCTTTCAGTAAGTCGCCGTCCAGTGAAGGGTAGCAGGAGATTAATGCTTCCGCCACATTCAACATGCTGGTGATGTGGTGGAGAAGGCCAGATCTTTCCGCGTGGTGCAGCCTCTGGGCGGCGGGGTAGTAGAGCAGTTTTTCCTTGATATCATCAACCATCCAGCGGACAACCTTTTGCAGGGTTTCATTGCGCATGGCGTCCAGGGTATCGTAAATCCTTTGCAGCATGGTTTCCGGCTTTTCCGGCGCGGAAGCTACAAGCTGGGATAAATCAATCTCGTCTTCGCTTGTCGCGTCCCGAAACTTTTCTACCCGAAACTGCAGCCGGCCGTTAAACTCCGTCACAATGCCCCGCAGCTTCTTCACCGTACCAGTTTCCGGAGCCTCCTGCATAGCGTTCCATACCTTGGCGTTGATGTCGCCGCTGTTGTCGGATAATGTCAAATCAAGATAGGGGCTGCCATTGCTGCCGGTACGTTTCTCCGAGGAACGCACCAGAAGAAAACCCTCGAATTTGTCGTCTTTTTGGAAAGTGTTTACCTTTTGCTGGGCAGTCATGCCCAATTCATCATTCATGCCGTAAATCCTCAAACAATGTAAAATCGTCATGCCAGTATAACTTGATGGTATTCAGGGGGCCATTGCGCTGCTTAGCGACAATAACTTCCGCGATATTGGTTTCCTGACTTGTTTCGTCATAATAGCTTTCCCTGTGCAGGAACATCACCACGTCCGCGTCCTGTTCAATAGAACCCGAGTCGCGCAGGTCAGACAGCATGGGTCTTTTGGTGGCGCGCTGTGTATTGGCGCGGGACAGCTGGGCGCAGGCAACAACGGGCACTTTCAGTTCCAGGGCAATGGCTTTGAGCTTTCTGGATATCTCGCTCACTTCCAGCTGCCTGTTTTCCGTGCGCCCGTCGGCGCTCATCAGCTGCATGTAATCAATCACAATCATGTCCAGGCCTTTTTCCATCATCAGCCGCCGGCAGCGGCTACGAAGCTGGGAAGGCGTCAGGCTGGAGGTGTCATCCAGGTACAGCGGCGCCTGGGCCAGGGGAGAGACAGCCAACGCCAGCTTCTGCCAGTCGTTGTTGTCCAGTGTGCCGTTGCGGACGCGCTGCATATTTACCCTTGCCTCGCAGCAGAGTATGCGCATGGCAATCTGCTCGCTTGGCATTTCCAGGCTGAAGATAGCGACAGACTTGCCCTTTAGCGCCGCGTGGGTGGCGATGTTGATGGCAAAGCTCGTCTTGCCCATGCTGGGGCGCGCGCCGACCAGAATCAGCTCGCCTCCGTGCAGGCCGGTGAGCAAATCGTCAAGCAGGGTAAAGCCGGTTGGCACACCTGAAACGCCGCCTTTGTTGCGCGCCAATTCTTCCATCATCAGGTAGGTGCGGTTGATTACCTCGCTGATGTGGGATAGCCGCTGGCTGCCTGTGCGCTTCATGACGATATCAAAGATGGATTTTTCAGCGTGCAGCAGCACATCCTGCAAGTCCATCTGCTGCTGATAGCAATTCTGGGAGATTTCCGTGGATGCCTGAATCAGCTTGCGCAGGGTGCTTTTTTCCAGAACAATCTCGATGTAATGGCGTACATTGACGGAGGTGCCCATGTTGTTGGCAATCTCCACCAGATACTCCGGCCCGCCAATGCCGTCCAGCAGTCCTGTGCGCGTCAGCTCGTCATTAAGCGTGACTAGGTCGACCGCTCTGGAGTGGGCGTTCATGTTGCGCATGGCCTCAAAGATGGCGGCGTTCTGCGGATGGTAGAAATCATCCGGCTTCAGCAGTTCCATCGCTTCCACAAGCGCGTTTCCGTCCAGTAAAAGAGCGCCCAGCACGGACTTTTCAGCGTCTACGCTGGCGGGAGGTGCCTGGAAATAGCTGGCGGGCATATTGAATTGGGACAAATGCTCAACGCTGCTCATTGCTGCGCGGGTTCAATGCGAACCGTCATGGGGACGGTTAGCCCGGCGTACAGCCAGACACCGATGGTGGTTTCTCCCAATGTGCGGATGGGTTCCTTCAGATCGATTTTCCGCTTGTCCACATTGATTCCATGCTGCTTTTCCAGAGCTTCGGCGATTTCCTGACCGGTCACGCTGCCGTACAGGCGTCCCTTGTCGCCGGTTTTCGCCTGGATGGTAATCACTTTATTCTTCAGTGACTCGGCGACCTTTTCCGCTTCCTGGCGGCGCTCCAGTTCTTTTTGGCGCTCCACCTCGTTGCGGCGTTCCACTTCCTTTACCGCGCTGCCTGTAGCTTCCATTGCCCATTTCCTGGGGAACAGATAGTTGCGGGCAAAGCCGTCGCTGACGTTGAGAATCTGGTTCTTTTTACCCGTTCCGGGAACGTCTGTGAGTAAAATAACTTTCATGGCGGTTCCTCCTTATCAATCTTCAATCAAAGTATGGTGATCATTATTATGTCTGCGCAACGCACGGGAATCAAACAGCTGCTCAGCCAGCCCTACCCAGAAAGCGATTCCCTGGAACATCAGAAAGAACATCAGCAGCACAATGGAGCGTAGGGGAACAGACACGTTCCATTTCTTAAGCCACCAGTTCAGCACGCTCAGCCCCTGTATGGAGTAAATGGTGGTGAAAACAGCGAACATCATTTGACCGGCTAACCGCATTGTTCCGCCCATGCCCAGGGTAATCAGGTAGATGGCTGCCAAGGGAATCAGGTATAGGCTAAGTTTCCTGGAAATATGCCAGGATGAAAAGGGCGGCATCTGGGGCAAAGGATAGCGCTCGTCAAAAGCCAATGTACCATCCTCTGCTTTGCCCTTGTAAATCCGCTTGCCGGAAGCATACACGCTGACATACAGACCCATGGTGGAAAGAAGCAGGCCAAAGGATGTAACCAGTGTAAGGGGAAGGGCGCGGAATAGAAGATCCAGCCGGTATCGAATTTGGTTGTACAGTTCGCTGATAATGCCGGGCAGGAACACGATGTCCCTGGTTGTCTCATCAAATACCGGGGTGTTTTCGGGTAAACCGGACAGGGAGATAGCGCCGCTTCTGATCAGGGCGTACAGCAGGGTATCCCGCCCTGGGATGGCGTCCAGTCCTTGCATCATTTGCTCTATCGCTATCGTATATGCTTGGCCCTTCGTCAGCCAGGTGATGCCGACATACAGAGCGAGCACCGACAGGGTGTACGCAGCAGCCAGGGCGGCAGCTGTTTTCCAGAACGGAACCTCCTGCCGGAGGCATAAAAGCAGCACAGCCGTAAGGGGGGCCAGGTATACAATGGTTATAACCAAAATGCCCGCGCCCATCCGCATATAGTTGGCAACGCCCATGATGATCAAACTGGTCAGGGCTGCCTGCCACCCGCCCCGCACACAAAGCATCATCAGCAGAAAGGGGTAGAGAAAGATGGTGCTGGTTGCCAGGTATAAAGGGGAAAAGGGGGCGGAAAACATCAGCAGGATCAGGACAGCGATGGCAAACACAGCGACTGCCGCTGAGTTTTTCTCCTTCTTTGTCCTGGTTGATTGCATACTGCCTCCGTTGCCCATCATTGTAAAAAAGTTGTCAGCCTTTGTCAACCAAGGGGCGATGCCGCCGGCTGCACAAGAAGATCTGTTACGGTGTTCTCCATAATGGCCATCACATAAGGCTTGCCCTTTTCCACCAGGCTTTGGTACACAATTTCCTCGCTGTTCATGGGGGTTAAATCTCCCTGCTTTTGCAATACGGAGAACAAACTGCTCTGGCTGATGACAATCATGGCAGCGACATAGCTGCCGTTGCTGCCATTCTTGTTGAAATACATGGCGTGCACACCCTTGCCGCCGCGGCGCTGCACATCGATGATGCTTCCAAGGACGCGCTTGGCATAGCCCCGTTCGCTGAAGAGCACGATTTCATCGTTGTTGCCAATGGTGCCCGCCCAGGCGACCTGATCCTCCTTCACAAGCTTCATTCCTGCCACGCCTTTGGACACACGTCCCATCTGGGGCACATCCGAAAGGGGGAAACGGATCAGCATACCCGTCCGGCTCATGCAGAAACAATCACGGCTTTCGTCAGCCAGAACAACGCTCAGCACCTCGTCCTCTTCCATCACCTTGATGGCGGCAAAGCGGGATCGGCGGATGTTGTAATCGCTGGCCGCGCTGCGTTTAACAAGTCCACTACGCATAAAGAACAGCAAATCCGGCAGCGCGTCAATTTCATCGGGAGACACACAGAACAGGGAAGCGATGCTTTCATTTTCTTCCAGCCCCGCAAGAACGCCGCCCAGGGAAATACCCCGCCGTCCGTTCTCCTCGATTTGATCAACCCCCAAGCGGAAGCAATTGCCCAGGTTGGTAAAGAACAGCAGCACAGAGTCCGTCATGGTTCTGAACAGGTACCGAGGCATTTCCGCCGCGTCGGCGGGAAGCTCCATTTTCTCATAAACACGGGGGTTGATTCTGCGCAGCTGGCCGGAGCGGGTCATGAACACAACGGTGTTTTCCGGCACGGGTATTTCATCCTGCTCCACCGCTTCCTTCAGATCGGAGTTGTCCGTGATAATCTGGGTGCGCCTGTCATCCCCATGCTTTTGGGCGATTTCGCTCAGCTCTTCCTTGATGACCTGCATCAGCTTTTTCTCGCTTTTCAGAATGCTTTCCAGCCGGCTGATCAGCTTCAGGATGTCCTCGTACTCCTTGCGCAGTTCGAGGATTTCAAGGCCGGTCAGGCGCTGCAGGCGCAGATCCAGGATAGCTTGGGCCTGGGTTTCGGTGAAAGCAAAGCGGTCGCAGAGCCGCTCCTTGGCTTCCTTACCGTTCTTTGAGGAACGGATGATGGCAAGAACATCATCCAGATTGTCAACCGCGGTGATCAAACCTTGCAGAATGTGCGCCCTGGCGTTCGCCTGGTCTAACTCGTACTGGGTTCTCTTGGTAACAACAGTTTTCTGGTGGTTGATGTAGTGGCGCAGCACGGCTTTCAGCCCAAGCTGCATCGGCTTGCCCTCGGCGATAGCGACCATGTTGACGCCGAAGGTAACCTGCAGGTCGCTGTACTTGTACAGGTATCCCAGCACCAATTCCGGATCCGCGTCCTTTTTCAGTTCCACCACTGCCCGCAGACCTGTGCGGTCCGATTCGTCGCGGATGTCGTAGATGCTGCCCAGGGCGGCTTTCTTTTCCTCGGAAAGCTTCAAAATCCTTTCCAGCATCAGCGCTTTGTTCACCTGATAGGGTACTTCCGTGATGCAAAGCAGATGCCGGCCTGCCTTGCCCTGCTCGATGTGCACTTTGGCGCGCACCGTCAGTTTGGCGCGACCGGTCTCATAAGCTTCCTTGATTTCCGGGGTGTTAAGCAGCAAGCCTCCGGTGGGAAAGTCCGGCGCGGGGAGCACCTGCATCAGCTCCTCCAGGGACACATCGGGCTTGTCTATCATCAGAATGGCCGCCTGGATGGTTTCCCGCAGGTTATGGGTGGGGATATTGGTGGCCAGCCCCACAGCGATGCCGGACGCGCCGTTCACCAGCAAATTGGGGTAGCGGGAGGGCAGCACATCCGGCTCCTTCAGGGTGTCATCAAAGTTCAGCCGGAAGGGGACGGTATCCTTTTGAAGGTCCCGCAGCATTTCCAGGGCGAGGGGTGTCATCCTTGCCTCGGTATAGCGCATGGCGGCGGCGCTGTCGCCGTCGATGGAGCCAAAGTTGCCGTGCCCGTCCACCAAAGTAGCGCGCAGGGAAAATGGCTGCGCCATGCGTACCAGGGCGTCATACACAGAGGTATCCCCATGGGGGTGGTACTTGCCCAAGCAGTCGCCCACAATGCGGGCGCATTTGCGGTGGGGCTTATCTGGGGTCAGCCCCAGTTCCAGCATGGTGTACAGAATGCGCCGCTGCACGGGCTTTAAGCCGTCCTCCACCCGGGGAAGGGCGCGCTCCAGGATGACATACTCGGCGTATGGCATCATGCTGTTGTGCAGCACATCCTCCAGGGAGGAAAGGATAATTTCTTCAGTTGGCAGGTCGGGTTTTTTAGCCATGGGCGCTCCTTATGATTTCACGATAAATGTGTCCGGGCGGTAGAAGTCAGCATGCTTGCTGATGTATTCGCGGCGGGGATCCACTTTGTCTCCCATGAGGATGGTAATCAAACGGTCCGCCTGGGCGCCGTCCTCGATTGTGACGCGCAGCAGCTTTCTGGTTTGGGGGTTCATGGTTGTTTCCCAGAGCTGCTCCGGGTTCATTTCCCCAAGCCCTTTATAACGCTGGATGGTGTAATTCTTGGTTTTCGGCGTGATTTTGGCCAGTTCCTTGTCATCATAAGCATAGGTCACCTTGTTGCCCTGCTTGATCTGGTACAAAGGCGGCATCCCGATGTAGACATGCCCGTTGGCGATCAGCTCCCTCATGTAGCGGAAGAAAAATGTCAGCAGGATGGCGCGGATATGGGCGCCGTCCTGGTCCGCGTCGGAGAGGATGATTACCTTATGGTACTTCAGGTTGTCCAGGGTAAAGGATTCATCGATATTGGTGCCAAGGGCGGTGATGATGGAGCGGAACTCCTCATTATTCAGCACCTGGTCCAACCGCTTTTTTTCTACATTCAAAGGCTTACCCCGCAGCGGCAGGATTGCCTGAAAACGGCGGTCCCTGCCCTGCTTGGCGCTGCCGCCGGCGCTGTCGCCTTCTACAATCAGCAGCTCATTTTCTTTGGGGTTGCGCCCGGTGCAGCTGGACAGTTTGCCAACCAAAGGCGCGGCCTCCAATTCGTTCTTGGCGCGAGCCACCTCCCGGGCTTTGCGCGCAGCTTCCCTGACCTTGGCGGCTTTGACGGCCTTTTCCACGATGACCCCGGCCAGTTCGCTGTTGTTCAGGTTCTCCAGGTACGCAGTCAGCCCCTGGGTAACGATGGCTTCAATGGCGGGACGAACCTCGGTGTTGCCCAGCCGCCCTTTGGTTTGGCCTTCAAACTGCGGGTTTTTCACTTTTACTGTCAGGATGGCGGTCAGCCCCTCGCGGAAATCCTCCCCGGACAGGTTGTTGTCCTTTTCCTTCAGCGCGCCAATGCGCCTGGCATAGTCGTTGAGCACCTTGGTCATCCCCGCGCGGAAGCCGGTCTCATGGGTGCCGCCCTCCCCGGTGGGGATGCTGTTCACATAGGAGAAAACTGATTCTGTGTACGCGTCCGTGTACTGCATGGCGACTTCACAGATGGTGTCGTCCTTTGAGCCGGAAATCATAATGGGGTTGTCGTGCAGTACCTTTTTATCCGCATTCAGATAGGTGACATAATCAACGATGCCGCCCTCATAATAAAAATCCTCGGCGATTTTTTCCTCGCCGCTTGTGCGCTCATCGGTGAAGTAAATATGGGTCGCTTTGTTCAGGTAGGCAAGTTCCCTCAGGCGGCGGGACACAATCTCCGCATTGAACTGGGTATCCTCGAACACGGTTTCATCAGGCAGAAAGCGCACCAGGGTCCCTCGTTTTCTGGTGTTGCCGATTTTTACAAGCCCGCCTACCGCCTGACCCGCGTGTATTTTGTTATCCTTTTTATCATAAATGCTCTCAAAACGCATCTGCCAGTGCTCCCAATCCCGGAAGCTGTCCACCACCATCCATTTAGACAAGGCATTGACAACCGAGGCGCCTACACCATGCAGGCCGCCGGAATAGCTGTAGCTGCCGTGGCCGAATTTTCCGCCCGCGTGCAGATGGGTATAGATAACCTGCAGCCCCGGGATGCCCAGGGTGGGATGGGTATCAATGGGCACGCCGCGGCCATTATCCCACACACTGCAGGAACCGTCCTTGTGCAGCGTGATGGAAATTTCTGTCGCGTAGCCGTTGGCGGCCTCGTCAATTCCATTATCAACAATTTCCCATAAAAGGTGATGCAGCCCTTTGGTACCGGTGGTGCCGATGTACATCCCCGGCCGCATCCTGACAGCATCCAGGCCTTCCAATACCTGAATGTTCTCTGCCGTGTAGTTTTGTGCCATTCCCTGCACTCCTTAAAAATCGGCAGCTCTTTATGCGGTCATTCCATTGCATAAAATAAGCTTCCGTAATATGATATAGTATAACATACCGCAAAAAACAGTACAATCGAAACAGGAGAAGTGCATGGATATCAGCGTCATCTGGATACCTGAGACAAGCGCGGGGGAGAGACTGATCGAAATCAGAAAACCGCTGGCAGCCCATGCTGGTGCCAGCCCGGGGTACTACCCCCATCTGACATTGGGTGTCTATTATGATGTCCCTTTCGAGCCGCTGAATGCCTACACCCGCAAGTTCGCCATGCGCATCCACCAGTTCTCCGTGCGCTACACCAAGCTTGTCCAGTTAACCCCTGCAATCCTCGCGCTGGAGGTGGAGAACAAGGGGGCGGTGCAGAGCTATTACGCTGAATACCATAAAGAATTTGAGGAATACGCCGACGAGTGGACCCATAAAGGCGAAGGCAAATATCTGCCCCACAGCACCCTGCTGTATCTGGAAAAGCCCGAAGACCGGAACCATCTTGCGGACGCGGATACTGGGTTTGAGCCTTTTGACGCGAAAATCGTAAAAGTACAGTTGTCCAGATTCTATGAGGAGGGGCGATATGAAATACTCTCCTCCTACGATTTGGATGAGTGATCCTTTTCGTCCAGCACTGCCTTTGCCTGCTCTTCCATAAACTGATTGGTGTACAGATTGAAATATTGGCCGCGTTTTGCCATCAGCTCCTGATGGGTGCCGCTTTCCGCGGTTTCCCCGTCGCTGATAACCAGAATGCGGTCTGCATTGCGTATGGTGCTTAACCGGTGGGCAATGATAAAGCTGGTTCTGCCTTCCAAGGTTTTCTCAATCGCGTGCTGAATCAGCGCTTCTGTCTGCGTGTCAACTGAGGAGGTTGCCTCATCCAGAACAAAGATGCGCGGGTTGCTCAGAATTGCCCGGGCGAACGAAATTAATTGTTTTTCGCCGGTGGACAGGCGGTTGCCGGATTCCCCCACATCGGTGTCGTACCCATTTTCCAGCGAGAGGATAAAGTTTTCCGCGCTGACAAGCCGGGCAGCCGCGTACACTTCGTCATCGGAAGCCTGCGGCCGGGCATAGCGGATATTATCCCTAATGGTGCCGGAAAACAGATGAGGATCCTGCAGAACATATCCTAAATTACTTTGCAGCCATAGTTGGCTGCGCTTTTTATAATCCGTCCCGTCAATCTCAATGGTGCCTTCCGTCGGCTCATAGAAACGGCAGAGCAGGTTGACAATGGTGCTTTTGCCCGCGCCGGTTGGCCCGACCAAAGCGATAGTTTCACCCGCCTTCACATCCAGGTGAAAGTTTTTCAGCACCGTTTCCCCGTCTTTGTACTTGAAGGAAACATTGTCAAACCTGACATCCCCGGTGATGGGAGGCCAGTTTTCCTTCTTGGGGTGGAAACTGTCGCCAAAGGTGCTGATGACTTCCGGGGTATCCTTGATGTCCGATTCTGTTTCCAGCATGCTCACCACGCGCTCCGCGGCAGCCTGCATGCGCTGCATTTCCGACAGGGTGGCCGCAATGTTGTGGATGGGTTCGAAGATGCTCAAAGAATAGTTGAAGAAAGCGGTGATGGTGCCCAACGTCATGATGCCACGCAGCACCAAACCGCTGCCCTCCGTCAGCACGAACGCGGTCGCGATGGAACTGATGGAAATAACAAGGGGCAGATAAATGGAGGACAGGACTGCTGCCCTGATGGAGATGGTTTTCATGGTACTGCTGATTTCCTGAAATTCCCGGCTGTTCATTTCTTCGCGCACCAGGGTCTTCGTTGTTTTCGCGCCCATGATGCCCTCATTGAAGGCGCTGGTTATTCTGCTGTTCGTCTTGCGCACTTCCCGGTGACTTTTCAATATTCTCTTCTGAAAGTAGAAGGAAACAACCGCCAGCGGAGGAACAACCAGCAGAATCATCAGGGTCAAGCGCCAGTCAATCAGCAGCATGGAGATGATGCTGGCCAGCAGGTACACAACCGCCCAGACCATGTCTACCAGCCCCCAGCCGAAGGCTTCGCCCAGGTTTCGGGCGTCGCTGGTCATCCTGCTCATCAGATAGCCCACGGGCATGCGGTCATAGTAGGAGAAAGGGAGCTCCTGCAGCTTTTTAAATCCCTCCCGCCGGATGGTGTAGCCCATGCCGTTGTCCACCTGCCCGGCTTTCAGGATAAAGAAATAGATGGAGATGACCTGCACCACCAACAAAAGGGCGTAAAACAGCAGAAAACCGGTTAATCCTTCCAAGGTTCGCGGCACGACAAAATTGTCGATGCCGTACCTGGTCATCAGAGGCATCACCACGTCGCTGACAGCCAGCATGGTCATGGACAGGGCGATTACCAGGAACTTGCCTTTGAATGCCGCGCCGTACCCCAGCAGTTTTCTCCATGTGCCCAAATTAATATGTTTAGAAAAATCCTGTTCTTCCTGATATTGCATGGCTGCTCCTTATTCGCTCACATGGTCCGCGTCCAGCGCGCTTCCCTTTTGAATGGCGTAAATTCGGGCGTACAAGCCGTCCTGCTCAATGAGCTCAGCATGGGTGCCCTTTTGGGTTACCGCGCCCCGCTCGATAACAAAGATGATGTCCGCCTGGCTGAGGGTGCTGATGCGGTGGCTGATGATGATGGTAGTAATATTCCTGCTGCGTTCCTGAAGGGAACGGCGGATAGCGTTGTCCGTCTGGGTATCGACAGCGGAAAGGGAATCATCAAAGATAAGGATGTCATTCTCTTTCATCAGGGTTCGGGCGATAGCGATGCGCTGCTTTTGCCCGCCGGAAAGGGTTACGCCCCGCTCGCCAACCAGGGTGTCATAGCCTTTTTCGCTCTGCTGGATAAAGTCATAAGCCGAGGCGTCCCGCACAGCCCGGTCTATATCCCGCTGGGCGGCGCTTCTGACAGCGATAGACACATTGTCCCTAATGGTTTTGCTGTACAGGAAGGGTTCCTGTAGAACGAGCCCGATGCGGCTGCGCAGATGCTTTCTGTCGATGTTCTCCAGGGGGATGCCGCCGATGGTGATGCGGCCGTTGCTTGGCTCATACAGCCGCTGCAGCAAATGCAGCAGCGTGCTCTTGCCTGAGCCGGTGGCGCCCAGGATGGCGACTGTCTGCCCGCTTGGGATGGTCAGGCTGATATGGTTCAAAACGCCTTCCTTGTCCTCATAGCCAAAGGAAACGTCCTGAAACTCGATATCTCCCTGGAGGGAGGGTTTGATTGCTTCGGGTTCTTCCGGTTCGGAAGGTGTATTGAGCACCTGGGTAATCCTGTCCAGCGCGACCAGGCTACGGCCCGCGTCTGACAGAATGCGCCCCAGTTGGCGGGTAGGCCCCATCAGCATACCGGAATAGGTAATCAGAATCACCATATCGCCAACCGTGATGCGTCCGTAATAGGCTTCGGTAATGCAAATACCGATAATAATCAATGTCTGAATGGCGCTGAACAAGTCGCCGCTTGTCCAGTACAGCGCGTCCAGCGGGGCGGTCTTCATGCCTGCCTGGTGATGGGCGTTATTGACCTTTTCAAATTTTGCTACCTCTTCCTGCTGCTGCCCGAATGCCCGCACTACCCGAATGCCCGTCAGATTCTCCTGCAGCACGGTGCTCATTTTCCCTTCAGCTTCTTCCCAATTCTGGTAGGCTTTGATGACCACATTGAAGAAACGCCAGGAAAAAATCAGCATAAAGGGAAGGGGAATCATGCTGATTATGGTTATTTTGCTGTTCACCGGCATCATAAGCGCCAGGGCAAGAACAATCATGAAGAAGGAGTTGAAAACGCTCATCAGCTGCACATTTAAGAAACGGCGGACGGTTTCCACATCTGAGGTGCAGCGCTGAATCAGGTCGCCCGTTACAACATTGACATGGTAGCCAAAGGGGAGGGACTGAATGTGGTCGTACAATCTGTCCCTTAAATGTTTCGCGGAATCCTCGGAAGCGTAGGCGCACCAAATCCCCTTGAAATAGGAGAAGGCGCCTTTGATAATCTGGATAATGACCAGCGCCAGCCCGAACATCCAAAGATTGCTAAGCACATTATCCTTGCTGCCTAAAAGGGCTTGTATGGCGTTGTTGATGTAGGCGGGGAACCGCGAGGGCATATCGCCCAAATAATAATCAAACAGCTCTGCGAGCATGGCAGGGGTGATGAATCCGATGAGAACGTTGATGATGGTGGCGATGGCCGCCCCCAGAAACATAGCCCAGTGGCGCTTGATTAAAGCCCATAGGGGCGCAATTGAAACTTTTTTCTTTTCCTGCATACTATCTCCGATGATACTTTCACAAAATAAGAGCCTTCAACGCAAGCTGAAGGCTCGTGATTGCTTGGAGTGAATCACGCACACATCGGGCTGCGTCTTATTGTAGTTGAAAAATGGATTACCTGATACATGCCGCAGCCTCCTTTCGGTGATGGTGTATGCATTCTACCGTACTCATACAGAGATTGTCAATTCACATTGAACCATTTGGATAAAATTAGATAATTACCAGCTGGCTCCCATCGCCCGCTCAACGGCGTTTTGGTGGGTGCCGTCCAACTTGTTTGTCTCATGGGTTTTGCTCTTATAGAAATGGATGCAGAAATGGCCTTCGTAGTTGTTGCCGCTGATGGTGTCATCCCCATGGGGCATGGAGGTGATGGAGGCGGCGTATACCTGCCCATTGTATTTAATCAGCACCGGCCTGCGGCTCCAGCTCCAGGATCCGCCCACGGCATCCTTGAAGGAAGCTGTGCTGTCGGAATTCAGGGGCTCTGCGTCCAGGTGGTTGTAACCGGACCAGCGTTTTGCGGAGAAGGTCTTCCCGGAGTAAATGTCCTTGACGGTAAAAATCGCACCTTTGGGAATGATGGTAGAGCCGCCGTTGAACCAGTCCAGCCGCTTGGTTGGGAGGGTATAATTCGCCGCGTTTTTGCCGAACAGTTTTTTAATGGTGCCGTTGCCCGCCACGCCGTCCGCGTCCAAGCCGACGCTTTTCTGATACTTGGTTACAGCGTCAATGGTCTTATCCCCATATTTCCCATCGATGGGGGACTTGTAATAGCCTTTGATTTTCAGCGCCTGCTGCAGGGCAATGACATGCTTGCCGCTGTTATTGGGCTTAGTGGTGTTGGGGACATCAATCTGGGAAATGCTGGCAATGCCCTTCATCTTTGGATCGTCCTGAACGGATGTTTCCTTTACCCCGCCAAAGAGTTTGGTGAGGGTGGCATAGTCTACCTTGCCGGTGACTTCCAGCTTGTACTTCTCCTGATATTTTTTCAGCGCGTCCCGGGTCTGGTTGCCGAATTTGCCGTCCACTAGGCCGCTGTAGCACTTCTTCAGCTGCAGAGCGCGCTGGAGCTTCTCTACATCTTCACCCGACGCGCCGTAGCGCACATATCCGGGAGGATCCCCCAGAGCTCTGATGGAGCTTGCCTTGGCGTACTTGCTGTTGCTGACAATTTCATCGGTTTTCTCCAGTTTTCTTACAGCGGAAGAGGACAAATCAACGAACTTCTTCATGATGTATCCCTCTTTGCTGTCAAACCGGGCTTTGTAAAAATCACCCTGTATGCCAAGAACAGCCACTTTGGTATTCAGTTTCAGAAGCGCGTGATAATCCGAATCGGTGTTGGCTTTCATACGGAAGAACACCTTATCCTTATTGATTTTCCCCGTGTATGTTTCGGCCGCATGCATAGTTGGCATGTAGCTGAACATCATGATAAACAGGGATAATACGCAAAGCAGTTTCTTCATCGGATGCTGTTTCAACATGGTAACCTCCTGGTTGAACAAAAGTAGCAGCAGTTATGATAAAAACAATATATTACAAAAATGTTAAAATTGCAACCCATAATTTTAATAAATTCAATCTGTCCGTAACATGTAGGGTAAAAACAGAGGACAATGGGCGGCTTTATGCGTAGACGCCTTATAAAACTCGTGCTATACTGATTCGGAAAAAGATCCGAAGGGGATTAAGCATGTACGATATTGTGATTATTGGCGCCGGCGTCATTGGATGCGCGGTGGCGGCAAGGGTTGCTGAATATACAAGCAACTTCGCGGTAATAGACCGGGCGCAGGACATTTCCGCAGGCGCGAGCAAAGCGAACAGCGGCATTGTTCATGCTGGGTATGACGCGGAACCGGGGTCTGAAAAGGCCAGGCTGAATGTGAAGGGCGCCAAAATGTATCCCGCCCTTTGCGAAAAACTGGGCGTTCCCTATGGCAACCCGGGGGCACTTGTGCTGGCCTTTTCAGAAGAAGAGCGAAAATCCGTTGAACGGCTGGAACAGCAGTCCAAACTGAATGATGTACCCGGCTGCCGGGTCATCGAGCGGGACGAGGCTTTGCGCATGGAACCCCGCTTAAACCCGGAGGTGCTTTGCGCTTTATATGTGCCTGCCAGCGGTCTGGTCAGCCCTTATGAGCTAACCTTCGCGTTTGCCGACAGCGCTGCCGAGAACGGTGCGGATTTTATACTGAACACAAATGTGGAAAAGCTATCCCACAATGGAGAATACTGGGTTGTATCAACCAACAAGGGCACCTATGAAGCCAAAGCGGTTATCAACTGCTCGGGAATCGGCGGAGGCGTCCTGCACAACATGATTTCCGACAGGAAGGTGCAGATTACTGCGCGTCGGGGCCAGTATTACCTGCTGGACCATATGCAGGTGCCGGAATTTAACATGACCATTTTTCAGGTGCCCACACCCATGGGCAAAGGGGTGCTTGTGAGCCCTACAACCCACGGGAACATCCTGCTGGGACCTACCGCGGAAGATATAGATGACGGATTTGACACCATGACAACCCGAGATGGCTTGTCTGACATTATGATAAAAGCCCGGAAAACATGGCCGGGGTGCTCCTTGCGCAATGTCATCACCACGTTTTCCGGTGTGCGTGCCCATGAAAAGGGCGGAGATTTTGTTATCGGCGCGGTAGAGGGGGCGCCAGAAGGCGCTTTTGAGGCGATTGGCATAGAAAGCCCTGGACTATCGGCTGCCCCCGCGATTGGAGAAGAGCTAGGCGATTGGGTCGCGTATTACCTGAATCTTCCCAAGCGCGGTGATTACCGCGCGCCGACGCCCCTGCCTAAGCCCTTTAACCGGATGAGCATGAGCGAGCGTGAAGCGGCTTATATGGAAAACCCGGAGTATGGAAAGATTGTGTGCCGGTGTGAGCAGGTTACGGAAGCGGAAATCCGCTTTTCCATCCGCCGTCCGGTCGGCGCAAAATCCGTGGACGGCGTTAAGCACCGTACCAGGGCAGGCATGGGTCGCTGCCAGGGCGGATTCTGTTCCACCCGGGTGATGCAGATCCTGCAGGAAGAACTGCATCAGGATCTTCTGGACATCACCAAGATGGGCGGCGACAGCAGGATTCTGACCGGAAAGCTGAAACAGGAGGATCAACAGGATGATTAAGCCAATCCAGGTTGACATACTGATTATCGGCGCGGGACCGGCAGGCCTTGCGGCGGCGCTTTCCGCCAAACGGTCGGGGATTACCAATCTGATTGTGCTGGAGCGGGAAGACCAGCCCGGCGGTATTCTGCAGCAGTGCATCCATACCGGCTTTGGTCTGCATCGTTTCCAAACAGAACTGACTGGCCCGGAATACGCACAGCGGGATATCATGGCGGCCAAGGAGCTCAACATTGATATTCGTACCGGCGTTACGGTGCTGGAGGTTTCCGTGGATAAAATGGTTACTGCCATCAGCCGGGAAAACGGCATCCAGGTATTTTCTGCCAAAGCGGTCATTCTGGCCATGGGCTGCAGAGAGCGTCCCCGCGGCGCGCTGGCGATCCCCGGCACGCGCTGCGCGGGCATTTTCAGCGCGGGTACCGCGCAGAAATTTGTGAACATCGAGGGGTATATGCCTGGCAACCGCATTGTGATTCTGGGCAGCGGCGATATCGGTCTGATTATGGCCCGCAGGATGACCCTGCAAGGCGCGCAGGTGCTTGCCTGTGTGGAACTGATGCCCTACTCCAGCGGCCTGAACCGCAACATTGTGCAATGTCTGGAGGACTATGACATACCCTTGTATTTAAGCCACACCGTCATTGATATCAAGGGAAAAGACCGCCTGACGGGCGTCACCATCGCGCAGGTGGATGAACAGCGGCAGGTTATGCCAGAAACCGCTTTTGATATCGACTGCGATACCCTGCTGCTGTCAGTGGGGCTGATACCCGAGAATGAACTGAGCATCGGCGCCGGGGTGGAACTGTCCGCGACGACATCTGGTCCCATCGTAGATAACACGCTGCAAACCAATATTGAGGGGATCTTTGCCTGCGGCAATGTCCTGCATGTCCATGATTTGGTGGACTTTGTCAGCAATGAAAGCCAATTGGCCGGGGAAGCCGCGGCAAGGTATGTGCAAGGCATGCAAAAGACAGGGGAGAGGCTGACCGTTACAGACGGTCAGGGGGTCCGCGGATGCGTCCCGCAGACCATTATCCTGGAAGAGAATGTAGAATCGCAGCCCCTGGACATCATGTTCCGTCCGGACAGGGTGTATCAGAACCAGTATGTGACGGTGCGGGCAGATGATGTTGTTTTATCGTCCCAGCGCAAGTTTATCCTGACCCCTGGTGAGATGGCGGTAATCACCCTGTCAAAGGGTATGCTGGAACAATGCAGGGGAAAGAAATCCATCACCCTCGAGATTTCTCCTGACAAAAAGAGCTGATTCATCCTTTTGCTTGCGGCCCTCAGAAAACGGGTACAATGTATGGAATACCTGAGAGGATGAGATGCTGTGAACAAGAGATTTGTAACGGTAGGCGGCGTTGCCGGCGCGGCCAGTGTAGCGGCGCGCCTGCGGCGTCTGGATGAAGAAGCGATAATAACCATGTATGAAAAAGGGGAGCATGTTTCTTTTTCCAACTGCTCCTTGCCATATTATTTATCCGGTGATATCCAGGATGCCATGGACTTGGTGCTCATGGATCCGGATTTATTTATGTCTCGCTATAATATCGAAGCGAAAACAAACCATGAGGTTTTGTCCATCAACAGAAAGGATAAAACGGTACGGGTAAAGAATCTGCTCAGCGGAATGGAAACAGACGAGCCTTACGACAAGCTGTTTCTTTCCCCCGGCGCGAAACCTGTTATGCCCCGAGTGATTGAGGGCATTCACCTGCCCCATGTGTTCAGTGTGCGAAATGTTGGAGATATCGTCGCGATTAAGGAATATATCACGGAAAATGTGATACAGGATATCGCGGTCATTGGCGGCGGCTTTATCGGCATTGAAATGATGGAAAGCCTGCACAAAGCAGGCAAACAAGTGACCGTTGTGGAAATGGCCGATCAGGTCATGATGCCCTTTGACCTGGATATGGCCCAATTCCTGCACAAAGAAATTATGGACAATGGCGTGGACTTGATACTTGGCGATGGGATTCGCAGCATTCACCCGGATCATGTAGTGCTTGCCTCGGGCAAACAGGTGAAAGCCGGCGCGGTTATCATGTCCATTGGCGTCTCGCCCGAAATCCTCCTGGCTAAAGAAGCGGGATTGGAAATCGGGGAAACGGGCGGCATCAAGGTAAACCACCATTACCAGACGAGCGACCCGGATATCTACGCCATGGGAGACGCGGTTGAAGTTACCAGCTTCATCACCGGCAAGCCCACCCGGCTTACATTGGCGGGCCCCGCTCAAAAGCAAGCCAGGGACGCGGCAGATCATGTGATGGGCAGAGAAGTACGGCAGGACGGCGTAATCGGCTCCTCCGTTGTACGGTGCTTTGAATTAAACGCGGCATCCACCGGGATGAACGAAAAGCAGCTGAAGAAGGAGAATATCCCCTACCAGGTGTCTTTTGTGGTGGCGTACGACAAAGTGTCCCTGATGCCCGATGCCCATCCTATGTTCTTTAAGCTTCTGTATGCCAATCCCTCTGGAAAACTGCTTGGCGCGCAGGCGATAGGCCAAGGCAATGTGGATAAGCGGATTGATGTCGTCGCCGCGATGATTAAAATGCACGGCAGCCTGAGCGACTTGAAGGGATTGGAACTAAGCTATTCTCCGTTGTTTGGCACAGCCAAGGATGTTGTCAATCACGCAGCGCTCAATGGTCTGAACCTACTGAATGGCGAGTATCAGCAGGTGCTGATGGAGGATGTCCGCCTGTTGTGGGAGGAAGGCGCTTTTTTCCTGGACGTGAGGGAAGAGTGGGAATACAGCCAGGGGCACATCAAAGGCGCTTTGAATATTCCACTCAGCGGGTTCCGCGCCCGTCTGGATGAAATTCCTACCGACCAGAAGGTGTATATCTACTGCCGCAGCGGACAGCGCAGCTATAATATGGTGCGCGCCATGAACAACCTTGGGTACCGGAATGTGTACAATGTTGCGGGTTCCATGCTGGCGGTAAGCCTGCATGAGTATTATTGGGACAAAAAGCTGGAGCGTGAGCCCATCGTTACCGGCTATGTTTTTCCTTAATTATCCATAATGAAAAAGAGGCTGCTGTCAAACGGACAGCAGCCTCTTTCAATGTTGCTATGAGTGATAACCATTGGGATTTTGCTTTTGCCATCTCCAGCTGTCCCGGCACATATCGTCCAGGTTCTTTTCCGCCTGCCAGCCAAGGAGATTCTTCGCTTTGCCCGCGTCAGCGTAAACAGTTGCGACATCGCCAGGGCGTCTAGGATCGATAACATAGGGGACGGGTACCTGGTTGACCCGTTCAAAAGCTTTTACAATGTCAAGCACGCTGTACCCGATGCCAGTGCCCAGGTTAATTTCCTCGCATCCGGTGTGCTTCAGCGAATAGTTCACCGCGTCCACATGGCCTTTGGCCAGGTCCTGCACGTGGATGTAATCACGGACACCGGTGCCGTCATGGGTATCATAGTCATCCCCGTAGACATGCAGCTTTTCCAGCCTGCCCAGGGCGGTTTGCGTGATGTAGGGAACCAGGTTGTTGGGGATGCCGGCGGGATCCTCGCCAATCATCCCGCTTTCATGCGCCCCGATGGGGTTAAAATACCGCAGCAGAACGGCGGACCAATCCGGGTTCGCGTGCACCACATCCCGGAGGATTTGTTCGCACATGTATTTCGTCCAGCCGTAGGGGTTGGTGCAGCCAAGATCCGCGGTTTCGTTGACGGGCATGGGGGAACCCGGTTTATACACCGTCGCTGAGGAGGAAAAGATAAATCGTTTCACCTGATTCCTGGCCATTACACGGCATAGGGTAATGGTGCTGATCAGGTTGTTACTATAATACTCCAGTGGTTTGGAAACGGATTCACCCACCGCTTTCAGGCCGGCGAAATGGATAACGCAATCAATGGAATGCTCTTTGAATACTTCTTCCAGCCTGTCGCCGTCACAAACATCAAAGGCATAGAAGGGGAAATCCTTCCCGCTGAGTTCCTTGATGCGGTCTATCGCTTTCTCATTGCTGTTCACCAGGTTGTCAATGACAACAATGTCATATCCCTCATTCAGCAGTTTTACACAGGTATGGGAACCGATATATCCCGCTCCGCCTGTAACCAATATTTTCATGTCCCGGCAACCTCCTTCACGATGCTGTTCATTTCGTCCCAGTGTTTTTCCATGTCCGTTACCAGCTTAAACTGTGTCCGGCAGCGAATCAGGTTGTGCTCCGGATACTTCGTTCTAAAATAGGTATCACCCTGCAGATAGTCTGTCAGGAAGCGGATGCCGCACTCCAGGGTCATCAGCTTCGCGCCCATGGGCAGCGTATCAATTTCTTCCTGCGTCAGGTTATCCCGGCAGGCGCTGAGAAATCCTTTGGTATAGGCTGTAAACAGGGGAAGGGAAAAGTTCACCTTGTGTAAATCCTTCTCATCCTCGGCGGCGGTGCTGGCGCCAAAGCGGATGGAGTCGCCAAAGTCGTTTCCCGCCAGGCCGGGCATAACGGTATCTAGGTCGATGACACACAGGGGCTGCCTGGTATTGGCGTCCAGCATCACATTGTTCAGCTTGGTATCATTATGGGTAACGCGCAAGGGCAGTTTACCCGACTTGCGCATGTCTGTCATGAGGGAGAAGTCCTTCTCCCTGGTAAAGGCGAAAGCAATCTCCTCCTGAGCGGAGGCTGCGCGGGCTTTGATATCCTCCTGAACGGCTTTCTTTAGCGCCTCAAAGCGCACTGGGGTATCGTGAAGATGGGGGATAGTCTCGTGCAGGGTATCGGCAGGAAAATCGGAGAGCATATTCTGAAAGTTTCCAAAGGCGAAAGCGCTGCTGGCAAAGTCCCGCTCGCTCTCAGCGCGTTCCAGACAAATGCTGTCCGTCACGAATACATACATGCGCCAGTATCCCTGCTCATCTTTCAGGTAATCCTGGTTGTCCACCGTGGGCACAATGGTCAGCACATGACGGGGGTCACTGTCCTTCACGCCTAAATGGCGGGTGACGGAGGCGATGTTGTGCATCAGGTTGTCCACATTTTTAAACACATGATGATTAATTTTCTGCAGGATATACCAGGTGCCGTTGTCCGTAATCACCAGATAAGTCTCATTGATATGCCCGTGTCCGTAACGTTCGCAGGAAACAGGGGTGCCGCTGGTCTGAAATTGATAACAAGCGCTGAACATTGCAACCTCCAAGATGTATTCGCCTGATTATACCATCAGTATGCCCTTTGGGTTAGGCAAATTCTTCCTGAACTCTATGGATTTTCTACTCGGCAAAGGGTTCATACACCCCGGACTTGAAGATGCGCATGATGGTTTTATAGTATGGTCCCTCGCTTCGCCAGCCACCGCCGGTGCAGTCCCCCCAGCTGTAAAAGAAGCTGCAGTCGGGCAAAGAGCTTTCCAACAGCGCTACCTGCTCATCTGTCAGATGGTTGCGGGAAAGCCATAATCTTTTGAGACTTTTCATTTCAAGCAGGGGGGTAATATCCGTAAAGGGGTTGTGGCATAGGTTCAAATGCTTCAGATTCTTCAAACCCGACAGGGGACGCAAGTCCATGATGTCGTTGTTGAACAGCTCCAGATACTCCAATTCCTCAAAGGTTGAGAGCACTTCGATGTTCTCAATATCGCAGACGGCGAGTATCAGGATCCGCAATTTGCTCAGGGGAATCAGGAACTCCAGATCCTTGATATTGTGATGCCCCAAATCCAGGGCTTTGATGTCCGGGCAGTATTTGAGCGCTTCAAATTTGCTGGAGGGATACTGCGGGTCCGCAAGCCTGTTGAAGGTAGAGTATCCTTCCGTGTTGGTGGCGATGGTGCCCCTGACAAAGCGAAAGGTGCATCCAAACTGAATATGGGGAAACGCGGCCATCAATTCTTCCATGGTGGCCAGGCTGATGCGGGTCGCGTACATATCAACTTTTTCCAGTTTGGGGTATTGCGTGAGAAACTGATGAAATTTCTTCATGTCGGCAATTTTGGTAGTGCCCATATCGACATAGGTGCTGTCCTGGCTGACATCTATACCCCGGTAGGTAATCAGGGAAGACGCGGAAGCCTGGGCAGATAAAAGAACAAGACCAACTAACAAGATAAGAAGAAAGCGGCGCATACTATCACTCCTTTGCAATGCTCAATATATCAGGTAATGCGCATCGCTGTAAAGAATAACGCCATACAGGAAGAACAATCTTAAACCTTTACATCCTTCCGGTTAATGTTTATACTTAACCACGATTACCCAAAGGAGGCACCGCATGTTTGTTGCATACCAACCCAATGTGATTGAAAGAAAATGGCAGATAATCTGGGAAGAGAACCAGGCGTTTGAGGCGAAGCGTGATTATTCCCTGCCCAAATACTACTGCCTGATCGAATTTCCCTACCCATCAGGGGCCGGGCTTCATGTGGGGCACCCCCGCAGCAATACGGCCATGGACATCATTGCCCGCAAGCGCCGGATGGAGGGATATAATGTGCTGTATCCCATCGGCTGGGACGCTTTCGGCCTTCCGACAGAGAATTATGCCATTAAAAACCATGTGCCGCCCGCGGAAGTCACCAAAGAGAACATAGATCATTTCCGTGCCCAGCTGAAGATTTTGGGCTTCAGTTTTGATTATTCCAGGGAGTTCAGCACGACTGACCCTTCTTACTATAAATGGACGCAGTGGATTTTTCTGAAACTGTATCAGCATGGGCTTGCCTACAAGGCGGAGATGCCCATCAACTGGTGCACCAGCTGCAAATGCGGCTTGGCAAATGAAGAAGTTGTAAACGGTGTGTGCGAACGCTGCGGCAGCGAAGTCATCCGCAAGGTGAAAAATCAGTGGATGCTGCGTATAACCGATTACGCGCAGAAGCTGCTGGACGGATTGGATACCGTCGATTTTATTGAGCGCGTCAAATTGCAGCAGCGCAACTGGATTGGCCGCAGCGAAGGGGCGGAAATCTGCTTCAATATCGCGGATTCTTCCGAGGCGCTGCGTGTGTTCACAACACGCCCTGACACCCTCTTTGGCGCTACCTACATGGTGGTATCCCCGGAGCATCCCATCATCAGCACACTGTCCGAGCGCATCACCAACCTGGACGAGCTGAGGCAATACAGCCAGATGGCCGCCAGAAAAAGCGATTTCGAGCGCACCGAGATGTCCAAGGAGAAAACCGGTTTGGAAATCAAGGGCATTCGGGCGATCAACCCAGCGAATAATGAAGAGATTCCCATCTGGGTGTCCGACTATGTACTGATGTCCTACGGCACTGGCGCCATCATGGCGGTTCCCGCCCACGATGGAAGGGACTGGGAGTTTGCCAAGAAATTCAACTTGCCTATTGTTGAGGTAGTGGCGGGCGGCAATGTGCAGCAAGAAGTCTATACCGATGTTCAGGACGGCATCCTTGTCAACAGCGGCTTTATGAACGGCATGCATGTGGACGAGGCCAAAGCCGCCATGATAGATAAACTGGTGGAAAAGGGGATTGGCGAGCGGAAAGTCAACTACAAACTGCGCGACTGGGTGTTCAGCCGCCAGCGCTATTGGGGCGAGCCGATTCCGGTGATTCATTGCCCTTCCTGTGGTGTTGTTCCCTTGGAAGAAAAGGACTTGCCCTTGCTGCTGCCGGACGTGGATCAGTATGAGCCCTCCGATTCGGGCGAAAGCCCCCTGGCCGCGATTGAGGACTGGGTCAATGTGCCCTGCCCCCAGTGCGGGGGAATGGCAAAGCGGGAGACGGACACGATGCCCCAGTGGGCTGGTTCCAGCTGGTACTTCTTGCGCTACTGCGACCCGCACAACGATGAGGCCTTTGCTTCCCAGGAAGCTTTGGACTATTGGATGCCTGTTGATTGGTACAACGGCGGGATGGAGCATACTACCCTGCACTTGCTGTACAGCCGTTTCTGGCATCTGTTCCTGCATGATATTGGCTATGTCAGCGCGCCGGAGCCTTATCAGAAACGCACCAGCCATGGTATGATACTGGGTGAAAACAGCGAAAAAATGAGCAAATCCCGCGGCAATGTCATCAACCCTGACGATTTGGTTGCCGAAATCGGGGCGGATGCTTTCCGCCTGTATGAGATGTTCATGGGCGCGTTTGACCAGGCGATACCGTGGAGCATGAACGGCGCCCGCGGCTGCCGCCGCTTCCTCGACCGTGTATGGCGCTTGCAGGAAATTCTGGATAATAAAGCGGAGGGCATCAGCAAGGACAGGCTGCATGCGGTGAACCAGTGCATTAAAAAGGTGTCTGAAGATTATGAGAGCATGAAATTCAATACCGCCATTGCCGCCATGATGACTTTGGTGAACGAGTTCTACGACAAAGGCAGCATCACCAAGGGTGAACTGAAAGCTTTGCTTTTGTTGCTGTCGCCTGTCGCGCCCCATATCTGCGAGGAAATCTGGCAGCTGCAGGGTTATGGTGAACCCATTTACAAGCAGCAGTGGCCGGCATATGATGACAGGTACCTGGTGCTGCCGGAGGTGGAAATCGCTGTACAGATCAACGGCAAGGTACGCGGTCACATCATGGTGCGCAGCGACATGACCCATGAAGAAGCGTCCGCAGCATTGCCTGGGCATGATACGGTGAAAAGCCTTGTGGGGGATAAGCAAATTGTTAAACTAATCTTCATTCCGGGCAGGCTTTTGAACATCGTGGTCAAGTAATCGGAACTGTTTGATTGGGTTGGATACGGGTATATTATGATTGTAAATCAAGTAACTTCGCATGATGAAAGGTTGGTACAATATGTCAGTCGTAACTCTTACCAAGGAGAACTTCAAACAGGAAGTTCTGGAAGCAACGCAGCCGGTTTTAATTGATTTCTGGGCAGCCTGGTGCGGTCCCTGCCGTATGGTTTCCCCCATTGTGGACGAAATCGCGGCGGAGAACCCCGATATCAAAGTGGGCAAAGTCAATGTTGACGAGCAGCCTGAGCTTGCCCAGCAGCATGGCGTGATGAGCATTCCGACTTTGATTGTTTACAAGGATGGCAAAGCCGTCAACCAGACGGTAGGAGCGCGCTCTAAGGCTGCGCTGCTGGCGCTGGTAAAGTAAAATAGAACCTGATTTTTCAAGAGGCTTCGGCCTCTTTTTTTATGCGCTGGCGCGCCGCATGTCCAGCGGAATATCCTGGGGTATGGATAATATTTCCCTGGCCAATTGAGCGGATTGCAGCCAGGCGTCCCTGAATTCCGCGCTGGGCAGTATCAGGGGCATCCGGTGATGCACCGCCGCCACCGTTTCATTGGCGGGGCGTGTCAGAATCACGAACCGGGGGATGGATTCCTGCAGTTTGTACAAGCCTGCCAGGAACATGTTTTTCGCTCCCTCAGGGTAAAAAAGAAAAGGTTTCTTTTCCTTGTTCCATTCATAGAAGGCGGTAACGGGAACCATGCACCTGGTTTCCTCCAGCATCGGGGCGTACAATGGGCTCTGATGCGCCGTTTCCGAACGGGCGTTGATCACCAGCCGCTGGACGCTGCTTAGCTTAATACCAAACACCATGGGTTCCACAGTGTCTGAAGTGATGATGGGCGAAGCCAGGGAAGGCACAATATCCCCGCTTCTGACGGCGATAGGGGATTGCGACGCGAGCGCTTTCGCCAGATAATCGCGCATTTCAATATTCTCTTCCTCTGTGGACACATGATACTTACCGCACATACGCTCTCCTCACTCTCTGCCGTGCATGGCGCCCAGAGGCTGCATGGCATGGTCGTCCACCGGGTTTAAATCAGCCAGGCTGCTGTCCCATACAACAATACCACGGCGGACGGCGTTATGGCCATAGCGCTTGCGGATCTCATCCAGCGCGCCGTCCAGCCGGTTGTTTTGCCGCCTGGCCGCGGGCAGCCATAAGTTTGTCTGCACGTCCTGGCAGGTGCTGATGAGGCTGCCGCCGGCCACCCCCAGGGAACGCAGGGGGATTTCCCACTGATATGCTTCGTGTAGCAGGTGGACGGCGGCTTTGGCGATATCCTCCGCCGCGTCAGTGGGTTGCTGCAGGCGCATCTGCCGGCCAAAACACATCAGGGATGTATCCCGCAGCGAAATCGACACGGTACTGCAGGCAACCTGGTGGCGGCGCATGCGCGCCGCGACGCTCTCGCACAACAGATAGAGGATGGATTTTGCCTCTTCCTCGCACCGGATATCATGGGGCGGTGTGGTGCTGTTGCCGATGGATTTGATCTCGTCCGCTGTCTCAGGGGACAGCACCGGGGAGTTATCTTCCCCTCTTGCGAAAGCCTGGATGGTTAGTCCGTTTTTGCCAAAGGCCTGCAACAGCAAATTGGTGTCGCACTGCGCGAGCTGGCCGATGGTGTGGATGCCCATCTGCGCCAGGCGTTTTTTTGTCGCCCTGCCCACAAACAACAGGTCGTCAACGGACCTGATCCAGACCTTCTCCCGAAAGTTTTCCGGCGTTATCACGGTGGTAGCATCCGGTTTGCGCATCTCCGAACCCAGTTTGGCAAACACCTTGTTGTAACTAACGCCCACGGAGGTGGTGATGCCCAGCTCCTCTTTGGCTGCCTGCCGGATGCGAGCGGCGATTTCTTCCCCGCTAAGGGCGTGATGGCTTACATCCAGCCAGCTTTCGTCCAGGCCGAAGGGTTCAACAAAGGGGGTGTATTGCCGGCAGATGGAGCGCAGGCCTCGGGAATAATCAAGGTACACTTTATGACGGGCGTGAATCAGCATAAGCTGCGGGCATTTCTTTTTCGCCTCCCAGAGCACTTCTCCAGTAAAAATGCCGTATGCCTTGGCCTCGGGCGATTTTGCCAGCACGATGCCATGGCGCAGGTTCGGGTCGCCGCAGACAACCAAAGGCTTGCCGCGCAGGTGCGGATTGGCGGCCAGCTCAATGGTCGCGTAAAAGCTGTTGCAGTCACAATGAAGAATGGTACGCATACAAAACCCCATAACGAGAACTAATGTTCTCATTATAGCACAAGTTGACTCTGGCGCAAGGGGGGATTTCATCCAACCATACACGGGCGTTTAGCGCTTACAACCGCCTCCCCTTGACCGACATCTGGCTTCTTCGTATAATAACTGCGAAATCATGGAAGGGGCGAATGAGATGGCGGACAAAAAGACTTTCTACATTACAACGCCGATTTATTATCCGAGCGGATCGATGCACATCGGCCACACCTACACAACGGTGGCGGCTGATACCATGACCCGCTTTAAAAAGATGACAGGGTATGACACCTATTTTCTGACAGGCACTGACGAGCATGGGCAGAAGATTGAACGCAAGGCAGCCGACGCTGGTCTTGACCCAAAGAGCTATATTGATCCCATTGTCGCCGAAACCAAAGCCCTATGGGAAATGATGGAAATCGAGTATGACGATTTTATCCGCACCACAGATGAGCGGCATGTTCAGGTTGTGCAGAAGATTTTTAAACAATTCTATGATCAGGGCGACATTTACAAGAGTGAGTATGAAGGCCAGTACTGCGCGGATTGCGAGGCTTTCTGGACGCCCACGCAGTTGAAAGAAGGAAACGCCTGCCCCGATTGCGGACGGCCCACGGAGCTGGTGCGGGAAGAGAGCTATTTCTTCAAAATGAGCAAGTATCAGGACTGGCTGATTGAATACATCCAGAATAATCCGGAGTTTATCCAGCCTGTCAGCCGCGCCAACGAAATGCTGCATAACTTCCTGCGCCCGGGTTTGCAGGATCTGTGCGTCAGCCGCACTTCCTTCAAGTGGGGCGTGCAGGTGGATTTTGATCCCCGGCATGTTGTGTATGTATGGATTGATGCCTTGTCCAATTACATCACAGCACTTGGATACGGGACGCAGGATGACAGCCTGATGCGGCGCTACTGGCCGGCGGATGTGCAGTTGGTGGGCAAGGAAATTGTCCGTTTCCATACCATTTACTGGCCGATCATGCTGCACGCGCTGGGGCTACCCTTGCCCAAGCAGGTATTTGCCCATGGCTGGCTGCTCTTTGGCAACGACAAAATGAGCAAGTCCAAAGGGAATGTGGCCTATCCCCAACCCATCGTGCAGCGCTACGGCGCGGACCCCCTGCGCTACTATCTGATGCGGGAAATGCCCTTTGGCTCGGACGGCAACTATACCAACGAAGCGCTGATTAACCGCATCAACGCGGACTTGGTCAACGATTTGGGCAACCTGGTCAGCAGAACCTCAGCGATGATTATCAAGTATTTTGACGGTGCTCTGCCCCAAGACGGCAAGGTTGAAGCAGTGGACGAAAAGCTGCGGGAGCTTGTGCTGCAGCTTCCTTCCGAAGTGGAAAAACAGATGGATCAGCTGCAGTTTTCACAGGCGCTGGTTGAAGTTTGGCGCGTGATCAGTGAATGCAACAAGTATATCGATGTTACACAGCCCTGGGTGCTGGGCAAAGACGAAGCGATGAAGGAACGGCTGGGTACGGTGCTGTATACCCTCGCGGAGAGTCTGCGCTTTGTCGCGGTCATCCTGTGGCCATTTATGCCGGCGACGCCCGAAAGAATCTATGAGCAAATCGGTGTGGCCCAGCAGGAGCAGAAAACCTGGGATTCGCTGAAACACTTTGGCATGCTGAAGGCCGGCACAAAAATACAGCGGAAGGAAGCCTTGTTCCCCAGGCTGGATGTGCAGGCGGAATTGGAAGCCCTGGCGGGGGATACGAGCCCTGCTGAAGCAAGCGTTAAGCAAGAGACGGAACCGGAAAAAGTCCAGGATTCGATGATTACCATTGACGACTTTGACAAGCTTACCTTGCGTGCCGCTCGTGTTGTTGCCTGTGAGAACGTACCTAAAAGCGACAAACTGCTCAAACTGACATTATCCCTGGGGAATGAGCAGCGGACGGTCTTGTCGGGCATAGCGCAGCATTACAAGCCGGAGGATATCGTTGGCAAACAGGTTGTGCTGCTGGCAAACCTTGCCCCCCGAAAAATGCGCGGGGTCCTCTCGGAGGGAATGGTGCTATGCGCGGCAACCCAGGATGATTCGCAGCTGAAACTGTTGACGGTAGACGGGGATATGGCAGACGGCGCGTACATCAGCTGATGATCAGGTTATTTGACAGCCACTGCCATCTGGATGATGAGCGGTTTGACGGCGATGTTCAGGAAGTGCTCAGCCGCATGGCGGAGTATGGTGTGACAGCCTGCACCTGTGTCGGCAGCGATTTGCCTACCAGCGAAAAATGCATGGGTCTGGCTAAGCAAAACGATATGGTATATGCCGCGGTTGGCATTCATCCCCATGAAGCAAAAACCGCGGAAACCGGATACCTGCGGCAGCTGGAAGAATGGCTGTCGCAGAATTATGTTGTTGCCCTTGGGGAGATTGGTTTGGATTACTATTATGACCATTCCCCCCGGGATGTGCAGCAGCGTGTTTTAGCCGAGCAGCTGGAATTGGCTTACCATTTGAATGTGCCTGTGATTCTGCATGTCAGGGATGCCCATGGCGATGTTCTGGATATACTAAGGAACAGGAAAGACCGCTTAAGCGGCGGGATTGTTCATTGCTATTCGGGCAGCGCGGACAGCGCGCAGGAATACCTGCAAATGGGGTACTATCTTTCCTTTGCCGGGCCTGTTACCTACAAGAACGCAAAAAAACCGAATGAGGCGGCTTTGGCTGTCCCTCTTAACCGGCTGCTGATCGAGACGGACAGCCCGTATCTTGCACCAGTACCGCTGCGGGGAAAAAGAAACGAGCCGGCCAACGTCCGTTTTGTTTGCGATCACCTGGCCGCGCTGCGGGGAACAGCTTCCCAGGAAATGGCGAAAATTACCTTTCAGAATGCCTGTAGGGTTTACGGCCTTCATTTGTGACAAAAATGCTAACAATTACGAACAATTGTACCTTAACATCTTCATTTGTATGAAATATGTGTTATAATGACAAATGTACTCTGTGAAGGGTGGTTTCCGCATGCCTCATGATGCTCTGATACTGGCTTCCTCTTCGCCCCGAAGGCAGGAACTTTTGACTTCCATGGGGATTCCCTTCGAGGTACACCCTGCTGATGTGGATGAGGATGTCAACGGCCATCCGCAGGAGGTTGTCCTACTGCTGGCACAGAGAAAAGCGCAGGCATTGCGCCCCCAATTCCCGCACCGATACATCCTGGCAGCAGATACGCTGGTTTCCCTTGATGGCAGGATATTTGGAAAGCCAAAAGATGAGTTGGTCGCCCAGCGGATGATTCAGGAATTGCAGGGGAAATGGCACGAGGTGCATTCAGGCGTTTGTCTGATCGCGCCGGGGGAAGAAGCAGCCGACGCGCGTCATGCGATGACAAAGGTGCACTTTGCTCCATTAACAGAGGATGAAGTGAGCACCTATGTCGCCTCGGGGGAGCCCTTTGGCAAAGCAGGCGCTTACGCCATCCAAGGCAGGGCAGGCATGTTTGTTACGGAGATTATCGGGAGCTTTTCTAATGTCATCGGCTTGCCGACAGCCCTCGTAAGGCAGATGCTGATCTCTCATCGTTATCCATTCCAAAAAGAACAGGTTGTGTGAAATGCCCATTATTGCGCCCGATATCGGGATTGATTTAGGAACATCCAATACCCTTGTCTACGTCAGTCATAAGGGTATTTTAATCAACGAACCAACCCTGCTGATAGTTTCGGGCGGCACCAAACGCACGCTGCGGGCAATCGGCGCGGACGCCCGCGCTCTGGTAGGCAGAACAACAGGCGGCGATGTGGCGGTGCGCCCCTTGCGGGACGGTACGGTAAAAGAGTATGAAATGACGGAAACGATTCTGCGCTATTTCATAAGAAAAGCAATTGGCGTTTCCCAACTCTTGAAGCCCCGGGTGTATATCACCGTTCCCTGTCATATTTCACCGGTTGAGCGTCGGGTGGTGCGCGAGGCAGCGCTTAACGCAGGCGCGCGAAAAAACTCGGTGCATTTGATTGACAAGCCCTTTGCGTCCGCCTTCGGCTCAGATTTGCCTGTTTTCCAGCCGGAAGGCAGCATGGTAGTGGACATAGGCGGAGGGACAACAGAAGTCGCGCTGATTTCTATCGGCGGTATCGTCTGCTCTAAGTCGATCAAGGTTGGCGGCATCAAAATGGATGAAGCTATCATTGAGTTTATCCGGCATGATTACAATATGCTCATTGGCGACCGTATGGCGGAGGACCTGAAGACGGACTGGGGCTCCGCACTGCCCGTAAAAGAAGATCGCAAGGTGATGATCCGCGGACGGGATTTGATTACCGGTTTGCCGCAGACCGCCGAAATCACTTCGGCTAAGATTTATGAAGCACTAAAGGAACCCTGCGGAAAAATCCTGCAGGCTATCACCAGCGTGCTGGAAAAAGCGCCGCCGGAATTGGCGGGGGATGTTTTACGCAAAGGCATCTACCTCATGGGGGGCGGTTCCCAGCTCTACGGAATTGAGCATTACTTGGCAGGGGAATTGGGCTTGCCTGTTAACTTAGCCAAGGATCCCATGATATGCGCTGTAAACGGTGTAGGGCAGTTAGCGGAGAAACCGGAATTGCTAAGCCGAATCGGCCGATCCAACTTCATGAAAGACGAGGAAGATTAAAGGCGCATGGCACGATCCCGCAAACCTGACAAAAAGAAAGAGCGGAAGAAACCGGAGCAGAAGCGGCGATTGTCACAAATCGTCGGATTTGCTATTATGCTTGCACTTTTGGTTGTCATCGTATCCATGATCGCATCCCAATTCTTCCCTGATTTCACCTTCCTGGACGCGCCGCGTCAAATGGTGGCCAGAGTAATAACCCCGGTGCAGAGAACCTTTGCCGGTGCGACCGACGCGGCTGTGGAATACCTGCGAAAGTTGAAATACCGCAGTACGCTGGAAGAAGAATACGAGAAACTGCAGGAAAAAGTGGATGAGCTGACAGACCGGGCGATGCGTGTGGAAGCGCTGGAATATGAGCTGTCCCAACTGGCTGACCTCAACGACGAAATCCAGAACAACCCGCGGATGGACGGCATCAAGGCGAATATCATCGCGCGGGATACCAGCAACTATACCTATACGCTGACCATTGACGCGGGCTCCAACCAGGGTGTGCAAAACTACATGGCGGTAGCCATCCCCGGGGCGTTAATCGGCTATACCTACGATGTCAAGCCAAGCAGCGCTTCCGTGATGGGCATCATCGACGCCAATTGCTCCATCGCCGCCCTGATTGAATCAAGCCGCGATGAAGGCACATTGCGGGGTACCCTTTCCATCAACGGGCAGAATGAGTGCCGCATGTACTACCTGTCGTATTCGACATTGCCTCGCCCCGGTGACCGGGTGGTTACCTCCGGTGTAGGCATGGAGTTTCCCAAGGGAATCCCGATTGGGTATGTCCGGGAAAGCACAAGAGGGCTGGAGGATAACAAGCAATATATCGTGGTTGACCCGATAGCCGACTTTGAGCATTTGGAGTATGTCATCGTATACCGCTACCGCCCCACCCAGGCTGAGACGGCGGACAACCGGGGAACGCTGTCTGAGGCGACCTTTATCCCGCTGCCCACCGCTATCCCGCTTCCTACCTTTATCGGCCAGAAAACCGCGCTGACCCCGGAACCAAGCCCCACGGTTGACCCGGAGGCGGAGACGCCCACACCCTCCCCAACATCGTTTACACCGACAACATTGAGCCCGGAAGACCAGGTGATTTATAACGAAAGGGTAACCGCCGAGCCGACCGCGGAAATTCCGGAGATGCCGACACCTACACCTTCCCCTGAACCGACCGCGACATTCTCTGTCGAGCAAATGACCGTGGAGGACGATTAGTGCTCAGAAGCCTGCCCAGAGTAAAAAGTATCGGTATTTCCACGCGGAGACTGATCAAGACCGTTTTTCTTGTTCTGCTGTTCTATTTGCTGCAGACAACCGTGATGCCTTACCTGAAAATCTGGGGCGTAATGGCGAATTTAAACATGGTGATTATCGCCATTTTAACTGTTTCCCTGGGGAAAAAGTACGCCTTCGCTTCTGCCGCTACCATCGGCATCATCATGGAGTCCATGAGCCGCAACATCAACTCCTTTTATATCATTATTTATCCGACATTAGCCCTCATTTTTGCCCAGGTTTTCGCGGACATGAGCGATGTCAAGCGCGAGTTCAGGCGTGTCCAGCTGAAGAGTGAAGAAGACAATGAAAAGCTGAAAAGCGCCATTACCAAGGGAAAGAAACGCTTCCGTCTGAAACTGAAACGAACATCTCCGGACGATCTGAACCCTCATCTGAGAATCCTGCTCAATGCTGTCGCCCTGCACGCGTCCTATGAAGTGATTATGATGCTTTACGCGGTGCTTAATGGCATACCGCTTACCTTTCATCATATCTTTAACCTATTCAAAGCGACGTCGTACACAGCTTTCAGCTGTATCCTGATGTTTCCTGTGCGGTCCTTTCTGGGAATGTACCCCAAACGTGTTGTGAAGCAGGTTGGGGACGATTTGGATACGTACCAGGAGAATTATTCCAGGACTGACTGGAAAATGATTGCCATGATACCGGACAACCCGACCGCGGAATCCCTGCATGGATTTGAATTGAGGCGGGATGGGGATGTGGAAAAAATCAGTATGAAACCCGCGCCTTCTGAAGCGGATGGAGCACATCAAGAGGACGAAGCATCCAAAGAAGCACCGGCTCAGAAGATACTAAAAATCAAAACAACAAAGAGCTTGAGAAAACCAAAACACAGATTAAAGATCTTTACCAAAAAGCCAGAGAAGGGGGAAATAGAGAATGAAAGTTGAAAAAAGCGCGAATATACGCTATCTGCTTTTTGCTTTTATTGTATTTGCCTGCTTCGCTGTTGTTATCGGAGGTTTGTATCGCCTGCAAATCGTGAACGCGGATATGTACCAGCAGGATGCCGGCAGCAAAAGTGAGAAGACCCTTCGCCTGACGGGAAAACGCGGTATGATTACAGACGCGGACTCGGTTGTATTGGCGATGAGTGAAGAAATTTTTAATGTTACCTTTCAGCGGAGCATGAATCAGAACAGCACGGCGGACTATGTTCGTTTTACTGATTCTATTTTGGAAACCATTTCAATCATTGAAAAATACGGCGGTGAAATCAGCTCCAAATTTGTCATCGAGCGCGACCCGGAAACAAATGCCTGGACATTCAACTTTGGCAGGGGGATATCAGAGCGGGCGTGGCAGCTGCGTGAAAACAGATGGCGGGACAACCACTATCTGCCGGCGAGCAACGAGAAGTATGATACAGCTGAAAAATGCTTCGACCATTTATACAATCTGTATGATTTGGATAATCGGGAACTGGATGAGGCGCTGGCCCTCAAGGTGATGGCGATTTATTCGGAAATGCAGATGAACCTGTACAACTCCCTGCCAATTGTGATTGCCAAGGATGTGCCATACTCCGCTGTCAGCGAGATTACAGGCAGAAAAATGCGTCTGGACGGCATTGACATTTCCAACGGTGAAAAGCGCGTCTATCCACGCGGCAACATGGCTTCCCAGGTGATTGGGTATGTCGGCCCGATTTCAGATTCAGATAACTATCAGTCGGAACTCAAACCCCTGGGGTACGCGCTTAACGACATCATTGGAAAAGACGGCGTGGAGAAGAGCATGGAAAACTGGCTGACCCCCAACATTTCAAGCCGTCAGGGCAGCCGCGTTATGGAGCGCGATAACCTGGGGCGTTTAACCAGGCAGATTTCCTCCACAGCGCCAAGCGACGGCAACAACATCAAACTGACCATCATTGCCAGCTATCAGCAGATCGCGGAGCAGAGCATTGCCATGAACGTGGCTCATACGCGGGAAAAGCAGGAACTGAAGCTGGTGGATATGGACTGGCTGGAGAAGCAGCGTGAAAAGCTTGAGGTGCGCGACTTTGACAAGTACCCTATGAAACTAGCCGAAACCGGCGCCATGATGGTGGTGGATGTCAATACAGGCCGTGTGCTGGCCATGGCGCAATATCCCACCTACGACTTGAACGCCATGACCGCGGGCGGCGAGGAGGCAGCCGCCTACCTGATGGATACCCGCAATGTGCTGCGCAATTACTGCATCCAGCAAAAGGCAGAGCCCGGCTCAATTTACAAGATGGTTACCGCCATGGCGGCGCTAACCAATGGCGAATTGACGGTGGATGAAACCATCAGCGATGAAGGCCCCTACATGCGCTTTACCAACAAGGAAGCGGATGCCCCCATTTGCTGGATTACCAAGGGACAGCGCTCCAAACATGCCAACCAGACCATCGTGAAGGGAATCTCCAACTCCTGCAACTATTTCTTCTATGAACTGACGGGCAGGCTGTATGGCGACACGGGAACCAACAGGCTTTATAAATACGCCGCCCAACTTGGGCTGACAAGTAAAACCGGCATCCAGCTGCCCGGCGAAGCCCGCAGCGTGGTGGGCAATCAGACATCCTTGTACGACCCCAGCGCATCCCTGGAAGAGCAGGAAACCTCCCAGCCCATCCTGGTTGCGGCTTCCATCAAAAAGCATCTGCTGAATGTGGGCGCCAGCTATGGTATTACCTATGATGACGCGAGGTTGGATGCCTGCATTCGCGAACTGATGAACATGGCGGTCAACACCGGTTCTGATAAATGGGCGGATGCCATGCGCCCCATCCTGATGGCGGAACTGAACATGACCCGCGACATGGTATGGCGGCAGGCGGTTATCGGCGACATTTGGGTATACCTGAACGATATCAAGTGGGGCGGAAGCTTGGAAGTACAGATGGGAATCGGACAATCGATTACCCTGCTCACACCCGCGGCGGTTTCCCGCTATGTCGCGGCGATTGGCAACGGCGGTACGGTGTACAATTTGTCGGTTATTGATTCCGTGATTTCGCCGGAAGGGGAAATCCTCAACAAGTATGAGCCAAGCGTATTTGGAAAACTTGATAATGTTGAACCATTTCTTCCGTATATCCGAGAAGGGATGAAAGGCGTGGTTGACGCGGATCAATCAGGTACCGCTGGCCGTTACTTTAAAAACTGGCCTTACGAGAACGATTTGTGGGCGAAGACGGGCACCTCCCAGATTACCATTGGCAGCGTCAAGATTGACGTGGAGAATAATGGATGGTTTGTCGCATTGACCCCCTTTGAGACACCGGCGGAAATCGCTATCGTTACCTTGATCCCCAACGGTTTTTCCGGCGGCGAAACCGTGCTTGCAGCCAAGGATTTTATCACCTGGTGGATGGACAATAAAACCAAACAAACCGGTGACGTCCCGGTCGTGCCTGGCAACGAGCTGATGCCCTAAGGAGAAAATATGGGAAAAGTATGGATGATTGCTTCGGGCAAAGGCGGGGTTGGAAAGTCTTCAGTGGCGGCGGGTCTGGCAGTGATGTTTGCCCAACGCGGCATGCGTACGTTGCTTGTGGACGCTGATATTGGCCTGCGGAATCTGGACTTGATGCTTGGGCTGCAGGACCAGGTGCTGTTTGAACTGGCTGATTGCCTTGAAAAACGCTGCACATTGGAAGAGGCGATGGTTCCGCACCGCCGTTTTCCTTCCTTATATCTGTTGGCTGGCGGCCAAACAGCCAAGCCTTCCGACTTCGGGCATGCCCAGATGAAAAAGGTGTTTTCAACATTACGCAAGTATTTTGATATTGTTCTGGTGGATTGTCCGGCCGGGCTTGGCAGGGGTTTCAGAAACATCATGGAAATCGCTGACGAATGCATCCTGGTGGCGACGCCTGATGACGTGTGCCTGCGGGACACGGAGAAAACAGCCCGCGTGTTGTTTGAGAAAAAAGAGATGCACACCCATCTGGTGCTGAACCGCATTCTAGCTTCAGCCGTGAAAAAGGGAAACGCGCCGGATCCTCAAGGCATCGCGGCCAGTCTGGACATGACGCTGCTTGGGGTCATCCCCAATGACGAGCGGGTCTACGCGGCGATGCTGCAGGGGGAGACGATGGCTGAAAGCGGCTCCCATCAGGTGATTTCCGCCCTGGACGCCGCTGCTTCCAGAATGCAGGGGCTCACTGTGCCTTTTGTTTATGAAGAGCAAGGCGGTTTTTTGGGGTGGCTCCGCCGCAGAAAGGGGGGGAAACAATATGTCAATCACAGGCGCTGACGAGACAAGAAGGACCAAACCGTTCTTTGATGTGTTCCTGCTGGTGATTACCTATACACTGATGGTGCTGGGTGTGTTATTCATATCTGTGGCTACCTACAACCCCAGCGTCAGCGCGGACTTGCCGCTGATTGGCAAGATTGTCAACTCCAATTCCGGCAGCTGGCAGGCGATATTTACCGTTGCCTCCCCGCTGGTTGTTTGGTTCATTGTATCCATTCCTTATGAACAGTTCCGCAACTACGCAAGACCCTTTTACGCGATTATTGTTTCCCTGCTGATGCTCACCCTTGGTACGCAATCCATCCGGAATGTAAGCGCGTGGTTTGACTTGGCGCTTGGACGCATGCTGCAGCCCAGCGAATTCGCGAAAATCGCGATTATCTTGATGTTGGCTAGGCGAATCAGCAGCAATCCAAGACCCATGAGCACTGTGTGGGACGCGATTTTTACCTTGGGAACCGCTGCGGTACCTGTTTTGATTACTCTGGCGCAGGGGGAAGCCGGTTCAGCGATTGTCATGGCGGTCATCTTTTATGTCATGATTTATTTTGGGGACGTGGACTGGAAATGGCTTGTCGGGCTTGGGTTAATTGCCCTGATTGGTATTGGTGTGGTTTTTGGCTACGGCATCATCAGCGGGTCGGACAACTACCGATTGCTGCGCATCCTATCCTTCCTTGACCCAACCAAGTACGCGCAGAGCGCTGGGCTGCAGATTCTGAACTCCCAGGAAGCCATTGGCTCCGGCGGCTTGCAGGGTATCGGTTTGTTTATTGTGGGCTCTCACAGCCAATTGAACTTCGTACCGGAAGATTGGACCGACTTTGTGTTCGCATCCATCGGCGAAGCTGTGGGATTCCTGGGCAGCGTCGCGATTATCATCTTGTATTTGTGCGTGATTCTCAGGATGCTGTACCTTGCGCGCTACACGATGGATAAATACGGGCGTTTGATAATCATCGGCGTTATGGCCATGATGTTTTTCCATGTGTTCCAGAATGTTGCCATGACCATTGGCCTAATGCCAATTACCGGTATTCCGCTGCCGTTTCTTAGCTACGGCGGGTCCAATCTATTAACCAATGTAATTGGTGTTTCCCTTGTTTTGAATGTAACCAACAACCGAAGTGTCGCCACGCCGGCCTATTCCATGACGGTATCCGTACCCGGGAGAAAAACCAAGCGGGGGAGAAAGCAGAAGGTTTATGTGAATGTTTCCGGTGAGCGGTAAAGGGAAAAAGTGACGGCAAATAGCCCTTGCAGTTCTATGAAGTGCATAGTATAATCCCCTTGCTTGTAAAAGCCTGATAAATGAAGGTTTCTTGGAGGAAAACAGCTGATGGGGTTTAAAAAGTGTCCGCGGTGCGAACTGAACTATATTCTTGATACAGAAAAGTATTGTAAAGTCTGCATGCGGGAACTGCGCGGCGAAGAGATTAAGGAAGAAATAGAAATCTGTACAATATGCAACGATTCTCCTGCCATACCCGGCAAGGATATCTGTTTGTTTTGCTTAAAGGAAATGTCCGGGGATTCCGTAAAACGGGAAGTTCCGGCGGCGGAAGACGACAGCACGGAAATTGAGTCTTCCGAAACCATTGATGACGATATTATTCCCGAAATAGAAGAAGATATTCCGGAAGACGAGTACCAGGAAATTACCAGTGATTTGTCTCTGGAAGCCATGGAAGAGGACGAGAACAGGGAGGAACAGGACGCTGACGAAGAAGATGTGTAATACACAGCATATCTACGCGATCAGCGATTTCCATTTACCTGGCGGAACCAACAAGCCAATGGATATATTCGGCGCTCACTGGGAAGGACACTTCGATCAGATTGCATCGGATTGGGTAAGCAAGGTTGAACAGCAGGATATCGTTCTGATACCCGGTGATATCAGCTGGGCGATTACACTGGAAGAGGCATTGCCGGATTTGCAGCGGATTGGCGCCCTGCCAGGCCATAAGATTCTGCTGCGTGGGAACCATGATTATTGGTGGAACTCCATCTCCCGGCTGCGCGGTGTGCTGCCCGAGAGGATGTACGCCCTGCAAAACGACGCGCTTGTTTTGGGGGATGTGGTTTTCTGCGGTACAAGAGGCTGGATGTTGACAGACAAGCAGGACGCCCAGGATGAGAAGATTTATCAACGTGAATTACTGCGTTTGGAAATGTCGCTGAATCGGGCGAAGGCTATCGGCTCAGGGAAAAGGATGGTCGTTCTTCTGCATTATCCCCCCGTTGACGCATCGGGCGCCGATAGTCCCGTATCCGATATGCTGGAAAGATACGATGCCAGGGATGTAGTTTATGGACACATACATGGTGTAGGTACCAAGACCGCGTTTCAGGGTGAAAAGAATGGTGTTCGGTACCATTTTGTGTCATGTGATGGGCTTGGTTTCAAACTGTATGAACTGCCGGAAGCTTGAACCGTTCATCTCCTGAAGTATGGTGGGGGATAGTGGATGGCTAATCCCAACAATGCAAGCGGATATTTCTGATAGGCAAACAAGTATGCATTCATGGGATTCTGTTCGTTCTAATGGGAAAATCTGCTTAGTTTATTAATAACAGGAACAAACGGCAAAAATTACATAGAACGTGAAATTTATTGTGCAATGTGCACAATAATCCCGATAAAATGAGAACGAAGATACACCGTTAACATGAATCGATAGAAATCACGTTCCCGTATCGCACTCCGAACAGACCGGAGTGCGATTTTTGTTTGCGTTTTCAAGGGATTTGAAGACTGTTTGCTGATTGACGGTGGTGGGTTTAAGTGTTATTTTGTGTCATATTGAAGGTGATAAGTGGAGATTGGTGGTGAAGACGGGTGGATAAACGTGATGAATTGAAACCAGCTCAGCCTGAAGAGCAGGTTAGCGCTGCCCAGGACTCCGCAAACCCTTCAATCGCAGACGCTATGAAAGACTGGCAGTTAAATGGGGCGTTCTGGCATAGCATCGACCCCAAAGGCCGGGTGATTATTCCGCAGTTTTTCCGTGAACAACTGGGAGAAGGCATCGTTGTCAGTGTTAATACTGCCCAGGACAGCATCGCGGTATATCCCCTGGATGTATGGCATGAACGCGTAAAGATGCTGAATCAATTGGTACGTAAAAAGAGAGCGCTGGAACCGATTCTTTCCAGGTTTTCCATGCTTTCCTATCAGAATTGCAATTTTGATCAACAGGGAAGGGTTTTGATTCCAGCTCTGTTGCGGGACATGTTTTTAAAAAGCACCCAATCGGTGCGTGTATCCGGCGCCTTTGATCATGTCCGGATTGTATCTGAAGAACAGGCACGCGCGGAGGATGAGAAGTTCAGTTCCCAAACCCTGGATATTCTCGAATTGATTAGTCAAACACAGGATGATGTATAAAGAAAGAAAGGATGACGCCAATGTCACAGACTGTTGCAAGCCCGCGGTATATCAAGGCAGGACCACAAATGAAAACGCAGATGAAATTTGGCGTCAGCCATGGTGCTGATCTTCCCGACGCCGATGTCAGCACCAATGACGATAACCGCCAAATCTTCAAGGCGTGTGAAAACGCGATTCAGAAGGTAGACTTTAAGGTGCCGGTATGGTTTGCTGTTGTTGTGGTTGCCATCACCTGTGTCATCATGCTGGCCCAATACTCATCCCGTCTTACCGCCATTTCACAGATTGACGCTGCCATTGTGCAGACGATGGAAGAGCGCGGACGGGTCGATAGGGAAATGTCGCTATTGCAGGCGGATTTTGACAAAGCATGCGATTCGTCGTATATTTGTTACTATGCTGCGCAGAAGCTCGGGATGAAACGGGCTGTGGACGATTTGGTGATTCAGATCAGCGCCCCGGATACCCGGCCTGTTCAGCTGGATAAAAACCTGGTGATGCTCAGCGCGTCGGGAAACCATTGATAGACATGCTATAAAGGGGTATTAAGCACATATGCAACTTTCCGTTTTGGCAGAAGCCGCAGCAGCGTATTGTTTAAAAACTACAGGGGACTGCGATATCCAGACCCTTTCCCAGGACAGCCGCAGAAAAATTAACTGCGGCCTGTTTTTCTGTATTGACGGCGCGCATTTTGATGCCCACACTTTTGCAGAGCAGGCCGTTCAGAATGGCGCTGTCGCCCTGGTGGTTACCAGATTGCTACCGCATATTGATGTCCCCCAGGTGCTGGTCAGCAATGACCGGGCGGCAATGGCTTTGATGGCATCTGCTTTCTATGGAAATCCCGCGCGGAAACTACGCATGATTGGCGTAACGGGAACCAAGGGAAAGACAACAACAACGTATTTGATTAAATCCATACTGGACTCTGCGGGTATACCGAGCGGCCTGATTGGCACCACCGGCAATATGATTGGGGATCAATGGCTAAAAGGCAACCTGACAACCCCGGACCCCATTGAATTGCATGCCACATTAAAACAAATGGTGGATGCCCGGGTGGAAGCGGTCTGTATGGAAGTTTCAGCCCATGCCATTGATATGCATAGATTGGAAGGGGTGGTTTTTGAAGCGGGTTGTTTCACAAATCTGTCCCAGGATCATCTGGATTATTTTGGCACCATGGAAAATTATTTCGAAACGAAAAAACGTTATTTTACATCCGGCATGGTGAAGAACGCCGCGTTGAATGTGGATGATGACTTGACCGGCGATTTACGCAAAGATGTGCACATCCCGGTCAGCACCTTCGGTATCAGCGCCAACGCGGACATTTTCGCCCGGGATATTGAAATCGGAGAAGAGGGGCTGAAGTTTGTCCTCTCCCTTTGGAATGAGCAGCGGTATCCTGTGGAAATGAAAATGATGGGCATGTTCAATGTGTATAACGCGCTGGCAGCGACAGCGGTTAGCCTGATCCTGGGGATCGAGCCCGCGTTTATTGTGAAAGGTCTGGAGTCAATCCAGTCGGTTCCCGGGCGCGCGGAACTGCTGGAAACGCATACCCCTTATAAAGTGATACTCGACTATTCCCATTCGCCGGCGGCCATGACGAACATTCTGGAAACTGTCCGGGGCTTTGTACGAGGACGCATCATCCTGCTTTTTGGCTGCGGCGGGGACAGGGACCATGGAAAGCGGCCGATCATGGGGGAAGCAGCCGGTTTAGGAGCTGATTACACCATTATTACCAGCGACAATCCCAGAACCGAAGACCCAATGCGGATTATGCTGGATATCGAACAGGGCATGAAAATGACGAAGGGCTCCTATGAAATGCTGGAGAACCGCCGGGAAGCGATCGTCAAAGCGCTGGATATCGCAAGGGACGGCGATGTGGTGATTTTAGCCGGCAAAGGCGATGAAACATACCAGGATATCAACGGGGTGAAGAGACCCTTTGATGAAAAACAGATTGTAAAAGAAATTCTTGGTAAATGACTCAGAAAGCTGAGCGCCTGTACCAGGGAGGAACATATGCAAACGAAGAATCCGCTGATTAACGCAAAACCCTATCTAAACCAAACGGCCCTTGTCATTGGACTGGCCAGGAGTGGTATTGCCGCAGCGGCATTGATACACGCCGCAGGAGGGCGTGTTTTGCTTTATGACAGAAAAAGCCGGGAAGAGCTGGGCGATTTGAGCGAGTTAGACAAACTGGAGCGTGTATCCTGGCATCTGGCGGAGGAGATAGCTCCCCTCTATCAGCAAGCGGATTTCGCGATTATCAGCCCCGGTATTCCGCCGGACGCGCCGGATATACGTGGAGCGTTACTTTCCGGTTTGCCACTTCATGGCGAGTTGGAGTTTGCTTCTGCCTTCGCGCCGTGTCCCATGTACGCGGTCACCGGAACTAATGGAAAAACAACCACAGTATCTTTATTGGGCGACATGATGGAGAAGGGCGGCTACCTAACCCATGTCGCCGGAAATATTGGTTATCCATTATCCGCTGCTGTACTCGATGCTTCGCCTGATGACAGGATTGTCGTGGAGGTTTCCAGCTTTCAGCTGGAAACAGCCCGAACCTTCCATCCAAAGGCGGCCGCGATACTGAACATTACCCCGGACCATTTGGACAGACATGGCTCAATGGAAAACTACATCGCTCTGAAGAAGAAAATTTTCGCAAATATGAAGGCGGAGGACACATTGGTGCTAAACGCCAATGACGCCGACTGCGCCAAGATGGGTGAGAATTGCTCCGCGCAGCTTCTATGGTTTAGCGCCGTATCGGAACTGGACAGGGGCGCCTTTTTGCGGGATGGACAGATTGTCATCCGAATCCATGGTGAGGAAAGAATGGTGTGCCCAGCCCAGGAGGTACGAATTCCTGGCCGTCATAATCTGGAGAATGCCCTGGCGGCAAGCGCGATGGCTGCTGCTGCAGATATTCCCGCGCCGGTAATCAGGCATTCTCTAAGAACTTTCGCGGGCGTTGAGCACCGGATGGAGTATGTCCGTCAGGTGGATCAGGTATGGTATATCAACGACAGCAAGGGAACGAATCCGGATTCCACCCAGCGCGCGGTTGAGGCGATGAGCGTGCCAACCGTACTGATTCTTGGGGGTAGGGATAAGCACATACCTTATGATGCCCTGGCGGCTACTATCAAGAACTCGGCGTTTATCCAGCACATTGTGTTAATTGGGGAAGCAGCGGACATCATCCGGGAAGCGCTGAACAAGCATGTGGTTGTCAGGATGACGAGGGCTCATTCTTTGGAAGACGCGGTACTGCAGGGGAAAGAACATGCGGTTCCTGGCGGCGCGGTTCTTCTGTCGCCGGCATGCGCGTCCTTTGATATGTTTAAGGATTATGAAGAAAGAGGCCGTTGCTTTAAGGCAATTGTCCAATCCCTATAGCATGGCGCAGCAGAACCCTCAGAATCAGCGTCAAAGATTGCCGGAAGAGGAAGGATTTCAGGAGCCCTTCGAGTTTCATCCGGATGATATGCCGCCCGCATTATCAAGCACCGCGAAGAGGCTGATTATCTTTGCGAGCATAATTGTAATCCTGCTCAGCGCCATGTTTATCATCCGGGATAATGTACTGGTTATCAGAAAACTTACGGTGCATGGTATCACCAATGTACCTTGGCAAACCGTCGCGTTATCGGCTGGCCTTAACGCATCCAGCAATTATTTTAATCTGGATGAAGAGACCATCAAGGAGGGCATCAACCGCAACCGGTACCTGGTATACCTTGGTATGGATAAGGGGTTTCCCAATAAATTGACTATCTCTGTGAAGGAGCGTCTGCCTATCGCGAACATCCGATATATCGGCATCAACTATGTGATGGCGGATGATGGGATGATTCTTGAGAAGGTGCGGGACAACCAACTAGTGGAGGACCTCACCACCATTTCCGGTTTAAGCATTCAGGACATTCAGGTGGGTTCCCTGCCGGCGCTAAGGCGCAATGACCAAATGCCCGCCTGCGTGGAGCTGCTTCAAGAGCTTATCCTTCAGGGGATGATGGCCAATGTGCAGGACATCAATTTCTCGGAGCCTGGCACCATCTACGTGACCACCAGGAACGGCTATACCGTGCATCTGGGAAACAGGCAGTACCTCAGAGCGAAAGTTGGTACGGTTCGGGGCGTCATTCAGGAACTGCAGAAACAGGGATACCAGGGCGGCGTTATTGAGGCGACGGTGCCCGGGGAAGCGAACTATCGTCCGGATCATACATAATTGCGACAGAGATTTGACGAATATTCAAGGAAACACTTGCTAAATCGTCATAAAAAGGTTACAATAAACCATCTGAAAGACTTTATTGGCATGCAGGGAATTGGCTGCATCGATACATCTACGAAGTAAAGCCTGAGAAATGAGGATGAAGGAACCATGAGGAGCACGGTAACGGTTGTCGATTTTGGCACTAGCAAAATCATCGCGCTGATCGCGGAAGTTTCCAGCAGACAGCGGTGCGACATCGTTGGCGCGGGAATTGCCGCGTATGACGGTTATGCTGATGCCCGCTGGAACAACCCCGGCGATGTAAACAGCGCATTGGACAATGCAATCAAGACCGCTGAAGAACAAGCCCGCTCCTCCGTCCGTGATGTATATTGCGGGGTGCCGGGACAGTTTTCCAAGGTCTATACGGTAGAGGTCAGGCTTGAGCTGCAGGGAGCGGATCCCCATGTCACCAACAAAGATATCGAAGCATTGTTTGATCTGGCGGATCAGGAAATGCGGGACATCCCCGGTGTGCCGATTCACCGCAGCCCGGCTTGGTTTGTTGTGGATGACGGCAAGAAAACCCTGGAGCCCCTCAACCTGCATGGGAATGAATTCCGCGCTATGATCTCTTATGTAAAGGCGGATCAGTTCTTTATCGCCGATGTTTCCGAGCGCTTGCGCGCGCTGGGCAAGGTGCCCTTCGGCTTTTTCTCCACCCCCATGGGCGAGGCGATACTGTATATTTCCGATGAAGAGCGGGATCGCACCGCGCTGCTGATTGACATCGGGTATCTGGATACCGAAGTGATGGCGGTGGAAGGGGATACCATCATTTACCATAAAGTTTTACCCTTGGGCGGCGGGCATATGTCCGCGGACTTGGCTTATGGCTTGGATATTCCGCTGGACAGCGCAGAGCAGATTAAACGATCCTTTATTTTCGGCGAGCAGAACGCCCAGAGCAGTTTTGAAATTACCGGAGCAAACGGCGCGACCCAGTCCTTTGAGAGGGCCAAAGTCGAAAGCGTGCTGATGCCACGGGTGGATGAACTGTGTGAAGAGATTGTGGAAGCCGTCAAAGCCAGCAAGGTGCGCTTGGGCAACTGGTCCTCTGTGTATCTGACAGGGGGCGGACTTGCGATTAACCGCGGCGGACGTGAGTACTTAAGCGAGAAATTGGGACGCCCGGTGCGTGAACTGCCCAGAAAAGCAGTAAAATTATCCAGTCCTATCTACTCAAGCGCTCTTGGGCTGCTTGATTTAATCATCGACACGCGCACAAACAGCGCTACGCCTCAAAGCGGAATTGGCTCTTTCTTCAGGAGCCTGTTTGGAGGCTAAATGACATCCAGTAAGAAAACGGGAGGACGGAGTATGTTGGAACTTCAAGTGGATAAAGAATTACAGGAGTCCTTTGCGTCAATTAAAGTCGTAGGATGCGGCGGCGGCGGCACCAACGCGGTCAACCGTATGATAGAAGCGGGACTGCAAGGCGTGGACTTCATCGCGGTCAACACAGACAGGCAGGCTTTATCTACATCCAAAGCCGCGACCAAAGTGCAGATTGGCGAAAAGCTGACCAAAGGTCTAGGCGCCGGCGCGGTGCCGGATATCGGAAAGCGCGCAGCCGAAGAAAGCCGGGAAGAAATCTCCCAGCTGCTCAAGGGCGCGGACCTTGTATTTGTAACCGCCGGTATGGGCGGCGGCACAGGCACAGGCGCGGCTCCTGTTGTGGCGGATATCGCAAGAGACTTAAACTGCCTGACAATCGCTGTAGTTACCAAGCCCTTCCAGTTTGAAGGCAAGCAGCGCATGCGCAACGCGGAAGCGGGCATCAATGAGCTGAAGCAGTATGTGGATACCTTGGTGGTCATCCCCAACGACCGGCTGCTGCAGGTAGTCAGCAAGGGAACTTCCATGCTGGAAGCCTTCAAGGTCGCTGATGATGTACTGCGCCAGGGCATCCAGGGCATTTCCGATTTAATCGCCTTGCCCGCGACCATCAACCTGGATTTCGCGGACGTAAAAACCGTGATGGAATCCGGCGGCATGGCGCATATTGGTATTGGCCTTGGCAAGGGAGAAAATAAAATGGTGGAAGCCGCCAAGAACGCTGTCGCCAGCCCCTTGCTGGAAACCAAGATCGACGGCGCCCGCGCGGTGCTGATCAACATTACAGGCGGCCAGGATATGGGCATCATTGAAATCAATGAAGCGGCCAACCTGGTGCAGCAGGCTGCTGACAGCGAAGCCAACATCATCTTCGGTGCCGGTATCGACAATAGCCTGAAGGATGAAGTGCGCATCACCGTTATCGCCACGGGTTTTGAAAAGAACTCCTTCCCCGTGCGCGATTCCCGAAAAAAGCCTTTCTCCAAACCCGCGTCCGTTCCCTACGGGACGGCTACAGCTGCCTACAATCCCTATGAGAACAGGGGACGCAGCGCGGAGCAACTGTCCGGAGAACAGCAGCCCGCTTCCTTTGAAGCGCCGCAGGTCGCCAGCATGTATGAACAGGATTCCGGTTTGTTCCCTAATGCGGCCAGACCAGCAGCGCCTGCTTACAATGTTCCGCAGCCTTTCCAGCAGCCTACCCCTTATCAGGTTGGCCAATATCCGGTGCAGCAGCCTGTTTACCAGCCCGGCGCAGCCGGTCAGCCGTATCCTGCGCCTGCCGGACAGCCCCAGCAACCGGGCAGCGAAAAGGATGATTTGGGCGTTCCCGCGTATCTGCGCAGAAAATAAATTTCGAACACCCTTAGGTGTACGTCCCTTGATATTTGTGAACTGAACATGCCTTCCATTGAATGCTGTTCTGTAGTTACCGGAATGCGTCAATGCATTACCAACAAGGCGTGGGTCATGTGCTCATGCCTTTGTTTTAGGAGGGAATATGTGCAAGAAAACCCCATTGTATGATTATCATGTTGCGTTGCATGGAAAAATGGTTCCTTTTGCCGGGTATTGGCTGCCTGTTCAGTATGACAGCGGCATCATTGCCGAACATCAGGCTGTCCGGACCGCATGCGGTCTGTTCGATGTCTCCCATATGGGTGAAGTGCTCATCCAAGGAAAGGACGCGCTGAACAATTTGCAGCATCTGCTGGTCAACGATATGTCCGGCATGGCCATCGGACGGGCGCGCTACAGCCCCATGTGCAATGAGCGCGGCGGTGTTGTGGATGATTTGCTTGTCTGCAGAACAGGGGAAGAAGACTATCTGCTGATTGTCAACGCTTCCAACAAGGATAAGGATGTCGCCTGGATCAAGGAACACCTCTTCGGCGAGGCGACCATGCAGGATGTGTCGGAAGAGTATGCCCAGTTCGCTCTGCAGGGCCCCAATTCCATGGAAATTCTGATGGAATTGACCGCCAAGGAAAACATCCCTGACAAGAACTATACCTTTAACCAGCATGTGGATATCGGCGGCTTTGATTGTCTGCTGTCCCGCACAGGGTATACAGGAGAACTGGGGTATGAGATTTACTGCCGGCCGCAGGACGCCATTGCGCTGGGTGAAAAACTGCTTGCGGCAGGGAAGAATCATGGTTTGATTCCCTGCGGTTTGGGAGCCAGGGACACGCTTCGCCTTGAAGCGGGCATGCCGTTGTATGGTCATGAAATGAATGACGAGATTACTCCCTTGGAAGCAGGCCTTGGCTTCTTTGTAAAGATGGATAAGACGGACTTTATTGGCAAAGACGCCTTGCAGAAGAAGGGCGAACCGAAGCGTATCCGCGTCGGGCTGGAAGTTGTCGGCCGCGGCATCGTCCGTGAAGAGTCGCCGCTGTTTATCGATAACAAACAGGTGGGGATAACAACCAGCGGCACCATGAGCCCGTATTCGCAAAAAGCGATCGCCATGGCTCTTGTGGATGTGGCGAATACTAAAATTGGGACCAAGATGGAAGCGGACGTCAGGGGGCGGCGTATTCCCGTCCAGGTTGTCGAACTTCCATTTTATAAACGGAATAAATAATAATCAGGAGGAACACAATGAGCATCCCGAATAATCTCAAGTACGCAAAATCCCACGAGTGGGTTCGTCAGGAAGGCGATTTGTTTGTTGTCGGTATTACAGACCATGCCCAGAGCGAACTGGGAGACTTGGTGTTTATCAATTTGCCCAACCTGGAAGATGACGTCATCGCGGGCGACGCGTTGGCCGATGTGGAATCTGTCAAAGCGGTCAGCGACATCATCAGCCCCGTCAGCGGCGTTGTGGTGGAAGTAAACGAAGAGCTGCTGGACGCTCCCGAAAAGATTAACGAATCCCCCTATGAAGCATGGATTGCGAAAATCGGCCAGGTATCCGAAGAGCCGGAACTGCTGACCGCTGAGGAATACGAGGCGTTCCTGCAAGAGGAGAAGTGAGATGGGCAGCTACATACCCACGACACCTGCTGAAAGGCAGGAAATGCTGCGTGAAATTGGTTTAATCAATATCAAGCAGTTGTATTCCGATGTGCCTTCGGAAGTGCTGTTGGATCAGCTGACGGGTGTGCCCGAAGGCAAGTCCGAGCTTGAAGTAGTACAAACCATGGAAGCCATGGCGGGGAAAAATCGTGTTTTCAAAACCATCCTGCGGGGCGCAGGCGCGTATGACCATTATATTCCTGCGATTGTGGACAGTGTAACCAGCCGCGAGGAGCTTTCCACCACCTATACGCCCTATCAAGCGGAAATCAGCCAGGGAGTATTGCAGTCCATCTTCGAGTATCAGACCATGATATGCGAGTTGACAGGGATGGATGTCAGCAACGCGTCCATGTATGACGGCGCGTCCTCCGCAGCGGAAGCCGCCATGATGTGCCTGACAAGGAAGAAAACAAAAGTATACGCGGCGTCTACTGCGCACCCGGATACATTGAGCACGATACGCACCTACTGCTGGGGTCGGGATATTTCCTTTGAACTTATCCCCGAAAAAGACGGCTTGGCAGATAAGGAAGCTCTGTCGGCGATGCTGGATGAGGAAGCAGCCTGCGTATACCTGCAGCAGCCCAATTTTTGGGGTTTGTTAGAGGACGCCGAGGCAGTTTCTGAAATCACCCATGCGGCTGGCGCAAAGATGATTATGGGTGTCAACCCTATCTCCCTTGGCATGTTAAAGACACCGCGGGAATGCGGCGCGGACATCGCGGTAGGCGAAGGCCAGCCGCTTGGCATCCCTCTTTCCTTTGGCGGCCCTTATGTCGGTTTCATGGCTACCAAACAGGATATGGTACGCCTGCTCCCCGGACGCATCGTTGGTGAAACAAAGGACAATAGAGGTCAGCGGGCATTTGTATTAACGCTGCAGGCGAGGGAACAGCATATCCGCCGTGAAAAAGCCAGCAGCAATGTGTGTTCCAATCAGGCGTTGTGCGCCATGCGGACAGCGGTCTATATGACGGCGATGGGTCCGCAGGGGCTTCAGCGCGCGGCGGAACTGTGCTTTGACAAAGCGCATTATTTTGCTGATCAGCTATGTAAAATTCCAGGCTTCAAACGCATGCACGATAGCGACTTTTTCCATGAATTTGTTACCACACTGCCCATCCCCGCGCAGAAGATACAAGCCGCGCTGATGCATCATGACATTCTGGCAGGCTTGCCTGTGGAAGACGGCATGCTCTGGTGTGTGACGGAGAAAGTGACCAAAGAACAGCTGGACTTGGCATTACAGACCATCAGGGGGGTGTGCAGCAAATGAAGTTGATTTTTGAGTTAAGCACCCCGGGGCATGGCATGCAGTATCTGCCGCAGTCTGATGTACCCAAAACAGAATTGCCGGAAAAATTCCGAAGGAAACAGGCGTTGCGCTTGCCGGAGATGAGTGAAACGGATGTATCCAGGCACTACGCCCGGCTCGCCAAGCAAGCTTTCGGTGTATGCAGCGGTTTCTATCCTTTGGGCTCCTGTACGATGAAGTACAACCCCAGAGTGAATGAGCGGGTTGCATCGCTGCCTGGTTTTGCTGCAGTGCATCCACTGCAGCCCAAGGAGACGGTTGAAGGCTGCCTGGAAGCTATTGATACGGTGCAGTCCCTTCTGTGCGCCGTTACCGGGATGGACGCGATGAGCATGCAGCCCGCGGCCGGTGCCCATGGGGAATACCTTGGCTTGCTCCTGATAAAAAAGTATCTGGAGAAAACCGGGCAAACCCACCGGAAGAGAATACTGATTCCCGACTCTGCCCACGGGACGAATCCAGCCAGCGCAGTTATGGCGGATTTTGACGTGGTGAACATTCCATCCGCGCCCAATGGCTGTGTTGATATGGAAGCGTTTAAGAAAGCACTGGATGGGAATGTAGCCGGTTTGATGCTGACCAACCCCAACACGGTAGGTTTGTTTGACCCGAACATACTGGAAATTACCCGTTTGATTCACGAGAGCGGCGGTCTTTGCTACTATGACGGCGCGAACCTGAACGCGATCATGGGTCATGTGCGGCCAGGGGATATGGGTTTTGATGTAGTTCATCTGAATCTGCATAAAACCTTCTCTACCCCCCATGGCGGCGGCGGCCCGGGCAGCGGCCCTGTCGGCTGCAAGGATATTCTGAAGGAATTCCTCCCGAAGTCGGCGTTGGGCGAGCCGGGGGACCATCCTGACAGCGTAGGCCAGATTCGTTCCTTCTACGGCAACTTCGGCATCTACATCCGCGCCCTCACCTATATCCTGACCCTGGGCGCCCAAGGGCTGCGCGACGCTTCTTCAACTGCCGTACTCAACGCAAACTACATGATGCATAAACTGAAGGATGTATTCCCCGTAGCATATGATCAGATATGTATGCATGAGTTTATTCTGACTTTGGAAGATGAAAAGAAAAGGTCAGGGGTAACGGCGCTGGATGTGGCCAAAGCGCTGCTGGATGAAGGGATGCATCCGCCAACGATGTACTTCCCCCTGGTCGTGCACGAAGCGCTGATGCTTGAGCCCACGGAAACCGAGAGCCGTGAAACGCTGGACGCGGCGGTGGAATCTTTCAAGCGAATCCGCCAGAAGATTGATACCGCTCCGGAAGCGCTGCACGAGTGTCCTGTCACTACCCCCATTGGCCGTCCCGATGAAGTGGGTGCTGCCCGCAACCCTGTACTTCGCTATCAGTATGAGTAACTCTTCCTACCTATACGAGTCTGATACAACCAACCCGTATACCAACATCGCCAGGGAGGAGCAGCTCCTCCTTGGCGTTCCTTTGGATGCGGTGATTTTATACCTGTGGCAAAATGAGAGGACGGTTGTGATTGGGCGAAACCAGTGCGCCTGGAGTGAATGCAATGTGCAGGCGCTGAAGGAAGACAACGGGTTTCTGGCGAGACGGCTGTCCGGCGGCGGCGCTGTTTTTCATGACCTTGGAAACCTGAACTTTACCTTCTTATACCCTAAAAAATCGGAGGACATTGCGAGGCAAACAAGGGTTATCGCCGGCGCGGTCGCGTCCTTTGGTTTGTGCCCGGAGATTTCCGGCCGCAATGATATTACGGTGGACGGGAAAAAGTTTTCCGGAAACGCGTACTATACCCAGGGAAACAGGGCATACCACCACGGTACTCTGATGTTGGATGTAAATCCCGCAGCATTAACCAAATATCTCAACGTGCATCAGGAAAAGTACCGCAGCAAAGGGGTGGACTCTGTTCGGGCAAGGGTTGTAAACCTGCAAGAACTATGTTCTGATATTACCGTGCGCACCATGAAGGATGCCCTGATCAATGCGTTTGAAACGGAGTATCAACGCCCGGTGGCTGATGTGCTATCCTCCTGGATGCCGGAAGCAGAAATGGAAACCAGGCGCGAAAGGTTCTCGGGCTGGGATTGGGTATACGGCAGGCCTGTACAATGCAGCTGGTCTGGTGAAACACGTTTTCCCTGGGGAACTTTACGGGTAGAGCTGGATGTGGACAAAGGGATTATCCGCGACTTAGGTATTTTTACCGATGCCCTTGAGGTAAATGTTTATCAGGAGATGGAGCAAAAACTGAAAGGACAGCGATTTGACAAGAACGCCCTCACAGAGGCTGTACACAGGGGGATGGAGCAAAACCAGTACGCGGATGGTCTGCAATCCCTTCTGGAAAGCGCGTTCTGAAAAGAGACAGTATGTACGATTTAATTATTATTGGTGCCGGGCCTGGCGGTTACGAGGCAGCCATCAGAGCGCGGCAGAACGGACTAAGCGTTCTTCTGTTTGAAAGCAGGGAATTGGGAGGAACCTGCTTAAACAGGGGATGTATTCCCACCAAAGCGCTGCTTCACGCTGCCCAGGCTGTCGAAATAGCCAAGGACGCCGAGGCGTGGGGGATTACCATGAAGCCGCAGGTAGATCTCCCTCAGGTTTTCTCTAAAAAAGATGAAATCGTATCGACCCTGCGCAGCGGTGTGGACGCGCTGCTGAAGCAGAATGGCGTTGATGTTGTATACGAACATGCCGTTTATCTGGGAGAGGGAAAAGTCCAAGCCGGTGGGAAACAATATGAAGGCAAGGACGTTTTGCTGGCCTGCGGCTCTAAGCCTTTGGTGCTGCCTATCCCCGGGCTGCAGGATAATCCTTTGGTCATTACCAGCGACGAGTTCCTATCCCACGCCCCGGATTTTCAGCATCTGGCAATTCTTGGCGGCGGTGTTATTGGCGTGGAGCTTGCGATATTCTGCCTATCCATGGGGATTAAGGTTACGCTCATTGAAGCCATGCCCCGGATTCTTCCCATCATGGATAAGGAAATCAGCCAGTCCCTCGCCATGAATTTAAAAAAGGCAGGGGCGCAGGTAATGACCAACGCGAAACTGACACGCATTGAAAATGCAAATAATCATGTGAGCCTGTTTATCGAGGGCAAGGATGAAGCCATCATCGCGGACAAACTGCTGTCCGCTGTTGGCCGCAGCGCGAGTATGGATGGGTTTTTCCATCAGGACGCGGAAAAACCTCAGATAGAAAGGGGCAGAATCATTGCCTCTGAAAACTATCAGACAAGCTTGCCCCATCTATATGCCATTGGCGATGTTATCCAGGGGCCTCAGCTTGCCCATGCGGCATCAGCGCAGGGGCTGATGGTAGCGGATTATCTGGCGGGTAAGGAGAATGATACCCGTCTATCCTTCATTCCTTCCTGTATCTATACCAATCCGGAAATCGCGACGGTGGGCATTACGGAAGACGAAGCGAAGCAGCAGGGGATAGCCGTGCTTACCGGGAAATACATCATGACAGGCAACGGCAGAACCATCATTTCCGGCAGCGGCCGCGGCTTTATCAAGGTAGTGGCGGAGGAAAAGACCGAAAAAATCATTGGCGCCCATTTGTTCTGCGAGAACGCCAGCGACATGATATCGGAGTTTACCCTCGCGCTTGCCAACCAGATGACGGTTGGTCAAATGCTGAAATCTGTCAGACCGCATCCCACCTTCACCGAAGGGATTACGGAAGCGCTGGAGAGCATACACAGCAGAGCGATCCATGTGGCTCCGCCGCGTAAACGATAGAATTAAAAAATCCGGTGAGGAATTACTCCTCACCGGATTTTTCATGCGCTTACAGGATGAACTTCTTCAGTTCCTTGGGCGCGTTGGCCATTTCTTCCTGTTTCTTCTGGAATTTTTCGTCGGGGTTGCCCAGCACGGCATAGGAGGCGATTTTGCTTTCCTCAACGCCCGGCTGGTTGAAGGCATCGATATCCAGCAGCTCACCAACATACGCGGTGGTCATTTCCAGGAAATAAATCAACTGACCGATGCTGTGCGCGTTTACAGCGGGCAGGTGGATGGTCTGGCTCATACGGCCGGAGCGCAGCAGGGCATACTGTGTGCCGCGGTATTCAGCGTCTATCAAGGCGTTCAAGGTTTTCCCGCCAAGGAAGGACACGTTGGGATACTCCTCGCATCCATGAGGGATTTCTACCGTGGTGGAAAACTCCCCGACATGCAGGAATGTAATAATTTTATCATAAGGCCCTTCCGTGTACAGCTGCAATTGGCTGTGCTGATCGGTGACGCCAAGCGCTTTTACAGGGGTTTGGCCAAAGTTGACGGCCATACCCTTACGGGTTACGTTTTTGCCCAGGCTCTCCGCCCACAGTTGGCAGAACCAGTCGGCCATGTACTTCAGGCTGTCGGCGTAGGGCATCATGACATGGACATTGATATCCATTTCTTCCATGGCAATGTATTGGATAACCGCTTCCAGCAGCGCCGGGTTCTCCCATATCTGGCTGCTCTGACAGCGGCGGTCCATGGCTTTAGCGCCTTCTAGCAATCCGCGGATATCAATGCCGCAAACCGCGGCAGGCAGCAGCCCCACGGGGGTCAGTTCACTAAATCGGCCGCCAACGGTGGAGGGGATATAGAAAATTTTGAAGTTGTGCTCCAAGGCGAGCCTGATGAGGTTGCCCTGCTCTTTGTCCGTCGTGGCAATGATGTGCTTGCCCCAGGAGTCGCCTACGGCCTCTTTCAAAGCGGTGGAAATAATCAGATACTGGCTCATTGTTTCAGCGGTCGCGCCGGATTTGGTGATGATATTGAAGCAGGTCTTTTTAATGTCAATCACATCAAGCAGTGCTTCCATACGCTCGGGGTCAATGTTGTCCTCCACATACAGGCGGGGACCATTCCGCTTTTCTGCGGGCAGCTCATTGTAATGCATATGCTTGAGGGCTTGCTGTACGGCGATGGGGCCAAGGGCGCTGCCGCCTATACCCAAAACGACAAAGGTATCAAACTCTTTTCTGACTGCCGCCGCTGTTTCTTCGATTTCCGCCAGAATATCATCCTGGTTGTAAGGCAATTCTGTCCATCCCAGCCAGCCTGTTCCCCGGTTCTTTGTAATGGCCTGGTGGGCATCCTGCGCTGCATTCTGATAAGCATCGATTTGCTCTGCGGACATGCCATACTGGTGACCCACCATGTTTACCATCAGGTGGTTGACATCCAATGAGATATTGTTGCGTACCCTTGCATTCGCGTCCATTGATATTGCCTCCTTATATTTCTTATCAGATTATAGCACATGAAAGAAAAAAAGAGTATGCAGGGATTCTGAATGATAAAAAAGTTTGAAGCCAAGTGTTGATTGACTTTTATCAAGCCTCCTCTTATAATATCCCCATGGCGTTGAAGGGGAAGCGCCCGTGGATTTGCTCAAGAGAGGGAAGGCTGGGCTGAAACCTTCCTGCAAAGAAACGGAAACAGACACCCCGGAGCCTTTCGCGAGAGCGAACGTTATCCGCGTTAAGGAAATAAGCGGCACGAAAGTGCAAGCTGGGTGGCACCGCGAGAAATCGTCCCATGCATTTATGCAGGGGATTGTTTTTTAGGAGGAAGAATGATACAAGCGCCAAAGGGAACAAAGGATGTCCTGCCGCAGGAAAGCTATCTGTGGCAGCATGTTGAAAACACCATGCGAAAGGCGGCGGCTGTGGCTGGTTACCGGGAGGTCAGAACCCCGGTTTTTGAGCACACGGAGCTGTTTCAGCGCGGTGTGGGCGACACGACGGACATCGTTCAAAAAGAAATGTATACATTTCTTGATAAGGGAGAACGCTCCATCACGTTAAAACCGGAAGGCACCGCTGGTGTTGTTCGCGCGGTGATAGAACACAGCCTGTACGCAGACACATTGCCGGTAAAAATGTTTTATCTGAACGCCCCGATTTTTCGGTATGAAAAGCCCCAGTCCGGCAGACTTAGAGAGCATCATCAGTTTGGGATGGAGTGTTTCGGTGCCAAAGAGCCCTCCGCGGAAGCCGAGCTGATTACAACCCTGCTAGCCATTCTGACAGAACTGGGACTGGAGAACCTTCGGGTGCACATCAACTCCATCGGCTGCCCGGTATGCAGACCGGTATATCACGCGAAACTGAAGGAGTACCTTACGCAGTATAAAGAGCAATTGTGCGCGGACTGCAAGGAACGCCTGGATAGAAATCCGCTGCGGGTGCTGGATTGCAAGGTAGAAGGCTGCAAGCGCATCGCTGCAGATGCCCCGGTGATGCTGGATCATCTGTGCGAGGAATGTGACACGCATTTTTCCGGTCTGCAGGCCTTGTTAAACGGACAGCAGGTGCCTTTCCGGGTTGATTCTCATATCGTCCGCGGGCTTGATTACTATACCAAAACCGTTTTTGAAATCATTATGCAGTCTGGGCGGGAAGGTCTGGCGCTTTGCGGAGGAGGCCGGTATGATGGCCTGGTGGAGCAACTGGGCGGCCCGGCTTTACCGGGGGTAGGCTTTGGCATCGGTACGGAACGAATCCTGATGGAACTAAGCAACCAGGGAATTGTTGTGGAAGAACCCTCTGTGAGCGATGTCTTTGTTGCGCAGATAACTGCGGATGATAAGGCGGACGCGTTCAATGTGATGCAAAAGCTCAGAAACGAGGGAATCAAAGCGGAATGCGACCATGTGGGCCGCAGCCTAAAGGCGCAGTTCAAGTACGCCAATAAAATAAACGCAAAATTCATTGTTATGGTTGGCGGGGATGAAGGCCTGCGGGGCATGGTTCGCGTACGCAACCTTACAACCAGGGAAGAATCCGAGATGACAAGCGGTGACGCGATAATCTATATCAGAAATAATGGGGAGGCAGGGAAATAAGATGGCTGAGTTTTTAAACGGTTGGAAAAGAACGGGGATGTGCGCGGAACTTTCCCTCCAGGACGTGGGCAAGGAAGTTCTGCTGATGGGATGGGTGCAGCGTGTAAGGAACATGGGCGGCATCATCTTTGTTTGGTTAAGGGACCGCTCGGGCATTGTTCAGGTAGTGTTCAACTCTGACACTCTGAATGAGGAAACCTATGCCCTGGCTGAGAGCCTGCGCGGGGAATATGTGCTTGCTGTCCGCGGTGCCGTGGCCAAGCGGGATGACGCGGCTGTCAACGAGCATATGCCCACGGGCCATATTGAAGTGCTGGCAAGCGAACTGCGTGTGCTCAACGCCGCGGAAACCCCTCCGATTTATATTGAGGATGACGCGAAGGATAATGAGGCGGTGCGACTGAAGTACCGCTATCTTGACCTGCGCAAACCCAATCTGCAGCAGACACTGATGCTTCGCTCCAAAGTGGTGAACGCGATCCGCAACTACATGGATTCCCAAGGCTTCATCGAAACGGAAACCCCCATTCTGACCAAGTCCACACCGGAAGGCGCCAGAGACTTTGTGGTGCCCAGCCGTATTCATCCGGGGGAGTGCTACGCGCTGCCCCAAAGCCCGCAGATTTATAAACAGCTGCTGATGGTGGCCGGCATGGACAGATATTATCAGGTGGCGCGCTGCTTCCGGGATGAGGATAACCGCGCGGACCGGCAGCCGGAGTTTTCTCAGCTCGACCTAGAAATGTCCTTTGTGGAACCCGAAGACGTGCAGCATATTGTAGAAGGCGCTTTCAACTCTGTGTTTAAAGCGGCAAAAGGCATGGAGCTGAACCTGCCCCTCCCGCGCATGACCTGGAAAAACGCCATGGAAAACTATGGAAGCGACAAGCCGGATACACGTTTTGAAATGAAAATCAAGACCGTTACGGATTTAGTACAGCATAGCGGGTTTTCAGTATTTGAAAAGGCCGCGGAAGATGGGCAGATTGTGTGCGCCATTACCGCCAAGGGAGCCGCGGATCACCTGTCCCGCAAGGACATGGATGCTCTGAGCGAGTTTGTGAAAACCTACCATGTAAAGGGTCTTGCCTGGTATGCCCAGAATCAGGATGGAACGGTGCGTTCTTCCTTTGCCAAGTTCTTTACTGAAGAGGCCATGGACGCGCTGCGCAAGGAAATGGGCTGCGTTGTTGGGGACGCGATGTTCCTGATTGCCGACAAGCGTTTGGTAGCGTTGACCGCCATGGGTCAGCTGCGCTTGAAGCTGGGGCATCAACTGAACCTGATTAACAAAGAAGCGTTCAACCTCCTATGGATTACGGAGTTCCCGCTGCTGGAGTGGAATGAGGAAAACCAGCGCTATGTCGCCGCTCATCACCCCTTTACCATGCCCATGAATGAAGACTTTGAGATGATGGACACCGCCCCTGAGAAGGTACGCGCCAAGTCCTATGATCTGGTTATCAATGGCATTGAGATGGGTTCCGGCTCTATCCGGATCCATGCCAGCGATTTGCAGGAGCGGATGTTCAGCCTGCTGGGCTTCACCCACGAGGAGGCCTGGAAGCGTTTCGGATTCCTGCTGGAAGCGTTTAAATACGGAACGCCCCCCCATGGCGGCTTTGCCTTTGGCATTGACAGGCTGATGATGATTCTGACTGGACGGGAAAACCTGCGGGATGTAATCGCCTTCCCCAAGGCGCAGAACGCGTCCTGCCTGATGATGGATACCCCCGCTGCCATCCAGGAGGACCAGCTCAAGACATTGAAACTCCATTTTGACATTGAGGAATAGGGCAAACATTGCATTGACAAATGAAGTTTGCTATAATTATTGCATATTGTGAGGAGGTGTAAAGATGGCACCGAAGAATGAGAATTTGCCGATGAATGCGGAATTAAGTGCGAATGACGGCGGCACAATTACATATGCGAACGAGGTAATTGCCATTATCGCCGGCGTCGCCGCCAGCGAAATTGAAGGCCTTGCCGGCATGGTAACAAGCGGCGGCTTGGGCGACATTATCAGCAAGAACCGGAACATCACCCGGGGCGTGAAGGTTGAAGTAGGCACGGAAGAAGTTTCCGTGGACTTGTATGCCATAATCGAGTATGGTCAGCCCATCCAGAAAGTCGCTTCTGAAGTGCAGGAGAATGTCCGTAAGAATATTGAGGCGATGACCGGCTTGCGTGTCGTGCGCGTGGATGTGCATGTGCAGGGTGTCAGCTTCGAAAAGGAAAAGCGTGAAGTGCAGCAAAGCTTAAGCGCCGCGGATGTGCCCAGCCTTGCCGAACCTGAAAAGAAAGCCTCCAAGGCATCCAAGAAGAGCAAGAAGGAAGCGGAGGCTGCCGAAGAAACCGTTTATGAGGAAGCGGAAACATCCTCTGAACCCGTTGATCAGGAGAAGGAAGAAGAAAAGCCTGAAACTGCTGAAGGCGGCGATGGGAATGAAGCTTAATCTGCGCAACCGTGTCGCGCTGCAGGTCGGCGCGCTGCTTGTGGTGCTGATTGGCGTTTTCGCCATTGTTGTTGGTGTGCAGTTTCGGCTTATTGATTTGCAAACCAGTTTCTTTTCCACCACCCGTCTGATTATCCTTCTCGTAGGCATCCTGCTGATTGTGTACGGTGTGTATGTTCTTCTGCTACCTAAGCGACTGCGCAAGGAACAGGAACATTTCATCGTACAGCAAACGGCGAATGGGGAGCTGCGCATCTCCATGAAAGCCATTGAGAATATTGTGAAGAAATGCGTGGACGCCAACGGGGATATGCGCATGGTTGAAATGAATGTCAACCACGCCAGGAACGGTGTGCGGGTGGATTTACGAATTGCGCTGCCGGGCAACATCTCCATCCCATTGGTGGTGGAATCTCTGCAGAAGCAGATAAAAAAGCAGATTCAGGCAGCCGCGGGCATAGACGAAGTGGATGTACGGGTATCCGTGGAAACCGGGGAGCTCAGCGCATCGCACTCGCCATACCTGATTGAGGATCCCGAACCCATCATCAGCCAGCAGGTACCCTTTGAAGATGCGGAGAAAGAAGCGGCAACACCTCCATTGGATATGAAGCTGGATCTTGGTGAAAATGATACGCCTGCTGATACCGAAGGAATGCAGGAAATGGAAAACAACGCTGAAGAGAATCTTAGGAAAGAAGGATAAAGCGATGAACCTCAACGAAAAAGACCTGAAGGAAAAAGTAAAACCCGGTACTGCAGGCGGCAAAATGTTCTATACCGCGGTGTTTTTTGCGGCAGGTATCCTGTTTGTTCTGCTTGGTTTCTGGAAAACGATTTTCGTGGTGGCAATGACTGCCCTCGGCTGGTTTTTCGGCTCCTCCCAGGATCTGCGCACCAGCGTCAGCGGTGTAGTCAATAAAGTGCTTCCGCCAAAGAACCAAAAGGTCGAGTATACAGAGGAAGAGCTTGCCAAGGTTCGCAAGATGAAGAAAGAGGAAGCAGATAAAGCTGATAAAGCCGGGGAATAAAACCAACAGGCCGACGCAAAGCCGTCGGCCTGAAAAATGTAAAGGAAGAATGCTATGTCAAAAATCGCGGCGAGACGTGCCGCTATGCAGCTTATCTATGAAAACATGTTTGGCGGTACGGGCGGGGATGATACCCTGCTGGGGATGGTGGAGTTTCAAAGCGATGAGGAGGAAGTCGCCTATGTGTATGACCTGGTAACAGGCGCTGTCCGCCATGCCCAGGAAACGGATGACATCATCATAAAGTACAGCCCCAAGCGGGAGTTGGACAGGATTCCCGCGCTATCCCGCGCGGTGCTGCGCCTGGCTTTGTATGAACTGAAGTATTGCCCCGAAACGCCGGAAAGCGTCATCATCAATGAAGCGGTGGAGATGACCAAGCGGTTTTCCGTGCCCGATGACAGCCGCTTCATCAACGGCCTGCTGGGTGCCTATAACCGCGAGAATCCCCGGGCATGACGGATGCTTTCCTGGGGATTGATACCAGCAACTATACGACATCGTGCGCGCTGGCGGACGAGAACGGCGGTATCATCATTTCCCGCAAAGCCCTTCTGCCTGTGAAGCAAGGGGAACTTGGGCTTCGGCAAAGCGACGCGATTTTTGCCCATCTGAAGCAGTTTCCGGATGTGTATCAAAATGTTAGCGGGAAAATGCAGGAGCATCGCATCAAGGCGGTATGCGTATCCTCAAAACCCAGGGATGGCACGGATTCCTATATGCCCGTCTTCCTGGCTGGAAAAACCCTTGGGCAGACGATTGCTCAAACCCTGGGGGTGCCCTTTTTTGAGACAACCCATCAAAAGGGGCATATAGCGGCGGCGCTCATCCAAAGCGAAGGTATCAGATTTCCCTTTACTACCATTCATCTGTCAGGGGGAACAACTGATTTTCTGTCTGTTGACGAGCATGGGATACATACTTTCGCTTCCGCCAATGACATCCATGCAGGTCAGCTGATTGACCGTCTCGGGGTACTGATGGGTTTTCCTTTTCCCAGCGGAAAATACATGGAAGAATTAACTGGGAAGGTAAAATCCACTGGCCGATACAGCGCCATCGTAAAAGCCGATGGGATATGGTTGTCCGGGGTTGAGAGCCAGGCGAAGCGGGATATGGAACAGGGGATACCCTTCGAGCAGATAGCTGCTGATGTGTATGATGTGCTGTCCCGCTTGATTATCAAGACATTGGACATTTTCGCTCCCCCATCCAAAATGGTTCTGGTTACCGGAGGTGTCGCTTCCTCCGATCATTTGAAAGGCATTCTGAATGAGCGCAGTGAGAAACGGGGCGGAAAGTACAGTTTTACCTTTAGCCAACCGCAGTATGCCTCTGATAATGCCGCGGGTGTAGCAATCATAGGTCGCAATTTGTATTACTCAAAAGGGGATGAAAACGCAGCATGGCTATCATTTTAAGCGGTAAGGAGCTATCCCAGCGCTTGTTGGAAGAACAGCAGCAGGAGGCCGGGCGGCTGAAAGTATTGGGCATTCAGCCTGGCTTGGCGGTGGTGTTGGTTGGAGATGATCCGGCCAGTGAAATCTATGTTCGAAATAAAGGCCTGGCATGTGAAGCTGTTGGGATTCAATCAAAAACGATCAAACTGCCAGGCGATGTTTCCCAGCAGCAAGTGTTGGATGTGGTTGATAACCTGAATCAGGATGCGGGAATCCATGGCATTCTGGTGCAGCTGCCCTTACCCAAACATATTGACGAGCAGCAAGTGCTGCGACGCATTCTGCCGGAGAAGGATGTGGATGGGTTCCATATTTACAACGCGGGTAAGTTGTTCACAGGTCAGCCGGGAGCACAGTCATGCACACCCAAAGGCATTATGTATATGCTGCACAGCACCGGATTGCCGCTGCGCGGTCTGCATGCCGTGGTGGTGGGACGCTCCAACATTGTCGGCAAGCCGATTGCCATGATGCTGCTGCAGGAGGATTGTACCGTCACCATCTGTCATTCCCGGACAAAGGATTTGGCGTCCATGACACGTCAGGCGGACATCCTGGTTGCGGCGGTGGGAAAGGCTCGATTCATTACCGCGGATATGGTAAAAGAAGGCGCCATCGTTATCGATGTGGGGATTAACCGGGTTGATGGCAAGGTAGTTGGCGATGTGGATTATGAGAATGTGCAGCAGGTGGCCGGATATATCACGCCCGTTCCTGGCGGCGTTGGAAAGATGACCATCAGCATGCTGATGCAAAACACCCTGGAGGCGGCATGCAGGGCACACAGCTGACAGTCAGCGGCCTGAATGAATACGTACGCCGTTCCCTCGCGGGGGATCCCATGCTGCATCATGTCTATCTTCGGGGAGAAATCAGCAATTTCAAACAGCATGTATCAGGGCACTGGTATTTTTCCCTGAAGGATGAATCAGCGCGAATTGCCTGCGTACTGTTTCGTCAGCATAATCTGAGCGTGAAGTTTGTTCCCCGGGATGGTATGCAGGTTGTTTTGTTTGGTTCAATTGGCTTGTATACCGCAAGCGGAAGTTATCAGTTTTACGGCGAAGGCATGCGCAAAGACGGTGTGGGCGAGTTGTATGAGCGCTATCTTCAACTGAAAGAGAACCTGACCAAAGAAGGACTGTTTGACCCGGCAAGGAAACGCGTGCTGCCGTTATTGCCAAGAACGATTGGTATTGTTACCTCCCAGACAGGAGCGGTTTTGCACGACATAAAAACAGTTGTGCAAAGAAGAAATCAATCCATCCCGTTGCTGCTGCGCCCGGCGCAGGTGCAGGGGGAAGGTGCTGCGCAGGATTTGACCAACGCGCTGAACGAACTGGCGAAGGTGCCGCAAGTGGATGTGATTATCATTGGCCGAGGCGGCGGTTCCATGGAAGACTTGTGGGCTTTCAACGAGGAAGTATTGGTTCGCGCGGTAGCAGCTTGTCCCGTACCTGTCATCTCTGCCGTTGGCCATGAAACGGATGTAACATTGTGCGACTTTGCAGCCGATGTGCGGGCAGCAACGCCCTCGGCGGCTGCGGAACTCACTGCGCCTGATGCGCGCCAGTTGCAGGAACAGGTAAGCAGGATGGGATATATGCTGGCAGCATCGGCAAACAGCCGTATTCAATCCCTCCTGAACAATCTGAACAACTATTCTGCTCGGCTGAAACGGAATGATCCGCGGCTCAAAGTGGAAGGGATGCTGCATGAGGTAAAGCATTTACAGCTGCAGCTGCGCGTCAGCGCTTCCCAAAGAATGGATGAATGGAACAAAAAATTGGAAACTTGTTCCATCCGTCTGCAGAACGCCAGCCCTATAGCGACGCTAAAGCGCGGGTATGCGCTGGTGATGGACGGGCAGCGGGTGGTAAAATCATCACAGAATGCACCGGAGACGATGCGCCTGGTATTCCATGACGGCCAGGTAACTGTGCAGAAACAACAGGGATAGGGAGGTAGGGTCTTTTGCCAAAGGATAAAGTCGAAAAGACATTTGAGCAGCAATTGGAGGATCTGGAGAGCATCATCAGCAGGATGGAGAGCACCCAGGTTCCTTTGGAGGCCATGCTGGCAGATTATGAGCAGGGAACGTTGATCCTGCAGAAGCTGACGGACAAGTTGAGTGCCGCGCAAGCGAAGCTGCAAAAGCTGAGCGGCGGCGAGATTGAAGAATTGCATCAAGATGACGGAATTTGAAAGACAGTATAATATCTATCTTCATATGGTAGAAGCGGGTCTGGAAAAATTCCTCCCCCTGCAGCGGCAGGTATGGCCAACCAGCGGTATCCCTGCAAATCTGGCGGCGGCCATGCGCTACAGCCTTCTGTCCGGCGGGAAGCGGCTGCGACCGGTAATGCTTCTCGCGTCCTATAACATGCTTTCAGAAAAGGTGGAGGACGCCCTCCCGTTCGCCGCCGCAATGGAGATGATTCATACCTATTCCCTCATCCATGACGATCTACCTGCCATGGATAATGATGACATGCGGCGCGGCAAGCCTTCCAACCACAAAATGTTTGGTGAGGCTACTGCCATTCTGGCGGGGGACGCCCTTTTAAACCATGCCTATGAAACCATGGCGCAATCAAACCATCCTCTGGCTATCAAAGCGCTGACGCATATCGCGTATCATGCCGGTGCTTCCGGTATGATTGCCGGGCAGGCCGCGGACCTTGCCATGGAAGAGGAACAACCGGACATGGATATGGTATACTATATCCAGCGTCACAAGACATCGGATTTGTTTATGGGCGCGATGAAAGCGGGTTTAGCCCTCGCGGGAGCTGACTCCACATGGATAAACGCTGCCGAAAGTTACGCGCTGCATTACGGACTTGCCTTTCAGATAACCGATGATATTCTGGATATCATTGGGGATGAGCATGTGCTGGGAAAAAGCATCGGAAAGGATCAATCTTCCGGTAAGATGACTTGGCCGGGTACGGTTGGTTTGGAAAAGGCGAAACTGGACGCGCAGACACACATTGAAAAGGCTATCCAGGCTGCGGAAACATTTGGTTCATCGGGAGCGTTTTTTGTTTCGCTGGCAAAGCAAATACAGAACAGGGTAAAATGAAGAGGCGTTCACTGACTTATGTTCAAGATATTTGAAAACGAGATTCTCGCCTGCGCCTTCGTCAGCTGGCTGATTGCGCAAGTCCTGAAGGTGCTGATTAACTGGCGAATCATGCACCGATTTGATTGGAAACGAATCTTTGGCATGGGTGGGATGCCAAGTTCCCACACAGCGTTTTTTATCGCCGTGGTGATGATGGTGGGTTTCCGGGAGGGGCTGAATTCCACATCCTTCGCACTGGCCTTCGCTGTCGCGACGGTAGTAATCTATGATGCCATGGGTGTGCGCTATCAAACGGGTCAGCAAAGCAAGGTTATCAACCAGATTCTGCGGGAAATGCTGCTGGAAGGAAAGAAACTGACCGAGGAAAGAATGCAGGAGCTGGTCGGCCATACACCTTTGGAAGTTCTCTTTGGCGCCATCATTGGGGTATTTGTTCCCATCATCTACGTTTCATTGTAAGGAGTAAGCAATATGGATATGTTTCACGAGGAAGTCGTTGTCAAGCGGAATCAAGGCGCACAGAATATCCTGTATATCCTGGCGCTCATCGCCATGGCGGTATGCGCCGCGTACGGGCTGTTCATGTTCAACATTCTGATTATGGTGATTACCAGCCAGGGTTTTTCAACTGGACTGCTTCCAGATATCCTGATTGTGCTGCTTGCGATTGCTGCCGCGGTGATGCTGTTTCTGTACAGAGACCGCATTAAGATGGAGTACGAATACACATTTACCAATGGCATCATCGATTTTGCCCAGGTATATAACAATAAGAAACGAAAAAATCTGGGGTCCATGAATGTCCGCAATGTAGAAGCCTGCGGCCCTGTTTCTTCGGGCAGTTTCAAACGCTACAGCACCATGCCGGGTGTCAAAATGATCAACTGGTTTTTAAACCGGGACGCGGAACTGTTCTATTTTTACTTCGTTAAGGACAACGCGAAAAAAATTATTGTGATTGAGCCCAGCGATACGCTGCTGGATATGATTAAACGCACCGTTGGCGCTGGAAAGTATCAGGTGAATTGATGCTGGTATATCTGGATAACAGCGCGACAACCCAGCCTTCCAAGGCAGTTGTCAACGCTGTAGCAAGCAGCATGCGGGAGGGGTATTACAACCCATCCGCGCTGTACGCGCCTGCCCTTGCTGCGGAACAGCAGATGAGTGCCTGCAGGGAAGCAATCGCTGGAAAGGTGAACGCGAAACAGGTGTTTTTCACATCCGGCGGCACAGAGGCTAACAATCTGGCCATCTTTGGCATGTTGAAATCCCTGCGCGGCTTTGGCAAGGTATTGTTTTCGGCAGGGGAGCACCCCTCCGTGCGGGAAACATGCAAGCAAACTGCGAAGATGGGGTTTACGCCGGAAGAAATTCCCTTGGATCAAAACGGGCTGGTGAATCTAAGCGCATTGGAAACAATGCTTGATAACCAGGTGCGGATGATTTGCGTCATGCAGGTGAACAACGAAACAGGCGCTGTTCAACCGATAGAAGAAGTATCCAAACTGAGGAACAAACTATGTCCAGATGCTATGTTCCATGTGGACGGCGTGCAGGGTTTTCTTCGTATCCCCATGGATATGGTGGGCTTACAGGTAGACAGTTACGCGTTAAGCGGCCATAAAATCCATGCAGGGAAGGGCGTTGGCGCTCTGGCTTTGGGCGGACGCGGCAGGCTCACCCCCATCATGTTTGGCGGCGGGCAGGAGAAGGGATTTCGCTCAGGAACAGAGAACACCCCAGGTATCGCGGGGTTAAGAGCAGCCATTGAATCGTTTCCAGCGCGGCATGAGATGAGAAAGTTGAAACTCAGGCTGTATGAGAGACAAAAAAGCGATATCGACGGATTGGTTGTCAACGGGCCGCCGCCAGAATCTGCGAGCGCAGCTCCGCATATCCTGAATGTTTCCTTTATGTCGGTGCGGGCGGAAACCATGCTGCACGCGTTGGAAGGGGAGGGTATCTTTGTCGGGAACGGCTCTGCCTGCTCATCCAGGAAGAAGCAAGTAAGCCATGTGCTCTCTGCCATGAACTGCGGAGTAAAACAAGCGGAATCGGCGATTCGCTTCAGCCTGAGCCCTTATACAACCCAGGCAGAAATAGACATTGCTTCGGATGCATGCGTCCGGCAATACGAGTTACTGAAAAATTTTGTGCGTAGGTGATAAAATGCGGGAATTATTAATGGTCCGGTATGGGGAAATCTATCTGAAAGGCCAGAACAGGCCTTTGTTTATGAAGTTATTGATGAAGCGCATCCGGGAAGCGGTCGCCCAACGGGACTCGAAGGTTTGGCTGAGTGATGGTCGCATGTATGTCGCCGGTTTCACCGACATGCAGGAGACTATCGCCAGGGTTACCAAAGTGTTTGGCATTCATTCCGTGTGTCCGGCGGTAGAAATGGATAAAGCAGATTTTGAGGCGGTATGCAGCCAGGCGTCCCGCATGATGAAGGATTTAAACGGATCGTTCAAAGTGACCGCGAGGCGCTCAGACAAAAACTACTTCCTGGATTCCCCTCAGATCAACAGCCGGATGGGGGAATATATTCTCAATCATAACCCCAACCTGACGGTAGATGTTAAAAATCCTCAGCATACAATGAATGTTGAAATCAGGGAATTCGCTTACCTCTATGTGGAAGTGATACCTGGCGCGGGCGGAATGCCGGTGGGCAGCAACGGCAAGGCGGCCTTGCTGCTTTCCGGCGGCATCGACAGCCCAGTGGCTGGCTACATGATTGCCAAACGCGGTGTCGAATTGTGCGCGGTGCATTTCTATTCTTTCCCCTATACAGGGGAGCGTTCCAAGGAAAAGGTACTGCAGCTCGCGCGCACACTGGCTATCAGCAGCTGCGGGATGCGGGTGCATATCGTGCCCTTTACTAAGATACAAATGCAAATCCATGAAAAATGCTCGCCAGAGTATACAACTTTGATTATGCGCCGCTTTATGATGCGCCTGGCTGACCGGGTCGCGCAGCAGGAGGGAGCCCAGGCGTTGATTACCGGTGAATCCATCGGCCAGGTGGCCAGCCAAACCATGGACGCACTCTGCTGTACAGACGTGGTGGTTTCAAGACCGGTGTTCCGCCCGCTGATCGGCTTTGATAAAATAGACATCATAGATTACGCGGTAAAAATTGATACCTACGAAACTTCCTGCCTGCCGTATGAGGATTGCTGCACCGTTTTTACACCCAAACACCCAATAACCCACCCGAAACTTGACAAGACCCAGATTGCCGAGTCTGTACTGGATATCGAAGCGTTAATCGAAGAAGCCATGCAGGGAATTGAGATTATAGAATTATAAGTGTCAAGGAAAACCCTTGACATGTGAATTGATCGGTGTATAATACTCCTGTCAAGCAAATTGCCTGACAGGAGGTTTCATGGCGCGAGGGAGCGGCAGACTGGATCGAAAGGTGGAGTACGGGGTACTCTCCAGTTTTTACAGTTCATTGCTGACAGACAATCAACGCGTGATGGTACGCCTATACTGCGATGAGGATTTGTCCCTTGGTGAAATCGCCAGACAGATGGCGATGTCCCGCCAGGCGGTAAGCGAAACCATGAACCGCGCTTTCATGAAATTGGACCAGTTCGAGGATGCCTTAGGACTTTCCAGGCGTTTTCAGCAAGTAACCGATGTGTTAAAAGAGTGCGGCAGCATGCTGGGGCGGGTGCAAGCAACAAAGGAAACGGAAAAACACTTGCATCAAGCGCAACACATGATCCAATCCATACTGGAAGAGGAGGAGAAGTAACCATGGCTTTTGAAAGCCTTTCCGAGAAACTGCAAAATGCCTTTAAAAAGCTGACGGGCAAAGGCAAACTTAGCGAGCAGAACATCAAAGACGCCATGCGTGAAGTGCGCCTGGCTCTTCTGGAGGCGGACGTCAATTACCTGGTTGTGAAGGATTTTATCAAGCAGGTCACCGAGCGCAGCGTGGGAACGGAAATCCTTTCCTCCCTGAACGCTGGCCAGCAGGTCATCAAAATCGTTAACGAAGAATTAACCACCCTAATGGGTGGAGCCAACGCCCGTCTGACCTGGTCATCTTCGGTACCCACCATTTACATGCTGTGCGGTTTGCAAGGCGCCGGTAAAACCACCATGGCCGCCAAGCTTGCCGGACATCTTCGGAAGCAAGGGAAAAAGCCCATGCTCGCCGCCTGCGACATTTACCGCCCAGCGGCCATCAAACAGCTGCAAATCGTGGGCGAAAAGGTCGGCGTGCCGGTTTTTGAGAAGGGCACGCAGGATCCCGTAAAAACCGCGAAGGAAGCGGTTGAGAACGCAAGATACTACGGCAACGACGTGTTGATTATTGACACGGCAGGCCGTTTGCATATCGATGAAACCCTGATGGGCGAGCTGGAAAACATCAAGCAAGCCGTGCGCCCACAGGAGATTCTATTGGTGATTGACGCGATGACCGGCCAGGACGCCGTGAATGTCGCCAAGTCTTTCAATGAAAAGCTGACGGTGGATGGTGTCATCATCACCAAGCTTGACAGTGATACCCGCGGCGGCGCGGCGCTGTCTGTGCGTGCCGTAACGGGCAAACCCATCAAATTCGCCGGCACGGGGGAGAAGCTGGAAGACATCGAGGCGTTCCACCCGGAGCGCATGGCATCCCGAATCCTCGGCATGGGCGATGTGCTGACCCTGATTGAAAAAGCCACCCAGGCGATGGATGAAGGCGGCCTGGACATGAAAGGGAAGCAGAAGTCCGTTAAGGACATGACCCTGGATGACTTTCTTGACCAGATGCAGCAGCTAAAAAAAATGGGGCCGCTGCAGAATGTGCTGGGTATGCTGCCTGGCGTTGGTAGCAAACTCAAAGATGTTGAGATTGACGATAATGCCATGAAGAAACCCGAGGCTATTATCCGCTCCATGACCCTCAAGGAACGCCGGATGCCCTCCATCCTGAACGCCAGCCGCCGCAAGCGGATCGCGGCAGGCGCCGGAGTTACAGTGCAGGACGTCAACCAGCTGATGCGCCAGTTCGAGCAGATGCAGAAAATGATGAAGCAGATGTCCGGCAAGCGTGGCATGATGGGCCGCATGAAGATGCCCTTTTAACCTTTGGCAATCATCTTAATGATTAGCATATACATTCTTAAGGAGGAATACCCCACATGGCAGTCAAAATCCGTTTAAAGAGAATCGGAATGAAAAAACACCCCTTCTACCGCGTTGTAGTCGCGGATGAGCGCTCCCCCCGTGATGGCCGTTTCATCGAGGAAATCGGCACCTACGATCCCATGAAGCAGCCCGCTGAGATTAAAATTGATAATGAAAAAGCTGTCAGCTGGATGAAAAACGGCGCGCAGCCCACGGACACCGTGCGTATATTGCTCAAGAAGAGCGGCGCCATTGAAGGTTAACGCTTATGGCTGAGAAAAACATGCAGCAGCTTGTTCAGTTCATGGCCCAGTCCCTGGTGTCAGAGCCGGATAAAGTGAACGTGTCTGTTACCGAAGGCCCAGACGCTGTCATCATGGAGCTGAATGTCGCCCCGGATGATATGGGCAAGGTCATAGGCAAGCAGGGCAGGATTGCCAAGGCGATCCGTTCTGTCGTCAAAGCGGCCACAGCCAAGGGCGAAAAGTCTGTGTTTGTCGAAATACAATAAAGACGCTTCGGCGTCTTTTTCCGTGGAGAAACTATGCTGAATGAATATCTGCTATCAGGCGAGGTACTGAAGCCCCAGGGCTTAGACGGCTTGGTGAAAGTGCGGGTGGATATGGATACCCCGGACATGATACTGCCGGTGAAGACCCTCTATTCCAAGCGGGATGATCAATACGTTCCGCTGAAAGTTCTATCCGCTCAGGTACGCGAAGGGTTTGCCTTCCTGCATTTTGAAGGTATCCCGAACCGCGACGCGGCGGAAAGCCTGCGCGGCACCCTGCTGTATATGAGGCGGGAAGAAGCCCCGCCGCTGCCGGAGGGGAGATACTATATCTGCGACATTATCGGCTGCCAGATGGTGGCAAGGGATCAGAAGGTTTTGGGCACCATCACAGAGGTCATGCAGCCGGGCGCCAATGATGTCTATGTTGTCAAAACAGACAGAGGCGAAATGCTTGTGCCTGTCCTTGGGCATGTGGTTCTGGAGATTAATGTGAACAACAGAACGGTTGCGGTAGATGAGCAAGCGCTTGAAGAGGTGGCTGTTTTTGGAGATTAACATCCTGACAATTTTTCCTGAAATGTTCGCCGCGCTGGATAGCAGTATCCTGGGCAGAGCGCAGGAAGCCGATAAGATTCGCCTTCATGTGCATAACATCCGGGATTATTCTGAGAGCAAGCATAAAAACACCGACGACTACCCTTTCGGGGGCGGCGCCGGCATGCTGATGATGGTGCAGCCCATCGCTTCCGCATTTGACAGCGTAGCTCCCAACCCCTATCCCGGAAAAAGAATCTTTATGAGCCCCAGAGGCAGGAAACTGGATCAGCAGTTGGTGAAGAAACTCGCGCTGGAAAAAAATTTAACCATTCTCTGTGGCCGGTACGAAGGCGTGGATGAGCGGGTGATGGATGAGTACATCGATCTGGAGATATCTATCGGCGATTATGTGCTGACCGGCGGGGAACTGCCCGCCATGGTGCTTATTGACAGCATATCCCGCATGCTGCAGGGTGTATTGGGCAGCCAGGAAAGCACGCAGGAGGAAAGCTTTTCTTTGGAAGGCCTACTGGAGTATCCACAGTATACAAGACCCCGGGAGTTCCGTGGTAAAGCTGTGCCCGAGGTGCTGCTCAACGGCAACCATGCACAGATACTCCGCTGGCGGCGGGAACAGGCTATTCTGGTTACCAGAAAGCGGCGTCCGGATATGCTGGAGCGTGCGAAACTGACGGATAAAGAGCGTAAATGGCTAATGGCACTGGAGGAGGAGAGCAGGCATGACGACTAAGGAGCTGATTGAGCAGCGGGAGAACACGTATCTTTCTCCCTACGCGGCTAGAAGCAGCCAGAGCAAGGGACGCCAGAGGCCGATTACCCCCTGCCATATCAGGACAGAGTTCCAGCGGGACAGGGACCGGATTCTGCACTGCAAAAGTTTTCGGCGGCTGCAGTTTAAAACCCAGGTTTTTTTGTCGCCAGAGGGGGATCATTACCGCACCAGACTGACCCATACGCTGGAAGTCGCGCAGATCGCGCGCACCCTCGCCAGGGGATTGTCGCTGAATGAGGATCTAACGGAAGCCATCGCGCTTGCGCATGATTTGGGACACACCCCCTTTGGCCACATCGGGGAACGCACGCTGAACCGCCTGGCCAAGGACGGCTTTAAGCACTACGAGCAAAGTGTGCGTGTGGTGGATGTTCTGGAAGGTTCCGGCGGTCTGAACCTCACATGGGAAGTTCGGGACGGCATTGCCAACCATTCCGGCAACGCCCGCTCGTCCACCCTGGAAGGCCGATGCGTCGCCAAGGCGGACCGTATCGCCTACATCAACCACGATATTGATGACGCGCTGCGGGGGGGGATTATTCAGGCTTTTGAGCTGCCTAGAAACAGTATTCGCGTATTGGGAGAAACCCATGGCGATCGCATCAATACCATGATTAGCGATATCATTCAAAGCAGTACCCAGCAGCCGGATGTAACGATGTCAGAGGAAATCCAGCATGCCACAGATGAGATGCGTGCGTTTCTTTTCAAGCGGGTGTATCAGGACAAATGGCGCAGCGACGAAGAGCAGAAGTGCGACTTTGTTGTGGAAAACCTGTTTCGTTACTATATGGAGCACCCGGCGGAAATGAGCAAAGAGTTTGTAGAGTCTTCCTTCAGGGAAGGTACCGAGAGAGCGGTTGTGGACTATATCGCCTCCATGACCGACCGGTTTGCCATGCGCATCTTTAAGCAGTTGTTTGTTCCGGATGCTTTTCATGTGCTGTAAGCGGCAGGCAGGAGTTTCGCAACGAAAAGCGAATACTCCATAAGGGTGATGTAAGAATGGCGCTTCGGTTCCCTTCCAGTTGGATTGACGAGTTGTATGCCCGCGCGGATATCGTGCAATTGGTCAACAATTATTTACCGCTGAAGAAGAAGGGACACAATTATTGGGGGCTATGCCCCTTTCATAATGAAAAAACACCATCGTTCTCGGTCAATCAGGAACTGAACGTTTATTATTGCTTTGGCTGCAAAGCGGGCGGCAATATTGCCCAGTTCGTGATGGAAATGGAACGGTTAACCTATCCGGAAGCGCTGGAATACATCGCCAAGCTGGTGAACATGCCCCTGCCGCAAACCATGGTGCCAAAGGAGGATGAAGACCTTCAGTCCCTGAAGGAACGCATTTATCAGGCCAATGAGGCCGCGGCAAGGTATTATCACGAGCTGCTGTGGACGCCGGAAGGCGCGAAGGTTCTGGAGTATCTGCGAAAGCGGAAAATGGATGACAACACCATCCGAAAGTTTGGGCTGGGAGCCAGCGGGCAGGAGTGGGACAGGCTGTCCCAGGTGCTGCAGCAGCAGGGATTTTCTCTGGAAGAACTCCAAAAAGCCGGATTGATTGCGGTGAAAGAAAAACATCACTATGACATGTTCCGGGACCGGGTGATGTTTCCCATCATCAATGTGTACGGCAAGGTGCTTGGTTTTGGCGGCCGTGCGCTGGGCGACGCGCAGCCCAAGTACTTAAATACCGCCGATACGCCAGTATTCAACAAGCGGTACGGGGTATACGCCGCGAACCTGCTGCGGAACCAGCGCAATCTGAAACGTGTTCTTCTGGTGGAAGGCTATATGGATGTGATTGCCCTGGTGCAGCAGGGGCTGCAGGGAGTAGTAGCCACCCTGGGAACTGCCCTTACCAACGAACAGGCCAGGTTCCTTAAGCGTTTCGCGCCGGAGGTCTGGGTTGCCTACGACGGGGATGAGGCTGGTCAAATGGCCATTGAAAGAGCGGTAGAAATTTTCCGGCAGGAGAGTATTCCGGTAAAAGTACTGCAGTTCCCTGAGGGGATGGATCCGGATGATATGATAAATCAACATGGGGTGGAAGCTTTTTCCAAACTCCGTCCCATCTCGGATGTATCCTTTACCCTGCGGCGCTTAGAAAAGAAACTGGATATTTCCTCCCAGGACGGCAGAACAGAGTATGCGAAGCAGGCCGCGAAGATTCTAGCGGAAGTGCCTGACCCCGTAGAACTGGATTTGTATGTAAAGGAGTTATCCCTGCGCAGCGGCTTTAGCCGGGAGGTATTGCTGGCGCAAATGCAGGTAGCCGGCAGCCGCATCCTAGTGACCAAGAAGAAGGAAAGCGAGCGGAAGGCCGTACGGTCTCGCCCAAGGGTGCTTACCGACGAAGGCAACGCTGCGGAACAAACACTGCTCAGCCTTTTGGCTTCTGGGAAACTGCCGGTAGATTTTGTGAAAAGCGGTGATTTTCTCACGGATACGTATCAAACCATCGCGGCAAGACTTCTTCTCGGGGAGCAGCCGGTAAAAATCATGACGACCATTGAAGATGAGGCAACACGCTCCTTAGTGGGTAAACTCTTTACACAGGAAGTTATCGGGGATCCCGCCAATGCGATGGCTGCGGCAGAAGAGTGTTTGAATACCTTGCGTAAGCAGCGTATTAACGCGGAAATCGATATCTTAAAGAAAAACATGGAAACGCAGAACGCGGAGCAGAAGGTGGAGACATTAAAAGAAATCATGCGTTTAACGGTAGAATTGTCTGGTATACAACGCGCGCAAGCAAAACGAAAGGAAGTGTAACGCTTTGGCTTCAAAAAAACCAACCGCCAAACAGCGGGAAAAAGTACTGAATGAACTCTATGAGAATGCCAAGGCCAAGGGCTCGGTCACCTATGAAACCATCATCAATGAACTGGCGAAGGTGGAGATTGACCCGGAAGAGTTCGAGACCATTTTGGAGACCATCGAATCCTTTGGCGTGCAGGTGACCAGAGAACCGGAGGACGAGAACAAGCTGACGGAAGAGGACACGGAAGAGGAAGAAATTATCGACCTGACGGTTCCGGAAGCCATCAACATAGATGACCCCGTCCGCATGTACCTGAAGGAAATTGGCAAAGTCCCCCTGCTGACGGCTGAGCAGGAGGTTGAAATTGCCAAGCGCATGGAGCAGGGGGATGAAGAAGCTAAGCGGGAGCTGGCGGAAGCCAACCTTCGCCTTGTGGTATCCATCGCAAAACGCTATGTCGGGCGCGGCATGCTGTTCCTTGATTTAATTCAGGAAGGCAACCTGGGCTTAATCAAGGCTGTGGAAAAGTTCGACTATCATAAAGGATACAAGTTTTCAACCTATGCCACCTGGTGGATCAGGCAGGCTATTACCCGCGCGATTGCGGACCAGGCCCGCACCATCCGCATCCCGGTGCACATGGTGGAAACCATCAATAAGCTGACGCGCATCTCCCGCCAGCTTCTGCAGGAATATGGGCGGGAGCCTACACCGGAAGAAATTGCTAAAGCCATGGGGATAACCGAAGCCAAGGTGCGTGAGATTATCAAAATCGCCCAGGAGCCTGTATCGCTGGAAACCCCCATTGGCGAGGAAGAAGACAGTCATTTGGGCGATTTTATCCAGGACGAAGACGCTCCCGCGCCTGCGGAAGCGGCTTCCAACGCCTTGATGAAGGAACTTTTGTGGGATGTACTGGATTCCTTAACACCCCGGGAAGCTAAGGTACTGCGCCTGCGGTTCGGCCTTGATGACGGCAACCCCCGCACCCTGGAAGAAGTGGGGAAAGAGTTCCAGGTAACCAGGGAACGAATCCGCCAGATCGAGGCAAAGGCGTTGCGGAAACTGCGCCACCCCAGCAGAAGCAAGAAATTGAAGGACTTTCTTGACTGATGCGGTCCAATCGGCTACTAACCTTGGATAAAAGGCTGAGCGCTGTTGCCGGCCTTTTTCCTGTATGCGAATATGGGGTTGATATCGGCGCCGACCATGGGAAACTGTCAGCCTGGCTTTTACAGACAGAAAGATGTGAGCGGATGATTGTCAGCGATATCAGCCCGCTGTCCGTACAAAAGGTCGGCCAGTTAATGGATGAACTGGATTTATGCCACAGGTGCATTGTAAGGGAGGCCGACGGGTTTGCGGCGATTGACCGTCCTGTGGACGCTGTCGCGGTTTGCGGCCTGGGCGGAAAAACAATCGCGGACATGGTGAAGCAACAACCTAAGCTGCATGGAAACCCAGCGCTTATCTTATCCGCCCACACACAGATACCGCTTCTGCGCAGAACCCTGGTGGAACATGGATATCGGATTGAAAAAGAGGTCATTGTAAGCGCGGCGCGGCGGTATTACAACATCATTAAAGCCGTCGTGGGAACAAGCGATTATACTGATAAGCAGATTCAAACCGGCTTTCATGTTGAAGGCAGCAGTCAGAAAGAACTGTATGCGTATTACCAATGGCGCTACAATGTGGAGAAAAGCAAGCAAACAGAACAAGGGCAGATACTTGCATGGCTGAAGGAGGAAATGGAACAATGCGGCAGGCTGTAGTCCGGGATGTTTATCAATGGCTGGATGAAATTGCCCCTTTTGAAACAGCGGAAGCCTTTGACAATGTGGGCCTGCTGATTGGCAGTATGCGTCAGGAAGTAAATAATGTTCTGGTAGCCTTGGATGTCACCCTTCCTGTTATCCAGCAGGCAATTGAAAAAAATGTACAGCTTATCATTACGCATCACCCTGTGATGTTCCGGCCTGTACAACAGATTGTGGATGATACCTATGAAGGGAAACTGCTGTCCGCCATCATCCGGGCGGGCATCTCGCTCATCAGCACCCATACCAATATTGACCAGACGCTATACAGCGGCTCCGCAAGGCTTGCCGAGAAGCTCGGATTAACTGATATTGTTCGGCCGGATCCATACCTGTTTATCGGTACGGTTCCTGAAGCGATAGACGCGCAGAAGATGGAGGGGAAACTGGAAGAAATCCTGGGCACCAAAGTGATTCGGTACGGTAATCCGGATACCATCATCCAAAGGCTGGCCATAGCGGGCGGCGCCTATGATGAAGGGTACGAACAAGCACAACAATCCGGCGCTCAGGCGCTGCTGACAGGGGAAGTTAAACACCACAACGCCATTGCGGCGGTTGAAAGCGGCATGATACTTTTTGAGGGCGGGCATCTGCAGACAGAGACGCCTATGGTTTCTTTTCTGGCCGAGTGTTTACAAAACGCTTTAAATACCTTAGAATATAATGTAAGGGTTTATTCGTCTGATGTAAAACTCTACTGAAGACATGGCCCAAAAGGAGGACACAGGATGAACCAACTGGAACTGCTGTGGGATTATCAGCTTGCCGATGTGGAAGCGGACAATGTAAAAAAAGACATTGCCCGCTCGCCTCAACGTTTGAAGCTGTTGAAATTACGCGAGAATATCCAGGAACAACAAAATTTTCTTAAAACCTTGGAAACGGAAGCCGCCGCCATGCTGGATCGCATTGATGTGCTGCAGGACGCGATCAGCATGAATGAGGAGCAGTTAAAGCTGCTGCAAAACAAGGTACAGGATAACCCGGCAAAGGACAGCAAAGAAGCACGGGAATATATCATGGATACCCAGCGGCTGGTCAATGATTTGAACGAGTATGACCAGGAAACCCGCCGCATTCGCAAAGACGCAGCCGATAGGGATAAAAAACAGCGGGATATCAAGCGGCTTGCAGTCAAGATTAAGACGGAGTTTGACGCCCTGCGCGAGGAATACAACACTGAATACCAGCAAAAAGCCAAGGAACTGGAATCCCTGCAGGCGATTGCCGATGAAAAGGCGAAAAAACTGGACAAAGCATTGCTGGATAAGTACAACGCGGTAAAGCAGCACAGTGTGCCGCCTATGGCCAAATTGGTGAATGACCGCTGCGGCGGCTGCAATATGTCCTTCCCGTCATCCGTGCTTCATGCCATTAAAGCCGGCAAAGATGTGGAATGTGAAACCTGCGGCAGGATGATTCTGCCGGATTAATACCGAGATATCATGAGGCGGCCAAATGGTCGCGTGCCCACTAGGCATGAGGAAAGTCCGAGCACCACAGGGCATTGTGCCAGTTAACGGCTGGTGGAGGCGACTCCAAGGCGAGTGCAACAGAGAGATACCGCCGAGAAATCGGTAAGGGTGGAAAGGTGCGGTAAGAGCGCACCGGCGGCTTGGCGACTTGACCGTCATGTAAACCCCACATGGTGCAAGATAACCGAAAGCGCAGGCTGCCCGCTTAGCTTTCGACCATCGCTCGAGCATACCGGCGACGGTTTGCCCAGATAGATGACCATTCACGACAGAACTCGGCTTACAGACCGCGCTCATGTATCAGACCGCTAAACGCGGTCTTATTTTTTAAAGCTGGAACGGAATTGCCTGCGCCTTTTCCATTGATAAATGGTTTGTCTGATTTTGTTCAGGATATCACCGCCAAAGAACAATATGATATTTGCCAGGCTGATGATGATGGCAATCTTTTCGCTCCAAGGCTGGTAGATGAAGGAAGAGAGGAAAAACAATCCGTTGATGAGCGCCAGCCATTTCATCTTGATGGGCAGGATAAAGAAAAGAAGAATCTCATAATCCGGATATACCAAAGCAAAGGCGAAGAACAGGGAAAAATTCAAGTAGGTGTTGGTGCTGTAGCCAGTGATGAATGCGCCGATGATGGTGCCAAGCGCGCCAATCAGGTAAAACAGAAAGAAACGCCGCGCGCCCCAACGGGCTTCCAAAGTTGTGCCGATGAAGTAATAAAAATACAATGCCAAAAATGTATACATGGGGTTGGAAGCCAACGGAACAAATAAAAATGTGACAAGCCGCCAGATTTCGCCGGCCAGAACACGGTCACGAATCAGGGATAGGCGATAAATCAGATTGAAGGTAGGAAAAAATAGGTTTAATAAATACACACCGCCCATGGCAAAAATTAGGTATTTGTAAAACGGCTGGATTCGAAATTTATATAGTTTTCTTTCTAACTGATTCAGTAAACTCATGTGCTTCTCCTTTGTTTTTCATCTTCTGTTATAATACCACAATAGAAAGAAAATGTGAAATGAAAATGATGAATAAATATGCTTGACAACCGTATTATTATCAATTATAATTCAAACCATCAAAGAAGGAGGGATGATTCATGAAAAAACTAATCGCCTTGATGCTGTCCGCCATGCTAATGCTGATGTCATTTTCCGCTGTCGCTGCGGAGAAACTTGTGGTAGGCACAAATGCTGAGTTCCCGCCATTTGAGTATATTGGCGATGATGGGACCATTCAGGGATTTGACGCTGATTTAATCGCGGCCATTATGGGCAAAATTGGTCAGGAATTTGAGATGAACAACATGGAGTTTGGCTCCTTGGTGTTTGCCCTTCAGAATGGTCAGCTTGATATGGTAATCGCCGGGATGACAATCAGTGAAGAGCGCAAACAGTATGTTATCTTTTCTGACCCATATTTCGAGGCAACCCAGAAAATCCTCGTTCAGGAAGGTTCCGCTACCAAAGCAGCCCAGGACATCACCGCTGACATGACCATTGGCGTTCAGGAAGGGACAACGGGCGACATGTATGCGACAGACAATCTGCCTGCCAAGGTGGAAAGGTACAACAAAGCGCTTGACGCGGTGCTGGACTTGAAAAATGGCCGATTGGACGCGGTGATGGTTGACGCGGCGCCTTCAGAATACCTGGCGAAGAATGTTGGCGGCGTTGTAGTGCTGGAAGAGAACCTGTCCGAGGAACAATACGGTATTGCTATGAAAAAAGAAGACACCCAGCTGCAGGAAAAAGTGAACGTAGCGCTGAAAGAACTGGTGGAATCCGGGGAATACGATGCGTTGTACGCAAAATACTTCAGTGTGATAGAATCAGAAGCGAAATAAACAACCCTGCCTGCCGGCTGAAAAGCCGGCAGGCAGACAGATAAGGGGAACACATTGTCAGGATTCTTTGAAGGGCTAGCGCAGGATTTCACCAATAACCTGATTGTTGGAGACCGGTATCTGCTGATACTGGATGGTTTGAAAACAACGCTGATTATTGCGACAGGCGCCGCGATCATCGGCGTTTTGCTAGGCACTGTCTTGGCGTTGATGCGCTTATCTAATGTAAAAATCGGTAATAAGTGGTATATCCTGCGTTCGCTTTCAGGGGCTTATGTCAATGTTGTCCGCGGGACGCCCATGGTCGTGCAGCTGATGATGATGTACTATGTCATCCTGTCATCGACAAGTTTAAGCAAGATCACCATTTCAATTATCAGCTTCGGGCTCAACAGCGGTGCCTATGTTTCGGAGATGATACGCGGCGGAATCATGGCGGTTGACAAGGGGCAGGAGGAAGCTGGCCGGTCCCTGGGGCTGAGCCGCGGTTTGACCATGCGGCATATCATCCTTCCCCAAAGCATCCGGATTGCGATTCCCTCCCTTTTTAATGAGTTTATCATGCTGCTCAAAGAAACCTCCATTGTCGGCTTCATTGGTTTGATGGATTTAACCAAAGCGAGCGACTTTATCCGCAGCCGCACCTACTCCGCTTTTTTCCCGCTGCTGATTGTGGCTGCAATCTATTTACTAATAGTCACCGTGCTTACATCTTTCTTTTCCAAACTTGAAAGGAGGCTGCGCGCCGGTGCAAACAAATAGTGTTAACCCTTTGATACAGACGATTGAGTTGGAAAAAGATTTTGATGGGTTAAAGGTGCTCCGTGGAATCAATCAGAGCATTCGAAAAAGTGAGAAAGTTGTTGTCATCGGGCCGTCCGGATCAGGGAAAAGCACCTTTCTTCGGTGCTTGAATCTTTTGGAACAGCCAACTGGGGGGCAAATCCTATTCGAGGGCGTTGATATCACGGATCCAAAGACGAATATTAATCTCGTGCGCAGAAAAATGGGCATGGTTTTTCAGCAGTTCAACCTGTTTCCCCATATGAACGTCCTGCAGAACATGATGCTCTCGCCTATCAAACTAAAAATTCTTCAAAAAGAAGAAGCGGAAGATAAAGCCATGGTACTGCTGAAGCGTGTTGGGCTAGAGGAGAAGGCGCAAGCCTATCCCAAGACCCTGTCAGGCGGGCAGCAGCAGCGTATCGCCATTATCCGCGCCTTGATGATGGAACCGGATGTCATGCTGTTTGATGAACCCACCAGTGCTCTTGACCCGGAGATGGTGGGCGAAGTGCTGGATGTTATGAAGCAGTTGGCTGTTGGCGGGATGACCATGGTGGTCGTTACCCATGAGATGGGATTCGCACGGGAAGTGGGGGACAGGGTACTGTTTATGGATGAGGGGAAAATTGTGGAGGAAGGAAAACCCCTTGAAATATTCAGCCAGCCCAAAGAGCCACGGACCATCGATTTCCTAAGAAAAATACTCTGAATCAGCAACCGCGTTGCAGGGCAGTGTTTGCTCACGTTAATCAGTACATATTGGCTTGTATATCGAGACTTTATCAAGTAAAATCATCCCATGGATGTATTTGATGAAGTCTTTTCTGTACTTGAGGAATCCTACCTGCGGATCGGAACGCCGGGACGTGTCGCGGTGGCTGTTTCGGGGGGAGCGGATTCTATAGCTTTGCTGTTGCTGATGGCAAAGCTGAGGAATGTGCATTCTTTCCAGATGGTATGTTTGCATGTGGATCATGGGCTGCGGAGCGAATCAACTGACGACGCTGCATTTGTCAAGGATGTATGCGAACAATGGAACATTCCATTCGATCAGCGGGAGTTGTCCCTGCAGAGCAAATCAAATATCGAAGCTGCTGCGCGGGAGGGTAGATATCATGCCCTACGGGCGATGGCTCATGCGTTTGGGGCGAATGTTATCGCGACAGCGCATCACGCGCAGGACCAAGCGGAGACCGTCTTGATGCATTTATTGTACGGGGCGGGAGGGCGCGGCCTTTCTGGTATGCGGGAGTTGCAGGATGATATCTGGCGTCCCCTTTTACCCGTCAGCAAGGAAAAATTATTTGCCGTCCTTAAGGAAAGCAGAGCAGCATGGCGCGAGGACGAGAGCAATCAATGGAATCAGTACACGCGCAACGCTCTGAGAAATATTGTTTTTCCCCAACTGAATGACATCTATCCCGGCTGTACTAATAGGATTGTACAAACTGCTGATATTCTGCTGCACCAGGAAGACTTTCTGGAAGATGCGGCAAAAACCTGGCTTCGGGATAATGGTTTTGTACAGGGTGATGTTTGCTGGTGCGATAGGAAAGCCCTGCTGCAACAAAACCTGGCAATGAAGCGGCATATCGTTCTTCAGATGGCTAAACATTTAAACATTCCGCTTCAGTATGAACATGTTCAGCAAGTTCTTCAGCAGATAGAGATTGAGAAAATTCAAACAGTCAATTTACCTATGAAAAGCAGCGCGTTGATAAACAGCAAGCGTTTGCATATTGTTTGTCAGAATGCTATGCATTGGCCTTTGGGCATCGTTCGCTATGAACAGCCCGCATACCTGCTGAGCCATGGGTGCTTTACCCAGGCCTTTGATGCTGATATGATACAGGGAGCCGTTCTGCGCACTCGGCGAACGGGGGATGTGTTCAGCCCCCTTGGCCAACAGGGAAGCCAAAGCCTGAAGCAGTACATGATGGACAGAAAGTTGGATCGCCCTTTTCGGGATATCTGGCCGGTACTGGCACTAGGGCATCAAATTCTCTGGGTAGTGGGCTATGGCGCTTCGCGCGCCGCAGCGGTAACAGAAAACACGAAAAAAGCGGTGTATGCTGTGTATCACGGCATACTGCCGGATAAAAGACAGAATGGAGAAGCAGCATTATGAACAATCGTCAGAACCTAATGGAAGATATTGATCATATCCTCATCAGCAAGGAAGAAATCGAGCAGGCTGTCAAGCGGATTGGGGAAAAAATCAACGCGGATTATCACGGCAAAGAGCCGGTGTTTATTTGCATTTTAAAAGGCGCATCTGTCTTCTTTACAGATTTAATCCGCCAGGTTCAGCTGCCCATCGCCATCGACTTTATGGCCATATCCAGCTATGGCAAGAGCACCAAGACATCCGGCGTGGTTCGGATTTTGAAGGATTTAGACCACGATATCCAGGGGAAGGATGTCATCGTTGTGGAGGATATCGTGGATAGCGGCTTAACGCTGACCTATATCAAGAAAACATTAACCCAGCGCGGCGCCAGCTCGATACGCATCGCGACCCTGCTGGATAAACCGGAAAGAAGGCAGACGGAGCTGTCCGTTGATTATAAGGGCTTTGTCATCCCCAATGAGTTTGTTGTAGGGTATGGTCTTGACTATAACGAGCTATACCGCAATCTGCCGGAGATTGGGGTGCTGAAACCCAGAATTTACAACGATATCCAATAACGTTCAATTGCTTTATCAAAGATGAACGTGGTATACTCTAATACGATTTCTTACAAGGGGGATTCTGAATTTGCGTAATTCTCGCCGCGGCGCTTTGGGTTATTTCATCATGATTGCGGCTTTCATATTGATGGCTATGATTATTTCCGACAGCGTTTCTCTACCGACCAATCAGATTACCTATCCGGAACTGCTGGAACTCATCAGCAATGACGGGGTGGACCGCGTATCCATTCGAGGCAACAGCCTGGTTGGCAGAAAGAAACCGAGTCTTATCGCGCTGAGTGATTATCCTACCCGGTTTGATTTTGAGACTACAATAGGCGCGGACTTTTTTGACACCGTCCGTACCATGTACGCCAACAAGAATGAAGTCCTCCTGGACAGCGTCAGCGTAGACAATCTGAGTTTTAAGATTGAATACCTGCCGCCTATCCAAACGCCCTGGTATCTGGAAATCCTTCCCTTTATCCTGCCTGTACTGATGGTGATGGTATTCTGGTATGTCATTATGCGACAGCAGAGCGGCGGCAGCGGAAAGGTTCTGAACTTTGGAAAAAGCCAGGCGAATCTCGCTGATCCTACGAAAAACAAGATTACATTCGCGGATGTCGCGGGTGCCGATGAAGAAAAGGAAGAGCTGCAGGAAATAGTTGATTTCCTGAAAAACCCCAAAACATACCTGGAGTTAGGCGCGCGGATACCCAAGGGCGTTTTGTTGGTAGGCCCTCCTGGAACTGGTAAGACACTGCTTGCCAAGGCGGTTGCCGGCGAAGCGAAGGTACCCTTTTATTCCATCAGCGGCTCTGACTTTGTGGAGATGTTCGTCGGCGTAGGCGCCAGCCGTGTACGCGATTTGTTCGACCAGGCCAAACGCAACGCACCCAGCATTGTGTTTATTGATGAGATTGACGCCGTAGGGCGTCACCGCGGCGCTGGTCTTGGCGGCGGCCATGATGAGCGAGAGCAGACATTGAACCAACTGCTGGTTGAAATGGATGGTTTCACCACCAACGAAGGCGTTATTGTAATGGCTGCCACCAACCGCCGGGACATTCTGGACCCCGCAATTCTACGGCCAGGCCGGTTCGACCGCCAGGTTACCGTGCATTATCCGGACATAAACGGCCGCGTTGCGATACTGAAAGTTCATGCCAAGGGCAAGCCCCTGGCGGATGATGTGGATCTGGAAAACATTGCCAAACGCACACCGTTTTCTACCGGCGCGGATCTGGAAAACATCATGAATGAAGGCGCCATCCTGGCTGCCCGCAGGAAGAAGAAGACCATCCAGCAGTCTCATCTGATTGAGGCTGTTGAGCGTGTTCAGATGGGGCCGGAGAAGAAGAGCCACAAGGTGCTTGAGGAAGATAAGCGCATCATCGCGTACCATGAGGCAGGACATGCCGTTGTTGGCCATTACCTGCCCTTGTGCGACGAAGTACACACGGTTACCATTGTGCCCCGCGGTCAGGCGGGCGGCTTTACCCTCTCTCTGCCTGAGAAGGAATACGATATGCAGAGTCGTTCCCGGCTGCTGCAGATGATTTCCATGATGCTGGGCGGCCATGCAGCCATCAACATCATCGAGAACGACGTATATACCGGTGCCCAGTCTGACTTGCAGCGCGCAACCGAGATGATTCGCCAGATGATCACAAAATTGGGTATGAGCAAAGAACTTGGCACGGTTTATCTAGGCAGCGATCAGGAAGTATTTGTGGGTATGGAGTTTGGCCAGTCCCGCGAGTACAGCGAAGAAGTGGCAGCCAGGATAGATAACGAGATATCAAGGATTATTTCCGAATGTTACCAGGTAGCCATGGATACGCTCAATACGCATATAGACGACCTGCATGGCTTGTCGGATTTGCTGGTTGAGAAAGAAACCGTCACCCGGGAGGAGTTTGTCGCGTTCATCAACCGGAATAACGAGCCTGCCAAACTGGCGGAAGATTATACTGAAGCGGATCAGCCGGCTGAATTACCCGAAGGACAGAATTGATGAAGTTTGATATGCATGTGCATACCCAAGCTTCTGATGGAGAATTGGCAGCCATGCCCTTATTTCAAAGGGCAAAGCAGAAGAAATTGGACGGCCTTGCTATTACGGACCATGATACCCTTGCTGGCCTGGCAGACGCGCAGATTGCCGCTGACTGCCTGGGGATGGGCTTAATACCTGGGGTTGAGATCAGCACCCAGTGCAGCGCTTCCATTCACATATTGGGCTATTGTGTTTCTCAAAAGGACGAAAGACTACTCAGCTTTCTTGAAAAGTTCCGCAAGAAAAAACGGCAGCGTATCGCGCATATCCTGGAAATGCTTCATGGTATAGGATTTGAATTGTCCATGGACGAAGTGGGCGATGCAGACAATGAAAATCTGGGCAGGCCGCATGTCGCGCGGGCGATGGTTAAAAGAGGCTGGGTAGCGGACAAAGACGAGGCATTCAACAATTATCTTGTAAAAGGTAAGCCGGCTTATGTACCCAGAGAGAAAGCTGGGACAAGTGAAGCGATACAGATGCTTGCCAGCAGCGGAGCGGTGCCAGTGCTGGCGCATCCTGGGTTGATTCATATGACCAAGCAGGAACTGATGACAAACATTGATGCATGGATAGCCGATGGACTTCTGGGCATTGAGGCTTTTCATCCGGCACATACAGAAGAACAATGCAGGTATTGGCAGGACTTTGCTGTAAGCAAAGGGTTGCTTGTAACCGCAGGCAGTGATTTCCACGAAGTAGAGCCAGGCAAGCTGCATGGCGAGCTGGGCGAAATGCTTGAAAAGTGGACAAACGCAGACAATCATCTGAAGAAGCTGATTCAACATATGCAAAATTCGAACAAGGTGTACGCATGAGTAATAATCCGCAAAAGCACTATTATCAAAATAACGGAAACAGAATGCCGCCGCCTGTAGCTCCCAGCGGACAGCAGGGGCAGCCTCCGCCTTCCTATCATCCCCGGCAGCAAGGCCAGGGCAACAGAAATATGGCTTACACCAACAACGCGCGTCAGCCAAGGAATGGGTATACCCAACCTCCGACCACAAGTGGCGCAGGAAAACCCCCGCGGAAGCAAAAAGGACGTCCGGGCATCAAGGCCGCCCTTATTTTGCTGCTTGTTGCCCTTCTTGCCGGCGGAATCTATTTTGGGGTACAGAAGTTGCGGGAAAACCAGGTAAAGGCTGAAATCGCTCCCTATGAAAATGTGTATGGCGATAACATTTTTATCAATGATATTTCCATTGCCGGCATGACGCCTGAGCAAGCGCGTCAGACAATTTCCAGTGCCATGCAGCAGCGTGTAAACAGCTGGAACCTGGCAATCCAATTCGAAGGCTGGACTTATTACAACATGACCTACCCGGTTCTTGGAATCGATTATTCTGACGAGCAGCTGTATCCTTACCTGAATGAAGCATGGGCATTGACGCATCCAAATAACGCTGATGTTTATCAAAAGAAACAAGCCATAGAAGATAGAAAAAATTCGCCCTATGAAATGTATACCACCAAAAAAGAATTCGACCAGAATAATTTGGATCAGATATTGAATCAAATCGCCGCAGCTATCTATCGGGAACCTATGGACGCCGCCTTGCTGCAGTTCCGGCCGGATGACAGCAATCCTTTCCTGATTCGGGATGAGCAGGTTGGCCGCGCGCTGGATGTGGAGGCTACAAAGGCGACAATTTTGGAGATGGCTGCCGCCGGAACCAGTGGAAATTACGAAGTGGTTCCCATTTATACAACCCCCAAAATTACCCGTAAAGATGTGGAAAAAACGGTTGCTCTTCGCGCGGAAGCGGTGACCGCAATCAGCAAGGATTCCCCGGAGAATAGAACCAACAACATCCGTGTTTCCCTGGCGCGAATCAATGGCACCATCCTCGAGCCGGGTGAGAAGTTCAGCTTCAATGATGTTGTCGGTCCCCGAACACTTAAAGATGGATTTTTTGAAGCCTTTGAAATGGTGAAGGGCGACTTAGTAACGGGTGTTGGCGGCGGTGTTTGCCAATCCAGCACCACCCTGTATCAGGCGGCCTTGATGAGTGATTTGCAGATTGTTGACAGGGATATCCATTCATCTCCAGTGCTGTATACAGAAAAAGGCCAGGACGCGACGGTATTCCTTAGCCGGGACAGGGAGATTGATTTTGTCTTTAAAAACACGACACCTGGCAGGCTGTACCTGACCGCGCAGGTAACAAGCGGATCCAGCAGCAAGAACCTGGTCACCAAAATCAGGATTTACGGCGAGACTTTGGGAGATAACGTCGTATACAGGCTGCATTCGGTTATTGATGAAGTTTTGAAATCTGAAGAGATTATTTATGTACCGGATAAGGAGCAGGAAGCGACCATCTACAAAGACGAAACCAAATTACGCCGTAAAGCCGTGGACGGGTACAGTGTTTCCACCTATTTGCGTAAATACATGGATGGCATTCTTGTTGATGAGAAGCTCGTATCCAGAGATAAATATAACGCGAAACCGGCGGAATACTGGCAGGGCACGACAGTACGCTGAAGAGTGTATAATTATTTTCCCGGGGTGCCTCTTGAATATTGTATAATTATATAAACCGTGTTATGATTACATAACAAGGGGGCAGCATGGAGAATAGCGTATATTTTCTTTTTGCAAATCCGTTTAAACCAGATACAATTTTAGCAGCGAAAGATCTTGCGGAGCAGCTGATAAACCATGGTGCTGATGTTGTGTTGGATGCCTGGCTGCATGATAAGCTTGGTATCGGGCGAGGCATGTCGCTGCATGAAATCCACCGGCCCATGTCTGCCATCGTTTCCTTCGGGGGCGATGGTACACTGCTAAGAACCATACCAACAGCGGCGGAGCACCATATTCCTGTATTGGGCATCAATATGGGTCATATCGGTTTCCTGATGGAAACGGATATCCACCACCTGAGTGAAGCGGCGGAACGTTTGCTGCGTCACGAATATGATGTGGAACAGCGAATGATGCTGTCCGCTAGCATACCCGGGCATGGCGACTTTCTTATCATGAATGATATCTCCTTAATGCGCGGACAGAACCCCAGCAGTGTGGAAGTTATCGCCTATGCAAATGACGAAAAAATATTCAGAGTCCATGGCGACGGCATATTGATTTCCACACCGACTGGCACAACGGGATATTCCATTTCCGCGGGCGGGCCAGTGATATCGCCCCTTCTGGACTGCATTACTGTGATTCCGGTATGCTCCCATGTATTGCACCAGCGTCCCGTCGTGCTGCCACCTGATCAAATTATTAAACTTCACATGGCGCCGGAGGGGGAAAGAACCAACCAGATTTCCATGGACGGGCAGATTTCTATTCCCATCAAGGAGAAAATTGAAGTCACCATCAAGCAAGCAGACAAACGTGCCAGATTCATCAGGTTTTCCAAACAGCAGTTTTTGTGCCGTCTTCGTAAGAAACAGGCGGAATGGAGTATTGAATAACAATGGAGGGTAAAAAATGAAGAGTGCACGCCAAACAGCCATCTTATCCTTAGTCGAACAACAGGATATACGCACACAAGAAGAATTAGCTCAGAAGTTGAAAGACCAGGGCATCAAGGTAACCCAAGCGACTGTTTCCCGTGACATCAAAGAGCTTCGCTTACTGAAGGTGCTCTCCAGCAGCGGCGGATATAAATATGCCACTGCGGACCAGGCAGAGCACGGCATCAGCGAGCGGTTTGTCAGAATGTTCATTGATTCGGTAATTTCCATTGTGTTCGCCGGCAATATCATCGTGATCAAAACCCTTGCGGGCAGCGCCAATGTGGCGGGTGAAGCAATCGACAGCATGCGCTGGCCGGAGATATTGGGAACGATGGCAGGCGACAACACCATTTTGGTTGTGGTTCGCAATGAAGAAGACGCCGCGCTGGTTGTGGAAAAATTCAACGAAATACTGAAATAAATGACCGAGGTTCAAGGTGCTTCAGCAGCTACTCATACGTAATTTTGCCCTGATTGAAGAAATGGTGATTCCCTTTCACCCAGGGCTGACAGTTTTGTCCGGAGAAACCGGCGCGGGCAAATCCATTGTTGTCGATGCGGTTTCTCTGGTGCTTGGCGGTAAAGCAGATCGGGACATGGTTCGCAGAGGATGCGACAAAGCCTATGTCGAGGGGACGTTTACTACCGTTAACCAACCTGCTGTCTGCGCGTTTCTTCAACAGGAAGGCATGGAGCAAGAGGACGATATCCTGGTTATCTCCCGGGACATTAATCACAATGGCAGGAGCACATGCCGGGTAAACGGCACCCTTGTCAACCTGCAGATTCTCAAAGCGCTTGCGTCATTGCTCATGGAAATCCATGGACAGCATGAACATCAGGCGCTTCTTTCTGATGAAAATCACATTCAATTCCTGGACAGCCTGGGGGATGAAGGATATATCCAGGCTTTAACCCAAACAAACGATTTGTACCATACATACAGACAGCAGCAGAGGGAATACGACGCGCTGCAAAAAGAGAATGAATACCGGCAGGAACGGTTGGACAGGCTGTACAGACAAAAGAAAGAGCTGGATCAGGCAAACCTTCAGGATGGCGAAGAAGAGGAACTGATTAAAAGTAGGGATTTGCTGCGCAATTCAGATAAAATCAACCGCGCGTTAAAAAGCGCGGCGTCCTTGTTATCAGAAGGGGACGGCCAGCAGGATGCAGCCCTGCCCCTTGTAAAACAAGCCGTCCAGGCCATGCAGGAAATTACCGGAATACAGGCTGAGTTCGACGAGTTAACCCAAAAAATGGATGGTTTGTACTTTGAACTGGAGGACATTGCCTATTCCCTGCAGAAAAGACATCATGCTTTGGATTTGGATGGTTCCCAGCTAGATGATGTGGAGGCGCGTCTTGATGTTATCAAACGGATGGAGAAAAAATATGGAACATCCATTAGCGAAGTGCTCCGGCATCAGCAGAAGGTAGAAACAGAAATCGCGAAGTATGAAAACCTGGACGACCAGATTGAACAATTGAAATTGTTGTCCGAAAAGAGCATGGGGGATTATTTGCGCCAGGCAAAGAATCTATCTGCATTGCGCTACGAACTTGCCCAAGCAACCCAAAAGAAGATTGAGAAAGAGCTGTCCCAGCTGAACATGCCGGCAGCCCGGTTTTATATCCAAATAGATTCCGACGAGAATCAGGCCTCGTCCCGGGGCATAGATAAAGTGGCGTTCTATATCGCCGCCAATAAAGGGGAAGAAAAGAAACCGCTAAGTAAAACGGCATCAGGCGGCGAGCTGTCCCGCATTATGTTGGCGATAAAATCCGTTTCATCGGAAAGAACCATGGTACCCTCCATGGTGTTTGACGAGGTGGACGCTGGGATCTCAGGTAGAACAGCCACAGTGGTGGCGGAAAAAATGTGGGATATTGCCCGGTACCGCCAGGTCATTTGCGTTACCCATCTGCAGCAGATCGCGGTGATGGCGTCTTCCCATGCCTTGGTTAGAAAATATGAGGACATGGAAAGAACAAAAACGGAAGTACAGTATCTTGATGGAGATGGGCGCGCACAGGAAATTGCCAGATTGTTGGGAGAGACCAGAAAAAGCGATGTGAGCGGTTATCAGCACGCCGTTTCCCTCCTGCGGGACGCGGAGGCGTACCGTTTGCAGCATCCGGCCAACGATGGAGATGCATAGAAAGCGGACAAGGCCACAAGGGAATTTTGCCTTGATATCCAATACATAGTGGGATATAATCAAACCGTACACTAAATAGCATGAAGAAAAGAGGATACTGTGATGGAAGGGAAAGTACATATCTTTGATCATCCGCTGATTCAGCATAAGCTGAGCATCATGCGGGATAAAAATACAGGAACCAAAGAATTCCGCGAGCTCCTGGATGAGATTTCCATGCTGATGGTTTACGAAATAACCAGGGATTTGCCGACAGAAACCGTCAATGTAGAGACCCCGCTCGGCTGGACCAAGACAAATGTGCTCTCCGGCATGCCCATTGGCATCATACCCATTCTGCGCGCCGGCCTTGGCATGGTGGATGGAATTCAACGCCTGATCCCCAACGCGAAAGTCGGCCATATCGGTTTATACCGCGACCCGGAAACCCTGCAGCCGGTAGAGTATTACTGCAAATTGCCTGCGGATTCTGAACAAAGATATTTGTTCGTTTTAGACCCCATGCTGGCAACCGGCGGCTCTGCCTCCGCCGCGCTGACCTTTATGAAGCAGAGAAATTGCCATAACATCAGCCTGGTTAATTTAATTGCTGCCCCCGAAGGCATCGAGCGCATCCAGAAGGATCATCCCGATGTCAATATCTATGTCGCCGCTCTTGATGAAAAACTCAATGAGCATGGATATATTGTTCCCGGCCTGGGCGACGCCGGCGACCGCCTGTTTGGCACAAAATAAAGTTTTAAGGAGTTTCTTATGGAAATCAGACCGAATATTTTTTCCTGCGGCGTGCAGGATCCTCAGCTGAGGGTGTTTGACATCATCATGAGTACCCCCCATGGTACCAGCTATAATGCTTTTATTGTGAAGGGTGAAGAAAAGACCGCGCTGATAGAGGCTGTGAAAAGCCCCTTCTGGGATGAGTATCTTGGCTATGTCAATGCCATCACCCCCATTGAAAAGGCGGATTATTTAGTCGTTAATCACACAGAACCGGATCACGCCGGGGCTATTGAAAAACTGCTGGATGTGAACCCTAACATCACAATTGTCGGCACATCCATCGCAATTCAGTTCTTAGATAAAATTGTAAACAAGCCGTTCCAGAGCAAGGCGGTGAAAGCGGGAGATACCCTTGATTTGGGTGGTAAGACCCTCACTTTCTATCCGATGCCCAACCTGCATTGGCCAGACACTCTGTTTACCTTCGAGGAAAGCACCAGAACGCTGTTTTCCTGCGATGTGTTCGGCGCCCACTACTCCTATGCGCCATTGCTTTACTCGACCATGAAAGACCGCGCTCCTTATCAGAACGCACAGCATCAGTACTTCCTGGATATCATGAGCCCTTTTATCAACCCCTTTGTGCTCAACGGAACCAAGAAAGCCAGGGAGCTGAATCCTTCCATTATCTGCACTGGCCATGGCCCTGTGCTGGACGTGGAGATACAGGAAACCTTTGACAAGTATGATGAATGGAGCGCGCAGATAAAGAACGAAAAGCCCTTGATTACCATTGCGTACGTCAGCGCCTATGGGTATACGAGGGAACTGGCGGAAACCATTCAAGCCGAGCTGGAAAAGGATGCTGCTGTCGATGTGAAAATGTTTGAGGTAACAGCGGAAAACAGTCAGGATGCGGCTGCTTCCATCCTGCAGTCGGATGGTTTTCTCATGGGAACACCTACCATTGTGGGGGATGCCCTGCGGCCCATCATGGACTTGCTGCTGTCGGTGCTGCCCGTTCTGGTCAAAGGGAAAGTGGCGTCCGCGTTCGGCTCTTATGGTTGGAGCGGAGAAGGGGTGCCCAATGTCATGGCCAGACTTGCCCAGCTTCGTGTTAAAACAATTGAAGGGCTGCGGGTGCGCTTCAAACCGGACGGGGATGAGTTGAATCAGGCAAAACAATTTGCCCAGCAGTTCCTGCAGGAAGTAATCAAGGGGAAATAACATCGAGGTGAACCATGGCGAAGAAGAATCAGATGCAGTGCCGTCAGCTTGAATGCGATGGTTTTCCACGGGCTGACCATCCCGTATGGAAGGAAGCGGACAGCTGCTCCCTAGTGGATGTGGTAACGGGGGAAAAGCCGTTTCTTGGCACGCAATTCAGTGTCTTCAGATGCGATAAAGAACAAAGAATCTTCTTTCTGTTCCAAGGGGAGGATGACCGCATTCAATCCAGCTTCCGCTGGCGGGATGAGCCTTTGTACCGCGAGGATGTATTTGAGGTGTTCATTGCCGATAACAATAATGTATCACACTACATCGAGTTGGAGGCAAGCCCGCACAATGTGCTTTTCGATGGTTTGATTTCCTGTGACGAAGATGGAAACCGTCATCTTGATATGTCATTCGATATAAAAGAGTGGCGCGTTGAAACAAGGTATGTAGAGAAGAAAAATTATATAACTTCCGTATGGTCCCTTCCCTACACAGCCTTTTCTATCCCTCCGGAAGCGGGAAAGAGTTGGCGAATCAATGCTTTCCGGATTGACCACAGCGAACGGGGGGAATCCCTGCAAGCCTGGCAAAAAACCGGGGAAGCGAATTTTCATGTACCGGATGCCTTCGGGTACCTGGAATTTGTCTGATGCAGTCAGAAATCGCTTCTTTAGGAGCGTTAACGGACGATTTGCACATGCTTTGCAGCATTGCCATTGCTTACGGCAACAGCAAGGATTTTCGGACATTCCATACCGGCAACCAAAGTGAGATAGTATGGACAGAGCAAGGGTTTGCTGACCAAATTGTCCCAATTTCGGACAATAGCATCTATGACCTGGCATCTCTGACCAAATTATTCACCCTGATATCCCTGCTGATGCTGCTGGAAGCAAAGCAGTTAAAAATGACGGATTGCGTCGGCCGGATTGACAACCGTTTTCATTACTTACAAGACACCAGCATTTACGATGTTATAACCTATCAAGCCCTGCTGAAATCCCCTGCGCGCATCGACCGGCAAGCAAGCGTGGAAGAAGGGGAAAAGCAGGTCTTTTCTACTTACCAGAGCACAGCGTATCAGGAAAGAATCTACTCGGACATGAATGCCCTGATTTTGCAGTATGTGATTGAAAAGGCATCCGGATTAAGTCTGATATCCTTTCTGCAGAGACATATTCTGACACCCCTTGGGATGAGCAATACTTGGGCCAAAGTACCTCAAACACGCCTGGCGGATTGCGTCAATTACAACTATGAACACAGCATCGTGAAGGGGCATCACGCTGTACGGTGTGATGTTCCTCCTGGGACTCCTCATGATCCCAAAGCACGTTTGCTATCAAATGGACGGCATCATGTGTGCGGACACGCGGGATTATTCTCCACGATGGCTGATATGGTTGCCTTAGCCCAAGGCCTTTTGAATGAAGAACTGATTTCAAACAGCACCCTTTCCAGTATCGGGAAAAACAGAACGGGGTATTTGAAACAAGACAACCAGTACAGGCAATATATGGGGCTCCTGTGTTTCTCTAAAAGCGCTGTACCCAGATTAAGTGAGGTACCCCTGTGGATGGGGCAAAACGCGTTCGCCCTGAGCGGCTATACCGGCAACCACATCGCGATTGATCCGGACTTGGGCGTGTTTGACATTCTGCTGGGGAACCGCTGTCATAACCGGGTATCCCTGATACAGCCGCCGGAGGAAGTAGATGCTCGCGTTTTAAACGAGAATGGCGCGGGCCAAATCCAGTGGCCGGACGGCAGAAAAGTCTTTTCCAGCTTTAAGTATGTGTACCTAAAGGACAAACTGATTCACAACCCAGTGTACGAACGCCTGTTGGCCAACCGTTGGTTATGCGGGGGAAGGAAAGTATATGCAAAAAGTTCCATTTGGTAATTTGGGGTTTGATGTTTCTCGATTTGGCATTGGCACCATGCGCCTGCCTACCATAAAACATCAAGACGGCACCCTCTCTATTGACCAGGAGAAAGCCATCGCGATGATTCGCCGCGGCATTGATGGCGGCGTCAATTATGTAGATACCGCATATGGATATCATCAAGGTGAGAGCGAAGTTGTTACAGGTTTGGCTCTACAAGATGGCTATCGGGAGAAAACGCTGCTTACAACAAAGCTGCCCTGTTGGCTAGTCAAGGAAAAGGCGGATATGGACAAGCTGCTTGATGAGCAGCTGGAAAAACTGGGCACCCCCTATGTTGATTTCTATCTTTTGCATTCCTTAAGCCTGGATTCCTACCATCGGATGAAGGAGTTGGATTATCCCGAATTCTTCGAGCGGGCTATCAAGGATGGAAGGATCCGGCATGCAGGTTTTTCCTTCCATGATGACAAGGATGCTTTCCTGGAAATTATTGACGACTACCCCTGGGATATGGCGCAGATTCAGTTCAACTATCTGGATGATCAGACCCAGGCGACGGTTGACGGTCTTTTGTACGCGGGGAAGAAGGGTATCCCCGTTGTGATTATGGAACCGCTGCGGGGCGGAGCGTTAGGTTTTCCACCGGAAGAAATCCTCGAGATGATGCAAAATAATCATCGAAAGTATTCACCCGCGGAATGGGCATTCCGATACACGGCTCATTATCAGCAAGCGACAACCATCCTCAGCGGCGTCAACACCATGGAGCAGCTGGAAGAGAACCTGCGGATATTTAATCACATCACCCCGGGCAATCTGGACAAGGATGATTTGCGGTTCATCGCAAAGGTAAAGGAAACATATCTTTCCCGTATTGCCATTGGATGCACAAAATGCAATTACTGTATGCCCTGTCCACAGGGCGTGAACATTCCCCGTATATTTGAGATATATAATGATTCCTACCGTTTCGACAGCCCGCATTATTTGAAGCATCAATATCAATTCGTTGTCAGGGCGGAAAGCGAGGGGGCCAGATGTGTCCGCTGCGGTCAATGTGAAAGCGTATGCCCGCAGCAGCTTCCCATTATGGATACATTAGAGACCATTGAAGAAATGGTCAAGCAGCCATGATATATCCGATTCTTCCCCTTCAATTAAATCTTTACGGTATCCTGATTGCCGTTGGTATCCTGGTGGGTACCCTGTTGTGCATCCGGGAAGAAAAGCAGCGGCAGCTGCCTAAGGACCTGGGTGTCGATATCATTTTGTATGCTGTTCCATTGGCGGTCATCTTTTCCAGGATTTATTATGTGATCTTTGCCTGGGAACAGTTCCGTGATAACCCTGTGAGCGCGCTGTACATCTGGGAGGGCGGTCTGGCAATTTACGGGGGGATAATTGGCGGCGTCCTAGGCTTGTGGCTGTTGTCCAAAAGACGCAGACAACCGATGCCTTTATTGACAGATATCGCGGTGCCTAGCTTGCTTTTAGGGCAGGCAATCGGCCGCTGGGGAAACTACTTTAACGGGGAAGCCCATGGCAATCTTGTACAGAATGCCGCATATCAGTTCTTTCCTGCCGCGGTGCAGATTAATCGGCAATGGTTCTATGCAACCTTCTTTTATGAGTCGGTCTGGAATTTTGCCGGCTTTGTGTTTTTGTACTTGAACCGCAAGAGGTTCGCAAAACAAGGCGGCAATGGGGATTTAACGCTTTGGTACTTGCTTTGGTACGGTCAGGGCAGAATGGTAATCGAAATGCTGCGAACCGATAGCCTGATGCTGGGCAGCATGCGTGTATCCCAGGGGCTGAGCATTCTGCTTGTGCTGGCAGCGGCTGCGCTTCTTGGAAAGCGCAGGCAAATGAAGGCATTTCATTTCGCTCCTCTCGCCGTGGGCATTCTTCTCTCTGTCTTTGCTGCTACGCAGGAAAACCTCTTATTGCTTGTAAGCGGAGCATTGCTGATTGCCGTGTATTCTGTCATCCTGTATAGAACCTATAGGAAAATAGATGCGACAAGCCGTATATAATTTGGCGGCACGCTTTAGTCCGAGGCCGCCTGAAAGAAAGATAGAAGTCGTTGTATGCCCGGAACATGGCAGCACGATGGAGAGCTTTCGCCAGAATCTTGCGCGGATTCTCCACTACCATCGGGTGTATGGCGCGTCCTTCGCCTTATTCAACAAAGACGGAATCATTGTTCAAGCGGTTTATGGGAACGCTTCAGACAACCAGCCTATAGCGGCTGATACATTTTTTCGTGTTGCGTCTGTCTCAAAAATGATAACCGCTGCAGGCGTCATGGCGATGCGGCAGGCAGGAGTGCTTGATATCGATATCAATGTCAAGCGATTTATACCATACGCAGACAGCTTACAAAGAGAGATTACGCTGCGTTCCATGCTGACCCATACCGCGGGTTTCCATGATGGTGCTATCTATAACCATCTTATTGGTACGGGCGCAACGCTGGATAAGCTGATGGTTGATGAGAGCGTACAGCCTGAGAACAGGGAACCAATATGGGAATACTCCAACTTTGGCGCGGGGCTTATCGCGGTTGTATTGGAAGAAATGTTAGGTCAGTCATTCGAAGTGCTGATGCAGAAATATCTCTTTAAGCCATTACAGGCACAGGCGTCCTTTTATCCTCAACATCTGGATGGACTGCTAGCCAACGCTTATCAGATGCTGCCTTACCGAAATGCCCCCCGCTTTCACGCGCAGGAACGCAAAAGCCGCACAGACATAGGATGGGACAGGGTCGATTATCAGCATTATGGTCTTGCCCAGGGGAATTGCTGCATCAACACATCCGGAATACAAAAAATCGCGGGCGCTTTGTTGGCTCCAGGCTTTCTATTGGATAGCACCTTGCGGGACATGCAGGCAGTTCACGGCTCTTTTGGAGAAAGGGATAACCGGTTAAAGCAAGGAATCGGTTTGTTTATTGTTGAGGATCATACAATAGCGCCCTATCCGCTGTATGGGCACCAGGGCCTTGCTTATGGAGCGGTGCACGGCGTCTTCTTTGATACAAAGAATCAGGATGGAATGATACTTCTCACATCCGGGTCATCCTTCGCGCGCGATGGGGTACTGACGAACCTTAACGCGGATGTAATGAAACTGTGGCAGGAACGGCAATGGATGAACTGATAACTGATATCAAAAAGGTACAAGGCTTTTACCTGATTACTTTTTCAGGCGGCGGCTCATTGAAGGTACCGCAGCCTGTACTCAGGGCGTTCCCCATGAAAGTGGGCGGGCAAATGAATCCGGACATATATTTTTCCTCGCATCATAAGGAAGTGGTGCGGTTCGCCATGGAACGCGCTGCCTACCTGTTGGAAAGAAAGGATTACCCGGTAAAACAGCTGCATGAAAAACTGATTATTGCCGGGTATACAGAAGAGGTTTCGGATGAAGTAACTCACTACCTATTAACGCGCGGCTTCCTTGATGATAAAAGATATGCTGCGCAATTTGTGCAAAGAAAGAAAGGTAAGATGGGGGTTCGCCGTATTCGGCAGGAATTATTGACCCGCGGAATCAGTAAAACCCATGCGGACGAAGCGCTTGCGGTTGCCATTAACGATGAGGATCAAACGATGAGTGCAGCTGACCATGCGCGGAAGTATATAAGAACCCGCACCAATGTAGATGCCTTGAAATTAAAAAATAATACCATCGCCATGCTGGCACGGCGCGGTTACAGTTTTGAAGTGGCTAAAAAGGCTTATGAATCAGCTTTGGAATCGTCCGAAAATCCGGATAATTGAAGGATTGCCCTGCCGGCGAGCATCATGCCCGCGATGGGCGGTACATAGGAAAGGCTGCCAGGGGACAAGCGCCCGGATACCCCGTCCTTCACTGATGCACCTACAGGGTTTTCTGTCGAAAACAGCACTGTCAGTTTCTTGATTCCTTCCTTGCGGCAGCGCTGACGGATTGCGCGGCATAGCGGGCAAACACTTGTTTTATAGATATCCGCGAAGCGAAGCCTGGAAGGGTCTATTTTATTGCCGGTACCCATGCAGGACAGAAGCGGTATCTTTTTTTGCTGGGCAAGTTTTACCAGGAAGATTTTGGATGGCACCGAATCAATTGCGTCAATGATATAGTCTACGTTAGAAAATTCGATGGATTCAGCGGTTTCTTCAGAAAAAAACAGGGGGTACTGTGTTACGGCGATATCCGGATAAATATCTTTCAAACGCTGGAACGCTGCCTGTGTTTTTCGCATGCCCAGTGTGGAGTGCAGGGCAATCAGCTGCCGGTTCAGATTGCTCAGCTGCACCGTATCATTGTCGATAAGCGACAGATGTCCTACTCCGCCTCTGGCCAAGGCTTCTACACACGCGGCGCCGACACCGCCCAGACCAAATACCATGACATGCTTTGATTTTAAACGCTGGATTGCATGCTCCCCAAGAACCGCTTCAGCTCGAACGAATTGATTATCCATGCCGACCCTCCTTTTTCAGCCGGGGCGGCGCGATTGCGGCAGTCAGCAGGGATACCTCAGCCGCTCCTGCCTGACGCAGTTTTTTCGCGCATGCACGCGCTGTTGAACCGGTTGTCCGGACATCATCAACCAATAAAAGCCGCAACCCCTGCACATTAACGACGGCTTCAAAGGCATTCTCCACATTGTCATGCCGTTTACGGATGCTCAGGAGGGAGGATTGCCTTTTTGTATCCTTAATACGTTTTAACGCGTGCAGAATCGGAATCTGAATCTTTGGTGAGATCAAATCACATAGCAACGCTGCCTGGTTGATTCCCCGTTCAGCCAGTCTGTTTTTATGCAGGGGAACAGGCACCAGATAATCAAAGGGTATCCCCCTCACACAAGCGCTCATCGCATTGGCTAAGGGAATTGCCGCGTCATCCGCTGCCCCGAACTTGATTCGGACAACAAGCTGCTGCACAACCCCGTGATAGTGGTAAGGTGCATAGGCGGCGGTGAGATTCTCCATTCCTCCTGACGCGCAGTAACCACAAGGCACCGAGCCCCTGCGCGGGGAGAGGCAATGCAGGCAGACGCCGCTTGCCAGCATTTCCTGCGCAAGGGAAAATGTACACTCACCGCATATGATACCTCCCGTATCTACATTACGCGGATGGCTGCAAGCAAGGCACTGTGCCTTTGGCAGCAGAAGGCTGGTAAGTTGTTCAAACATTGTCTTGTATTCCTGCGTATAGGACAATCTGGTCATACAAAGAAGTGTAGCGGCGGGTAATGTAATCATTCTGTACCATGCTGCTGATTGCGTTCAGGTTGCCAACCAGTACGACCAGTTTGCGCGCGCGGGTCATAGCAGTATAGAAAAGGTTCCGTGTCATCAGCATGGGCGGTCCGCCGACAACCGGCATTACAACGGCGGAAAACTCGCCGCCCTGGCTTTTATGCACAGACAGGCAATACGCTAAATCCAAGTCTTCCAGCTGTTTATACTCGTAGATTACATCACGGCTGTCGTCATAGCGTACACATAAGGTTTTTTCATCATCATTCACACAGGTGATGAAGCCGATATCCCCGTTGAAAACGCCTGTGCCTTCCTCACCGTTTTGAGCCGTCCACGCCAACTGATAATTATTCCTGGTATGGATAACCTTGTCGCCAAGGCGGTATACAGTTTCACCATAAATGATTTCGTCTTGCTGCGACTTTCTCGGGTTAAGCGCGTTTTGCAGCATTCTGTTCAGGTTTTCAACCCCGCACAGCCCTTTTTTCGTGGGGGACAGCACCTGGATATTCTGGGGGCTGTCGGTAACTTTCAAATAATCAGGTAATCTTCGCGAACATAGCTGAACAATGGTTTGGGCTGCCCGATCCGCGCTGCTATGATTCTCAAAAAAGAAATCGCTGCCCCGCTGGTTAAGTACGGGCATTTCACCGTGGTTGATACGGTGTGCGTTGGTTACAATCGCGCTCATCTTTTCCTGCCTGAAAATCTCGTTCAATCGTACCTGAGGTAAAACTTGGGTACGCAGCATATCACCAAGAATATTGCCAGGGCCCACAGAGGGCAATTGGTCGGCATCCCCCACGAGTATCAACTGCGTTTCCGGGCTGACAGCTCTTAGAAGGCTGCGCATCAGGTAAATGTCAACCATGGACATTTCGTCAATAATCAGACATTGGCAGGGGAGCGGGTTGCCGGTGTCATGGACAAACTGCTCGGCCTCCCCGCTGTACTCCAGTAAACGGTGGATGGTCTTCGCCTCGTGTCCCGTTGTTTCTTCCATCCGTTTAGCGGCTCTGCCCGTTGGCGCGGCCAGCATTGTTTGCTCACGATTCATCATAGCGTAAAGTATGCAGTTGATGATGGTGGTTTTACCGGTACCGGGTCCGCCTGTAACAACTAACAAGCTGCTTGCGGCAGCCTTTTCAATGGCTTCGCGCTGCTTCTTGCTGAATTTGATGGCTTCCTGCTTTTCAAAGGTTAGGATACGCTTTCTAATGGTATCTGGCTGGATACCGGATGGTGTCCCGCAAGCGTGGCGCACAAGCCTTGCTGCGATTTCCCGTTCGATGGCGTAAACGCCTGCAAGAAAGACAGCCTCAGTATCTCCGATGAACGCGGAAATCAAATCCTTTTTTAGCAGCAGTGCCTGCAGGTTGGTTTCAATTACCTCTATCGGCGCGGAAAGCAGGCCGCAGGAGCGGGAAACAACGGTATCCTTTGGCAGATAGGTATGCCCTTCCGCAGCGGAGGCTTCCATTAAAACATACTTGATGCCGTACTGAAGACGGAATTCGCTGCTGAAAGATAACCCCACGCTTTGCGCGATTCTATCCGCGGTAAGAAAACCAATACCTTCAATATCGTCAATCATCTGATAGGGGTTGCTGCGCACAACCTGCTCGGTCCTATCCCCGTAATGCTTGGTGATTTTTAAGGAAAGCTGAGGGGAAATGCCATAGGTTTGCAAGAACACCATCGCCCGTCGGGTGGCAACCTGCTCCGAAAAGCTGGACACAATCTGCTGATACCGTATGCGGCCGATGCCCGGTATTTCCATCAATCTTTCCGGCTGGTACATCATGATATCCAGCGTTTCCTTGCCGAATTCCTGCACAATCAGTCTGGCGGTGGAGGGACCAACCCCTTTGATTAGCCCGGAGGAAAGATACCTTTCAATCCCCTGCAGGGAAGAAGGCGTCTGGACGGAGAAGCGCACAGCCTTGAACTGTTTGCCGTAAATAGGATGCTCATCCCAGTCTCCTTCGAAAAGAACGGATTCTCCGGATGAAAATGCGGGTAAACAGCCGACAACTGTTATTTCATCGCCTTCGGATCGAACCTGAATAACAGAGTAGTTGTTCTCTTCATTCCTGAAAACTGTATCGGATATAACGGAAGCAAGTGATTCCAAAGGGTTCTCCTTCCTGTGGATTTCGTGATTATTATATCAGCCGATATAGGTGAAATCAATGAAAGAACTTGAATTGACAAGCCAATATGCCCGTGTTAGACTAAAAACAAAAGAATGCATATGGGAGGAATACCATGGACATCAAGCAAAAGTCGCTGCAGCTTCATTACCAATGGCAGGGAAAGATTGAGGTAGTATCCCGTGTTCCTGTAACTAATAAGGAAGAGCTCTCCGTTGCTTATACGCCGGGTGTTGCCGAACCGTGCCTGGAAATTCAGAAGGATGTCGAAAAATCGTTCGATTTAACGCGCCGGGGAAATATCGTTGCTGTTATCACGGATGGTACAGCGGTGTTGGGGCTGGGTGATATCGGGCCGGAAGCGGGTATGCCGGTTATGGAAGGCAAATGCGCCCTGTTCAAAACTTTTGCTGATGTGGATGCCTTTCCATTGTGCATTAAATCAAAGGACACGGATGAACTGGTCCGCACGATTTACCTGCTCTCCGGCAGCTTTGGCGGCATCAACCTGGAAGATATCGCTGCTCCCCGCTGCTTTGAGGTGGAAAGACGCTTGAAGGAGCTTTGCGACATTCCCATCTTCCATGACGACCAGCATGGCACTGCCATTGTGGCAGGCGCAGCCTTGTACAACGCGCTCAAACTGCTGAAAAAAGACATAGATTCTGTCAGCATTGTGATAAACGGCGCGGGCGCTGCGGGTGTCGCGATCGCGAAGCATTTGATGGGGATGGGTGCCAAAGACATTGTCCTGGTTGACCGCGGCGGTGTTGTGTATGCGGGGCATGAAGGTAATAACGACGCGCAGGAAGAAATCGCAAAAATCACGAATATTCATAATAAAAAGGGTTCCCTGGCTGACGCGATGAAAGGCGCGGATGTTTTCCTTGGTGTATCAGCGCCCGGCGCGGTTACCCAGGATATGGTGCGCAGCATGGCGCCAGATGCCATTCTGTTCCCCATGGCAAACCCTACACCGGAAATCTTTCCGGATGAAGCCCTGGAAGCCGGCGCGAAGGTGGTGGGCACCGGACGCAGCGATTTCCCCAATCAGATCAATAATGTTCTAGCGTTCCCCGGCATCTTCAGGGGAGCGATGGATGTGCGCGCGACACAGATTAATGAGGAAATGTGCATGGCTGCAACCTATGCCATCGCCAATGTAATTGAAGAAAATGAACTTGCGCCGGACTATATTATTCCCAGGCCTTTCGACCAGCGTGTTGCCAAAGCTGTGGCGGAAGCTGTGTCCAAAGCGGCGCGGGAAACCGGCTGTGCCAAGAAATAAAAAGAAAGCGCCTGCGTACGCAGGCGCTTCTCTTATATGTTCGTACCACGGTGGCGTTTGCTCTGTTTGTATCGATAATCCGGAGAATCTATCAGTCTTTGATACCGATTTAATGCCTGCTCCATAATGTTTTCCCATGGCAAGGGGATGGTGGCTTTCGCGGCATTACCGATTTCCTTGGTGTTTTCGGGGTTATCCAAAGCCTCTTTCAACACACGGTACAAGTCCCTGGAATCATCCTCGCACAAAAAGCCATTGATTCCATCCTGAATAATCTCTGAGGCGCTGCTGCCACGCACAAGAACGGAAGGCGTTCCCATCACGGCAGCCTCCCGCACAACCATGGGGGCGTTGTCATACAGGGAGGGGAAGGTGAATAAGGTAGCCCGGGCATACAGCGCGTCTAATAACGCGGCATCGGTGACGTGTCCGATGAGAAATGCCTGGTTCTGTAAACCAAGGGCTTCAATCTTCGACTCGACTTCCTTTTCATCCGGGCCTTGACCGGCCAAGAGAAGAAGGAACTCTGACTTGTTCCTGTTAAGCTCCGCGCATGCTTCCAGTACGCGAAGGATGTTCTTCTTCCAGTTGATCTGGCCAACAAACAGCAGCAGGGGCTTTCCCTGAAGATTGTACTTGCTCTCCACCAATGCCAGTTGGGCGGCATCCACACTCCGCAGGGTAACGCCATTGGGCATCACCTGCACCTGCTTTCGGTACCCGTAATCCTTCAAGACCTGCGCGGTCGCTTCGCTGACAGCCCAAACCTCATCACATTTGTTGTAAAAGGAGACAACCCCTTTCACCAGCATTTTCGACAGAAAATCGCTTTTCGTCAATTTGTAGAAATCATCATAGTACTTGGAGTGGAAGGAACCGACCAGCGGGATGTTTTTCTCTTTGGCAATGCGCAGCGCTTCGGAACCGGCGCTGAAGGGACTGTGCGCGTGAGCTATCTGCAAATCCGCGTTTGTCATCCGCATGCGGTAATGGGTATCAAGGATGGGGCTGCCGGTTTTATATTGAGGTGCGGTGGGAACTTTCATGGACGCGTAGTCAATCAAATCAAAGCTGTAGCCGCCCCGGTACGCGGTTTCATTCAGGGGAGCAGAGACTGTTACCTGGTTGCCTAATTTAGACAAAGTTTCCGCATACGCCAGCACGACACGGCCAACCCCATCAACAACTGGGATAAAGGTATCAGTAAACAATCCAATGTTCATGGCACATCCTCCTTTCCCCACCCATTATAGGCCGGGGGCTGACTGAAAGCAAGGAAGGTGATAGAGCAGCAATCAAGAGTGATTCCAATTCAAACGCATTCTTGCGTCATAATGAAGCGGTAACCATCCAATTCTTCATTCCAGAGGCGTAAGGATGGCCAAAACCCATGAAAATGCAAGGGGTTTGAGGTAAACTATCAATTGACAAAAAGTAGCGCATGGGCTATGATTGTTACGTAAAATGCTGAGGAGGCGTCATAATATGGAAAAGAAAAGCTTGATCATTGGTGTAATTGGTGCGGACGTACATGCGGTTGGCAACCAGATTCTGTATTTCGCATTCCGGGAAGCCGGATACGAAGTAATCAACCTGGGTGTCACAGTTTCTCAGGAAGAGTTCATCGAAGCTGCCATCGAATCGAAGGCGGACGCGATTCTTGTGTCCTCCCTGTACGGTCACGGTGAACTGGACTGCCAGGGTCTGCGCGACAAGTGCAACGAAGCTGGCTTGAAGGACATTCTCCTGTACGTGGGAGGCAATATTGTTGTCGGGAAACAGCCCTTTGATGAAGTAAAACAGCGCTTTGTAAACATGGGCTTCAACCGTGTTTTCGCGCCGGGCACATCGCCTGAGACCACCATCGCCGCGTTAAAAGAAGACCTGTACGGAGAGAAGTAACGCATGCGGGCGGTACTATTGATTGATTTTGGCTCTACTTACACAAAACTGACCGCTGTGGACTTGGATACGGCGCAGGTGCTGGCGACCGCGGATGATTTTACGACGGCTTCTACCGACGTGATGATAGGCTTCGAAAAAGCCTTGAAAGAACTTCAGGTTAAAACCGGCGATATCACGTATGAAAAACGCCTTGCCTGCTCCAGCGCGGCTGGCGGTTTGCAGATGATTGCCTGCGGGCTTGTTCCCGCGTTGACAGCCAAGGCCGCCAAACTGGCCGCTTTCGGCGCCGGCGCGAAGGTAATCAAGACCTACGCCTACGAGCTGACCAAGAGCGATGTCGATGAAATTGACCAGAAAAACCCTGATATTCTGTTGTTAACAGGCGGAACGGATGGGGGAAACAGGGAAGTCATCGAGCATAACGCCAGAATGCTTGCCACGGCAAAAAGCGCGTTTCCTGTTGTATACGCGGGGAACAGGGCATCTGTTGATGTCTGCAGGGATATCCTGCACAGCGACTTGCACCCTGTGTTTACAACCGACAATGTGATGCCGGTGCTCAATAAGCTGAACATTCTGCCTGCTCAGGCTGTAATCCGTAAAATCTTTCTGGAAAAAATCATTTCCGGAAAAGGTCTTAGTCAGGAAAAGGGGCTAATTGAGGGCATCATCATGCCTACCCCCGCCGCTGTGCTGGCGGCGCTGACCCTCTTATCGGAAGGCACGGAAAAACAGCGCGGCATCGGAGAGCTGGTAGCTGTAGACCTTGGCGGCGCCACGACGGATATCTATTCCATCGCCAAAGGCTTGCCCAATAACGCTTCAACTGTTCTACACGGTTTGCGGGAGCCCTACGCGAAACGCACGGTGGAAGGCGATATCGGCATGCGGTACAGCGCGAAGGGAATTATTGAAGCCGCGGGGATAGAAGAAGTTGCCCGCATCAGCGGGTTAAGCGAAACCACGATATCCGAGTTTCTTGCCCGGATTGAGGAAGACAAATCCATCATCCCGCAGACGGAAGAAGAAATCGCGATGGATTACGCTCTTGCGGCGCTGGCGGTTCGTACCGGTTTGATACGCCATGCCGGTGTGCTCGAGCAGGTGTACACGCCTGTCGGGCCGGCTTACCAGCAGGTGGGCAAGGATTTAACAGAGGTCAGCAACATTATTGTCACAGGCGGCGCGCTGATTCATTCCCCTGATTATCAAGAAATAGTTCGGGAAGCGGTCAATGTCCCGGATGAACAGATACTGATTCCACGTAAAGCAGAGGTCACCAAGGATAAGCAATACATCCTCTCTGCCATGGGATTATTGGCAACCTATCATCAGGATACTGCCTTAAAAATACTAATCAACGAGTTTGGAAAGGATGGGGTATATGCAGCTTCGTAATAAAAAGTGGTCCGAACAGGAATTTTTTGACACACGTGAGGAAATCCTCAAGACTTGGCCAACCGGCGCTGAAGTAGATTTGGATGAGGCGATTGCCTACCAGAAAGCGATTCCGGAAGAAAAGCGTTTCAGTGCCAAGCTGAATAAAGCAGTCAAGAACAAGACGACCTTGATACAGCCGCGCGCAGGCGTCGCCCTGATTGACGCCCACATCGAGCTTCTTCGTTTCCTGGAGACGGAAGGCGGGGCGGATCTTCTGCCCTCCACCATCGACAGCTACACCCGTCTCAACAGATACTCTGACGCCGAGCACGGCATCGCCGAATCCCTGGCGCAGGGCAAATCCATGCTCAACGGCTTTCCAGGGGTCAACCACGGCGTAAAAGGCTGCCGTAAGGTTACCGAAAGCGTGAAGAGCCCCGTGCAGGTACGCCACGGCACGCCTGATGCCCGGCTCCTTTGTGAAATCACCCTGGCGGGCGGCTTCACCAGTTTTGAGGGCGGCGGTATTTCCTACAACATTCCCTACGCGAAGAACGTGCCCATGGAGCATACGATGCTCACCTGGCAGTATGTGGACCGTCTGACTGGCCTGTACGAGGAAAGAGGCGTTTCCATCAACCGCGAGCCCTTCGGGCCTTTGACGGGAACCCTGGTTCCGCCCTCCATTTCCAACGCAGTCGCGGTCATTGAAGCCCTCATGGCAGCCGAACAGGGTGTGAAGAACGTTACCGTCGGCTATGGTCAGTGCGGCAACCTGATTCAGGACGTGGCAGCCATCCACTCCCTGCGGGAAATGACCAACGAATACCTTGAGAAATTCGGGTATAAGGATTGCGACGTCAGCACCGTTCTGCATCAGTGGATGGGCGGCTTCCCCCAGGATGAAGCCAAGGCGTTCGGCGTTATCTGCTGGGGCAGCGCGGTCGCGGCTCTGGCCAAAGCGACCAAGGTTATCGTGAAAACACCGCATGAAGCACTGGGCGTACCCACCAAAGAAGCCAACGCGGCTGGACTGCGCGCGACCAAACAGGTAATTTCCATGCTGGCTGATCAGGAATTGGCCCGCGAAAAGAACCTGAACTTCGAAATCGAAATGATCAATCAGGAAACCCGCGCCATTCTGGACCGTACCCTGCAGCTTGGCGATGGCGATATCGCCGTCGGAACTGTCCGCGCTTTTGAAGCCGGTGTTATCGACGTACCCTTCGCGCCCAGCAAATTCAACGCTGGCAAGATGCTGCCCGCCCGCGACAACTCCGGCGCGGTTCGATTCCTGAATATCGGCAACCTGCCCTTCTCCAAGGAAATCGTGGATTTCCATCAGGGCAAGCTGAAGGACCGCGGAAGCGCGGAAGGCCGTGAAGTATCCTTCCAGATGGTCGTGGATGATATTTACGCGATTAGCAAGGGTCAGCTTGTTGGCAGACCTGCGCATGAATGAAAGTTAGCACTCAGACGAAAGAAAGGCGGAAAACTCATGAAGATTACCAAGGTTGTATGCGCGAAGGGTCGTACCGGCTTCTATTTTGATGACCAGAAAGCCATCAAAAAAGGCGCCAAGAGCGATGGAAACATCTATATCGGCGAGCCGGCGACACCTGGCTTCACCAGCATTCGTCAGGCGGGCGAAGCAATCTCTGTGATGATCGTGCTGGAAAATGACGAAATCGGCTGGGGCGACTGCGCGGCTGTGCAGTATTCCGGCGCCGGCGGACGCGACCCGCTGTTCCTGGCGGAGAAGTTCATCCCGATTATCGAGAAGGATGTCGCTTCCCACCTGGTAGGCCAGGAAGCGGACAGCTTCAAGCGCCTCGCCAAAGATATCGATACTATGGAGTTTGACGGCAAGCGTCTGCACACCGCCATCCGCTACGGTGTATCCCAGGCGATTCTGGACGCGGTCGCGAAATCCAGAAAAATGAACATGTGCGACGTGGTTGCCGATGAGTATGGCAACACCGTACAGGATGTGATGCTGCCCATCTTCACCCAGTCCGGCGACGACCGGTACAGCAACGCTGACAAAATGATCATGAAGGGCGCCCAGGTGCTGCCCCATGGTCTGTTTAACAGCGTAGCGAAACTGGGGGAAAAAGGCGAGAAACTGCTGGAGTATGTGGGCTGGCTGCGCGACCGTATCAATCAGTTCAAACCCTATCCGGAGTATCATCCCATTCTCCATATTGACTGCTACGGCACCATTGGGTTGGTATTTGGCAATTCCAACTACAATGCCATGGCTGACTATCTGGAAACCCTTGTTGAGGCTGCCAAGCCCTATCACCTGCGCATCGAAGGACCTATGGACTCTGATGCCCGTGAAGCGCAGATGCAGGATCTCAAGGGCCTGCGCGAGGAGATTGACAAGCGCGGCATCCCGGTAGAATTGGTGGCTGACGAATGGTGCAATACCCTGGAAGACATCATTTACTTTGCCGACAACAAGGCCGGCCATATGATTCAGATTAAAACCCCCGACCTTGGCAGTGTGCACAATACCGTGGAAGCGGTGCTGTACTGCAAAGAAAAGGGAATTGGCGCTTACCAGGGCGGAACCTGCAACGAGACGGACCGTTCCGCTCAGGTTTGCATCCATTGCGCCATGGCCACCCACGCTGACCAGGTGCTGGCGAAGCCCGGCATGGGCGTTGACGAAGGGTACATGATTGTCTACAATGAAATGAACCGCATCCTTGCGCTTCGTAAGGCGGGCGTCGGGGTGAAGTAACCCTTGGGGCCGTCGATAAAGCGCGGCCGAGCAACGAAATCAAAACCGCGCTGCAGGTATCTTGCAGCGCGGTTTTATTGGAGGCTTTTATGTTTATTACACAGGTAAATCCGCTATACAGCGTATATTTCGCGCCGCGCGGCTTTGTGCGCATGACTTCCCTAGGCGCGCAGATCGCGCAGCAGCATCTGACCGCTTTTGACAGGCTGATTGGCATCATAGGCGAAGCGGGATCCGGGAAAAGCCTGATTATCAAGGGCATGTTTCCAGGGCTTGAATTAACCAATGATGATGACGGCGTCAATGTAAGGCCTTTGCCGCTGCTGGATGTGGATGAGGAAGGGTTCTATCAGCCCCACACCTATCATTTGGACATTCGTTTCGAGTCCGCTTTTACCCAGATGCATGTACTGGCTGACGCCATCAAGGAAGCGGTGGATAAAGGCCGCCGCGTGGTGGTGGAGCATTTCGACTTAATCTATCCAATTATTGGCTTGAACGCGGAATTGCTTGTAGGGATAGGGGAAGAGGTTATCGTCACCCGTCCAACCATTTTCGGGCCGGAACCGGACGACCTATCCGTCATCGTAACCAAATCCAACAAATACCGCCGTATGGTTCACTCGGCTGAGGATTTAACAGAGTTCTACCTGCATAAGCATTTGCCTGCCTCCGTAGAATATGCCCATGGTGATGTCAGGCATGGGTTCCTGCTGAAGTTCAATGAGAAACCGGATATCAATCTGGATGAGCTGGAAACGTATGTGCGGGACTTGATCTCCCAGGATTTACCCATCAGCTATCTGGATGATATGCATATTAAAATTGGGGAGTATGTGCATAAGTGCACTGGTCCGCGCATGCACGCGACAAGAACCGGTAAGATAGAGAACTTCCGGGTCTTAAAGGAACTGCATTTCGATGTGCTGAGCAATCAATACATCATGGTGGGGCTTGTCGGAAGCGACGCTGTCGGCAACATCCGGGATATCAACAGCATCAGCATTTTATAGTCAGTTTACATAAGCTGAAACAGCAGAATATTCTCAATCCCCGCTGTTTGGCAGAACATATCCACCGGACAGCACCGTTGAATCCGGTAGCCGTTATCCAGCAGGTAACGGGTGTCTCTGGCCTGGGTAGCGGGGTGGCAGCTGATGTAGATGATTTTATTGGTTTCCGCCTGTATCAAGGCATCCAGTACTTCTTGATCCGCGCCTTTTCTGGGCGGGTCTAGCATCACCAAATCCGGCTTATAACCCTGAGCGATGAGCTTAGGTAGTTCAACCTCTGCTTTGCCCTGGATAAATTCAGCGTTGTGTATGTTGTTAGCAAGCGCGTTGCTTTTGGCGTCCTCAATGGCTTGCGGAACAATCTCAATGCCAATTACCTGCTTAACATGGCTGGCAAAACAAAGGGAGATAGTGCCCGCGCCGCAGTAAATGTCCAGCATCGTTTCGTCAGGCTTGGCACCGCTGATTGAAATCGCTGTGCTGTAGAGCACTTCCGTCATCACAGGGTTCACCTGGAAAAAAGACAGGGGAGAAATGCGGAAACGCAGGCCAAGAAGAGACTCCTGAAGATAGCGCTCTCCCCAGATCACCTGATAATCCGGCCCAAGAATGGTATTACCGCGGCTTGTATTCACGCTATAGCTGACGCCTTCCAGTTTGGGAACCTGTTTAATCAGCATTTCTATCAACGCGTCCTGATAAGGAATGCGTTTTCCGTTGATGACAAGCAGCAGGATGGACTCCCCCTGGCGATTGACGCGCGACACAATGTGACGGATTAGCCCTTTCCCGCTTTGTTCATCATAAGCGGAAACAGCATGCTGCCGCATCCATGCCAGCACAATTTCCTTCAGCTGAATGTCCGGGGGCATGGAGAGGAAGCACTCTTCAATAGGAACAATCCGGTGGCTGCGGGGGGCATAGAATCCCGAGACAGGCACGCCAAGGGCGTCCTGGACAGGCATTGCCATTTTATTGCGGTAATTCCAGGGATTATCCATCCCGAGGGTTTCTTCCACAGCGATATCGCTTTTTGCGATACGTCTCATGTTGTTTTCTACTCCATCCTGTTTAAAGCGCAAGGAAGATGGATAATCCATATGCTGCGTGGAGCACCCGCCGCATTTGCCGTAATGGGGACATGGGGGTGTCACCCTGTTTATTGATGGAGTTACTACCTCCAGCAACTTTCCATAGGCAAAGCTTTTCTTTACGCTGAGAATCTGAACGCGCACTAACTCTGCGGGTAATGCAAAGGGCACGAAGATCACAAAATCTTCGTGCCTTCCGATACCCTGCGCCTCACTGCCCAGGGAATCAATGCGCAGCTGAATGACATCATTCTTTTTTAATAAACTTGCCATCAGTAATCCTTGCCTTCATAGGTTCTGCACAGCGTGTACTTGGAGATCGCGCTGCGTGTGGACCAACCGGCCGCGGTGGAAAGAATGTCGGATATGTATTGCGGCAGAATCCTGTTGAACTTTACTTCCAGGATAATTTCATCCCTGGGAAAAACAGGAATGGTCGGCAGGGCAGGGTTGAACAGATCGTTAGAGAAAAGACCGGTTCTCAGCTGTTTGTCAAAGGTGATGCGGATATCCTCTGCTGGGTGCAGATAGGCTTCCCGGACATAGTCAACAATCACAACAGGTTTTAGTAGGCGCAAACGCATTTCTCGAAACACGTCCCGAAGCAAACCGGAGGATGTGTTCTCAAGCCCGGTAGGATCCCCCGCAATCAATTGCTCGCTTAAATCGCGGCTGATCTGGACAGAGCGCTTGGAAATATACACATTGAATTTGCTCTTGCACTCCATGCGAATCATCCGGTCAGAGTGGTTATAAATGCGAATCCTGTACTTATCGCGGTCGCTTACACCGGATATTTTATCGTGCAGGGCACTGTCGAAAACCGTATCAAAATAGAGCGAGCGGATATGGTACTCGTTGTTCTCATCAGCGTTAGGGTCAGGATGCAGTACGCTTTTCAGCATCCTGGATAACACCTGATACTGGGTACGGCTGATATAGTATTTTTGTTCATGCCTGATATTAAGCGCCATGCCGGTTGCTTAGAAAGCGGTCTCGTTTTGGCAGGAAACCAGGGTAGCGTCATGCACACCGCTGATATCCAGCATATGACCCACGACATCCGAGCGCTGGTTCAGCTGCAGTTCCACGGTCATTTCCGCCCCGGAGCGCGTGATGGTTTTGGAACGCACACGGTAATTGCGCACGCTGCGGTGCAGTTCCGCGTCAATCTCCTGTTCCGCGATGGGATCAAAATGAACAACCAACAAAAAGCTTTCGCTTGTGCGGATACGGATAAAGGAGGCAAGCAGCATGACGGTGGAGATGCCTACCACCACAACCATGGCGGGCAGATAGTATTTGGTGCCGATTAAAATACCCATGGTGATGGCCCAGAACATATAGCCAGTATCAATAGGATCTTTTACCGCGGTTCTGAAACGGACGATGGACAAAGCGCCCACCATGCCCATGGACAAAGCGACGTTGCTGCCAATGGCCATAACGACAGAAGAGGTAACCATGGTCAGCAGCACCAGGGTAATGCTGAAAGATGGGTTGTATAAAACACCCCGGAAAGTTTTTTTATAGACCAGAGAAATCAGAATACTGGCAATCAGCGCGAACAACAGCACCAGGGCAATATCCTTGGGTGTAAACTGGGCAAACTGCTGTGTCCACCAATTTCCGGATACAAGATCCTGTTTCCCGGTTATATTTGTAGCTGTTAACAGAGCAAGTGGTGTCATGTAAAGCCTCCATCCGCATGAAATCAAACTATATTATACAGCAATCAACCGGATTGTCCAGTCAATCTTCCATCATTTACAATTGGAAGGATTGAATAATCAAGCGCTTTATGGTATTCTCTGAGCGTGAGGAATATGGGACATTACGGTATTCCTTTGGTCATCAGCGTGATTAACGCTGGGATAGAAATTATGCATGAAATGATTCTGGTTTACCGTTGTAATAGATGAAACCTGTACAAATGGGGGGGATAGCCATGAAGAAAGTCCATCGTCTTATCAAATACGCAGCCCTTGCGGTTGTGTTGATTGCGGCTGTCGGTCTTTCCGGCTGTGTAACCACTCCGGACACCGGTTCCGGGCAGGGTACAGCTGGCCAGGGAAGCAACCTTCCTTTTCCCGTGCTAACCCCGGAAGCAACCGCTACCCCTGAGGTAGCGCAAACCATTCAGCCCATTGTAACCCCCAGTCCATCCGCCACCCATGGCGGACAGACATTGCCGTGGGGCGGCACCGCCGTTCCAGGCGCTTTTGTTACCCCAACTTCATCCGCCTTTGCTGTCGTTACCCAAATGCCAACCATGACGCCCTCACCTACCGCGACGGTGTACGTATTAAAACTGGGCAGCCAGGGTGATGATGTCCGAAGACTGCAGCGCCGTTTGAAAGAGTTGGGATTCTACTTTGGCAGTACGGACGGCGACTTTGGTACGGGTACTGAAACAGCGGTCAAAGCCTTCCAGCGCAGAAATAATCTAACAGCCGATGGCATCGCCGGCAACGCGACCACAACGCGCCTGTATTCCAACAACGCGCTTCGCGCCCGCCCCACCGCGTCCCCGACGCCCAGGGCAACGGCGACGCCCCGGATCAATGAGAACATCTATTTGAGGCTGGGCAATACAGGGCGCGATGTAACCAGGATGCAGGAAAGACTGATTGATTTGGGCTACCTGTCCGGCAGTGCCAACGGAAGGTTTGACTCTGCTACTGAAAAAGCCGTATACGCTTTCCAGAGAAGGAATGTTTCCTACTCTGACGGCGTCGCGGGGCCCCTTACCCTCAAAGCCCTCTTCTCTTCCGGCGCGAGGGGTACTTCCACCGCCGTTGGCGTGGTGGGCGTGTCCCTGAGGGTTGGCCTCACCGATTCGGCAGCGGTACGCAACATGCAGTCTCGGCTGAAGCAGCTGGGGTATTATAACGGAGGCATCGACGGCGACTTCGGCTCCAGCACGGAGGCAGCTGTGAAAGCGTTCCAAACCAACAACAGCCTGCGTGCTGATGGGGTCGCCGGGGAAGGCACCCTCAATAAGCTGTACAGCGATGAGGCGCGCTCTGCCAGGTACTCCGCTACTGCCACCCCCAGGGCGGGCAACGTAACCCCCATCCCCAAGACGACGCCCGTAACCACCTATGTGAATGTGACGCCCAGCCCAAACAACGAGTATGTAACGCTGCGCGAGGGACACAGCGGCACATTGGTCCGGAACCTCCAGCAGGCGCTGAAGGATCAGGGATACCTGAGCGGGTATGTTGATGGCAAGTATGGCACCAGCACGGTGGACGCCGTCACCCGTTTCCAACAGAACAACGGTTTGTCCCAGGACGGCGTTGCCGGCCCGGCAACACAGCGGGTTCTGTTCGAAGGCAATTATCCCGTCGGCTCATAAGGAATCAAGATGATAAAAAAGACGGATGCGTTGCAGCATCCGTTTTTTATGAAAGCAGGAATCTATGCCTTTTGCGGAAGTAATGTTTATCGCAGTCAGTTTGTCCATGGACGCCTTTGCCGTTGCCGTTTGTAAAGGGGCGTGCATGGCAAAAGTGAATATCAAGGAATGTTTTCTAATCGCTCTGTCGTTTGGATTTTTCCAGGCATTGATGCCCTTTTTAGGATGGCTGGTGGGTTCGCAGTTCGAGCACCAAATCAAGGCATTTGACCATTGGGTTGCCTTTGGTTTGCTGGCGTTCATTGGAATAAAAATGATCCAGGAAGCGGTAAAGGGGGAAGAAGCCTGCGACGCGGTATGCAAACCGCTGACAGTCAAAGAGTTGATGGTACTTTCTGTCGCGACCAGCATTGACGCATTGGCAGCCGGTATCGTATTTGCCATTGAAGGCTCAGCCATCTACATGCCGATTGCTGTTATTGGAATAACAACTTTTATATTGTCTCTGGCAGGCTCTCTGTTTGGCAATAAAGTAGGCGCCGCATTCAAGAACAAAGCCCAAATCGCGGGCGGTGCCGTGCTGGTGGCGATTGGTTTAAAGATTTTGCTGGAGCATATGGGAATTATTGCATTATAGGGAGTACAGCGCTTTGATATTGTGCCAGACAATGTTCTGGCACATTTCTTTTAATCCAGGGATCTCCTGAGATGCTCTCCCGCTGTCAACCCAGTTCCCGAGGCGCTGGCTTAGCATTCTGCGGTAATAGTCTTGCCGGAACAGATCCGCTAGACAGTTACTATCAGCAAATAAACCTGCGGCAGTGTTCAATACATGATGTTCCGCCAAGGTATCTATTTGCCGATAGATTTCCTGTATGCCCTGGTGATGAGCCAATCGGACCTGAATACGCTTATCATCATGGCTTCTTTTCATCTTTTGTGTCAGGAAAACAACAGTTTCATACTGGTAAAAGGAACCGCAGGTCAGTATCGTTTTTGGCAAAGCCGATTCTGTATCCAGCTGATAAAACAATTCGAATAGTCGGTCTGCGACGGGCTCGTCACTAATGTATCTGCAAGAAGTGCTTGTTTTAACGTTTGCGTTATCCCAAGCGCAACCGATACGAAGCTGATGCACCCAGTTTCTCTTCGCGTACATGATTGATAGGCGATACATGAGCATGGTTTGATAAAAGGCTACCTGCCGCGGCTTGAGTTTGGCACCTGTCATGGCTGCCTTCCATGCTTTCTCTGCCTTGTCCATACTCAGGTTGAACTTGGGGATTTGTATATTGCTGCAGCCTGCTCTCGCGCCATTTGCGTGAAAATAATCTACACGATTCTCCAGTGCTCGGATCAAGTCTTCCATGGTGTTCATTTGGATACCCGTCGCACTGGAGAGAAGTTTCACGGCATCCAAGAAGCCTGGCTGATCAATCCGAAAAAAAACGTCAGGGGAAAAGAGTGGGACAAATGCGGTATTATTTGCCTTTCGGTGTCCCTGAAAGAACTTCAAATCATCCAAGGGAGAACAAGGATGGAACAAAGCGGAAACATGCAAATCGTTAAGAAGTCTTTGCGGAGTCCAGGGATCTTTATAAAGTTGAAAAGCTGTATCTTCCCAAATCTTTGGCGCGGTTTTCGGTGAGAGTTGGTCTTGAATTCCAAACAACTTTTGCAGGATGAAATGAACTATAAAATACATACTGCTTCCAGGCGCGGTACTTAGTATTTCACTGAATGAATAGAATTGATTTCCATCAAAATCCTTATCATTCTTATTTTCAATATTCTGTTCAGATGGAATGATACCGGGGAGCATAGATGCTTTTTGAAAAAGCAGTTGTAAAACATTCTGAAAAGGCTCGTTGCGGTTCAGCATCAGAGGAGGAATCATGGAATAATCAGAAACAATCGGAAGGCCGCGAACCGCGTCATGATATAAAAGCCGGGCAGTATCCCCGGCTAAAAGGATGTTTTCATCAAGTAATGGATGCATGGTTTACCTTTCGTCGCTTATAGCCAAGGAATTTCTCATATAGCCCGCTAGAATATCAACGATTCTCGCGTTTTTTCCGCCCCGGGTAACAATTACATCCGCGAGGGAAATATAGTTGCGGATATACTTGTCGTACATGGGTTTAACAGTAGTCAGGTACTGGCTGGAAATACTGTCGATACTGCGCTGGCGTTCCTTGATATCGCGATTGATCCTTCGCAGCAGGCAAATATCCGGCTCCACATTGATGTACAATTTCAAAAACATCAACTCGCCCAGCCTGGCGTCGTGCAGCGCGTGTATGCCTTCAAGTATCAGCACATCGCAGGGGTGGATGAGCTGCTTGCTGTCGCATCGTGCGTGCCGGGTAAAATCATAATCCTTTTTTTCGATGGGTTCGCCCCGTAATAAGCATCGGACATCCTCAAATAATGCCTCATGGTCGAATATGGAGGGCTCGTCATAATTCAGCTTTGTCCGCTGTTCATAGGTTAATTCCGGATGGTCGATATAATAGGCGTCCTGGTTCAGCACATAAGTGCTGATTTTATCGCCCATCGCTTTGCAAAGTTCTTCCGATAAAGTTGTCTTGCCCGATCCGCTGGCGCCGCAAATTCCAATAAAAAGCATAGCATTCCCTCCCGAAAGGTACGATAGCGTAAAGGGGAAATATTGTCAACGCATGGTAATGGGGTATTAAAACCATGTATTGTTTTTTTTCGGGCTATCGCTTATAATCAAGCGGAACTGAATACTGCTTATCAAGAGTGGGGGAGGGATCGGCCCGATGAACCCCGGCAACCAGCTTCAGGCATGGTGCTAAATCCGACAGCGAATACGCTGGCAGATAAGATGAAACCGCTTATCTGTATGATAAGCTTTTTTTATGAAAGGACAGGATATGAAGAAACAATTTACCTCTGAATCCGTTACCGAAGGACATCCGGATAAAATGTGCGATCAGATTTCAGACGCTGTACTGGACGCGATTCTGAAGGATGATCCCTATGCCCGGGTTGCCTGTGAAACCTGCGCTACCACCGGCATGATTCTGGTGATGGGCGAAATCAGCACCACCACCTATGTGTCAATCCCAGACATTGTACGGGATGTGGTGCTGGATATCGGATATAACGACTCGTCCATGGGGTTTGACGGACGTTCCTGCGCGGTGCTGACGAGCGTGCATGAGCAATCGCCCGACATTGACGGCGGCGTCAGCCGCGCCCAAGAAACGCGGGAAGAGAATGAAGCAAATCAAATGACAGGCGCCGGGGACCAAGGGATGATGTTCGGGTATGCCTGCAGCGATACCCCGGAACTGATGCCTTTATCCCTCGCATTAGCGCATCGGCTCACTAAGTGTATGAGCGTTGTGCGCAAAGAGGGGCTGCACCCCTGGATGCGCCCGGACGGAAAAGCCCAGGTTACCGTATCCTATGAAAACGACATTCCTGTGTCTGTTGACGCGGTTGTTATTTCCACGCAGCATGACGCGGACGTAGATCAGGAAACCATTCGCAGCGCCATGATGGAAGATGTTATTCTTCATGAAATCCCGAAGGAGCTGCTGCATAAGGACACCAAGTACTTCATCAATCCCAGCGGGCGCTTCGTGGTGGGCGGCCCGGCGGGAGACAGCGGCTTGACGGGAAGAAAGATTATCGTGGATACCTATGGCGGATTTGCCCCCCATGGAGGCGGCTGCTTCAGTGGGAAGGATCCAACCAAAGTAGACCGTTCCGCCGCGTACGCCGCAAGGTACATCGCCAAGAATATTGTCGCCGCTGGTCTGGCCAAGCGCTGCCAGTTGGCTCTGGCTTACGCGATAGGCGTCGCGCAGCCGGTAGGGTTTGATGTGGACACCTTTGGGACAGGCATCATGCCGGATGAGAAGCTCGCCGCTATTATTCACAGCCATGTGGATTTAAGTCCGGACGGCATCATCAATACCCTGAAGCTTCGCAGACCTATTTATCGCCAAACCGCGAGTTATGGACACTTTGGCAGGAATGACTTGAATGTGCCATGGGAGAAGACGGACCTTGCGCACACCATGAAATCCTGGGTTAAAGAATAAAGAAACTGTCCTGATATAACACACCCCCACATTGGATGAAAACCAAATGGGGGTGCGTATTTATTTGTAGTTTTTTAAGACAATCCAGCTTCAGGCAGTGCCTAAGTATGCTTTCTTAACATCATCGTTATTCAGCAGTGCCTGGGCGGTTCCCTCCAGCACGATTCTGCCTGTTTCCAGCACATAGCCCCTGTTTGCCACAGAAAGGGCCATGTGGGCGTTTTGCTCAACCAGCAGGACCGTTGTGCCTTCTTTGTTAATCTCCCTCACGATGCTGAAGATTTCACTGACCAGGATGGGGGATAGGCCCATGGAAGGCTCGTCCATCATCAACAGCTTTGGGTTGCTCATCAGCGCTCTGCCGATAGCCAGCATCTGCTGCTCGCCGCCCGACAAAGTTCCAGCGTGCTGGGAACGCCTTTCCTTCAGCCTGGGGAAGTGCTGATACACACGCTCCGCGTCGGCGTGGATGCCTTTGATGTCTTTGCGGCTGAAGGCGCCCATCTCCAGGTTTTCTTTCACCGACATGCGGGCAAAGACCCTGCGGCCTTCCGGTACGTGGGCAAGCCCCCGGTAAATCAATTGGTAGGCAGGAACCTTGGTGATGCTCTCCCCGTTGAACTGCACCTCGCCTTCCTTATAGGGGACAATGGCGGAAACCGCGTTAAGGATGGACGTTTTTCCCGCGCCGTTAGCGCCGATTAAAGTGACGATCTCGCCTTCATTCACATGGAAGGTGATGTCGTGCAGCGCGTGGATAGCGCCGTAAAAGAGGTTCATATTACTGATTTTCAGCATGTTGTATGTCCCTCCTGCTTCTCATTCTCCGGTATACCAAGATAAGCTGTAATGACTTCAGAGTTGTTGGCAATCTCTTTCGGGGTGCCTTCCGCGATAATATGGCCGTAGTTCAGCACATAAATCCGCTCACATATGCCCATTACCAGTTTCATGTCGTGCTCAATCAGCAGGATGGCCACGGAGAACCTAGTGCGTATCTTTTTAATGGTATTCATGAGCTCCTGGGTTTCGATGGGGTTCATACCGGCCGCGGGCTCATCCAGCAAAAGAACCTTGGGGTTGGAAGCCAGAGCCCGGCATATTTCCAGTTTTCTCTGCATCCCATAGGGGAGGGAGTTGGCGTTATCGTCAGCGACTTCTTCCATATCGAATACGCGCAGAAGCTCCCTGGCACGGATATCCATACCCTTTTCTTCACTGTTGTACTGTCCTGTCCGCAGCATGCCGCTGACAGGGGAGTACTTCATACGGGTATGGAAGGCGACCTTGATGTTTTCCAGCACCGTCATGGACTTGAACAGCCTGATATTCTGGAAGGTTCGGGCAATGCCGTTGTTGGTAATCTCATGGGTCGGTTTGCCCGCGATGGATTTGCCCAGCAGAATGATGTCTCCGTTGGACGGCGCGTACACGCCTGTCAGCATATTGAACACGGTGGTTTTGCCGGCGCCGTTTGGCCCAATGAGACCTACAATTTCATTGTTCATCAAACAAAGGTTAATATCATCCGCCGCGACAAGGCCGCCAAATCGAATGCCCAGGTTCTTTGTTTCCAGTACCGGGGAATCTTCCCAGACATCATAATGCGGCATGAAAGGCAGCTTGGGCTTGTTTTCCTTGCGTTTGAATGTGTTTTTCAACCAATTCGCCGTACTGTCCCACACTTTGATGAGGGAAAACTCCCTTGTGCCCAACAAACCGGAGGGGCGGAAAATCATAATGATAATCAGCGCCAGGGAATAGATAACCATGCGCCAGTTGGCAAACTCACGCAGAATCTCCGGCAAGGTAACCAGGACAATGGCAGACAGGATGGACCCGGTAATGGATCCCATACCGCCCAGAACCACCATGACCAAATACTCAATGGATTTATTAAAGTCAAAATACCGCGGAGTGAGAATACCGATCTGATGGGCATACAAGCCGCCCGCGATGCCCGCGAAAAAGGCAGCCAATGTAAAAGCCAGCAATTTATAATATGTTGTGGGGATCCCGGTAGCTTCCGCCGCAACTTCGTTTTCACGGATAGATATGATGGCTCTGCCGTGACGCGAGCGGCCAAGGGTAAAGATGCCGGTAACAACGACCACCATTATCCAGAAGACGATACCGAATTGGATAGCGCTGGAAAGCTTGGTGTTTTCTGAAAAAGCCCGCGACATCCGGGTAATGCGGGACAAGCCAGCGGATCCGCCGGTGACGGACAGGTTCTCAATGATGACGCGTATGATTTCTCCAAAGCCCAGGGTGATGATGGCAAGATAGTCACCCTTTAAGCGTAGAGCGGGCATACCAATCAAAAATCCGAAGACAGCGGCCATTAAGCCGGCAGCCACCAGAGCAATCGCGAGGGACCAAGCGAAGGGGAAATCAGGCGCCGCGGCCTGCAGCTGCTTGGTGATGATGCCCGCGGTGTACGCGCCAATGGACATGAAACCGGCATGGCCAAGGCACAGCTGGCCGAGCAAACCAGTGGTGAGGTTCAGGCTGACGGTCATGATGATGGCGATGCCGACAGTGACCAGGATGCTGGAGTAGTAATTGTTGATGACCCCGCCGGAAATCAGCGAAAAGATGACGATTGACAGCAGCGCCAGGAAGATAACGTTCAGAAGATAGGATTTCGATTTGCTTTTCATAAATCTATTACACCTTCTCCCTGATGCCAATGCCCAGCAAGCCTGCGGGTTTAAAGAGCAGTACAATAATCAGAATACCGTATACTACAGCATCGCTCATTTGGGATGAGATGTATCCTTTGGTCAGGCTTTCCGCAATGCCCAGGATGAAGCCGCCAAGCATCGCGCCGGGTATCATGCCAATCCCGCCAAGAACGGCGGCGATGAAGGCTTTTACCCCGGGCAGCGACCCAAGGGTGGGGGAAACGGCGGGATAGGCCATGCAGTACAGCAGGGAGCCTACAGCAGCCAGGGCGCAGCCGACAGCAAAAGTCATGGTGATGGTATGGTTGACATTGATGCCCATCAGCATCGCGGCGTCAGTATCCTCCGACACCGCCCGCATGGACTTGCCGGCTTTTGAGGAAATAACAAACCCCTGCAGCAGAACCATTAAAACAACAGAAACAACAAAGGTGAGCAGGGTGGTAAAACTAATCTGAATCTCCCAAAACTGCAGGGGAGCGACATTTACTTGAATGGGATACGGCTTGGGCGTAGGGCTGAAAATCAGCAGGGCAACGTTTTGAAGCAGCATGCTGACGCCAATCGCGGTAATCAGAGAAGATATTTTGGGGGACGCGCGAAGCGGCCGGTAAGCAACCCATTCAATAACTACACCGAAAAGTATGCACATAAGCACAGAAATGGCGATGGACAGTACCGGATGCAAACCCAGCATGTTAACCATCACCACGATTGTATAGGCGCCGACCATCAGAATGTCGCCATGCGCAAAGTTTATCAGTTTGACGATGCCGTACACCATTGTATAGCCCAATGCGATCAGGGCATAGATACTGCCGACATGCACCCCGTTAATGAGTTGGTTGAAGAATAGTGCCATCCAAACATCTCCCTTTAAACGATTCACACATGAAAGGGGGAGGAAGTTACTCCTCCCCGCTTTCAATTTTTATGGTATTCAGGGATCCATGCGCTTGATGAAGACGCGGTTGCCGTCTGCATCAAAGGTGGTGAAGAAAACGCTCTTGATGGGGTCGTTATGGTCATCAAAGGTGATGTTGCCGGTAACACCTTCTACATTGGAGTTCTTAATGGCTTCCACAACCGCGGCGAAATCCGTGCTGCCGGCCGTTTTAATGGCTTCGGTCATAACCAGCGCCGCGTCATAGGCGGTAGCGGAGAAGGCCAGGGTGGGCTTTTCGCCATACTTTTCTTCGAAAGACTTCATGTAATTCTTGGCAATCTCAGAATCCGCGTCATCTGTAAAGTGGTCGGTATAGGTGATGCCGGGCAGCAGGGAGGTATCCGTGATAGAGTCAATCACATTGGAGATACCGTCAGCGCCGTAGAATTTCACATCCAAACCGATTTCCTTCGCCTGCTTCAGGATATAGGCGGCGGGAGCGCCGTAATAGGGGAGAAACACAACTTCGGGCTCAGTGGCTTTGATGTTGGTTAACTGCGCTTTAAAGTCCACATCAGCGGTGGCGGCAGACTCGGCCGCGGTAACCGTGATGCCCAGTTTTTCACACTCTTCCTTGAATGCGTTATACAGGCCGGTGGAATACTCATCGCCGTTGTCATACAGAACAGCAGCTTTGGTAACTCCTTCGTCCTTTACGTAGCGGGCAATCATAACAGCCTGGAAAGGATCCAGGAAGCAGGTGCGGAATACGTTAGGCCGGCCGGTTGTGATTTCATACGCGGTGGCGGAAGCGGAAATCATGGGGATACCATCCGCTTCAGCGGCTTCAGCGACAGCCTTGGTCGCGCCGGTTAAAACAGCGCCGATAATGGCGACAACGCCGTCATTTTCCACCAATTTGTAATACGCGGCCTGCGCGCTGGTGGGGTCGCCCTGATCATCCATCCAGAGCATTTCAACTTTTTTGCCATCAATGCCGCCCTGGGCATTGAGCTGCTCCATGTATAGGTCGACGCCTTTTTGCACAGCGATGCCGTACAGAGACGCAGGCCCGGTCAAAACGCTGATGCCGCCGATTTTAATGGTTTCCTCAGCGACAGCCATGGGCAGGGAAAGGGACAGCAGCATAATGCCTGTCAGGATGAGCGCCAGCAATTTTTTGGTATTCATGTTCCATACCTCCCTTATTCTACCTGCAGAAAAATGCAGGTATTTAGATAAAAATAACCTAAATCCGTATTGCGCACAAGTATGTCTGTGTACAAAACTTGTACTTCCCGGATATTATAACGAACTTTTCCTTGAGAAGCAAGGAACGTTTGCCGTAAATCTATGGTACACTATCCTAGCGACGCAAGGGAGGGTAAATGAATGAACCGATACACGGCAAAAGTGTCATCCCCCAATCATGGGGCAACGCTGGGCAAATTCATCCGGCTTGCTTTTCCGCTGCTTTCCGACCTCTCCCTGCAGGAGGCCTTCAGGAACAGAGATGTAAAGGTCAATGGTCTTCGAGTCCAGCGCAACGCGGTTGTTTATTCGGATGATGCAATAGAAATATTCACAAAGCATGCAATGCGGGACATCCCCAGGGTGTACGAAGACCAGAATATCGTCATCATCAACAAACCAGCAGGAATCAGTGCTCAAAGCGACAATCCGGACGAGTATACCGTTCAGAAATGGGCAGAAGAAACCTATTTGCCAGCGATAAACGCGCAGATTTGCCATCGCCTGGACAATCAAACAAGCGGGTTAATGATTATCTCCTTAAATGAAGATTCTCACGAAAGTATTCTTGCGATGTTCCGGTCCCGGCAGATTATCAAGGAATACACCTGCCTGTGCGTTGGCACGCCAAATCCTGAAGACGGGATGCAGACGGCTTACCTGACAAAGGACGCGGATAAAGGAAAGGTATATATTGATAAATCGCCCGGGAAAAAATCGTTAAAAATCATCACAGAGTATCATATTCTGCAAAAAGGTGAGATTTCCCGGCTGCGGGTTATCCTGCATACCGGCAGAACCCATCAGATACGCGCGCACCTCAGTTACCTGGGAGCCCCTGTTTTAGGGGATGATGTCTACGGCAGCCGGCGCGCAAACAAGGAATATAATGCGAAGAAGCTGTGTCTGTGCGCCACCAATCTAGCTTTTTTCGGAGAACATGACCTGCCTTACCTGAATGAAGTAAGTTTTTCAATCCAACCACCATTTTAAGGAGAAAACCATGCTACCGACAATTCAGTTGATTGCCATCGATATGGACGGAACTTTGCTGAACAACGAGAATGTGGTGACCAAGGAAACCCTGAGTGCAATCAGAGAAGCGCAGGAAAAGGGGATAACGGTCGCCATCTGCACGGGACGCTTCCCGGAAAATGTCAGCATCATGTTTGAGGATATCGGACTTGTCTGTCCCGTGATTTCCCTCAATGGCTGCGTCATAGAAATGGATGGCAAGCGTGTGCACGCGCAAGGCATGCCTCATGACACGGTAGCCATCCTGCATCAACAGCTGGAAAAGGCAAAGGCCTCTTACTATATGTTCGGAGACCACATGATTACCACAAGGCGATTGGGGAAACCTCACCACGCTGAAGTCAAGTACGCGGCAAGGCTGCAAAGGGAGCGGGGAGTAACTTTCCAAATTGGTGAAAAAGCCGCCAGCAAGGCGGCGGATCAGTTGGTGTATAAGTATTATGTCTACGAGGATGATGACAGCTGTTCTTTGGACGCGGCGTTTGATGCAGTGAAAAATGTGCCGGGGGTGCATTTTACCCGCTCCAGCAACAACAATTTCGAAATCATGCCCCAGGGGATTGATAAGGAATACGGCATCGCTGCATTGGCGGATATGCTGGGGATTTCCTTAGCCCATACCATGGCGATTGGAGACCATGAGAATGATGTCTCCATGATTCAGGCGGCTGGTTTTGGCGTGGCAATGCATAACGCCGTCGATGAGGTGAAACAGGTGGCGGATGCCGTTACCCTCAGCAATGACCAGGATGGAGTCGCCGCTGCCATCAGAAAGTATGCCCTGCGGCAGCAATAGGCCAGTAATGAATAAAGGGATCAGACAAGGTGATGCCTTCATCCCTGTTCAATAAATCGACAATTTCCTTTTGAACCTTTGCCAGATTCTGTTCCTTTACAAGGAGCTGGGCATTAACAGACGCGCCATACTCAACCGTTTCCAGCTGCACATCCTGCTGCTGGTTTTTTATGTAGTGCTGCAGGCGGTCCCATAGCGCATAGGGGACATCCATTGTCAGCCTGTAGGTTACATCCATCTGGATAACAGTACTTTGATCGACCGCTCTTGCGCAGGATGTGCTGTACGCTCTTACCAATCCGCCCGCGCCAAGCAGAACGCCGCCAAAGTACCTGGTAACCACCACACAGATGTCTACCAGGTCTTTGGCTTGCAGCACGCTCATCATGGGCTGGCCGGCGGTACCTGAAGGCTCGCCGTCATCACTGTAGCGCATCAAACCGGAATTAGCCCCAATTATATACGCGTAACAGTTATGGGAAGCCTGCGGATGCTGCTGCCGGATGCCGCGGATAAAAGCCAGAGCATCTTCCTCCGTTTTTACGGGCATAGCTTGGGTGAGAAACCGGCTTTTCTGCACAATGTACTCATCCTGGGCAAGCTGCAGAATTGTTTTATAGGGCTGAATCTTTACTGCATGATCAGGCGGCAATAGTTTTTCTTTCCCCGGCGCAGCAAAATGCCGTCCGGTTGTTGGAGCATGTCCCTGGTGATGACATAATCAATATCAGTAATCTTTTCGTTATCCACGAGCACAGCGCCTTGCTGCACCATCTTTCGCGCGTCGCTTTTAGATGTGCACAAACCGCTTAAATGCAGCATGGTGGTCAGGCGGTTATCTTCTTCCAGCATGCTGCCGCTGACAATGAATGTCGGGATATCTTCCAGACTTCCGCCTGTCTGCCCAAACAGGGCGGCGGCGGCGAGCTGGGCTTTCTCCGCTTCCTCCTGGTTGTGCACCAGCTTGGTGCACTCGTACGCCAGTACCTTTTTCGCCTCGTTGATATCGCTGCCTTGAAGGCTGCTTAGTCTGCGGACCTCATCCATGGGCAGGAAGGTGAGCATGCTCAGACATTTTTCTACATCCTCATCCGCGATATTGCGCCAGTACTGGTAGAAATCGTAGGGTGAGCATAGGTTGGCATCCAGCCAGAGCGCGCCTTTTTCCGTCTTGCCCATTTTTACGCCTTCACTGGTCAGCAACAGTTTGAAAGTACAGGCGAATGCGGCTTCTCTTTCTTTTCTTCTGATTAAGTCAGCGCCGGAGAGCATATTGCTCCACTGGTCATCCCCACCCATTTGCAGACGGCAGTTGTGCTTTTTGAAAAGCTGCAGAAAATCGTAAGACTGCATGGGCATGTAATTGAACTCCAGGAAGGTAAGCCCGCGCTCATAACGCTGTTTATAGCAATCAGCTGCCAGCATGCGGTTGACAGAGAAATGCGCGCCGATATCGCGGATAAACTCCAGGTAGTTCAGGTGTAAAAGCCAGTCTGCGTTGTTTACCATCAGCGCCTTGTCGTTGGAGAAATCGATGAAACGGCCCAGCTGCTTCTTAATGCCTTCCGCGTTTTTCTCGATGGTTTCAACCGTCATCATTTTCCGCATGTCGGTTTTACCACTGGGGTCGCCTATCATGGCGGTGCCGCCGCCGACCAACGCGATGGGGCGGTGACCGGCTTTTTGCATATGTGCCATGGCGATGATGGGAATAAAGTGTCCGAAGTGCAGGCTTTCCGCGGTGGGGTCAAACCCAACATAGAATGTCGTTTCTTCTTTTTCCAGCTGCTTGTATAAATCATCCTCAAAGGTTACTTGGGCAATAAAGCCGCGTTCCTTCAAAGTATCAAGAATGTGCATGCAATACCTCCTATTAAATTAGTTTTCATCGAAACATGAGCGCAGGATGGACATTCCCTTGCGGATGGTATCCACATCTGCGTTTGAGAAGTTCAAGCGCAGGGTGTTCTTGTGTCCGCCCTCTGGATAGAAGGGCTCACCAGGCACAAAGGCCACATTGTTTGCTACAGCTTTCTGGAAGAGGGGACCGACGTCCTTTCCTTCCGCGATGGCGGCAAATATAAACAGCCCGCCCTCAGGCGTGGTGTGATACTCGATTGCCTGGATTTTTTTCAGTTCCTCCAGCATGGTGTGCATCTGCGTGCGATATACAGCGCAGGCTTTCTCAATCTGAGGCTTCAGCAGACCGCGGGTAACAAACTCGTTGACGATCGCCTGATTAAGGCTGGGGGTGTGTACGTCAGCCGATTGCTTGCACACGGTGCATTTGCGGATAAGCGTCGCGTCGCCTACCATAAAACCAACACGCAAACCGGGGGAAATCACCTTGGAAAAACTGCCCATCAGAACCACCCAGCCGCCTTCATCAAAGGACTTGATCGAGGGAAGAGGTGTACCCTCAAAACGCAGGGAGCGGTAAGGCTCATCCTCAGCGACCAGCATTTGATACTTGGCAGCCAATTGCGCGATGGTTTTTCGTCTTTCCAGAGACATGGTGATACCCGTCGGGTTTTGGAAAGTGGGAATTGTGTACAGCATTTTCGGATGGTGCATATTAATCAATCGTTCCAATTCCACGGTATCAATGCCGTTATCGTCGCTGGGGACTGGGACGATATTGGCCTCAAAGATTCGTAAACACTGAATATTACCAAGGAAGGTAGGGCTCTCGACCAAGACAGTGTCGCCCGGGTTTAAATAGGCTTTGCTGATTAAGTCCATTGCCTGGGAGGAGCCGGAAACCGGCAAAATTTCCTCTTGCGACGCGGTTACGGAAAATTCCTCAGCAACATACCCAACCAGTGTGTCCAGCAAGGGGCGGTACCCTTCCGTAGGCCCGTACTGCAGGAGTTTCTTGCCATCCTTTTTCAGCATATCCTGCGCGATATCCGCGATGGCTTCATCCGGCAGCGCGAAGTTGCCGGGATTACCGCCCGCGAATGAAATCATGCCGGGTTTTGCGGTTAATTTTAACAATTCACGAATTGCACTGCCTGTTATCGGCTCCATCCTTTTTGAAAACTGTAACTGCGCGTTTGTCATGACACTTCCTCCTTTTAAACTAAAACCTTCCTTCAGAAAACTGAAGGAAGGCGAAAAACCGCGGTACCACTTCCATTTAACGCAATCGCGTTCTTATCGGAATTACTCCTGCGCTGTAAACGGCGCACCGTCAGGCGTCTACACAGCCATGCTTTCAACGCTGCGCTCCGGGACGTATTTCCTCTGTTCCGCTGTTTTCTTACACCTGCCGAAAACTCTCTTCAAGCCGGTTTGCAGAATACTTGCTCCCATCATCGCAAGGAGAGTATATGGTTTTTGATTCTGCCTGTCAAGTTGGAAATGGCAGATTGTGCTATAATACATCTATAAAACTTTATGGGGGTCGCTATGATACAAGCTGTGATATTTGACCTGGACGGCGTGATTGTTTCTACGGATGAGTGCCATTATCAAGCATGGAAAAGAATGGCCGAGGAAGAAAACATTCCATTTAATAGAACAATCAATGAAAGGCTGCGCGGCGTCAGCCGTATGGAGAGTTTGGACATCATTCTGGAGAACAGCGCCAGGGAATACTCGAATAAGGAAAAGGCTGCGCTTGCCGCCAGAAAGAACAGTTATTATGTGGAGTTGATCCAATCCTTATCGGAAAATGATTTGCTGCCCGGAGCCCTGCACGCCCTGCGGTCTTTGCGAGAGAACGGGATCAAAATTGCCATAGGATCCTCCAGCAAGAATACTCCTTTGATTATGAAACGGCTGGGGATTGAGAGTCTGTTTGATGCCGTTGCGGACGGTAACGATATCAGCCGCAGCAAGCCGGACCCGGAAGTGTTCCTTCTTGCGGCTCAAAAGTTGGGGATGTCTCCGGGTGATTGTCTGGTGGTGGAAGACGCGGATTCCGGTGTGGAAGCGGCGCTTCGCGCCGGCATGAAAGTGCTGGGCGTGGGAAGCGCGAAAAATAACCCGCGGGCAACGGTGACCGCGGGCGATTTAAGCAGTTTTGACATACTATCCTATATCAGACAGTCATAAATCTAGCTACTTTTTCAAGGAAAACTTGTTCTCTTTCCCTTGCATCAAACGCTGAATGTTTGCCCTATGCCGCCAGATACCAATCACCAGCAGCAGGAGGGTAAACGCGGCATCAGGCCAGAATGGACGGGTAAAAAAGGAGAGCAGCGCCACAACAGTAAGCAGGACAAGGCTGCCGACAGATACATATCGCAGCCAGAAGATAACCGCAACAGCCAACACAAACGCGATAACCGCTTCCATGGGGAACAGATACACCAGGATGCCGCAGGAGCTCGCGATGCCTTTACCGCCCTTGAACTGATAGAATACTGGCCAGTTGTGGCCGATAACGGTAAACAGGCCGGCGATAAGAGCGCCGTTTCGTCCCATAAGCCAGGTGCCGATGAGAACGGAAATCAATCCTTTCAGGGAATCTCCTATAAAAGTAAGGACGCCGTGGCGTAAGCCCATAACGCGGGAAACATTGGTTGCTCCCGTGCTTTTGCTGCCCTCTTTGCGGATGTCTACCCCTGAGTGACTGGTGACAATTAAACCCGTGGAGAAGCATCCGAGCAGGTACCCAATAACCGCGCAGGCGAAATATCCAAGCATGGTATCAGTTATCCTCCTTTTCCCGCTCCCTGAGGAGAAATACAATAGGCGTTCCGGTAAAATCAAAACTTTTCCGCATTTGATTTTCCAGATACCTTTCATAGGCGAAATGCATCAGTTCCCTGTCGTTGACAAATAGCAGGAAAGTTGGGGGATAAACACCCTGCTGGGTGCTGTAATAGATGCGCAGCCGTCTTCCGCCTGACATGGGGGGCTGGAGGGAAATCTGCGCGTCTCCCAGCACGTCATTGAGCAAACCGGTGGGGATGCGCTTGCCAGCCTGAGCATATACTTTGTCAATCTCATCCCATACCTGGTGTACCCTTTGCCCTGTTAAAGCGGATATAAAGAGGACAGGGGAATAGGCGATGAAATTCAGCCGGTCCAGTACTTCTTTCTGGTACTTTTCCAGTGTACCAGTTTCCTTTTCCACATCATCCCATTTGTTCACAACGATGATGCAGGCCTTGCCCTCATCCCGGGCGATGCCGGCAATTTTGGTGTCCTGCTCGGTGACGCCGTCTTTGGCGTCAATCACAAGCAGCACAACATGGCATCTGCGGATTGCAGCGAAACTGCGGATAACACTGTAACGCTCAATGGAGCCGTCTTCCACAGCCCGCTTGCGGCGGATACCCGCTGTATCAATCAGGTTATAAACTGTGCCGTTGGGGTGAACGAAGGGTGTGTCGATGGCATCCCTGGTCGTGCCGGGTATATTGCTGACCATCACCCGTTCCTGGCCCAGCAGCTTATTGACAAGCGAGCTTTTGCCTACATTGGGTCTGCCGACGATGGCGACCTGGACTACTTGGTCTTCCTCGTCTGTTTCAGCGTCGGTCTTAGGCGGCAGATGCTCAACAATCTGGTCGAGCAAATCGCCCAGCCCCAGCATGTTGGCGCTGGAGATTCCAATGGGATTACCCAGCCCCAATGCGTAATACTCATAAATGTTTTCTTCCAGGCCTTGGTAATCCAATTTATTTACGACAAGCAAAACCGGTTTTTTCGCGGCGCGAAGGTAGTTGGCGATTTCCTCGTCCTGATGCATAAGCCCCGCCCGGATGTCTGTAAAGAAACAGATAACATCCGCGGTATCAATAGCGACCTGTGCCTGATAACGCATTTGGGACAGCAGCACATCTTCGCTGAGCATGTCAATACCGCCGGTATCAACCAAAGTGAAGCGGCGTCCGCACCATTCCACGTCCGCGTATACCCGGTCGCGGGTCACGCCCGGGGTATCCTCCACAATGGAAATGCGCTTTCCGGAAATGACATTAAAGAAAGTTGACTTGCCCACGTTTGGCCTGCCAACGATGGCGACAATGGGGATGTTTTGTATCATTCCAAGCTCCTCACAGATTGCCGCGCAGCGCGCGGTAGAAAGATTCTCCGTTATTGGCGATTAAGCGGCACGGTATGCCTAGCGCTTCTATAAATTGCGAATATGGCATATCATCCAGAAACAGGGTGAGCTCATCATTCAGCATGGTTTCGGAGATAAAGACTTCATCAGCCGTTACTCCTTTTAATTGTTCCAGCAGATCCTGCGCTGTGATTAACCCCGTTACCGTTACGGTGTGTCCGAAAAAATGATTATGAATGGGCAACACATTCACATCGACGCCTTTAGGCGCGTATGTTTCAACCCATTGACGCATGTATGGGGCCAAGGAGGTTCCACAGGGAATGCAGACGGTTCTTTCTTTCACTGCCATTTCATAGGATGCTTTCGCGGCTGTGATGATGCCGTCCTCAAACAGGCGGAGCATGCCGACGCCATTCTCAATCTGGGGAAACCCATCATAGGCGTCCGCTTGCGGGATGTCGGTATTGGTAATGCTCAGAAACTCATCGGATGGAAAGACAAAATGATTGCCGTATTCTTTTAAAGACCGCTCTTGGAATGCTTGACAGATAGACATGACATCATCCGCTTGTGCTTTGGAATAAACGGACAGTTCGTGCAAACCTTCCCGGTAACGGGTAAGCCCGACGGGTACAAGGGCGACGCTCAGCGTGTGAGGGCGAAGGCTGTACAAGTCTTCCAAAGTTTGCCTAAGAACATCCCCATCATTAACGCCTGGACAAAGGACAACTTGTCCGTGAAAACTGATGTTGTTTTCGGCAAGGGTACGCAAGCGATTCATCAATTTGCCCGCGTTGCGGTTGTTCAGCATGGCGCAGCGCGCGGTTTCATCCGTTACCTGGACCGAGATGTATAAGGGGCTGGCTTTTCTGGCGATGATGCGCTGAAACTCGTTTTCACCAACATTTGTCAGGGTAATGAAACTGCCCATCATCAAGGAATACCGCCAGTCGTCATCCTTGATGTACAGGGAGGGTCGCATGCCCTGTGGCATCTGGTCAACAAAGCAAAAGATACATTGATTCGCGCATTCCCTAGGCGGGGGAAGGGCTTCAGAGGAAAGGACGATGCCCAAAGGTTTGGAGGCGGGCTTGATGATGTCAACCTCTCGTGCATGACCGCTCACCTTTTTAATCTGCAGACAGACATGTTTAACCGCTGTTAGCGCCTGAAAATCGATGCTATCCAAAACTTTCTCGCCATTGATTTTTTCAATGATGTCGCCAGATGTTATCCCGAAACGGCTTGCCAGACTGCCGGGCTCCACAGAAAAAACTGTAACCATCATAAGCCTCCTTCCCTGTATGCATTATGGTTGAATTATCATTTCTTGTCAAGAAATCATCCGGTAATCATTGACGAGGCGGACAAAACATGGTATATTACCACTTGCGTCAGCTTGGAGAGTTGGCTGAGTGGTCGAAGGCGCACGACTGGAAATCGTGTAGGCGTTAATAGCGTCTCCAGGGTTCAAATCCCTGACTCTCCGCCAGAATAGGATCCGCAAGGGTCCTATTTTCATGTATAAATTGGAATCATTTATTGACATTGTACATTATGGTAGATATAATAGCGCTGTTGACAATCAGGAGGTTTGAAATGTCGGAATCTATCATGTTTACCCTGGAGTATGACCATGCACAAAATGCCCCGTTCAATGTGGAAGGCGATCACCAGCCGGACCATTTAGCCGCTGAAAGCGGCGTCTGGATCGCGTCTGCAGGTTCTTCCATGCTTCCCACGGGGACCCACGCCCTAAAGGAACAAAGCACCTGGGTATGGCTGGTGACCCAGAGCGGGGATTGCCAGTTTACGGCAAACGATGTACGTTTTCAGATGAAAACCCGGGATTGCTGTATGATCCCTCCCCATACCAAAGATGTAATCCTGGTCGCGTCCCAGGAAACCCGCGTTATTTGGATGACCATCGACGGCCGTCTGGCCGCGCTGTTCATGCATCAAATGGGAGCGATCTCCCACCGCCCCATGAAACAGGGAGCCTTGCCATCCCAAATGAAGTTAGCCCGCCACATTGTTCAAGCCACCGTCCGCATTCAGGCCTCCCAGGAGGGATCCTCCGCGCAGCTGCAGCAGCTGTTATGGGCGATGCTGGCATCTCATAGCGGGCAGCCGGTAGCGATGGACGCGGTTCTTTCTCATGAAATTGCCAAGGTTGTGGATGCCATGCGCAAAAATCAATACCAGGATAGTTTTTCCCTTAGCGACATGGCCAATATCAGCCGCATGCCGGTGGAGACATTCCGTAAACGCTTTGTATCCGAAGTAGGGATGCCCCCGCAGAGCTATCAGCTGTTCTGCAAGATGGAGCGGGCCAAAACTCTTTTAAAGGATGGCTACACGGTAAAGCAGACCGGCGCGGAAGTCGGTATGAATGACCCATATCATTTTTCGAAAACCTTTAAAAACATTGTTGGGATGAGTCCCTCCATGTACTGCAAGACCACACAGGAATAATATGCTGTCTGAACAGGAAATTCTATCCCTGCACCCGCTTCATCTTGCCTTCGTGGGAGATTCGGTTTACACGATGCTGGTCAGGGTACACCATATTGAGCGGCAGGGCAAACTAAAACAGCTGCATCAATGGACGACATCCATGGTATGCGCGGCGTCTCAAGCAAGATACCTGCAGCGGCTATTGCCCGATTTATCGGATGATGAGCTGGAAATCGTCCGCAGGGGGAGAAACGCTCATGCCAGACACACTGCGCCTAAATCAGCTTCAACCCAGGAATATGCTGGTTCCACAGCCCTGGAAGCACTGTTTGGTTTCTTATACCTCCTTGGCAGAAACAGCCGGATGGAGGAGTTGTTCCATTTGATTACTGCTATGGATGGGGAGGAAAACGATGCCTAAAGTGAATCAGCGTGTCAGTCTTTTATCCTGTTCCTCCGGAAAAGAGGAAATCGCTGCGCTTGCGGCAAAATTATGCTATTCCAGCGCTGGAATCGAGCAATTGGAAGAAAAGATTTCGGCCAATGACCAGCAAGCATTTTTGCAGGCGATTCTTTCAACCGGTCATCTTTCCGTTGTGGAGCATATCTCCTTTACCTTTGGTATTGAAGGTGTCAGCCGGGTATTGCTTGCCCAGCTTACCCGCCATCGGTTGGCGTCCTTCAGTGTGCAAAGCCAGCGGTATGTATCCTATCAGAAGGGTTTTCACTATATCGTTCCTCCCAGAATTGAGGAACTGGGGGAAGACACCGTAAAAGAGTATGAAAGCCAGATGCAGCAAATGCATCAGTGGTATACCCAGTGGCAGCAAAAGCTGGGTACGGGGGAGCAGGGGAATGAGGACGCCCGCTTTGTACTGCCTGGCGCATGTGAAACCAGGTTGGTGCTTACCATGAACGTTCGGGAACTGCTGCATTTTTTCAACCTGCGCTGCTGCAACCGGGCACAGTGGGAAATCCACCAGTTAGCCGACCGTATGCTGGAAATATGCAAAGAACAAGCGCCGACATTGTTTGCAGACGCTGGCCCTGGCTGTGTTCGAGGCGCTTGCCCTGAAGGAAGCAAAACATGCGGAAAGATAACGCAAGTACGCAATAAATATAGAAGGAAAGAAACAAATGGCATATTATAAAAAGTTTGACACAAAAAACAAATCCAAAGGCAGCAACCGATTTGCGGAAAAAAGCTCAGATTTCCGATACGCAAAAACCAACCGGTATTCAGAGGAAACAGGAAGTTCTGTCTCAAAATCCAACCGGCCGCCTCAGGGGCGCTCCAGATACAGCAACCAACCAGCCAAGAATGATGATGTGGTGCAATACCCCTTTAAAAAGAGCGGGGAGCGCAGAGACCAGCGCAGCCAGACAACGGGAAACCTGCCAGCGAGACCTGCATTTGGCAGAAAACCTGCTTTTCAGAACAGACCGATTAAACAGGAGAATAGAGTCCTGCCGGTTCAGCCTGCGGCAATCCAGTCGGAGATTATGGAACGGGATGAAACGCTTTTGTTTGGCAGGAATCCCATCCGGGAAGCTTTAAAATCCGGCCGGGACATTGAAAAACTGATGATTTCAGACGCGGACTTATCCGGGTCGGCACGAGAAATCCTGTCCATGGCGCGCGCTGCGGGGATTCGTGTCCAGACGGTTGAGAAAACGCATTTGGACAACCTGGCCAGGAATCATCAGGGAATGGTTGCCTTCGCTTCCGCTCATCAATACGCTTCGCTGGACGATATTCTGGAAACAGCGAAAGAGCGGAACGAAAAACCGTTTATCGTCATTCTGGATCAGATAACCGATCCTCATAACCTGGGCGCCATCGTACGCTCTGCCGCCTGCACCGGAGCGCATGGTGTGGTTATACCCAAAAACCGCGCTGTAGGCCTCACCTCCACCGCGGTGAAAACCTCCTCCGGCGCTGTTGAGTATGTCAAGGTCGCCAGGGTAACCAACCTTTCCCAGACCATCAAACAGCTCAAGCAGCAGGGTATCTGGGTATATGCCGCTGATATGGAAGGAAAAGATTACCGCCAGGTTGATTTTGCCGCTGGAACCGCCCTTGTAATCGGCAGCGAAGGGGAAGGGGTCAGCAAACTGGTGCTGAGCCAATGTGATGGTACCGTATCTATCCCCATGGTCGGTGAGATAGGTTCATTCAACGCTTCTGTAGCCGCCGGTATTCTGCTGCATGCGGTTTTCTGCGCGCGTAAGGTGTAAAGCAGCATGGATGCCTATCCGGACAAAATAGATAGGGAAATTGACGAGGTGTTTTCATCCCAGCCGGATGAGGAAATCGTTCTGCAAGCCCAAACGGGGGATAGGGAATCCCTTCTATTTATCCTGAACAAGTATAAACGGGTGGTGCGCCTGAAAGCCCGCAGTTACTTTCTGATTGGCGCGGATCACGAAGACCTGGTGCAGGAAGGCATGATCGGTCTGTACAAGGCGATTCGCGATTACCGCGCGGACAGGCAGGCTTCCTTCTATGTGTTTTCTGAATTGTGCATCAAACGTCAGATTATTTCTGCGATAAAGGCTGCCACGCGCCAGAAGCATATCCCGCTCAACAGTTACGTGTCCCTGAATAAACCCCTCTATGATGACGAGAGCGACCGGACGCTGCTGGATGTCATACAAGCCCATGTCAGCGACCCGGAGGAGCTGTTCATTAACCAGGAAGAACTGCGCAGCATTGAAAACCATATCAAGGAGGCTTTGTCTCCTTTGGAGCGGGATGTGCTGCGTCTCTTTCTGCAGGGGAAAAGCTACCTGGAAATCTCCGGGATACTGCAAAAGCAGGTAAAAGCCATAGATAACGCGCTGCAGCGCATCAAGAAAAAAATGAACAAATACCTCAATGAGATTAAAAAGTAAAATCGTTCGTGGATGAACCAATATGCAGGAAAGAAAACAAGAAAACAGCGTTTACATGGTTGACATTTCTGCAATGTTTGGATAGAATATTCAGGTATTCGTGCATGCGGGTGTAACTCAATGGTAGAGTTCCAGCTTCCCAAGCTGGCTACGTGGGTTCGATTCCCATCACCCGCTCCACTCGTCCATTGCGGAAACACCGCATTGGCAGCTTCCGGCAAAAGCCGGTTCTATCAGCCGGATAACTGCCCGGCAAATTACCGTAAAATTGGAGGAGAGCATCACAATGGCAAAAGCAAAATTTGAGCGCAACAAGCCGCACGTAAACATCGGAACCATC